>NZ_BSFQ01000019.1 GCF_027922425.1 Pseudonocardia halophobica | reverse complement strand
CGACCTCGTCTGGGCGCTGCTCCGTGACAACCGCCGCTTCACCACCGAGGCACCGGCCCCCGCAGCCAACGCGGCTTGACACGGTCATTGAAACTCCCCGTGGCGTCGACGATCCGTCGACGGAGAGTACCGATCACATGACCCTGGGTGACGCTGCAGGGTACCGGCCGCGGGCTCAGCCGTGCCGGGCGCCGCGGAGCTGGGTGGTGGTCCAGGCGAAGATCCCGACGCAGGCCAGGGCCACCACGGCGAAGACGATCGCCGGGACCAGCGCGCCGTCCATCAGGAACACCACCGTGACCAGCACGCAGAGCAGGAACGCGAGCACCGAGATGCCGCGGTGCAGCTTGAGCGCGCTCTGCCCGTCGTGGGAGCCGGAGCCGGAGTTCGGGCCGCCGAAACCGAGGACCGGGCGGCCCTTGATGGAGGCGGGGCGCGGGTCGGGTGGGGAGGCGGAATCGGGGTCGCCGCCGTGGGTCCGGTGACCGGCGGCGCGTTCGTCGCTCGGAGTGGCCATGCGCCACTGTACCCACTTCCCCCGCGGTCGATTCACGTCTCGCCGCAGCTCGTCCGCCGTCCACGGAGTTCGTGTGCACACGGCGCCCGCGGCGCCGGGGCACGGGCCCCGGCGCCGGCGGACGACGGGGTGGATCAGCCGATCACGACGTTCGTGGCGAAGGTCCCGGCGGGGTCGAACCGGCGGGCGGTCCCGAGCAGCCGGGCACGGTCGGCGTCGCTCCACAGGGCGCCGACCCGGGCGGGACCGGCCTGGCCGAGGAGGTTGACGAGCGCGCCGCAGGCCCAGGGCCCGACGCTGTCGACCACGGCCGCGGTCGCCGCCACGACCACCTCGACGGGCGGCCCGGCGAGCACGCCCACGGTGAAGACGGAGAAGGCGGCGTCGCGGCCGGCGACCGCGCCGGGCACCTCGGGCCGGCGGGCGACCGCCCCGCCCAGCAGCCGCAGCTCCACCATCGCCAGCGGTGCCTCGACCTGCGGCCCGGCGACGGCGAGGAGCGCGTCGACGGCCTCGGCGGGCAGCTCGGCGACCGCGGTGCCGCGGTCCCACATCGGCATCGGGTCGACCGGGTCCATGTGCACCGCGTCGATCGCGGCGTACGGCAGGTCCGCGACCGTGTCGAGCACCGGCGCGGCGACGGCCCGCATCGGGGCGAGCAGCGCGGCGCCCTCCTCGGCCGATCCGAGGTGCGTGAACCGGACGGCGACGGCGAACCGGCCGCGCAGCGGCTCCGGCAGCGCCGGGTCCGGCGGCAGGCGCAGCATCGCGACGGAGGTGCCGGCGTCCTCGGGCAGGGCGGGCGCCCACTCGCGCCAGGCGTGCAGGACGGCGGCCGCGTCGTCCGCGCCGAAGAACAGCGCGCCGCCGAAGAACCGGGCCACCGGGACGAGGTCGAACTCCATCTCGGTGACGATCCCGAAGTTGCCCTTGCCGCCCCGGACGGCCCAGAAGAGGTCGGCGTCCGGACCCTGGCTGTGCTCCGAGACCTCGCGCACCGCCCCGTCGGCGGTGACGATGGTGAACCGCCGGACGTGGTCGGCCGCGAAGCCGTAGCGGCGGGCCAGCGGGCCGAGGCCGCCCCCGGTCGTGTAGCCGACCACCCCGACCTGCGACGACGAGCCGCTCAGCGGGGCGAGGCCGTGCGGCGCGGCGGCGTCGATCACCGCCCGCCAGCGCACCCCGGCCCCGACGACGGCGCGGCGGTTCAGGGAGTCGATCCGCACCGCGTCCATCCGCCTCGTGGTGACCAGGACCGTGCCGTACAGCTCGCCGGTGAGCCCGTGCCCGGTGGCCTGCACCGCGACCTTCCGGCCGGTGGCGGCGGCGTACCGGACGGCCGCGGCGACGTCGGCCGTGCTCGTCGCGCCCACGACCACGGCGGCGGCCGGCGGATAGGCGACGTTGAAGCCCGCGGCCTCCTCGGCGAACCCGGGGTCGCCGGGCTGCAGGACGGGGCCGGCGACGGCGGCGGTGAGCGCGAGGAGGTCGCCGGGGCGGAGCTCGTCGAGCGAGGAGGTCGGCGGGGTCGAGAGGGTCATCGGGGTCTCCCGGTCTGTCGGGCCGCGGGGAGCGGCGTCGGTGATCGAAGACTCCCGTCCGGCGGGGGTGCGCCACGACCGCGCCACCGGGCCTCCGCGGGGTGTGGCCAGCACCCCGTCTCGCGGTGCGGCTGCCCGTCCGGGCAGGATGCCGCCGTGGGTTCCCGCAGGTCCGCCGTGGTGACGAGGGGCGGCCCAGCGAGCGGCTCCGGCAGCCGCAGCCGTTGTTGCGCAGGCGGATCGCGTCCGGCCGCGCGGCGATGGACCAGCCCAACGTCACCGGCGACGGCGACGTCCCGCTCACGACCCGGTTCTGGCTGATGGTCGTGTTGACCGGCGTCGGGGCGGGCCTGTTCGGGATCGTGCTGATGCTGCTCCTCGGCGCGGTCGCCCGGCTGGCGTTCGGCCCCGGGGCCGACGCGGACTTCCAGGGCGCGGTGGAGCGGGCCTCCTGGCTCGGGCGGGTGCTCCCGCTGCTCGTCGCCGGCGTGATCGGTGGGATCGGCTGGTTCCTGCTGCGCCGGTACGTCCCCGGCCGCTCGGACGTCGACGACGCCATCTGGACCGGCGACGGCCGGCTCGGCTTCCGGCGCAGCGGCGGGACCTCCGTGCTCTCCGTGACCGTGGTCGGCCTCGGGGCGTCGCTGGGCCGGGAGGCGGCGCCGAAGCTGATGGGCGGGGTGTGCGGCAGCGTGCTCGCGGGGTGGGCCGGCCTGTCGACCCCGCAGCGCCGCCTGCTCGTGGCCTGTGGGGCGGGCGCGGGGCTGGCCTGCGTGTACAACGTGCCGCTCGGCGGGGCGCTGTTCACCGCGGAGGTGCTGATCGGGGCGGTGCGGCTGCCCGTCATGCTGCCCGCGCTGGCCTGCTCCGCGGTCGCGACGCTGACCGCGTGGATCGGCCTGCCCTCCCACCCGGTCTACGCCGACCTGCCGGACTTCGCGTTCTCCGCGTCGGCCCTGGTGTGGGCGGTGCCCGCCGGGGTGGTGACGGGCCTGGTCGCAGTGGCCTTCGTGCGGCTCATCGCGTGGGCGTCGCACCGGGTGCCGCGGGGCCGGGCCGTGCTCGTGGCGCCCCTGGCCGCGTTCGCGGTGCTCGCCGCGCTCGGGCTCGTCTTCCCGCAGCTCTACGGCAACGGGCAGGACATCGCCGCCGACGCCTTCGCCGGGGTCGGCCCGCTGTGGCTGTTCGCCGCGCTGTTCGTGCTCAAGCCGCTGGTCACGGTGCTGTGCCTGGGCAGCGGCGCGTCCGGCGGGCTGTTCACGCCGACCCTCGCCACCGGCGCCGCGCTGGGGGCCTGCCTGGGCGGGGCGTGGTCGCTGCTGTGGCCCGGCACGCCCGTCGGCGCCTTCGCGATGATCGGCGCGGCCGCCATGATCGGGGCCGGGATGCAGGCGCCGCTGGCCGGGCTCGCGCTCGTGCTGGAGCTGACCCACACCGGCTTCGGGCTGATGGTGCCGATGATGGTCGCCACGCTGATCGCCACGGCGGTGTCGCGGTGGGTCGACGGCTACTCGATCTACTCGGCCCGGCTGGCCGAGCGCGTCGCGCCCGTCGGGCGGGGGGCGGCGCGGTGACCGCCGGCCCGGCGCCGCCGCTCAGCTCAGCCCGGCAGGAGCAGGTCGACGAGCCCGCGGGCCCAGTCCGGTGAGCCTGGCTCGCCGGTGAAGATCGCCCGGTAGTACAGCGGGCCGAGCAGCGCGTCGGCCGTGCGCTCCACGGTGGGGGCGGTGCCGCCGCGCGCCTTCTCCCGCTCGATCATCGCCGCGAGCTGGTCCTCGCGGTCGCCCCGGCAGGCGCAGGCGCCCTGCTCGCCCCCGGCGCCCAGCGTGGCGCGCATCAGCGCGAGGACGTCCGGGTCGGCCAGGTCGGTGGCGACGTCCGCCGCCCAGCGCTGCAGGTCCCCGCGCAAGGACCCGGTGTCGGGCACGACGACGTCGCCGGAGAACCGGCTGGTCGCGACGTCGGCGAGCAGCTCGCCGACCGAGCCCCAGCGGCGGTACAGGGTGGTCGCGTGCACGCCCGCGCGGGCGGCGACGGCCGGGATCGTCAGCCCGTCGCCCACCTCCTCGGCGAGCAGTTCCTCGACGGCCCGGTGCACGGCCGCGCGCACCCGGGCCGAGCGGCCGCCGGGGCGGGATCCCGTGGGCCCACCCGTAGAGCGCGTGACCGGGGTTGATGCAGCCATGCCGGCGATTATTGCACTGATCGCTGCGACAAGCTAACGCAACGATCTGTGCGTTCGTGCTACCGTCGTCGGTGTTAACGCACAGATCGCTGCACGAACTTGCGAGGCGAGCATGACGGTCACGACAGAGCCGGCCGGGACGACGGCCGGGCGCATCCGGTTGCGGGGGCCGTACTTCGCGGGGGTGACCGCGATGATCATGCTGTTCCTGGCGGCGTCGAGCGCGCCGTCCCCGCTCTACGTCGTCTACCAGCAGCTGTGGGGCTTCACGCCGACCGTGCTCACGGTGGTGTTCGCCGTCTACGTGGTCGGCCTGCTGGCCTCGCTGCTGGTGGTGGGCGCGCTGTCCGACCACGTCGGCCGCCGCCCGGTCCTCTTCGGCGCGATCCTGCTGGAGATCGTCGCGCTGGTGCTGTTCGTGCTGGCCGGGGACGTGGTCGTGCTGTCGGTGGCCCGGTTCCTGCAGGGCGTGGCCACCGGTGTCGCGATGACGACGCTGGGCGCCGCGCTGGTCGACCTGGAGTCCCCGGGCGCCCCCGGCCGTGCGGGCGTGGTCAACTCCGTGGCCCCGACGACCGGGCTCGCGCTGGGCGCGCTGGGCTGCGGGGCGCTCGTCGAGTTCGGGCCCGCGCCGACCCGGTTCGTCTACGCGCTGCTGCTGGCGGGTATGGGGCTGGCCGCGGTGATCGTCGCGCTCATGCCCGAGACGTCCGCCCGCCGCCCGGGCGCGCTGGCTTCGTTGCGCCCCAACGTGGGCGTCCCGGCCCGGCTGCGCGCCGAGGTCGTCCCGGTGGTGCCGGTGATGATCGCGAGCTGGGCGCTCAGCGGGCTCTACCTCTCGCTCGGGCCGTCGGTCACGGCGGGGCTGTTCGAGCTGCGCAACCATCTCGTGGGCGGGTTCGTCGTCACGCTGCTGTGCGGCACCGGAGCGGCCACCGCGTTCCTGCTGCGCAGCCGGCCGGTCGTCCGGCTGCTGGCCCCGGCCGCCGCGCTGCTCGGCCTGGGCACCCTCGTCACCCTGCTCGGTGTGATGACCGGGCTGATCGCCGTCGCGGCGCTCGGGACCGTCGTCGCGGGCATCGGTTTCGGGGCGGCGGCGCTGGCGACCTTCGGCACCTTCGCCCGGATCGCCGCTCCGCACGAGCGCGGGGCGCTGTTCGCGGTCGCCTTCGTGATCTCCTACGTCGCCTTCAGCGTCCCGGCCGTGGCCGCCGGGTTCGCCGGCACCGCGTTCGGTTTGCGGATCACCGCCGAGGTGTACGCGCTGGTCGTCGTGGCGCTCACCGCCACCGCGCTGGTCCTGCGGCTGGCGCTCGCCCGCGCGGCCCGGCGCGCGGCCCCGGCCTGCCCCTGACCACCCGCGGGACCGGTCAGGGCTGGGCGCGGACCATCGACAGCCGGCCGTCGGCCGGACCCGCGGCGGTCCACGTGCCCTCCTCGGCCGACCACGTGCGGCCGTCGTAGGTCACCTCGGAGAGGCCGAACCGGGCGGCGTGCGCCACGAGCCAGCTCGCGATCGCCCAGCCGCGCTGCGCCGGCTGCGGTCCGCTGAGCCGTGCGGTGCCGAGCTCCTGCGCGGCCACCGCGGCGACGTCGTCGGGCGGGGTCTGCGGCGTCAGGTCCTGGCAGCGCAGCGCCGCCGGCGCCTGCCCGGTCAGCGCGACGGCGATCGCCCGGGCCTGCGGCTCCCACTGGGCGTAGGCGTCGGGCGCCGCCGACCGCTGGACGAGCTGGGCGGCCTCGGTCACGGACACGTCCTGCCAGTCCGGCAGCTTCTTCAGTGCCCGGTAGAACGCCTGGGCTGCGTACACGGGGTCGGTGACCTGCGCGTACGTGCCCCAGCCCTGGCTCGGCCGCTGCTGGAACAGCCCGGCCGAGTCGCGGTCGCCGCCCGGGAGGTTGTCCAGCCTGGACTCCTGCAGCGCGGTCGCGATCGCCACCGTCACGGCGTGGTCCGGCAGGCCCTCCGCGTACCCGACGCCGCCGATCGTCGCGGCGTACCCCGCCTGCCGGACGGTCAGCGACACCGACCGGCCCGCTGCCGTCACCACACATCCCGGTTCCGGACGCGTGCTCGACCACCAGATCACGCCGCCCACCACGAGCACGCCGACGAGCAGGAGCGACAGCAGGGTCGCCGCGGTGCGGTTCACGCGGCGCCCTCGGTCATGGGCCTATGGTGCCGGAGGGGCGGATGGGAGTGGGGCGGTGCCACTCGGCCGCCCACTCCACGAGACGTCACAGTGCTGTTATATTAGCGCTGTGACATCGTCGGACCCCACTCTCGAGAGCTGGTTGCGGCCGCTCAAGGACCTGCTCGACACGATGGACGCCGCGATCGCCGAGCTCTACGCCGAGCGCGGGGTCCGGGGCGTGCGCACCCGGTTCAGCATGGCGCTGATCCGCCTGCACCACCTCGGCCCGATGCCGATCAAGGAGCTCGCCGCGCAGATCGACGTCACGCACTCGGCCATGAGCCAGACCGTCACCGAGATGCGCAAGGAGGGGCTGGTCGAGACCGCGCCCGGCGCCGACGCCCGCACCCGCGAGGTCGCGCTCACCGCGAAGGGCCGTGCGCTCGTGCCCTTCCTCGAGGCGGAGTGGCGGGCCACCGAGGCCGCGTTCGGCGAGCTCGACGCCGCCCTGCCCTACCCGATGACCCGGGTGATCGACGACGTCGCCGCCGCCCTGCGCGAGCGGCCCTTCCTCGACCGCATCCGGGCCCACCTGCCCGAGTCGGAACGCCCGTGATCGCGCTCGACCGGGTCCTCGACACCCGGCCCCTCCGCGGGCACGCCGGTTTCCGACGGCTCTGGATCGGGTCGACGGCGTCGGCCTTCAGCGGGCAGGTCGCCGTGGTGGCCGTGCTCGCCCAGGTCTGGGAGCTGACGGCGAGCCCGGTGCTCGTCGGCGTCGTCGGGCTCGCGACGGGGGTACCGATCGCCGTGTTCGGCACGCTCGGCGGCACCCTTGCCGACGCCCTGGACCGGCGCCGGCTGGTGCTGTTCACCAGCGCCGGGGCGGCCGTCGTCGCCGTGCTGCTGGCGGTCCAGGCCGCGGTGGGCCTGCGGTCGTGGCTGCTGGTCCTGGCCCTGGTCGCGGCGCAGACGGGGTGCAGCGCGCTCGGCTCCTCGGCCCGGCGGACCTTCGTGCCGCGGCTGCTCCCGCGCGACCAGGTCGCCCCCGGGCTCGCGCTGAACCACATCTCGTTCCAGGGCGCGATGCTCGTCGGTCCCGCCCTGGCGGGCCTGGTCATCGCGGGGTGGGGGACCAGCGCGGCCTACGCGCTCGACGCCGCCGCCACGGCCCTGTCGCTCTACGGCGTCGCCCGGCTGCCCGCGATGCGGCCCGACCGGGAGCGCACCGGCCGCGGGTTCGTGGAAGGGCTGCGCGACACCGTGGAGGGCTGGCAGGTCCTGCTGCGCACCCCGGTCCTCCGCGCGGCGCTGGGGATCGACCTCGCGCAGACGGTGCTCGCGATGCCCGTCGCGCTCTTCCCGGCGCTCAACGCCGAGCGCTTCGCCGACGACCCGCGCACCCTGGGGCTGTTCCTGTCCGCGATCGCGGCGGGCGGCATCGTCGCCGCGCTGACCTCGGGGCCGGCCACCCGCGCGCGGCGGCCGGGGCTCGTCATGATCTGTGCCGCCGCGGTGTGGGGGGTGGCGCTGGGCGTGTTCGGGCTGGTCGACGGCCTGTGGGCCGCCCTCGTGTGCCTGGCCGTGGCGGGCGCGGCGGACACCGTGTCGGTGATCTCCCGCGGCACCGTCGTCCAGCTCGCGACGCCGGACTCGCACCGCGGCCGGGTCAGCGCCGCGGAGTACGTCGTCGGGGCGGGCGCGCCCGGGATCGGCAACGCGCGGGCCGGGCTCGTCGCCGGCTACGTCGGCCCCGAGCTCGCCGCCGCGACGGGTGGCGCCGCGTGCGTCCTGTGCGTCGGGCTCATCGGGGCGGTCGGACGCGAACTACGCCGCTGGACCGTCGACGGGCGGAGCTGAGGGCGGCGCGATCCGGGGACCGCGTTGGTCGGTCGACGGCCGGGCCGACGGCGGCGCGCCGGACCGTTGACGAACGGGGCCGGGAGCGGCGCGCGATCCGGCGGACCGGGCCGGTGCGCGGCAGGATGGACGGATGATCGACCGCCAGGGCCCGGCGCCGTCCCCGGCCGGGTCCCACGCCGGCGCGGCACCGGATCCCGACGCCCGCCGCCGTCGTCCCGAGGCCGAGCGGCGGCGCGCGGCCGCCGCCTGCCTGCGGTCCCTGCTCCCCGAGCTGCGACCCGAGGCGGAGGCGGCCCTGGGCCGGGCCGAGGCCGTCGGGTTCCTCGCCCGGCTGGAGCTGTGGTTCCCCGACCTGCACCTGCCGCTCGACGCCCTCTACGGCGACCGGCACGACACGGACGCCCTCGCCGCCCGCCTGGTCCGTGCCGCCCTCGCCGCCGCGGCCGCCCGGCCCGCACCGATGCGCGAGCTCGACCGCCGCCGCGAGGTGCACCCGCGCTGGTACCAGGACCCGCGGATGGTCGGGTACGTCGCCTACACCGACCGGTTCGCCGGCACGCTGCGCGGCCTGCACGCCCGCCTCGACCACCTCGCCGAGCTGGGCGTGACGTACCTGCACCTCATGCCGCTGCTGCGCCCGCGCGAGGGGGAGAACGACGGCGGCTACGCGGTGGCCGACTACGGCGCCGTCGACCCCCGGCTCGGTACCCTCGGCGACCTGGAGGAGCTGGCGGGGGCCCTGCGGGCGCGGGGCATGAGCCTGTGCGTGGACCTGGTGCTCAACCACACCGCGCGCGAGCACCCGTGGGCGCGAGGCTGGCTCGCCGGCGACCCGCGGTACGCGGGCTTCTACACCGCCTTCCCCGACCGGACGCTGCCCGACGCCTACGAGGCGACGATCCCGGACGTCTTCCCCGACCGGGCGCCCGGCTCCTTCACCTGGGTGCCCGAGGCCCGGGACGGCGCGGGCGGCTGGGTGTGGACGACCTTCTGGGACTACCAGTGGGACCTCGACCATGCGAACCCCGAGGTCTTCGCGGCGCTGCTGGGGACGGTGCTCGCGCTGGCGGACCGGGGCGTCGAGATCTTCCGGATGGACGCCGTGCCGTTCATGGGCAAGCGGCTGGGCACGAACTGCCAGAACCAGCCCGAGGTGCACGACCTCCTGCAGGCCCTGCACGCCGCGGTGAAGCTCGCCGCCCCGGCGACGGTGTTCAAGGCGGAGGCGATCGTCGCGCCGGAGGACCTCGTGCCCTACCTCGGCGGGCACCCGCGGCACCGGCCCGAGTGCGAGCTGGCCTACCACAACCAGCTCATGGTGCTGCTGTGGTCGTGCCTGGCGACCCGGGACGCGCGGCTCGCGGTGCAGGCGCTGCGGCGCATGGACCCGATCCCGTCGGACGCCTCCTGGGCCACCTATGTCCGGTGCCACGACGACATCGGCTGGGCCATCAGCGACGTCGACGCGGCCGCCGTCGGCTGGACCGGCGCGGCGCACCGGCACTTCCTCAACGACTTCTACTCCGGGCGGTACCCGGGCTCCTTCGCCCGCGGTGCGCTGTTCCAGGAGAACCCCGAGACCGGCGACGCGCGCATCTCCGGCAGCGCGGCCTCGCTGTGCGGGATCGAGCAGGCCCTCGACGTCGGCGACGGCGGCGCGCTCGAGGCCGGCATCCGGCGGCTGGTGCTGGCGTACGCGGTCGCCTACGCCTATGGCGGCGTGCCCCTGCTGTACATGGGCGACGAGCTCGCGCTCCGCAACGACCACTCCTACCTCGACGACCCCGCCCTCGCCGCGGACAACCGCTGGATGCACCGCCCGTGGCTCGACGCGGCCGCCTTCGCCCGCCGGCACGACGCCAGCTCCGTCGAGGGTCGGGTGTTCGACTGGCTGCGCCGCCTCGCCACCACCCGCGCGGACCTGCTCGCCCTGCACGCCGGCGCCCCCGTCGAGGTGCTCGTGCTCGACGACCAGCGCGTCCTCGCCTGGCGCCGCCGCCACCCGCGCAGCGGCACCTTCCTCGGCCTCGCGAACTTCGCCGAGCACCCCGCCTCGGTCGACGCCGGGCTGGTCCGGGGCCTCGACACCGTCCTCTCCTCCGACGGTCAGGTCCGGGTCCAGGAGGGCCGCGCCCACCTCCCCGCCCTGGGCTTCGCCTGGCTCGCCGAGCCCTGATGATCATCCGTCCCGGACGGGGACGGTCGATCTCCGACGCTCCGCGTCCACGCTCGACGATCTCGACCGTAGCGGGGTGGCTCGGCGCATTTCGCCGCGCTCCCTCGTCCGTGAGGAGGGTCGTCGGCGCTGTGAAGGCGGCCCTCCACCGTGATCGCTGTGTCGGACCGATCTCCGCCAGATCTGGCCGGTTCCGGTCCTGGATGGTGATCAGTGGGCCGTGACGGTGCCGGACGCCGTCCATGATCATCGGTCGGGACGGAGACGGGCGATCTTCGACGCTCCTGCTCCACGATCGACGATCTCGCCGCTGGCGGTTCCGCCCGGCGATCACGGGGCTGTCGCGACCGCCCGTCGATCGCTACCGTCTCGCGGACACGGCCGCGGGCCCGGGGGAGGGTGCGATGACGGCGACGGCGGAGCCGCGGGAGCCCGGGCCGGAGCGCGTCGAGCCGGCCCCGCCCGACGGCACACCGTCCCACGCCGCCGTCTCCGAAGGCGCCCTCGACAGCGCCAGCGCCGACGCCGCCCCCGACCGTGCCGCCCTCGACGCCGCCCCCACCACCCCGACCCGCCTCCGCGGCCCCGTGGTGCGGGAGGACGCGGTGCGGACCGTGCGGCTGCTGGCGGTGGCGTTCGGGGTGACGGTGGTGGTGACCCGGCTGTACCTGGCGCTGACCGGTTACCCGCAGATCGGGGGCGGCGAGTACCACCTCGCCCACGCGTTGTGGGGCGGCGTGCTGCTGCTGGCCGGGGGTGTCGTGGCGCTGCTGTGGAGCAACCGCTGGGTGCAGCCGGCCATGGCGGTGTGCGTGGGCGTGGGCTCGGGGCTGTTCGTCGACGAGGTCGGCAAGTTCATCACCCGCCGCAACGACTACTTCACCCCGCTCGCCGCGCCGATCATCTACAGCACCTTCCTGGCGGTGCTCGGCGTGGTGGTGCTCGCCCGGCACGTGCCGAAGGGGAGACCGCGCGAGCTGGCGTACGCCGCGGTCGTCCGGCTGAAGGACCTTGCCGACGGGCCGCTGCGGCCCGCCACCCGCACCGTGCTGCTCCGGGACCTCGACGCCCTGCGGACCCAGCCAGCACGCCCCGACCTGGCCATGCTCGCCGGCGCCGTGCACCCGGTGGTCGAGGCCGCACCCGTCGAGACCCCGCGGGACCGGCTGGGCGGGGCACGCAGCGCCCTCGCCCGCACCGAGCGCGTGCTCCTGCCACGTTGGGTCCACCGGCTCCTGCTGGCCGGCGGCTCGGCCGTGCTCGGCCTGCTCTCCCTGGTCGGGCTGGCCGTGCTGATCGCGCTGCTCAGCGCCGCGCCCGACGTGCAGATCGTGCTCGACGACCGGGCCGTCGCGCCCGGCACCCGGCCGCCGGCCCTCGTGATCGCGTCGGCGGGGGAGGCGGTCGTCGGCGTCGTCCTGCTGCTCGCCGCCCTCGCCCTGCTGGTGGGCCGGGACCGGGCCGGCACCGCGCTCTGCCGGGCAGGTCTGGTGATCGCACTGGCCTTCGTGAACGTGGCCCTCGGCTATCTCGACGCCGAGCTCGTGGTGATCGCGGTCGTGGTGGAACTCCTCCTCCTGGTGGCCGCGACCCGTTACCGCACGCGATTCCTGCACGACGACGCGTGACGGATTCGCACAATTCTTCGGCCTGTACCCCGTTCTGGTCTTATGGTGCGGCCGAACTCCCTGGCAGGGTCGGCGGAATGGACGCACAGGACATCCGCCGGGCATTCCTCGACATGCTCGCCCAGGACGGCCACGCCATCGTGACGCGCGCGCCGATCGTCCTGCGCGACGATCCCACGACCCTGTTCACCGGGTCCGGGATGCAACCGCTGCTGCCCTACCTGCTCGGGGCCGATCACCCGCAGGGCGCGAAGCTCGCCGACGTGCAGCCCTGCCTGCGCGCCCAGGACATGGACGAGGTCGGCGACAACCGGCACACCACCTTCTTCGAGATGCTCGGGAACTGGAGCCTCGGCGACTACGAGAAGGCCGAGCAGATCCCGCGGGTGTTCCATTTCCTGGTCGACGTCGTGGGCCTCGACCCGGACCGGCTCTACGTGACCTGTTTCCTCGGCGATCCGGCGCACGGGATCCCGCGCGACGAGGTGAGCGCCGAGATCTGGGAGCGGCTCTTCGCCGAGCGCGGCATCGAGTGCCGGCGCATCGACCTCGGCACCGAGGAGTACGGCAACGAGCACGGCAACCAGGGGGCGCGGATCGCGTTCTACGGCGACAAGAACTGGTGGAGCCGGTTCGGCGCGCCGGACGAGATGCCCGTCGGCGACCCGGGTGGTCCCGACTCCGAGGTCTTCTACTACTTCCCGCAGGTGGAGCACGACACCCGCTACGGCCGGTACCCGCACCAGAACTCCGACGGCGGCCAGTACATGGAGATCGGCAACTCGGTCTTCATGACCTTCCGCAGGACGGAGACCGGCGTCGCCGAGCTACCGCGGCACAACGTCGACTTCGGCGGGGGGCTGGAGCGGATCGCGGCGGCATCGATCGACAGCCCGGACGTCTACCGGGTCAGCCTGCTGTGGCCGATCGTCGAGAAGCTCCAGGAGATCTCCGGGAAGTCCTACGACGGCGGTGCGCCGGAGGTCGTCCACGCCATGCGGGTGGTGGCCGACCACGTCCGCGGCGCGGCCTTCCTCGCCGCGGACGGGGTGAAGCCCGGGAACACCAAGCAGGGCTACGTCATGCGCCGGCTCGTCCGCCGGGCGCTGCGCTTCGGCCTGGACCTCGAGCTCACCGCGGGCGTGGCCGCGGACCTGGTCCCGATCGTCGGCAAGCTGTTCGCCGACGTCTACCCGGAGGTGGCCGAGCAGGAGGAGCGCATCGTCGCCGTGCTGCAGAAGGAGGAGCGGCAGTTCGCCCGGACCCTGCGCAAGGGGCTGTCGATGCTGCGCCGGCTCAACCGGCAGGGCGAGGTCGTCACGGGCACGCACCTGTTCGAGCTGCACGACACCTTCGGCATGCCGGTCGAGCTCAGCCTCGAGGAGGCGCAGCGCAAGGGCTACCCGCTCGCCGAGGACTGGCGGACGGTGTTCGACGGCCTCATGGACGCCCAGCGCGACCGGTCCCGCGCGGCCGTCTGAGCAGGTCCGGGCCCGCCCGGGGCCCCGTCGGTCCGGGCGGGCGTCAGCCCACCAGCTCGTCGACGACGAGGGTGATCGCCTCGCCCACGCGCGTCAGCTCCCCGGTGCGCAGCGCGGCCAGGCAGACGCGGACGTCCCAGGTCGGTGCGCTGTACCCGCCCCCGGGCAGCACGACGACGCCGTGCTCGTGCGCCAGCATCTCGGGCACCCGCCCGGGGTCGGCCGCCAGGAGTCGCTGCACCCCGGCCTCGCCGTGCCGCACGCGGGCCACGGCCGTGAGATCGATCAGCGCGTAGTAGAGCGTGTCCTGGCCACCCGGCGCCTCGACACCGAGCGGGGCGAGCAGGGCGACCAGCCGGTCGTGCAGCTCCAGCCGCAGCGAGGCCGCGTGCGCGGCGCCCTCCGGCATCACGTGGGCCAGCGCGAAGAGGGTCATCTGCACCTGGTCCGGCGTCGCGAGCCCGGCGATGTTGTGCAGGGCCACCTCGCGGCTGTCGGCCACCATGCGGGCGAGGAAGGGCAGGGTCCCGGAGTCCGGGGTCAGCGACGAGTACCGGCGGTCCGCGGCCGCCCGCGCGGGGCCCGTGCGGCCGGCGAGGATGTCGTCGAGCACGGTGTCGGCCGCGACCGCGGCGAACCCGACCCGGTTGCCGGTCGCGCCGAAGTTCTTCGAGAAGGAGTGCAGGCAGATCACGTTGCGCGGCACCTCGGCCAGCATCCCGCGGAAGCCCTCGACGAAGGTCGCGTAGACCGTGTCGGCCACGATCACCAGGTCCGGGCGGTGGTGGTGCACGAGGTCGCGGACCTCGCGCAGCCGCTCGGGGCGGATCGCGCGGGTGTCGGGGTTCCCCGGGTTGATCACCACGAACGCCTTGATCGCCGGGTCGCGCAGCGCCTGGAGCACGCCCGCGTCGAACCGGTACGGCTTGTTGGCCGCGGCCCGGATCTCCACGATCTCGAAGCCGAAGTCCGCCAGCGCCGGGATCTGCAGGTACGGGGTGAACACCGGCGCCGCGATCGCGATCTTGTCGCCCGGCGAGACCAGGCCGTTCTCCTTGAGGGAGCGGAAGGTGTACGCCATCGCGGCGGCGCCGCCCTCGGTGCCGAAGACGTGGAAGCGCCCCGGCGGGCCGGACTCCACGCCGGTGACCTCCACCAGGTAGCGCTCCAGCACCAGCTCGCAGTGCCGCAGCATCCGCGTGGGGGAGGGGTAGCCGTCGCCCAGCACGGCGCGGACCAGCTCGGTGACCAGCGCGTCCGGGTCCGCCTGCAGCTCCTGCACCACCCAGTCGACCGACGCCGACAGGAATCGCGCGCCCTCGGACGGGTCGAGCGCCAGCGCGGCCGCGAGCCGGTCCGCGATCCCGGCCGACACCGGGGTGCTGCCCCAGAACGGGTCGCCGGCGGCCGCGGAACCCGCGGCGGCCGCCTCCTCGACGGCGAAGGACCCGAGGCGGAAGAACGCCGCCCGCGGGGTGGTGGCGATCCAGTTGGGCTGGCCGCGCCCGGCGTCGAGCACCGGGCGGCCGGAGTGCCGGGCCGAGTCGGTGAGCGCGGGCTGGGACGCCGGGGCGACATCGGTCATCGGGACTCCTCGGGCGAGGGGGCGGGAGAGGCGGAGGCGCGGGCCGGACCCGACCCGCGAACGGGACCCGGCCCGCGAACGCGGACGGGGGCCGATCGCGCATGGCGATCGGCCCCCGGCCGGACGTTGGTGGAGGACACAGGAATTGAACCTGACAGGGCGCCCCAAGTGCGCATCCCCCGTGCGGAAAGAAAACTAGCGCACATCATTGTCGCCCCACAAGGCCCGGTTCCCGCGGATCATCTGAATCGACGACGGAAAGTGCCCGGTCAGTGCGTCGCCGGCTCCTTGCCGCCCCCGGAGAAACCGGCCGCGATCAGCTGTCGTGGCGTGGCGTCGGGCAGATACGCACGCGTGAGCGCGATTCCGATACGGGGGAGGTCCGCCTCGTCACGGAATGCGAGGTGCACCGGTTCGTAGCGGGGCGAGAACTTGGCCTTGAACGCGTGCAGGGAACGGAAACCGTAGAATGGTTCCAGCGCCCCGCCGAGCTTGTCCAGCAGCCGGTCGGTGCGGTCCAGCTCCGCCTGGTCGTCCCCGCGGGCGAGCGGGGCGCCGGACAGCGAGATGAACTCGTAGCCCTCCTTCGCGAACGCGAGGCAGGCCGACGCGATCATGAACTCCATCGCGGACCGGAACCCGTCCGTCCGGCGCCGCATGACGTCGAGCGTCCAGCCGCGGATCCGGCCACCCTCGGCGTAGACCGGCAACCAGGACGTCACGCCGTGGACGCTGCCGCCGGCGTCGATCGCCAGTCCGACCTTCACCGCCGGGTCGAGGGCCTCGTCGACGCCGCCCAGGGTGAAGCCCATCTCCGGCAGCCCCTTGTCGCCCACCCACTCCTCGGAGATCGCCCGCACCTGGGCGAGGACGGCGAAGGACTCCGCGGCGAGCGTGACCACCCGGAACTCGATGCCCTCGCGCTTCGCCTTGTTCAGCGCGGTGCGGATGTCCTGCCACTTCTTGCCCTTGAAGGCGATCCCGGGCAGGTCGATGAGGGTGTCCTCGGCGATCTGGACGGTCCGCCAGCCCGCGGCCCGGGCGGCCTCGGCGGCGGTGTCGGTGACGGAGAACAGGCACGGGGTGAGCCCGCCGCGCTCGGCGTCCTCGGTGAACTCGGTGACCGCCGCGGCGATCGTGCCCTGCGGCGCCACCGGGTCGGCCAGGGCGAGGGCGATCCCGGCGTGCCGCTGGTAGCCGACGTACCCGCGGCCGTCGCGCAGGAAGTAGAAGCGCATCTCCGGCCACAGCGTCATCCACGACATCGTCGAGCCGCCGACGGAGGTGAGCAGGGTGCGGGCCCGCTCGAGGGCGTCGGCCTCGCTCGCGGCGAGCCCGCCCGGCACGCGGCGTCGGATCGGGACCCGGAAGGCCCGCCGGTTGAACAGCAGCACGACCAGCACCGCGATCCACAGCACCCCGGTGCCGAGCGTGATCGCCTCGTCGGTCACCACCCCGCCCACCAGCAGGATGACGACGGCGGCCACCGCGACCAGGGCGTTCAGCACGCCCAGCACGACGGTGACCCACCAGGCCCACCGCTTGCCGAGCCGCAGCGCGTTGGCCACGACCCCGACGATCACGACGTCGATCAGCACGTCGAGCAGCGAGGTCGCCTGGCCGGCCGTCTCGCCGAACGGTCCGCGGCCGGGGAACAGCAGCACGACGAGCTCGGTCAGCGCGATCGCGACGAGCCCGGCGAACGCCAGCAGGCGCGTCTCGCGGCGGGTCCGTGGGCCGAAGCCGGGCTCCACGCCGAACAGCCGTTGGCCCACCACGAACCCGACGGCGACGGCGATGAGGTGGGCGACGTCGGACAGCGTGCCCTCGAACAGGAACGCCACCAGGACGTAGAAGCCGAGCAGCGCCCGGATCCGCAGCCGCCAGGGGGACCGGAGCGCCGCGGTGGTGACCGCGAGGACGGTGAGCGCGCCGGTGGTGAACCCGGCGTCGCGCACGGTCGCGAGGTGCACCGCCCACGGCCACGACGTGTGCGACAGGGCCCAGACGAGCAGGGACGCCAGCAGCACGCCGCCGATCTCGCCGGCCAGCGCGGTGATCGCCACGACCTTCGTGCCCATCCGGATCTCGCAGGCGCCGACGACGATCGCGAACAGCAGCAATCCGGTGACGTACTGGCCGGGCGTGATCGCGAAGAACCAGCCGGTGAACAGGGTCCAGACCCGGCCCTCCTGCAGGGCGGGCACGCCGTAGGCGACCTGCGGGAACCAGCCCTCCTGCCAGAGCGGGCGCCAGATCGTGCGCCCGACCAGCCCGACGAGCAGGGTCACCGCGACCACGGTGATCGTGAACGGCATCCGGCGCCAGGCGTGGGGGAGTGCGGCGGTCAGCCGGGAGGCCCAGACCTCGAAGGGCGCCGTACGACCGGCGGCCGCGGGCAGCGGGGCCGACGCCGGCGGGGCCGCGTCGGCCGTGACCGGCGCGGCGGGCGGCGGGCCGGAGGCCTTCTCCACCGGCTTGCCGGCCTTCCCCGCGGGCGGCTTCTCGACGGGTGCCTTCGCCGCGGGCGGCTTCTCCGCGGGTGCCTTCACCGCGGGCGGCTTCTCCGCGGGCGGCTTCTCCGCGGGTGCCCTCGCCGCGGGCGGGTTCGCGGCGGGCGGCTCGTCGGCGGGCGGCGCCTGGACGGGCACCG
Source organism: Pseudonocardia halophobica (assembly GCF_027922425.1). GTDB lineage: Bacteria > Actinomycetota > Actinomycetes > Mycobacteriales > Pseudonocardiaceae > Pseudonocardia > Pseudonocardia halophobica. The sequence goes on along the minus strand of NZ_BSFQ01000019.1, from coordinate 107,019 downwards.
TGGCTGCGGGCGGCGTCGCGGTGGGCTCCTTCTCGGCGGGCGTCGGCCCCTCGACCGTCCCGCCCGCGGGCAGGCCGTCCGGCGCGCTCACCGCGCCGCCGCCGTCAGGCCGAGCCGCGGACCCAGGAAGTCCATCGCCGGCGGGAGCGACGCGTGCGGCACCCCCCACGAGTGCCCCTGCCCCGGCACGACCTGCGTCCGCACCGTCATCCCGGCCCGCTGCGCGGCCGTCGAGACCTCGGTCTGCCATTCCCCCACCTCCTCCTCGTCCCCGCCGCAGGCGAAGTAGCCCCACACGTCGGGGTACTTCCGCTCCGCGAGCAGGGTCAGCGGCGTGAGCGCGTCGAACGCCGCGGTGTCGCCGTGGAACGCGATCTGGATCGTCTGCGTCCGGTCGGCGCTGATCGCGGGCTCGCGCTCGCCCGCCATGTCGACGAAGTTCGGGTACAGGTCCGGGTGCCGGGTGGCCATCTGCAGCGCGCAGGTGCCGCCGAAGGACCAGCCGCCGAAGGCCCAGTGCGCGTGGTTGGAGTCGACCCCGAGGTTGGCCTCGATCCAGCGCGGCACGTCGACCGACAGGTAGGTGTCGGCCTTCGCGATGTCCGAGTCCATGCACATGGTGTTGTTCCCGTCCGCCCCGTTCGGGTCGACGACGACGGTCACCGGCGCGAGCCCACCATGCCGCTGCGCGACCTCGTCCATCAAGGCCTGCAGCGTGCCGCCGACCACCCAGTCCTGGGGACCGCCGGGCTGGCCGGCGACGAGCACCAGCACGGGCAGCAACGGGGCGTTCGGCGAGTTGTAGGCGGCGGGGAGGTAGAGCTGGGCGTCCCGGCCGGTGAACCCGCTGACGGTGCCGGGGATGGGCGCGGTCTCGATGCTCGACGTGCCGGTGGCCGGGCCGGTCCAGCGCGAGGCGACCGGGGTGGACATGGAGCGGGAGGGGGCGCCGTGCCCGCCCGCGAAGGACCGCTCGTCGCCGCCGGCGAGGGCGCCGAGCGTCGGGTACTGCTCGAAGTAGACGTTGATCTGTGCGGCCGCGGACACGACCACCAGCAGGCCGCACACGAGCGCGACCACCTTCCGGCCGGGGCGGGTGGCGACGAGCGACCCCAGCGCGAGCACGACGCCGCCGAGCCCGAGCGCGGTCCAGAGCAGCACCTGCCGGGGGAGCGGCTCCGGGACGAGGTCGAGCACGTCGACCACGAGCAGGTTGAGTCCGGCGAACACCAGGGCGGCGACGAGCACGGCCACGACGACCGTGGCCACCGCGCCGCGGCCCCACCGCGTGAGCAACCCGAACATCGCGAGCCCGCCGACGGCCAGCAGCGCGATCGGCAGCCACCCGTCGACGAGCGAGAGTCCGCCCACCGCGCTCCTCCCGCCGCCCCGACGATCACCCGGTGATCACCGACCGGTTCGTCACGTCCTGGTGTGTCGTTACGGACCATGGCCGAGCGGCCACGGTGCGGGACCGGAAATCACCCGGCCGGGTGTAGTGCGGCCCCGCCCCGCCGGCCCCGGCCCTCGTTTCGCGGGTGGCCCACCGGGTACCGCCGACGTCGACGATGTCCGTCCTCGACAGGGCCCGCCCCGGCGAGGCCCGGAACGGAGGAACCCGTGCGACTCGACTGGCTGCGCGACGCCTGCGCGGCACCCGGCCCCTTCGCGACCGTGATGCTCGACGTCTCCCACGACACCGAGGACGCGGCGCGCCAGGACGAGCTGCGCCGCCGCGCCGTCCGCGAGGAGCTCTCGGGCCAGGGTGCGCCGGAGTCCGTCGTCGAGGCCGTCGACGGCGCGCTGGCCGACGCCCCGCCGCCCGACGGGACCGGCGGGCGGGTGCTCGTGGCCGCCGAGAAGGGCGTCCTGGTCGACGCCGTGCTGCCGGCGCCGCCGCGCACCGCCGTCACCACCTGGTCGCCGCTGCCCGAGCTCGGCGCGGTGACCGGCGAGGTGCGGGAGGAGGTGCCGGCCGTGGTCGTCCGGGTCGACGACGAGGGCGGCGAGATCCTCGCCCCCGGCGACGCCGAGGCCGAGCAGGTCAGCGGGCCCAGCGGGCCGGTGCACAAGGTACGCGGCGGCGGGTTGTCGCACCTGAACATGCAGGAGCGGGTCGAGGAGACCTGGCGCGAGAACGCGGCTGCCGTGGCCGAACGGGTGGACGCGCGGGTGCGCGCGAGCGGCGCCCGTGTACTGGTCGTGGCCGGACCGCCGCGTGCCCGGTCCCTGCTCGTCGACTCCCTGTCCGAGCGGTCCGCGCAGATCGTCGCGCAGGTCGACCACTCCGGCGGCATCTCCCCGGAGGACGTGCCGGACACCGTCGCCGCCGCCGTCGAGGACGTCCTCGACGCCGAGCGCCGCGCCGCCTGGGACCACTACCGGCAGCTGGCCGGCCGGCCCGACGGGCAGGCCGTCACGGGGCTGGCCGACGTGGTCGCGGCCGTGCGGGCCGAGGCCGTCGACACCCTGTTCCTCGACCCCGCCGCGCTGACGGACGCCGAGGTGTGGTCCGGCACCGAGCCGACGCATCTCGGCGTGCAGCGCGAGGAGCTCGAGGCGCTCAACGCCACCGACCCCCACCGGGTGCCCGGCGTGCCGGCGGTCATCCGGGCGCTCGCGTGCCAGAGCGGGCAGCTCGTGCGGCTGGACGACCCGGCCGTCGTCCGCGGCAGGGACCGCCTCGACGACGCCCGGCAGGCCGAGGAGGAGGCGCGCGCCGCCGCGGACGCGACGGGCGAGGAGGCGCCCGAGCCCGGCCTGTTCGCGCACGGCGAGCTGGCGGACGGCCTCGGCGCCACCCTGCGCTTCCCGATCTGAGGCACCCCGGAGCCACGACGCACGCCCGCGCGGGGTGCGTCGTGGCTCCGTGCCGTATCGGTGTGCCGTAGAAGCCCTCAGTCCCCGGGGCGGACGTACGCCTGGAGCGGGAGACCCGCCTTCTCCAGCACGCCGACCAGCTCGTCCGGGGTGATCAGCTCACGGGTCTCGTGCCGGTCGAAGGCGCCCGACGCGGTCACCGCGAGCGAGATCGCCGCCGCCGCGCGGGAGTCGGGCGCATCGAAGATCACGATGCCGTCGTGGCCCCCGAACATGTAGTACAGCGCCTCGAGCCGGGCGTCCTGGGCCTCGAGCATGGTCCGGACGGCGGCCGTGCGGTCGCTGGGCTTCAGCACCATCCGGTTCCACGTCTCCGGGCTGTAGCTGAAGAAGAACGCGAACTTCGCCATCGTCGACCCTCCCTGTGCCGTGGAGCCGTCCAGCCTCCTCCGACCGCCGCCCGCTGTCGCTGCGTAGAGGTACGTACGCGTCCCGGCGGTCCAGCTCGGTGCGGGGTCGGGCGATCGGGGGACGGCGCGATCAGCCGGTACGTCCACCATCGGCCCGACGGGACGGGGGCCCGGCGGGGAGCACCGTCGAGGGCGTCGGGGCGCACCACCCGGGACGCCCTGCCGGACCCGAGGAGAGGCCCCCATGAGCACCACGATCACCATCACCGAGTCCGCTTCCGAGGGCCCCGAGGACCCCCGCCGCGACGCCGCCCGTCCCGGCCCGGTGCAGGACCGTCCGGTGCCGAAAGGCCCGGTGCAGGAGCGCCTCGTGTGGAACGGCCTCGTGCAGCACCCTCCGGTGCAACAGGACCGCCCCGTGCAGGACCGCCCCGAGCAGGACCGCCCCGAGCAGGACCCCCCGGCGGCGACGTCGCGGCCGGGCGTCTGGGCCTCCGTGCTCGCCGGGATGGACTGCTACGGCTACGGCCTGGGTTACGACTACTACACCGCCCTGCACGCCGCGAACTCCCACGGGCCGGCTCCGCGCGAAGCCGGTGCCCCGCGGTCCCGCACCGGCCGGACCGTCGCCGTCGCGGTCGGCGGGATCCTCGCCGCAGCGGCCGTCGCGGGCGGGCTGATCATCGGGCTCGGCGGGCACTCCACGCCCTCGATCCCCGCCGCGACCCCCCACACGGGAACCGCCACGATGGCCCACGGGAGCGGGCACGGCACGCCGGCCGTCCCGTCCGCGCACCCGGCGGCCCCGGTCGTCCCGGCCCACCCGATGGCCCCGGTCGTGCCGCCGACGCAGCCGGCGATCCCGGCCGGCACCCACGTGGCACCGTGACCGCCCGCGCTACCGGTCGCTCCCAGCGGGGTGGTCCTCCGCCCGCCGCGCCTCGAGACGCTCCCGCTGCGGGCGGACGGTGTACTCGGGGTCGCGGGCCGAGGCCATGCCCGCCTCGAAGATCCCGTAGCGGGTGGCGGCGGAGGCGGCGTTGAGCAGCAGGCCCGCGGCGGCGCCCAGCACGCGACCGGGCCGGCCGCGCACGAACCCCGAGGCGAGCGCACCGAGGGCACCCACGACCGTCCCCACGCGGGCGCCCGTGAGCACGGCGCCGGCCCGGCCGCTCCGGTAGGCCTTGGCCGCGAAGCCGATCCGGCGTTCCAGCACCGAGGTGGCCGCGAGCTCGAGCACGGCCCCGGCGACCGCGACGCGCCTCGCGGGCGTGACGTCGCCCCGCGCGAGCAGCCCGGCCCCGCCGCCCGACGCCATCGCGCTCCCCGCGAACACGAACGGCAGCTCGCGGAACCCCTCGTGCCACGCCGGTACCGCGGTGTCGGCGACCAGCACCGCGGTGTACGTCGTCAGCGCCGGGCCGAGTGCCCCCGCGGCCAGGCCCGACGCGCGCGCCAGCCGGGGCGTGACGCCCAGGACCTCGGCCACCGCCGTCGCCCCGGACAGCGCGCCGAACGGCGCGAGGATCCACGACCCGACCGACAGCGGCGAGGTCACCTTCAGCACCCGCAGCATGTGCAGGAAGCGCTCCGGCCGGCCCAGGTCGTGGACCAGGAACCCGACGCTGAGGGTCGCGCCGCCCGCCGCCGCGACCCGTCCCACCCGCCGCAGCCCGGGTCGCCCGGTCAGGTCGGCGAGCGCCGCGAGCGGCGCGGACACCCCGGCGAGCCCGCCGAGGTACAGGTAGGCGGGGACGTCCGGCACCTTCCACACCGGCGGCTTGATGATCGGGCGCCCGTAGTACGAGGTGAACTCGGCTTCGGGCACCATCAGCCGCTCGCCGCGGCCCTTCCCGCGGCGCCGCGTCCGCGGGGTCCCGGCCGCGGTGCGGTGCTCCGGCGCGCTCACCGCCGGCCGCCCAGGAACGCGGCCGCGACGGCGCCCGCCACGGCCAGCGCGGCACCCGCGGCGTGCCGCCACATCGACGGCAGGTCCCGGGTGGTGACGACCGGGTCCGGCGGCAGCCCGTAGACCTCCGGCTCGTCGAGGAGCAGGAAGAAGGCGCCGTCGCCGCCGACCCCGTCGTCGGGGTCGCGGCCGTAGAGCCGGGCCTCGCCGACCCCGCGGTCGTGCAGCTCGGCCAACCGGGCGTCGGCGCGCTCGCGCAGCTCGTCGAGCGGCCCGAACTGGATGGACTCGGTGGGGCAGGCCGTGGCGCACGCCGGGGCCAGGCCGGCGCCGAGCCGGTCCTGGCACATCGTGCACTTGAACGCCCGCCCGTCGCCCTGCCGCTGGTCGATGACGCCGTAGGGGCAGGCGGGGATGCAGTACCCGCAGCCGTTGCAGATGTCCTCCTGCACCAGCACCGTGCCGTGCTCGGTGCGGATCAGCGACCCGGTGGGGCAGACGTCGAGGCAGGCGGCGTGGGTGCAGTGCTTGCAGACGTCCGAGGACATCAGCCAGCGGACCTCGGTGGCGTCGTCCCGGTCCACGCCCGGCTGCACCGCTCCGGGCAGCTCCATGGCCGGCATCCCGAGATCCACCGGCGCGGAGTCGCGCGCCGGGACCCGCTGCTCCACGAACGCGACGTGCCGGTACGTGCTCGCGCCGAGCCCGCCGCTGTTGTCGTAGCTCATCCCGGTCAGCCCCAGGACGTCGCCGGCGGCGCCGTGGTCGCCCACGCCGTCGGCCGGCAGGGCGTTCCACTCCTTGCAGGCGACCTCGCAGGCCTTGCAGCCGATGCACACGCTGGTGTCGGTGAAGAAGCCGACGCGCGGCGGGTGCCCGTCCGCGTAGCCGGCGTCGGCCGACGGGTCCGCGAGGGGGCCGGACAGGGAGTTCACCGTGGCTCCTCCTCCAGGCCGGCCTGCCGCCGGCGGTCGGCGAGGCACGTGACCAGCTCCGGCCCGCGCGGGCGCCGGCCGGGGCGGATGTCGCAGGTGGCGGCCTTGGTCTCCATGATGTGCACGTTCGGGTCGAGGGACACGCCGAGGAGCTCGTTGGCCGCGTCGCCGGTGGAGAGCCCGTTCGGGCCCCAGTGCCAGGGCACGCCGATCTGGTGGATCACCGTGTCCCCGTGTCGCAGCGGCTTGGCCCGCTCGGTCACCAGCACCCGGCCCTCGACCGCGGACCGGGCGGTGACGACGTGGGCCCAGCCGCCGTGTGTCAGCCCGCGCTCGGCCGCGAGCTCGGGGGAGACCTCCAGGAACATCTCCGGCTGCAGCTCGTTCAGGTGCGGCGTCCAGCGGCTCATGCCGCCCGCGGTGTGGTGCTCGGTGACCCGGAACGTGGTGAAGACGTACGGGTAGACCTCGGCGCCCGGCGTCCCCGGTTCGGGGTGGTAGTGGTTGTCCGCCCGCTCGAACCGCTGCCGGGCGGGGTTGGCCCGCTGCCCGTACAGGGCGTTGCCGACGGGCGACTCCTCCGGCTCGTAGTGCGTCGGCATCGGGCCGTCGGCCAGCCCGGCGGGGGCGTGCAGCCAGGCCCGCCCGTCGGACTGCATGACGAAGGGCTCGGCGCCGCCGATCGCCTTCGCCGCGTGGGCGCCGGGCGGCGGCACGTAGTCCGGCGGGGTGTCGGCGGGGAAGTCCGGGACGTCCGGCCCGGCCCACTTCTCCCCGTCCCAGTAGGTGAGCCGCTTCCGCTCGCTCCACGGCCTGCCGACGGGGTCGGCGGAGGCGCGGTTGTAGAGCACCCGGCGGTTCATCGGCCAGGCCCAGCCCCACTCGGCGGCGATGAGGTCCTGCTCGGCGCCGGGCCGGCGGCGCGCCGACTGGTTGACCTCGTCGGCGTAGACGCCGCAGTAGATCCAGCAACCCGAGCTGGTGGACCCGTCGGACCTGAGTGCGGTGTAGCCCGGCAGGGCCTTGCCGTCCGCGTCGACGCCGTTGATCTCCCGCAGCACCGCGTCGGCGCTCGGCTCGCCGGTCGCGTCGACGGGGTAGTCCCAGGTCAGGTCCTGCAGCGGCCGGTCGCGCGGGTCGTCGGAGCCGGCGACCCTCGCCTTGATCCGCTTCCCGAGCTCGAAGTAGAACCACAGGTCGCTGCGGCAGTCGCCCGGCGGCTCGACGGCCTTGTGGTGCCACTGCAGCAGGCGCTGGGTGTTGGTGAACGTGCCGTCCTTCTCCGTGTGGGCGGCGGCCGGCAGGAAGAAGATCTCGGTGCCGATGTCCTCGGTCCGCATCTCGCCGGTCTCGATCTCCGGCCCGTCCTTCCAGAACGTGGCCGTCTCGACCATGTTCAGGTCGCGGACGACGAGCCACTCCAGGCTCGCGAGGCCGTGGCGCTGCATCCGCGCGTTGGCCGTGCCGACCGCCGGGTTCTCGCCGACGACGAAGTAGCCGGGGACCTTCCCGTCGGCCTGGTCCATCACCGTGCGGAACGACGAGTGGTCACCGGTCAGCCGGGGGAGGTGGTCGAAGCAGAAGTCGTTGTCCGCCGTGGCGGCGTCGCCGAACCAGGCCTTGAGCAGGCTCACGACGTAGGCGTCGAGGTCGGCCCAGAAGCCCTTCGTGCCCGCGTTGGACTCGATGAAGTGCTGCAGGCCCTCGTCGCGGTGGGCGTGCGGCATCGGGATGTAGCCCGGCAGCAGGTCGAACAGGGTCGGGATGTCCGTGGAGCCCTGGATGCTCGCGTGCCCGCGCAGCGCCAGGATCCCGCCGCCCGGGCGGCCGATGTTGCCCAGCAGCGCCTGCAGCACCGCGGCCGCGCGGATGTACTGCACGCCGACGGTGTGGTGGGTCCAGCCCACGGCGTAGGCGAAGGCGCTGGTCCGCTCCCGGCCCGAGTTCCGAACGAGGGCCTCGGCGACCCGGTGGAAGGTCGCCACGGGGATGCCGCAGATCTCGTGCACCTTCTCCGGCGTGTACCGGGAGTAGTGCCGGCGGAGCACCTGCAGCACGCAGCGCGGGTCCTGCATGGTGTCGTCGCGCTCCGGATCGGCCGCGATCGGCGCCCCGCCCGAGCCGGGCATCTCGCCGCGCTCGGTCTCGTGGACGTCGAGGTCCCGGTCACCCGCGGCCGAGGGCGCGGTCGCCCCCTCGTACTGCCAGGTCTCGGTGTCGTAGGTGGCGGTCTCCGGGTCGAACCCGGAGAACAGGCCGTCGAGGTCCTCGGTGTCGGCGAAGTCCCCCCGCAGCAGCATCGGCCCGTTGGTGTAGGCGCGGACGTAGTCCTCGAAGTACGCGCCGGTCTCCAGGACGTGCCGGATCAGCCCGCCGAGGAACGCGATGTCCGTGCCCGCCCGGATCGGGACGTGCAGGTCCGCCACCGCGGAGGTGCGGGTGAACCGTGGGTCCACGTGGATGACCGTGGCGCCGCGCTTCTTCGCCTCCATGACCCACTGGAAGCCCACGGGATGGGCCTCGGCCATGTTCGAGCCCTGGATGACGATGCAGTCGGAGTTCGCCAGGTCCTGCTGGTAGTTCGTCGCGCCGCCGCGACCGAAGGAGGTCCCCAGACCGGGAACCGTGGAGGAGTGTCAAATACGGGCCTGGTTCTCGATCTGCACCGCGCCCAGGGCGGTGTAGAGCTTCTTCATGAGGTAGTTCTCCTCGTTGTCGAGGGTCGCTCCTCCGAGGCTCGCGATGCCCATGGTGCGGCGCAGGTACCGGCCCTCGTCGTCCGTCTCCTGCCAGGTGCGGCGGCGGGTGTCGAGGACGCGGTCGACGATCATGTCGAGCGCGGTGTCGAGGTCCAGGTCCTCCCAGTCGGTGCCGTGCGGGCGCCGGTAGCGGACCGTGGTGACCCGGTCGGGGGAGGTGACCAGCGACAGCGTCGACGACCCCTTGGGACACAGCCGCCCGCGACTGATCGGGGAGTCGGGGTCCCCCTCGACCTGGGTGACCTGCCCGTTGCGCGTGAAGACCCGCTGACCGCAGCCGACGGCGCAGAAGGGGCAGATCGACTGCGTGACGCGGTCGGCGTCCTGGGTGCGGGCGCGCAGCGACTCGGTGCCGTCGGACCGCGAGGCGGTGCCGCGGCCGAGGCGGTCCGGTCCGGCCAGCTGCCGGTAGACCGGCCACCCCTCGATCCAGGTGCGCACTCCCACCTCCTCGTGGTGCCCGATCACGGGGTCTCCCAACCACCGGACGCTGTGAAGCGACCCACGGCGGGTGTGCGACGCGGCGGGCCGGGCATCCCGCGGTGTATCGCCGTGTTGACCGCGTGCCGCCCGGGGGACCCTCGGCGGCCAGACCCGAGGAGGTAGCCATGGCGGACCTCGACGACCCCGCCCGCGTGCAGGGGCTGACGGTGCGGGACCGGGACGGCGCCGAGCTCGGCGCCGTCGACTCCGTCTACGTCGACGACGAGACGCAGCGGCCCGAGTGGGTCGTGCTCACCGGCGGCCTGGCGGGCTCGCGGCACGCCGCCCTGCCGCTGGCCGGCGGGATGATCGAGGAGGGCGAGCTCCACGTGCCCTACGACGCCGAGCAGCTGCGGACCGCGCCCGAGGTGCCCGAGGGGCACCTGAGCAAGGAGACCGAGGCCGCACTGTTCGACCACTACGGCGTGCCGCACGGCGGCCCGACCGAGACGGCCCAGACGGACGACCCGCGCCCCCGGCCCTCCGGCCGGCACGGCGACGGCCGCCACGAGCGGGTCGAGGACGACCGCGCCGAGCGCGACCACGTGGCCGCCGGGGCGGACGGCTTCGACGACCCCGCCGCGCCCGACGACGCGTCCGGGGGCGACGCGGTCCCCGGCGTCCGGGCGGGCTGACCGCGGCACCACCGCAGCGCCACGGCGGCGCGACCGCCGGCTCGTGATCCGTTGCGCCGCACCGCTCGCCGACCAGCGTTGGCGTGCCGGGCCGCACGTCCGTACGGTCCCGGGGAGAAGTACCCGGTGCGGCCCGTCCTCGGACCGTGCGACGCGAACGAGGGGAGTAGCCGTGCGCGTCGAGATCATCTGCGACCGGTGCAGCCCGCTGGCCGAGCCCGGCAGGCCGGGCCACGGCGGGCTGAGCGAGCACCTGGCCGGGCTCGGCGCGGGTCTGGCCGCGGCGGGCCACGAGGTGACCGTCCTGGTCCGCCGGGACTCGCCGGACCAGGCGCCCGTCGTGCACCCGGCCGAGCGGCTGGAGGTGCGGCACGTCGACGCCGGCCCGGCCACGCCGTTGCCCGAGGACCGGCTGGTCACGCAGGTGCCGGTGCTGGCCGAGCAGCTGGAGCGCCGGTGGCGCGCCGCGCGGCCGGACGTCGTGCACGCCCACTCCTGGACCGCCGGCCTGGCCGCGGCGGCCGCCGCCCGCGAGCTCGGCCTGCCGTTCGTCGTGACCCTGCCCGGGGTCGGCGAGCGCCCGGTCGACCCGTCCGTCGACACCCGGGGCCGCGCCTCGGCCGAGCACGTGCTCGTCGCCCGCGCCGACCGGGTCGTCGCGAACGGGGAGGACGACGTCTTCGCCCTCGTCCGGCTCGGGGCCCGGCGCTCCGTGATCCGCGTGGTGCCCTACGGCGTCGACACCGAGATCTTCCAGCCCGAGGGGCCGACGCTGCGCCGCGGCGAGCACCCCCGGCTGCTGGCCGTCACGGGCCTCGACGAGGAGGCGGGCGTGCAGGACGTCATCCGCGCGCTGCGCACCGTTCCGGAGGCCGAGCTGCTGGTCGCCGGCGGGCCGCGCACGGACGACCCGGAGATCGACCCCTCGCGGGACCGCGAGCTGGCCCGGCTGCACGCGGTGGCCCGCGAGGCCCGCGTCGAGCGCCGCGTCCGCTTCCTCGGGGCCGTGCACCGCGAGACCTTGCCCGCGCTGCTGCGCTCCGCGGACGCGCTCGTCCACGTGCCCCACCGGACGGGCTTCGGCATGGTCGCGCTCGAGGCGATGGCGTGCGGCCGCGCGGTCGTCGCGTCGGCCGTCGGCGCGCTGGCCGAGACGGTGGTCGACCAGGTCACGGGCGTGCTGGTGCCGCCCGCCCGGCCGGACGTCCTGGCCCAGGCGCTGCGCGCCCTGCTCCGGGAGGGCGCCGTGCCGCTGGCCTTCGGCATCGCGGGCCGGGACCGGGCGGTGTCCCGGTACGACCGCGACCGGCTGGTCGCCGCGGTCGAGCAGGTGTACCGGGAGGCGGCCGAGGCCGTCGAGGCCCGCGAGCACGCGGGCGCGGGGGAGACCGGCGCCGCGCACGTCGGCGACACCGGCTGACGGACGCCGTCCCCGGGGCGGGCCGCGACCGACCGCGGCCCGCCGTCAGGCGCTCTCGGCCCGGTCGCTCAGCAGGTGCGCCAGCCCGGTGAGCTCGAGCACGGGCCGCGCGACGCTGCCGGGTGGCGCGACCACGCACAGGTCCGTGCCGGGGTCGAGCTGGTGCAGCAGCCGCACCCCGGCGCTGGCGAACAGGGTGGTGGCGGACAGGTCGAGGACGCACCGCTCCCCGTCCGCGGCCGCGTCGAGCAGCGCGGCCCGCAGGGTGGCGACGGCCGGCAGGTCGACGTCGCCTCGCACGTGCAGCACCCCCGGGGCCTCGCCGGGCTGGACGGCGAACATCTCGGGCACGGCCGTCGGGCCGGGACGCGGCGTGTCGCCGACCGCGACCGGCCTGCCGACGGCCAGCACCGCGGTGACCGTCGTGCCCGCCGGCCCGGGCTCGACGACCAGGGCGTCGCAGAGGTCCCGGACCACCGCGAGCCCGAAACCGGCCTCCTCGTCGTCGTCCGCCGCGTCCTCCTCCGGGGGCTGCCAGGTGCCGTCGTCGGCGACGGTGATGCACAGCCCGGCCCCGGTCAGCTCGGCACCGATCCGGATCTCGCCGTCGGAGCCCTCGGGATACGCGTGCTCGATGGCGTTCGCGGCGAGCTCGGAGACCACCATCGGCGCCGCGACCACGGTCCGCGGCGCCACGCCCGCCGCCTCCAGCCAGCGCGTGACCGTCTCGCGCAGCGGGCTGAGGGCGAACGGGTCGACCGGCAGCACCAGCCGCAACGGCTCGACGGGCACGAGGCGCCGGTGTGCGGCCAGCACGGCGACCCCGCCGCGCGGCGCCCGCGCGGCGAGCCGGGCGCACACGGCCGCGGGGTCGTCCACCGGGGCCTCGGGGTCGAGCAGGACCTCCTGCCCGGGGCCACGGCCGGGCGAGGTCCGCCCGCGGCCCTCCACGAGGTCGTCCGAGTACAGCAGGAGCGTCTCCCCGCGGGCGAGCTGCGCGGTCGCCGGCACCGGGGGTGCGGCGCCGACGCCCAGGGGGCCGTAGGCCTGGCCGGGCAGCGGGGCGAGCCCGCCCGGCCCGCTCACCAGGGCCGGGGGATGGGCGCCGCGTGCGTGTTCGAGCTCCCCGTCCGGCCCCACGACGACGACGGTGAGCGAGGCGCCGTGCAGGGCGTCGTCGATGCCGGCGGCCCGGTCGATCTGCTCGAGGGCCTCGGTGAGCGTCGGCGCGGTGTGCAGCGCCTGGCGCAGCACGGTGCGCAGCCCCGTGACCGCGCCGGGGCGCGGTGCCGGACCCACGAGGTCACCGACGGCGAGGGCGAGCCGCCCGTCCGGCAGCGGCACCACGTCCAGCCAGTCGCCCGCGGGGGCGGCGCCGTCGGCGGAGGGGAGCGCGGTGAGGCCGAGCGGGGCGGCGGGCACCCACAGCGCGGCCAGCCGGAGGTCCGCCAGCAGCGGCAGCGTGGCGGGCAGGTGGGCCGGGGGAGCGTCGCCGGGCGGAGCGGGATCCCGCTCGGGGCGGGAGTCGGCGTTCACGTCGCTCCTCTCCGGCCGGCGCCGAACGGCGGCGACCTGCCCGGCGGGACCGGGTCCGCCGAGGATAGAGGCCGGGCGCCCCCGGCGTGTGGCATGCCCGCCGTCGTCCTCACCGTCGTCGCTGTCGTGTCCGTCGCGGTCGCCGTCGTCGGTCCTCCGTCAGTCGTCGAGGAAGGGGGCGATGGCGAGGATGCGACGGTGTTCCGCGAGCCGGTCCAGCGCCGATCCGACGGCCTGCGCCTCCGCGGTGCCGCCGACGCCGATCTCGGACTCGAAGCGCTCCCGCCGCGTGCGCGGATCGCCGCGGTCGGCGGCGGCCCACCGCAGGAACCGCTCGACCACCCGCACCTGTCTGCGGCGCAGGCCCTCGTACGGCTCACGGCTCGCCAGCCACGCGACGAAGGGGCCGAGCACGGCCGCCACGTCGGGCGTCGCGGGAGGTCGGGGGGCGGGCGCAACGGGTCGGGCGGGGGCGGGCCGGACGGTCATCGGGTCTCCTTCGCGGGGGTCCTGCCGGAACGATGTGTCGCGCGTCATACCCCGGTGCGTCCGACCCATGCGTCCGGGCCGAACTCGACGCGCGCCCCCCGGAGGGCGCTTGTACGGTCGAGGTGCGACCGATGCACGATCGACGCCCCGAGTGCGCCCACCACCCGTCGCGCGCCGCTCGACCGAGGTACAGCCAGCTGCCTCTGACGTCCACCGACGTGTAGGAGGCCCCATGACCGCGCCGAACACGGTTCCCGAGCCCGTCCAGGATTCTCGCACCGCCGAGCGGACCCAGGGCCCCAGCGAGTACGCCGACCAGATGCCCGTGCTGGAGCGCTTCGCCGCGCTGCCGGCCGGCCACCCCGACCGCGACCGGCTGCGGTCCGACCTCGTCCTGGCCTTCCTGCCGGTGGTCCGCCACCTCGCGCAGCGCCACGGCGCGGGCTACCGCGCCGGCATCGAGGACCTGGTGCAGGTGGGCACGATCGGGCTGATCTCGGCGATCGACCGCTGGGACCCCGAGCGCGCCGGCGGGGACTTCCTCGGCTACCTGATCCCGTGCGTCCGCGGGGAGATGCTGCGCTACTTCCGCGACCGGACCTGGTCGATGCGGGTGCCGCGGCGGCTCAAGGAGCTCAGTGTCGCGATCGGCAAGGCCTCGGGCCCGCTGGCGCACGAGCTCGGGCGCGCGCCGAAGCCCAGCGAGCTGGCCCGGCACCTGGGCGTGGACCGCGAGGAGATCGTCGAGGCCCTGGCGGCCAAGGCGAACCAGCACGCCGGCTCGCTCACCGCCGTCGACGACGCGGACGACCAGCCGGTCGCCGACACCCTCGGCGAGGTCGACAAGGCGCTCGAGCACGTCGACCACCGCGAGTCGCTGCGCCCGCTGATCTCCGCGCTGCCCGAGCGGGAGCGGCTCATCCTCACGCTGCGGTTCTTCGGCGAGATGACCCAGACCCAGATCGCCCAGCGCGTCGGCATCTCCCAGATGCACGTCTCCCGGCTGCTCGCCCGCACCCTCGCGCAGCTGCGGGAGGGGCTCGACGGCGGCACCTCCCCATGACGGGTCCCGCGCGCACGGTCGTGGTGGTCGGGGCGTCCGGGACCGTGGGTTCCGGGCTGCTCGACGCCCTGGCGGAGCGGCCCGAGGTGATTGTGCGCGCGGTGTGCCGGCACCCGCCGGAGGACGCGCCCCGGACCGGCCGGGTCACCTGGCACCCGCTGGACCTGCTGGCCGCGGACACCGCGGACCGGCTGGCGGAGCTCCTGCGCGGCGCCGACGCCGTCGTGCACCTGGCGTGGGCGATCCAGCCGGTCGGCGACGCGTCGACGCCGCGCAGCGTCGACCTCGACGGCACCGCCGCCGTGCTCGACGCCGCCGGCCGCGCGGGCGTCGGGCAGGTCGTCTTCCTGTCGTCGCAGGCGGTGTACGGCCCGCACCCGCCCGGTGGGCCCGCCCGCCCGGTCGACGAGGCCTGGCCGGTCCGGGCGCACCCGGGCTCGCTCTACAGCCGGGACAAGGTCGCCGCGGAGGCGATGCTCGACGACTTCGGGCGCGCCCACCCCGGCGTCGCGGTGACCCGGGTCCGGGCCGCGCTGGTGGTCCGGTCGGACGCCGCGGCCCGGATGCGGCGCCTGTTCCTCGGCCCGGTCGTGCCGACGGCGCTGCTGCGCGCCCTCCGCGCCGGGCGCATCCCGGTGCTGCCGTTGCCGTCCGGGCTCGTCCTGCAGCTGGTGCACGCCGACGACCTCGGCCGCGCCGTGGCCGCCGCCCTCGACCGGCGCGCGGCCGGGGCCTTCAACGTGGCCGCGGACGCGCTCGGCACCCGGGAGCTCGCCGCCGTCGCCGGCGCCCGCCCGGTGCGGGTGCCGCGGGCACTGGTGCGGGGCGTGCTCGGCCTGCTGAACCGGCTGCACGTGCTCGGCGCGACCACGGGCTGGTTCGACCTGGCCGTGGACACCCCGGCGATGGACACGGGGCGGGCCCGCCGCGAGCTGGGCTGGGCGCCCGCGGTGGACACCGCCGGCACCGCCCGGATCCTGCTCGACGCGCTCGCCGACACGGACCCGGACGGCGCGCGGGTCAGCGCGCCGGCAGCACCCGGTCGAGGGTGACGGGCAGGTCCCGCACCCGCACACCGGTGGCGTGCCAGGCGGCGTTGGCCACCGCCGCGGCCGTCCCGACGATGCCGATCTCGCCGATCCCCTTGGACCCCATGGCGTTGACGTACGGGTCGTCCTCGTCGACCCAGTGCGCCTGCAGGTCGTCGACGTCCGCGTTGGCCGGCACGTGGTACTCGGCCAGGTCGTGGTTCACGACGTGCCCGGTGCGCGGGTCGAGCAGGCTCTGCTCGTGCAGGGCCATACCCAGCCCCATCGTCATGCCGCCCAGGAACTGCGAGCGGGCCAGCCGCGGGTTGACGATCCGCCCCGCCGCGAACACCCCGTACAGCCGCGGCACCCGGACCTCGCCGGTGTCGGCGTGCACCCGGACCTCGGCGAACTGGGCACCGAAGGCGGACATCACGTAGTCCTCCTCGGCCGCGTTCGGGTTCACCGACCCGGAGGCCGCGTCGCCGTCGTGCGGGTCCTCCCCGTACTTGTCCCGGAACTCCCGCACCGCCTCGACCAGCGCCGATCCCCAGGTCGTGGTGCCGGACGAGCCGCCCGCGACCGAGGCCTCGGGGTGGTCGGTGTCGCCGATCAGCACGTCGACGTCCTCGACCGGGACGTCGAGCGCGTCGGCGGCGATCTGCGGGAGGACGGTCCAGGTGCCGGTGCCGAGGTCGGCGGCGCCGATCCGCGCGACGTACCGGCCGCCGTCGTAGGTGACCGTGGCCGTCGACTTCGGCATCCGCATCGTCGGGTAGACCGACGCCGCCACTCCGGTGCCGACCCACCACCCGTCCTCGAGACGCATGCCGGGGCGGTGGTCACGGCCGGCCCAGCCGAACCGCGCGGCGCCCTCGCGCAGGCAGGCCACCAGGTTGCGGGAGGAGAACGGCTTCCCGGTCTCCGGGTCGACCTCGGGCTCGTTGCGGATCCGCAGCTCGACCGGGTCGAGGCCCAGCTCGGCGGCGAGCTCGTCCATCGCGACCTCGGGCCCGAACATGCCCGGGCACTCGCCCGGCGCCCGCATCCACGACGGGACCGGGACGTCGAGCGCCGCCAGCCGGTGCGTGGTCCGCCGGTTCGGCGCGGCGTACATGTTCCGGGTCGGCACGCCCGTCTGCTCGGCGAACTCCTTGATCCGCGAGGTCTGCTCGACGACGTCGATCGCGATGCCGCGCAACGTCCCGTCCCGTTCGGCGGCGAGCTGCATCCGCTGGATGGTGGGGGTGCGGTAGCCGGCGAGGGAGAACATCTGCTGGCGGGTGAGCGCGAGCCGGACCGGCCGGCCGGGCACCGCGCGGGCCGCCATCGCCGCCATGATCACGTTGGCGTGCGGGTTGCCCTTCGACCCGAAGCCGCCGCCGACGTACGGGCACACCACCCGCACCTGCTCGGGCTCCAGCCCGAAGATCTGCGTGACCGTCTGCCGGACGGGGTGCACGCCCTGGGTGGAGTCCCAGAGGGTGAGGTGCCCGTCCTCCCAGAGGGCCGTCGTCGCGTGCGGCTCCATCGGATTGTTGTGGTGCATCGGCGTGGTGTACGTCTGCTCGACCGTCACGGGGGCCTCGGCCATCGCCGCGGCCACGTCGCCCTCGTGCGTGTCCGGGGGATAGGTGGGGTTGACCGATTCCGGGGTGTAGAGGTCGCCGCGGTCGGCCGAGAGCCGCGCGTCGGCCTGCTCCTCGGCGTACGTCACGCGGACCAGGTCCGCGGCCTCGCGGGCCACCTCGTCCGTCTCCGCCAGCACCGCGGCCACGATCTGCCCGCGGAAGCCGACCTCGGTGCCCTGCAGCACCGCGAGCTCGGCGTCGTCGGTGGAGGCGAGGCGCTCGGCCTCGGTGCTGGTCATCACGCCGACGACGCCGTCGAGCGCCGTGGCTCCGGCGGTGTCGACGTCGGAGACGCGGCCGCGGGCGACGGTGGCCTGCACGATCCGGCAGAAGAGCGGGTCGGGGACCGGCGTCTCGTCGGCGTAGATCGCCACGCCGCGGACCTTCGCCCCGCCGTCGCGGCGGGCGAGGCCGCGCCCGATGGCCCTCGGTTCCAGGGTGGCGGTCATGCGCGGGTCTCCTCTCCGGCCAGCGCGCGCAGGGTGCTCACCAATGTCCCGGTGAGCAGCGGGATCTTGAACGCGTTGCCGCCGTCGAACCCCTCCTGCGGGCGGGCGTCGGCCAGCTCGACCCCGGCGGCGGCGCGGTAGGACTCGTCGGTGGCGGGGGCGCCGCGCAGCGCCTCCTCGGCCCGGTGCGCCCGCCAGGGCTTGTGCGCCACCCCGCCGAACGCGAGCCGCGCGTCGCGGATCCGGCCGCCGGCCACGTCGAGGCAGGCGGCCACGGACACCAGGGCGAAGGCGTACGAGGCCCGGTCCCGCACCTTCCGGTACCGGGAACGCGCGGCGATCGGCGCCGCCGGCACGTCGATCGCGGTGATCAGCTCGCCGTGCCCGAGCACGGTGTCCCGCTCGGGGGTGTCCCCGGGCAGGGTGTGCAGGTCGGTGAAGGGGACGGTGCGTTCCCCGTCCGGCCCGAGCACGTGCACCTGCGCGTCGAGGGCGGCCAGCGCGACCGCCATGTCCGACGGGTGCGTGGCGATGCACCGCCCCGAGGTGCCGAGGATCGCGTGGTTGCGGGTCGCCCCGCCGATCGCCGCGCAGCCCGAGCCGGGCTCGCGCTTGTTGCACGGCGTCGTGACGTCCTGGAAGTACACGCAGCGGGTGCGCTGCAGCGGGTTCCCGCCGGTCGTGGCCATGTTGCGCAGCTGCCCGGAGGCGCCGGCGAGGAGCGCCTCGGCCAGCACGGGGTAGCGCCCGCGGACCCGGGGATCGGCCGCGAGGTCGGAGTTCCGCACGGCGGCGCCGAGGCGCAGCCCGCCGTCCGGCAGGTCCTCGATCTCGGCGGAGGTCAGCGCGGTGACGTCGACCAGCAGGCCGGGCGTGGCCACGCCCAGGCGCAGGTGGTCGACGAGGTTGGTGCCGCCCGCGAGGAACGCGGCGTCGGGCCGCTCGGCCACGGCGAGGACGGCCTCGCGCGCGTCGGGCGGGGTGGCGTAGGCGAAGGGCCTCATCGGCGCACCCCTTCCGCGACCTCGGCCAGCGCCGCGCGGATGCCCTTGTAGGCGCCGCAGCGGCAGAGGTTGCCGCTCATCCGCTCCGCGATCTCCCGGTCGAGGGCCTCCGGGTCGCCCAGGTCCGGCCCGCCCGCCACGTCGGCGGTGGCGGCGCTGGGCCAGCCGCGCTCCAGCTCGTCGAGCACGCCGACGGCCGAGCACACCTGTCCGGGGGTGCAGTAGCCGCACTGGAAGGCATCGTGGTCCACGAACGCGCGATGCACCGGGTGGTCCTCGTCCGGGCCCGGCGCGAGCCCGGCCGCCGTCGTGACCTCGGCGCCGTCGTAGGCCACGGCGAGGGCGAGGCAGCCCAGGATGCGGCGGCCGCCGACGAGCACGGTGCACGCGCCGCACTGGCCGTGGTCGCACCCCTTCTTGGGGCTCGTGGCCCCGAGCCGCTGCCGCAGCGCGTCGAGCAGCGAGGTCCGGGTGTCGACGCGGAGGTGGTGGGTGGCGCCGTCGACCCGCAGGGTCAGTTCGGTCTCCATGCACGGGGACTTCCCGGATCTCCCCGGTCCATCCCGGCACACGGCATGATCCGGCGCCGCGCGCGGTACCCGTGGGGCATGGCCATCGCGACGATCGACCCCAGCACCGGCGACCAGTTGAAGACCTTCGACGCGCTCACCGCCGAGCAGCTCGACGCGAAGATCATGGCCTCCGCGACCGCCTTCCGGCACTGGCGGGACGTCCCGGCGGAGCGCCGGGCGGAGCTGTTCCGGGGCCTGGCCCAGCGGCTCGACGACGAGGCCGAGGAGCTCGGCCGCATCGCGACGCGGGAGGTCGGCAAGACGTTCGGCTCCGCCGTCGCCGAGGTGCACAAGTGCGCCAAGGGGTGCCGCTACTACGCGGACAACGCCCAGGCGATGCTCGCCGACGTGCCGCACGAGGTGGAGGGCGCCCGGGTGCTCACCCGGTACGAGCCGCTCGGGCCCGTGCTGGCGGTGATGCCCTGGAACTTCCCGTACTGGCAGGTGTTCCGGTTCGCCGCGCCGGCGCTGATGGCGGGCAACACCGGCCTGCTCAAGCACGCGTCGAACGTGCCGCAGTGCGCCCTGGCGATCGAGGACGTGTTCCTGCGCGCCGGGTTCCCGGAGAACGTGTTCCAGACGCTGCTGATCGGCTCGTCCGAGATCGAGAAGGTGATCTCCGACGACCGGGTCCGGGCGGTGACCCTGACGGGCAGCGAGGCGGCGGGCCGGGCGGTCGCCGCCGCGGCCGGGAAGCAGATCAAGACCAGCGTCCTCGAGCTGGGTGGCAGCGACCCGTTCGTCGTGCTGCCCTCGGCCGACCTGGACACGGCCGTCCGCAACGCCGTGACCTCGCGGACCCTGAACAACGGCCAGTCCTGCATCAACGCGAAGCGGTTCATCGTGCACACCGATGTCGCGGACGAGTTCACCCGCCGGCTGGGCGAGGCGATGGCGGCGCTGACCGTCGGCGACCCGATGGACGAGAACACGGACGTCGGGCCGTTGTCCTCGGGCGACGCCGTGAAGACCCTCGACCAGCAGGTCCGCGACACCGTCGCCGCCGGCGCCACGCTCGTCACGGGCGGGGAGCCGGGGAGCGGCCCGGGCTTCTACTACCCGCCGACGGTGCTGGCGGACATCCCCGACGGTTCGCCCGCGCACCGCGAGGAGCTGTTCGGACCGGTCGCGTCGGTCTGGCGCGCGCAGGACCTCGACGACGCCATCCGGATCGCGAACGACTCGCCCTTCGGCCTCGGCGGCAGCGTGTGGACCACCGACGAGGCCGAGCAGGAGCGGCTGGTGCGGGAGATCGAGACCGGGATGATCTACGTCAACCGGTTCACCGAGTCGACCCCGGAGGTGCCGTTCGGCGGCGCCAAGAACTCCGGCTACGGCCGGGAGCTCGCCGGGTTCGGGCCGCGCACCTTCGTCAACGCCAAGACGGTGTGGATCGAGGGCGGCTGACCGGGTCCCGTCAGTCGCCGGGCGCGGCGACGACGTAGTCCTCCGGCGGCGGGTCGCCGGCCAGGTGGGCGTCGAGGATCTCCCGGACGCCGGCCGCGATCCGCCGCTGCGCCTCGATCGTCATCCCCGAGTAGTGGACGGTCATGGCGTTGCGCGGCATGGTCCGCCACGGGTGGTCCTCGGGTGCGGGCTGCGGGTACCAGACGTCGCCGGCGTAGCCGCCCAGCCGCCCGGACCCGACCGCGTCGCGCAGGGCGTCCGTGTCCACGATCGCGCCGCGGGCGGTGTTGACCAGCCAGGCGCCCGGCTTCATCTGCCCGATCCGGTCGGCGTCGAACAGGGCCGTGCTGCCCTGCTGCAGGGGCAGCGCCGCGCAGACCACGTCGGACTCGCGGACCAGGTCGTCGAGCCGGGCGTAGCGGACGCCGAGGATCTCCTCCTCGGCCGGGCTGCGCCGGTGCCGGGCGTAGTACAGGATCCGCACGTCGAAGCCCTTCAGCCGCAGGGCCGTGCGGGCGCCGATCGCGCCCAGGCCGACGATCCCGACGGTCTTGCCCTCCAGGTCGTGGGCCTCCTGCGAGGCGTCGGCGACGTCCCAGCGGCCCTGCCGCACCTGCTCGTGCGCGGGCACGAAGTTGCGCACCAGCGCAAGGATCTGCAGCACGTTGTGCTCGGCCACGCTCACCACGTTGCTGCCGGTGACCTCGGTGACCGTGATCCCGTGCTCGGTCGCGGCGTCGGACTCCACGTGGTCCGAGCCGACGCCGGCGGTGATCACCAGCTTCAGCCCCGGCGCCTTCTCGATCCGCGCGCGGTCGAGGTAGACGGGCCAGAACGGGGTCGTGATCAGCACCTCGGCGTCGGCCAGCTCGGCGTCGAGCGCCTCGCCGGTCTCGCTGGTGGTGACGAGCTCGTGCCCGGCCTGCCGGAGGTCGTCGCCCAGGTCGAGGCCGCGGGCGGCGCTGGCCAGGACGTCGGGGTGTTCGTCGGGTTGCTCGTCCGGGTAGAGGACGGCGACGACCTTCACGGGGCTACCTCCGCTGCTCGCGTGCCCTGCGGCTACCCCCGCGTGCGCACACGCACACGCCCCGCACCGTCGCCGGATCGTGACCTTCGGGCGCATGGATGATCACCTGTTCGGGTACAAGCGATCACCACCGGGCGCACAGGGTGCCCGGCCGTCGAAGGAGACGCCGTGATCATCCTCGGACTCATACTTCTCGTGGTCGGCTTCCTGACCGGGTTGTCCCTGCTCTACTACATCGGCGCGATCCTGCTGATCCTGGGCGTGATCTTCCTGGTCCTCGGCCGCACCGGCCGGCCCGTCGGTGGCCGCAAGGTCTGGTTCTAGGTGCGGGCCGTGGTCCCGGGCGCCCGGGACCACGGCCTCTCTTCCGCCCGCTCCGGTTGAGCCGCCCGTGGCCGGGTAGGCGGGGCGGGTGATCGCCCGCAGCGACCGGGACGTCGCCGCCGTCCGCGACCTCGCGCGGCCCCTCGACGACGACGCCGACCTCGACGAGCTGGTCGCCCGCGCCGGGCGGGCCCGCCTGGTGCTGATCGGCGAGGCGTCGCACGGCACCCACGAGTTCTACGCGTGGCGGGACCGGCTGACCCGGCGGTTGGTCGCCGAGCAGGACTTCCGGTTCGTCGCGGTGGAGGGGGACTGGCCGGACTGCCGCAGGCTGCACCGGTACGCGGTCGGGGACCCGGAGGGCCCCGCGACGGCCGACGAGGCCCTCGCCGGCTACGACCGCTGGCCCACGTGGATGTGGGCGAACACCGCCGTGCGGGACGCGATGCGGTGGCTGCACGACCACAACGCGGCGCGGCCGCCGGCCGAGCGGGTCGGCTTCCACGGCCTGGACGTCTACAGCCTGCACCGCTCGATGCGCGCGGTCGTCGACTGGCTGGCCGAGCACGAGCCGGTGCTCGCCGAGACCGCGCGGGCCGCCTACGCCTGCTTCGACCCGTTCGGCCCCGACCCCTTCGACTACGCGCGGCGCACGCGGTGGGTCCCGGAGGACTGCGAGGAGCCCGTCGTCGAGGTGCTGCAGGAGCTGTGCGCCGGGCACAGCCGGGGCGAGACCGGGTCCGCGGACGAGCGGTTCGTGGCCGAGCAGAACGCGGCGGTCGTCGCCGGGGCCGAGCGCTACTACCGGACCGCGGTGCGCGGCGGCCCCGAGTCGTGGAACGTCCGCGACCACCACATGGCCGACACGCTCGACCGGCTCCTCGACCACGCGGGCCCGGGCTCGAAGGGCGTGGTGTGGGCGCACAACACGCACATCGGCGACGCCCACGCCACCGACATGGCGGCACACGGCATGACCAACCTCGGCGAGCTGGCCCGCGAGCGGCACGCCGACGAGGGCGTCGTGCTCGTGGGGCAGGCGGGGCACCGCGGCACGGTGCTCGCCGGCGAGGCCTGGGGCGCGGCGGCCGAGCGGATGCGGGTCCCGGAGGCCCGCCCGGCAAGTGCCGAGGACCTGCTGCACGAGGCCGTGGGCGACGGGCCGTCCGTGCTGTCCTTCCCGCCGCCGTCCCAGCAGCCCCGGTGGCTGCGTACCTCACTGGACCACCGGGCGATCGGCGTGGTCTACCACCCGCGGCGCGAGCGCCGGGGCAACTACGTGCCGTCCACCCTGGGCGACCGCTACGACGCCCTGATCTGGTGCGGCGACACCACCGCGCTCGAACCGGTCCACCCCGAGCCGCGCGACGACCCCGAACCCGAGACCGCGCCGACCGGGGTCTGACCCGGCGGCCCCACGAGACCAGGAGGACACATGGCCGGTACGGCACGGAAGGTCGCGGCCGTGGCCGACGACCGGGCCCGCTCCGAGGCGGACACCTACCGGCAGGGGGCGGACCGCCCCTTGAGCGGCTACGCCGTGGTGATGGGCGCGTTCGCCGCGGTGGTGGCCGCCGTCGCGGGGATCGCGGCGGCGACCCGGCGGACGCTGCCGGGGCTGTCGGTCACGGACCTGGTGCTGCTCACCGTGGCCACCCACAAGCTCTCCCGCACGATCACCAAGGACGCCGTGACGAGCCCGCTCCGGGCGCCGTTCGCGACGTTCGCGGAGACGTCGGGGCCGTCCGAGGTGACGGAGGAGCCGCGGAAGGACTCGTCGCTGCGGCACAGCATCGGCGAGCTCCTCACCTGCCCCTTCTGCCTCGACCTCTGGATCGCCACCGGGCTGGTGATCGGGCTGGTGTTCGCGCCCCGGCCGACCCGGCTGGTGATCGGCACCTTCACGGCCCTGGCGGGCGCGGACTTCCTGCAGCTGGCGTACTCCGCCGCGCAGCAGGCCGCCGAGTGACCGACGATCGGGACCGTGCGCACCACGATCCATGCCTCCGGCCCCGTGCCGGCCGACGAGGCCTGGGACCGCTACGCCCGCCCGCAACGCTGGCCCGAGTGGGCGCCGTACCTGCTCGGGGTCGACGCCTCCGCGGACCGGCTGGTCCCGGGCATGACCGGACGGGTGCGGGGGCCGCTGCGGCTCGCCGTGCCGTTCACGGTCACCGAGGTCCACGAACCCGGGGCGCCGGGGCCGGACGGCACTCCCGCCGGCACCGGCTCCTGGGCCTGGGACGTCCGGTTCGGCCCGGTCGGGCTGTCGCTCGACCACGGCGTGGAACCGCAGGGGACCGGCACCCGGACCTGGCTGACGGTCGACGGGCCGTGGCCGGTCCTGGCCCTCTACCTGCCGGTCGCCCGCGTCTCGCTCGAGATGCTCGTGCGCCGCGGGGGCTGAGCCCGCGTCAGTTCAGCCGGCGGGTGCCGGCGGGCAGCCCGCCGCCGGCGTAGACGTCCTCGGCGAGCGCGGCCAGCGCGGTCAGGGCGACGTTCTGGCTCCACGGGCCGTAGGAGACCCGGGCGACGCCGAGCCTCTGCGCGGTCTCGAGCGGGATGGACCCCGGCACACCGATGAGGTTGACCTTCCGCTCGCCCAGCGCCTCGACGAGGCGGCCGACCGTGGTCTCGTCGAGCCTGCCCGGCACGAAGAAGGTGGTTGCGCCCGCCTCGAGGTAGGCGCGGCCGCGCTCGATCGCGTCGGCGAGGACCTCCTCGGCGTCCCGGTCGCCGGCCTTGAGGAACGCGTCCGTGCGGGCGTTGAGCACGAACGGCACGCCCGCCTTCTCCCCGGCGGCGATCGCGGCCTCGACCGCCCGGACCGAGTCGGCGAGCGGCTTCATCTGGTCCTCGAGGTTGGCGCCGACGATGCCGACGTCGATGGCGCGCGCGATGGTGCCGCCCGGGTCGCCGTAGCCCGCCTCGAGGTCGGCGGTCACCGGCAGGTCGCCGGCGACCCGCGCGATCAGCCCGACCTCGGCGATCATCTCGTCGCGTGGGATGTTCTCGCCGTCCTCGTAGCCGCGGGAGGCGGCGATGCCGTGGCTGGCGGTGGCCAGGGCCCTGGTGCCGGGGGTCTGCGCGACGACCTGGGCGGTGATCGCGTCCCAGACGTTGACGACGAGCAGGAGCTCGGGCGCCTCGTGCAGCCGGCGCAGTTCGGTGGCCTTCTCGACGATGGTGCTCATGGCCGGACCGTAACCAGCACAACGGAGACCAGCACAGCGCGCTCCCGAATGCGGACCACCCCGACATGAGTGAGCTCGGCCGGCGTGCCCTCCGGCCGAGCCCACGCGGCACCGGTCCGGGGTCGGGTCCGGACTTCGATCCGATCGCCGGCCGGGCGTCCCCTCCCACCGCCGCGAGCATCGAGCCTGGCCCAGACTTGGAACGGGTTCTAGGGACTTAAGTCCCGAGCGAGGGACCCGGGCCCGGGGCGCCCGTCAGGCGCAGGGCCAGGGCGAACGCCGCAGCGTCGTCGAGCCCCGCACCCTTGGTGAGCGCGGCCTCGAGCCGGGGGCCGAGCGCCGTGCGGGCCGCCGCCTCGACCCGGCGCTCGCGGTCCAGGTCCGGGCCGAACGCCGGGGTGGCGCGCGGGCTGGCCCGCAGCGCGCCGAGCAGCGTGGCGGCCTCGGCGTGCCGGCCAAGCCGGGACAGCGCCTCGATCAGCGCGCGGATCGCGACCCAGGTGTGTGTCCAGGACCCGGAGCGGTGCCAGTGCTCCAGCAGCGGCCGCAGCTCGGCGAGCGGGGCGTCGCCGTGCCGGACCGCCGAGGTGAGCAGGGTGTGCCGGGCGATCCCGGCGACGAACGTGGAGTCGGCCTCCTCGGCCAGCGCCACTGCGGCGCGCAGGTGCGCCCCGGCCCCGGGGTCGCCCTGCTCGGTGCGGTGCTCGCCCTGCGCATATTCGCCCCAGGCCCGCACGGTCGGCGCGCCGGACCGGGCCGCGACTCCGGCGAGCTCGGCCTCCAACGCCGTCGTGTCCGGGTCGGCGCCGGTGTCGTCGCCGCGGGCGTAGGTCGTGCACAACAGCCGGTCGACGAGGGCGGCCACCACCACGTGGTCGTCGGGTCCGTCGGGGTCGTCCCGCGGGGTCGTCCGCAGAGCGGCGCGGGCCGCGTCGGCCGCCGTCCGGGCCTCGGACAGCCGGCCGGCGAAGGTGTGGAGGTTGGCGAAGAGCTCGTGGCCGTGGGCGGGGAAGCCGAGCGCGGTCAACGCGTCCGCGTGCGCCGCGGCCAGGTCGAGGTCCCCGCGCTGCCAGCAGGCGCAGGCGACGAAGTACACCGTGCGGGCGGCGGCGGGGGAGAGCCGACGGGTCGCGACGCGGCCGTCGGCACCCACCACCCCGGCCGCCCGCAGGGCCTCCTCGGCCGGGTCGACGAGATCGATCCGGCAGCGCAGGTAGCCGAGCTCGGCGAACAGCCCGGCGAGGCGCAGCAGGTCGTCGCGGGGCCCGTTCTCGACGAGCCAGGCGTGGGCCCGCCGGAGATCGGCCAGGTGGGCGTCGAACCGGCGCACCGCCTCCGCCTCCCCGGGCCCGCGCCGCGCACGGCTCACCTCCGCCGCGAGGCCCGCGGCCCACGCGGCGTGCCGGGCCCGCAGGCCGGGCCCTTCCGCCCGCTCGGCGATCCGGCTCCGGCCGAAGGCGCGCAGGGTCTCCAGCATCGTGAACCGCGTCCCCCGCCGGACGACGAGCGAGCGCTCGACCAGGTCCGGCAGCGCCGCCGCGTCGCCGCACACGGCCTCGACCGCCGCCGGCTCGACCGGCCCGGCGAACACGGCCATCCGGTCGAAGAGCGTGCGCTGCTCTTCGTCGAGCAGGCCGTAGGACCAGGCGACGACGTCGCGGAGCGAGCGGTGCCGGGCGGCGGCCGTGCGCCGCCCGCCGCGCAGCACGTCGAGGGGCCGGTCGAGGGCCTCCACCAGCCCGGCCAGCCCCAGCGGCAGGGCCCGGGCGGCGGCGAGCTCCAGGGCGAGCGGCAGCCCGTCGAGCCGCGCGCAGATCTCGTCGACGAGCGCCCCGTCGACGACCGCGGCGGGGTCGCCCGCCCGGATCCGGTCGGCCAGCAGCCGGGCCGCGTCGGGCGGGCCGAGCGGGGCGACGGGCAGGCACTGCTCGGCGTCGATCCGCAGCGCCTCCCGGCCGGTGGCCAGGACGTCGACGCCCGGCGCGCCCGCCACCACGGCCTCCGCCAGCGCCGCCGCCCGCTCGACGACGTGCTCGCAGTTGTCCAGCACCAGGAGCAGCCGCCGCGGCGCGAGCACCTCGACGATCCGCTCCCGCAGCGAGCCCGCGTCGGCGTCGATGATCCGCAGGAGCCCGGCCAGGGCGGACTCGACGTCGTCCGGGCCGCCGTCGCCGAGCTCCACGAGCAGGACGCCGTCGGGATACCGCGCGCCGGCCTCCGCGGCGACGTGCCGGGCCAGCCGGGTCTTGCCGACGCCCCCGGGCCCGGTGAGCGTGACCAGCCGGGACCGGTCGAGCAGCTCGGCGGCCAGGGCGAGCTCCGCGCTCCGCCCGACGAACGAGTTGGCGGGCGGACGAGGCGACGCGGTGCGTCCGGGAGCGACGGACGGAGGCGGTGCGGTGGGCGGGGGTGCGAGCTCCTGGCGCAGCACCCGGCCCTCGAGCTCGCGCAGCTCCGGTGAGGGGTCCAGCCCCAGCTCCTCGGCCAGCCGGGTGCGCAGCGCCGCGTAGGCGTCGAGCGCCTCGGCCTGGCGCCCGGCGGCGACGAGCGCCCGCATCAGCACGCCGACGGCGCGCTCGCGCAGCGGTTCGGCGCGGACCAGCGGTTCCAGCGCGGCGACGGCGTCGGCGGGCCGGCCCGCCTCGAGCAGGGCGGTCGCCCGCTCCTCGACGGCGTGCCGGTGCAGCTCGTCGAGCCGCGCCACCTCGGGCTCGACGGTGGGGTGGTCGAGGTCGGCGAAGGGCCGCCCGCGCCACAGCGCGAGGGCGGCGTCGAGCACGGCGAGCCGGGCGGCCGGGTCGTGCCCGTCCGCGGCGAGGCCGTCGAGCAGATCGGTGAAGGCGGCGGCGTCGACCGCGGTCCGGTCGGCACGCAGCCGGTAGCCCCGCGGGGTCGTCTCGACCACGAGGCCCGGCGGCAGCAGCCGGCGCAGCCGCGCCACGTTCGTCTGCACGGCGCCCGCCGGGTCGGCCGGCGGGGTGGCGCCCCAGACCAGCTCGGCGAGCAGGTCCACCGGCACGGGCTCGTCCAGGCGCAGCGCCAGGGCGGCGAGCAGGCGCCGCTGCCGCGCCGACCCGACCGCGACCGACCCGTCGGCGAGGGCGAGCGGTCCGAGCACCCGGAGGGCCGCCATCGGGCCATCGTGGCGCATCCGGTGCGCGGGCGGCAGCGTCTTTCGTCCCCTTCGCCTCGTTCGGCGCCGGCGGGGCCGTACCCGGACCGCCGCTGACAGCGGACCGACAGGAGGCCGACAGCACGCCCGGCCATCGTCGTCGGCGAGAGAAGGGGGAGACCCATGACCGCCACCGACACGACCACCACCACAGCGACGACCGGGACCACCGAGTCCTTGACCGAGCGACTCTTCGCCGCCCTGCTCGCCACGATGGACGTCCACGCCGTCTACCTCGGCGACCGGCTCGGCTACTACCGCGCGCTCGCCGACGGCCCGGACGGCACCGCCCTGACCCCGGCCGAGCTCGCCGCCCGCACCGGCACCGCCGAGCGCTACACCCGGGAGTGGTGCGAGCAGCAGGCCGTCACCGGGATCCTGACGGCCGACGCCGAGCCCGACGGCACCGCCCGCCGCTACGCGCTGCCGGTCGAGCACCGGGCCGCGCTGGTCGACGTCCTGTCCCTGGACCACGTCGTCCCGCTCGCCCGGCTCGCGCTGGGGTGCGCCAAGCAGACGGACCTGCTCGCCGAGGCCTTCCGCACCGGCGGCGGCGTCTCGTGGGCACAGCACGGCACCGACGCCCGCGAGGGCCAGGCCGCCGCCAACCGGCCGCTGTTCCTCGGGCCCCTCGGCCGCGAGTACCTGCCCTCGGTCCCCGACATCGACGCGACGCTGCGGGCCGGGGCCCGGGTCGCCGACGTCGGGTGCGGGCACGGCTGGTCGGCGATCGGGATCGCCCTGGCCTACCCCGAGGTGACCGTCGACGGCTTCGACCTCGACGAACCCTCCGTCGAGGCCGCCCGCCGCAACGCACGGGAGGCGGGGGTGGCCGACCGGGTCCGCTTCCACCTCGCTGACGCCGGTTCCGCCGACGGGACCTACGACGTCGTCTTCGCCTTCGAGTGCATCCACGACCTGCCCGACCCCGTCGCGGTCCTGGAGGCGATGCGCGGGCTCGGCGGGACCGTCGTGGTCATGGACGAGCGGGTGGCCGAGACGTTCGCGGCGCCCGGCGACGAGATCGAGCGGCTCATGTACGGCTACAGCCTGCTGTGCTGCCTCGCCGACGGGATGGCCCACGAGGACTCCGCCGGCACCGGGACCGTCATGCGGCCGGACACCCTGCGCCGCTACGCCCGCGAGGCGGGGTTCGCGGACCTGGAGATCCTCGACATCGAGAACGACTTCTTCCGCTTCTACCGCCTGGTGCGGTGATCGGCGGGGCCGGACCTCGCGAGGCGCCTCACGCCACCGGCAGCGCCTCCGTCAGGGCCTCCGTCAGGAGCGCGACCAGCGCGGCGTGCTGCACGTCGGCCGAGGACCCGACCTCCTCGTCGGAGCCGTCGAGCGCCTGGGCGGCGAGGCCGGCCTTGCCGTCGATCAGCTCGGCGATCCTGGCGTCGATGGTCTGCGCGGCGATGATGCGCCACGCGGTGACCGGTTCCGTCTGGCCGATGCGGTGGCTGCGGTCGATCGCCTGCGTCTGCTCGGCGGCCGTCCAGGAGAGCTCCGCGAGGACGATGTTCGACGCGACCTGCAGGTTGAGCCCGACGCCGGCCGCGGTCAGCGAGCAGACCGCGACGGAGACGTCCGGGTCGTTGACGAAGGCGTCGATGTTGCGCTGCCGGACGGCCGACGTCTGGTCGCCGCGGATCGAGGAGAATCGGACACCCTGCTTGGTGAAAACCTCCTCCGCGGCGTCCATGACGTCGACGTGCTTGGCGAAGAAGACCACCTTGCCCGCGCTGCGGGCGAGCTGGGCGGCGTAGTCCGCGGCGAGGGCCGCCTTCGCCTGGCCGATGCGGCGCATCATGCCGAAGACGTTGTCGCCGCTCGACGCCTCGGCCGCGTCCTTCTGCTCCCACCGGGCGACCCGGCGCACGAGGTCGTGGTCGATGCCCTCGACGACCGCGCCGGACCGGCGGGTGGCCAGCGCGTCCTCGTAGCGCGCCACGAGGCGACGCGCGAGGTCGCGCTCGGCCGCCCGGATCGAGCGGCCTGCGGCCCCGTCGAGCTCGACGGGGAGGTCGGCGATCCGCCGGGCCGGAATGTCCGCGGCGACGTCGACCTTGCGCCGGCGGACGATGCCGCGGTCCACGACCGCCTGCCGGGCGGCGCGGTAGAAGCCCGGGTCGGCCGGGGTGAGGCCGGTCGCGGCGAGCGCGTCCATCAGCTCGGCGCGCGGCTTCGTCGAGTCGATCCACCCGAGGAACTGCCAGAT
Source organism: Pseudonocardia halophobica (assembly GCF_027922425.1). Classification (GTDB taxonomy): domain Bacteria; phylum Actinomycetota; class Actinomycetes; order Mycobacteriales; family Pseudonocardiaceae; genus Pseudonocardia; species Pseudonocardia halophobica. Next base: position 76,528 of record NZ_BSFQ01000019.1, on the reverse strand, counting down.
GGCGAGGAAGTCCTCGATGTCGTTGATCAGCGGGGTGCCGGTCAGGGCCATCAGCAGCGGCCGCGCGGTGAAGGACCGGATGCGGTCGGAGATCTCCAGGACGTGCTGCGAGCGCTGGGAGGACTTGTTCTTGATGAAGTGGGCCTCGTCAACGACCATCCCGCGGAAGCCGAAGTCGCCGATCCAGCCCACGTGCCGGTCGAGCACCTCGTAGTTGACGACGACGATGTCGGCGAAGCCGTCGACGGTCTCGCCGTTGCCGTGGATCGCGGTGGCCGCGCGGCGGGGCGTCCAGATGCCGGCCTCGCGCACCCAGTTCGTCTTGACGACGTTGGGCACGACGACCAGCAGGGGATAGGCGTCGGCCGCCTCGGCGGCGAGCAGCGCCTGGGCCGTCTTGCCCAGCCCCGGCTCGTCGGCGAGCAGGAAGGTGCGGTGGCCGGCCGCGGCCGCGGCGACCACGCGGGCCTGGTGCGGCATCAGCTCGCGGTCGTTCCCGCCCCGCGCCTTCCGGGTGGACGGCGCGGACTCGACCGTCGGCAGGGTCATGCACGCCGCGGTGCCGGCGCCGGCCCGCTCGAACGACCGCAGCAGCGGCCCGAGCAGCTCCCAGCCCGCGAGCGGGGTGGGACGGGGTGCGGCCGGCCGGGGGGCCGAGAAGTCGGGGGCGAGGAACGGGTTCGCCATCTGCCGCGAGACCACCGACTGCGGAACGACGCGGGGCCTGGCGGGGGCGGCGGGGGCCTCCACGACGGGGGCCGGGACGTCCTCCTCGGGGGCGGTCTCGATGCCCGCCTTCCGCAGGACCGTGCGGGTGAGGGAACGGGCCTCGTCGGTGACGACGGCGTCCTCCTCGAGGAGCGCGAGCAGGGTGGGCTCGCGGACGGCGCTCATGGCCAGGGCCTTCGCGATGCCGTCGAGCCGCTTGAGCTTCTCGGTCCGCTGCCGGTCGCGGGCGTTCTCGTCCGCCCGGACGCGGGCGCGCTCCTGGCGCAGCAACAATGCGACCGCCTGGAACTTCGTCCGCGTCGCGGGTGTCACCCGGCTGTTCCGCAGGGCGGTCTCGACCTCGCGGACGGAGCGTGCCAGCACCGACATGACGTCCTCGGCGCGTTCGTGGCCGCGTCGGTTCTGCGGGGCGCTACGGCGAGCCCTCGTCTGGGGCTTGCCTCGTCGAGCCACTCATTCCTCCTCGGAGATGCCCGGCAGGGCCGCCGCTGCGGCCGCGCCGCGCACAGTGCTGCGGTCGGGTGTGGGCGTGGCGGGGGAGACCGAGACGGCTCCTCCGGGACGCCGCCGGTCCGGGTCTGCGTGAGATCACCGCCGCCGGGGCGTACAGCCCGCACACGGCACAACAGGGATTCCCGGTCGACGATTCCGCGACACCCACCGCGCAGGCCGGCCGTGACCGGATGCGCGGCGCCCAGCGGGGTGCCCGCGCCGTCCACCGTACCGTCCGGGGACCGGTGCCGGCACCGCGACGCGCCGGGGAGTGATCACGCCGACCGCGGACCCGCAGGTCGCAGGGTGGTGCCCCCGGTGAGACTCGAACTCACACTGGGCGGATTTTGAGTCCGCTGCCTCTGCCGATTGGGCTACGGGGGCCGGCAGGCCGCCCTCCGGCTCCGACTGTGTTCTCGCTCGCGTCGCGCGGGATCACAGGGCCTGGGCAACCTGCGCGCAACCTTATCGCCGCTACCCTGGGCCCTTGCGTTCGACCCGCATGCCTAAGGAGAACCCACCCGTGAGCCAGCCAGTGTCCGAGGACAAGACGACCGACGACGGACCCGCCGTCGGCTGGCGCGTCCTCGTGGTGGAGGACGAGGCGCTGATCCGTCTCGACCTGACCGAGATGCTCGGGGAAGAGGGATACCGGATCGCGGGCGAGGCCCCCGACGGTGAGGCGGCCATCGAGATGGCCCGCGACCTCAAGCCCGACCTCGTGATCATGGACGTCAAGATGCCGAAGAAGGACGGCATCGAGGCGGCCGCCACGATCGTCGAGGAGAAGATCGCGCCCGTCGTCATGCTCACCGCCTTCAGCCAGCGCGACCTCATCGAGCGTGCGCGCGACGCGGGCGCCATGGCCTACCTGGTCAAGCCGTTCGCCCGGCACGAGCTGGTGCCCGCGATCGAGCTCGCCGTGTCCCGCTTCGCCGAGAAGCGCGCCCTCGAGGACGAGGTCGCCTCCCTGCACGACCGGTTCGAGACCCGCAAGGTCGTCGACCGGGCCAAGGGCCTGCTGATGGCGAAGCAGAACATGACCGAGCCCGAGGCCTTCCGGTGGATCCAGCGCACCGCGATGGACCGCCGCACCACGATGAAGGCGGTCGCCGAGGCCGTCATCGAGGGGCTCGCCCCCGCGAAGGGCTGAGCGGAGCCCGCGGAGCGAGCATCGGCTCGGAGCGGAGCTCGCGGAGCGAGCATCGGCTCGGAGCGGAGCCCGCGGAGCGGGCATCAGCACCGCCCCGCACCTCACCGCACGTCGTCGCGAGGCCGTCCCGGCAGACCGCCGGGGCGGCCTCGCGCCGTTCTCCGACCCGTGCGCATGATCGTTACCCTGCGGTAACGGCACCGCGGGAAGTGCGAGCTTCACCACGTGCTAACGCCGTCTGTGCTGGTCAGCGCGCTGCCGCTTGATAACGATCTGATAACTCAGCACTCCGGGTGAGGCCGTGGTGACGCTGCGCGATATCCGGTTGCGGTCTGGTAAAGCTGCCGCCGCTCGGGATGACGCCGCACCCGCCGGTGACCTAACGTCCGCGGCGCTTCCGGCGTCTGTCCGGGGGCCTGGCGGGTGCTCGGGGGACCGCCGTCGACGTGGTTGGCACGGAAGGACAGAACATGAGTCGGACGCGGAAGGTCGCAGCGACCGCCGCCCTGCTCGCGGGGGCCCTCGCCCTCACCGCGTGCAGCACCAACCGGGAAGAGGCGACGGGCGGGGGCGGAGGTTCCTGCGACACCAGCAAGGGGACCCTCGTCGTCGGGTTCATCGCCCCGCTGTCCGGCAGCCTCTCGGCGCTGGGCCTCGGCATGAAGAACTCCACCGACCTCGCGGTCAACCAGGCCAACCAGAACTGCACGGTGCCCGGGTACCGGCTCGCGCTGCAGGCCGAGGACGACCAGGCCACCGCCCAGATCGCCGGTCAGGCCGCCACTAAGCTGGCCTCGGACCCGAACGTCGTCGGCGTCATCGGGACCCTGAACTCCTCCACCGCCCAGTCGGCGGCGCCGATCCTGGCCAACAAGAAGATCGTCGAGATCTCGCCGGCCAACACCAACCCGGCGCTGACCCAGGGCGACAACTACCAGTCCGCCCCGTCGCGGCCGAACGCCACGTACTTCCGCACCGCGACCACGGACGCCATCCAGGGCCCGTTCGCGGCGCAGTACATGGTGCAGAAGGCCGGCAAGAAGAACATCGCCGTGATCGACGACGGCAAGACCTACGGCGCGGGCCTCGCGTCGCAGTTCGCCACCGAGGCCGAGAAGCTCGGCGCCACGGTGGTCGCGCGCGAGAAGGTCGGCGAGAAGGACACGGACTTCTCCGGCGTCATCGCCAAGATCCGCCCGACGAACCCCGACGCGGTCTACTACGGCGGCGAGTACCCGGTCGCCGGCCCGCTGTCGAAGCAGCTGGCCGACGCGGGCCTCAACATCCCGCTGATGGGCGGCGACGGCATCGTCGACAAGACCTACGTCTCGCTCGGGGGTCGCGAGGGCGACCTGGCCACCAACGTCGGCGCCCCGCCGGAGCAGCTGCCCAGCGCCAAGGCCTTCATCGACGCCTACGCCGCGGCCGGCTACTCCGAGCCGTTCAGCGCCTACGGCGCGCTGACCTACGACGCCGCGAACGTCCTCATCCAGGGCGTGGCGAAGGCGGTCGGCAACGGCACCTTCTCCGACGCCACCCGGGACGGCCTGATCTCCGCGGTCCAGGCCACCAACCTCCAGGGTGCGACGGGCGCCATCTCCTTCGACCAGTACGGCGACACCACCAACAAGGTGCTGACCGTGTACTCGGTCCAGGGCGGCGAGTTCAAGCCGCTGGAGACGGGCACCTACCCGGCCAGCTGACGCGCGTCCCCGACCGGGGGTACGCGACGAGGATGCACGTGAGCGGGGACGGGACACCACCCGTCCCCGCTCGTGCACGCGGTGGAGGAGACCCCTCGTTTGTCCACGTTCCTGTCCCAGATCGCGAACGGGCTGGTGCTCGGTTCGCTGATCGCGCTGATCGCGCTCGGCTACACGATGGTCTACGGGATCATCACGCTGATCAACTTCGCGCACGGTGAGATCTTCATGGTCGGCGCCTACGGCGGCCTGGCCACCCTGACGTACATCCTGCCCACGGCGATCGCCACGACCTGGTACTTCGCGCTGCCGATCGCCCTGGTGGCGGGCGCGATCGTCGCGATGCTCATCGCCGTGGCCATGGAGCGCTTCGCCTACCGGCCGCTGCGCAACGCGCCGCGCCTCGCCCCGCTGATCACCGCCCTCGGCGTGTCGGTCGCGCTGCAGGAGGCCATGCGCGTGTTCTACCCGGGGGCCACGGCGGCCCTCCCGTTCCCGAACCTGTTCATCGAGGGCGCCGTCGTCATCCCGATCGGCGACGGCGTGGTGATCCGGTACGTCGGCATCCTGTTGATCGTCATGTCGCTGGTGCTGGCCTTCGGCCTCGAGCGGTTCGTGGAGCGGACCCGGCTCGGCCGCGCCATGCGGGCCACCTCGCAGGACCGGGACGTCGCGCGGCTGATGGGCATCGACCCCGACCGCGTCATCGTGCTGACCTTCGCCATCGGCGGCGCCCTCGCCGGCGTGGCGGGCGTGCTGTACGGCAGCTACCTCAACAACATCAACATCGACATGGGCTTCCAGAACGGCATCTTCGCGTTCACCGCGGCCGTGCTCGGCGGCATCGGCAACATCCGCGGCGCCGTGGTCGGCGGCCTGGTGATCGGGCTGGTCAAGGCCCTGGGCGGGCAGTACCTCCCCGGCGGCACGGCCTACGACTACGTCTGGATCTTCGTCGTGCTGATCATCGTCCTGGTGTTCCGGCCCCAGGGCTTCTTCGGCGAGTCCGAGCGGGTGCGCGCATGACCACCACCGCGACCCCCGAGACCCCGGCCACGCCCGCGGCCCGGCCGCGGCACACCGGCCGGTTCGCCCGGCTGCTCGACGCGGCCGCGCCCCGCTCCACCGTCCTCATGATCGTCGGCGGGGTGCTCACGCTGGTGGGCGCCTACCTGCCGTGGGTGACCTTCGTGCTCAACGAGGGGCCCTACCCGGAGAAGGCGACCCTCAACTTCTTCGTCGACCCGTTCGGCGTCACCGGCTTCCGGCTGCACCTGGTGATCCTGGGGCTGGCCGCGATCGTGGTGGCGGCCCTGCGGCGGATCCCGGCGCGGCACCGCATCGTGCGCGGGCTCGGGATCGGCGCCACCGTCGTCGCCCTGATCAACGGCCTGTGGATCACGGTCGAGGGCGGCGGGCTCGGCGCGATCACCGCGTCCGAGGGGACGATCGCGTTCGGCTCGATCGTCGCGCTGGTCGGCGGCCTGGTCACCGTGCTCGGCGCGAGCGCGGGCGGGCTCGAGCGCAAGCCGGTGTGGACCTGGACGCTGCCCTGGTGGGTGGAGTGGATCCTGCTCGTCGTCCTGTTCGTGATCGTGCTGCTGCTGGTGGCGGCGGTGCTCACGAGCGGCGGTCAGGGCGGGGTCGTCAACCCCTACGCCGGCGTCGTGTTCCTGTCGTTGCTGGCGGCCCTGGGCGGCGCGTTCGCCGCGCTCAACGCCTCCGGCCTGCTCACCTGGGTCTCCGCGGTCTCGGAGCGGCACCGCACGTTCAGCGTGATCGTGCTGCTGATCGTGGCCCTGCTGCTGCCGCTGACCAGCGCCGGCACCGAGTACTGGATGACGGTGGCGTCGAACATCGGCGTCTACGCGGCCACGGCGATCGGGCTCAACATCGTGGTCGGCCTCGCCGGCCTGCTCGACCTCGGGTACGTCGCGTTCCTCGGCATCGGCGCCTTCGTGGCGGCGAACCTGTCCGGGGCGGCGGCCTCGCAGATCGGCATCCACCTGCCGTTCGTGCTGGTCATGATCATCTCGTCCGTCGTGGCCGGGATGTTCGGCGCGATCGTCGGCTCGCCGACCCTGCGGGTGCGCGGCGACTACCTGGCGATCGTCACGCTGGCCTTCGGTGAGATCTTCGTCCGCAGCGCGCAGAACAACATCGGCGGGCTGACGGGCGGCGCCAACGCCATCCCGAACATCCCGGCGGTGGGCGTCGGCGACTTCAAGTTCTCGGACTCCGTCGTGATCGGGAGCCTGCGGCTGCCCTCGGGCGTCCTGTACTACTTCCTGATCGTGCTGCTGGTCGCGGCCGTGATGCTGGTGTTCGCGCACCTCAAGAACTCCCGGCTCGGCCGGGCGTGGATCGCCATCCGCGAGGACGAGGACGCCGCCAGCGCCATGGGCATCCGGACCGGCCCGATCAAGATCCTGGCCTTCCTCATCGGCGCGATGCTCGCCGGCCTCGCGGGCGCGTTCTTCGCGCACAAGACGGCCGTCGTCGCCTACGACTCCTTCCGGTTCCTGGAGTCGGTCACGCTGCTCGCCGCGGTCATCCTCGGCGGCATGGGCACGATCCCCGGCGCCGTGCTCGGCGCGTCGATCCTGTTCGTGCTGCCGGAGAAGCTGCGCGAGTTCTCCGACTACCGGCTGCTGCTGTTCGGCCTGGCCCTGGTGCTCATCATGCGGTTCCGGCCGCAGGGCATCGTGCCGGACCGGCACCGCAAGGCGGAGCTGACCGACCCCGACGTCGAGGACGTCGCCAAGGAGGGCCCCGGGCCCCTTCCGACGAGGGTGGAGCCGTGAGCGAGAACCCCCAGACCGCGGACGGCACGCCCACGGACGGCACGACCACGGACGGCACGACCACCGACGGCACCTCGGCGGCGGCCGAGGCCGTGGTGGAGGTGGAGGCCCCTCCCGAGGAGGTCACCGCCGAGCTCGCCGAGGACATGCACATCGCCACCGGCACCCGGGAGCCGATCCTCGTGTCGTCCGGCGTGACGATGCAGTTCGGCGGCCTGCGTGCGCTCAGCGACGTGAACCTGTCGCTGCACGAGGGCGAGATCATCGGCCTGATCGGGCCCAACGGGGCGGGGAAGACGACCTTCTTCAACTGCCTCACCGGGCTCTACACGCCGACCTCGGGCCAGGTCACGCTGCGCGGCAGGGCGATGCCGCAGGACCCGGCGCGGGTCACCGAGGCGGGTGTGGCCCGGACGTTCCAGAACATCCGGCTCTTCCCCTCGATGACCGCCACGGAGAACGTGCTGGTCGGGCGGCACGTGCGGATGAAGCAGGGGCCGATCTCGTCGCTGCTGCACGGGCCGCGGTTCCGGCGCAGCGAGGCCGAGGCGGCGGAGCGGGCGGAGAAGCTGCTCGCGTTCGTCGGGCTGACCCGCTTCTCCGACGAGCTCGCCCGCAACCTGCCCTACGGCGACCAGCGGCGGCTCGAGATCGCCCGCGCGCTCGCCACGGACCCGTCGGTGCTGCTGCTCGACGAGCCCACCGCGGGCATGAACGCGCAGGAGACCGAGGCCACCCGGCAGCTGATCTTCGCGATCCGGGACCTGGGCGTGTCGGTGGTCGTGATCGAGCACGACACCAAGTTCATCTTCACGCTGTGCGACCGGGTGCTGGTGCTGGTCCAGGGCGAGCTGCTGGTCGAGGGCTCGCCGGACGAGGTGCGCGGCGACCCCCGGGTCGTCGAGGCCTACCTCGGCGCCCCGCCCGAGGAGGTCTCGGCGCAGCTGCAGACCGGCGGTGCGGCGGACGGGGCCGGCACGGCAGAGGGGAAGTCCGAGTAATGACGTTCCTGTCCGTCCGCGACCTGGTGGTCGCCTACGGCGCCATCCAGGCCGTCCGCGGCGTGACGTTCGACGTCGAGCAGGGCCAGATCGTCTCCCTGATCGGCTCGAACGGCGCCGGCAAGACGACCACGCTGCGCACCCTGTCCGGGCTGCTCCGGCCGGTCTCCGGGACGATCGAGTTCGACGGCACACCGATCCAGAAGATGCCGGCGCACGAGATCCTCTCCCGGGGCGTGGCGCACAGCCCGGAGGGCCGCCGGCTGTTCGCCCGCATGTCGGTCGAGGAGAACCTGCGGCTCGGCGCGTACACCCGCAAGGACGAGTCCGGCATCGCGCAGGACATGCAGCGCGTGTTCGACCTGTTCCCGGTGCTGGGGGAGCGGCGCGCCAACAAGGCCGGCCTGTTCTCCGGCGGCGAGCAGCAGATGCTCGCGATCGGCCGCGCGCTGATGTCCCGGCCGAAGCTGCTCATGCTCGACGAGCCGTCCATGGGGCTCTCGCCGATCATGACCCAGCGGATCTTCGACACCGTCAGGGAGCTGCGCGACGAGGGCACCACGGTGCTCCTGGTCGAGCAGAACGCGCTGGCCGCGCTGGCGTTGTCGGACAAGGCCTACGTGATCGACCTCGGCCGCACCACGCTCTCCGGCTCGGGCGCCGAGCTCCTCGCCGACCCGCGGGTGCAGGAGGCCTACCTCGGCGAGAACGTCGGCACCTGATCCTGTGAGTGGCGATAGTCGCTATAGCGACTATCGCCACTCACGAGGGGCGGACGGTGGGCTCGGTGTCCCGGTGCAGGCAGGTGAGCTTGGCTGTGCAGGTCCGGCGGCCCTGCTCGTCGGTCAGCACGATCTCGTGGGTCGAGGTGCTGCGGCCGACGTGGATGGGCCGGGCCACGCCCGTCACGAACCCCTCGGTGGCCGCGCGGTGGTGCGTGCACGCCAGCTCGAGCCCGACCGGGAAGCGCTCCGGCAGCGCGTGCATCGCCGCGAGGACCGAGCCGAGCGTCTCCGCCAGCACGCCGCTCGCCCCGCCGTGCAGCAGGCCGTAGGGCTGGCGGTTGCCGTCGACCGGCATGCGCCCCCGCACCTCCTCCAGCGACGCGGAGAGGATCTCGATCCCCATCCGGTCGTTCAGCTGGCCGGCCACCGTGGGGCCGTGCAGGGAGGGGAGCTGGGAGGCGTCGATCGGCACCGCCCGAATCTAGCCACCCGTGAGTGCCTACTGCCCCTAGAGGGGCGGTAGCCACTCACGACCCCGGTCGACCTGCGCGTTCACGACCAGACGACGTCGGCGCCGGCCCGCGTCGCGACGGCCTTCCGGACGGCGGCCGGAAGCCGGGTGAACGCCCGCACCGTGATCGTCTCGTCGGAGCGCTCCCACACCCCGGCCACCCGCCCGTCGACGACGAGCACCGGCGAGATCCACCCGGCCGTGCGGCTGACCTCGGACTCCCGCCCCTCCGGGATCGCCCGCCGGCGGTGGCTGAGCGGCGCGATGACCCAGGGGTCGAAGCCGGGCAGCAGGAACGGGCCGTCCCCGGGGTGCTCGCCCGCGGCCGGGACGGCGGCGAGCGCGTCGGCGTCCTCGGCCCGGACCACGAACCCCGCCTCGTCGTCGATCTCGACCGGCACCACCGGCGCGGCCTTGATCCACCGCTTCGCCGGCGCAGGCTGTTCGCCCCACCACCGCGCGACGTCGGGCGCCGTCGCCGGGCCGTTGACGGCCAGGAACCGCAGCAGGACGGCCCGGTTCGCCTCGGCGGCCGCCCACCCGTCGAGCGGGCGGCCGAGCCAGCCGGCGGGGGAGACGAAGGTGCCGTCCGGCCCCGAGCAGAGCAGCCCGCGGGCGGCGGCCGGCTTGAGCAGCGCGCCCCAGCTCGTCGCCAGCGGCCCGGCCACCTCCGGCCGGCCGAGGTCCGCGCACACCCGCTCGACGAGCTCGGCGCGGGTGACCGGCTCCGCGTCGAGCACCCGCCCGATCGCGCCCGTGATCGCGTGCAGGGTCTCACCGGAGACGCCGTGCTCCCGCTCCCAGGAGGGCGGGAAGCGGCGGCGCGACTCGCGGTCGGTGAGCGCCGCCGCCCACAGCCCGAGCTCGTCGGCCGGCAGCAGGTGCAGCGTCCCGCGCATCGCCCAGGTCCGGACCAGGGCACGGCGGGACCACAGGGCCGCGTCGACGCCGTCGGAGCTGCCGCGGACGGCCGCGATCGCCACGCTGCTCGACGCCACCTGCGCGTGGATGCCGGTCAGCCGGCGCGCGACCTCGACCGCGTCCGATTCGCCGCGGGTCAGCAGCTGGCGCTCCGCCCGCCACCGCGTGACCTGCCGCCAGGTGACCCGCAGGAGGGTCATGCCGGGCGGTGGGTCACGAAGATCGCCGTGCCCGGGAACAGCTCGCCCCGCAGCGGCGACCACTGGCCCCACACCCGGTCGAAGCCGTCGGGCCACTCCGGCTCGACGAGGTCGTCGAGCACCAGGCCGGCCGCGACGACGTCCCGCACCCGGTCGCCCAGCGTCCGGTGGTGCTCGACGTACGTCGCCCGGCCCTCGCCGTCGACCTCGAGGTAGGGGGTCCGGTCGAAGTACGACTGGGTGACGGTCAGCCCGCCGGGCCCCGGGTCGTCGGAGAACATCCAGCGCATGGGGTGGTTGACCGCGAACACCCAGCGGCCGCCGGGCCGCAGCACCCGGTGCACCTCTCGCATCACCTGCACCGGCTCGGCCACGAACGGCACCGCCCCGAAGGCCGAGCAGGCGAGGTCGAAGGAGCCGTCGGCGAACGGCAGGTGCTCGGCGCCCGCCTGGACGAGCGGGACGTCGATCCCGGTCCGGGCGTTGAGGTCGGCGGCGGCCCGCAGCATCCCGCGGGACAGGTCCAGCGCGACGGGCTCGGCCCCCTGCACCCGCAGCCAGCGCGAACACGGCGCCGACCCGCACCCGACCTCCAGCACGCGACGCCCGGCGACCTCGCCGAGCAGCCCGGCCTCGGCCTCGTGCAGGCCCTCGGGACACCACACGAACTCGGCGTCGCCGATGTCCGGGCCGTGCTCGGCGAGGTAGTCCGCGGCGTCGGCGTCCCACCAGGCGCGGCTGGCCCGTTCGGACTCCGCGGCACCCACCGTCCGGCGGGCGATCCCGGCCGTCCCGAGCACCTCCTCGGCGCTCATCGCCGGTCCCGGCGGGGCGTCCGCGCGCTCATGATCGATCCACCCGACACGTGCAGCTCACGCCCCGGATCGTCCCAGTTCCACACCGGGGACCCGCATTGCCCCGCTGATCGGGTGCCGCGTAGCATGACCCGTACCCGTGGTCAACGTGTGCGGGGCCGACTCGAGCTGGTGCACGAGGGGCTCGCGGCGCTCGATCACCCGCGGGGAATCGACGATCGAAGGTGACTGTTACACGCACCATCCAGTCACGGCTACATCCACCGACCGGCCGCCCGTGACGCGGCCACAACCGAAGACATCCACCGGAGCACCCCACTACATGTCCACCGACACCACCGCCGCCCCGACCACGCCGCAGGTCGCCGTCAACGACATCGGGTCGGAGGAGGACTTCCTCGCCGCCATCGACCAGACGATCAAGTACTTCAACGATGGCGACATCGTCGAGGGCACCATCGTCAAGGTCGACCGTGACGAGGTCCTGCTCGACATCGGCTACAAGACCGAGGGCGTCATCCCTTCGCGGGAGCTGTCGATCAAGCACGACGTCGACCCCGCCGAGGTCGTCGAGGTCGGCGAGTTCGTCGAGGCCCTCGTCCTCCAGAAGGAGGACAAGGAGGGTCGCCTGATCCTCTCCAAGAAGCGCGCCCAGTACGAGCGCGCCTGGGGCACGATCGAGGCCCTGAAGGAGGCGGACGAGCCTGTCGAGGGCACCGTCATCGAGGTCGTCAAGGGCGGCCTGATCCTGGACATCGGGCTCCGCGGCTTCCTGCCCGCCTCGCTGGTCGAGATGCGCCGCGTGCGCGACCTCCAGCCGTACGTCGGCCGCAAGATCGAGGCCAAGATCATCGAGCTGGACAAGAACCGCAACAACGTGGTCCTGTCCCGCCGCGCCTGGCTGGAGCAGACCCAGTCCGAGGTCCGCAGCGAGTTCCTCAACCAGCTGGCCCGCGGCCAGGTGCGCAAGGGCGTCGTCTCCTCGGTGGTCAACTTCGGCGCGTTCGTCGACCTCGGCGGCGTCGACGGCCTCGTGCACGTGTCCGAGCTGTCCTGGAAGCACATCGACCACCCGTCCGAGGTCGTCGAGGTGGGCCAGGAGGTCACCGTCGAGGTCCTCGACGTCGACCTGGACCGCGAGCGGGTCTCGCTGTCGCTGAAGGCGACGCAGGAGGACCCGTGGCGCCTCTACGCCCGGACCCACGCGATCGGCCAGATCGTCCCGGGCAAGGTCACCAAGCTCGTCCCGTTCGGTGCGTTCGTGCGCGTCGAGGAGGGCATCGAGGGCCTGGTCCACATCTCCGAGCTGGCCGAGCGCCACGTGGAGATCCCGGAGCAGGTCGTCCAGGTGGGCGACGACGCGATGGTCAAGGTCATCGACATCGACCTCGACCGGCGCCGCATCTCGCTCTCGCTGAAGCAGGCCAACGAGGGCATGACGGTCGACACCGAGTTCGACCCCACCCGCTACGGCATGGCGGCGGAGTACGACGACCAGGGGAACTACATCTACCCCGAGGGCTTCGACGTCGAGACCGGCGAGTGGAAGGAAGGCTACGACGAGGCCCGCGCGGCCTGGGAGAAGCAGTACGCCGAGGCGCACGAGCGCTACGAGCAGCACATGACACAGATCCGCAAGGCCGCCGAGGCCGAGGAGGAGGCGGGTGCCGACACCGGCGCCGCCAACTACTCGTCCGGCGGCGGCGCCTCCCAGGAGGCGCAGAGCGGCGGGTCGCTGGCCAGCGACGAGCAGCTCGCTGCCCTGCGGGAGAAGCTCTCCGGCGGTGCGTGATCCCCGGCTGAGCGCCTGACGCTCGGTCTGACGAACGGCCCCGGTCCTCGCGGACCGGGGCCGTTCGGCGTCCGGGGGTACTCCACCGGGTGTCGCGCGGATCACGATCGGGCTGCGTTCCGTCACGGCCCGGGCGCGCCACGTGTGTCGATCATGTAGGGGGATCTACGGTTGATCCATGCGTGTCGGGGGGCGTGTGGTGGCGATGCTGGCCGTCGGGCTGGGCGTGCTGACCGCCTGTTCGACCGCGACCGGCGAGGAGTCGCTGCCCGTGCCGACCTTCACCGAGTCGGCGGCCGCCGGGTCCGGTGCCGGGCCCACGAAGATCGCCCTTCCGGATGACTGCGCCTCCCTGCTCGGCCCGGACGATCTCGGCGCCCTCCTCGCCCGCCCCATCGGGTCCACCGCGCTGCGCACCATCCGCGGTGTCCCGGAGCCGTCGGTCGGCCGTACCGAGCGCATCGGCTGCCGCTACTCCGCGAGTGGCCAGGGCGGCGGGAACACGTTGCTGGACATCAACATCGGGCGGTACGGCGACGCCGCGGCGGCCAAGCGGCAGTGGCAGCTCAACACCAACGCGGAGCGGTCGGACGGGCAGTCCCGCGACCTGTCGATCGGGGCCGCGCCCGCGGTCGCGGTCGAGCGCGGGACCGAGACGGTGCTCGCCGTCGTCTACGGCGTGGACACGCTGACCTTCGTGCTCCCGGCGGCCGCGCGGGCTCCGGGCGCTCCCGTCGACCGGCTCGTCGACCTGGCGCTGCGGGTGCTGCCCAAGGACGGCGCGACCCAGCCGGCCCCACCGGAGACGAGCGCGCCGCCCGCACCCGCGAGCGCGCCCTCGACCACCACGCCCCCGAAGGCGGTGTCGCCGGTGGCCGCCGCCCGGTGATCCACCCGCAGGTACGGTCGTCCCCGTGCTGCAGATCGGGCTGACGGGCGGTATCGGGGCGGGCAAGTCGACGGTCTCGCGGCGGCTGGTGGAGCTGGGGGCGGTCCTGGTCGACGCCGACCTCATCGCCCGCGAGGTCGTCGCGAAGGGGTCCGAGGGGCTCGCCCGGATCGCCGAGGCGTTCGGACCCGAGGTGGTGGGGCCGGACGGCGAGATGGACCGGCCGAAGGTCGCCTCCATCGTCTTCGGGGACGACGCCCAGCTCGCCGTGCTCAACGGCATCACCCATCCCCTCATCGCCCGGCGGCAGGCCGAGCTGGTCGCCGGGGCCGGGCCCGACGCGATCGTGGTGCACGACGCCGCGCTGCTGGTCGAGATGGGCAACGCGACCCGGTTCCCGCTCGTCGTGGTCGTGCACACGGACGCCGAGGTGCGCGTGCGCCGGCTCGTGGAGAGCCGCGGGATGACCGAGGAGGACGCGCGGGCGCGGATCGCGAAGCAGTCGTCGGATTCCGAGCGGCTGGCGGTCGCCGACGCGGTGCTGGACAACGACGGGTCCGAGGAGGAGCTGCGGGCCCGGGTCGACCGGCTCTGGCACGACCGCCTGGTGCCGCTCGAGGAGAACGTCCGGCTCGGCCGTGCTGTCCGCGGGGGAGCACCCGTCCTGGTCGACCCGGAGCCGGGCTGGGAGGACCGGGGTGCGCGTCTGGCCGCGCGGGTCGCCCGGGCGGCGGGGGAGCGCGGCCGGGGGGTGCAGCACATCGGGTCGACCGCGGTGCCCGGGCTGCCCGCCAAGGACGTCACGGACCTGCAGCTCGCGGTCGCCTCGCTCGACGACGCGGACGCCCTCGACGAGCCGCTGCGCGCGATCGGCCTGGTCCGCATCCCGGGCATCACGCAGGACAACCCGAAGCCCGCGGACCCCGACCCGGAGCACTGGCGGAAGCGGTACTTCGCCGCCGCCGACCCGGCCCAGCGGGTGCACCTCCACGTGCGCGTGCACGGCTCGACCGGCTGGCGCTACGCCCTGCTGTTCCGGGACTGGCTGCGGGCGGACGAGGCGGCGCGGGCAGAGTACCTGCAGGTCAAGCGGGCCGCGGCGGCCGAGTTCGCCGGCGACGCCGACGCCGAGCGCTACGTCGCACGCAAGGAGCCGTGGTTCGACGCCGCGTTGCCGAGGGCCGAGCAGTGGGCCGCGTCCACCAGTTGGTTGCCGTCGTACTAGGCTGATCGGGCGTATTTCCGGCCGGGGTTCGCTGTAACGGGGGGCCGGGCCCGCGCGATACGCGGGCAGGACCGTGACGGCGGGTGACGCCCGCGGCGGGGAACGGTGGCCGGACCCGGCGGGGCCCGGCCGGGAGGCAGCGGGGCGACGAAGGGGCGGAGGGTGAGCGCACAGGTCGACCAGGAGCCCGCTCCGGCCGATCCGGAGGACAGCGCCCCGGAGGACGCCGTCGCGGACGGCGCCATCGGCGCCACTGGGGACGGCACCGTGGACGGCCCTGCTCCGAAGGGTGCTGCGTCGGACGGTGCTGCCGACGGCTCCGTCGTCGAACGAGACCTTCCTGCGGACCCCGTCGCACCGAGCGGGCTGCGCACCGACTTCGGCGCCCATCTCGAGGCGCACTACCCGCGGCTGGTCGGTCAGCTCTTCGCCATCACCCTCGACTCGGGCACCGCCCACGACCTCGTGCAGGACGCGTACTCCCGCGCCTGGCGCCGCTGGTCGGAGATCCGCGAGGGCGACGCGGAGGCGTGGGTGCGCCGGGTCGCGGTGCGGTCCTCGGCGAGCACCTGGCGGCGCCTGGCCGCACGCCTCGGCCTGCGCGGTGCGCCCGTGCAGGAGCAGGCGGGACTCGACCCGCGCACCGCGGCCGTGCTGCGCACCCTCGCCCGGGTGCCGGCCGACGAGCGGCGCACGGCGGTGCTGGTGTACATGGCCGGCATGGGGGTCCGCGAGGTCGCGGCGCTCGAGCGGGTGTCGCCGGGAACCGTGCAGGCGCGGCTCAACCGGGTCGGGAGCCTGATCGAGGAGGGCGTGGCCGGTCTGGCCGCGCTGGGGAGCGTCCCGCTCCTGCCGCCGGAGCCCGGCGAGCGGGCGGAGTACGTGGAGTCGGCGACCGTGGCGGCCGTTCCGGGCGCGCCCGCGGCGCGTGGGGACGTCGACGGCCCCGACGAACGGCCCGACGGGGACGAGAAGTCGACCGAGAAGACGATTCAGGGCACGACCGACGGCACGGACCAGGAGGAGGCCCGGTGACCAATCCGGTGCAGTACGGCACGCGTCCGGAGGGCCGCGGCGCGGACGAGCTCCGCAGGCTGGACGACGAGCTGGCCGCGGGCGTCTCGCTGCCCGCGATCGAGGACGTCATCCGGCGTGCCGGTGCGGCCAACCGCGCGAGCGGTGCCGCCGCGGCCGCGGTGCTGACCGTCGGCGCCCTCGGCGGGGTCACCGCGATCGGCACCGCCGCCGCCGAGCCCGCGCCCGTCGTCGTCGCCCCCGTGGCGCAGGTGCCCACCACGACACCGCCGCCGGTGACCACCACCGTGGCGCCGCCGCCGGTCGCCCCCGCGCCCGTCGCGGCGGCGGAGCCCGTCCCGACCACGACGAAGAAGCGGACGACGACCACGCGCGCCCGCACCACCACGCAGGAGCCGGTGGCGCCGGCGCCGATCCCGGTGGAGCCGCCCCCGGTCGTCACGACCACGCCGAAGCCGACGACGACCACGACCCCGAAGCCGACGACCACCACGAAGCCGACGCCGACGGACGAGGGTGACCCGGACCCGACCACGCCGACCCGGACCTCGGCCACCGCGGCGCCGACCAGCACCACCACCACGACCACGCGGACCTCGACGCCGACGTCGACCACCACGGCGGAGCAGCAGGGCCTGCTGGCCGCGCTGATCGCCTGAGCGGCGCGCCCGCGGGTCCGCGCCGTCGAGAGGGCGGTCAGCCCGCGGGCCGCACCTGCTCGCCCGGCCCCTGCCAGGTGAGGACGACGCCCTGCTCCGCCAGCCAGGCGTCCAGGTCGTGGCCGTGGGCCGACAGTGCGGCCACGGTCGCGTGGCAGCGGTGCAGCGCCCACTCCGCCGTCGCGATGTCGATCAGCCCGCCGGCCACGGCCTCGACGAATTCGTCGACGTCGAGCACCTCGGTCCAGAGGCCCCGCTTGACCACCAGGTCGAGGTAGAGGTCGGTGGTGCGCCACGTGCCCTCGCCCGGCTCGATGCGGGCGACGTCGAGGTAGAAGTCCTGCTCGCGCTCGTGCCCGGGGTTCCACTGCCAGTCGGTGACCACGAGCCCGAGGTCGGGCAGCAGCCACGACTCGATCCACCACGCCGACGCCCGGCCCACCACCGGCCGGCTCATGTAGAGCCCGAACGGGGTGCGGCGGTACTCCGCCACCTCGCGCCGGATGCCCTTGGTGTCGAAGTTGACGCCGGCGGGCACGTCGAAGGTCTGGATCTTCGGCGGGTGCACGCGGCCGATCCTGCCCGACGAACGGTCCGCGCGGGGGGTTCGGCGGCAGGAAACTGTCGGGGGTCGCTCGTACCCTGGGTTCGTGGCATTCGCGACAGAGGTTCCCGGCAGCGCTCGTGACAGCAGCGCTCGTGAGGGCGGCGAGGCGGAGGTCCCGCTCGCGCACTCGGAGTACCGCCCCGTGGGCGAGATCGAGCGCACCGGCGGGCACTTCGAGGTCGTCAGCGAGTACGAGCCCGCAGGCGACCAGCCGGCGGCGATCGAGGAGCTGGAGAAGCGCCTCAAGCGGGGCGAGCAGGACGTGGTGCTGCTCGGCGCCACCGGTACGGGCAAGTCGGCCACCACCGCGTGGCTGATCGAGCGGGTGCAGCGGCCCACGCTGGTGATGGCCCCGAACAAGACGCTCGCGGCGCAGCTGGCCAACGAGCTGCGGGAGATGCTCCCGAACAACGCGGTCGAGTACTTCGTCTCGTACTACGACTACTACCAGCCCGAGGCGTACATCGCGCAGACGGACACGTACATCGAGAAGGACTCCTCGATCAACGACGACGTGGAGCGCCTGCGGCACTCCGCCACGCAGAACCTGTTGTCCCGCAGGGACGTCGTGGTCGTCGCGTCGGTGTCCTGCATCTACGGCCTGGGCACGCCGCAGTCGTACCTCGACCGCTCCGTGAAGCTCGACGTCGGCGGCGAGATCGACCGAGACGCGTTCCTGCGCCTGCTGGTCGACGTGCAGTACACGCGCAACGACCTGAGCTTCGCCCGCGGCACCTTCCGGGTGCGCGGCGACACCGTGGAGATCATCCCGGCGTACGAGGAGCTCGCGATCCGGATCGAGTTCTTCGGGGACGAGATCGAGGCGCTCTACTACCTGCACCCGCTCACCGGTGACGTGGTCAAGCAGGTCGACACCGTGCGGATCTTCCCGGCCACGCACTACGTCGCGGGGCCCGAGCGGATGGAGCGCGCGGTCCGGGACATCGAGAAGGAGCTGGAGGAGCGGCTCGCCGAGCTGGAGAACCAGGGCAAGCTGCTCGAGGCCCAGCGGCTGCGCATGCGCACCCAGTACGACCTGGAGATGATCCGGCAGGTCGGGTTCTGCTCCGGCATCGAGAACTACTCGCGGCACATCGACGGCCGCGGCCCGGGCACCGCGCCGGCCACCCTGATCGACTACTTCCCGGACGACTTCCTGCTGGTCATCGACGAGTCGCACGTCACCGTGCCGCAGATCGGCGGCATGTACGAGGGCGACATGTCCCGCAAGCGGAACCTGGTGGAGTTCGGCTTCCGGCTGCCGTCGGCGGTCGACAACCGCCCGCTGACCTGGGAGGAGTTCGCCGACCGGATCGGGCAGACGGTCTACCTGTCGGCCACCCCGGGCCCGTACGAGCTGTCGCGCACCGGCGGCGAGTTCGTCGAGCAGGTCATCCGCCCGACGGGCCTGGTCGACCCCGAGATCGTCGTGAAGCCCACCAAGGGCCAGATCGACGACCTGGTGGGCGAGATCCGGGAGCGCGCCGAGCGGGACGAGCGGGTCCTGGTCACCACGCTGACCAAGAAGATGGCCGAGGACCTCACCGACTACCTGCTCGAGCTGGGCATCCGGGTGCGGTACCTGCACTCGGAGGTCGACACGCTGCGCCGCGTCGAGCTGCTCCGCCAGCTGCGGCTCGGGGAGTACGACGTGCTGGTCGGCATCAACCTGCTCCGTGAGGGCCTCGACCTGCCCGAGGTGTCGCTCGTCGCGATCCTCGACGCGGACAAGGAGGGCTTCCTGCGCTCCGGCACCTCGCTGATCCAGACGATCGGCCGCGCGGCGCGCAACGTGTCCGGCCAGGTGCACATGTACGCCGACACGGTCACCGAGTCGATGCAGCACGCGATCGACGAGACGGAGCGCCGCCGGGCCAAGCAGATCGCCTACAACACGGAGAAGGGGATCGACCCGCAGCCGCTGCGGAAGAAGATCGCCGACATCCTCGACCAGGTCTACCGCGAGGCGGAGGACTCCGAGGTCCCCGTCGGCGGCTCCGGGCGCAACGCCTCCCGGGGCAAGCGGGCCGCGGGCGAGCCGGGCCGCGCGTCCGGGGGCAGCTCGGGGATCGTGGCGGGCCGCGACACCACGGCGATGCCGCGCGCGGAGCTGGCCGACCTCATCCAGCAGATGAACGACCAGATGCTCGCGGCGGCCCGCGACCTGCAGTTCGAGCTGGCCGCCCGGCTGCGGGACGAGATCCAGGACCTGAAGAAGGAGCTGCGGGGGATGGACGCGGCGGGGATCAGCTGAGCCCCGCCGCGGTGCGGCCGTGGCCCGGCGCGGTGCCGCGGCGGCCCCGCTGCGCCGCGTTGCCGCGCCGATCCGGCGCGTTGCTACGGTGGGCGCCGTTTCGACGCACGAGCCGGAGGACCGCGTGACCCTCTCCAGCACCCGCCCGGGCGCCGCCGAGATGGTCCGGCGGGTCCGGCTCCGCGTGCTGTCCCGGCGCTCCTTCGTGATCAGCCTGCCGCTGCTGGCGATCTCGGTCGCGGCCCTGCTGCTGCACACGCACGGCTACCACATCGACCTCGAGGTCTACCGGCTCGGCGTGAACACGTGGCTGCAGGGCGGGGACATGTACGGCCCGCTGCCGCCCACCATCTCCGGGCTGGCGCTGCCGTTCATCTACCCGGTCTTCGCGGCCATGGTGCTCACTCCGCTGGCGCTGCTGCCGTGGACGGCGGCGTGGGTGCTGCTGTTCGTGCTCTCGCTGGCCTCGCTCGCGGTCACGCTGTACGTCGCCGCGCTGCGGGCCTGGCCCGCTGGCGGCCGCAGCGGGGCCGTGTCGGTCGCGTTCCTGGCGCTGCCGGCGCTGCTGTGGATCGAGCCGGTGCTGCAGACCTTCGAGTTCGGCCAGGTCAACATCATCCTGATGGCCCTGGTGGCGGTCGACTGCCTGGCCCCGCGCACCCGCTGGCCGCGAGGCCTGCTCGTCGGGCTGGCCGCGGCGATCAAGCTGACGCCCGCGGCGTTCGTGCTGTTCTTCCTGCTGCGCCGCGACTTCCGGGCGGCCGTGGTCACCGTCGTCACCGCCGCCGTCGCGACGGCGGTGGGCTTCCTCGTCGACGCCCAGGCGTCGGCCGCCTACTGGTTCGGAGGCCCGGCGGCGGGCGTCAGCGGCTCGGTGTTCTACACCAACGAGACCGTCCAGGCGGTCGTCGCGCGCTGGGGTGTCGAGGGCCCGCTGCTGACCGGCATCTGGGTCGTCGTCGCGCTGGTGCTCCTGGTCCTGCTCGTCCCGACGGTCCGGCGCGCCGACCCGGCGATCGGGATGTCCGCCATGGCCGCGTTCATGCTGCTGGTCTCGCCGACCTCGTGGTCGCACCACTGGGTGTGGATCGCGCCGGCCGTCGTCGCCGTCGGGGCCCATGCGGTGCGGACCCGGCGGCGGGGCTGGATCGCCGTCGAGCTGGTGCTCCTGGTGACCTTCTTCCTCGCCCCGTTCCGCTGGCTGCCGGGCAACAACCAGGTCGAGCTGGGCTGGAACGCCGGGCAGCAGCTCGTCGGGGCCACGTACGTGATCGTCGCGATCGCGATGCTGGCCGTGGCCTGGCGGTACTACGTGCGCCGCCCGGCGGGGACCGGCCCCGCGTGAACCACGACGAGATCGCGACCTACGCGCTCGGCAAGCCCGGTGCGGTGGCCGACGAGCCGTGGGAGGGCGATCTCGTGGCCAAGGTCGGCGGCAAGATCTTCGCGTTCCTGGGCGGCGAGGGCGTCGGGCTGAAGTGCGGGCGGGACGCGGACGAGGCGGCCGAGCTGCGCGACCGCTACCCGGCCGCGGTCACGGCGTCGCCGTACATCGGGCGCTTCGGCTGGAACGTCGTCGCGCTCGACGGCACGATGCCGGCCGACGAGCTCCGCGAGCTGGTCGACGAGTCGTACGACGCGATCGTCGCGAAGCTGCCGAAGAGCAAGCGCCCCTAGGGTTTCTCCTCGCCGGTGGTCTCGGCGATGGTGGCGTGCAGGGCGTCGACCACGGTCCGCACGGCCGGGCGTTCGGCCACGCTCTCCCGCATCACCACCTCCACCAGTCGGGCCGCGCGCACGCCGGCGAGCGGGCGGCGCAGGAACCGCCGGCCGCCCCGGTCGTCGGTCGACCAGCGGGGGAGCAGGGCGACCCCGACCCCGGCCGCGACGAGCTCCTCGGTCACGGCGAAGTCGTTGATCCGCTGGACGACCCGGGGCCGGGTGCCGGTGCGGGTGGTGAGCGAGCGCAGCACGTCGTCGACCGGCCAGCCGACGTTCACGCTGATCCACGGCTCGCCGGCCAGTTGGTCGAGCCGGAGCCGGCGGTGCCGGCCGAGCGGGTGCCCGGGCGGCAGCACGACGTCGAGGGGCTCCCGGACCAGCGGCACCACGCGGTGCCGGCCGCTGGCGAGCGGGTCGGCGTGCTCGTCCCGGTGTGCGACGACGAGATCGTGGTCCGCGGCGAGGACGGGGACCTCGGGCGGGGTCATGTCCAGGTCGCGGACCTGCAGGTCGATGCCGGTGCCCGCCACCCGCCGCAGCAGCCCGGCCAGCATCATCCGCGCACCCGAGGGGAACATCGCCATCCGGACCACGCCGTGCGGAGTCGTCCGCAGCGCCTGCACCGCCGCCTCGGCCCGGGCGAGCGCGGCGAGGACGTGCTCGGCCTCGGCGACGAGCGCCAGCCCGGCCGCGGTGAGCCGCAGCCCCCGGCCCGCGGGCTCGGTCAGCGGGACGCCGACCTCCTCGGCCAGGGCCTTGAGCTGCTGCGAGATGGCCGACGGCGTGAACCGCAGGGCCTGCGCGACCGCCGTGACCGAGCCCCGGTCGGCGAGCTCACGGAGGATCCGCAGCCGCTGCACGTCCATGAAGTCACGCTACAAGGTCTCTTCAGAACATGTCGCTGGTCTTTCAGGTTCCGGCGGCGCACCCTCGAACCCGTGACCGCACGACACCGCCTGCTCGCCGTTCTCGTCGCCGCCCTGTGGGGCGGGAACTTCCTGGCCATCCGCGTCGGTCTCGACCACTTCCCGCCGCTGTTCCTCGCGGGGCTGCGCATGCTGGTCATCGCGGTGCCGGCGCTGCTGTTCGTGCCGCGCCCGCAAGTGCCGCTGAAGTGGCTGCTCGGCTACGGGCTCGGGTTCGGAACGATCCAGTTCCTCTTCCTCTTCGTGGCGATGGACGTCGGGATGCCGACGGGGCTCGCGTCGCTGGTGCTGCAGGCCTCGGCACCGTTCACGGTTCTGCTCGGGGCGCTGTTCCTGCGCGAGCGGCTCACGGCGCGGCAGGCGGTCGGGATCGGCCTGGCGGTGCTGGGGCTGGCGGCGATCGCGGTCTCGCGGGCCCAGTCGGCGGCCCTGGTGCCGGTCCTGCTGACGCTGTGCGGGGCGCTGGGCTGGGCGTTCGGCAACCTCTGCAGCCGGCTCGCGGCACCGCCCAAGCCGATGCACCTGACGCTGTGGATGTGCGTGATCCCCCCGATCCCGCTGTTCGCCGCGTCGGTGCTGACCGAGGGACCGGGGGCGGGCTGGTCGGCGCTGGGCGCGGCCTTCTCGGTCGAGGGTCTGCCCGGGCTCGCCGCCGTCGTCTACCTGTCGCTCATGGCGACGGTCGTGGGCTCCGGGATCTGGACCTGGCTGATGCGCCGGTACCCGGCGGGCGTCGTCGCGCCGTACTCGCTGCTGGTGCCGGTGGTCGGGATCGCGCTGGCCGCCGCGGTGCTGGGGGAGCGGCCGAGCGTGACCGAGCTGGTCTCCGCGGTCGTCATCGTCGGCGGGGTGCTGCTGGGCACGCCGCGGCCCGCCCGGACCGCGTCCGCGGAGGTGGTCGGCACCGACGGCACCGACAGCACCGACGGCACGAAGGGCACCGACAACACCGACAGCACGAACGGCACCGACAGCACCGGCGGCACCGAGGAGGAGCCGGTCGTCGGCGATCGGCGCACGGCTGCCTGACCTGTCGGACGGCACGCTGCCCGTCGCCGTCGGGCTATGGTGAGGGCCACGTCCCGTCGCCGTGACGCGTCGCGCCACGGCCGCACACCGGAGCCGTGCCGGGGCGGGGCGGAGGTGACGTGGCGGGCGCGGGGATCAACAGGGACAGCGACACGGGCAACGGGGCGCCGGGCGGACGCGGTGTGTGCGCGGTGCGCCCGGGCACGGACGTCGGGCGGCACGCGAAGGTCCTCGCCCACCTGCACGACGCCGTCCTGGCCGGGGCGAGCCCGTCGCCCGAGATCCGGTCCCTGGTCGCCCGGTCCTGGCAGCGCGTGCGCGCCCAGGGCGTCGATCCCGAGCACGGCGAGCCGGCGGGTCCGCTCGCGGCCGACCAGGTCGAGCGGCGGCGGTCCGGCTCCCCGCTGCAGCGCGTCCTGCCGGAGCTGCGCGCCGCGCTGACCTCGGTCGCGGAGGACGCCCGGCACGTCATGGTCGTGACGGACGCGGACGGGATCCTGCTGTGGCGGGAGGGCTCCAACCGGGTCCGGCACCGGGCGGACGCGTTGGGCTTCACCGAGGGCGCGGACTGGTCCGAGGCGTCCGTGGGCACGAACGCGATCGGGACCGCCCTGGCCGAGGGCGCACCCGTCCAGCTCTTCGCGGCCGAGCACTTCGTGCGGTCGCACCACGTCTGGACCTGCACCGCCTGCCCGGTGCACGACCCGCGGACCGGCGAGCTGCTCGGCGTGGTCGACGTCAGCGGGCCCGCCGAGACGATCCACCCGACGACCGTCGCGCTGGTCGGGACCGCGGTGAAGCTGGCCGAGGCGAGCCTGTGGCGCCAGCACGAGGTCCGGCTGGACGCGCTGCGTGGCGTCGCGGCCCCGCTGCTGTCCGCGGTGCCCGGTGCCGGACTGGTGGTCGACGACCACGGCTGGGTCGCCGCCGTCACCGGGATGCCGAGCATCGAGCGGGTCGCCGCGCCGCGCGCCGACCGGCCGTTGGCCGTGCACGGGGTCGGGCTGTGCCTCCCCGAGCCGGTGCCCGGCGGGTGGCTGCTGCGGTCGGCCGACGCCGGCTCGACCGCGTCGGGCGGCCTGACCCTGACCCTGGACCTCGCCGCGGGCCGGCCGCGCGCGGTCGTCGACGGCTCGGCCCGGTGGATCCACCCGCTCTCCACCCGGCACGCCGAGCTGCTGGTGCTGCTGGCCCGGGCGGGCGCCAGGGGGCTCGACGCGGGCGCCCTGTCCGCCGCCCTCTACGGCGATCGCGACCACCTGGTGACGGTCCGCGCCGAGATGAGCAGGCTGCGCCGCGGGCTGGGCGGGCTGCTGCTCGCGCGGCCCTACCGGATCGCCGACGAGGTCGAGGTGCACGTCCCGCCGCTGGCCGGGACGGTGCTCGCGGGATCGACCGCGCCGGGCATCCGCGCCCTGCTGGAGGCGGACGCCCGGGCGGTCTGAGGTCAGCTGGTGACGTCCTTGCGGTGGAACCGCCAGGCCGCCAGCGCGAACAGCACCGCGGCCCAGGTGATGCTGCCGAAGGCGCCGCGGGTCATGTCGCCCCAGTCGATCCGGCTCGCGAGGAGGTCGGACCACGCGTTGGCGTAGTGCGTCGGCAGGTAGTTGCGCAGGTCCTCGAGCGCGGTGATCTGGT
Organism: Pseudonocardia halophobica; assembly: GCF_027922425.1. Taxonomy (GTDB): domain Bacteria; phylum Actinomycetota; class Actinomycetes; order Mycobacteriales; family Pseudonocardiaceae; genus Pseudonocardia; species Pseudonocardia halophobica. Next base: position 51,698 of record NZ_BSFQ01000019.1, on the reverse strand, counting down.
CGAGGATCTGCGAGACGATCGACGTCATCACCGCGCCGCCGACGGCCCCCAGCGGGGCGTCGGTGCTCACCGAGAGCAGCAGCGCCAGGCCGGCGACCCACAGCAGGTTGACGGCCACGTAGACCCCGCCGAGCAGCGCGCGACCGGCCGCGGCCCAGTACCCCAGGGACTCGCCGGTGGGGCTGACGAGGTCGCCGGTGCCGTAGGCGAGCGTGCCGACCACGAGCGCCACCACCGGGAGCAGCAGCAGCGCCGTGAACGACAGCAACCCGGCGACGATCGCCTTCTGCCGCAGCAGCCGCGCGCGGGGCACGGGGGCGGCGAGCAGGTACCGCAGCGAGGACCACGACGCCTCCGACGCCACGGTGTCGCCGAAGAACAGCGCCACCACCACGACGAGCAGGAACCCGGCCGTCGCGAACAGGGCGAACACGGCGAAGTTGGTGCCGCTGCCCTTGGCCAGGTCGACCAGGTTGACCGAGGTGCCCGGGCCCTCGTCGCTCGTCAGCGAGAAGGCGATCCAGAGGATCACCGGCAGCAGCGCGACCAGCGCGAACGTCACCTGCGTGCGGCGCCGCTTCAGCTGGCGGACCAGCTCGACGCGCAGCGGGAGCGTCCGGCCCGCCCGGTACGACGAGGCGGGCGAGCCGTCCGCCGCCAGCAGGCCGACGTGCCCCTTCCGCGTCGACGGGTCGGCGTACTTCGCGTCCCGGTGCAGCCAGTCGCCCCGCGACTCGTGCTCGCTCGGCTGCGTCATGGTGCCGTGTCCTCTCCCACGAGCTGGAGGAACGCGTCCTCCAGGCGGCGGCGCGGGCCGGCGGACTCCACCGAGATCCCCGCCGCGACGAGGGCCTGCACCGCCGACGCGCGCGGGGTGCCGTTGAGCTCCGCGTGCACCAGGCGACCCTCGGCGGCGACGTCGCGGACGCCGTCGAGCGCCGCGAGGACCTCGACCGCGCGCTCCGGCACGTCGACGCCGAAGCTGGCCGCGCCGCCGCCCGCGATGATGTCGTCGACCGTGCCGTCGGCGACGACCCGGCCGTGGTGCATGACGACGACGTGCGTGCACGTCTGCTCGACCTCGGCCAGCAGGTGGCTGGAGACGAGCACGGTCCGGCCGCCCTCGGCGTAGCGCCGCAGCAGCTCCCGCATCGCGTGGATCTGGGGCGGGTCGAGCCCGTTGGTCGGTTCGTCGAGCACGAGCAGCTCCGGCAGGCCGAGCATGGCCTGGGCGATCGCGAGGCGCTGCCGCATGCCCTGCGAGTAGGTGCCCACGCGGCGGTGCACGGACTCGCCGAGCCCCGCGACCTCGAGGGCCTCCTCGAGGTGCGCCTCCTCGGTGGGCCGGCCGGTGGCGGCCCAGTAGAGCCGCAGATTGTCGGCGCCGGAGAGGTGCGGGAGGAAGCCGGGGCCCTCGACGAACGCGCCGATGCGAGCCAGCACCGGCGCGCCGGGCCCGACGGGCTCGCCGAACGCCCGGATCGACCCGGAGGTCGGCGAGATCAGGCCCATCAGCATCCGCAGCACGGTCGTCTTGCCGGCGCCGTTGGGACCGAGCAGCCCCAGCACCATGCCCGGCTGCACGGTGAACGACACCTCCTTCACCGCGCTGAACCCGCCCTTGTAGGTCTTGGCGAGCCCGCTGATCTCCAGCGGCGGGGCGTCCGCGGCCCCGGCGGGCGGGACCTCACGGCGGCGGCGCAGCGCCTTCGCGACCAGCCAGCCCACCAGGGAAAGCAGCAGGACGACGCCGATCCCGACCAGCGGCCAGACCGGCACCGTGCTGGTGGTGACGGCCCGGCCGGGCACCACCGGCACCGCGAGCGCGGCGCCCTCGGCCAGGCCGATCCGCCAGACCGCCGGCTCGGCGGGGGAGGCGAAGCCCTGGTCGGTGGTGCTGATCGAGACCACGAGGCGGTTGCCGACCTCGATCGGCGCCACCACGCCGGGCAGCGTGATCGACACCCGGGCGGGGCTGCCGTCGGTGGGCACGGCCACGCGGACCGGCGCGACGGCGTTGCCCAGCAGCTGGCGCAGCCCGTCCTGGCCGACCTCGTAGGTCTTGGCGAACAGGACGGCCTCGTCGGCGGCGGGCTGGCCGGGCATCCGGGAGACGGTGACGTCGAGGCGCGGCGCGCCCGCGACGTCCGTCTGCGCGGTGAGCGCCGGCCCCGCGAAGAGCGCCGACTGGCCGGGCAGGTCGGCGGTGAACGCCGAGAGCCGGCTGCCCAGCGAGCCGAGCGCGCCGCCGAGGCCGGGCAGCGAGGTGATCGCCGCCGGGTTCCCGCCGGCCGGGTTGGCGACGACCTGCGGCTGGCCCGTGAGCGGCAGCGCCTGCGTGGTGACGGGCGCCGCACCGGACAGGCCCGGGTAGGCGTCGGCGACGACCGTCCGGCTCGTGGTGGTGGTCCGGCCGGCGCGGATGCCGCTCTCCACCTCGTAGGAGAAGGAGGTGCCGGGGTCCTCGCCGGTGCCGCGCAGGTGGAAGTCGAACCACTCGCCGATCTGGTCGCGGACGGCCTGGCCGGCGGCGGCACCGTCGTGGCCGCCCGCGTACCAGGCGAGCTTGACCGGCGTGCCGTGCGCGGCGATCTGGCGGGCGTTGGCGTCGGCCTGGTCGAGGCCGAAGAGGGTGTCCTGCTCGCCCTGCACGATCAGCGTCGGTGCGGTGATGCGATCGGTCACCGACACCGGCGAGGAGCGGCGCAGCAGCGCCTCGGTGGCGGGGGAGAGGCGGCCGGTGGTGGCGGCCTCGGTGTAGGCGGCGCAGACCTCGGCGGTGAACCGCCCGCAGGTCACCGGCGGGGCGGCGGGCGGGACGGCCGAGGCGGGCAGGCCGCCGCCGGTGCGGGCGCCGAGGGCGGAGGCGAGGTCGTTCGTGCTGGTGGTGGTGCCGTCGCTGCCGTTCGAGCCGCTGCTGGTGTCGTCGCTGCTGCCGTTCGCGTCGCTGCCGGTGTCGCTGCTGCCGGTGTCGCTCCCGGCCGCCGAGCCGTCGTCGCCGGTGGTGTCGCTGGTGTCGCTGCCGTCGGTGGGGGCGGCGCCGTTCGTGGAGCCGGTGCTGTCGTCGGTGGCGCCCGTGGCGCCCGCCGCCCCGCCGGTGCTGCTCGAGCCCGAGGAGAAGAACACCCCGGCCCAGCCGCGCTTGAACACGCCGTCGCCGCCGAAGGTGCCGCGCGCCGGGGTGTCCTCCGGCAGGTCGGTGGGGCCGCCGGCGTTGGGGAAGAGGGCCTGGGACAGGTCGTTCCAGGTGATCACGGGGGCGAGGGCGTCGACGCGCCGGTCGTACCCGGCGAGGAGCAGGGACAAGGCCCCGCCGTAGGACCCGCCGGTCACGCCGACCCGCGGGTCGCCCGGCCCGTCCTGCTGCACCTCGGGACGCCCGCCGAGCCAGTCGACCAGTTGCTCGGCGTCGGCGACCTCGTGGTCGGGGGAGTCGAGCGCGATCTGCCCGCCGCTCGCCCCGAACCCCCGTGCCGACCAGGTGAGCACGACGTACCCGCGGTCGGCGAGCTGGCGGGCGTCGGTGTCGACGGACCGCTTGTTCCCGCCGAACCCGTGCGCGACGAGCACCGCGGGCGCCGGCGTGGTCTCCGGCAGGTAGAGCGTGGTGTCGAGGGAGACCGTACCGGGGACGCCCGGACCGCCGCGCACGTCGATGCGCTGGTCGCTCGTGCGGATGTCGGCGGAGGTGGGCACGGGGGTCGGGGTGGAGCCGATGGTCGCGTTCGTGCTGGTCGCGGCCGCGGCGGTGCCGGGCGTGAGCACGAGCAGCGCGACCGTCGCGACCGCCGCGGTACCGAGCACGGACGCGCGACGACCGCGGCGCGACAGGTCGAGGACCGGGCGTCTCCGGGGGCGCTCGGATCTTGCCGCGGCTCGGCGCGCGGCGGCACGCGCGCCGGCGGCGCGGAACAGGCGGGGCACCCCGGAACCGTATCCGCGTGGAGCGCTCCACCGCGCACGGCGCCTCAGGCCGCTCTCAGAGACCTGTGCGTGGCGATCGTCGCCATAGCGACTATCGCCACTCACGAGCTGCCAGACCCGGGCGCCCCGACGCCGCACCTGTCTCCGGCCGTCGCTCCCGCACCACCACCGCATCGACGAGTACCCCGGCCGGTACCCCGACCGACGGTCACCCGGTCGTCGCTCTTCACCGACGCGCCGGGCGGCCTCACCGCTCCGGAGCGGTCACTGCGTGACAGTCGGGGCGTGCCCGTGAACCCGGAGGGTGAGACGCCCGATCTCGGCATCCCGCGCCGGCTGGCCCGCGACATGACGGTCGCGGACCAGCACGAGTGGATCCGTGCCGAGCTCCGGCGGCGGCCGATCACGCGGCGGGCGGCACTGCGGGGCGGGATCGGGGCGCTCGCCGGGCTCGCGCTGGCCCACGGCCCGTGGACCGGTGTGGCGCGGGCGGCGGAGACCGGGCTCGTCGGCCGGCACCTCGCGTTCGGCGACGACCCGCGCACCTCGATGGCGATCGCGGGCGAGCTGACCGGGAAGCCCGCGGGCAAGGTCCTCCTGGATCTCGGCCTCGACACCGGCTACGGCGCGACCGTGCCCGTCGAGCTGCGCGAGCTGGTCAGCCAGGTGCCGCGGGGCGAGGACGTCCGCGGCGGGGAGCAGCTCTTCGCGCACGCCCGGGCCGAGGGACTGACCGCCGGCACCACCTACCACTACCGCTTCCGCCTGCCCGACGGCTCGACGACGCCGGACGCCACCTTCCGCACCGCCCCGGCGAAGGGCGACCGCCGGCCGTTCACGTTCACGGCGTTCGCCGACCAGGGCGTCGCCGGCAACGCCGGCGACGGGAACGGCGGCGCGGCGCCACCCAACGCCCTGACCGCGCTGATCGCCCAGGACGCCCCGGCCTTCCACCTGCTGGCCGGCGACATCTGCTACGCCGACCGCGCCGGCCGCGGCGAGCGGGGCGACTCGTTCAACCCCGGTCTGTGGACGCGGTACTTCGCCGCGATCGAGAAGAGCGCCGCCCACACGCCGTGGATGTTCGCCACGGGCAACCACGACATGGAGGCCCTGTACGACGACGGCGACTCCGGCCACGGCTACGGCGGCCACGCGGCCCGGCTGGACCTGCCGCGGACCGGGCCGTCGGGCTGTCCGTCGGTCTACGCCTTCACGCACGGCTGCGTGGGGGTGGTCAGCGTCGACGCCAACGACCTCTCCACCGAGATCCGCGCCAACACCGGCTACAGCCGCGGCGCCCAGGTCCAGTGGCTCACCGACACGCTCGCGGCCTTCCGCGCCGACCCGGACGTCACCTTCGTGGTGGTGTTCTTCCACCACTGCGCCTACTCGACCAGCGACTCGCACGCCTCCGACGGCGGCGTCCGGTCAGCCCTGACGCCGTTGTTCGACCGCTTCTCGGTCGACCTCGCCGTGCAGGGCCACAACCACCAGTACGAGCGCACGGACCCGATCCGGGGCGGCGAGGCCGCCCGCGAGGCCCCGGACAGGGCGACCGTCCGCCCCGCCACGGACGGCACGACCTACATCTGCGTCGGCTCCGGCGGGCGGCGGAGCAACGGCTGGCTCGACGACGGCGGCGCCCGCTACCGCGGCCGGACCGGCGGCGACCGGGAGATCCGCAGCCGCGTCACGGGCAAGGACGGCGAGAAGTCGGAGACGGTCGGTTGGTCCCGGGTGCGCTACGCCGGCTACGCCTACCTGCGCGTGGAGGTGCAGCCGGAGGTGCCGGGGCGGATCGCGACCATGCGGGTGCACGCCGTGACCGACGACGGCGAGGAGATCGACCGGGTCGACCTCGCCCGGCCCGTCCCGGGCGTCCCCGTGGTGCCGCCGCCCGCGGTGCCGTCCGTGTCGCCCGCGCCGCCGCCCGCCGTCCCGACCACGCCCGCGGTCCCCGCGGTGCCGGCTGGCTGGTCACGTACCCCGACCGGGTTGTCGGTTCCTGCCGGTTCGACCGGTTCGTCCCCTCCTCGGGTGCTCTGACCGGTGTGGTCGGTCACCCCCGCTGGCGGCCGGCGCGACGGGGCGGGCAGACTGGAGAGGCACCGCAGGGGAGTATCCCGGTCACGGTGGCGTCGTCAGCACGGAGAAGGGCCCGCAGCCCAGGATCGACAATCATGCGGGTCCCGAACCCGGCGCCACCGATCCGCAGCTGAGCGGAGGGGAGAGACCTCGGGGCAGTCCCGTGCTGCCCGAGACCCCTGGAGGCTCCCCGCGTGAACGTGCCCGTCTGGCTGTGGTTCGCCACCATCGGCGGCCTGGTCGCCATCATCCTGGCCGACCTGTTCCTGGTCGACCACAAGCCGCACGCCGTGACGATCAAGGAAGCCACCCGCTGGGTGCTCTTCTACATCGCGCTCGCCGTGCTGTTCGGCCTCGGCATCTGGTACTTCGCGGGCGGCCAGTACGCCGGGGAGTTCTTCGCCGGCTACATCACCGAGTACTCGCTCTCGGTCGACAACCTGTTCGTCTTCGTGATCATCATGTCGAGCTTCGCGGTGCCGGCGATCCACCAGCACCGCGTGCTGCTGGTCGGCATCGTGATCGCGCTGGTGATGCGCGGCCTGTTCATCGCCGTCGGCGCCGCCGCGATCAACGCCCTGAGCTGGGTGTTCTACCTCTTCGCCGCATTCCTGATCTACACCGCGGTGAACATGGTCCGGCAGGGCATGGGTGGCGACGAGGACGAGTGGAAGGAGCCCAAGATCGTCGGGTTCGTCCGCCGGGTGCTGCCGGTGACGGACAAGTTCCACGGCTCCAAGACCACCGTGAAGCTCGACGGCAAGCGCTGGGTCACCCCGATGCTGATCGTGATGATCGCGATCGGGCTCACCGACCTGCTGTTCGCGCTCGACTCCATCCCGGCCATCTTCGGCCTGACCCAGGAGCCGTTCCTGGTCTTCACGGCCAACGCCTTCGCCCTGATGGGCCTGCGCCAGCTGTACTTCCTGCTCGGCGGGCTCCTCAAGAAGCTGATCTACCTGTCCTACGGCCTCGCCGTGATCCTGGCCTTCATCGGCGTCAAGCTCGTGCTGCACGCCCTGCACGAGAACGAGCTGCCGTTCCTCAACGGCGGCGAGCCGATCCCGGTGCCGGAGGTCAGCATCGCGGTGTCGCTGCTGGTCATCGTGGGCGTCCTGGCGATCACGACCGTGGCCAGCCTGGTCGCAGTGCGCCGCCGGCCCGAGCTCGCCGAGGGCCACGGCTCGTCGATCGCGGTGGCCGTCGCGCACAGCCGCGAGGAGGCCGAGGCGATGGACCGCCACGACCGGGAGATCGACGAGGAGATGGCCCGCTACGACCGCGAGCACTCCTGACGCGTGACCGTGCGCGGGACGTGGTGCCGGAGCACCACGTCCCGCGCACGCGTCAGCGCAGGTTCTCCAGGTGGACCAGGTCCACCCGGCGCAGCTCGCCCTCCTGCACCGCCGCCGTCATCCACGTGTGCGTGGGTTGACGGCGGCGGTCGGTGGGGGAGCCCGGGTTCAGCAGGCGCAGGCCCGTGGGAGCCGTCGAATCCCACGGGATGTGGCTGTGCCCGAAGACCAGCACGTCGACGTCGGGGAAGCGGGCGGCCATCCGCCGCTCCCGCCCCTGGGCCGCACCCGTCTCGTGGGTGACGGCGAACCGCAGCCCGCCGGCCTCGAACCGCGCGACCTCCGGGAGGCGTCCGCGCAGATCGGGGCCGTCGTTGTTGCCCCACACCCCGACGACCCGGGGCGCCCGCGCCTCCAGCGCGTCGAGCAGCCCGGGGTCCATCCAGTCGCCGGCATGGACGACCAGGTCGTCCGCGCCGAGCGACTCCACCGCCTCCCACAGCGGCGCGGGCAGGTCCTTCGCCCGCACCGGGACGTGCGTGTCGGAGAGGATCAGCAACCGCACGGGCGGCGTCACTGCACCGCGAGCAGGTCCACCACGAAGATCAGGGTCTCGCCGCCCTTGATGACGCCCCCGGCGCCCCGGTCGCCGTAGCCCAGGTGCGGCGGAATGACCAGCCGGCGGCGCCCGCCGACCTTCATGCCCTGCACGCCCCGGTCCCAGCCCTGGATGACCTGGCCCGCGCCGAGGCCGAACTGCAGCGGCTGGCCGCGGTTGTAGGAGGCGTCGAACTCCTCGCCGGTCGAGTGCGCCACGCCCACGTAGTGCACGGCCACCCGGTGGCCGGCCTTCGCCTCCTCGCCCTCGCCGACGGTGATGTCGGTGATCTCGAGGTCGGTCGGGGCCGGGCCGTCGATCGGGTCGACGTCGGGCTTCTGCGGTGCCATCGTCGGGTTCCTCCTGGGTCTCGCGTCGGTCGGCCGTCACCCTGCCAGACCCCCGCCGTCCGGAGGTGGCGCGGGGCCCGGTGCGCCCGCTACGAAGGGATCATGTCCGCACCAGCGTCACAGGCGACGACGACCCACGCGACCATCACCGCCCTCCACCGTTTCCCGGTCAAGTCGATGCAGGGGGAGCGGGTCGACGCCCTCGCCCTGCTTCCCGGCGGGGCCCTCGGCGACCGCGCCTACGCCGTGGTCGACGCCGAGGACGGCACGGTGGCCAGCGCCAAGTACCCCCGGAAGTGGGGCGCCCTGCTCGGCTGCAGCGCCGCCTTCCTCGGCGAGCCGGAGCCCGACGCGGCCCCGCCGCCCGTCGCCGTCACGTTCCCCGACGGCCGGACCCTGCGCAGCGACGAGCCCGGGCTCGAGGCCGCCCTCTCCGACCTGCTCGGCCGCGCGGTCGTGCTGTCGGCCGATCCGGCGGCCGGCGCCGAGTTCGAGGAGCAGTGGCCGCAGATCGAGGGCCTCGCACCCCAGGCCTTCATCGACGACACCACCGTCGAGCACAGCGAGGAGGGCGAGCCGGTCAGCCGGATCGGCACGGCCGGGCTCACCCCGACCGACTCCTTCCTCGACCTCGGCGTGCTGCACCTGATGACCGGCTCCACGCTGGCCGCGCTCTCCGAGGCCGCCCCCGGCTCGACGTTCGACGCCCGCCGCTACCGCCCGAACCTGCTGCTGGACACCGCGCAGGGGCCCGGGTTCGTCGAGGACGGGTGGGTCGGGGAGACCCTCGCCGCCGGCGACGCCCGGATCACGGTCACCATGCCGACCATGCGCTGCGTGATGACGACCCTGGCGCAGGAGGGCCTCCCGGAGGACCGGGACACGCTGCGCACGATCGCGAAGATCAACCGGCGGAGGATTCCGGGCATGGGGACCTGGGCGTGCGCGGGCGCCTACGCCGACGTCGCCGCGGCGGGGACGGTCCGGGTCGGCGACCGCGTCGGGCCCGCCTGACCGCCCGGACACGAGCACCCGGGTCCGTCCCGCCGGTGCCCGGCGCTCGGAAGGCGGGTCGCCGGGGCCGGCGGTAACGTCCGACGTCGTGCCCGTCCGCTCCCACACCTGCACCGCGTCATGACCTCGGCCCCGGCCCGCCAGGGGACCGAGGAGGAGTACACCCCCGACCCGCGCCGCTGGCGGGCCCTGTCCGTCACCCTTGCCGCGGGGTTCATGACGCTGCTCGACGTCAGCATCGTCTCGGTGGCGCTGCCGTCGATCCAGCACGGGCTCGGCACCGACCCGGCGGGCGCGCAGTGGGTGGTCTCGGGGTACGCGCTGACCTTCGGCCTCGCGCTCGTCCCGGCCGGCCGGCTCGGCGACGCGTTCGGCCGCCGCCGGATGTTCCTGATCGCGCTCACCGCGTTCGTCGCCTTCAGCGCCCTGTGCGGTGCGGCGCCCACGATCGAGCTGCTCGTGGTCGCCCGGCTGCTGCAGGGCTTCGCGGCGGGGTCGCTGGCGCCGCAGAACTCCGGGCTGATCCAGAGCCTGTTCCGCGGCGCCGAGCGGGGCCGGGCGTTCGGGTTCTTCGGCGCCACGGTCGGCATCTCGACGGCGGCCGGCCCGATCGTGGGCGGGCTGCTGCTCGCCGCCTTCGGGGAGCCCGACGGCTGGCGGTGGATCTTCTACGTGAACGTCCCGATCGGGGTGCTGGCGGTGGTGCTGGCCGCACGGCTGCTGCCGAAGGCGCAGACCGGGGAGCGGCCGCACATCGACTGGGCCGGTGCGGCGCTGCTGGGCGGGGCGGTGCTCGCGCTGCTCCTGCCGTTGGTGCAGGCCGAGTCCGGCGGGATCGCGCGGCTGTGGTGGCTGTTCCCGATCGGCGTGGCGCTGGCGATGCTGTTCCTGTGGTGGGAGCGCCGCGAGGTGCGCCGCGGCGCCGAGCCGCTCTTCGACATCCGGCTGGTCACCGAGACCTCCGGCTACGCACCCGGCGCCCTGCTCGGGCTCGTCTACTTCACCGGGTTCTCCGGCGTCTGGATCGTGTTCGCGCAGTTCTTCCAGTCCGGCCTCGGCTACACGCCGCTGCAGTCCGGGCTGTCGGTCACCGCCTTCGCGGTCGGCTCCGCGGTGTCCGCCGTGGTGGCCGGGCGGCTCGTCGAGCGCTTCGGCCGCCGGCTCACCGTGTTCGGCCTGTCGCTGGTCGCCGTGGGCGTGGCCGCGACCGCGGCGATCCTCGCGCTGGTCCCGGGGGAGATCGCCGGGATCGCCGCCGCGCCGGCCCTGCTGCTGGGCGGCATCGGAGGCGGCTTCGTGATCTCCCCGAACATCACCATGACCCTGCGCAACGTGCCCGTGCGGATGGCCGGCTCGGCCGGCGGCGCCCTGCAGACCGGGCAGCGTGTGGGCGCGGCGATCGGCACCGCCGTCGTCGCCGGGGTGTACTACGGCGTGCTGGGCGCCGCCGGCGACTCGTACCGGGCCGCCATCGCCGGCGCGCTCGGTGTGGCCGTGCTGACCACGCTCGTCGCGCTCGGCGTGGGCATCCACGACCTGCGCGACGAGCGCCGCCGGGCCGCGGGCGTCGGCGCGCCGGACCCCGACGCCCCGGACACCCGCGACGGCGGGGCCTCGGCCGACGACGAGACGCCCCACCACATCTCGCACGACTGAGCGCGCGCGGGCGGTCACACCGGCGGCGCGGGCACCCCCAGCGCGTCCCGGAGGAACTGCACCTGCAGGAGCAGCAGGTTCTCGGCGACGACCTCCTGCGGCGTCATGTGCGTGACGCCGGAGAGCGGCAGCACCTGGTGCGGGCGGCCCGCGGCGAGGAGCGCCGAGGACAGCCGCAGGGTGTGGGCGGCCACGACGTTGTCGTCCGCGAGCCCGTGGATGATCATGAGGGGCCGGTTCGGGCGGTCCTCGGAGGCCGGGGTGGCGGCGTCGGCGAGCAGCGACGACCGCTCGTAGGCCGCCTTCTCGACGGCCGGGTGCCCGAGGTAGCGCTCGGTGTAGTGGGTGTCGTAGAGCTCCCAGTCCGTGACCGGCGCACCGGCCACCGCGGCGTGGAAGACGTCCGGCCGGCGCAGCACCGCGAGCGCCGCGAGGAACCCGCCGAAGGACCAGCCGCGGATGCCGACCCGGGTGAGGTCGAGGTCCGGGTTCTCGACGGCGAGGGCGCGCAGGGCGTCGACCTGGTCGTCGAGCACGGGCTGGGCGAGGTCCAGGTGCACGGCCCGCTCGAACTCCGGCCCGCGGCCGGGCATCCCGCGGCCGTCGACGACCACCACCGCGAAGCCCTGCTCGGCGAACCACTGGCTGGTCAGGTGCGGGTTGCGGGCGGCGTAGACGCGCTGGCCGTGCGGCCCGCCGTACGGGTCCATCAGCACCGGCAGCGGCACACCCGGCTCCCACCAGGAGGGCAGCAGCAACGCGGTCTGCAGCCGCCGTTCGCCGGCCCGGTGCAGCGAGATCCGCAGCTCGACGTTCGGCTCGGCCGCGAAGGAGGCGATCTCCCGCTCGACGACACCAGCGCCGTCCGCGGTCCGGACCGTGGTCGCGGCCGGCGAGGCGAGGTCGGTCGAGGTGCGCACGTACGTGCCGCCGGAGAGACGCCCGGAGTGCACGCCCTCCTCGGGCGACACGGGCACCAGCCCGCCCACGGCGTCCCAGGTCCACAGCCGGACCGACGCGGGGGTGGTCGAGCCGCTGATCAGCAGGGTGTCGCCGTCGACGTCGAGCAGGCTGCGGACCTGGAGATCCGGCGGGGTGACGGGCTCGCCGTCGACCAGCACCCGGTGCGCCCCGTCGCGGTGGGCCAGCTTCACCAGCGCGCCGGAGGCGGTGTGCACCCGCAGGCCCGGTGTCGCGTCGACCCACACCGGGTCGGTCTCCTCGTCGACGAGCGTGGTCGTGCCCGTGGCCGGGTCGACCGCGAGCATCCGCAGCGCCTTCTGGTCGCGGGGCTGCACGACCACGAACAGGCCCCGGTCGTCCCACACGACGTCGACCACGTACTCGTCCCGCTCGACGTCCCACCCGATCGGCGTGCGGCTGCCGTCGAGGCCGACGATCTCGAGGGTCACGGCCGGGTTGGTGGTGCCGGCCGCGGGATAGCGGACGGCCGCGGGGGTGCGGTCGGGGTTCGCCGGGTCCGCGATGTGCCACACCGGCACCGCGGCCTCGTCGACCCGGGCGACGACGAGCGCGTCGCCGTCGGGGGACCACCAGAAGCCGCGCATCCGGTCGATCTCCTCGGCGGCGACGAAGTCGGCCAGCCCGTAGGTGACGTCGTCGCCCTCGGGGACCAGCAGGGTCGTGGTGGTGCGCGCGGCGATCAGGTGCAGGTGCAGGGCGCCGCCGGAGACGAACGCGATCCGCGCGCCGGTGGGGTCGAGCCGCGGGTCGATCACCGCGCCGTGGGTCTCGATGAGCCGCGGGGTGAGCCCGCCGGCGAACTCGGCCAGGTAGAGCCGGCCGGACAAGGGGAACACGGCGCGGGTCACGGCCCGGTCCGTCGCGTAGCCGACCACCCCGCCCGCCTGCTCCCGAGCCCGCTCGCGGCGCGCCCGCTCCTCGGCCGGCAGGTCCTCGACGTCCGTGTCGTCGAGCTCGCGCGGGTCGGCGATCAGCCGCTCCTCGCCGGTCTCCACCTCGAGGCTCCACAGGCACGTCACCGGGTCCGTGCCGCCGCGACTGCGCAGGAAGACGACCCTGCCGCCGTCGGGCGAGACGGTGACGCCGCGCGGGGCGCCGAGGGTGAACCGGCGGGTGCGGGCGTGCAGGCGGGGGAAGGAGTCGGCGGTCGACCGGGTGTCCGTGATCGGCTGGCTCACGGTGCGCAGTCTGCCGGACCGCGCCGCGCCGGACCGGACGGCCTTCCCTGCCAAACGACCGGTGGGTAGCGTCGGCGGGTGTGACGGCACGGACCCTCGGCGACCTGCTGGCCGCCCATCCGCACGACACCGCCTGGACCGTTGCGGGCGAGCGCACCTCGCCCGCCGCGCTCGACACCGCCGCGAAACGGCTGGCCGCGGGCTTCCTCGGCCTCGGCCACGAGCCGGGTGACCACGTGGCGCTGATGATGCGGGCGAGCCCGGCCGCGCTCGCGGTGTGGTTCGGCCTCGCCCGGGCAGGTCTCGTGGAGGTCCCGCTCAACACCGCCACCCGCGGCCACCTGCTGGAACACCTGCTGGCGCACTCGCGGGCCCGCACGGTGGTGTGCGACGCCGAGTTCCTGCCGCTCGTGCGCGAGGCGGCGCCGGCGGGCGTCCGGATCGTCGTGCACGGATCCGGTGACGCCCCGTCCCTGGAGGACGTGGAGCGGGAGCCGGCGGGGTTCTCCGCGGTCGACCCCGACGCGACGACGGTCGTGCTCTACACGTCCGGCACCACCGGCCCGCCGAAGGGCGTCCGGCTCTCGCACCGGTCGAACCTGTGGCTGGCCCGCCGCACCGTGGAGCTGATGGGCTACACCGCCGCCGACCGGCTCTACTCGGTGTTCCCGCTCTTCCACTCCAACGCCCGCTTCTGCTCGGTGCTGCCCGCGCTGCTCACCGGCGCCGGGCTGGTCATGGACCGGCGCTTCTCGGCGAGCGGGTTCTGGGACACCTGCCGCGCCCACGGGATCACCGCGTTCAACTTCCAGGGCGCGATGCTCACCCTGCTCCACAACCGCTCGCCGCGGCCCGACGACGCCGACAACCCCGTCCGCGTCGGCTTCGGCGCCCCGTGCCCGCCGGAGGTCACGGAGGCCTTCGAGCGGCGGTTCGGCGTGGCGCTCACCGAGATCTACGGCAGCACCGAGGCGTCGCTGGTCGTCGAGGGGCCGCCGGGGGAGCGGCGCAGCGGCTCGCCCGGCCGCGCCGCTGCGGGCTACGAGGTGCGGATCGTCGACGAGCGCGGGCACGAGGTGCCGCGCGGCGAGGCGGGCGAGATCGTCTGCCGGCCGAAGGAGCCGGGCATCCTCTTCAGCGGCTACCACGACATGCCGGAGGAGACCGTCGAGGCGTGGCGGGACCTGTGGTTCCACACCGGGGACCGCGGCCGCATGGACGCGGCCGGGTACCTCTACTTCCTCGACCGGCTCTCCGACTCGATCCGCCGCCGCGGCGAGAACGTCTCCTCCTGGGAGATCGAACGGGTCCTCGCGACGCACCCGGCGGTCGACGCCGTCGCGGCCTACGGGGTGCCCAGCCCGCTCTCCGAGGAGGACGTCATGGTCGCCGTCGTCCTCGTGCCCGGGGCCGGGCTCGACGGGCCGGGCGTGGTCGCCCACTGCACCGGACGGCTGACGGAGTTCGCGGTGCCCCGGTACGTGCGGTTCCTCGACGCGCTGCCGGTGACCCCGAGCCAGCGGACGGAGAAGTACAAGCTGCGGGCGGACGGGGTCACCGCCGACACCTGGGACCGGGAGGCCTGATGGAGCGGTTCGACATCACCTCGCCGCGGCCCGGCGTCGCCCTGGTGACGATCGCCCGGCCGGACAAGCTCAACGCGATGGACCCGCTGTTCTTCCGGGAGCTGATCGCGCTCACCGGGGAGCTGGGCGCGGACCCGGAGGTCCGGGCGGCCGTCCTGACGGGCGCGGGGCGGGCCTTCTCGGCGGGCGGGGACATCGCGAGCTTCCGGGAGATCGCCGGCGACACCGCCCGCGTCCGCCGGCACCTGCGCCTGGTGTTCGACGCGTTCAGCAGCGTCGAGCGCTGCCCGGTCCCGGTGATCGGCGCGGTCAACGGCATCGCGCACGGCGGCGGCACCGAACTGACCCTGGCCTGCGACGTCGTCTACGCGGCCGAGTCGGCGACCTTCGCCTTCCGCGAGCCCACCGTCGGGCTCACGCCGGGCTGGGGCGTGGTGCGCGGGCCCGAGGTGATGGGCCGGCACTGGACGCGGCTGCTGGCGCTGTCCGGACGGGTGATCGACGCCGGCACCGCCGCCCGGGCGGGGCTGGTCCAGGAGGTGCTGCCCGACGCGGCGCTGCTCGACGCCGCGCTGGACCTGGCCACGGAGATGGCGGCGCTGCCGCCGCTCGCGGTCGAGGTGGGCAAGGCGTTCGTCAACCGCGGGACCGAGCCCGGCTTCGCGGAGGCGGTCGAGGCCACGGCCCTGCTCTTCGGCACCGCCGAGCACCGGGAGCGGGTGGCCGCCTTCCTCGAACGGTGATCCGCTCGCCCCACCGGGGGGACCGCTCGACCCCCTGATTTCCGCTCGTCCGGCCCGGCCCGTCTCCGTTTCCGACGGCACGCGTTGGGAATGCATCCCCACCAACGGAGGTGACCGGATGATCAACGTGTACCTCTCGGCCCGGGCGCTGGCGGCGGCCCGGTCCGTCGACCCGGGTGTCTCGCCCGCGGCCGTGCACGCGGCCGTCGAGATCGCCCTGGTCGAGCAGCTGCGCGAGGTCGCGACGTGGTCGCCGGAGCGGATCCGGGACCGGGCGACGCGCATCGAGCGGGACGCGACCGGCTAGAGGCTCCTAGTTCACGCAGGGCACGGCCGCGGCGTCGATCAGCGGGCGGTGCTGCCACTGGTCCTCGGGCACGGCGATCGTGGTGGTCGGTGCGACCGCCGACGTCGCCGTCGCGGCGGTCGGGGTGCCGGAGGGCGTCGCCGACGGGGTGGGCCCGGTGGCCTTGACCCGCGACGCGTCCGGGTCGGGTGTCTCGGGCGCGGTCCCGTCCGCCCGGGCGTCGGTGAACAGCACGGTGTGCACGAAGTCCCGGACCTGGTCGTCGTCGATCTCCACGGCCACGCCGTCGACGGGGGTCCAGAGGTCCGGGCGGATCGAGGGGATGGTCCGGAACACGACGTCGCCGCCCGCGAGCCCGCCGAGCTGACCGACGAGCTGCCGCAGGTCCCACCCCGAGTCGACGACGACGTGCCGGGTCACCACCCCCAGCAGCGCCGAGACGGTGGCGGGGTCGGCGAGGGTGCCGGCGGCGAG
Source organism: Pseudonocardia halophobica (assembly GCF_027922425.1). Classification (GTDB taxonomy): domain Bacteria; phylum Actinomycetota; class Actinomycetes; order Mycobacteriales; family Pseudonocardiaceae; genus Pseudonocardia; species Pseudonocardia halophobica. The sequence goes on along the minus strand of NZ_BSFQ01000019.1, from coordinate 35,501 downwards.
CACCTGGTGGGCGAGCCCGGCGAGGAAGGCCTGCTGGCGGGTGATCCGGTCGAGGTCCCCGCCGTCGAGCCCGTGCCGCTGGCGGACGAACGCCAGCGCGGCGGCCCCGCTGACCGACTGCGGCCCGGCGGGCAGGTCCACCCCGGAGTAGGCCCGGTCGTCGACCGGCTGGTTGAGGCAGACGTTGACCCCGCCGAGCGTGCCCGTGAGCTCGACGAACCCGGCGAGGTTGAGCTCGGCGTAGTGGTCGACCGTGGTCCCCGAGACGGCCTCGACGGTCGCGACGAGGTTCGCCCGGCCTGCCTCGCGGCTGCGCCGGTCCAGCTCGGCGCCCGTGACGCCCTGCGCCTCGAGCCGCGCCTGCTCGGCCCGGTACGCACGGCCGTACGCCGAGTTGATCTTGTGGCGGCCGCTGCCGTCGGCCAACGGGACGTAGGAGTCGCGCGGGAACGAGACCGTGACGACAGGCGAGCGCGGGTCCGCCGGCACGCGGACGAGCATGATCGTGTCGGTGTGCAGCTCCCCGCCGTCGTCGCCGGCGTGGATCTCGGCGAGCAGGTCGGGCGGGAGCGGCTCGCCCTGCGCGTCCGTGCGGCTGTCCAGGCCGACCAGCAGCGCGGTGTAGCTGCGGCGCGGGGTCGACACCGCGGCCGTGGCGCCCGCGCGGGTGGCCAGGACCGAGCTGGTGGTGAGGTCGGCCGCGAAGGTCCGCGACACCACCCAGACGTAGCCGGTGCCGGCGAGGACCGCGACGGCGAGCAGCGCGACGCCCGTGCGCCCGGCACCGGCGAGGACGCGGCGGAGCGTGCGGGACCGCGGCGGCTTCTCCATCCGTTCCTCTCACGCACAGGGACCACTGCACGTCCCGACGCTGCGTCCGTCCAGAGGAGAACACGGCCACCAGGGCCGTCGGCCGAGCGTACGGCCTGTGCACACGCCCGTGGCGAACGAGTGATCACCTCCACCCGACCGGCCCAACGCCCGTCCGGTCACTCGGGCCGGGTGAGGCGCCCGCGCCCGGGGCGGCGCGACCGTGGGGGGCGAACCGCACGAGAGACGAGGAGACCGGCATGAACGATCGTCGGACGGACCCGCAGTGGGAGGACCTCGACCACGGGCTGCTGATCGGATCGGTGGTCCTGCTGGCGGTGGGCGCCCTCGCCGGTCTGGGGGGCTCGTTGCTGGCGGGAGCGGCCGCGGCCAAGGCGGCCCGCAGCTGGCTGCGCCGGGCGGACCTGGGACCGACGGACCTGGCCAAGCTCAAGTGGGCGCAGGCCCGCGCGGCCGCCGGTGCGGGCGCCGGGGCGTGGCGCGCCGCGGAGCCCGGGGACCGGCGCGCGGTGCCGGTGCCCTGACCAGCGGCAGCACCCGGGGGGAGGCGCCCGTTCGCCCGCGGCGGGTGAGGCCGGGTCCGCCGGGCGGACCTAGCTTCGGCGCGTGACGACTCCGGTGCCACCCCCCGCCCGCAGCCCGGACGACCTGCCGTCGAACGGGTCCCGACCCCGTGACCGGGGCCTGCCGCGCGCGCTCGTCGTGCTGCTGGGCGCCGCGGCGGTCGTCGTGGTGGTGGCCGGCATCAAGGCGATCGCCTGGCTGATCGCACCGGCGTTCATGGCGCTGATCATCGTGATCGCGGTCTCGCCGGTGCAGGGCTGGCTGAAGCGCAAGGGCTGGCCGGCGTGGGCGACGACGCTGGTGCTCGTCGTGCTGGTCTACGCGGTCCTGATCGTGCTCGCCCTCGGGATCGTCGCCTCGATCGCGCGGCTCGCGACCGAGGTCCCCAAGTACGCGTCGAAGGCCGACGGGATGGTCGCCTCCCTGACCGGCGCCCTCGCGAAGGCCGGCGTGGGGCCCGACCAGCTGAAGCAGGCGGCGAGCTCGCTCGACATCGGCAAGCTCGCCGGGCTCCTCGGCGCGCTCCTCGACAGCGTCGCCGGGCTCGCGTCGAGCCTCGTCTTCCTCCTCGCGCTCCTGCTCTTCCTGACGGTCGAGGCGGGAGGCGTGCGGCACCGGCTCGCCTCGATCGCCGCCGACCGGCCCGACGTCATCGGCGCCCTCGGCCACTTCGCCTGGGGCACGCGGCAGTACCTGCTCGTCACAACGGTCTTCGGGTTCATCGTCGCGGTGCTCGACTCGATCGCCCTTGCCCTGATGGGCATCCCGCTCGCGGTGACCTGGGGTCTGCTGGCCTTCATCACCAACTACATCCCCAACGTCGGGTTCGTCATCGGCGTGATCCCGCCCGCCCTGCTCGGCCTGTTGGTCGGGGGGCCGCAGCTCGCCATCGCGGTCGTGGTCGTCTACTGCGCGCTGAACTTCGTGGTCCAGTCGCTCATCCAGCCCCGGTTCATCGGGGACGCGGTGGGCCTGTCGATCACGGTGACGTTCGTGGCCCTGTTCTTCTGGGCCTGGCTGCTCGGCCCGCTCGGCGCGATCCTCGCGATCCCGCTGACGCTCCTGGTCAAGGCGATGCTCGTGGACATCGACCCGAAGGCGCGGTGGGCGGACGCCTGGCTGCGGTCGACGCCGAAGGAGGCGGAGGAGGCGGCCGCCGACGAGGCCGCCAAGGCGGCGCGCAAGGCGGAGAAGAAGGCCGCGCGCAAGGCGCACCGGCACCCGCAGCCGGCAGGCGTCGCGAGCGGGACCGACGGGGACGCCGCGGGCGGGCCGGGGGCCGCCGGGCCGCCCGAGCCCCCCGCCCGCAGCGACCCCCGGGTCACGCCGTGAGCCGCGGCGGCACCCGCACCCGCGGCTGACCGCGCGTGAGCACCGAGTCGTGAGTACCGAGGCGCTGGTGCTCGCACTGTCCGCGGTCCTCCGGCCCACCGCGCTCGCCGCGCTGTTCGCGATCCTGGCGTCCCGGGACCCCCGGCGGCTGCTGACGGCGTACCTCGTGGGCGGGCTCGTGTTCACCCTCGCCGTCGGCACCCTGGTCGTCGTGCTCCTGCAGGGCCTCAACGCCCGCACGGCGACGACGTCGAGCAGGCCGGTCCTCGACGTCGTCCTCGGCGTGGCCGCGCTCGGCTACGCGGTGGCGGCGCTGGCGCGGTGGCAGTCGCCCTGGCCGTTGAGCCGGGGGACCGAGCGGCCGCCCGGCGAGCCGACCTGGATGCAGCGCCGGCTGCAGGGGCTGACGGTGCGCGGGGCCGCCGGAGCCGGCGTCCTCACCCACCTGCCCGGCCTGACGTACCTGGCCGCGCTCAACGCGATCGTCGCCTCGGCCGCGGGAGCGGTGGTCGACGGGCTGGTCCAGGTGGCCGTCTACAACGCGATCTGGTTCAGCACCGCGATCGTCGCGCTCGTGCTCGCGGTGCACCGCCCGCAGGTCGCCCGGGAGGTGCTCGAACGGCTCGTCGCCTGGATCCGCGCCCACCGCCGGCCCATCACGGTCGTGTTCTTCGGGGCGCTGGGCGCCTACCTGGTCGTCACGGGGACCGTGGACCTGATCACGCGGGCCTGAGCACCGAGCGCACGCGAGCGGTCGCAGGCGGCGTACCACGAACGGGTGGACGGCGGCCGCCGGGGTGACCAACCGTGGTCCCACCCACCAGACTGGCGCCGGGCAGCACCGGGTCGCGGGCAGGGGGTTCGACGGGTGAGCACGCACAGGGCGTCGACGAGCGGGAGCGGCGGTTTCCGGGCCGTCGGGCAGAAGCCCCCGGTCCCGTACCAGCGGGCCGCCACGGGCGCCCCGCCGGAGGGCCCGCCGACCACCGTCGGGGAGCAGGCGGCGCGCGCCGGCTGGGCGCCCGCGCCGCGACAGTCGCCGGCCCACACCCCGCCGCGCGGCCAGCGACTCCCGGGCACCGGCGACGGGCGGGCCCTCACCCTGCTGCGGATCGTCGCGTACGTGCTGACCTCGCTCGCGAGCCTGCTGTTCATCGCGCTCGTCGTGTACGGGTACCTGCTCGTGCAGGACGCGGTCCAGACGTTCCCGCGGCTGTTCACACCGGGCGGCTGACCGGGCCGGCGGCAGGGCGACGGGCGGGCGCCGGCGGCACTAGGCTGCGCGCGTGGACGTCCTGGACGAGTACAGCGGGCACACCGACCCCGGCGGCGCGGCGATCCGGCGGAGCCTGGCCCCGCTCACGATCAGCAAGGTGTCCGTCGGCCCGATGGACAACAACGCCTACCTGCTGACCTGCACCGCCACCAACGAGGCGCTGCTCATCGACGCGGCCAACGAGCCGGAGCGCATCGCCGACCTGGTCGGGGCGGAGGACGGCAGGCCCGAGCTGCGGCACCTCGTCACCACCCACCGCCACCACGACCACTGGCAGGCGCTGGGCGCGGTGGCGGGGATGTTCCAGACCCGGCAGATCGCGCACCCGCTCGACGCCCCCGAACTGCCGATCCCGATGGACGAGCTCGTCTCGCACGGCGACCGGGTGGAGTTCGGCGACATCTCCCTCGAGGTCATCCACCTGCGCGGGCACACGCCGGGCTCCATCGCGCTGCTCTACCGCGGCCCGGACCGCCCGCACCTGTTCACCGGCGACTCCCTGTTCCCGGGCGGGCCGGGCAAGACCTGGTCGGCCGAGGACTTCGCCTCGCTGATGGACGACCTCGAGTCCCGGGTCTTCGGCGAACTGCCGGACGACACCTGGGTCTACCCGGGCCACGGCGACGACACCACCCTCGGCGCGGAGCGTCCGTCGTTGAAGGAGTGGCGGGAGCGGGGCTGGTGAGCTGAGCGCCGGCCGCCTCGACTTCCGAGGTGGCCGACCGTCTGCTCGCGGTCGATCCGAGGCCCCGACGCCGCCGTAGGTCGGCGGGCCGCGGGGCCGCGGGTCGTCGCCGCACACCCGCTCGGACGCGCTGCCGCCCGATCGCGGGAGCGGCACACCCGAGCGCCGGCGGCACAGCGGCCGGAGCGCGAGACGCCCGCGGTAGCGCGGCATCCTGCCCCCCGCGCCGGCACACCTGCTCATAGCGCCGGCAGTCGTGCAGGCCGTCGACGGGTGTCCCGGGGACTCGCCGGATGTGGCGGCGGGCAGGAACGGGTGTGCCGCGACCGGGGGCGGAGGCCCCGTGGTACCGCCGTCGAACATGTGTGCGACAGTGGTCACCTGGTCCGGCGGGCGCCGCCGGGAAGCACCGGGCGGTCCGCGGCGTTGAGCCGGGTGGCCGAACGGGGATCCCGACGGCGGCCGCGGTGCCGGTGCGAGCCGGCGGCCCGTGTTCGCCCGGCGCTCGCCGGTGCGCGCCCGCCGACCGGGAACCCCGGGCCGGACGGTGCGGACGATTTCTGTCGGACCCCCGGCCTAGCATCGATCGCGGGTCCCCGGTCTGCCGCGGACCGGGCCCGCCGATCCCCGGTGACCCGTAAGGAGGCGCCCTCGTGGCACAGGTCCGCACCCCGCACGACGCTCCCCGGCTGGTCGTGCGCGGCGCGCGCGAGCACAACCTGCGCGGGGTCGATCTCGACCTGCCCCGGGACAGCCTCGTCGTCTTCACCGGCCTGTCCGGCTCCGGCAAGTCGAGCCTCGCGTTCGACACGATCTTCGCCGAGGGCCAGCGGCGGTACGTCGAGTCGCTGTCGGCGTACGCGCGGCAGTTCCTCGGCCAGATGGACAAGCCCGACGTCGACTTCATCGAGGGCCTCTCGCCCGCGGTGTCGATCGACCAGAAGTCCACGAACCGCAACCCGCGCTCCACGGTCGGCACGATCACCGAGGTCTACGACTACCTGCGGCTGCTCTACGCCCGGGCCGGCGTCCCGCACTGCCCGGTCTGCGGCGAGGTGATCGAGAAGCAGACCCCGCAGCAGATCGTCGACCAGGTGCTGGCGATGGAGGAGGGCAGCCGCTTCCAGGTGCTGGCCCCGGTGGTCCGCACCCGCAAGGGCGAGTTCGTCGACCTCTTCACCACGCTGCAGGGCCAGGGCTACTCCCGCGTGCTGGTCGACGGCACGGTCCACCAGCTCAGCAACCCGCCGAAGCTGAAGAAGCAGGAGAAGCACGACATCGCGGTCGTCGTCGACCGGCTGTCGGTCAAGCCGAGCGCCAAGCAGCGGCTCACCGACTCGGTGGAGACCGCGTTGCGCCTGGCGGACGGGCTCGTCGTGCTGGAGTTCGTCGACCTGGACGACGAGCACCCGCACCGCGAGCGCCGGTTCTCCGAGCGGATGGCCTGCCCCAACGGGCACCCGCTCACGCTCGACGACCTCGAGCCCCGCACGTTCTCCTTCAACTCGCCGTACGGCGCGTGCCCGGAGTGCTCGGGCATCGGCATCAAGAAGGAGGTCGACCCGGAGCTCGTCATCCCGGACCCCGAGCTCAGCCTGGCCGACGGGGCCGTGGCGCCGTGGAACAACGGGCACACCGCCGAGTACTTCGGCCGGCTGCTGTCCGGGCTGGCCAAGAGCATCGGGTTCCGGATGGACACGCCGTGGCGGAAGCTGCCCGCGGAGGCGCAGAAGGCGGTGCTCCACGGCAGCGACGACCAGGTGCACGTCCGCTACCGGAACCGGTACGGCCGCGAGCGCGCCTACTACGCCAACTTCGAGGGCGTGATCCCGTTCCTCGAGCGCCGGATGGACCAGACCGAGTCCGAGTCGCAGCGCGAGCGGTACGAGGGCTACATGCGGGACGTGCCGTGCCCGGCGTGCAAGGGGGCGCGGCTCAAGCCCGAGGTCCTGGCCGTCACCCTGGCGCACCGCGAGCAGGGCGACCGGTCGATCGCCGAGGTGTCGGCGATGTCGGTGGCCGAGTGCGCCGAGTTCCTCGACGGGATGGTGCTCGACCAGCGGCAGGCGATGATCGCGGGCCGGGTGCTCAAGGAGATCCAGGCGCGGCTGGGATTCCTGCTCGATGTCGGGCTGGACTACCTCTCGCTCGACCGCGCGGCCGGCACCCTGTCCGGCGGTGAGGCGCAGCGCATCCGCCTGGCCACGCAGATCGGCTCCGGCCTGGTCGGCGTGCTCTACGTGCTCGACGAGCCGTCCATCGGCCTGCACCAGCGCGACAACCGCCGGCTGATCGACACGCTGACCCGGCTCAAGGAGCTGGGCAACACGCTGATCGTGGTGGAGCACGACGAGGACACCATCCGGGCCGCGGACTGGGCCGTCGACATCGGCCCGGGCGCGGGGGAGCACGGCGGCCAGGTCGTGCACTCCGGCACGGTGGCGGACCTGGAGTCGCACGACACGTCGCTCACCGGGGCTTACCTCTCCGGGCGGCGCAGTATCCCGGTGCCGGACGTGCGGCGCACCCTCGACCCGGAGCGCAGGCTCACGATCGTCGGCGCGCGCGAGCACAACCTGCGGGGGATCGACGTCGACATCCCGCTCGGCGGGCTCGTCTCGATCACCGGCGTGTCCGGCTCCGGCAAGTCCACGCTGATCAACGACATCCTGGCCACCGTGCTGGCGAACAAGCTCAACGGCGCTCGCCAGGTGCCGGGCCGGCACACCCGGATCACCGGGATCGAGCAGCTGGACAAGCTCGTGCGCGTCGACCAGTCGCCGATCGGGCGCACGCCGCGGTCCAACCCGGCCACGTACACCGGCGTCTGGGACAAGATCCGCACCCTGTTCGCGTCGACCACCGAGGCGAAGGTGCGCGGCTACCAGGCGGGCCGCTTCTCGTTCAACGTCAAGGGCGGGCGCTGCGAGGCGTGCTCCGGGGACGGCACGATCAAGATCGAGATGAACTTCCTGCCCGACGTGTACGTCCCCTGCGAGGTCTGCAAGGGCGCCCGGTACAACCGGGAGACCCTCGAGGTGCACTACAAGGGCAAGACCGTGGCGGACGTGCTGGACATGCCGATCGAGGAGGCCGCGGAGTTCTTCGCGCCGATCACCTCGATCAGCCGGTACCTGACCACGTTGGTCGACGTCGGGCTGGGCTACGTCCGGCTCGGGCAGCCGGCGCCCACCCTCTCCGGCGGCGAGGCGCAGCGCGTGAAGCTGGCCAGCGAGCTGCAGAAGCGGTCCAACGGCCGCACGATCTACATCCTCGACGAGCCGACCACCGGCCTGCACTTCGAGGACATCCGCAAGCTGCTGCAGGTGATCAACGGGCTGGTCGACAAGGGCAACTCGGTCGTCGTCATCGAGCACAACCTCGACGTGATCAAGACGTCGGACTGGGTCCTCGACATGGGGCCCGAGGGCGGTTCCGGCGGCGGCACGGTCGTCGCGCAGGGCACCCCCGAGGAGGTCGCGGGCACCGAGGGCAGCTACACCGGCCTGTTCCTCAAGGACCTGGTCACACCGGCGGCCCCGGCCCGGCGCACCCGGCGGAAGAAGGCCGTCGCCGCGAGCTGAGCGTCGTCGTTCCGACCGGGCGTGCCCGGGACCGCTGCGGTGGTCCCGGGCACGCTGCGTTCGTAGCAGTCAGCGCACGGTGAGCGCGTGTGCGATCACCCACTCGTGTTGCGCAAGCGCGACCGACCGGCATCACCGCCGTAACAGCCGTGAAACCGCAGCGAACCCGGATCTTCCTAGATTCTGCGGGTCGGCGCGTCGGGGAACGAGTGTCGACCACCGACACACCACCGGTGCGCCCGCCGGCCGTCCCGACCCAGGACGCCGACCGTACGTCGTAGGAGATCGCCACATGACGCTGCTCGTCCCGCCGCCCCACCAGCCCCCGACCGGTCCGGGCACCAGCCGCCGCGGCTTCCTGCGCCTCGCCGGCCTCGGTGTCGGCGTCGGTGCCGCGGGCGTCGCCCTCGCCGCCTGCGGCGGCGGTGGCTCCGGGAGCGCACCGGCCTCCGGTGCGGCTACAGCCGCCCCCGGCCAGTACGGCACGCTCGCCCTGCAGCTGTCGTGGATCAAGAACATCGAGTTCGCCGGCGAGTACATGGCGGACTCGAAGGGCTACTACAAGGCGGCGGGCTTCGACTCGGTCGACCTCGTGACCGGCCCGGTCGACAGCGCCGACGCGCTGGTCCTGGCCAAGAACGTCGACGTCGGCCTCTCCGCGCCCGACGCGACGGCCCGCTTCATCACCGAGCAGGGCGCACCGCTGAAGATCATCGGCAGCACGTTCCAGAAGAACCCGTTCTGCATCCTGTCCATGGAGCAGGGCACCCCGATCCGCACACCGCAGGACCTGATCGGCAAGCGCCTCGGCATCCAGGCCGGCACCAACCAGCAGATCTTCGCCGGGTTCCTCAAGGCCAACAACATCGACCCGGGCAGGGTCCAGCAGGTCGTCGTCCAGTACGAGCCGACCCCGCTGACCGAGAAGAGCGTCGACGGCTTCATGGCCTACACGACCAACGAGCCGTTCCTCATCAAGGCGGACGGCTTCACCCCGGTCACCCTGCCCTTCGCGGACAACGGCCTGCCGCTGACCGCGGAGACCTTCGTCGTGCTGCAGGAGACCATCGAGAACGACCGCGACAAGCTCAAGGCGTTCCTGACCGCCGAGATCAAGGGCTGGAACGACGCGGTCGCGGATCCGAAGGCCTCGGCCGAGCTCGCCGTGAACACCTACGGCAAGGACCTCGGCCTGGACGTCGCCGGCCAGACCGAGCAGATGCAGGCGCAGAACGAGCTCGTCGTCAGCCCGGACACGCAGGCCAACGGCCTGTTCACGCTGACCCCCGCGCTGCAGGAGAACATCGTCAAGGCCCTGGGGAACATCGGCATCACCGTCACCGCGGCCGACCTGTTCGACCTGACGCTGCTCGACGAGATCTACGCGTCCGACCCGAGCCTGATCAAGGCCTGACCGGACCGGCACGAGCGAGCAGCGGGAGGAGGCGGCTGTGACGGGGACACACCTCGACCGGCACGCGGGCAGCAGATCGTCCACCACGGACCCCCGGGCCGAGCCACGGGCGGCGACCGGGATCAACATCCAGGGTCTGGAGAAGGTCTTCACGATGGGCCGCCGCTCCGTGCAGGCGCTCGCGGCGACGAACCTGGGGACCACGCAGAACTCGTTCCTCTCGCTGCTCGGCCCGTCGGGCTGCGGCAAGTCGACGATCCTGCGCATCCTCGCCGGGCTGGAGACGCCCACCGAGGGGACCGCGCTGATCAACGGCCGCTCCACCCGGGAGATCCAGCGCGACCACCAGCTGGGCATCGCCTTCCAGGAGGCGGCCCTGCTGCCGTGGCGCAGCGTGGCGAGCAACATTCGGCTGCCGCTGGAGGTCGCCGGCATCACCCCGGAGCCGGGGCTGATCGACGACCTCGTCTCGCTCGTCGGGCTGTCCGGCTTCGAGAAGGCCAAGCCGGCGCAGCTCTCCGGCGGCATGCGGCAGCGCGTGGCCATCGCGCGGTGCCTGGCCGTGCAGCCCACGGTCATGCTGCTCGACGAGCCGTTCGGCGCGCTCGACGACATGACCCGCCAGCGCCTGAACGTCGAGCTGCTGCGGATCTGGACCGAGCGCCCGGCGACCACGCTCATGGTCACCCACGGCATCTCCGAGGCGGTGTTCCTGTCCGACGTCGTGGCCGTCATGAGCCCGCGGCCCGGGCGGATCGCCGAGGTGGTCGAGATCGACCTGCCTCGGCCGCGGCTGCCGGAGCTCCAGCGCACCCCGGAGTTCCACGAGTACGTCGACCGGCTCTCCGAGATCCTCTTCGGCCGCGGCGGGGCACCCGCCGACGCGCACTGATGGCCGCGCCCACCGTCCCGCCCGTCACGGCGGCCGCCGACCCCGCGGAGGGCGGCCGGTTCACCGCCCTCCGCGGGGCGCCGCCGTGGGTGGGCGGGATCGTCGGCGTCGTGGTGATCGTCGTCGTCTGGTGGATCGCGTCGCTGACGCTCTACCAGGGGAGCGGAGCGATCCCGACGCCACCGTCCGTCGTCGCCAGGTTCTTCGACGGCGGGCAGTGGTCGGCCACCCTGAACAACGCGGGCGGGACGGTCGGCTCGGCCGCCCTCGGCTACCTCTGGGGCAACCTCGCGGCGATCGTGCTGGCGGTGATCGTGCTGCTGGTGCCCCCGCTGGAGGCGCTGGCCAACCAGATCGCCGTCGTCAGCTACTGCATCCCGCTGGTGGCCATCGGCCCGGTGATCGTGATCGTGGCCGGGCGGGACGCGCCGTCGGGTGCGTCGGTCGTGCTGGCCGCGATGAGCTGCTTCTTCACCACCACGGTCGGCTGTCTGCTCGGCCTGCGCGCCGCCCCGCGCACGAGCATCGACCTCATCAGGGCCTACGGCGGCAGCACCTGGACCGCGCTGCGCAAGGTGCAGCTGGTCTCCGCGCTGCCCAGCCTGTTCGCCGCACTGAAGATCGCGGCCCCGGCGGCGTTCCTCGGCGCGATCCTCGCCGAGTACCTCGGCAGCGGCGGCGACTCGACGCTCGGCCGCGCCGTCATCGCCGCGCAGTCCCAGTCCGACGCGCCCCAGCTCTGGTACCTCGCGCTGGTCAGCGGGATCATCTCCGGCCTCGGTTTCGTCGTGGTCGGCCTGGTCGCGAAGCTCGTCACGCCGTGGACCACGGGCGCCGACGTCCCGGCAGGAGCCCGATGACCGCCACGCCGATCACCGCCCCCGTCGGGGAGGCGACCACGGCGAGCGGCGCCGCGACCACCCGGGCACTGCTGCGCCGCACCGGCCGGGCCGGGGTCACCATCGTCGTCGCGCTCGTGGTGCTGGGCCTGCTGTGGCAGGCACTGCTGCTGGTGTTCGACGTGTCCGCGTTCGTCGGGAAGTCGCCGCTCGACGTCGTGCAGTACCTGTTCTCCGACACCCCGCCGCGCGGCGTGCGGCCGGCCTCGATGAGGGCGGAACAGGCGCGGGCGGACAGCTTCGGCGCGCTCGGCACCACGCTGGTCAACGCGCTGATCGGCTTCGTGGCCGGCATGGTCGTCGCCACGCTGGTCGCGATCGGGTTCGTGCTGTGGAAGCCGGTCGAGTTCGCGTTCATGCCGATCGCCATGCTGCTGCGCTCCGTGCCGCTGGTCGCGATGGCGCCGGTGCTGCTGCTGATCTTCGGCCAGGGCAAGGTCGGGATCGCGGTCATCGCGGCGATCGTGGTGCTCTTCCCGGTGCTGGTGAACATCGTGGTCGGGCTGAACTCGGCCTCGCCGCAGTCGCTGGACCTCATCACGGTCAACGGCGGGTCGGCCCTGACGGCGCTGGTCAAGGTCCGGATCCCGTCGGCGCTGCCGGAGTTCCTCGCGGCGATGCGGATCTCGGTCCCGGGCGCGATCGTCGGCTCCATGCTGGCCGAGTGGCTCGTGGGCTTCGCGGGCATGGGCGGCGTGCTGTCCGGCTACAAGGGCTCGGGCAACTACGGCGGCGTCTGGACGATCGTGGCCCTCGCCGTGATCGCGTCGATCGTGCTCTACGAGCTGGCGACCATCCTCGAAGCCGCCGTGCTCACCCGCTGGGGCCCGAACGCCGGCGTCAGCACCGGCTGAGACACCGCTACTCGGCGAGCTGCTCGTACGCGGGTCGCAGCAGGTCGCGGACCTTGCGCCGGCGCACCTCGATCGGCAGCTCCGGCACCTGCTCGAGCAGTGCGCCCGGCTCGGGCTCGGCCGGGGCGAACCGGGTGAGGTCGAGCTCGCCGGCCGCGTAGAACCCGTCGAGCAGCTCGCCGAGGGGACGCGCCGTCTCCTCGGCGACGGGCTCGGGCGCCGCCGTGCTCCCGCGGCGGCGGCGCAGGTTCGCCAGCAGGGTCTCGCGGTCCCGTCCGCGCAGGGCGAGGACCTCGAACGGGTCCGCGTCGAACCGCTCGGCGAGCAGGTAGAACACCGCCGCGAGGTGCTTGCAGGGGACCGTGGCGTCCGGACACGTGCAGTCCATCGACAGGTCGCGCTGCGACGCGGGGAACAGCGCCAGGCCGAGCCCGGCGAACAGCTCCTCGATCTCCGGCGGCATCCCGCCGGCCAGCAGCGTGGCGGCGTACCAGGCGTCGTCGGCCAGGGCCTGCTCGGCCCGGGCCCAGTCCTGCTTGCCCCAGGCCGGGATGCCGATGCGGACCTTGTAGGGGGTCGGCCGGGTGCCCTGCACCAGCGCGACGACGGCGCCCGCGTCGACCTCGCAGGACACGATCTGCCCGGAGCGGGCGTAGTTCCGCCCACGCGCCATGCGCCCGCCGACCCCGAGCGACTCCAGCACGGCGATGAACCGCGCCGACCACCAGGTGCGGGCCACGGTGCCGCGGGTGGAGTGGATCTGGATGCCGCCCTCGACGCGCAGCGGCCGGCGCGGCACGTCCTCCTGGGCCCAGAACGGCTGGTCGCTCATTCCTCGGCCACCGCCTCCGCACCCAGGGCGAAGACGGACCGCAGCTCGCCCGTGGACAGCTCCGTGAGCCACCCCTCGCCGTCGCTGATCACCATGTCCGACAACGCCTTCTTCGACTCGATCAGCGCATCGATCCGCTCCTCGACGGTGCCGGGGCACACGAACTTCCGGACCTGGACCGTGCGCCCCTGGCCGATGCGGAACGCCCGGTCCGTGGCCTGTTCCTCGACGGCCGGGTTCCACCAGCGGTCCAGGTGCACGACGTGGTTGGCCGCGGTGAGCGTGAGCCCCGTGCCGCCGGCCTTGAGCGACAGCAGGAAGATCGACGGGCCCTCCCCGGACTGGAAGCGCTCGACCATCGCGTCCCGCTGCTTCTTCGGCGTGCCGCCGTGCAGGTGCAGCACCTCCTGGTCGAACCGGGCGGACAGGTGCGGCACCAGCATCGACGCGAACTCGGTGAACTGCGAGAACAGCAGCACCTTGTCGCCCTCGGCCAGGATCTCGGCCAGCAGCTCCTCGAGCCGCGCGACCTTGCCGGAGCGCTTCCCGATCGCCGAGCCGTCGTGCAGCAGCTGGGCGGGGTGATTGCAGACCTGCTTGAGCTTGGCCATCGCGGCCAGCACGTTGCCGCGGCGCTGGATGCCGACCGAGTCCTCGATCTTCTCCATCATGTCGTCGACGATCGTGCGGTAGAGCGAGGCCTGTTCGCGGGTCAGGTGGTACTCCTGCTTGATCTCGATCTTCTCCGGCAGGTCGTCGATCACCGTGGGGTCGGTCTTCAGCCGGCGCAGCAGGTACGGGCGGGTGATGCGGCGCAACGTCTCCGCGGCCTCCGGGCTGCCGTGCCGCTCGATCGGCACCGAGAAACGCTGCCGGAAGCGTTCCGGGGTGCCGAGCATGCCGGGGTTGAGGAAGTCCATGATCGACCACAGCTCGGCCAGCCGGTTCTCCATCGGCGTGCCGGTGAGCGCGATCCGGTGCCCGGCCACGATCCGCCGCGCCGCCTTCGACGGGGCGGCGTTGCTGTTCTTGATCGCCTGCGCCTCGTCGAGCACCAGGCGGTGCCAGGGCAGCGACTCCAGCTCCTCGATGTCCCGGGACGCGGTGCCGTAGGTGGTGACCACGATGTCGGTGTCCGCCAACTGCTCGCGCAACGCCTCGCCGCGCGGCCGGCCGGGACCGTGGTGGGCGTGGACGCGGAGGTCCGGCGCGAACCGCGCCGCCTCCCGCTGCCAGGTGCCGACCAGCGACATCGGGCAGAGGATCAGCGTGGGGCCGGGCGGGGCCTGTTGCCGTTCGCGTGCCTCGAGGGCCAGGAGCTGGATCGTCTTGCCCAGGCCCATGTCGTCCGCCAGGCAGGCGCCGAGGCCGAGCGACGAGAGGAACGCGAGCCAGGACAGCCCGCGCTTCTGGTAGGGCCGCAGCTCGGCCCGGAACCCCGGCGGCGGGTCGAGCGGCTCGAGCGTGCGGTCCGCCGTGCCGCCGAGCAGGTCGCCGATCCAGCCCTCGGCCGCGACCGAGGTGATCGGCAGGGGAGTGTCGACGGCGCCCTGGGCCAGCGCCAGCGCGTCGGCCGCGGTGCCGGAGCCGCGGCGGGCGTTCTGCCGCCGCAGGAACTCCAGGCCGCGGGCCAGCGCGTCCGCGTCGACGCTCACCCACTGGCCGCGGATCCGGACCAGCTTGGCCTTGGCCGCGACCAGCGCGGCGATCTCCTCCTCGTCGAGCTCCTCGTCGCCGGCGGCGAGGGTCCAGCGGAACCTCGCGAGCTCCTCCCGGCCGAGCCCACCACGCGTGACGACGCCCGGTGCCGGCGGCGAGGACACCGACAGCCGGAGCCCGAGCGGGCGCCGCCCGGTCCACCCCGCCGGGAGCTGCACGCCGAAGCCCGCCGCGAGCAGCCGCGCGGCGTCCTCGGTGAGGAAGCGGTGCGCCTCGTCGAGCTCGAGGTCGAGCTCCTCGGGCCGGGCCTGGCGCAGCGCGCCGGTGAGCGGCGGGTAGACCAGCGCGGCCCGGCCCAGCTCGGCCAGCAGCAGCTCCTGCGCCGAGGTGATCAGCCGGTCGGCGCGCCCCGCCCAGACGTCGTCGGCCGGGAGGACCAGGCTCGGGTCCTCGGTCGACTGCAGCTGGAACTCCAGCACCCAGCGCGTGCCGTCGCCGGTCTGGTCGAGCGGGTCGTCCCCGGGGTCCCCGGGATCGTGCAGGGTGCCGATCTCGGCGAGACGGAAGGTGGCGCGGGCCGGCCCGGTCTCCTCGGTGGTGACGGCGTCCCACGGGCCGAGCGCGTCCGCCAGCGTGGCGAGCTCCCGCTCCGTCGCCTCGAACCGCGGGTCCGGTCCGGCGAGGGCGGCGAGCCAGGCCTCCGTGGCGGGCAACGCCTTCGGCGCGCGGCCGCGGCGCGGCGGGACGAGGGCGACGGGCGCGTCCGCCCGGGCCAGGCGCTCGCGGACCGCGGCGTCGACCAGGGTGTCGAGAGCGCCGTCGACAAGCAGGTCGGGGGAGTGCCCGGCGGTGTCGCCGGTGCGCCGCTGCTCGGCGCGGCCCACCGGGGGCAGCGCCTCGACGAGCGAGCGGCGCGCCACGGCGTCGAGCCCCTGGACCACGGGCCGCCACCGCGCCTCGGGCCCCGGCCGCAGGGTGGGCAGGACGCGCCCGCCGGCGGCGAGATCGTCCGCGAAGGCCGCGAGGGCCCGCAGGTGGACGACGGAGGCGCCGTACCGCACGTCCTCGGCCGGGTCGGCCAGCTCGCCCGGCTCGACCACGACCGCCGGCACGGTCCACGGCGTCAACGACACCTCGGACGACCGCCGGCCGGACGCCGTGCGGCGCACCAGCTCCGGCGACTCCACCGGCCCGTTCGCACGGGAGGGGAGCAGCAGCGTGATCGACGTCTGCTTGCCGGGGTGGATCCCGGCCAGCTGCGACGCCGGCACGGCGAACGGGTGCGGCCGCGCGCTCCGCAGCGAGCGGCGCGAGGTGGTGGCGGGGCGCTCACCGTCCTCCGCCCAGAGCACGACGCCCCGGGCGGGGGACCAGAGGGCGTGGACGACCAGCACAGGACCAGGCTACGAGCCACCCCCGACAGTTCCGCACCCCCGGCACGATCACCCGCGAGTCGGCGGTCTCGGGCGCCCGAACGACATCCCGGGCGACGACGAGGTGCAACTCGGTAGCGCGGAAGTGCCGACTCGGGCGTCCCTGGGTCGGAGGCGGTGCGAGCGGCTCGGGTGTTTGCACGACTCCCGGCCCTCATGATCGACGGCGGCGTGCGGTATGGGTCGCCGAGGACCATGGGGGTGCATCGGAACACGATCAGCGGCGCTGCAGAAGGGTTCCTCGCGGCCGTGATCGTCGTCTGCGGGCATCGAGGGCAGTCCCGCCCGCCCTCAGTGCACCTCGACGACGATCACGACGCATTCCGAGATGTGCGATTCGGTCGCCCGGAAGTGCCGACTCGCGGTGCCGGAGGTCCCGACTCGCGGTGCCGGAGGTCCCGACTCGCGGAGCGAGGGCGCGGCTGGCGGGTCTACAGGGCGTACTGCGGGCGGGCCTCGAGCGGGACGAGGTCGACGTAGTCCGGGTGCTTCTCGATCCACCCCCGGATGAAGGGGCAGTCCGGGTGGACCGCCAGCCCGCGCTTCCGGGCGTTGTCCAGCGCGAAGCGCGCGAGCTTGCCGCCCAGGCCCTGGCCTTCGTACATCGAGTCGATCTCGGTGTGCGTGAAGGTGATCTTCCCGGGCTCGGCGCGGTAGTTCGCGAAGCCGGCGAGCCTCCCGTCGACGTGGATCTCGAATCTGGACCACTCGGCGACGTCGAGGATCATGGGCTCGGTCATGCCGTCGATCCTCCCAGGCCCCCGTGCGGCACGTACGAGGCGGGGATGACGCCGAGCTTCCCCTTCTGGTAGTCCTCGAAGGCAGCCAGCACCTCGGCCCGGGTGTTCATCACGAACGGGCCGCCCCACGCGACCGGCTCGCGGATCGGCCGCCCGCCGAGCAGCACGACGTCGAGCGCCGGGGTGCGCGAGTCCTGCCCGCGGTTCCCCGCCACCGTGATCAGGTCGCCCGGCCCGAACAGCGCCAGCTGCCCCTCACGGATCGGACGCTCGTCCTTCCCGACCGTCCCGGCGCCGGACAGCACGTAGACGAGGGCGTTGAAGTCCCGCCGCCACGGCAGCCGCATGCGGGCTCCGGGGGAGACGGTCGCGTGCATCATCGCCATCGGCGTGTAGGTCGATCCCGGACCCTCGTGCCCGGCCAGCTCGCCGGCGATCACCCGGATCAGGGCGCCGCCGTCGGGCGTGGTGAGCAGGGCGGACTCGCGGGCGCGCAGGTCCTGGTACTTCGGCTCCAGCCACTTCTGTGCCTTCGGCAGGTTCACCCACAGCTGCAGGCCGTGGAACAGCCCGCCGCTGGCCACCAGCGCCTCCGGCGGCCGCTCGATGTGCAGCAGCCCGCCCCCGGCCGTCATCCACTGCGTGTCGCCGTTGGTGATGTTCCCGCCGCCGCCGTGGCTGTCCTGGTGCTCGAACTCGCCGTCGATGATGTAGGTGACGGTCTCGAAGCCGCGGTGCGGGTGCCACGACGTGCCCTTCGGCTCGCCGGGCGCGTACTCCACCTCGCCCATCTGGTCCATGTGCAGGAAGGGGTCGAGATCGCGCAGGTCGACCCCCTGGAAGGCGCGGCGCACGGGGAAGCCCTCGCCCTCGTACCCGCGCGGCGCGGCCGTGACGGAGCGGACCCCGCGGTCGAGGTCGGTGGGTCCGGGTTCGGGGACGCGCGGCAGCGCGGTGACGTCGGCGACGGTGACGGCGGGCATCGGGACCTCCGGGGTCGACGGGCATCTGCTTGAGCTCGCAACTAACTGGCTCAACCGTAGCCCACCCCGTGGTGTTCCATCATGGTCCCGTGCACCGACCCGTCCGGCCCGCGACCCTCGACGACCTGCCGGCCGTCGCGGCGGTCTACGCCCCGTACGTCGAGCGAACGGTCACGACGTTCGACGAGGAGGTTCCGGACCTGGACACGTGGCAGGCCAAGCTCGCCGCGCTCACCGCGGGCGCCCTGCCCTTCCTCGTCGCCGAGCTCGACGGCCGGGTCGCCGGGTTCGCGTACGCCTCGCCCTGGCGGGGCGCCAAGGCCGCGTACCGGCGGACCGTCGAGAACACGGTGTACCTCGCCGAGGACGCGGCCGGGCGCGGTCTGGGCGGGGCGCTGCTCACTCGCCTGCTCGACGAGTGCCGCACGGCCGGGTTCGAGCAGGTCGTCGCCGTGATCGCGGACCCGGAGGGCAACCCGGCCTCGGTCGCGCTGCACCTGCGGGCCGGGTTCCGCGAGGTCGGGGTGCTGCGCGGGGTCGGGCGCAAGCACGGCCGGGTCCTCGACACCGCGCTCTACCAGCGCTCCCTTGACGACGACCGGGCACCGTGATCGTCGGACGGTCTCGACCGGCTGCCCGCCCCGCACCAGACTGACCCGGTCGCCCCCGCACCGGAGCGGGGGCCGGACCGGAGGGGGCCGCGTGGCCGAGCCGACCGTCGTGCTGGAGAAGCTGTCGTTCCTGGAGGGCCCGCGCTGGCGCGGGGGCCGGGTCTGGGTGAGCGACTTCTACACCCACCGGGTGCTCAGCGCCGAGGCCGACGGGAGCGACCTGCGGGTCGAGGCGACCGTGCCCGCCCAGCCCTCGGGGACCGGGCTGCTGCCCGACGGCCGGGTGCTGATCGTGTCGATGCGCGACCAGAAGATCCTGCGCCGGGAGCAGGACGGCACGCTGGTCACGCACGCCGACCTGAGCGGCCTCGCCCGAGGGGTGCTCAACGACATGGCGGTCGACCGGCAGGGCCGCTGCTGGGTCGGGTGCTTCGGCTTCGACCTGATGGGGGGCGCCGACCTGGAGCCCGGGCTGGTCATGCGGGTCGACCCCGACGGCGCGGCGGAGGTCGTGGCCGAGGAGGTCTACTTCCCGAACGGCACGGTGGTCCGGGACGACACGCTCGTCGTCGCGGAGAGCTTCGGCAACCGCATGTCCGCCTTCGACATCCGGCCGGACGGCTCCCTCGGCGGCCGGCGGGACTGGGCCCGGTTCGGCGACCTGCCCGCCTCGCGGAACATCGGCGAGATGCTGCCCGGCCTGTCCGTGGTGCCCGACGGCATCGCCGAGCCCGACGCCGAGGGCGCGATCTGGGTGGCCGACGCCGACCACCACCGCGCCGTCCGGGTCCGCGAGGGCGGGGAGATCCTCGACGAGATCACGCTCGGCGAGCTGCAGACCTACGCCGTGGCGCTGGGCGGCGAGGACGGCCGCACCCTCTTCCTGGCCGCCGCCCCCAGCTTCCTCGAGCACGAGCGCCGGGACACCCGGGACGCGGTGCTGCTGTCGACCCGCGTCGAGGTGCCCCTGGCGTCGTAGGCTCGGCGGGTGCCGTCCCTCGACGAGCGCGCGTGCCGGGAGCGGCTCGCGGCGCACCCCGTCGCCCGGCTCGCCACGCTGCGTGCGGACGGCAC
Organism: Pseudonocardia halophobica; assembly: GCF_027922425.1. GTDB lineage: Bacteria > Actinomycetota > Actinomycetes > Mycobacteriales > Pseudonocardiaceae > Pseudonocardia > Pseudonocardia halophobica. Next base: position 15,838 of record NZ_BSFQ01000019.1, on the reverse strand, counting down.
GCCCCGGCTCGTCCCGATCACGTTCGCGCTGGTCGACGGCCTGATCTGCTCGGCCGTCGACGAGGTGAAGCCGAAGCGGAGCACGAGGCTGGCCCGGCTCGCGGACGTCGCACGGGATCCGCGGGCCGCCGTCGTCGTCGACGAGTACGCCGACGACTGGGCGCAGCTGTGGTGGGTCCGGGTGGACGGCAGCGCGGCGGTCCACGAGGCCGGCGCGCTGCGGGAGCGGGCGCTCGACGCCCTGCAGGCGAAGTACCCGCCCTACCGCGACGCGCGGCCGCGCGGCCCGCTGCTCGTCCTGACGCCGGAGAGGATCACCGGCTGGTCGGCGCGCTGACCGCGGCGGGGACCAGCCCCAGCTGACGGAGCAGGCCCAGCTCGTCCAGCTGGCCCCAGCGCTCGACGATGCGGTCACCCTCGACCCGGAAGACGTTGATCCCGCGCAGCACCACCGTGGCACCGGTCGGCGGGACGCCCATGATCTCGCCCCGGTGCGTGCCGCGGGCCGTGAACCGCTCGACGACGACGTCGCCCTCGGCCACCAGCTGCTCGAGGTCGCTGTGCCAGTCGGGGAAGGCCGCCCGGAACATCGCCGCAGCGCGGCGCAGGGCCTCCCGACCGGCCGGGACGTCCGGCACCGGCGGGTCGTGGTCGACGAAGTGAGGGGCGAGGTAGCGGTCCACGGCGTCGAGCTCGCCCCGCGTGAAGAGGGCCTGGATGAACTCGTCCACGAGCTGCTTCGTGCCGGCGAGCCGATCGGTGGTGGTGTCGGTGCTCATGGCGGGAGGGTCCGCCCACCCGTGGCCGCCGGCCATCCCACCGATCTGGGATGGCCCCCGGTCGCGCGGAGGACGACACTGCACCGATGGCCGGGCGGGTGGACCGCGGGCGGGTCGAGCGCGAGCTCGTCCGGCAGTGCCACGCGGGCCTGTCGCTGCCGGACCTGCGGCAGCGGGTCCTGCGGTCGCTGCGCAGGATCGTGCCGGTCGCTGCGGCGTTCGTCGCCACCGCGGACCCGGTGACCCTCCTGTTCACCGGCGCCTACGCGGAGGAGCCGCTGGCGGGTTCGACCGCGCGGTTCCTGGAGAACGAGTTCTCCGGGTCGGACGTCAACCGGTTCGCCGCGCTCGCGACCGCGCCCCGGCACGTGAGCTCGCTCGACCTCGCGACGAGGGGCGAGCGCGCGGCGAGCCCGCGCTACGGCGAGATCATGCTTCCCCTCGGGCTGGGCGACGAGCTGCGGGCGGCCCTCGTCGCGGGCTCCGAGTGCTGGGGCTACCTGTGCCTGCACCGTGAGGACGGCGAGCGCGGGTTCACCCGGCGGGAGCTGGAGCTGGTCGCCCGGGTCGGGCCGCACCTGGCCGCGGGGATCCGGGACGCGGCGGTGCGTGCGGCGGCCACGGCCGGACCGGACCGGCCCGGTGTCCTGCTGGTGTCCGACGATCTCGCCCTCGTGGCGAGCACGCCGGAGGCCCGGGCCCTGGCGGAGCTGCTCGACGACGGCCCGGGCGAGCTGCCCGTCGCCGTGCAGGCGGTGGCGGCGGCACTGCTGGCGGCGGAACGGGATCGGGGACCGACACCGCTGGGCTGCACCGTGCGCACCAGGCCCGGCGGCTGGGTGCGCCTGAGCGCGTCGCGGCTGACGGGACCGGCCGGCGGCACCGGCCTGGTGTCCGTGGTCCTCGACTCGACCGGGCCGGGCTCGACGACGGCGGCCCGGCTGGCGGCGCACGCCCTCACCCCGCGCGAGGCGGAGGTCGCCACGCTGGTGCTGCGGGGACGGTCGACCCGCGAGATCTCGGCTGCGCTGCTCATCTCGGCGCACACCGTGCAGGACCACCTCAAGTCGGTCTTCGACAAGACGGGCGTCCGGAGCCGGCGGGAGCTCGTCGGGCTCCTCCTCGCCTCCCCGGGCTCCTGACCGGCGGCTCCACGTCGTGAGTGGCGATAGTCGCTCCAGCGACTATCGCCACTCACAGGTCGGTGAGCCAGCCCGCGACCGCGGCGTCGACGAGGGCGGGGCGCTCGAGGTGCGGGGCGTGGCCGCCGTGGAGGAACAGGAGGTCGGTGTCGCCGCGGGCGGCGTCGCGGACCGCCTCGACATGGACGGCGGTGCCGTACGGGTCGGCGTCGCCCTGGATGCCCAGCACCGGGCAGGTGATCCTGGCGAGCTCCGGGCGCAGGTCCCACTCCCGGAACGCGGGGTCGAGCCAGACGTCGTTCCAGTTCCGGAAGCACACCTCGGCGTCGCTGTGGTGGCGGGCCATCCGCCGGGCCAGGTCGCCGGACTCGAAGGCGCGCTTGGCCTCCTCGATCGCCCGCAGCCCGATCTCCTCGACCAGCACGTGCGGGGCCAGCACGACCAGCCCGGACACCGGCAGGTCCGCGGCGGCCAGCAGCGCGATCGAGCCGCCGTCGCTGTGCCCCACCAGGACCGGCTCGCCGAGGTCAAGCGCCTCGACGAGTGCGGGGACGACGCTCGCGGCCTCCTCGTGCATGAACCTGACGGTGCGCTTGGCGGGCGGGAGGTCCGAGAAGCCGTGGCCGAGCCGGGAGTAGGCGACCACCCGGCGGCCGGTGGCCTCGGCGACGCGCCGGTGGAAGCCGCGCCACAGCCCCACCGACCCCAGCCCCTCGTGCAGGAACAGCAGCGGGGCACCGGTGCCGGGCACGTCCTCGTACTCGTAGGCGGCGCCATCGATCTCGACCCGGTTCACGGCCGCGAGTCTAGGGAGGCCAGGCGTTCGATCAGCTTCCGCGGGGCCACGGTGCGGTAGGCGTCCGTGACGAGCTCGGCGATCTCGTCCCAGTCGACCTCGACGTCGAGCCGGACGCCCACCCAGCCGCGGGTGCCGACGTAGGGCGGCCGGAAGAACCGCCCCGGATCGGTCGCGACCAGCTCCTCCTGCACCCCGGGCGGCGCGGCGCACCAGAAGGCGAGCCGGTCGTCGTGGTGGTGGTCGGCGTAGGTCACGAAGGTCCTGCGCACGAACCACGCCGGTTCCCCGTGGCTGATCTTCTCGGTGACCTCGGGCAGCGCGAGGCAGAGCGCCCGGAGCCGCTCGAGCGGGGCCACCGTGCTCACGGGGCCGCCGGGCGGTAGGTCCCGAAGCACCAGACGTTGCCCTCCGGGTCGGCGACGGCGAACTCGCGGGACCCGTAGGGCTGGTCCGTCAGCCCGTACACCAGCTCGGCCCCGGCACCGATCGCCTTGTCGTGCAGGGCGTCCGGGGTGTCGGTGGTGAGGTAGAGGACGGCGCGGCCGGTGTCGAAGCGGTCGTCCCCGCCCGACCGGGTGCCGATCATGACCGCCGTGTCCTCCCAGTACGCCTCGGCGTGCCCGATCGACCCGTCGTCGGCCGTCATGACGTGGCCGGGGGTCAGCCCGAGGGTGCCCGTGAGGAAGTCGAGCGCGGCGCGCGGGTCGTCGTAGCGCAGTGTCACGTGGATGCCCATGCCGGAGAACCTAGGAGCCCGCGACCGGCGTGGCTTGAACGAATGCGCACCGGTAGGCCGACGGCGTGATCCCGGCCAGCGCGCGGAACTCCCTCGTCAGATGGGCCTGGTCGGCGTACCCGCACTCCGCGGCCACGGTGGCGAGGTCGTGCCGCGGGCCGGGCGCCCCGAACGGCCCGCCGCCGACGACCAGCCCGGCCGCCCGCTCGAAGCGCAGCACCCGGGCTGCGGTCTTCGGGGCCAGCCCGACCTGCGCCCGGAACCGGTCGAGCAGGTGCCGGCGGCTCCAGCCCGTCTCCGCGGCCAGCTCGGCGATCCCGACCAGGCCGGCCCGGCGCACCAGGGCCCGCCAGGCCCAGGCGACCTCGGGATCGGGCGTGCGGGCGGTGTCCGCGAGCAGCCGTCCGGCCAGGAACGCCTCGACGTGCGCGAACCGCGCCGGCCAGTCCGGTTCCGCGGCGAGCCGGTCGGGCAGGGCCGCCAGCCCGGGGTCGTCGAGCTCGTCGAGGGCGGGGACCGCGCCGGTGAGCTCCGCCGTCGGCCGCCCGAGCAGCACGAACACCCCGAGCGGCGTGAGATCCACCTGCACCCCGTGCTGGTGGCCGCGGAACTCGGTGTGCACCGCCGCGGTCTGCATCCCGGCCAGGAACGCGCGGGGCGAGGACGGCACGGCCGGTCCGGCGGGCCCGTGGAGCCGCAGCGGACCGCCGAAGCCGAGGATCAACGCGCACGACCCGACGGGGGCCTGCAACCGGCGCAGCGGCGTGGCGCTGAACTCCCGGTACCCCTGCAGGCGGCGGACGTAGCGGCGCAGCGCCGGATGCGGCGCCACGGTCACGTACTCGTCCGCCTCCACCGCCCGAGTGTGGCCCGTATCGCCCGATCGGCGCGAGCCCCCATAATGCGCGGATGCACGGGCCGCAGGCACAGCTCGCGGCGGACGTCGTCGCCGACCTGCCGGTGGGCCTGTTCGCGCTCGACGCCACGGGCGGCGTGCTCCTGTGGAGCGCCGAGGCCGCGCGGCTCACGGGCTGGTCGGCAGACACGGTCGTCGGCCGCAGCGGCCTCGACCCGGTCCGGCCGCCGGTCGACCTCGCCGCGGCCCGGGACATGCTGGCCCGCGCCCGTTCCGGGCGGGTGAGCGACCCGCTGCCGGCCGTGGTGCCCACCGGGCGCCTCCTCTACGTGCACGCCGCACCCGGGTCCGGGGAGGTCGCCGTGGTCGGGGTGCTGCAGGACGCCACGGACGCGCGCGTCGGCGTCGAGGCGTTCTCGCTGCTCGACGCGTTGTGGCAGAACGCCCCGGTCGGGTTGGCGTACTTCGACCACGACCTGCGGTTCCGGCGGGTCAACTCCGCCGTGACCACGATCGACGGCGGCTCGGCCGACGACCGGATCGGGCGTTCCCTGGAGGAGGTGCACGGCGAGACGGGCGTCCGGATCGGCCGGCTGCTGCGCCGGGTGCTCGACGAGGACCGGCCGATCACCCAGAGCCCCTTCACCGGGCGGCTGTGGCACGGCCGCGGCCCGGAGCAGTCCTGGATGGTCAACTGCTACCCCGTCCACGACCGGGACGGCAGCGTCCTCGGCGCCGGCCTCGTGGTCGTCGACATCACCGAGGCCGAGCACACCCGGCGCGAGCTCGCCGAGCTGGCCGCGGCCCGCGAGTCGCTGCTGCGCCGCTACCGCAGCCTCGTCGACGCCACGTCGGCCGCCGTGTGGATCCGCGAGCCCGACGGCAGCGCGCGCGAGGACTCGCCGAGCTACCGGGCCGTCGCCGGGCAGGCCCCGCACGAGTACGCGGGCTGGGGCTTCCTCGACGCCATCCACCCCGAGGACCGCCGGCGCAAGCGGGCGGCGTGGGAGGCGGCCGTCGCGCGGGCCCGGACGGGCGAGGACGCGGGGTTCGAGCACGTCCACCGGCTGCGCACGGCCGCCGGCGGGTACCGGTGGTTCCGGTCCCGGGCCGTCCCGGTCCGCGAGGAGGGGCGGCTCGTCGAGTGGGTCGGCACCGAGACCGACATCGACGACGAGTTCCGGTCCCGGCACCGGCTCGACGTCCTGGCCGGGGCCACCCTCGCCGTCAACCGGGCGCTCGACCCGGAGACCGAGCTGCTCGCCCTGGCCGACGCCGTCGTGCCCGAGTTCGCGGACCTCTGCCGGGTCTACCTCGTCGACGAGGCCCGTCCGCTCGAGCCGGGGCACCCGGTGCACGGCCGTCGTTCGGTCACCCGGGCCGCGCCCGGCCTGCCGCCGGTGCCCGGCGACATCGGCGCGGACGGCGCGGCACGGTTCGTGTTCGGGTCGGACCACCCGTTGGCGCGCAGCGTGCGGACCGGCCGGCCCGAGCTGGAGCTCGACCCGCTCGAGGTCGAGCACTGGGCCGGCACCCCCGAGATGTACTCGTGGGCCCGCGAGGTGCGGATGAACTCCCGGCTGGTCGCGCCGGTCATCTCCGGGGGCCGGGTGATCGCGGGCCTGCTGTTCGCGAGCTGCGGCGACCGGCTGCCCTACACCGCCGACGACCTCGCGCTGGTCACCGAGCTGGCCGCCCGGGCGTCGGCCGCCGTCGAGCACGGGCGACGCTTCCAGCAGACCCGGCAGGTGTCGCTGGCGCTGCAGGAGTCGATGCTCACCGAGCCGCCCGCGATGGCCGAGGTCGGCATGGGCGGGATCGAGGTCGCCGCCCGCTACCGCCCCGCCGCCGCGGAGCTGGAGGTCGGCGGCGACTGGTACGACGTGTTCCGGCTGCCGTTCGGGGACCTCGCACTCGCTGTGGGCGACGTGGCCGGGCACGACCTGGCCGCCGCCGCCACGATGGGGCAGCTCCGCAGCATGTTGCGCGCGCTGGCCTTCGACACGGACGGCGCGCCGTCGGACGTGCTGCGCCGGCTCGACCGGGTCGCCTCGCGCCTCGACGTCACCCGCTTCACCACGCTCCTGCACGGGCGCGTGCTGCTCCGCGGCGACCAGCGGCTCTTCCGCTGGTCCAACGCCGGGCACCCGTCCCCGCTGGTCGTCGAGGCGGCCGGGACCGCCCGGTACGCGACCGGCGCCGTCGACGTCGTGCTCGGGGTGGACCCGGACCGGCTGCGGCACGACCAGGAGATCGAGCTCGTCCCCGGCGCCACCCTCGTGCTCTACACCGACGGGCTCGCCGAGCGCCGCGACGACGTCGACGACCGCGGCGCCCGCGAGCTGCTCGCCCTCGCGGAGGCCGGGGCGCACCTGGACCTGGAGGCCTTCTGCGACCACCTGGTGGCCGGGTCGCCCGCCGACACCGGCGACGACATCGTCGTGCTGGCGGTGCGGTACCAGGCGTGACCGGGCCGGGTACGGGCCCGCCGCGTACGCTCCCGGCATGATCGACCCGGTCGCCCGCGCGACGGCCCTCGCCGCGGGCGGGCGGGCCCTGCTCGGCATCGCCGGGGCGCCCGGCTCCGGCAAGACCACGCTCGCGGCGCACGTGGCCGCCGCGGTCCCCGGCGCGGTGCACGTGCCCATGGACGGCTTCCACCTGGCCGACGTCGCGCTCGACCGGCTGGGCCGGCGGGACCGCAAGGGCGCCCCGGACACGTTCGACGCGGCCGGCTACCTCGCGCTGCTGCGCCGGCTCCGCACGGGCGAGTCCGGCCCTGTGTACGCGCCGATGTTCGAGCGGGACCTGGAACAGCCGCTGGCCGGGGCGATCGCGGTGCCACCGGACGCCCGGCTGGTCGTGACCGAGGGCAACTACCTGCTGCTGCCGGACGAGCCCTGGCCTGCGGTGGCGGCCGAGCTCACCGAGGTCTGGTTCTGCGACCTGCGCGAGGAGCTGCGGCTCCGCCGGCTCGTGGACCGGCACGTGCGGTTCGGCAAGGCGCCCGGTGCGGCGGAGGAGTGGGTGCGGCGGGTCGACGGGCCCAACGCCGAGCGGGTCGCCGCGACCCGGGACCGGGCGGACCTCGTGGTGCCGAGCGCGGTGCTGGAGACCCTGCGCCCCTGAGAAACTCTGCGCCCCTGAGGAATCCCGCGCCCCTGACGGCCGTGATTCAGCGCCAGGGGGCGACGCGGGCGCGGCGCGACAGCCGGACGTCGCACTCGATCCCGTCCGGGTCCAGGCCGGTCAGCACGGCGATCAGGTCGCGGGCTGCCGCCTCGGCGTCGCGCATGTCCCGGACCGCGGTGGCGGCCTCGATCTCCGGGACGTAGAGCACCAGGCTGCGGTCCGACGGCCAGGCGTCGACCGCGAACCGTCGTGGGGTGCTCACCCGATCCACGGTAGACCCGCGCCGGGCCCGGGGCACTCAGCCGCAGGGCGTGATCGAGCAGTCCTGGCGCTGGGCCGTGGGCGGGGAGCCGGGGGCGGTGGTGGCGGGGCCCTCCTCACCCGGGAACAGCGTGTCGTCCCGGTCGGGCAGCGCGCCGCTGCCGGGCGGCGGCTCCGTGGTCGGGGTGACCGGCGTCGGCGGGGGCGGCGGGACCTCGGACGACGCGCTCGGGGGCGCGCTGGGCGTCGGCGTGGCGCTGGGCGTCTCGTTGGGCGGGAGGTCCGACGCGGGCTCGCCGATCGGGCGATAGCTGCCGAAGCCGTCCTGCTGCGGCTCCTCCTCGATCGCCTGCTTCATGAACGTCTGCCACATCTCGCCGGGCAGGGTCTTGCCCTCGACCGGGGTGCCGGACGCCGTGCGGATCGGCGAGTTCATGTCCGTGCCGATCCACACCGCGGTGGCCAGGTCCGGGGTGAAGCCGGAGAACCAGGCGTCGTTGTTCTCGCCCTCGAACCGGGACTGCACCGTGCCCGTCTTGCCCGCGACGGGGCGGCCGATGCCGAGCCCGTCGTTCGGGACCACGCCGAGCATGGCCTCGACGGTGTTGCGCGCCACCTGCTCGCTGAACCGCCGCTCGCCCTGTGACTCCGGTGCCTCGTAGAGCACCCGGTCGTCCGCGGTCACCACCTTCGAGATGAAGTGCGGGGCGTGCCAGACGCCGCCGTCGGCGATCGTGGCGTAGGCCGACGCCAGCTCCAGCGGCGTGACCTCCTTGTTCCCGAGCGCGAGCCGGGCGTCGGGGTTGTCCAGCGGCGAGGTGATGCCGGCGGCGCGCGCGGCCGCGGCGACGTTCGCCGGCCCGACCTTGGCCGCCAGCTTGGTGAAGATGACGTTGTTGGAGATCGTCATGGCCTGCTTGATGTCGCAGCGCGGGCAGTCCGCGCCGTCGGCGTTGCGCAGGCCGGACTCCTCGCTGCCGTCGAACACCGTGCCGAGGCCGATCGGCGGGTCGTGGCTCAGCGCGGCGAGCACCACGAAGGGCTTGAACGTCGAGCCGGGCTGCTTGCTCACCCGGGCGTAGTCGAGCCCCACGCCGTTCTCGCCCCCGTAGTAGGCGCTGACCCCGCCGGTCCTTGGGTCGATCGCAACGACGGCCGAGCGCAGGTTGTCCGGCTGCCCGTCGAGCGTCTCCTGCGCGGCCTCGACCGCCCGCCGCTGCTGCTCCGGGTCGATCGTGGTGGTGATCCGCAGGCCGTCCTGCGCCATCTCCTGGTCGGTGATGCCCAGCGAGTCCAGCTCCGCCTTCACCGCGTTGACGACGTGCCCGCGGCTGTCGGAGAAGGAGCCGCTGCCGGGCGCGGCCTTGCGCTGCTGCGTGGCGGGGAAGGTGGCGGCGGCGCGGTCGCCGGGGGCGAGCCAGCCCTGGCCGACCATGCCGTCCATCACGAAGTCCCAGCGCTGCACGGCCTTGTTCGGGTCGATCGCCGGGTCCCAGCGCGACGGCGACTGGATCACCCCGGCCAGCAGCGCGCCCTCGGCCACGGTCAGCTGGCCGACGTCCTTGCCGAAGTACGCCTGGCTCGCCGACTGGATGCCGTAGGCGCCGCGGCCGAAGTAGATCGTGTTCAGGTAGTCGGTGAGGATCTCGTCCTTCGACTTCTCCTGGTTGACCTTCAGCGACACGATCAGCTCCTTGTACTTGCGCCACAAGGAGACCTGGTCGCCGACCAGGGCGTTCTTGACGTACTGCTGGGTGATCGTCGAGCCGCCGCCGACACCGCCCTGCAGCTGGTTCCACACCGCGCGCAGGATGCCGGTGAAGTCGAAGCCCGGGTTGGAGTAGAAGCTGCGGTCCTCGGCCGACAGCACGGCCTCGCGGACGTGCACCGGGATCTGGTCGACCGTCACCTTGGTCCGGTTGCCCTGCTCGGGGACGAGCCGGGTCAGGTCGGTGCCGTCGGCGAAGGAGATCGTCGCGACCTGGTTGTTGACGGCGTCGTCCGCGGTCGGCACGGAGAAGGCGAGCCAGCCGATCCCGAGGGCGAGCAGGGGCAGCACGACGAGTGCGGCCAGCCCGCCGAGGACACCCCACTTGACGCGCCACCGTCGGCGCGCGGTGCGCTGCGCCGGGGTGAGCGGGCGGCGGTGCGCCGATCCGCCGAGGCGCCGGCGCAGCAGCTCGAGCGGGCCCTGCGGGGCGGGCGGCTCGGTCGCGGGGGTCAGACCGGTGGCGGTCGAGGTCGCCCGCTTCGGGTCCGGGGTCTGCCACCAGCCGACGCCGGTGCGCGTGCGGGAGCGGCGGCTGCGGGCGCGGGGAACGGCCGGACGACGGGTGGGGTCGCCGGTGCGGGTCGCTCCCGTGGTCCCGGTGGTCCCGGTCGTGCCGGCCCCGCGGCGCGCGGTGGTGCCCGTGCTGCGGGAGCGGTCGGACGGGCGGGACGCGGTGCTGTGTCGCGAGCTGCGCGCCGCGTCGCCGCTGTCGGCGGTCGAGCCGGTGCGCGGTGGGGTGGAGCGGTCGGGCCGCACGTCCCCGCGGGAGGGGGTCGAGCGCGACGACGGGTTCTCGGGCGCGCGCCGCGGCGGGGGCGGCAGCGGACGCCCGCACCCGGGAGGGCCGGCGAGCGGGCCGGGACGACCCGGCACGTCCGGACGGGCGGGCGGCGGAACCGGCGGCACGGGACGGCCCGGTGGGGCGGTGCGGGGGCGCGGCTGCTGCGACGGCGGGCCCTGTCGGCTCGCGCGCGGCGCCGGTCCGTGACCTCCTCCGGGCACTGTCGCTCGTCCTCCCCGTCGTCCGCCGTTCCTCCCGGCCCGGTGTCCGTGCGGGACGGGCGGCCGGGCAGGCCTCGGCCGTGCGGAGCACCCGCCGGAGACCGTTCGGGCCTGCGCGACCGTCTGGGAGGTCAACGGAGCACCCCGCGGGCACGGTGCGGGCGGAGATCGAACTCACCCGAATGACGGCATCACGAGCGCGTGTCGTGCGGCCTGACGGCGACACTGCGTGACGAAGTCGCGGGCGGACTGGGCCGGACGGATGTGAGCGAGGAGGCGGGGGAGATCCGCGGGCCGCCGCGCGCGAGGATCGGGAGGATCGACGGCGATCACGGGAGCGAGGGAGCTCGGATGGGGCGTACCGGCACGGTGGCGGGGATCCTGGGCGTTCTGGCGGCGGTGGGTGCGCGCCGGCCGGTGCTGCGGCGCTGGCCGACGTCGGTGGCCCAGATGGCGGCCTGCACGCCGGCGTCGGAGATGCCGGTCGCGGACGCACTGGCGCACGCCGCACTGGCGGCGGGCGGGGTGGCGGAGCTGGTGCGGGGTCCGCGTTCGGGCCGCGTCGCCGCGCTGGCGACGATCGGCACCAACGCCGCCGCCGCGGCGGCCCTGGCCGGGCTGCGTGCCGACGCCCGCCGCTCGGCCGTCGTGCTGCAGGAGGCGCTGGCGCCGCTCGGGGTCACCGGCCTGGACCGGCCGATCCCCGGTGCGGCCCGGCGGGTGCGCGACCGGGCGCGGGGTGCGGGCCGGTACGTCGTGGCGCAGGACGTCGCCTACGGCCCGGAGCCGGAGCACCGGCTCGACGTCTGGGCCCGGCGCGACCTGCACCTGCTCCGCGACGGCGGCCCCGCCCCGGTCCTGCTGCAGGTCCACGGCGGGGCCTGGACGCTCGGCTCGCGCACCCAGGAGGCGCAGCCGCTGATGGCGTACCTCGCGGCGCGCGGGTGGGTGTGCGTGACGGTCGACTACCGGCTCGCGCCCGCCGCCCGCTGGCCGGCGATGATCGTCGACGTCAAGCGGGCGCTGGGCTGGATCCGCGAGCACGTCGCCGACTTCGGTGGCGATCCCGGGTTCGTCGCCGTGACGGGCGGGTCCGCGGGCGGGCACCTGGCCGCGCTCACCGCGCTGACCCCGAACGACCCGGCGTACCAGCCCGGGTTCGAGGAGGTGGACACCTCCGTGCAGGCCGCCGTGCCGTTCTACGGGGTGCACGACTTCACCGCCGACGACCAGGGCCTGTGGAACCTGCTCGAGGGCAAGGTCATCGGGACCAGCTACGCCGCCGACGAGGCGACCTACCGCGCGGCGTCGCCGGTGCACCGGGCCGGCCCCGACGCGCCGCCCTTCCTCGTCGTGCACGGCGACACGGACACCGTGGCCGGGGTCGGGCAGTCGCGGCGGCTGGTGGCGCGGCTGCGGGCGGTGTCGCGGGAGCCCGTCTGCTACGCGGAGCTGCCGCACGCCCAGCACGGGTTCGACGGGCTGCCCACCGCCCGCACCGCCTACACGGTGCGGGCGGTCCACCGCTTCCTCACCGCCGTCCACACGAGGACGACGGCGCCGACGGGGTAGGTGCTGGTCAGGCTTGGTCCGGCTGCGTCGTGGTCGGCTCGGACGTGATGCTGGCTCGGGGATGGGCTCAGGGGGTGAGGAGTGCCGCCATCCGCTCGCGCAGCAGGGTGGCGGCGGAGTAGGGCCGCACCATCACGGTCAGCTCGGCGAGGCCGTCCGGCCCCTCGCGCAGGATGTCGACGCCCTCCAGCTCCCGGTCGCCCACCCGGGCGCGGAAGACCAGCACGTGCCCGCCCTCGCCGGCGAACTCGTCGGTGTAGCGGAAGTCCTCGAACACCTGCACGACCGCCCGGAGGATCGCTCGCAGCGCCTCCCGTCCCTCGTACGGCCGGTGGACGATCGGGGAGTGGAACACCGCGTCGGCGGTGAAGAGATCGGTGGCGGCGTCGGCGTCGCCGCGCTCGACGGCTGCTCGGAAGGCTGCTGCGCTCACGACCCCATCCGACCACTCCGGACGGTCGGACGCCAGGCGGTGATCGCCGGCGGCCGCCACCGGTGTCGCTCACCTCTGCGGGCCGGACGTCGGCACCTGTGCGCGGCACCCGCCCAGTCGTCGTCGCACATCGGCTCGGGCTCGGCACATCCGGTAAGGCAGTGCCGTACACCTGCCGCAGCGGGTCCTGCCGACGAGAGGCCCGCCGCCGACGCCCGCGCCATCGAGTGGCCGCTCCGTGCAGGGCCGGATGCGCCGAGACACAGGACTGTCCGCGGTGATCCCCAGGTCGCTGACCCCCGTCCGGCGGCACCCCTGCCGCCCGGACGTCCGCAGGCGCGCGGACGGCCCTGGCGCTGCTGCGCCGAAAGGCCTAGGAGGAGCGTTCCTCCGGCTCCGCAGGAATGCGCCGGAAAGGTGGGAGAGCAATGGTTCTCTTAGCGTGTGAGACACTTTCTCGTGCCCGTTCCGGACATCGTGATCGACACCCTGGGGAAACTGCCAGGAGTGTCGTACGCGTGCGTTCTGGAACGCGATTCCTGCACGATTCTTGGCGCTTCCGGGAACATTGATTCCGGCCTGCCCGCCGCGGAGATCGTCGACGCTTTCGACAGTGCGGCGGCCGTCGGCGGAACGCGGGGCGGCACGGTGCAGACCGTCGTCGTGACCGGCAGCCGGGTCGTGCAGGTGCTCGCCCCGGTCCCGCTCGCGGACGACTCGGCCGGGGTGCTCTACCTCCGCCTCGTCCGGGCCCGGGCCAACCTCGCCTCCGCGCTCCGTGAGGTGGAGAGCGTCACCGGCGGCCGGGCGCGGCGGTCGACCGGACAGCCGGGCGTCGGCGCTCTGCCCTCCGCGGCCGGGACCTCCGCACGCCGCACCGCGGTGCCGTCGGCGCTACCCGGTCCGGCGTCGGGTACCTCGACGCCGCCGCGCGGAGTGCCGGCCGCGGCCCGGACCGGCGGGTCCTCCGCGAGTCCGTCCGCAACGCGACCCGGCGCGGCCACTCCGTCGCCGCTCGCCCCGCCACTGGCCACACCGCTGCCGACCACACCGCTGCCGACCACGCCGAGCGCCCCGCCGGCACCGCCGCCCTCGACACCCGCCGCGCTCCCGTCGGCCGCCCTCCTCCCGGCCCCGCGGCCGGCGGCGCCGACACCAGGCCCGGCGAGCGCGCAGCTGGAGCGCCGCGCCGAAGGCGCGGTGGCGACCGATCCGTCCCCCGCGGCGGTCAGCAGCACGCCGACCGCGTTCGCCCCCGAGCCCCGCGCGCCTGCACACGAGCCGGAAGAACCGCAGGCCAGGAGCCGGTCTTCGTACCTCGCGGCCGAGTTCTTCGCGGCGGCGCACCGGGCACGCCCGCCGCTGCCACCCGATCCGGCGCCTCGGCCCGCGCCACGAGCCGGGCAGCCCCGGCAGTCGAGGGGTGCCGACGCCGGGGCAGCACAACGACGGGGCGAACGCGACCCGCGGCCGGGACCTCCGACCGAACGGCTGTCGGCGGCACCGGGGACCGCCGGACCCCGCCATCGGGTCCCGGGCCCGCGCCCCGCGCCCGACGACCCCGCCGGTGCCACCGTCCCCGGGGCGGCGCCGCAACGCGCGGCCCGGGCGAGTTCGGCACCGTCGCACCCGTCCTCCGCGGACGAGCGGACGGCCGGGCCCGCGGACGACGAGCGATCGCCGGCCGGCCCCGACGCCACGGTCGCGGACCGGCCCGTCGACCCCCACGAGCACGCGGCGGACGGCACTCGGTCCGATCCGTCCGACGACACCGCGACGGCCCCTCCCGACGCGCTGCCCCGCCGCCGCGGCGACACCGTGATCCCGCCCCCGCGCGAGCCCGAGGACGCCGACCAGGAGCGCCGCTGGGCCACCGACCTGCACACGTTGCGCCGGCTGGCCGACGGCCTGCGGAGGCGATTGCGGTGATTCGCGGCCGCCGGGTGCCCGCTTCCCGCGGGCCACCCGCGCCACCGTTCCGCGGTCCTCCGGGGAAATGGACCCCCGGTGCCCCGCGCAACGATTCTGCGATACCCTAGAGGTTCCCCCGTCCCACCTTTTGCAGGCCGCCGGAGAATCGTCCCCCCGACCCGGCGGTCGGAGGCACACAATGAGCTCCATCGAGCATTCCCTGGACATGGCCGCCAACATCAAGGGCGCGTTCGCCGTCGCGCTGGTCGACTACGACAGCGGCATGATGCTCGGCTCGCGCGGCGGCAGCGCCGAGTTCGACCTCGAGGTCGCCGCGCCCGGCAACAGCGACGTGGTCAAGAGCAAGATCGAGGTGACCCAGAAGCTCGGCCTGCGCGAGCAGATCGAGGACATCCTGATCACGCTGGACAACCAGTACCACCTGATCCGGCTGATCCGGGGCCTGCCGGACGAGAAGCTGTTCCTCTACCTGGTGCTCAACCGTGCGCAGGCGAACCTCGCCATGGCGCGCCGCGACCTGCGCGTCATCGAGCAGGAGTTCTACATGTCCCACCCCAACGCCGGCGCCCGCTCCCCGCAGGGCGGCGACAGCCAGTACTTCCAGGCGAACGCCCACCGCTGATCGCGGTCCGCGACCGTCCCGATACAAATTCAGGCGTGCTGAGCATCCCCGGCAGTCCCGGAGTCCTGCGCGTCGCGGCGAAGGAGGTGCTGCGCCAGCCGTCCGTGCTGGCGTGCGCCCTCGTCGACGTCGAGAGCGGTCTGACGCTCGACGCCGAGACGGCCGACCGCGCGCGGCTCGACACCGAGGCCGTGGCCGCCGCGCAGGCCGAGGTGATCCGCGCCGCGCAGGCGCTCGCCCAGGTCGTGCGCGGCGCCCCGGCCGAGGTCGTCGTGCGGCAGGGATCGGCGGTCCTGCACCTGATCCGGCTGCTGCCGGACCCGGCGGGCCCCGGCCTCGTGCTCTCGGTGCTGGTCCTCACCCCCGAGCGCAACCTGCGCAAGGTCCGGCGCGTGCTGGACCGGGTCGATCCCGCGACCTTCGTGCCGCGCCGCCCGCGGGCGACCTCGTCCGTGGCGGCGCCCGAGGTCACCGCCGCGCCCGACGCCGCGTCGTGGTCTCCCGAGGTCGCCCCCGTGCAGGCCGCTCCCGCACCGGCTCCCGCCGGCCCACCGGCCCCTGCGTCCGCCGCCCCGGGTGCTCCCGCGCACCCGGGCGCCGCTGCGGTGGGCGTCGGGGCACCCGGCGGTGCTCCCGCACGGCCCGTCGCGGGCCCGGCCCTCGTCGGCACCACGGTGAGCCCGGCCGCGGGCCGGGCCACGGTGCCACCGGTGCCCGCCTGGGCGGTCCGCCCGGCGGGCGCGCCCGCCGGACCGGTTCCCCCCGGTCCCGCCCGCGTCGGTCCCGCTCCCGTCGGCGCGG
>NZ_BSFQ01000018.1 GCF_027922425.1 Pseudonocardia halophobica | reverse complement strand
GCCGCCGCGGCCGCGCCCACGCGCAACCGCCGCCCGCGCGAGGCGGGCAGGTGCCCGCCCGCCAGGCCGGCCGGCCCGGCGAGGCGGCCGGTCAGATCGGGGGTGCGCCGCACCGAGGAGGCGGGCGGCGCGGTGGACGGGCGGGCCTGCGCGTCGGGCATCCGCTCGGGACGCAGCACCGACACCATCTGGCCGTCCGCCGTCATGGCGAGACCGGGCGGCGGGGGCGGCAGCTCGGCCTCCTGCGGGATGTTCCGCAGCATCGAGAGCAGGGAGGAGGGCACGTGCGGCTCGTCGGCCGTCCGCAGGGCCGAGCGCACCTGGCGCTGGGCGACCACCTCGGCGGCGCACTCCCCGCAGGAGGCGACGTGGCCGGCGGCCCGCTCGTGCGCGGCGAGGGAGAGCTCGTCGTCGACGAAGGCCACCACGGCGTCCTGCGACAGGTGGTCGACACCCCAGTTCGGGGCGCTCCGTCCGAACCTCCGACGCGCGTCGGCCATGAACTCCCTACCTCTCCCCGGCCGCCACCAGCTCGCGACCCACCGTGCTCTCCGTACCGCTCTCCGTGCCCTCCAGCGCGCGGCGACGCTCGATCGCCTGACGCAGCGCCGCCCGGCCGCGGTGGATCCTGCTCCTCACGGTACCCAGCTTCACCCCGAGGGTGGCGCCGATCTCCTCGTACGAGAGGCCCTCGACGTCGCAGAGCACGACCGCGGCGCGGAACTCCGGCGCCAGCTCGTCGAGCGCGGCCTGCAGCGTGGGGTCCAGGTGCGTGGCGGAGAACACGTCCTCCGGCTCGGGGCCGCCGCCGGGCAGGCGGTCGGTGTCCTCGGGCAGGCCCTCCATGCGCAGCCGGGCGCGGCGGCGGACCATGTCGAGGAACAGGTTCGTGGTGATGCGGTGCAGCCAGCCCTCGAACGTGCCGGGCCGGTAGTTCGCGAGGGAGCGGAAGACCCGGATGAAGGTCTCCTGCGTGAGGTCCTCGGCGTCGTGCGGGTTGCCCGTGAGCCGGTAGGCGAGCCGGTAGACCCGGTCCGCGTGCTCCCGGACGACCTCGTCCCAGCTCGGCGGGGTCCAGTCGTTCCCCTCGGCGGAACCCGACACGTCGTCGAATCCCACGGTGGCCGGTCGGTCGGTCATGGCGGGGAGCGCACCTCCTGCGGCGGGTCGTGCCGTCCGGTCAACGTCGGGCCGGCGGGGATGGTTCCCGGCCCCGGGGCGGGACCGACGACCCCGGTCCCACGCCACCACCATGACGGACCCCGGTGACAGGAGCGTGATAGTCGTCTGAGAAGAACCTGTGAACCCGGACGACCAGTATGTTCTTCGACCATGACCGCCGGTGAGAGCACTGCGGCCGACACAGGCACCCTCCTCGCCTTCCTGGCCGCGACGACCGCGGCCCGTGCCGTGGTGGAGATCGGCACCGGCTCGGGCGCGAGCGGGCTGCACCTGCTGCGCGGGATGGTGCCCGGCGGCACCCTCACCACGATCGACGTGGACCCCGAGCTGCAGCGCACGGCCCGCCGCTCCTTCCTCGACGCGGGGCACTCCCCCGGCCGGCTCCGGCTGATCAACGGGCTGGCGCTCGAGGTGCTCCCCCGGCTCACGGACGGCGGCTACGACCTCGTGGTGGTCCACGCCCACGACGGGGACGCGGGCGCGTACCTCGCCGAGGCCGTCCGGCTGCTGCGTCCGGGCGGCGTGGTCGTGCTCGCCGGCGCCGAGGACCCGGACCTGCGCGAGACCGTCCGGGCCGCCGAGGAGGGCGAGCAGCTCGTGTCCGCGGTCCTCCCGCTGGCCGGGAGCCTGCTGGTGGCGACCCGGCGCCGGTGATCCCGTCGACCGGTCCCTAGAGGGCCGTCACGCCCTTCCCCAGCACGACGACCCCGCCGGGGCTGACGGTGTAGCGCGCCCGGTCCAGGGCCAGGTCCACGCCGATCAGCGCCCCGTCCGGCACCACGACGTTCTTGTCCAGGATCGCCCGGCGCACCACCGCGCCCCGCCCGATCCGCGCACCCGGCAGCACGACCGAGTCCGAGACCTCCGCGCCGTTCTGCACCGTGACGCCGGGGCTGACCGTGGACCGGCGCACGATGGCGCCGGAGATGATCGTGCCCGCGCCGACGATGGAGTCCTGCGCGATGCCGCCGTCGACGAACTTGGCCGGCGGCAGCGGCGGCGTGGCCGTGCGGATCGGCCAGCGCATGTTGTAGAGGTTGAAGACCGGGTGGATGCTCACCAGGTCGGTGTGCGAGTCGTAGTAGGCGTCGATCGTCCCGACGTCCCGCCAGTAGCCCGAGTCCCGGTCCGTCGCGCCCGGCACGACGTTGTCGGCGAAGTCGTAGACGTGCGCGTCCCCGTCCTTGACCATGCGCGGGATGATGTCGCCGCCCATGTCGTGGTCGGAGTCGCCGTCCTCGGCGTCGGCGCGCAGGGCGTCGATCAGGGCGTCCGTGGTGAACACGTAGTTGCCCATCGAGGCGAACGTGACCTCGGGGTCGTCCGGCACGTGCGGCGGGTCCGACGGCTTCTCCAGGAACCCGACGATCTTGCCGCTCTCGTCCGAGTCGATGCAGCCGAAGGCCTTGGCCTCCACCCGCGGCACCCGGATGCCCGCGACCGTGACGCCCGCGCCGGTGGCGATGTGCTGAGCGATCATCTGGCCCGGGTCCATGCGGTACACGTGGTCGGCGCCGAAGACCGCGATGTAGTCCGGCCGCTCGTCGTAGACCAGGTTGAGGCTCTGGAAGATCGCGTCGGCGCTGCCGGTGTACCAGCGCCGGCCGAGCCGCTGCTGCGCCGGGACGGTGGTGATGTACTGCCCCAGCACGCTCGACAGCCGCCAGGTGGTGGAGATGTGCCGGTCGAGCGAGTGCGACTTGTACTGGGTGAGCACGCAGATCTGGTGGATCCCGGCGTTGACCAGGTTCGACAGCACGAAGTCGATCAGCCGGTAGTTGCCGCCGAACGGCACCGCGGGCTTCGCCCGGTCCGCCGTCAGCGGCCAGAGCCGCTTGCCCTCACCCCCCGCCAGGACGATGCCCAGGACGTTGGCGGGCATCCCACCCGGAGCCAGCATCCGCGAGGAGGTCGTCACCGCTGTCCCCCGTCCCTCGTCGCACCGCGGCCCCTCGGTCGGGACCACCGTCGACGGTCCTGCCGGCCGCCCTGTCGGCGCCGGGGCGTCTCGAGCCTGAACCCTAGTGCGCCAGGGGTGTACCCGGCCATACGGAGGCCATACGCGAGCGGGTTCCCCGACCGGGAGGGAACGGCCTCCTCCGTGCTGTGCCGGGGCCGGTCTACCGATAGCGTGTGCCCGCGTGCGGATCGGTCTGCTCACCCGCGAGTACCCCCCGGACGTCTACGGCGGGGCCGGGGTGCACGTCGCCCATCTCGTGCCGGCGCTGCGCGCGCTGGTCGACGTCGACGTCCACTGCTTCGGCTCCCCCGACGGGCCGCCGCGCGACGGCGTCCGGGCCTATCCGACTCCCGGCGGGCTCGCCGGGGCGAACGCCGCGCTCCAGACGCTGGGCACCGACCTGACGATGGTCGCGGGCGTCGAGGGCGCGGACATCGCGCACTCGCACACCTGGTACGCCAACATGGCCGGTCACCTCTCCAAGACCCTCTACGGCATCCCGCACGTGGTCACCGCGCACTCGCTGGAGCCGCGGCGGCCGTGGAAGGCCGAGCAGCTCGGCGGCGGGTACGCCCTGTCGTCCTGGGTGGAGAAGACCGCCTACGAGGCCGCCGACGCCGTCATCGCGGTCAGCGAGGGCATGCGCCGGGACGTCCTGGAGTGCTACCCCGCGCTCGACCCCGCCCGGGTCCACGTGGTGCACAACGGGATCGACACGGAGTTCTACCGGCCCGACCCCGGCCGGGAGGCGCTCGTCTCGAACGGGGTGGACCCGGACCGGCCGAGCGTGGTGTTCGTCGGCCGGATCACCCGGCAGAAGGGCCTGGCCCACCTCATCGCCGCGGCGCACGAGGTCGCGGAGGAGGCGCAGATCGTGCTGTGCGCGGGCGCGCCGGACACCCCGGAGATCGCCGAGGAGACCGAGAAGGCGGTCGGCGAGCTGGCCGCCTCCCGGCCCGGCGTGATCTGGGTGCGGCGGATGCTGGGCACCGCGGAGGTCCGACAGTTGCTGTCGGCCGCCACCGTGTTCGTGTGCCCCTCGGTGTACGAGCCGCTGGGGATCGTGAACCTCGAGGCGATGGCGTGCGGCACGGCCGTGGTCGCCTCGGACGTCGGCGGCATCCCCGAGGTCGTGGCCGGCGGCGAGACCGGGCTGCTCGTGCACTACGACGAGAACGGGGTCCCGGCCTTCCGCGGCGGCCTGGCCGCCGCGATCAACGAGCTGGTGCGCGACCCGGAGCGGGCCGCGACGATGGGCCGGGCCGGGCGCGAGCGGGCGGTGCGGGAGTTCGCCTGGGCCACCGCCGCCGAGCGCACGGTCGCCATCTACCAGGCCCTGTAACCGCGCGAGTCGCGCTCCCGCCTCGCGCGAGTCGGTCCGGCGGGCCGCGCTCAGCGGGCGGAGCGCTGGCGCGCCCGGTGCGCGGCGACCGCGGACCGGTTGGCGCAGGACGGGGAGCAGTAGCGCCGGGCGGCGTTGCGGGAGGTGTCCGCGAAGACCCGCTCGCACCCGTCGGCGGCGCACCGGCCGTGCCGGTCGAGGCCGTACTCCGAGAGCAGCATCGCGAGGGCGAAGGCCGTGGTGGAGCGGACGCGGTCGAGCACGGCGGCGTCGGGCGGCGAGTAGTGCAGGTGCCAGCCCTGCCCGTCGTGCCGGGTCAGGTGCGGCCCGATCCGCACGTCCGTGAGCAGCGCGTTCACCGCCGCCGCCGCGGTGTCGAGGTCCTCGGCGTCG
Source organism: Pseudonocardia halophobica (assembly GCF_027922425.1). Classification (GTDB taxonomy): domain Bacteria; phylum Actinomycetota; class Actinomycetes; order Mycobacteriales; family Pseudonocardiaceae; genus Pseudonocardia; species Pseudonocardia halophobica. Next base: position 123,110 of record NZ_BSFQ01000018.1, on the reverse strand, counting down.
AAGACGGAGCGCAGCCGCCCGGCCCACCCCCGCAGGTCGGACTCGACGGACGCGGGCGCCCGGCCGGCGATGTACCCGTGCTCCACCAGGACGCGGCGCAGCTGGTCCGGCGGCGCAGCCTCCTCGACGGTGCCGCGCGGCGGCGCGGTCACGGTGTTGACGAGCGCGACGGCCGCACCGAGTGCGTCACTCCGGTAACCGATGAAATCCACTGGCCTCTTACACCTGCTACCCTCGACGAGTAAGCCGTCAACGACGGATGCATATTACCGAATCGAGGGGACCCTCATGCGCTGTGCGCAGTGCGGACGGACCGCAGGCGCCACGACGTTGTCCACGCACCACACCTCGGAGGGCTGGGTGCGCTACGTGCGATGCGGGTGCGGGGCGGTGTCGATCGAGATGCTGACGATCCCGGCCGAGCCGGAGCGCGTCCTCACGGGCGAGCCGGGCACGGTCGCGGGCGCGTCGGGGCTGCGGATCCGCGACCTGCACGCGGTCCGGGCCTGACGAGACCCGGACCGCCGCGGTCGGCCCGTGCGGGCGGCGGGTCTCAGCCCGTCGCGCCGCGCAGGGCCTCGCCGAGGTTCTCGGCCTCCTCGGGCGTCATCTCGACGACGAGGCGGCCGCCGCCCTCGAGCGGCACCCTCATCACGATGCCCCGGCCCTCCTTGGTCACTTCCAGGGGTCCGTCGCCGGTCCGGGGCTTCATCGCCGCCATGTCCTGCTCCCTCCGTCTGTCGTCTCGTGCAGGGCGCCGATGCGCTGGGGAGCGCGCACAGGCGGGATGGTGGCCCTCATTCTTCCCCATCGCGGATCTCGACACGCAACCGAGGCGATCAATCGTGTGGCGTTCACCCAGCGCAACCGGCCTGTCGCTGATCGCGCAGGGCTAGTCCGGGGTGGACGCGGGGCTCTCCGCAGCGGCCGGTCCGGCGGCCCGGAAGCAGTCCGCGACGTGGTCGTCGACCAGCCCGGCGGCCTGCATCAACGCGTAGCACGTGGTGGGTCCGACGAACCGGAACCCGCGGCGCTTGAGCTCCTTGGCCATGGCCTTCGACTCCGGCGTGACGGCCGGGACCTCGGCGAGCGTGGCCGGGCGGACGTGCTCCGCGGGAGCGAAGGACCAGAGCAGCTCGTCGAGCGGGGTGTCCAGCGCGAGCACCGCGCGGGCGTTGGCCAGCGTGGCCTCGATCTTGGCGCGGTTGCGCACGATCCCCGCGTCGCCGAGCAGGCGCGCGACGTCGCTCTCCCCGAAGGCGGCGACGGCGGCGGGATCGAAGTCGGCGAACGCCTTCCGGAAGTGCGGCCGCTTGCGCAGGATGACCAGCCAGGACAGTCCGGACTGGAACGCCTCGAGGGTGAGCCGCTCGAACATCGCCCGCTCGCCGTGCAGCGGGAAGCCCCACTCCTCGTCGTGGTAGGCGACGTAGTCGGGCGCGGAGGTCGCCCAGCCGCAGCGGCTCATCCCATCGGTCACGGGCGGGACGCTACGCGGTGGGTCCGACGGTTTCGGCCAGCCGGGCCAGCCGGCGCAGCGACATCCGGAACCCGGCCGCGGTCACCGGCCCGACGAGGGGCCAGCCGAGCGCCCCCAGCCGGCCGAACGGCAGTTCCAGGCCCTCGGTCCAGGTGAAGCGGCAGCGGTCCGCGCCCTGCGCGGCCACGACGAACGAGCTGTCCCCGGTCACGACGAGCCCGGTGTGCCGGACGTCGACCCGGCCGCCGCCCTCCGGGGCGGGCTCGAACGCCCTGACGGTCATGGTGTCGACGACCCCGACGTCCCCCACCCCGGTCACGGCCACGACGACGGATCCCGGGGACCGGCCGTCGCCGGAGACCACCCGCACCCGGGTGGCGAGGATCCACTCCCGCTGCCGCTCCCAGTCGGTGACGAGGTCCCAGACGGTGGCGGCCGGGGCGGCCACGTCGACGGCGACGACCAGGTCGCGGCGGGTCCTCACCGGTCCCCCTCCGCGCGCGGGCGGGCGGCCTCGAGCTCGTGCACCCGCAGGGCGAGGGCGTCGCGCTCGTCGGTCACCCGGTCCCGCTCGTCGGTGAGCCGGTCGAGCTCCTCGGCCAGCCGGTCGAGCACCCAGTCCACCTCGGCCATCCGGTAGCCGCGCAGCGCCTGCTGGAAGCGCAGGTCGCGGACGTCGTCCCCGCGGACGGCCTCGGCGGGCAGCCGGGTGGGCGTGGCGCCGGGGGCGAGCGGGGCCAGCTCCTCGCCGCGGCCGAACACCAGCCCGGCGAGCACGAACACCACCGCCGCCACCACCGCGACGACGAGCAGGTAGATGAGCGCGGTCCCCACCCGGGCATCACATCACGGGCGGGGACGGCGCGCGAGCAGACCCGCGGGGGGCCGGTCGCGGTCAGGCGACCTGGTCCGGGGCCGCGACGAGCGTGCGCATGGGCGGCCGCTCGGTGGGGTCGAGCTCCCGGCTGTTGGGCACCCACTCCCCGCCGACCTGCACGAACTGGGTGAGCGCGGCACCGGTGTCCGGCAGCCCGGAGCGCCGCAGGGCCGTGGCCGTGATCTGCCGCGACATCACCCCGAGGTCCATCAGGTTCCGGTTGCGGTGCTTGCGCACGCCCAGGTTGACCTGCGCGATCGCGTCGAGCCCGAAGGAGGAGACGGTGTCGAGCAGCAGCCCGATCTCCACCCCGTAGCTCGTGGCGAACGGGACCGACTCGAGCAGCTCGCGGGTGCCGGCGTACTCGCCGCCGAGCGGCTGCACGATGCCGGCGAGCTCGGGCCGCAGCGCGGAGAGCAGGGGGCGCGCGACGAGCTCGGTGACCCTGCCGCCGCCGTGCTCCAGGGACTCCGCCTCGCTCACCTCCAGCCGCAGCGGGCGCCGGTAGAAGCCCTTGACCAGGTGGACGCCGCCGGCCAGCAGCAGCGGGCCGAGCAGCGACGGCACGAACCCGGGGTCGAAGTCGACCAGGTCCGAGTCGATGAAGCAGATGACGTCGCCGTCCGTGGCGGCCAGCGAGCGCCAGAGCACCTCGCCCTTGCCCGGGACCGGCTCGAGATGGGGGACGACGTCCGTGCGCAGCGCGACGCGCGCGCCGTTCGCGCGGGCGATCGCGATGGTGTCGTCGGTCGACCCGGAGTCCATGACCAGCAGGTCGTCGACCAGGGGGCGGTCGCCCTCGGTGAAGGGCCGGATGCCGGCGACGATCGCCCCGATCGTCGCCTCCTCGTTCAGCGCGGGGAGCACGACGGAGACCTTCCGGCCGCGCTTCGCGGCGATCAGGTCGTCGACGCTCCAGTCGGGCGTCTGCCAGGTGCGACGGGCGAACCAGTCCTCGGTGATGGGCATCATGGTTCTCCTCGGGTGCGTCTCGGGCGTGGTCTACGCGAGGGACGGACGGACAACTCGATGGAGCGGGCCGGGCACAGCGGAGGAGTGGGCCCCGGCAGTTGCGATTAGTTCTGGCTCCGATTACTGCAGAGGTATCAGCAGGTTACGGAGCAGTTAGGAGCATCGATTCGGTTCCGGGAACGGCGTAGCGTGAAGCCTCAAACCATTCTTCCGGGTGATTCGGATCCCTTTCCTCGCCTGTTCCTACGCCAGGGCCCGCACCGTGCGAGCAGGGGGCCGGGTACCCCGTATCGAGGCGACCATGTCGAGCACCCGCCGCGTCTCCGCGACCTCGTGCACCCGGAACACCCGGGCCCCCGCCGCCGCGGCCAGCGCCGTGGCCGCCAGCGTGCCCTCCAGCCGGCCGTCCACGTCGGCGCCGAGCGTCTCGCCCACGAAGTCCTTGTTCGACAGGGCCATCAGCACCGGCCAGCCGGTCGCGACCAGGGTGTCGCAGTGCCGCAGCAGGGCGAGGCCGTGCCAGGTGTTCTTGCCGAAGTCGTGCGTCGGGTCCACGAGGATCCCCTCGCGGGGCACGCCGAGCGCGACCAGCCGCTCGGCCTGGCGGGTCACCTCCGCGACCACGTCGGCGACGACGTCGGCGTAGCGGACCCGGTGCGGCCGGCGGCGGGGCACCGCTCCGCCGGTGTGGGAGCAGACGATCCCGACGCCCGTCTCCGCGGCCACCTCGGCCAGCGTGGGGTCGGCGCCCTGCCAGGTGTCGTTGAGCAGGTCGGCACCCTCCGCGACGGCCAGCCGCCCCACCTCGCCGCGCCAGGTGTCCACGCTGATCACGACGTCCGGGTGCCGCGCGCGCACCGCGGCCACGAACGGCACGACGCGCCGGATCTCCTCGTCGACGTCGACGACGGCGCCGGGGCCCGCCTTGACCCCGCCGATGTCCACGATGTCCGCGCCCTCGGCGACGGCGGCGTCGACCCGGACCAGCGCGGCGTCGTCGGCGAAGGTGGCGCCGCGGTCGTAGAAGGAGTCCGGCGTGCGGTTGACGATCGCCATGACCAGCGCCCGGTCGCCGGCCGGGGTGCGGGTGCCGAAGCGCAGCGGCGGGAGGACGGGCGTGCTCACGCCTGCGATCGTGACACGGATGCGCGGTCGACGGCGGCGGCCGCGGGCCCGCAGGCCTCGAGCGCCTCGTCGACCGTGCGCGCCACGACGATCCGCTCCAGCGGCGCCCGGCTCGCGAACCCGCCCTCGACCAGCCCGGACACCCAGTCGAGCAGGCCGGACCAGTGCCCGTCCGGGTCGAGCACGACGACCGGCTTGCCGTGCAGCTCGAGGGACCCGGCGGTCCACACCTCGAACAGCTCCTCGCAGGTCCCGATCCCACCGGGGAGGGCGAGGAAGGCGTCGGCGTGCGCCTCCATCAGGGCCTTGCGCTCGCGCATGGTCTCGGTGACCAGCAGCTCGTCGGAGTCGTGGTCGGCCCACTCCCGCTCCACCATCGACCGCGGGATGACGCCGACGGTGCGCGCGCCGCCCGCCCGCGCGGCCAGCGCGACGGCGCCCATCATGGAGCGCCGGCCGCCGCCGGACACGAGCGTCCACCCGCGCGCGGCGATCGCGGTGCCGGTCTCGGCGGCGAGGTCCAGGTAGCGCTGCGGCACCCCGTCCGACGATCCGCAGTAGACGCAGACCGAGTGCGGGTCGCGCCCGCCCCGCCGGATCGCCGTCCCGTCGACCGCCATCAGTGCGCCTCCTCCCAGGCCCGGTAGGCCTCGTGCACCACCTTCACGGCGTCGTCGACGTCGTCCGTGAGGTGCAGGAGGGCCAGGTCCTTCTCGCCGATCTTCCCCGACTCGAGCACCGGGCCGGCGATCCAGTCGTAGAGGCCCTGCCAGTAGTAGCTGCCGAGCAGCACGACCGGGAACTTGGTGACCTTCTTCGTCTGCACGAGGGTGAGCGCCTCGAACAGCTCGTCGAGGGTGCCGAAACCGCCGGGGAGGCAGACGAAGGCCTGGGAGTACTTGACGAACATCGTCTTGCGGACGAAGAAGTACCGGAAGTTGATGCCGAGGTCGACCCAGTCGTTGAGGCCTTGCTCGAACGGCAGCTCGATGCCGAGCCCGACCGACAGCCCGCCGGCCTCCTGGGCGCCCTTGTTGACCGCCTCCATCGCGCCCGGCCCGCCGCCGGTGATCACGGCGTAGCCGGCCTCGGCGAGCGCCGTGCCCAGCGCGCGCCCGACGGCGTACTCGTGGTGGTCGCGCGGGGTGCGCGCCGAGCCGAAGACCGTGACGGCGCGGGGCAGCTCGGCGAGCATGCCGAAGCCCTCGACGAACTCCGCCTGGATCCGCATGACCCGCCACGGGTCGGTGTGCACCCAGTCGGTGGGGCCGCGCGAGTCGAGCAGGCGCTGGTCGGTCGTCGTGGGCTCGATCTTCTGCTCGCGGCGCAGCACGACCGGACCGCGCAGCCTCTCGTCCGGGCGGGACCCGGACCCGTTGGCGCTCATGAACGCCAGCGTACGGAGCGGGTGTGAACGCCCGGGGTCAGGTCAGGAAGGTCCGCAGCACGTCCGTGCAGCGGGCGACGACCGTGACGTCGACGTGCTCGTCGCGGGTGTGTGCGAGGTTGGGGTCGCCGGGCCCGTAGTTGACGGCCGGGATCCCGAGGGCGGCGAAGCGGGCGACGTCCGTCCAGCCGAACTTGGCGCGCGCGGTCGCGCCCGTGGCGGCCAGGAACTCCTGGGCCGCGGGCTGCGCCAGGCCCGGCAACGCCCCGGGGGACGAGTCGGTGAGCGTGACGTCGAACCCGTCGAGGACCTCGCGGACGTGCTGTTCGGCCTGCTCGACCGACCGGTCCGGCGCGAACCGGAAGTTGACGCCGACCACGCACTCGTCCGGCACGACGTTGCCCGCGACCCCGCCCGCGATCCGCACGGCCTGCAGCCCCTCGCGGTACTCGCAGCCGTCGATGTCCACCCGCCGCGGGGTGTAGTCGCCCAGCCGCCGCAGCACCTCGCCGGCGTGGTGGATCGCGTTGTCCCCCAGCCAGGAGCGTGCGGAGTGGGCCCGACGGCCGCTCGTCCGGACCTCGACGCGGAGCGTGCCCTGGCAGCCGGCCTCGACCTCGCCGTCCGTAGGCTCGCCGGGGACGGCGAGGTCGGCGGCGAGCCAGTCCCGGTGATTGCGCTCGAGGCGCCCGAGGCCGTTGCGGACCGCCTCCACCTCCTCGCAGTCGTAGAACACGAGGGTGAGGTCGTGCCGCGGCTCGGTGATCGTGGCGGCGAGGTGCGCGAACACCGCGTCGCCGGCCTTCATGTCGCTCGTCCCGCAGCCGTAGAGGAGGTCGCCCTCCCACCGGCTCGGCACGTTGTCGGCGATCGGCACGGTGTCGAGGTGCCCCGCGAGCAGGACCCGCCGCTCGCGGCCGAGGTTCGTGCGGGCGAGCACCGCGTCGCCGTCGCGGAGGACCTCGAAGTGCGGCGCCTGGGCGCGCAGGGCGGCCTCGACGGCGTCGGCCAGCGCCCGCTCCTCCCCGGACACGCTGGCCATGTCGACCAGGGCGGCGGTCAGCGCGGCGGGGTCCGCGGTCAGGTCCAGGGCGACGGTCGGAGCGCTCACGCGCCCTACTGTTCCACGGGGATCGGGGTGCGGCGTCCGCCGTCTCCCCCGCGGGCGTCACGGCCTCCCCCGCGGGCGTCACGGCGCGGTGTCCACCGCCTCCTCCGTCTCCTCCGTCTCCTCCGTCTCCTCGACGAGCGCGGCCAGCCGGGGCAGCACCTCGTCCCGCCAGCCCGGCCCCATGCGGTCGAACGCGAAGCGGCCCTGCCGGTCGTCGAGGTCGAAGCCGGAGTGCTCCAGGATCAGCCGGGTCCCGCGGCCCTCGGGCACCAGAGTCCAGGTGAGCGTCCAGGTGCCGTTGAACGTGTAGACGAACCGCTCCGGCGCGCGGACCTCCAGGACCTCGCAGGCCACGTCGCCCCAGCCGGGCATCTGCAGGGTGAAGCGGTGCCCGACCTCGGCCGCCACGTCGCCCGGCGCCCACCACCGCGCCAGCAGCTCGGGCTCGGTCAGCGCCCGCCACACCTTCGCGGGCCGTCCGGCGACGAACTGGTCCACGGTCACGGCCGCGATCAGGCTGCCCTTCATCGGTCCTCACTCTCGTCCGGCATCTCGTTCTCCACGAGGTCGGCGAGATCCTTCAGCCGACCGCGCCAGTAGTGCTCGAAGGGCGCGAGCCACTCGCCGATCTCGGCCAGCGGCCCGGGCTCCAGGTGGTAGTGCCGCCGCCGCCCCTCCGGCTCGTCCCGCACCAGCCCGGCGCGCCGCAGCACGCCCAGGTGCTCGGCGACCGCCGGCCGGCTCAGCGCGAACTCCCCCGCGAGCGCCCCCGCCGTGCGCGGGCCCTCCGCCAGCAGCTCCAGCAGCCGCCGGCGCACCGGGTTGGCCAGCGCGAGGAAGACGTCGTCGGGCACGATCCCATGATGCGTCGGAGATATCCGACATGTCAACTCCTCCCGACGCTTCCCGGATCCCGGTCCGGGCCGCACCCGGAGGAGGGCGGAGCGGGCCCGGACGGTTACATTCGACGCCCGTGAGCACCGAGTTCCGCACCGATCCCGCCTCCGGCACCGGCCTGGCCACCGTCACGGCCGACGGGACCGTCCTCGACGTCTGGTACCCGGCCCCCGCGCTGGGCACGGACGCCCCCGACACCTCGGCCGACCTGGAGCCGCTGGCCGGGGAGGACGCCGACCGCGGGGTCACCATGAAGGTGGTGCGCACCGAGATCGGCTCGCTCGCCGACAAGCCGGTCGACGCCGCCGACGTCTACCTGCGCCTGCACCTGCTGTCCGGGCGGCACGTCCGCCCGCACGAGGTCAGCCTCGAGGGCCAGTTCGGGCTGCTCGCGAACGTCGCGTGGACCAACTTCGGCGCCTGCGCCGTCCCCGGGTTCGAGCTCGTCCGGGCCAAGCTCCGCACGCGCGGTCCGGTCACCGTGTACGGCGTCGACAAGTTCCCGCGCATGGTCGACTACGTGCTCCCCTCGGGCGTCCGGATCGCCGACGCCGACCGCGTCCGGCTCGGCGCCCACCTCGCCGAGGGCACCACCGTGATGCACGAGGGCTTCGTCAACTTCAACGCCGGCACGCTGGGCTCCTCGATGATCGAGGGCCGGGTCTCGGCCGGGGTCGTCGTCGGCAACGGCTCGGACGTCGGCGGCGGCGCCTCGATCATGGGCACGCTCTCCGGCGGCGGCACCGCGGTCATCTCCATCGGCGAGCGCTGCCTGCTCGGCGCCAACGCCGGCATCGGCATCTCTCTGGGCGACGACTGTGTGGTCGAGGCCGGGCTGTACGTCACCGCCGGCACGAAGGTCGCCCTGCCGGACGGCACCTCGGTCGCCGCCCGCAGCCTGTCCGGCCAGAACGGGCTGCTGCTGCGCCGCAACAGCGTCTCCGGCGCCGTGGAGGCCCTCCCCCGCACCGGCCAGGGCATCGCGCTCAACGAGGACCTGCACAAGAACTGACGGCCGACGGGCACCGGGGCCGGCGCGTTCATCTCCGTCGGCTACGGTGCCCGCTCGTGTCCGCTCCCAGCACGTCCCCGGTCGCCCTCACCGGCGCCGACCTGCCGGCCCCGCTGACGGCCGCGCCGTCGGACTCGCCGGTGCACCACGTCCGCGCCGCCCTCGACCTGCGGCTGCGGGCCCTGCTCGCCCACGACCCGGGCACCCGGGACGGCAGCGACATCGAGGACCTGCACCAGATGCGGGTGGCGGTGCGGCGGATGCGCGCGGCGCTCAAGGCGGCCCGGCCGCTGCTCGACCGAACCTGGGCGGACGGGCTGCGGGCCGAGCTGGGCTGGCTCGGCCGCGCCCTCGGGCCGGTCCGCGACCTGGACGTCCTGCTGCTGCGCCTGCGCGGCGAGATCGCGACCCTGCCCGAGCGGGAGCGGGCCTCCGGCACGCAGCTCGTCGCCTCGCTCGACGCGGAGCGCGAGACCGCCCGGGCGGCGATGCTGGCCGTGCTGGAGTCCGGGCGCTACCGGGCCCTGCTCGAGCGGCTGGCCGATGCGATCCGGCTGCCGCTGCCCACGCCGTCGGCCACCCAGGCGCAGCCCGAGCTCATCGACCTGGTGCGCGCGGAGGTGCGGCGGCTGCGCAAGGCGGTGCGCCGCGCCGGCGACGACCCGCCCGACCAGACGCTGCACGACCTGCGGATCCTCGGGAAGCGGGTGCGCTACACCGGCGAGCTGGTCGAGCCCATGCTCGGCGCGCGGGTGAAGCGGCTGCTCAAGGCCACCGCGGGGCTCCAGGAGGTGCTCGGCGACCACCAGGACGCCTGCGTGGCCGAGGAGCGGATCCGCGGCCTGCTCGACGGCCTCGGCGAGTACCCCGACGCGCACGTCGTGTTCGTGGCGGGCCGGCTCGTCGAGCGCGAGCGGGCCCGGGCCACCGAGAAGCGCGGCGAGTGGTGGGCGGCGTGGGAGCACGTCGCCGCCCGCGCCGCCGAGATCTGAGAGGTGCGGGAGCGGCGGGAGGGGCTCAGCCCTCCAGCCGCCGCACCGCCTCGTCGATCCGCTCGTCCGTGGCCGTGAGGGCGATCCGGACGTGCCGCGCGCCGGCGGGCCCGTAGAACTCGCCGGGCGCGACGAGGATCCCCCGCTCGGCCAGCGAGCGGACGGTGTCCCGGCAGGGCCGGTCCTCGGTCGTCCACAGGTAGAGCCCGGCCTCGGAGTGGTCGATCCGGTACCCGGCGCGCTCGAGAGCGCCCCGCAGCCGGCTCCGCCGCTTCTCGTAGACCTTGACCTGCTCGGCGACGTGCGCGTCGTCCGCCGCGGCCGCCGCGAGCGCGGCCTGCACCGGGAACGGCACGATCATGCCGGCGTGCTTGCGGATCTCCAGGAGCGCCTTCACCAGGGCCGCGTCGCCCGCGACGAACGCCGCGCGGTACCCCGCCAGGTTCGACGTCTTGGACATCGAGTGCACGGCCAGCAGGCCCTCGTGCCGACCCTCGCTCACCTCCGGCGACAGCACCGAGGCGACCGGCGCGCCGAAGGACAGCCCGAGGTAGCACTCGTCCGACGCCACGACCGCGCCGACCGCCCGGGCGGCGTCGACGGCGGAGCGGAGGCCGGCGGCGTCGAGCACCCGGCCCGTGGGGTTCGACGGCGAGTTGAGCCAGACCAGCTTCGTGCCGGCGGGCGGGGCCTCACCGTCGGCCAGCCGGACCACGGAGGCGCCGGCGAGCAGCGCGCCCACCTCGTAGGTCGGGTAGGCCAGCTCCGGCACCGCGACGACGTCGCCCGTGCCGAGGCCGAGCAGCGTCGGCAGCCAGGCGACCAGCTCCTTGGAGCCGATCGTGGGCAGCACCGCGGCCGGGTCGGCCCCCGCGACGCCGAAGCGGCGGGTCAGCGAGTCCGCGATCGCCTGGCGCAACGAGTCGGGGCCGTACGTGGTCGGGTAGCCGGGCTCGTCCGCGGCCGGGCCGGTCAGCGCGGCACGGACGACGGCCGGGACCGGGTCGACCGGCGTGCCGACCGAGAGGTCGACGATCCCGCCGGGGTGGCCGTTTGCGAGCGCCTTGACCTCGGCGAGGGAGTCCCAGGGGAAGTCGGGGAGCGCGATGCCCCGCCGATGGTTCGCTCGCTGCCGCTCGCTCACTCGTCGTGCTCGACCGGCGCCATGCTCTTGATCGGCTCCGGGTCGGCCTCGGTCAGCCCGACCTTCGAGGCGCCGCCGGGCGAGCCCAGCTCCTCGAAGAAGTCCGCGTTGGCCTTGGTGTACGCGCCCCACTGGTCCGGGACGTCGTCCTCGTAGTAGATGGCCTCGACCGGGCAGACCGGCTCGCAGGCACCGCAGTCGACGCACTCGTCGGGGTGGATGTAGAGCATGCGGGCGCCCTCGTAGATGCAGTCCACGGGACATTCCTCGATGCACGCCTTGTCCTTGAGGTCCACACAGGGCTCGGCGATCACGTACGTCACGGAAGGTCCTCCACAAGCGGGCGCTGTTCTGGCGCGGGCGTTCTCCGTGGCAGGTTAACCCGCGGGTACCCACTCTCACACGGGAAGGCAAGCCTCACTCGATGACTCCGGACGAGCACCCCGGGCGGCCGGGGATCGCCGCACTGATCGACGCCGCCCTGGGCGAACGGGTCGCGCTCCGGCACCGGATCGGGGAACGCGAGGGCCGCCCGCTCTACACCGACGCCGTCGGCCCGCTGTCCGACGGCGGCGCGGGCACGGTCGTCGTCGACACCCGGAAGGGGCCGGTGCGGGTGGAGCGCGCGGCCGTCGTCGCGGTGCGGGTCGTCCCGCCGGCCCCGCGCCGCCGGGCCTCCTGGAGCGCGGTGTCCCGCCTGGAGAACCTGTGTGCCGACGCCTGGCCGGCCGTGGTCGACGAGCCGCTCGGCGGCTGGCGGCTGCGCGCGGCGGGCGGTTTCACCGGCCGGGCGAACTCGGCGCTCGCCGTCGGGGACCCGGGGCTGCCGATCGACGCGGCGCTCGACCGCGTCCGGGCGTTCGCGGCGGAGCACGGCATCCCGACCCGGCTGCAGACGCCGATGGGCTCGCCCTGGTCCGAGGCCGCGGCGCGGGAGGGCTGGGTGCTCGACGGCGGGCACCAGGCCGGGCCCGAGGTCGCCGTCCTGGTGGCGGATCTCACGAACCTGGCGGCGCTGCCGTCGACCGCGGCGGTCGAGCTCACCCCGGACGCGACCGACGACTGGTGGGCGATCACCGGGGCCCCGGAGAGCGAGGCGGAGCGGCACGTCCTCACCGCGGCGGCGCGCCCGGGCTTCGCCGTGTCCCGCGGGGCGGACGGCACCCCGACGGGGGCGCTGCGGGCCGCCGTCGTGGAGGACCACCTGCACCTGTCCCGCCTGGCCACCCGCTCCGAGGTGCGACGGCAGGGGGTCGGCACCGCGCTCACGGCGGCCGCGGCGGCGTGGGGCCTCGAGCAGGGCGCCCGCTGGGCGGTGCTGCAGGTCAACCTGCAGAACGGGGGCGCCCGCGCCCTCTACGCGCGGCTGGGCTGCACCGAGCACCACCGCTACCACTACCTCGGCCCGGGCCGCTAGACCCTCGCGAGTCCTCGCCCCGCGAGCCAGCGCTGGGCCTCGCGGGCCGCGCGCTTGAGCCCGGACCACTCGCCGAGGTACTTCCCCAGCACCCCGACGACCGGCAGCATGCCGAGCGCCTCGTGGTAGAAGCGGCCGTGCGGGCGCTTGTCCAGCTCGTCCTCGACCGAGTACAGCGCCCGGCCGAGCCGCCACACCGCGGACCCGATCCTCGCCGCGGTCGGCCGGCCGCCCGTGGCCAGGTCGCCCTCGATCTCGGCGGCACGGGCGTCGGCGGCGGCGTCCTCGGCGGCCGTCGGCGTCCCCAGCTCGGGCCGGCGCCGGAACAGCACCCAGGCCAGCAGCGAGACCAGGTGGTCCTCGTCCGTGACGCCGTGCTCGCCGGCCACCGCGACCAGCAGCATGCCCTGCGCGGCGGCGCCGATGGCCGCGCCGACCGGCAGCGTGCGGGCGAGCGCGCCGCCCAGGCCGGGGATCGCGGCGACGCCGGTGGCGAACCGGCCGACCCGGTAGATCCACCACCGCTGTCGCGCGGCCACGTCCATCCGCGCCCAGGTCGCGGTGCCGGGCACCGGGGCCGCGGCCAGCGCGTCGAGCAGCTTGTCGCGGGTGGAGCGCTCACCGTCCGTCCCGCCGTCCCGGCCGCGCAGGCCGAAGGGATCGGAGTCGCGCAGCGCCGAGAGGATCGGCCGGGTGGCCCGGACGAAGGGCCGCAGGAGCCCGACGACCGCCGCGTCGGGAATGGGTCCGTCGCTCACGACCGGATCATCCCGCGCGGGTCGGCACCCCGCTCGGCGGAGCGGCGGGCGTCGGCGGAGTCGACGACCCGGCGCAGCGGCAGCAGCCCGGCGAGCAGGCCCGCGACCAGCAGCAGGAAGGACTGCCAGGTCGCCGGCAGGACGACGTCCCCGCCCGGGCCGGCGAACCCCAGCACCCCGAGGACCACGACCCAGACCGCCAGCGGCGAGGCGGCCACGGCGGTGGTGGTCGAGACCTCCGCGGCGGCGTGGATCAGCCAGGGCATGGTCAGCAGCACCAGCACAGTGCCGACCGGGGCGGGCACGGGCCCGATGTACATCGGCTGGAGCAGCAGCTCGAGCGCCGTGAGCAGGGCCGCGGCCAGCAGCACCGCCGCGAGCGTGAGCCAGCGCATCAGCCGAGCCCCGCGAACAGGTCGTCGGCGGGGGCCGGCCCCGCCCCCGAGGCCAGCACGTACTCCTCGACGTCGATCAGCGGCTGGGCGACGTCGTTGCTCATCGCGAACGCCACCGCGCCCTCCGGCCCGTCGCTCTCCCACACCGCGATCTGCGTGGCGTGCGCGCGCATCGCCGCGACGAGCGCAGCGCGGTGGCCGGACACGTCCAGCCGGGTCGTGACGACGGCGTCGGGCGCGCTGGGCAGCTCGTCCGGCTCGGGGAACCGGAACGGCATGCCGGGCAGGCCCTTGATCGACGCCAGCCCGGCGTCGAGCTCGGAGCGCGAGCGGACGGCGTGGAAGACGCGCGCGACGGTGTCCGGGCGCGCCTCCGCAACCGCGGTCGTGAGGGTGTGGGCGCGGACGTGGTCCGGGTGGCCGTAGCCGCCGTCGTCGGCGTAGGAGACGACGACCTGCGGCCGCAGCTCGTCGACGACGGCGAGCAGCTGCGCGAGCTGCTCCTCGAACGTCCCCGGCCCGGCGAGGGCCCGCGGGTGCAGCACGGCCGGGGTGACCGCGCGGGTGCCCTCGCCGTGCTCCATGCCGCTGTCCCGCCAGCGCCCGAGCCCGCCCAGGAACCGGTGCGCCGGACCCCCGAGGGCGGCGAGCGCCCCGGCCAGCTCGTGCACCCGGTACCCGCCGAGCTGGTCGCCCCGGTCCGGCGCGAGCTCGCGCAGCTCCGGCGGGATGACCTCGCCCTCCTCGCCCAGCGAGCACGTCACGACCACGCAGGCCGTGTCGGGGTCGGCGGCGTACCGGGCGATGGCGCCGCCGGTGGTGAGGGTCTCGTCGTCCGGGTGCGCGTGGACGAACAGGACCCGACGGGCGGGGAGCGCGGGGAACGCAGCGAACACTGCGGGAGCCTACGTCCTCACAGCAGCGCCCTGCGCTCGGCGTAGTGGCAGGACACCGGGTGCCCCTGCCCCCGCTCGACCAGGGCCGGCGGCTCCTCCACGCAGCGCGTCCGCTCGGCGTCGGACAGCTCGTTCGCGAACTTCGGACACCGGGTGCGGAACCGGCAGCCGGACGGCGGGTCGGCCGGGCTCGGCAGGTCCCCGACGACCGTGATCCGCTCCCGGGCCCGCTCCTTGCGGGGGTCGGGCAGCGGGATCGCCGAGATCAGCGCCTGCGTGTACGGGTGCGCCGGGCCCGCGAACAGCTCCTCGGCCGTCCCGGTCTCGACGATCGAGCCCAGGTACATGACCGCGATCCGGTCCGCGATGTGCCGCACCACGGACAGGTCGTGGCTCACGAACAGGTACGACAGCCCCAGCTCGGTCTGCAGCTCGTCGAGCAGGTTGAGCACGCCCGCCTGGATGGAGACGTCGAGGGCCGAGACCGGCTCGTCGAGCACCAGGAGCTTCGGGCGCAGGGCGAGCGCGCGGGCGATGCCGATGCGCTGCCGCTGCCCGCCGGAGAACTCGTGGGCGTACCGGTTGCCGTGCTCCGGCTTGAGCCCGACGGTCTGCATCAGCCGCCGGACCTGCTCGCGGCCGTCCTCCCGGTAGAGCCCGTGGATCCGCAGCGGCTCGGCGATGATCTCGTTCACCGGCAGCCGCGGGTCCAGCGAGGCGTACGGGTCCTGGAACACGATCTGCAGCTCGCGGCGCAGCGCGCGCATGTCGCCGCGGCCGATCTTCGTGAGGTCCCGGCCCTTGTAGAGCACCTCGCCCGAGGTCGCGGGCAGCAGGTTGAGCACCACCCGCGCGGTCGTGGACTTGCCGCAGCCGGACTCGCCGACCAGCCCGAGGGTCTCCCCCTCGGCCAGGTCGAACGAGACGTCCGAGACGGCCTGCACCGCGCCGATCTGCCGGCGGACGAGGCCCTTCGAGCGGATCGGGAAGTGCTTGACGACGTTGCGGACGCTGAGCAGCGTCCGCGTGCCCTGCTCGACCGTGGTCATGCCCGGGCCTCCCCGTCCCTGCCGGTGCCGGCGCCCTCGGCCGCGGCGAGCCCGGCCAGCGCCTCGTGGTCGGCGACCTCGCTGTCGAACACGTCGGCCGCCTCCTGGCCCTCGAGCGTCTCGGCGTAGTGACAGGCGGCGAGGTGGCCGGCGCCGGTGGTCGCGCGCAGCTCCGGCTCGCTCTCGTCGCACCGCTCGGTGTGCTTGGGGCAGCGCGGCCCGAAGGGGCAGCCGGGCGGCATGTTGACGACCGACGGCGGCGACCCCGGGATCGGGGTGAGCCGCTCGCTGGGCCGGTCGAGCCGGGGCAGGCTGCCGAGCAGGCCGAGCGTGTAGGGCATGCGCGGGGTGTAGAAGACCTCCTCCGCGGTGCCGACCTCGACGGGCTTGCCGGCGTACATGACCATCACCCGGTCCGCCTGCCCGGCGATGACGCCCAGGTCGTGGGTGATGAGCACCATCGCCGCGCCCGTCACGTCCTGCGCCGCGGCCAGGGCCTCGAGGATCTGGGCCTGCACGGTGACGTCGAGCGCGGTCGTCGGCTCGTCGGCGATGATCACGTCCGGGTCGTTGGCCATGGCGATCGCGATGACCACGCGCTGGCGCATGCCGCCGGAGAGCTCGTGCGGGTAGGAGTTCGCGCGGTCCTTCGCGTTGGGGATCCGGACCCGGTCGAGGAGCTCGACGGCGCGGTCCATGGCCACCTGCCTCGAGACGTCGTGGTGCGCCCGGACGGCCTCGGCGATCTGCGCCCCGACCGTGTAGACGGGGTTCAGCGAGGTCATCGGGTCCTGGAAGATCATCGCGATCCGGGAGCCCCGGATCCGGGTCATCTCCGCCTCGGACAGCGTGAGCAGGTCCTTGCCGTCGAACCGGACCGAGCCCTTGACCTGGGCGGTGCCCGGCAGCAGCCGCATCACCGCCATCGAGGTCACGGACTTGCCCGAGCCGGACTCGCCGACGATCCCCAGCACCTCGCCGCGGTGCAGCCGGTAGTCCACGCCGCGGACCGCGCGCACGGGCCCGTCCGCACTCGGGAAGGTCACGTCGAGGCCGGAGACCTCGAGCACGACGTCCCCCTTGGCACCCCGCGCACCCGGCGCGGGCGACAGGTCGATCTCCTCACTCGCCGTGAACTTCTCGCTCGCACGCTCGGTCACTGGCGCACCTTCGTCTGCTGCGGGTCGAACGCGTCACGCAGGCCGTCGCCGATGAAGTTGATCGTGAGCGCGATGATGATGATGAACAGGCCCGGGAAGTAGAACAGCCACGGGCGGGTGGTGAGCGCGGTCTGCGCCTCGCTGACGAGCAGGCCGAGCGAGGTGTCCGGCGGCGTGACGCCGAAGCCCAGGTAGGACAGCGAGGTCTCGAGCAGGATCGCCAGCGCGACCAGGATCGTCAGGTTGACGAGGATCGAGCCGAGGGCGTTGGGCACGAGGTGGCGCAGGATGATCCGCGTGTCGCTCGCGCCGAGTGCCTTGGCGGCCTCGACGAACTCCTTCTCCCGCAGCGACAGCACCACACCGCGCGACACCCGGGACACGTAGGCCCAGTACAGCCCGGCGATGACCAGCGCGATCAGGTACCAGGAGCCGCCGAAGTTGTGCGAGAGCATCGCGGCCACGGCGATCAGCGGCAGCGTGAGCACCAGGTCGGAGATGCGCATCATGACCGTGTCGGTCTTGCCGCCGAAGTACCCGGCGACCGAGCCCCACAGCGTGCCGACGAGCGTGGCCAGGATGGCGACGCTGACCGAGACCTGCAGCGAGATGCGGGTGCCACGCAGCACCTGGGCGAACTGGTCGCGGCCGGCGGAGTCGGTGCCGAACGGGTGGTCCCACGAGGGCGGGACGGAGTTGTCCGGGGTGTACTGGCCGGCGTCGTACTTCCAGAGCCAGCCGCCGACGTAGGCCAGCAGCACCAGCGCGACCAGCACGCAGAGGCTGACGACGGCCGCGCGGTGCTGCAGGAAGCGCCGGAGGACCAGCTGCCCCTGGCTGCGCTCGGTGACCGTGAACTCGCGGTCCGGCGCCGCGGGCGCCGACCGGGTCTCCGGGGTCTGGGTCCGGGTGTCAGGCATAGCGGATCCTCGGGTCCAGGACTCCGTAGAGGAGGTCGGCGATCAGGTTGAAGGCGATCACCACGGTCGCCGCGACCAGCAGCCAGGAGGCCGTCGCGTAGACGTCGTTGGTCCGGATCGAGGTGAGCAGGTAGTCGCCCATGCCCTTCCACTGGAAGACGGTCTCGGTGACGACGGCCCCGCCGATGATCGACGCGATGTCCAGCGCGGTCACGGTGGTCAGCGGGATGAGGGCGGTGCGCAGCCCGTGCTTGACCATCACGGTGCGCCGGGGCAGGCCCTTGGCCCGGGCCAGCCGGACGTAGTCCGAGTTCATCACCTCGAGCATCGAGGCCCGGGTGAACCTGCTCCAGGCGGCGTAGGAGATCAGCGCCAACGAGATCGTCGGCAGGATCATGTGCCCGATGATGTCCACGACGTAGGGCCCGGCGCCCCGCGGTGGAGGCACGGACGACTGGCCGATCGTGTAGATCGCCTGGGTGCCCAGGGCGCTGTTGAACGAGATGCCCGCCTGCTTGAGCAGGATCGCGAACCAGAACGCCGGCATGGCGAGGAACAGGAAGCCGACGAACGTCGCCGCGTAGTCGAACTTCGAGTACTGCTTGACCGCCGTCAGGACGCCGATCACCACCGCCAGGATCAGCGCCAGCACCATCGCCAGCGCGATCAGCCGGATGGTGACCAGGAAGCGGTCCCCCAGGTCGTGGCCGATGTTCGCCGTGGACACGACCGACGGGCCGAAGTCCCCGGTGAAGATGCCGCCGAGCCACGAGAAGTACCGCTGGAGCAGCGGCTGGTCGAGGTGCAGGCGGACGTACTCCGCATCGATCACGTTCTGCGGGGCGGGCGGGTTCTTCTCCCGCAGCGGCGCGAGCGGGTCCGCCGACGCGGAGCCCAGCGCGAAGATGACGAACGACGAGACGATCAGGACCGGTATCGAGTACAGGATCCTGCGCACGGCGAAGGCGAGCATGCGGATGTGCTTCTTCCGACTCGTGGTGGGAGCACGGTCCGCTCCGCTCGTGGCGGGGCGGGCCGCCGTCTGAGCAGGGTAACGCCGGGGACGGGCCCGGGCCGGGCGGCCGACACACGGTCGGCGCCCCGGCCGGGCCCGCCCCCGGTCCTCACGTCACGAGCCGGAGCGGATGCCCCACTCGGAGGTGTTGTACGTGATCCCGTCGAGCGACGCGTTGTTGCGCACGTTGCCCAGCGTGTTCTGCACCGCGGCCAGCGTCGGCTTCTGGTACAGCGGCAGCACGTAGGCGTCCTCGGCCATGATCTTGTCGGCCTCGTTCAGCTTGGCCCGGGCGTCGTTGATGTCCGTCGACGCCGCGGCCTCGTTGATCAGCGCGTCCGTGGTCGGGTTGACGTACTTGCCGTAGTTCGACCCGGAGTTCGACAGCCACAGCTGCTGCGCGCCGCCGAACGGCGCCGGCGACATGATCCAGCCGAACACGATGACGTCGTAGTCGCCCGAGCTGGTGGTCGTGCCCAGGCTGTCCGTCGTCGAGATCTCGACGTTCACGCCGAGCTGCTTCGCGTACTGCTGGAACAGCTCGCACTCGGTCTGCCGGACCGCGTTGCCCACGGTGTAGCGCATCCGCAGGGCCGGCACGGCCTGCCCGTTGGGCGCGACCAGCGCGGAGCCCACGCCGGTGTAGCCGGCGTCGGTGAGGACCTTCTTGGCCCGCTCGATGTCGCCGGAGCCCTGCCCGGTGGCCGTCAGGTTGTCCTGGTAGCCGTCCTGCTGCGGCACGAACATCTTGTTCTGCAGCGGCTTGATGTCCGGGTTGAACTGCCCGACCGTCTTCGCGATGACGTCCTGCGTGTTCACGGCGATGTAGAGCGCCTGGCGCAGGGCCTTGTCGGCGAGGAACGGGTTCTGCAGGTTGAAGTCGAAGTGCTCCCACGACAGCCCGGCCGCCTGCGCGTTCGAGACGTTCGGGATGTTGTTGAGCTGGTTGACGATGTCGACCTGCGGCTGCGGGAACAGCGCCTGGACCTCGTTGTTCTGCAGGGCCAGCGGCTCCTGGGTGGCGTCGGTGATCACGCGGATCACCAGCCGGTCGAGCTTGGGCTTGGTCGCGCCGTACCACTGCGGGTTCGGGACCAGCGTCAGCGCGACGTTGTCCTGCCAGTTCTCGACCTGGAACGGGCCGGCCGAGTAGGTCGGCGGGGTCTTGCCGAACCAGTCGAACGCCGCGGCGAGGCCGTCGGGCGAGTTCAGGTCACCCTGCTGGGCGCCGATGTGGGCCGGGTACAGCGGGGCGGCCGAGTTGAAGAGGCTCTGCCAGTCGGTGTAGGGCTTCGACAGCGTGACCGTGACCGTCTTGCCGTTGTCCGAGCCGGTGACCGCGGTGACCTGGTCGTAGCCGCCGTTGCCGGCGGTCTCGCACGCCGGGCAGTCCCGGGTGTTCTGCCACTTCCAGCTCATGACGAAGTCGTCCGCCGTGACGGGCGTGCCGTCGTTCCACACGGCGGCCGGCTTGATCTTGTAGACGATCGTCGTCGGGTTCGTGAGGTCCGCGGAATCCAGCAGGTCCGTGTTCAGCGTCGGCTTGAGATCGGGCGACGTGTAGAACGCGTACGTCAGCAGCGGCTTGGTCGACATGCCGGTCCAGTCGACGTTGCCCTCGGACGAGATGACGTTCCAGTTGTCGATGTTCTTCTCGGAGGCCAGCGTGACCGTCCCGCCCTGCTGCAGCTGGTCCGCCGGGACGCTGTTGCAGGTGTTGGGGTTGGTGCTGCAGTCCCCGTAGACCCCGCCCGAGCTGCCGCCGGCGCCACCACCGCCGCCGCAGGCCGCCAGGACAAGGGTCGCCGCCGTGGCGACCGCTGCGGCCGCGGCCGCCCTCGTTCTCTTCATGGACTTCCTCGATCTCTCGCCTGTCCCGGCCCGGTCGGGCCACCCGGATCGGGGCACTTCGACCCTTGCCGCGTGGCCGTCCATGTGCCGGGCGGCCCGCCCGATCCCTCGGGCAACTTAGGAACCTCACAGCTCCGCCCGCCAACGAAGTCGCCGATCGTGACCAAAGGGTGACGTGAGGTGGACAGGGCGACACATCGTGATTACTCTGGAGTAACTTTCGCCCTGCTGAGGGAAGGCTCAGCTGACCGGGGCGCTCCATCGTTGCGCCCCCGTGAGCGGTCCCGTCCCGAGCGGACCGGCGCCGAACCCGGTCGCGGCCGAGCCGGGCGCCGTGCTCACGAGGAGCGACACCTGCTGGAAGAGCGGCAGGGCCGGGAGCTGCGCCCACAGCACCCGCTCGGCCGTGGCGAGCTGGCCCGGGTCGGGCACCGCGGCAGCCGCGAGGGACTCCAGCACCGGCTGCAGCGCGGCCGAGCAGAAGCCGTTGGGCAGGGCGGGCGGCGCGGGCAGCGACGGCGTCGGGTCCGGGCAGCCGTGGTCCGAGGCCAGCTGCGGCCCGATCGGCCCGCCCACCGCCCGCGGCTCCACCAGGATGTCCGCGCGCACGGTGGCGTTGGGGGCGACGGTGCCGCTCGGCGGGGCCGACGTCGTCGCCGGGGTCGTGGCGGACGCGCTCGGGCCCGAGGTCGGGGCCACGCTCGGCGTCGGGGTGACCGTGCCGCCCGCGGACGACGGCGAGGTCGGCGGCGTGGTCGTGGAGGGCGGGGTGGCGACGACCGCCCGCTGGGTGAACAGATCCGCCGCGGGCGGCGCGACGACCTGGACCTCGATCCCGGCCGCGCGCAGCTGGTCGGCCACGGCCTCGGCCACGTCGACGTCCGTGCCGCGCTCGGCGCCGGCGGCCACGACGATGCTCAACGGGGTGTTGCCGAGGGTCCAGGCCCCGCCGGCGCCCCGGGTGTAGCCCGCCTCGGTGAGCAGCCGCTCGGCGGTGGCGGGGTCCGGGCGGGCCGGGGCGCCCGCGGGGGCGGTGGCGGCGTAGCCGGGCTGCGACGGCGCGAGCCCGAAGGCGTCGGCGGGCAGCGCGTCCGGCGCCACGGCGGCCCGGATCCGCTCGCGGTCCAGCAGGGCCCCGACGGCCTGGCGCACCCGGACGTCGGACAACGGCCCGTAGTCCGACCGCAGCGCGAGATCGGTGACGGTCGCGCGCGGCGCCGGCGCGGTGGTGATCGCGTTGCCGAGCGAGGCGAGGGCCTCGGTGACCTCCGGGCCCGAGGTGGGCATCGCGACGTCGACGTCGCCGACCCGCAGGCCCTCGGCGAGGGTCTGCGGCCCCAGCCGGCGGAGCACGACCTGGTCGAGCGTCGCCGGGGTGGCCCAGTACAGGTCGTTGCGGACGAGCGTGACCTCGCCGCGCGCCCGGTCCACCGCCGCGACCCGGAACGGCCCGCCCGACGCCGGCAGCCCGCCCTGCAGCGCCCCGGTCCACGAGCCGGGGGCGTCCTTGAGGATCTGCGCGGGCAGCAGCCCGCTGAACAGGTACTGCCACTGCGGGTACGGCTCGTCGAACACGACGTCGACGGCCTTGCCGCCGGCCCGCGACCGGACGTCCGTGACGTGCCGGTACCCCTCGGCGTCGATCGTGCCGGGCTGGGTGCGCATCTGCTGCCAGAGGTACACGAAGTCCTCGGCGGCGATCGGCGAGTTCGACGACCACGAGGCCTGCACGTTGAGCTCGTAGCTCACGGTGAACGGGCTGGTCGAGGTGACCTCGGCGCTGGTCGCGACCGTGCGGTCGAGCTGCAGGGCGCCGTCGGCGTCGGGCCGGAACACCGACGGCAGCACCAGGGTGGCCAGCGCCTGCGTGACCGGCGAGCGGTCGGCGAGCAGGTGCGGGTTGAAGCCGGCACCGAGGTCGTCCACGCCGACGACGACCTCGGTCGCCCGGGCGGTCACGGGCGGCGGCGCGGGCTGCGGCGGGGCGGGCTGCTCCACCGGGGCGTCCGTGCACGCTGCCAGCAGCGTGAGCAGGCAGGCGCCGACGACGAGCAGCGTCCTGCGCGCCCAGCCGGTCACGTGCCCTCCCCCGCGCGGCGGGCCGGGCGGCCCGCCTGGCCGCCATCGTCGCACCGGCGACGTGGCGGCCGGGTGTGGGGCCCGGCCCGGCCCGGGCGCGGGGTCAGCGCGAGACGCCGGCCGCGGCGGCCTTCGCCCGGGCGCGCTGCCGGCCGCGCAGGTGCGAGTCCAGCTCGACCTTGCGGATCCGGACGTTCTCCGGCGTGACCTCGACGCACTCGTCGTTGGCGCAGAACTCGAGGCTCTGCTCCAGCGTGAGGATCGTCGGCGGGGTGAGCTTCACCAGCTCGTCGCCGGTCGACTTGCGCATGTTGGTGAGCTTCTTCTCCCGCACGATGTTGACCTCGAGGTCCTCGTTGCGGGTGTACTCGCCGATGACCATGCCCTCGTAGACCTGGGTGCCCGGGCCGACGAACAGCACGCCGCGGTCGGACAGGGCGTCGACCGCGTACCCGGTGACGGGGCCCGAGCGGTCGGCGATCAGCGAGCCGCGCAGCCGGCTGGAGATCTCGCCGACCCAGGGGCCGTAGCCGTCGAAAACGTGGCTGGCGATGCCCGCGCCGCGGGTGATGGTGAGGAACTCGGTGCGGAAGCCGATCAGGCCCCGGGAGGGGACCCGGAAGTCCAGCCGGACCCGGTTCTCGCCGTGCACCATCTGGATCATCTCGCCCTTGCGGGCGGCGAGCAGCTGGGTGACGGCGCCGAGCGAGTCGGTCGGCACGTCGATCGAGAGGTTCTCGAACGGCTCGTGGAGCTTGCCGTCGATCGTCTTCGTGACGACCTCGGGCTTGCCCACGGTGAGCTCGAAGCCCTCGCGGCGCATGGTCTCGACCAGGATCGCCAGCGCGAGCTCGCCGCGGCCCTGGACCTCCCAGGTGTCGGGGCGCTCGGTGGGCAGCACGCGCAGGCTCACGTTGCCGACGAGCTCGGCGTCCAGCCGGCCCTTGACCTGCCGGGCGGTCAGCTTCTGCCCCGGCTTCGGGTCGCGCCCGACCAGCGGGGAGGTGTTGATGCCGATCGTCATCGAGATTGCCGGCTCGTCGACGTGGATGCGCTCGAGCGGCACGGGGTTCTCCGGGTCCGCGAGCGTGTCGCCGATCATGACGTCCGCGATCCCGGCCACGGCCGCGATGTCGCCCGCCACGGCCTCCTCGGCCGGCACCCGCTGCAGGCCCTCGGTGCGCAGCAGCTCGGTGATCTTGACGCGGGTGACGGTCCCGTCGGCCTGGCACCAGCCGACCTGCTGGCCGCGGCGGAGCACGCCCGCGCGGATGCGGCAGAGCGCGATGCGGCCCAGGAAGGAGGTCGCGTCGAGGTTGGTGACGTGGGCCTGCAGCGGGGCGTTCGGGTCGTCCTTGGGCGCGGGGACCACGTCGAACAGCACGTCGAACAGCGGCTGGAGGTCCTCGGAGTCCGGCAGCTCGCCGTCCGCGGGGCGGTTGCGGCTCGCCCGCCCGGCGCGGCCGGAGGCGTAGACGACCGGGAGGTCCAGCAGGTGTGCGGTCTGGTCCTCGTCGAGGCCCAGCTCGTCCGCCAGCTCGAGCAGCAGCTCCAGCGACTCGTCGACGACCTCCTCGATGCGGGCGTCCGCCCGGTCGGTCTTGTTGACGACGAGCATGACCGGCAGGCCGGCCGAGAGGGTCTTGCGGAGCACGAAGCGGGTCTGCGGGAGCGGGCCCTCGGAGGCGTCGACCAGCAGCACCACGCCGTCGACCATCGACAGGCCGCGCTCGACCTCGCCGCCGAAGTCCGCGTGGCCCGGGGTGTCGATGACGTTGATCGTGACGCCCTGCCAGGTCACGGTGGTGTTCTTGGCGAGAATGGTGATGCCCTTCTCGCGCTCCAGGTCCCCGGAGTCCATGACCCGGTCGACCGGCTCGGCCCGCTCGCCGAAGGCGCCCGAGGCGCGCAGCATCGCGTCGACCAGGGTGGTCTTGCCGTGGTCGACGTGCGCGACGATCGCCACGTTGCGCAGCGCGCGCACGCCGTCGGGCAGGCCGCGGTCGGCGGTCTGCGGGGCGTCGGCGAGAGCGGTTCCGGCTGAGGTCACGATTCACGGTATCCCGGTCGGGCTCTGGACCTTGCCGAGAGGTGAGCCTAGGCTTTCCTCACGATGGCCAAGGTGAAGAAGAAGTGCTGCCGGTCGAAGCCGAAGCGGTGCAAGAGCTGCCCGGTGGTCCACCTGCGGCTGAAGAAGATCGACGCCCGGGGACTGAGCGGCAAGGAGTACACGCGCGCGGTCAAGGCGGCGCGCATCTACTGAGGTCGCGGGCCCGCACGGGCCCGTGTCCGTCCTTCGTGGACGGCGCGCGACGTCCTTCGTGGAGGGTCGGCGGGAGCTTCTGAATCGTTCCCTGCTCGGCCGTCACGAAAGCGTCCGACACCGGTCCCGGCGCGCCCGGACCCGATGACCAAGGTCACACAGTGATCCGGACCGCCGCGGCCGCCGCGCGGCCCGCTCATCCGGCCCTACGGCCGGGCGCCACGGCGCGACCGATCTGGCCCAGCACGGTCTCCGGCCGGGTCGCGAGCTCGTGCCACCGGCAGGTCAGCACCGTCCAGCCCGCCCGGGCCAGCACCCCGCGCCGCCAGAGCGTGCGCCGCCGGGCCTCCGCCCCGAGCGGCCGCGCCCAGCCCTCGGCCTCCACCGCCACCCGTGCCTGCGGGAAGGCCACGGGGAGCACCACCCCGGCCGCCGGGTGCTCCGTGCGCCAGCCGATCACCCGCGCCTCGCGCAGCCGGGACACCAGCAGCCGGACGGCCG
Organism: Pseudonocardia halophobica; assembly: GCF_027922425.1. Lineage (GTDB taxonomy): Bacteria > Actinomycetota > Actinomycetes > Mycobacteriales > Pseudonocardiaceae > Pseudonocardia > Pseudonocardia halophobica. The sequence continues at coordinate 97,809 of NZ_BSFQ01000018.1, read as the reverse complement.
CCGGTCCCGCCCGCTCCGCCGTGGCGGCCAGCGCGGCGCGGGCGGCGGTCGCACCGGCCGCGCCGGGATTGCGCGTGTAGGCCCGTGCGACCTCGGCGAACCCGACGTGCGACTGCAGCGCCCGGTCCAGGAACGGGCCGCCCGCCGCGCCCAGCTCGACCGCCGCCTCGAGCACGGTGAGCGACAGGGCCGTGACCGGGACGCCGTACCGACTGGTCCGGTCGTCGTCGGCGAGGTCGCGGCGGCGCACGGTGACGCCCGGCCGGTTCCGGGGCGAGCGGCGTCGCGGCACGGTGACGGCGATGTCGCCCGCGAGCGCCGGGGAGACGCCGTGCCACCAGGAGGCGGCCAGCCCGCTGAGCACCGCGTCGTCGCCTGCCCAGAGGACGGCGGCCCGGACCCGGGCCTCGTCGGTCGGCCGGTGGGTGCGGTCGAGGTAGACGCGCGGGTGCAGCGGTACCCAGTGCCGGCCGGCGAGCCGCCGGTCGATCGCGTCGGGGGACAGGCCGGCGGCCCGCGCCTGCGCCCGCCCGATCACCCCCGCCTGGCGGCGGAGGAGGGCGGCGAGGGCGGGTGGCGCGGCGGGGCTGGGGTGCGTGATCGGCTCCATGCCCGGTTTCGACGGACCCGCCGGCGCCGCGGTTCCCCCGGGACGAAAGACGTTGCCGGATGTGGAGTGACACTCTAGAGTTTCACTCCATGAAGCGGGGCGGCCGGTCCGTGATCGTGGACGCGGCGCTGGCCAGCGTGGAGGAGCGCGGTTGGGAGGCGACGTCGATGCAGGCGGTGCGCGAGCGCGCGGGCGTCAGCAACGGGTCGTTGTTCCACCACTTCCCGACCCGGGCCGATCTCGCGGCGGCGGTCGTGGCGGCCGGGCTCGCCGACCACCGGGCGGTCCTGCTGCGCGCGCTGCACGCGGCGGGAGGCGCGGAGGACGCGGTGCGCCGGGTCGTGGCGCGGCACCTGCGATGGATCGAGGACAACCCGCAGCTGGCCCGGCTGTTCCTCCACTCGCCGCCGGACGTGCTGCGGACGATGCTCGACGACGCGGCGCTCGACGCCAAGCGCGGCTTCGCGGAGGAGATCGACGACTGGTTGCGCGGCCACGGGTGGTCCGGCGCGCCGGACCTCACCGTGGTCGTCGCGCTGTGGATCGGGCCGGTGCACGAGTACGCCCGCGGGTGGCTCGCCTCCCCCGGGCCCTCGCCGGCGCTCGTCTCGGACGCCCTGGCCGAGGGGGCATGGCGGGCAGTGGGCCCGCTCCTGCGGTCCCCGGGCGGATCCGCCGGGGGCCGGTCGTGAGCGCGGCGCACGACGTTCCCCGCGGGCCGGCCGAGGTCGCCGCACGGCTCGCCCGGCACCTGCCGGGGCTGCGGGCCGATACGGTGACCCCGCTCGGCTCGGGCCTCGACCACGATGCCTACGACGTCGACGGCACGCTGGTCGTCCGCTACCGCCGCGAGCCCGACCGGGAGACGACGGCGGCCGCGGTGCGGCGGGAGGCCGCGCTGTTGCGGCGGGTCGCGGAGGTCTGCCCCGTGCCCGTCCCGCCGGTGCGGCTCGTCCTGCCCGAGGAGGGGTGCCTGGTCCTCGGCAGGCTGGCCGGTGCTCCGTTGCTCGATCGCACCGGTGCGGAACGCGCCGCGGTGGCACCCGGGCTCGGGGCGACGCTGGGCGCCGTGCTCGCCGCGCTGCACGACCTGCCGCTGGACCGGCTGGACGCGGAGGTGGCCGTCGACGACGTCCCGCCCGAGGAGTGGCACGACGAGGCCGCCGAGACGTACCCGACCGTGCGGAGCGAGATTCCTCCCGAGTTCCGGGCCGGGGTGGAGCGGTTCCTGTCCGGGCCCCCGGCGCCCGTCGCTCCCCGCCTCGCCTTCACCCACAACGACCTGGGCGTGGAGCACGTGCTCGTCGACGACGGCCGGGTCACGGGGATCATCGACTGGAGCGACGCCGCGATCGCCGACCCGGCGGTCGACCTCGGCCGGATCCTGCGCGACCTCGGGCCCGCCGCGCTCGACAGTGCCCTCACTGCGTACGGCGCGGAGGGTGGGGATGTGCTGCGCGCCAGCGCGCTCTTCTACGCCCGTTGCACCCTGCTCGAGGATCTCGCCTTCGGCCTGCATCCGGGCCACGAGCGCTACGCGACCAAGAGCCTGGAGGCGCTGCCGTGGCTCTTCTGACCTGCTGCGACCCGCGTCCGGAGGGAGCCGACCCGTGGCCGTGAGGCGATGGCTGTACCGCGGCGGACGACCGAACCGCCTGGCGCGCGGCGCCGACCGGCTCACGGCCGCGCTCTTCGCGCGGGGTGCGGGGCCCGACCACCTCGTCGCCCTGGAGGTGCGGGGCCGCAGGTCCGGGCACACCGTCGGCCTGCCGCTGGTGGTGGCCGAGGTGCACGGCGAGCGCTACCTGGTGTCCATGCTCGGCGAGCACGTGAACTGGGTGCGCAACGTGCGGGCGGCGGAGGGCGAGGCCGTCCTCCGCCACGGCCGTCGCGAGGAGGTGCACCTCGACGAGGTCGCGCCGGAGCAGCGCGCGCCGGTCCTGAAGGCCTATGTCGGGCGCGCGCCGAACGCGCGGACGCACATCCCGGTCGACAAGGACGCGCCGCTCCGGGAGTTCGCGCGGGTGGCGCCGCGGTACCCGGTCTTCCGCGTGGTCCCGAGACACAGCGCAGCGGACCGTTAGGCCCGGAGAAGGGCCTCCAGGTCCCCGACGACCGCACGGTCCGCGTCGACCCAGGCGACGGTCGGCAGCTCCCGTTCGGTCAGCCAGCGCACCGCGAGATGCTCGAGCGCCTTGGGCTCCGGGGAGTCCGGGCGCAGCACCGCGGCGTACATCCGCAGCACCAGGGCCCCGCCCGGGGTCGTGACGGGCAGGTCCGTGCCCACCCGCTCGCCCACCTCGACCTGGGCGGCGAGCTCCTCGGCGCACTCGCGGGCCAGGGCCTCCGGCTCCGACTCGCCCGGCTCGGCGCGGCCGCCGGGCAGCTCCCACCGGCCCCGCAGGTCGGCGGGCCGCGACCGCTGCGCGGCGAGCACCGCCCCGTCGCGGACGATCGCCGCCCCGACGACGGCGGGCGCGCCGGCCAGCTCCTCGGCGCGCCGCCGGTACACCGCCGACCGGGAGGCGAGCATGTCCCGCATCAGCCGCCGGACCAGGATCGCGTCGCCGATCCGGCCGAGCGCGCCGAAGGGCGAGCGCCAGCGGATCTCGTCCCGCATGACCGTTCCGCCCGGCGCGTCGGCCAGGGTCGTGGTGTGCACCAGGCCCTTCGCGAGGCCGCCGGCCAGCTCGGACACCATCCCGTCGACACCCACGGACCGGATCCGCGAGCGGTAGGGAAGCCGGACGCCGGGGGCGAGCCGGGCCTCGAGGAGCACCTCGTCGCCGGGAACGAGCAACCGGACGGCGGCGGAGTACCGGTGCCCGGCCTCCCGCAGCGACTCGCCGGCCGCCTCGCCGTCCCGCACCACGCCGGCGACCAGCCGGCGGGGTGCCGCGATCAGGGTCGAGCAGCTCTCCACGGGCACGACCCGGGATCGTTCCAGACGCAGGGTCAGGGCGCGGGCCAGCGCACCTCCAGCCGCGCCCCGCCCCACGCGGACCCGCCGGCCGACACCTCCCCGCCCCGCCCGCGCACCAGGGCCGCGACCAGCGCCAACCCCAGCCCGGCGTGCCCGCCGCCGGCCTCCTGGGACAGCCGGGTGAACCGGTCGAACACCCGCACCCGGTCCGCCTCGGGGATGCCCGGGCCGTCGTCGGAGACCACGAGCCGGGTCACGCGCCCGGCCGGCAGCACCTCGATCCGGACGCGGGTCGCGGCGTAACGGGCGGCGTTTCCGAGCAGGTTGTCGAGCACCAGCGCGACCTCCGCCTGCCCGGCCGCGGCCAGCGCGACCCCCGGCGCGAGCAGCTCCGGCGCCGGGCCCTCGGTGACCCGGTCGATCGCGGCGCGGGCCGCCTCGACGAGGTCGACGGGTTCGGGGTCGGGCCGCTGACCGGCGTCGGCGCGGGCGAGGGCCATCAGGTCGGCGAGCAGGCCGGAGAGCCGCTGGGCCTCGACGGCGACGTCGCGCAGCGTCTCCTCGGCCAGCCCCGGGTCCGGGTGCGCCACCGCCACCTCGGCCTGCGCGCGGATCGCGGCGACCGGGGAGCGCAGCTCGTGGGCGGCGTCGCCGGTGAACCGCTCGAGCCGGGTGACGGCGTCGTCGCGGCGGGCGAGCAGGGAGTTCAGCTCCTCGGCGAGGGCGCGCAGCTCGTCGTGCGCGGCGGGGACCGGCAGCCGCCGCCCGGGCGGGAGCGCGGCGGCCGCCGCCCGCATCCGGTCGACGGGCCGCAGCGCCGCCCGCGTCGCCACCCAGGCCGCCAGCGCCACGACCGCCGCGGCCAGCAACCCCGCCACCACGAACCCGACGGCCGCGCGGGCCAGCAGCGTCGCCCCGCCGACGAGGTCGCCCGAGGCGAACACCAGCCGGGTAGACCCGTCGGGCAGGATCGCCGGGTCGGCGACCCAATGGACGGCGGTGCCGTCGAGGAACACGTTCTCGGCCCGCCCGGCAGCGAGGTCCCGGACGTCGCGCGCGGTCATCGGCAGCGGCCCGCGCCCGTCGACGGGTGTGCCCGCGGTGTCGGTGATCCGGATCGACGGCGGGGTGGCCCGGTCCGCGACGGCCCCGCCCTGCTCCAGGCGCGTCACGACGACCCCGGCCTGCGCGTGCAGCTCGTTGTCCGCCGCCGCGATCAGCGTGGTGTACAGCAGGTTCACCCCGAGCCGGCTCAGGGCGAGCAGTGCGACCAGCGCGACCACGCCCACCGCGGTGGTGATCCGGAAGCGCAACGTGCGGCGCCGCCACCAGCCGCGGATCCGCAGGACGCGGGAGCGCGCCAGGCCGCGGGCGAACCGGCGCCGCAACACGCCTCAGCCCGATCCGACGAGGTACCCGTGCCCGCGGACGGTGCGCAGCACGTGCCCGGCGCCGACGGCGTCGAGCTTGCGGCGCAGGTACCCCACGTAGACCTCGACGACGTTGCGGCTCGCGGCCTGCTCGTCGCCCCACACCAGGCGGAGCAGCTCGTCCTTGGCCACGGCGGTGTCCGGCCGGCGGGCGAGCGCGTGCAGCAGCTCGAACTCCCGCGGCGACAGCTCGACCGGGGCGTCCTCCCAGGTCACCGACCGCGACGCGGGGTCGACGACGAGCCCGCCCAGCCGGACCCGTTGCCCGGACCGGCCGAGCGCGGCGTCGCGCCGGCGCAGCATCGCCTTGAGCTGCGCCACGAGCACGACGAACGAGAAGGGCTTGACGAGGTAGCCGTCCGCGCCGAGGTCCAGCCCGTCCGCCTGGTCGACCTCGCCGTCCTTGGCGGACACCATCAGGACGGGCGTGTCGACGCCGGCCGCGCGCATCCGCTCCAGCACCCGGTACCCGGAGAGCCCGGGCAGGATGATGTCGAGCACGACGGCGTCGAACCCGCCGGTCAGTGCGGCGCGCAGCGCGGAGTTGCCGTCGCCGACCGCGACGACCTCCATCCCCTCGGCGGTGAGCCCGCGGGCGAGCGCCGTCCGCACCCCGGGCTCGTCGTCCACCACCAGCACCCTGGCCATCGTCGACAACGTACCGCCGAACGGGCGCCCGACCTCAGCATTACCGTTCGGCTCCGCACGCTCCGCTCAGTCGTTTCTCAGCGGCGGGGTGTCCGGTTGAGGGCCCTCTCAGCCCCGATGCGTCAGGCTTACCGGCATGGCAGTGGGAACGGCAGGACGGCTGTGGGCCCGGATCGGGACGGGCGTGGCGATCGCGGGCGCGGTCGGGCTGGGACTGGTGGCGATGCCCGCCGGCGCGGGTGCGGCGCCCGAGCTGCCGCCGGTCTCGCCCGAGGACCTGGTGACCTCGGTCGCGCAGGCGAACCCCGGCCCGCTCAACGGCACGGTCGAGCTGGACAACGCGCTCGGGCTGCCCGCGATCCCCGGCGCGCCGGAGCTCGCGAACGGCACGAAGGAGGCCCGCGTCTGGTCGGACGGGGCGGGCAAGGGCCGCGTCGCGCTGCCGTCGGACCAGGGCGAGAAGACGCTGGTCTCCGACGGGACCACCGCCTGGTCGTACGACTCCACGGACCGCACCGCCACGAAGAAGGCCGTGACGCCGGGCGAGCACCGGCCCGACGCCGGCGCCGCGGATCCCACCCGCTCGGCGGCCGACGCGATCGAGCGGCTGCGCACCACCAGCACCGTGAGCGTCGACGGCACCGCGGAGGTGGCGGGCCGCCCGGCGTACGAGCTGGTCCTGGCGCCCAAGCCCACCGAGCGGACGCTGCTGCGCGAGGTCCGGATCGCCGTCGACTCGGAGAAGCGGATCCCGTTGCGGCTCACCGTCCTGGCCACCGGCTCGGCCGACCCGGCCTTCGAGGTCGGGTTCACCGACATCACGTTCGGCCCGCAGGACCCGGCCCTGTTCACCTTCACCCCGCCGCCCGGCACCACGGTGAAGGACGCCCCGCAGGGCGGCGACCACGGCGGGAGGCCGGCCGGCGCCGAACCGACCGTCGTCGGCGACGGGTGGGACACGGTCGTGATCGGGAAGCGCCCCGCCCAGGAGCAGGCCCCGCAGGGCGGCCCGGACCTCTCGCAGCTCGGCACCCCGGTCAGCGGGTCGTGGGGCAGCGGACGACTGGTCACCACCGCCGTGGCGAGCGCGATCCTGACCGACGACGGCCGGGTCGCCGCGGGCGCCGTGCCCGAGCAGGTGCTCACCGAGGCCCTCTCGAAGTGACGACCTCCCCCGTGCGGGAGGCTGCGCGGGTGACCGCCGCTCCCGCCGCCCGCGCCGCCGGCCTGCGGAAGGTGTACGGCCGCACGGTCGCGGTGGCGGGCCTCGACCTCGAGGTCCCCACCGGCGCCGTGCTCGGCATGCTCGGGCCCAACGGCTCCGGCAAGACCACCCTGATCCGGATGCTGCTCGGGCTGACCCGCCCCACCGCGGGCACCGCCGAGCTGCTCGGCCGGCCCCTGTCGCACGTCGCCGCCGCGCTCCCGCACGTTGGGGCGCTGGTCGAGGGGCCGGGCTTCCACCCGTTCCTGTCGGGGCGGGAGAACCTGCGCCGCATGGCCGCCGCCGAACCGCTGCTCGACGCGGCGGCGATCCCGCGGGCCGTCGGCGACGCCCTGGAACGCGTCGGGCTCACCCACGCGGCCGACCGCCGGTTCCGCGGCTACTCCCTCGGCATGAAGCAGCGGCTCGGGCTGGCCGGGGCACTGCTCGTCCCCCGCCGGCTGGTGGTGCTCGACGAGCCGACCAACGGCCTCGACCCGGCCGGCACCCGGGACGTCCGGGCGATCATCGCCGACCTGCACGCCGCGGGCTCCACGGTGATCGTCTCCTCGCACCTGCTGGCCGAGGTGGAGGCGACCTGCACGCACGTCGCCGTCCTGCAGTCCGGGTCGCTGGTCGCGGCCGGGGAGCTGCGGGGGCTGCTCGACTCGCGGACCGGCGGCCTCGTGATCGTGACGCCGGACGTCGAGCCCGCCCTGCGCTTGCTGGCCGAGGCCGGCGCGGTCGCCACCCGCGACACCGGCGGCGAGCCCGGCGTGGTCGTGACGGACGGTCCGGAGCCGCCCGAGATCGTCGCGCTGCTGGTGCGCGCGGGCGTCGCGGTGCACGAGGCACGCCGGCGCCGCCCGCGGCTGGAGGAGCTGTTCGCGCAGCTCACGGAGGGGTCATGACGATCACCGCGGAGACCGGGCCGGACACCCGCGCCGCCGCTCCCCTGGGCCGGCTGCTCGCGGCCGAGGTCCGCTGGGTGTTCCGCCGCCCCCGCACGCTGGTCACGCTGGGGCTGTTCGCGCTGATCCCGGTCCTCATCGCGATCGGGGTGGTGGTCGCCGACCGCGACGGCGGGGGCGGGCTGATCGGGGCGGTCGCCGGAAACGGGCTGGTGCTCCCGATCGCTGCCCTCACCGTCGCCCTGGCGCTGCTGCTGCCGCTCGCCGTGGCGATGGCGGCGGCCGACGCGATCGCGGGCGAGGCCGCCAACGGCACCCTGCGCGGGCTGCTGCTCGCGCCCGTCAGCAGGCTGCGGCTGGTCGGGGTGAAGGCCTTCGGCGTGCTGGTCGTGGCCGCCGCCGCGGCGCTCGCGATCGCCGTCGTCGGGGTGCTGGCGGGCATGATCGTGGTGGGCAGCGCGGACGGCGGGATGGTCACCCTGTCGGGCACCACGCTCGGCCTCGGCGCCGGGCTGGCCCGGGTCGCGCTGGTCACCGTGTGGGTCGTCGGGCAGCTGGCGGCGGTGGGGGCCGTGGCGCTGGCGGTGTCGTCGCTGACCGAGCACCCGCTCGTCGTGCTGGCGAGCGTGCTGGGCGGGCTGATCGCGTTCGGGGTGCTGTCCGCGATCCCGGCGCTCGACTGGCTGCAGCGGTGGCTGCTCACCTCGGGCTGGTCGGCGGGGGCGGACGCGCTGCGGTACCCGATCACGCTCGACGCCATGGGCTCGTCGACGCTGCGGGCGCTCTGCTACACGGCGATCGGCATCGGCTTCACCCTCTGGCGCATGCAGCGCAGGGATGCCTGAGCGGGCCGGCTGCTCCATGATGGCCGGCATGGCCGAACTGCTGGACGACGACGCCGTCACCGCCGCGCTGGCCGACCTGCCCGGCTGGGAGCGCGACGGGAACGCGATCGTGCGCACCGCCGAGCTGCCGAGCTTCCCCGACGCGATCACCGTCGTCGACCGGGTGGCCGAGGACGCCGAGGAGCGCAACCACCACCCGGACATCGACATCCGCTGGCGGAAGGTCACCTTCCGGCTGTCGACGCACTCCGCCGGCGGGCTCACCGCGATGGACACCGAGCTCGCGGCGCAGATCTCCGCCCGGATCGACGCCGCCGGCCGGTAGTCCTCAGCCCCGGGGCCGCGTGACGCGCAGGTCCGCGAGGAACGACTCGACGAGGCTCGCCGCCGGACCCACCGCGTACCGCTTGTGCGCCGCCTCGGGTCCCTCGAGCAGGTAGCCCGTCGACGGGGCCGCCGCGGGCCGGTCCGGCTGCGACCGCGCGATCTCCGCGCCGTACACCGCCGCCGCGACCTCGGTGGCGTGCGCGACGGCGGCCCGGTCCGGCCGGTCCGCGAGCTCGCCCGGCGCGAGGATCCCCAGGCCCGGACCGGGATCGAAGCCGACGACCTCGCTGAGCGCGGCGAGCAGGTCGTCCTCCGCGTCGGTGTGCAACGGGCGCCGCAGGCCGAGCCGGTGCACCGGGACCGACCGCAGCCCGCACCGGGCGAGCAGGCGCGTGTCCGCGTCCACCGCCACGAGGATCTCGACCTCCGCGCCACCCGTGACGAGGTGCTGGAGGAGGCCGCCGGCCTCGGCCAGCAGTTCGGCGCCGTCGACCGCCGCCGCCACCACGCGCGACGCCCGCTCCAGCGGCGTCACGGGGAGGCGGTGGCGTCCGGTCCGCAGCGGCTCGGTCCCGGGTTCGCACAGTTCGCTGATCATCACCTGTCCAAATGGGGAGGACTCCATCTGGGAGATCGAGGGAGGTCGTGACGGCGTTATGCGCGCTCGCGGCCGCGTGCGGCGAGCGGTAGATCGGTCGGCGAGCGGTTCGTCGCGCGGAAAGTCTCTCGATGGTCGAGACTGTCCGCTATGACCGTTCACGCGTCCCGGGTCCGTCCGCCCGCCCTGCTCGCGCTGCTCGGGTTCGTCGCCGCGGTGGTGGTCGTCGCCGTGGTCGGCGGGCTCGCCTCGGCGTCGGCCGCCGAGCAGTACGCCTCGTTCGCCCGGCCCTCCTGGGCACCGCCGTCGTGGCTGTTCGGGCCGGTCTGGACAGTGCTCTACGCGACGATCGCGGTGTCCGGCTGGCTCGTCTGGCGCCGGGCCGGGCTGACCGCGCCCGCACACGTCGTCTACGCCGTGCAGCTCCTGCTGAACATGGCCTGGACCCCGCTGTTCTTCGCCGCCGGGCTCCCGGGCGTCGCGTTCGCCGAGATCGTGCTGCTGTGGCTGTCGATCGTCGCGACGATCGCGCTGTTCGCCCGGCACAGCCGCGCCGCGGCCTGGCTGCTCGTGCCCTACCTGGGCTGGGTCACCTTCGCGGCGGCGCTCAACTACGCCATCTGGACGCTCGGCTGAGCACGGCTGCTACGGTGGTGTGCATGGCGCGCCGATACTGGTTTAGCGGGCCGGCCCGGGATGGGTCGGCACGCAGCCAGCTGCGCTGACCCATCCCCACGAGAGCCGGTAACCACCTGGGCCGGCTCGGCGGATGTGTGACCGGGGCCGGTCCGCGAAAGGACCCCACCCCGATGTCCCCCCTCGACACCGCCGCCGCGACGATCTCCACGGCCGCGCTCGACCAGCACCGCACGGCCCGGATCAGCCCGCTGCTCTCCCCCGCGCTGCTGCGCGACGAGCTGCCGGCCGACGACCGGGTCGCCGACGTGGTCACCCGTGGCCGGGCGGACGTCGTCGACGTCCTCGACGGCCGCGACGACCGGCTGCTGGTCGTCGTCGGCCCCTGCTCGATCCACGACCCCGCCGCGGCGCTCGACTACGCGCACCGGCTCGCGGCGCAGGCGGAGCGGCTCTCCGGGGACCTGCTCGTCGTGATGCGGGCGTACTTCGAGAAGCCCCGCTCGACCGTCGGCTGGAAGGGCCTGATCAACGACCCGGGCCTCGACGGCAGCTTCGACGTCAACCGCGGCCTGCGCACCGCCCGCCGGCTGCTGCTCGACATCACCGCCCTGGGCCTGCCGGTCGGGTGCGAGTTCCTCGACCCGATCACCCCGCAGTTCATCGCCGACACCGTGACGTGGGGCTCCATCGGTGCCCGGACCGCGGCGTCCCAGGTGCACCGGCAGCTGGTCAGCGGGCTGTCGATGCCGGTCGGCATCAAGAACGGCACGGACGGCGACGTCCAGGTCGCCGTCGACGGCATCGGCGCGGCCGCGGCCCCGCACGTGTTCATGGGGATCAACCCGGACGGGCTCGCGGCGCTGGTGCGCACCACCGGCAACCCCGACGCGCACGTGATCCTGCGCGGCGGCGCGGCCGGCCCGAACTTCTCCGCCGAGGACGTGGCCGACGCACGGGAGCGGCTCGCGAAGGCAGGCCTGCCCGAGCGCGTGGTCGTCGACGCCAGCCACGGGAACTCGCGCAAGGACCACGTCCGGCAGGCCGAGGTGGTGCGGGAGATCGCGGGGCGGATCGCCGACGGCGACATCGGCGTGACCGGGCTGATGATGGAGAGCTTCCTGGTCGAGGGGAACCAGTCCCTCGGCGGCGAGCTCGTCTACGGGCGGTCGGTCACGGACAAGTGCCTGTCCTGGGACACCACCTCCACCCTGCTCGACGAGCTCGCGGCGGCGGTGCGCGCCCGGCGCTGACCGGGGTGGGCCGGCCGCCCGGTGGGTATCCGTTCGGCATGGGTGACTACGAACACTCCACCACCGTGGCGGCCGAGCCCGACGCGCTGTTCCGCTACCTGTCCGACGTGCACAACCTCCCGGACTACTTCGACTCCATGCGCGAGGCCGAGCCGACCGGCAGCGCCGCCACCGGCGACGTGCCCGGCGGGGCCGAGGAGGTGCACGTCGTCGCGGACGTCGACGGCGAGCGCAAGGAGGGCGAGGCCTGGTTCGACAGCGACCCGGCCCTGCGCTCCCTGCGCTGGGGGTCCGAGGGGCCGAACGGCTACCACGGCGAGCTGTCCGTGAACGTCGCGGCCGAGGGCTCCGAGGTCACCGTCACCCTGCACACCGAGCACGTCGACGGCGACCGGATCCGCGCCGGCCTCGAACACACCCTCGCCGAGATCAAGCAGAAGGTGGAGAGCCCGACCAACCCCTCCTGAGCACAATCAGACGATCCTTCGGTGGTCCAGCCCGCCCGGGCCGGGCCGCCAGGAGACGATCTTCGTCACCGTGACGACGACCGGCTGGGAGAAGGTGCGGAGCCATTCGGCGAAGCTCTGCCCGCCCAGCAGGACGCGGTACTTCTCCTCGAAGGGCGCCAGGTCGTCGACGACGTCGTCGGCGCCGGCGAGGGTGGCGTCGCCCTCGCCGAGCACGATGTCCGTGCCGCCCGCGGCGCTGTCGAGCGAGAAGCCCACCGCGGGGTTCCGCCGCATCCGCCCGACCTTCGCCGTGTCCGGGCGGCTGAACACCACGATCCGCGGGTCCGCGAACAGGAACCAGACCGGCGCCGTGTGCGGCCGGGCGGTGCGGTCCACCGTGCTCAGCCACAGGATCGGCTCGTGCGCGAGCCGGGCTGCGGTGGCGGCGTCCTGCGGGCCGAGCAGCGGGTCGGTCACGCGGGTACTCCAGCAGCAGCGGCCCCCGCGGGGCAAGCGACGCGGCCACACGCTGCACCCACCCGGCGTAGTGGACCGCCCGCCGCGGGCACCCGTGGGACCGGGTGGAGCGGACTCGGAGCGCCGCGCCGGTCCGCGCGATCACGGCGGGTTCACCGAGCCCGCGGTCTCGACCACCTCCGCGGTGTCGGAGACGGAGTTCGCCGCGCTGGCCGCCGCGGAGTCGTCGCGCCCGAACACGAGGGCGGCAGCGATCGCGACGATGGCGAGCCCTACCCGGCCGCCGTCGCCGCGGACGAACACCACGATGGCCGCGATCACGAAGATGCCGACGAGGTACGTCATGGTCATCGGGCTCCCCTCAGGAAGCCGATCAATCCCCGCTCGTCCCTTCTCCTCCAGGTCGGCGCCACCATCCGGACCTCGTCGTCGCCCGACGACCCCACGCGCGACGACCGACGACGTGCAGTGATCGCCGCGGTCCGCGTCGCGAAGTCGTCCGTCAGGGGTGAGCCGTCCCGTGCCGGCGCTGCCTAGCGTCCGATGCGGCCGGACCATTCCGGGCGGGACGGGAGAGTGGTGCAGCGATGCCGGATCAGATCAGCGCGGGGCCGATCGACTTCGTGCTCCTGGAGTTCCCCGACGACGCCGACACGAAGGCCTGCGGCGATGCGCTCATGGACCTCGTCCGGCGCGACATCGTCCGCCTCTACGACCTCACGGTGATCCGCAAGGCCGCCGACGGGTCGTACTCGGGCATCGACCTCACCGACGTGACGTCCGCCGGGATCGGCGGCTTCACCGCGTTCGAGGGCGCGCAGTCGGGGCTCATCCACGACGACGACGTGCGGGCGGTCGCCGAGCTCATGCGGCCGGGCACGATGGCCGCGCTCATCCTCTACGAGAACTACTGGGCCGCACCGCTCGTGGGGGCGGTGCTCGACGCGGGCGGGGAGCTCGTCGCGAGCCAGCGGATCCCGGCGCCGGACGTGCTCGAGGCCGTGGAGCGGCTCGAGGCCGTCGCCCGGCCGAGCTGAGGGAGGACACCATGCCAGGTCTGCTCCGCGGGATCGCCCGCACCGCGATCATCGCCGGCACCGCCAGCTCGGTGGCCGGCCGGGTGCAGCGCCGCCAGGCCCGCAAGTTCGCCGACCGGGACGCGGAGACCGCCGCCGAACGCGAGCGGGCCTACGAGGCGCAGATGGAGCCGGAGGGCGGCTACGCGCCCCCCGCTCCCCCGCCCGCCCCGGCGGCGGCCGCAGGGCCCGACATGATCACGCAGCTCAAGCAGCTCGCCGAGCTCCGGGACCAGGGCGTGCTCACCGACGAGGAGTTCGCCGCCCAGAAGGCACGGATCCTCGGCTGACACAGGAGGCCGCGACGAGAGTCCCCGGGTCCCGACCCGGGGACTCTCGTCGCTTCCGCATGCTCGGAACCCGGAAGCCACCCGGCGACACAATTGCGCAGGAATGTGCGGGGAAGTTATTCTGAGGGGTGCGATCAGAGGCGGAATTCGCAGCTCTGCAAGCTCAGGATAGCACGAACGGAGAGTGCGTGGAAAGAGTTTCTGTCGAGCAGGAGGTCGACGCGGAGACCGAGCGGATCCGGCGGCTGCACGCACTGCTCGCCACCGAGCTCGCGGCGGCCGCAGCGAAGGCGCGGGGGGTGCTGGCCGCGCCGACGGGTGAGGAGCTCAGCGCCCGCTACGAGCGGGACGTGTCGGTCCACCGCTGGTCGGAGCGGGTGAGCGCGTTGTCGGCGGCCCGGTCGGGCCTGTGCTTCGGGCGGCTCGACCACACCGACGGGTCGACGAGCTACATCGGCCGCATCGGGCTCACCGATCCCGCGGACGGCGAGAACGCGCTCACCGACTGGCGGGCGCCGGCGGCACGACCGTTCTACTGCGCGACCCTGGCCACACCACTCGGCGTGACCCGGCGGCGGCATTTCCAGCTCGCCGGAACAGCGCCGGACGAGCGGGTCACCACATTCCACGACGACGTGCTGGACGGCGAGGCGGATTCCGGGTCCGCGTCCGATCCCGCACTACTCGCCGCACTGAAGGCGCCGCGCGGTTCGACGATGCGCGACATCGTCACGACGATCCAGGCCGAGCAGGACGCGATCATCCGGCTGCCCCTGTCCGGCGCCGTCGTGATCGAGGGCGGCCCGGGGACCGGGAAGACCGCGGTCGCGCTGCACCGAGCCGCCTACCTGCTCTACGCCCACCGCGAGCGGCTGGCCCGCAGTGGCGTGCTGGTCGTCGGGCCGAGTGCGGGGTTCGTCCGGTACGTCGGGGGCGTGCTCCCCGCGCTGGGCGAGTCTGCGGTGGTGTTCACGACGCCGGGCCGGCTGGCGCAGGGTGTCGTCGCGACCGCCGTCGACGAGGACGACGTGGCCCGCACGAAGGGCGACCTGGCGATGCTGGCGGTCCTGCGTCGGGCCGTCGCCGACCGCCAGGCGCTGCCCGCCGCGCCGATCGCCCTCGAGCTCGAGGACGTGACCGTCGTGATCGACCGGTCGACGGCGGCGGAGGCGCGGCGGCGCGCCCGGGCCACCGGCCTGCCGCACAACGCCGCCCGGACGGCGTTCCGCGACTCGCTCGGCAGCCTGCTCGTCCAGCAGGGTCTGGAGAAGCTGGACCAGGGCCTGGAGGACCCGCCCGAGCTCGCCGAGCTCCTCCGCGGCCTCGACATCCCCGAGATCGAGCCCGCGGGCGCGGCGGAGGTCTCGGCGCAGCTGCGCGCCGAGCTGCGGGACGACCTGCGGTCCCACCTCGACTTCCACGCGGCCGTCGAGGAGCTCTGGCCGGTGCTGACGCCCGAGCAGGCCCTGGCCGAGCTGTTCGCGTCCCCGGACCGGCTGGCGTCGGCCGGCCACGGGCTCGCGGGGCTGCACCGTCCCGAGGGGTCGGCGTGGACGGTGGCGGACGCGCCGCTGCTCGACGAGCTGGCCGAGCTGCTCGGTCCCCCGCCCGCCGGGCGCGCCCAGCCGGCCGAACCCGACGGCGTGTACGCCGCGGAGGTGCTGAGCATCCTGGAGTCGGCCGACCGCCAGATCGCCGGGGAGGACCCGGACGAGCTGCGCCCGACCGACTTCGTGACCGCGGACGTGCTCGCCGCGCGGCAGGTGCCCGGGCACCTCGCGAGCGTCGCCGAGCGGGCGGCGGGCGACCGGGACTGGCGGTACGGGCACCTCGTCGTCGACGAGGCGCAGGAGCTGTCCGCCATGGACTGGCACGTCCTGCTGCGGCGCTGCCCGTCCCGCTCGATCACCGCGGTGGGCGACCTCGCGCAGCGCAGCGCCCCGGCGGGCGCGCAGGCGTGGGCGGACGTGCTGGGTCCCCACCTCGGCGACCGGTGGACCTACCGGACGCTCACGGTGAACTACCGGACGCCCACCGAGATCATGGCCCTCGCCGCGGAGGTGCTGGCCGAGTTCGCCCCCGACCGCCGGCCGCCGGAGTCGGTGCGGGACGCGGGCGAGGACCCGTGGCAGCGCGCCGTCCCCGCGCCGGGGCTGGTCGCCGAGGTCCGCAAGGCCGTCGAGGCCGAGGCGGCGCAGCTGGAACGCGGCACGCTGGCGGTCGTCGCCGCGGACGTCGAGGGCCTCGCCGACCTCCCGGCCGAGGTGCACACCCCGGTGTCGGCGAAGGGCCTGGAGTTCGACGCCGTCGTGATCGTCGACCCCGAGCGGATCCGGGCGCACAACCCGGCCGACCTCTACGTGTCGATCACCCGCGCGACCCGGCGGCTCGGGCTGCTGCACGTGGAGCGGTGAGGCGGCGTGGGGTCCTCGCGCGCCGCGAGGACCCCGCCTCGTCCACCGGCCCGGGCCGGGGCGCGGTGCCCCGTGCCCCGGTGGTTCGCCTGCACCGCCCTGCCGTACCGCGCCGCCTGCGGTGCCGCCGTGAGGGCCGTGCGCGACCGGCCGAGGTCCCGGCGCACGTCCCGGAACGGGACGCCGGCGGACCGGGAGCGCGACGCGCGTGCGGCTACGGCCGGTCGCCGGCGGCCAGCCAGTCCTTGGCCGCGGGCAGCTCCGCGACCGGGAAGGCGCGCAGCTGTCCCGGGACCAGCACGGAGAGCACGCGGAGCGCAGGCCTGAGCCACTCCTCGTCGCTCACGACGGCGACCCGCTCGTAGGACGTGGGGTGGCGCGCCGCGAACTTGACCTCCTCGGCGAGCGTGTCCCCCTCGTACTCCCGCAGGTCGGGGCCGAGCAGGTAGAGCAGCCGGATCGATCGGCCCTCTGCGATCTCCCGCCGGAGCACCGGCTCGACGGTGTCGGAGAAGTCGTCGTCGTCGACCTTCCCGACCGCCTCGAAGCCGACCGTCCCCGAGGGCATGTCCCGAATCCGCGTCAGCATCCCGCCTCCTCCGCACCCGTCCGGTCGCGGGCCTCCCCGGTGATCCCCTCCCCGGTGATCCCCATCGTCCTGTCGATCCGCGCCGCCACCTCACCCGCGCCGGGTGGGCCCGGCACGGCGCAGGGTCGCTCGTCGCCGGACGGGGCTTCCGGGGCCGGGAGGTGTCGTGCGCCGCACCGTTCGAGCCACCGCACGAGCTGCCGGTGGACGGCGTCGGCCCCGTACAGCAGCGCCTCGCCCTCGACCGTGCGGTCGAGGAGGTCGGCCGCCAGCGGCCAGTCCGCCGGGTGGACGAGCACGGCGTCGTTCTGCCAGCCGCCGAGGCCGCCGTGGCAGCCGACGAGCTCCTCGAAGGCATGCACTTCGCTGGTGCGCGGGTCGACCGTGGAGTGGACGTAGAGATCGGGGCAGGAGTCCATGACGGCGACGCGCGCCAGGTCGGCCGCGGCCCGGGGACCGAACGCGGCCAGCGGGTCCCGGCCCTCGACGACGTCGTCGAGCAGCACCCGCACCCCGTCCGGGCCGACGGCCAGCGGGCCGCGCGCGCTGTCCACCACGACGAACGCCACCCCGGGTTCGGCGAGCAGGCCGGGGATCAGCGCCGGGAACCGACGCCCCAGCTCCTCGACCGGTACGCGGCCCGGCAGCCGGGGGAACCAGGCCAGCCCGAGATTGCCCGACCCCACGACGACCAGCTCCGGCCGCTCGCCGTCGGACGGCCCGGCGGTCGTCGCGCCCCGGCTCCCCCGCTCGGGTCCGACGACGACTCCGGTGCCGCCGGGGCCCCGCCTCCCGTCGGACCGCGCCGGCCGGACGGCCGACAGGACCTCGGCGAGCATCGCGTTGAGCGGGCCCCAGACCTCGACGTCGCCGGTGTCGGCCAGCATCGCCGTCCTCGACGCGTCGGTGTGCTCCCGGACCGCCGCCTCGAGGCCACGGCCGGTCAGCTGGCGGAACGTCGGGCCCTGGCTCTGCCCGTGGTCGGACAGCACCACGAAGCGGTACTCCCGCGGCGCGGCCGCCGCCACCCTCTCGAGGGTGCCGAGGACCTCGTCCACACCCGCCAGCGCGGCGAGCGACTCCGGCCGAGCGACCCCGGCGTGGTGGGCGATCTCGTCGTAGTCGACGAGGTCGACGAAGACCACCGGCGCTCCGGCGATCATGTGCTCGGCGACCAGGGCGACGTTGAGGTCGCGCAGCAGGACGTTCGTCAGCCCGCGCAGGGCCACGTAGGCGCCGCGCCGGCGGACCCGCGGCTCGATCCCCCGCAGGCGCTGCCGCCTGCTCTGGTGGAGCTCCTTGACCATCTCGCCGAGCGTGCGGACCAGGGCCCGGGGGAACACGAACGGGCTGGCGAAGAACCGCACGTAGCCGCGACCCGGGCCGAGGCCGCCGCGACCGGTGATGCGGCTCATCGTCATGAAGGAGGTCGGCGCGTCCCCGCTGAAGATGTTCGAGACGCTCACGCCGCCGTCGGCCAGCAGCCCGCGCCCGTCCGACAGCCGCCCCTCGAGGTCGGCCGCGTCCGCGGGGCGGTTGGCGACCATCAAACGGCCGGTGTCCTTCTCGTACCAGCGGAAGGCCGGGATGCCGTCGTTGGTGCCGTGCAGCAGGGCCGCCTGGCTCGCCGGCGTGGTCGACGGGACCCGCGCCCACCACCGGACGGCGTCGTGGCTGCCGGTGCGCACCCAGCGGGCCAGGGTCGGCAGGACCCCGGAGATGACGCCGTGCTGCAGCAACGGGAACGGCAGGCCGTCCACCTGCACCACGACGACCCCGACCGGGGAGGACCCGGGGGCCGGGCCGGCCGCCGGTGCGCGACGACGTCGCCGCTCGCCCCGGCGGATCAGGTCCGCGACGATGTAGGAGCTGTCGGTGATCCCGAGCAGCCAGCGGGTCACGGCCGAGACGACGGCGACGATCACCAACGTGGCCACCGCGTCGCCGAGGGAGGCCACCGAGGCCGACGGCACCGCGAGGAGCGCGAGCTCGACCACGGCGACCTGGACGAGCACGCCGAGCACGAGCGCGGTCACGGCGCCCGCACGTCCGGCGAGGGCCCGCAGTACCGGGCGCACCAGCGCGTCCACCACGCCCATCGCGGCGGCGACCACGAACGCCGTCCACCAGTGTGCGAAGGACAGCCCGTCCAGGACCCACGCCGCGATGAGCAGGGCCAGACCCGTGGCGACGAGCCCGATCAGGCCGTCCCGGACGTCGCGGCCGCTCGCCCGCAGGCTGGGACCCGCCTGCGTGTCCACCCCGGCATCGTGCCCGGTCCCGCCCCTCGCGTCGACGAGCAGCGAGGTGCCACCCTCGGACCGGGGACCGGTGACGGCCTGCGCGGGGGGTCGGCACGACGCCGGGCCCGTGCACGTCACCCCGCCGGGGTGAGCGGAGCCGGCGGCGCGTTCGCGACCGTGGTCGCCGCACCGGAGACCGTCGTGGGAGGCCGCGGTGACCGACCAGCCGAACGTCCTGGCCGGCTTCGACCGGCTCCGCCGGCGCCGTCCGTGGCTCGACCACGTGGTGCGCGCGGGTGTGCGGTACACCGAGCGGCACGGGAACCACTACGCGGCCGGGATCACCTACTTCAGCCTGCTGGCGCTGGTGCCCCTCACCATGGTGGCGTTCGCCGTGGTGACGCTGGTGCTGGTCTCCGAGCCGGACCCCCTCGCGCGGCTGCGGGCGCACATCGACGAGGCCCTGCCGGCCACGCTGGAGGCGACGGTGAACTCGATCATCGACCAGGCCGTGGCGTCCGCCTCGACGGTCGGGGTGATCGGCATCCTCATCGCGACCTACACGGGGCTGCGGTGGATGAGCAACCTGCGCGCCGCCCTGTCCGAGCAGTGGGGACAACCGCCGCAGGCGCCGCCGTTCCTGCGCCGGCTGTCCGTCGACCTGGCCGCGCTGCTCGGGCTGGGGCTGGCGGCGGCGGTGTCCTTCGGCATCACCACCGCGGCCGGCTTCTTCGCCGAGCGGATCCTGGAGCTCCTCGGACTGGCCGACTTCGGATGGGCCCGCGTGCTCCTCACCGTGCTCGGCGTCGTCCTCAGCCTGCTCGCCGACTGGCTGCTGTTCCTCTGGATCTACGCGCGTCTGCCTCGCGAGCGGATGACCTGGCACAGCGCGAGACGCGCGGCGGCGTTCGCCGCGGTCGGCATGGAACTCATCAAGCAGGGGATGGTGGTGTACCTCGCGTTCGTCACCCGCAGCCCGACCGGCGCCGCGTTCGGCCCGATCCTCGGCCTCATGGTCTTCATGTACACGGTGTCCCGCTTCCTGATCTTCATCGCCGCGTGGGCGGCCACCGCGCGCGAGAACCAGGTCGAGCGGCCGCCGCCCCCGCCGCAGCCCGCGGTGATCCGGCCGGAGGTCCGGGTCCGCCAGGGTCTCGGGACGGCCGCGGGTGCCGGCCTGGTCGGCGCCGCGGCGGTGGCCGGCCTGATCGGTGGCCGCCTGCTGACCCGTCGCGGGCAGGAGGAGCGATGACCGGCAGGCCGAGGGGCCGGCCACCCCGCGGCGCTCCCGACCTCAGGACATCAGGGCCGCCAGCTCGGTCATCTCGCTCTCGGGGTCCACGACGGGCTGGATCACGATCTCGGTGATGCCGGCCTTCTCCATCGCGGCGATGCGGTCGAGCAGCTCGGCCCGGGTACCGACCAGACCCAGCTTGTCCACCAGCGACGGCACGACCAGGTCGCGGTCCTCGGGCTCGATGCGGCCGAGATAGTTGCGGTACAGCGTCGCGTGCCGGTTCGGGTCGGTCGCCGTGGTGCCGCGGCGCTCCAGCAGCCGCCGCACGGCGTCGGCCTCGTCGGGCTCCAACGTCTCCGCGAACCCCGGGTTGTCCGCGGCGAACGTCAGGAGGGCCATCGCGACGTGGCCCATGCTGTCCCGGGCCAGGTCGCCGTGGCGGTCCTCGCCGTGGGCGAGCACGTGCAGCGACGTCATGACGTAGGAGTCGGCCTCCTCCGGCCGGCCGGCGCCGCGCGCCGCCTCCCGCCGCGCCGCGTCGAACGCCGTCCACGCCTCGGGCGCGAGCAGGCCGAAGGAGATGACCCCGGCCCCGAGCCGGCCCGCGATCGCGGCGGCCTTCAGCCCGAACGCGGCCACGACGAACTCCACCGGATCCGCCGTGTTCACAGAGGGCCCGACGTGCAGGAACCGGATGGTGCGCTCCCGGTCGCCCTCGCGGTACCCGGTCTCCCGGCCCGCGGTGAGGTCCTGCAGCGCCGCGGTGAACGACTCGAGCTCGGCCATCCGCGTCGGCAGCATCCCGAGCGTGCGCCGGGCGGTGTTGCCGGTGCCGACCCCGCAGATCACCCGGCCCGGAGCGATGGCGTTGAGGCTCGACACCGCGGCCGCGGCGGCCGGAGTCGAGCGCAAGGCCGGCGAGGTGACGCCGATCCCCAGCTTGATCCTGCTCGTCGCCTTCGCGCACAACGCCAGGGACACGAACGGGTCGCCGTTGACCATCGGGGTGTCGTAGACCCAGAAGCTGCTGAACCCCAGCTCCTCGGCCCGGACGGCCAGATCCTCGACCCCCGGCCGGGCGGTCATCACGATGCCGGTGCGCATGAGCTCTCCTCGCCGTTGAAGAAAGGGACCGTCGCCAACGTAGCCGGGTCACGCCGACGCGAGGGCCGAGCAGCGCCGGCTCCAAGTGTCCGACGGCGATGAGTCCGGCCGTGATCGCCGGTCTGTCCCCCGACCCGAGCACCCGGAATCCGAGGAGCGATCATGACCGCGACCTACACCTTCGACGTCTTCTCCAGCCTCGACGGTTTCGGCGCCGCCACCGGCGACTGGACCGGTTACTGGGGCAAGCAGGGCCCCGAGCTGCTCGATCACCGCCTCGCCCTGTACGACGACGAGCAGCGCATGGTCTTCGGGGCCACCACGTACCGCGCGTTCGCGGAGATGCTGGCCACCAGCACCGAGGACTCCGAGGTGCGGGACCCCTGGGTCACCCGCATGCGGAGCCTGCCGGCGACGGTCGTGTCGACCACCCTGGAAGGACCTCTCGACTGGCCGGACGCGACCGTCGCGAGCGGCGACGCCGTCGACGTCGTCGCCCGTCTCAAGGAGGAGTCCGAGGTGCCGTTGCGCTCGCACGGCAGCCTGTCGATGAACCGGGCGCTGATGGCCGCCGGGCTCGTCGACCGCGTCCAGGTGACCCTGTTCCCGGTGATCACCGGGCAGACCGGGCTGGACCCGATCTTCCGGGGTGCGGCCGACTTCGACCTCGAGCTGATCGGGAGCCGGACGCTCGACGGCCACATCCAGGAGCTGATCTACCGGCCGACCCTGCACGTGCCCGGACGGTCGACGTAACGCCGGAATCACGGGACGCGCTGTCCCTATGACCGTGAGTGTGACCCGGAGGGCTCCCCGTTGGCAGTGAGAATCGGCGACACAGGTGGCGGACGCGGCAAGGGCAGTGGCGGACGCACGTCACTCGCCATCGCCCTGGGCATAGCCCTCCTGGCCGGCAACGGCGCGGCGACGGCGATCGGGAACGCGATGTCGTCCGGTGACGCATCCGTCTCGGCCGACGACGGTGCGCAGGCACAGAACGGGTCGCACGTCGGCAGCAGCGACTCGAGCGCGGCGCAGACCCGTCTCGTCGGGCAGGGCGTCCGCGTGACCGCCACGGTCACCGACGACTCCGCGGACTGCGTGGCCAACTCCTACGGCCAGATCCAGGACTTCTTCCGCGGCACCCCCTGCGCGGCTCTCCACCGCGCCCACTTCGAGCTGCGCGACCAGGACGGTGACGCGGCGGTCGTCGCGGTGTCCTGGGTCGAGATGCCCGACGAGTCGAGCGCCCGTGCGCTCGAGCAGCTCCTGGACTCCAGCGGCACGGGCAACGTGACCGAGCTGTCCCGGGAGCGCGGCCGGTACGGCACCGTCCGCTACACCGGCGACGCCTACGCCTCCCGCCGCGACGGCCACGTCGTCGTCAACGCGCAGGCGGAGCCCGTCGCCCGCGGCTGGTCGGGGCCCACCCTGACCAGCATCGCCACCAGCGCCGCGCAGTAGCTCCCGCGCGGGACTCCTCCTGCGCTGCACCTCGATGACGAGGTGAATCGCGTGGTGATCGGTACCCTCGTCGGGTGGCGGACCCGACCTGGCTAGGGACGATCTCGGCCCTCTCGGGCACCGTGCTCGGCGGCGTGATCGCGGCCGCGGCGCAGTCGGTGCGCGACCGGCGCACGAGGCGCTACCAGTCCGAGGCCCGGTGGGAGAAGGCGTTCGTCGACGGCGTCGCCGAGTTCCTGTCCGCCTCGGACGCAGAGTTCCGCGCCCTGCGTCGCCTCCACCAGGCATCCCCCGGGGACGAGCGCTGGCACGGTCTGCGGAACGACGCCGACGACGCCGTCGAGGAGGCGGAACGGAAGTCGAACGTGGTCTCGCTCCTGTCCGGCGAGCGCACGCATCCCGTCCGCGTCGCCTCGCGTTCGATGCGGGAGGCCCTGCGCGAGCTGCAGGCCGCAGCCCACGACGGCTCGGTGCTGAGCGAGAACGAGGTCGACGACGTGCGTCGGCGCTGGACCGCTGCACGCGAGGACCTCCTTCGGCTCGTGCAGGGCATCTACGTGAGCCACGGCCGCCACCCCCGGGTCCGAGCGCTGCACGAGCGCCTGGGCAGCGCCCGCACACGATCATCCGGGCCCGGCCGCCGGGAGTGAGGAAGCGGACGACCCGCTCGAGCAGCGGTCGCGAGCAAGCGACCGGCCAAGGCCGTGGCGCTCGTCCGGACCCGCTGACGATGAGTTCGGATCAGCCGGGCGGTCTCCTTCCCCATGGGCACTCTCAGCTACTCGATGAGCATCTCCCTCGACGGCTACATCGAGGACCCGACCGGCGCCATCGGCTTCTCCGAGCCGGACGAGGAGGTGCACCGCTTCGCCAACCAGCAGACCCGCGAGACGACGGCGTTCCTGTTCGGCCGCGGCCTCTACGAGGTCATGGAGGAGTTCTGGACGGCGCCGGAGCGGGCCGACGGGTCCGAGGTGGAGGCGGAGTTCGCCCGCGAGTACACCGCGACGCCGCGGATCGTGTTCTCCGACTCGCTGGAGTCGGTCGCACCCGGGTGCCGGCTGGTGCGCCGCGCCGACGCGGTCGACGAGGTGGTCCGGCTCAAGAAGGAGACCGACGGTGACCTGGCCGTCGGCGGCGCCGGTCTGGCTGCATCGCTGCTGGACCTGATCGACGAGTTCCGCCCGCGGGTGGTGCCGGCCTTCACCGGCGGCGGCAAGCCGTACTTCCCGCTCGGCGCCGACCTGCGGCTGCGGCTGCTCGAGCAGCGCGCCTTCCGCAGCGGCACCGTGTACCTGCGCTACGAGAGGCTCCGCTGAGGGCGCAGCCCTGATCGAGAACGGCACCGAGATCGCGAGGAGGGGCGGCATCGGCTTTCCGCCCGACCTGGAGGATCAGGGCGCGAACCGCTCCGCAGTACGCAGTTCTACGTATTGACGAAATCGGAGTTCGGCGTGGCGCAGTAGGCTCACTGCCCCAAGTGCCACGCGGAGACCGGCACGGTCGCGGTGACTTGGGGCCCATTGGTCACGCCATGGCGGTGCGACTCGCGTCGCATCCTCCGACACCAGGTAACGGTGCGAGTCGCCCCACCACCAGGACGGAGGTCCGTCATGCGCATGTTGCTCGTCGCCCAGCCCAACGTCGACAAGGGAAGTGAGGCCATCGCCAGCGGCAACATGGCCAAGACGATCCAGGCGACGATCGAGATGATCAAGCCCGAGGCAGCCTACTTCGCGCCCGTGCGGGGTCAGCGGACCATGATCGCGGTCTTCGACCTGGACGACCCGGGCCAGCTTCCGAAGATCAGCGAGCCGCTGTTCCAGATGGGCGCAGTGGTCGAGATCGTGCCCGCGATGAACCTGGAAGATCTCCAGCGCGGACTCGCCGCGATCGGCGGCTGATCCGATCCTCCCGCCCGCGAATCCGAAAGCCTGCCGTCGAACACGACGGCAGGCTTTCTGCTGACTGCGGAAGTGGCCCCCGCTCCACGCTGAAGCGGACTCTCGGCGAACCCTCTGAGCTGGTCGAACGTCCTCGGGCAGCCGGCACGTCGACGACGCCTGCGCCTCCTGGTACGCCCGGTACCTCACCGACTCGCCCGGCGCGCCACTCGGCGCCGATGGCGGCGCAGGACGCCCAGTCCGAACCACACCACCGCGCCCAGCAACGCGGTGACCAGGGTGAACAACCACAGCGGCCAGGACCAGCTCCAGAAGAGGAAGTGCAAGGTGACCGGCGCCGTGTTCTGGATCATGAAAACGAGGAGCAGCCCTACTCCGACGAGAGTCGCGATCACCCCGCCGCTCAACCGCGCACCCCCGTGCCCGTCCGCAGCACCCGTCGTGCTGCCGGGGCTCGTCTGCTCGACCATCGCTCTCTCCACCTCGGGTTGTCGCCGCGCGTCCTCGCAGTCGCCGCGCGTCCTCGCAGCAGGGTCGGACCCAGCGCCCGTGGATGTAAGGGCCTTAGGTCTCCCGTGCGGCAGGGCGAGGACGACCGGTGACGACACCTGCGGCGGGTCGGAAGCCCCCGAGCCAGGTGGGATGGCCGGACCGCAGTGCGACCACCCTGGGGCCGAGGTGGCGGAGGCGACCCGCCGCCGTGCCCTCGTCATGCGGCTCCGGGCGATCCTGCGGACTCCTGCGAACCGACAGCGGGGCTGGAAGTGCGATGACCAGCGCAAATAGTCCCGCTCACACGTTGAAGCGGAACTCCACCACGTCCCCGTCCTGCATGACGTAGTCCTTGCCCTCCATTCGCACCTTGCCCGCGGACTTGGCGGCGTTCATCGAGCCGGCGTCGACGAGGTCGGAGTAGGAGACGATCTCGGCCTTGATGAAGCCCTTCTCGAAGTCCGAGTGGATCACCCCGGCGGCCTGGGGGGCGGTGTCGCCCCGGTGGATCGTCCAGGCGCGGGCCTCCTTGGGCCCGGCGGTGAGGTAGGTCTGCAGACCCAGGGTGCGGAAGCCCGCGCGGGCCAGCGAGTACAGGCCGGGTTCGGGCTGGCCGATCGACTCGAGCAGCTCGCGGGCCGACTCCTCGTCGAGCTCCAGCAGCTCGGACTCGACCTTGGCGTCGAGGAACACGGCCTCGGCGGGCGCGACGAGGTCGGTGAGCTCCTTCTTGCGGGTCTCGTCCGTGAGGACGCCCTCGTCGGCGTTGAACACGTAGAGGAACGGCTTGGTGGTCAGCAGGGTCAGCTCGCGCAGCGGGGCGGGGTCGACGCCGGCCTGGAACAGCGTGCGGCCCGAGTTGAGGACCTCCGCGGCGGCCTCGGCCGCGGCCAGGACCTCGCGGCGGTCCTTCTGCATCCGGGCTTCCTTGGTCAGCCGCGGGACCGCCTTCTCCAGCGTCTGCAGGTCGGCCAGGATCAGCTCGGTCTCGATGACCGAGATGTCGGAGCCGGGGTCGACCTTTCCGTCGACGTGGACCACGTCGTCGTCGGCGAACACCCGCACGACCTGGCAGATCGCGTCGGACTCGCGGATGTTGGCGAGGAACTTGTTGCCCAGCCCGGCGCCCTCGGAGGCGCCCTTCACGATCCCGGCGATGTCGACGAACGAGACCGTGGCCGGCACGACCTTGGCCGACGCGAACATCTCGGCGAGCGTGTCCAGGCGGGAGTCCGGCAGCGGCACCACCCCGACGTTGGGCTCGATCGTGGCGAACGGGTAGTTCGCGGCGAGCACGTCGTTGCGCGTCAGGGCGTTGAACAGGGTCGACTTGCCGACGTTGGGCAGCCCGACGATGCCGAGGGTGAGGGACACGAGCGTCCAGGGTAGTCGTTCCGCCCCGCCGGCTCCGGACCCCTCGTACCGGACCCGGCGGGGCAGGTCACACGGCGGCGAGCTCGGGGGCCTGCCGCGGGACCGCGGGCGTGCCCTGCCGCTCCGCCAGGTAGCGGCGCAGGCTGGTCAGGGCGCGGTGCTGGGTGACGCGGACGGAGCCGGGCGTCGAGCCCAGCACGGCCGCGGTCTCGGCCGCCGACAGGCCCTCGATCAGCCGCAGCCGCAGCACGTCGCGGTGCCGCTCGGGCAGCCGGCCGAGCAGCCGCTGCACCATCCGCGCCTGCTCGGCGCGCAGGCTCAGCTCGTCCGGGGCGTCGGCGGTCGAGACGCTGTCCGGCACCTGGTCGGTGAGGTCGATGCGGGAGATGCCGCGCCGCCGCACGGTGTCGACGATCTTGTTGCGGGCGATCGTGAACGCCAGCGCCAGGAAGGGGCCCGAGTCCAGGTCCGCCTTCGGCAGCGCCTTGAACAGGGCGATCATCGTGTCCTGCGCCATGTCCTCGGCCGAGGTCGCGTCGCCGGCGCCCTGGGCGAGCCGAACGCGGCAGTAGCGCAGCACCGGTGGGTGCACCGCGGCCATCAGGTCCTCGCAGGCGCGGCGGTCCCCGGTCGCGGCCGCACGGGCGAGCCGGTCGATCCGGGCGGAGGGCTCCTCGGTCGCGGGTGCCTGGTCGGCGGGGCGCATGACGTCCTTCCCGACGACCGGGGCGTCCGGCCGTCACAGGAGAGACTTCTCCGACCCGCCGCCCGGATACATCCGGCGAGCCTGCCGAGCAGGAGCGGTGCTGCCCGCGGGTCGAGGGTGGTGCTGGCACCACCACCCGATCGGGTTCCGCTGCTCCGTCCGGGCTAACGCCCGCCGGCGGCCGTCGATAGCCCGGGTACCGGACGACGGAAGGGGCGGGACGTGGCGGCGGGTGCGGTGGGACGGACGGCGATCGCGGGGACGGTGCTGGCGGCGCTGTCCGGCAGCACGATGACGGCGGTCTCGCTGTCCGCGACGAGCGCGCCCGTGCCGCTCCCGACCTTCGCCGCGGCCGCGGTCCCCGAGGCCCCGGAGGTCCCGGCCGCGCCCGTCGCGGCCCCCGAACCCGCGGGGGCCGGCGTCGTCGACGGCGACACGCTCGTCGCGATCGCGCTCACTCCCGCGATCGCGGCGGCGGCGCAGCCCGTCGCGGCGCCGGTCCCCGCCGTCACCGAGCCGGTGGCCGTGGCCCGGCGGCAGAGCGCCGTGGCGGACCGCCGCCCGGGCGAGGGCCGGCGCGAGCGGGTGCGCGAGGCCGTCGCCGAACGCCTGTCCCCCGACACCCGCGCGAACATCCGCCGCGCCTGCGCGATGGGCATGCTCGACGGGGACCTCTGCCGCCTGGGCTGAGCCCCGCGCGACCGGTTTCGGCGACGAGCAGCGGGAGACGGCGCACGCCGACGAGCCTGGTGGCGCCGGGCGACTGGGCGATGAGAGCAGGATGGGAAACTCTCACGCACGTGTCCGATTCCCGCGAGAACGGGGTGGCGCGGGGTGGCAGAGTCGTCCCCGTGCTGGACATCGAACGCTGCTACCGGGCCGTCGCCGCGCGCGACCCGCGGTTCGACGGCGTCTTCATCACGGCGG
Organism: Pseudonocardia halophobica; assembly: GCF_027922425.1. Lineage (GTDB taxonomy): Bacteria > Actinomycetota > Actinomycetes > Mycobacteriales > Pseudonocardiaceae > Pseudonocardia > Pseudonocardia halophobica. The sequence continues at coordinate 69,678 of NZ_BSFQ01000018.1, read as the reverse complement.
TGCGCACGACCGGCATCTACTGCCGGCCCTCGTGCCCCGCGACCACCCCCAAGCGCCGCAACGTCGAGTTCTTCCCGACCGCGGCCGCCGCGCAGCAGCAGGGCTACCGGGCCTGCCGACGCTGCCTGCCCGACGCCGTCCCGGGCTCGCCGGACTGGAACAGCCGGTCCGACCTCGCCGCCCGGGCGATGCGGCTCATCGCCGACGGCCTCGTCGAACGCTCCGGGGTCGCCGGCCTGGCCACCGCGCTGGGCTACTCGGAGCGCCACCTGACCCGGATCGTCACCGCCGAGCTCGGGGCGGGGCCGCTGGCGCTGGCCCGGGCGCACCGCGCCCACACCGCCCGCCTGCTCATCGAGACGACGCCGATGTCGATGGCGGACATCGCGTTCGCCGCCGGCTTCGCGAGCGTCCGCCAGTTCAACGACACCGTGCGCGAGGTCTACGCCGTCACGCCGAGCGTGCTGCGGCGGGAGTCCTCCGGACGCGGCCCGGCGCCGGTCGCCGGGACGCTGAGCCTGCGGCTCCCGCACCGCGAGCCGTTCGACGCCGACGGGCTCCTCGCCCACTTCGCCGGCCGCGCGCTGGCCGGGTCGGAGACCGTGGCGGACGGGGTCTACCGGCGGACGCTCCGGCTGCCGCACGGCCCGGCCGTCGTCGCGCTGCGGCTCGGCGACCACACGCCGGGGCACGTGCGGGCGGAGCTGCGGCTCACCGAACCCCGCGACCTCGGCCCGGCGGTGGCGCGGCTGCGCCGGCTGCTGGACCTCGACGCGGACCCCGCCGCCGTCGACGAGCTGCTGGCCGCGGACCCGGCGCTGGCGCCCTCCGTGGCGTCGACGCCCGGGATCCGGCTGCCGGGGGCGGCCGACGGGCTCGAGATCGCCGTCAAGGCCCTGCTGGGCCAACAGGTCTCGGTGTCCGCGGCGCGCACGACGGGCGCCCGGCTCGTCGCCGTACTCGGCGACCCGCTGCCCGCGGAGCTTGCCGGCGACGGCCCGGACCGGCTCTTCCCGCCGGCCGACCGGCTCGCCGAGCAGGTGGCTGCGACGGTCGGCGGCCCCGCCCGCCGGGCCGCTGCCCTCGCCGCGCTCGCCGCGGCCGTCGCCGAGGGCACGCTCGTGCTCGACGCCGGGCGAGACCCCGCCGGCCTGCGGGCGGACCTGCAGGCCCTGCCCGGCGTGGGCCCCTGGACCGCCGGCTACGTCGCGATGCGGCTGCTCGGCGACCCCGACGAACCCCTGGTGTCCGATCTCGCCGTCCGCCGCGGCGCCGCGGCGCTGGGCCTGCCGTCCGACGTGGACGGCCTGACCCGGCACGCCGCCCGCTGGCGGCCCTGGCGGTCGTACGCCGCGACCCACCTCTGGCGCGCCGCCGCCCGGCCGGCCGCCGACCCGACCGTCTGGAGGACGGCATGAGCACCTGCACGACCCTCGACACCCCCGACGGCCCGTTCACCGTGGTCGTCGCCGACGACGGGGCGGTCCTCGCCTCGGGCTGGACCGCCGACCTCGACGACCTGGTCCCGCTGGTGCACACCGCGATCCGGCCGTCCACCGTGGAGCCCGCCGCGGGCGGCGCGGCCGCCGACGCCGTGCGCGCCTACTACGCCGGCGAACTGTCCGCCGTGGACGGTGTGCCGGTGCGGCAGCGGTCCGGTGCGTTCCTGGAGCACGCGTGGGACGTGCTGCGGCAGGTCCCGGCCGGTGGCCCGGTGACCTACACCGAGTTCGCCGCGAAGGCGGGGCGCCCGGCCGCGGTGCGGGCCGCCGCCTCGGCCTGCGCCCGCAACGCCGCCGCGCTCTTCGTGCCCTGCCACCGGGTCCTGCGCACCGACGGGTCGCTCGGCGGCTTCCGCTGGGGCCTGCCGGTGAAGCGGTCCCTGCTCGACCGCGAGTCCTGACCCTGTGAGTGGCGATAGTCGCTCTGGCGACTATCGCCACTCACGATCGGCCAGGGCGTCGATGCGCGATTTTGTCGGGGGTCGGGTGCACCCTGCTGATCGTGGATCTCTCGAACGTGTTGCCGCTCCTGCTCGCCGGGCTCCTCCTGGGCCTGGCGATCGGGGGCGGCCTGGCGTGGCTGCTGGCCGGGGCGCGGCACCGGGTCGCCACGGCGGAGGCCGCCCGCGCCACCGCCACCGCATCGGCCGGCGCCCGGGCGGAGGCCGCGGCGTTCAAGGCCGAGCGGACCGGGCTGCTGGAGCGCATCGAGGAGCTGCACGAGGAGGTGCGCACCGCCACCGAGCGGCTGCGGCGCGCGGAGTCGGACGTGTCGGCCACCCGGGCCGCGCTGAGCAGCGAGCGCGAGGCGGCGCTGGAGCGCGAGCGGCTGCTCACCGCGCGGGACGCGGAGCTGCGTGAGACGTTCCGGGCGCTCTCGGCGGAGGCGTTGTCCCGCAACAACGAGCAGTTCGTGAGCCTCGCCGAGGGCCGCATCCGGGAGGCGGCCGCCGCACTGCACGCCAAGGCGGAGCAGGACGAGGCCGCCCGCTCCACCGCGATCGGCAAGCTGCTGGACCCGATGGCGGCGGCCCTGCAGCGCGTCGAGGGCCAGCTGCGCACCGTCGAGCGCGAGCGGGAGGCGGCGTACGCGGGACTCGTCGAGCAGGTCAAGGCCATGGCGCAGAACTCGGAGAAGCTGCGCGGCGAGACCCGGCAGCTGGTCACCGCGCTGCGCGCGCCGCAGGTCCGCGGGCGCTGGGGCGAGCTGCAGCTGGAGCGGATCGTGCAGCTCGCGGGCATGGTCGAGCACTGCGACTTCGCCACCCAGGTCTCCGGCGAGGGCGCGGCCGAGGGCCAGGGCGGGGTGCGGCCGGACATGCTCGTGCACCTGGCCGGCGGGAAGCAGATCGTGGTCGACGCCAAGGTGCCGTTCGCGGCGTACCTGGAGGCCGTGGAGACCGAGGACCCGGCAGTGCACCGCGAGAAGCTGCAGTCGCATGCGCGGCAGCTGCGGGCGCACGTGGACCAGCTGTCCGCGAAGGCCTACTGGGCGGCGTTCGAGCCGACGCCGGAGTTCGTGGTGCTGTTCGTACCGGGCGACCCGTTCCTGGAGGCGGCGCTGCGGGCCGACCCCGCGCTGCTGGAGCACGCCTTCGGGCGCAACGTCGTCATCGCCACCCCCACCACGTTGATCGCGCTGCTGCGCACCGTCGCGTACGGGTGGCGGCAGGAGGCGTTGGCCCGCAACGCCGCGCAGGTGCACCAGCTGGGCCGGGAGCTGCACGGCCGGCTCGCCACGATGGGTATGCACGTCGCCAAGCTCGGGCGCAGCCTCGACGGCGCGGTCGAGAGCTACAACCGCACCGTCTCCTCGCTGGAGGCGCGCGTGCTCGTCACGGCCCGGCGGCTCACCGAGCTCAAGGTGTCCGAGGGCGACCTCGAGGCGCCGGCGCCGGTCGAGCGGGTGCCGCGGGCCGTGTCGGCGCCCGAGCTGGTCGCCTCCGCGGGCGAGTCGCTGATCGCACTGCACGAACTGGTGCCCGAACCGGGAGCGCGGGAGGCCACCCGGGAGGGTGACGGCGGCGGATGGCAGGCGCGCGAGCAAGGCCCGGAGGGGCCACGGGCTACCGTGAACGGGTGACGTCGCGCGACCCCTCCCCGCGGTCCTCCGGCGGTTGGCCGGTCACCGAACGGTCCGCGTTGGCCACGGTCCTCGGCATCCCGCCCCTCGCGGCGATCGCGCTCGCCGTGGTGCTCACCGCGCTGGGCGTGTTCGTCGACGTGCTGCGGATCGGCACCCTCGGCGTGATCTTCGGGATCGCCTACGTGGTGGGCTGCGTCCTCGCCGTGGGCTGGGTGCGCCGCCGCAACCTCTTCGGCCCGATGGTGCAGCCGGCGCTGCTGGTGGCGGTGCTGGTGCCGGTGATCGTGCTGCTGGTCGGCCAGACCGGACCCGGGCTCACCGAGACCGTGCTCATGGTCGGGGCACCGCTGGTCAACGGCTTCCCGATCATGGCGGTGGCCACCGGGCTCACGCTGCTGATCGGTCTGCTGCGGCTGATCGTGCAACGCACCGGCCCGGACGACGCCGTCAGCCGGCTCGGTCGCCTCGGGGTGCGCGGCCGGGACCGGGACCTGCCGGACGACGAGGAGGAGGACGAGCCGCGGGTCAGCGGCCGGCGCGGCTCGGCCGGAGCTCGCGGGGCAGGGCGAAGGTCAGGGTCTCCTCGGCGGTCGTGACCTCCTCGACCGACTCCCAGCCGCGCTCGGCCAGGAAGTCGAGGACCCCGCGCACCAGCACCTCGGGCACCGAGGCACCGCTCGTCACGCCGACGGTCCGCACGCCCTCGAGCCAGGACTCGTCGATCTCGCGGGCGTAGTCGATCAGGTGCGAGGCGCCGGCCCCGGCCTGCAGGGCGACCTCGACCAGCCGCACCGAGTTCGACGAGTTCGGCGAGCCGACGACCAGCACGAGGTCGCAGTGCGGGGCCATGGCCTTCACCGCGACCTGGCGGTTCTGGGTGGCGTAGCAGATGTCGTCGCTCGGCGGGTTCTGCAGCGTCGGGTAGCGCTCGCGCAGCGCCCGGACGGTGTCCATGGTCTCGTCGACCGAGAGCGTGGTCTGCGAGAGCCAGACGACCTTCTCCGGGTCCCGCACGGTGACCTTCTCCGCGTCGGCGGCGCTCTCCACCAGCTGGATGTGGGTGGGCGCCTCGCCGGAGGTGCCCTCGACCTCCTCGTGGCCCGCGTGCCCGACCAGCAGGATGTCGTAGTCCTCGCGGGCGTACCGCTTGGCCTCCTGGTGCACCTTCGTGACCAGCGGGCAGGTGGCGTCGATGGTCTGCAGCGAGCGCGCCTTGGCCTCGTTGCGCACGTCGGGCGACACCCCGTGCGCGGAGAAGACGACGATCGCGCCCTCCGGCACCTCGCTCGTCTCGTCGACGAACACGGCGCCGCGCTCGCTCAGCGTCTCCACGACGTGCTTGTTGTGCACGATCTGCTTGCGCACGTACACGGGCGCGCCGTGCTGCTCGAGCGCCTGCTCGACCGCCTCCACCGCGCGGTCCACGCCCGCGCAGTACCCGCGGGGCTTCGCGACGAGGACGCGCTTGCCGTCCGATCCGGCGGTACCACTCATGTCGACCAGGGTACGGGCGCCCGATCCCGGGCGCCGTGGGATGTGGGTGAGGTGACCCGCCCCGTGCTGCGGGGGGCGCCGATCACGGGGGACAATGCGTCCATGAGCCCGCTCCCGATGCCGGTGCGGATCGCCGCCGGCCTGGCCGCCACCGCCGTCGAGCAGGTCCGCGAGCTGCCGCGGCTGGTCGTCGAGTTCCCCGTGACCGCGGTCAGCCAGGCCCTCCAGGCGTCCATGCGCGTGCAGCAGAAGGTCACCGAGCTGGCGATCAAGGGCGACAAGGCCCTCGGTGCGTTCGGTCAGGCCCCGGAGGCCCCGGCCTGGGCGACCTTCGACGACGAGGTGGACGACACCGCGACCAACGGCCACGCCCCCGCGTCCCCGATCACGCCCAGCACCGATCTCGTGCCCGCGCCCTCGACGGACGTCGAGCCCGCCGTCGACCCCGCCGTCGAGCCCGAGCGCGCCGACGAGCCGGCCGCGGGGCGGCTCGAGGACCGTGTCGAGGGCGACCACCTCGCGCAGCCCGGCGACACCGTGGCCGGCGCGGCGATCGAGAGCATCGCCGAGCAGACCCTGGGCGACGAGGCCGACACCCCGCCCGCGGTGCTGCCCGAGTACCCCGGCATGAACCTGCACCAGCTGCGCGGCAAGCTGCGCAAGCTCGACCTGGCCGGCCTGCAGGCGCTGCTGATCTGGGAGACCTCGCACGAGAACCGGCCGCCCTTCGTCACGATGCTGTCGAACCGGATCACCACGGTCCGGGAGGGATGAGCGCCGGCCCGTCGACCGAGGAGTCGCCCTGGCCGGTCCGGACGGTCGCGCGGAAGATCTCCGAGTGGATCGACCGGCTGGGCGCGGTCTGGGTCGAGGGCCAGCTCGCACAGGTCACCGCACGCGCCGGCACGGGGACCGCGTTCCTGACCCTGCGGGACCCGGTGGCGAACGTGTCGCTGCAGCTCACGGCTCCGATGGCGCTCGTCGCCGAGCAGCGCGAGGTGGTCGCCGAGGGCAACCGGGTGATCGTCCACGGCAAGCCCTCGTTCTTCCCGGGCCGCGGCACGCTGAGCCTGCGCGTGGACCGGATCCGGGCGGTCGGGCTGGGTGAGCTGCTGGCCCGCATCGAGCGGCTGCGCCGGCTGCTGGCCGCGGAGGGCCTGTTCGATCCCGCCCGCAAGCGCCGGCTGCCCTTCCTGCCGCAGCGGATCGGGCTGATCACCGGCCGGGCGTCGGCGGCGGAGCACGACGTCGTCAGCAACGCCCAGGCCCGCTGGCCGGCGGTGGAGTTCCGGATCGAGAACACCGCCACCCAGGGCGGGCTGGCGGTCGGGCAGATCGTCGAGGCGCTCGAGATCCTGGACCGGGACCCGGCGGTCGACGTCATCGTGCTCGCCCGCGGCGGGGGCAGCGTCGAGGACCTGCTGCCCTTCTCGGACGAGACGCTGTGTCGCGCCGTCGCCGCCTGCCGCACGCCGGTGGTGTCGGCGATCGGGCACGAGCCGGACACCCCGCTCGTCGACCACGTCGCCGACCTGCGGTGTTCCACCCCCACCGAGGCGGGCCGCCGGCTGGTGCCGGACCTCGCCGAGGAGATCGCGCGGATCACCGGGCTGCGCGACCGCGGCCGCCGCGCGCTGCACGGCTGGGTGGACCGCGAACAGCGGATGCTCGACGCGCTGCGGGCCCGGCCCGTGCTCGCCGACCCGTTGCGCGACATGGCGCGCCGGCACGAGGAGCTGGAGCGGCTGCGGGCGGCGACCCGCGCCGCCGTGGAGCGGCGGGTGGAGCGGGACTGCACCGAGATCGCGCACCTGCGGGCACGGCTCACCGCGCTCGGTCCGGGCGCGACGCTCGCCCGCGGCTACGCGATCGTCCAGCGGGTCACGGGCGACGAGATCCTGCCGGTGCTGCGCTCGACCGCCGAGGTCGCACCGGGCGACCGGCTGCGGATCAGGGTCGGCGACGGGACCGTGCGGGCGGCCGTGGAGGATGGCCGCGATGAGTGAGCGTCCCCCGGTGGCCGGGCTCGGCTACGAGCAGGCCCGCGACGAGCTGGTCGAGGTCGTGCGCGCCCTGGAGACGGGCGGGCTGGGCCTCGACGAGACCGTCGCGCTCTGGGAGCGGGGCGAGGCGCTGGCCAAGCGCTGCGAGGAGTGCCTGGCCGGGGCGCGGGAGCGGGTGGAGAAGGCCCTCGCCGACGCCGAGGCCGAGGACTGACCCACGGGTCGGCGGTGCCCGCCTCAGTTCTGCTCGGCGCCGGCCGGCAGGAGCCGGCCGGCCACGGTCGCCCGGGCCAGGGCGCCGAAGTCCGCGTCCGTGCCGCTGCCGGTGACGAGCCAGCGGACCTGCGGGTCGTCCGGCGCGGTCGTGACGCGGAAGGGCTCGCCGCCCTCCTTCTGGTAGGTGACCCAGCGCAGCCCGGCGGCGTCGGTCACCCCGGTTCCGGCCAGCGGGCCGCCGGCCTCGGTGGCGACGAGGGCCTCCTCGCCGCCGTCGCTCTGCACGAGCCGCAGGTACTTGCCCTCCGGGGTGAGGTACCCGACCCGGACCGCGGTGCCACCGCCGTCGACCGGGCTGCGGTCGGTGGAGTTGCTCCGCCAGCCCTGCGGGACGGCGGGGACGCGCAGCGGGAACTCGGAGGCCCGGGCGAACTCCGCGAGCCGGGCCGCCGCGTCGACCGTGGGCACGCTGTTCGGGTCGACCGTCGGGCCGCCGGGCGCGAACGAGCAGGAGCGCACCCCGCCGCCGACCGCGACGACCACCAGCAGGACCGCGAGGCACATCAGCATGTCCCGGGCGCGCAGCGATCCGCGCGGCGGCTTGCCCGGGGGCGGCGGGCCCTGCGGGGCGGGGGACGGGTCGGCGCTCACGCCTCCATGGTCCCCCACCGCGCGCGGCGATGTGCATGGCGTCCGTCGCTCTGCACCCCGTGCGGCGTCCGGTTCTGCGAGGATCGGACCCGGATCCCCCGCCGCCGCCGAGCCCGCCGCGCGTGACGGGGCCGGGGGTCGGCCGCGTTCGCCGACCCCCGCGATGCGACCGGTGAACCCGAGCCAAGGAGGCCCGATGACTGGACCCAAGCCCGAGCGACGCCGCGAGGCCCCGGACCGCAACCTGGCCATGGAGCTGGTGCGCGTCACCGAGGCCGCCGCGATGGCGGCGGGGCGCTGGGTCGGCCGCGGCGACAAGAACGGCGGCGACGGGGCGGCCGTCGACGCCATGCGCCACCTGATCGGGACCGTGTCGATGCGCGGGATCGTGGTGATCGGCGAGGGCGAGAAGGACGAGGCGCCCATGCTCTACAACGGCGAGCAGGTCGGCAACGGCGAGGGTCCCTGGTGCGACGTCGCCGTCGACCCCATCGACGGCACCACGCTGATGGCCAAGGGCATGCCCAACGCGCTGGCGGTGCTCGCGGTCGCCGAGCGGGACGCGATGTTCGACCCCTCGGCCGTGTTCTACATGGAGAAGCTCGCCGTGGGGCCGGATGCCGCGGGCGCCATCGACATCAGCAAGCCGGTGGGCGACAACATCCGCGCGGTGGCCAAGGCCAAGGAGATCGACGTCCGGGACGTCACGGTCACCATCCTCGACCGCCCGCGGCACGAGCAGCTGGTCGCCGACGTGCGCGACACCGGCGCGCGGATCCGCTTCATCTCCGACGGCGACGTGGCCGGCGCGATCGCCGCGGCCCGCCCGAGCACCGGCGTGGACATGCTCGTGGGCATCGGCGGCACCCCGGAGGGGATCATCGCCGCGGCCGCGCTCAAGTGCATGGGCGGCGAGATCCAGGGCCGGCTCTGGCCGAAGGACGACGAGGAGCGCTCCAAGGCGATCGCCGCGGGCCACGACCTCGACCGCGTGCTGACCACCAACGAGCTCGTGACCGGCGAGAACGTGTTCTTCTGCGCCACCGGCGTCACCGACGGGGACCTGCTGCGCGGCGTGCACTACCGCGCCGGCGGCTGCACCACGCAGTCCATCGTCATGCGGTCCAAGTCCGGCACGGTCCGGCTGATCGACGGCTACCACCGGCTCACGAAGCTGCGCGAGTACGCGTCGATCGACTTCGACAGCCCCACCCACGAGGACGTCGAGGCCCCGCCGCTGCCCTGACGGCGCGCGGCGCAGGACGTCCTCTCGGGGTGTCCGGTGCGGGGCCGTGCCCTGCCCCGCACCGGATCGGACACCCGTCGGGTGCCACCCCTGGGCCGCCGCCCCTCCGGCGGCTCGACCTCATCGTGCTCCTACCCCCCGACGGGGGCATCGACAACTTTGCGTATCCGGCCGTTCGGCCGAACGAGGGAGGCTGATCGCCTCTCAGGGCCACCTACGGGCAGGTCCGCTCGGCTCAGGCGGCGACCAACCCAAGCCGTTGTGCGGCCAGCACAGCGGTGAGCCGGTCCGCCACCCCGAGCTTGGAGTAGCAGCGCTCGAGGTGCTTGTGCACGGTGCGCTCGGCGATGTTGAGCCGCCGCGCGATCGCCCCCGCGGTCAGTCCCTCGGCCAGCAGGCCCAGCACCGAGCGCTCACGCGGGGTCAGGCGGATGGCGCTGGCGACGTCCCGGCCCGACGCCGAGGCGTTGCGCAACGCGGCGGAGTAGGCGCGGGCCTGCCGGTCGAGCCCGACGACGAGGCGCCAGATGCGGTCCGCGAGCCGCAGCTCGGACGGGGAGAAGACCTCGGGCCTGCCGACCACCAGCAGGCGCGGGTGATCGGCCCCGCCGGTGGGCAGGCACAGCTGCTCCGCCACACCGCAGGCCTGTGCCAGCGCCGCCCCCTCGCCGTACACGCGCCGGTCCGTGAAGCGCCCCGGGACGTCGGCGAGCTGGACCGGCCGGACGTCCGCGGTCGCCAGAAAGTACCGGGCGATCGGGTTCTCCACGGCGTGCGAGGCGCTCCACGTGAGCATGTCCTCGCGGTGCCCCTCGAGGGTGGCGTCGAGCGGGTAGATCTCCCCGTCCGCCGTGCCGTCCGCGGCGAGCTCGGCGGTCCCCACGGCCGGCGCCTCGAACGTCTCCTGCAGCAGTCTCGTGACGCGATCCAGCGGCAACTCCGTCAGCGGCTCCCGCAACAGCTCGGCGGTGAACTCAAGCCAGTCCCCGTCGTCCCGACCCGTCATGGCGTTCTCGACCCCCTCCGTCGACACCGCCTGCGTAATGGCTCCGATACGGAGAGCTGATCGTTACCGCTGCACATACCCCGTCGGCCGATTCCGCCCGCCCGGTCCAAGACCCTGCGCCGGGCGCGCGGCGGGGATACCACGGACGATGTAATCCCGGCCATCGGACCGAGCGGTAAGGACACCCTCAGGCGGAGGATGAGGCCATGAGCGACGACGCGGCCGGCGACACCGGCGACTTCCGCATCGAGCACGACACCATGGGCGAGGTCCGGGTCCCCGCGACCGCCCTCTACCGTGCGCAGACCCAGCGTGCCGTCGAGAACTTCCCGATCTCCGGGCGCGGCCTGGAGCGCGCGCAGATCCGGGCGCTCGGCCTGGTCAAGGGCGCGGCGGCGCGGGTGAACGGGCGGATCGGCGTGCTCGACGAGAAGCTGGCCGGCGCGATCGCCGCCGCCGCCGCCGAGGTCGCCGCGGGCGAGCACGACGGACACTTCCCGGTCGACGTCTTCCAGACCGGCTCCGGCACCTCGTCGAACATGAACGCCAACGAGGTGATCGCGACGCTGGCCAGCCGGGAGTCCGGGCAGGACGTGCACCCGAACGACCACGTCAACGCCTCGCAGTCGTCGAACGACGTCTTCCCGACCACGATCCACCTGGCCGCCACCGAGGCGCTCGCCACGGACGTCGTACCGGCGCTGGAGCACCTGGCGGCGACCCTGCGCACCCGCGCCGAGGACTGGGCCGAGGTCGTGAAGGCAGGCCGCACGCACCTCATGGACGCCGTGCCGGTCACGCTCGGCCAGGAGGCCGGCGGCTGGGCCACCCAGGCCGAGTACGGCGCCGCCCGGGTCCGGGACGTCCTGCCCCGGCTCGGCCACCTGCCGATCGGCGGCACCGCGGTGGGCACCGGGCTGAACGCGCCGGAGGGCTTCGGCGCCGCCGTCGTCGAGGAGTTGCGGTCCGCGACCGGCCTCGACGCGCTGTCCGAGGCGCCCGACCACATCGAGGCGCAGGGCTCGCGCGACGGGCTGGTGGAGGCCTCCGGTGCGCTGCGCACCGTCGCCGTGTCGCTCTACAAGATCGCCAACGACCTGCGGTGGCTCTCCTCGGGCCCGCGCACCGGGCTCGCCGAGGTGCGCCTGCCGGACCTGCAGCCCGGCTCGTCGATCATGCCCGGCAAGGTCAACCCGGTGATCTGCGAGGCCACGATGATGGTCGCGGCACAGGTCATCGGCAACGACGCGACCGTCGCCTTCTCCGGCAGCCAGGGCAACCTCGAGCTCAACGTGATGATGCCGGTCATGGCGCGCAACGTCCTCGAGTCCGCGCGGCTGCTGTCGAACGTCGCGCGGCTGCTCGCCGACAAGGTCGTCGCCGGCGCCGAGGCCGACGTCGACCGCACCCGCGAGTACGCCGAGTCCTCGCCGTCGATCGTCACGCCGCTGAACAAGTACATCGGGTACGAGGAGGCGGCGTCGATCGCCAAGCAGTCGCTCAAGGAGCGCCGCACGATCCGCGAGGTCGTGCTGGAGCGCGGGCACGTGGAGAACGGCAAGCTCACCGAGGAGCAGCTCGACAGCGCACTGGACGTGCTGCGGATGGCCCGCGGAGGCCGCTAGACCAGGTGCAGCGCCTGGGCGCGCAGCACGGCGGAGAGGCGGTCGGTCACGCCGAGCTTCACGTAGCAGCGCTCCAGGTGCTTCTGGACGGTGCGCGGCGAGATGTCGAGCCGCCGCGCGATCGTGCCCGCGGTGAGGCCCTGCGCGAGCAGCCCGAGCACGGCCCGCTCGCGCGGGGTCAGCGGGATCTCCGCCGTGCCCAGGCCCTTGCCGGCGGTCACCACGGCCAACGCCGTGACCTGCCGTTCCAGCCCGGTGAGCAGCCGCCACAGCCGTTCGACGAAGGCCTCCTCGGCCGGGGACCAGGGCTCGGTCCGCCCGAGCACGAACGACCGCGCGAGCCGCGGCGTCGCGCGCAGCGGCAGCGAGAGCTGGTTCGGCGCGGCGCAGGACTCGGCCAGGTCGCGGCCGCCGTCGCTGTTCCAGCGGTCCGTGTACTCGGCCGGGACGCCCAGGGTCTGGCGCGGCACCCAGAGCCCGGAGGCGAGGTGGAAGCGCAGCAGCGGGTGCTCGGCGGGCGCCCGGTACGCGCTCCACTCGGCCAGCTCGGCGAAGTGCTCGCCGAGCCCGCCGTCGAGCCAGACGTGGCGCACCGGCTCGTCGGGCACGACCTCGCTGTAGGTGACCCCGGCGGTCTCGAAGGTGCGGGCGAGCGCCTCGGCCAGCCGGTTCACCGGCATGTCGACCAGCGGCTCCGTCATCAGGGCTGCCACGAGCTCCATCCACTCCCGCTCGGCCCGCGTGCCCATCACCCCTCCTGCCCCGCCCCGAGGGAAGAGCGCGCGTCGCCGTCCGCTGATGCGCCGCGGGGGACTGTTCGGCCGCCGGGCCCGCGGGGTTAACCGCGGGCCCGGTCGACCTTCCCGTCACACCTCGGTAACGGCCCTCCCGGGAAGACGCCCGGAGGTATAGGAGTCTTCTGCGCGCAAGATCGGCCGTCCCCCGGCCGGACGACGCCGCGCCACCCGATCGACGGCCGCCGGCCACCCCGCGGCCGCCCGGACGGGTGAGGCTTCGCCGGGCGGCGCGGGCCGCCGGGAGTGTTCGGTGAGGAGAGCGATGAACGTGCGGAAGAGGTGGGGCCGGGCCGGCGCGCTGGCGGCGTGCGCGGCGGCGGCGGCCCTGGCGGCCACGGCGTGTGTGAGCTCGGGCGGCGGCGGGGGCGGCGGCTCCTCCGAGTCCGGCGGCTGGGCCACGGCCACCTCGGCGCAGGCGGGCGGCGGCATGGACGCGCTCGTGCAGGCGGCGAAGCAGGAGGGCCAGCTCAACGTCATCGCGCTGCCGCCGGACTGGGCGAACTACGGCGCGATCATCAAGGCGTTCGGCGACAAGTACGGGATCACCGTGAACTCGGCGAACCCGGAGGGCTCGAGCCAGGACGAGATCAACGCCGTCAACCAGCTCGGCACCCAGGACCGGGCGCCCGACGTGCTGGACCTCGGCCAGGCCTTCGCCACCGGCAACACCCAGCTCTTCGCCCCGTACCAGGTCGCGACGTGGAACGACATCCCCGCCTCCAACAAGGACGCGAACGGCGCCTGGGTCAACGACTACGGCGGCTACATCTCGATCGGCTGCAACGCGAAGCTGGTCGCGAACTGCCCCACCACGATCGCCGACCTCGCGAAGCCCGAGTACAAGGGCCAGGTCGCGATCAACGGCGACCCGACGCAGGCCGCGGCCGGGTTCGCCTCCGTGTGGGCGGGCGCGCTGGCCAACGGCGGGTCGCTCGACGACATCACGCCCGGCGTGAACTTCTTCGGTCAGCTCGCCAAGAACGGCAACCTGCTGAAGGTCGACCCGAACGCGGCGACGATCGAGAGCGGGCAGACCCCGATCGTCCTGGACTGGGACTACACCAACGTCGCGCAGGCCGAGAAGGTCAAGGCCGCCTTCGAGTGGAAGGTGGCCGTGCCCTCCGACGGGCTGTTCGCGGAGTTCTACTCGCAGGCGGTCAACAAGAACGCGCCGCACCCGGCCGCGGCCCGGCTGTGGCAGGAGTTCCTGTACTCCGACGAGGGCCAGAACTTGTGGCTGGCCGGCAAGGCCCGCCCGGTCCGGCTGCCGCAGATGCAGCAGGCCGGCACCGCCACGCCGGAGCTGGTCGCCGCGCTGCCGCCGGTCCAGGGCACCGCGCAGTATCCGACGCAGGCCCAGACCGACCAGGCCAAGCAGGTGGTCGCCCAGCAGTGGGCCACCGCCACGGCCTGATCCGTGTCCTCCCTCCTCGACACCCCCACCGCCGCTCCCGACGCGCCCGCCGCGCGCCCGGAGCGGCGGTGGCGCGCCGCGCTGGGCCTGCTGCCCTTCGCGCTCTACTTCCTGGTCTTCCTCGGCGGCCCGCTGTACTTCGTGATCAGCGGCGCCTTCACCGACGCCGACGGCCGCCCGACGCTGGGCAACCTCGTCGCGTCCCTGATGTCTCCGCAGTACCTGCTGGCCTTCCGGCAGAGCCTGCTGCTGTCCGCGGTCACGGCCGTGATCGGCGCGGTGTTCGGCACCTTCCTGGCCCAGGCGGTGCTCACGGCGCGGCCGCGCTCACCCTTGCGCCGCACCGTCTCCACCGCCTCGGGCGTGCTCGCCTACTTCGGCGGCGTCCCGCTGGCGTTCGCGTTCATCGCCGCGCTGGGGCAGACCGGGCTGGCGACGGCCTGGCTGCGGTCGGCGGGGATCGACCTGTACGCGTCGGGCTTCCGGATCGACTCGCTGACCGGCCTCGCCCTGACCTACGTCTACTTCCAGATCCCGCTCATGGTCATCCTGATCACCCCGGCGCTGGAGGGCCTGCTGCCGCAGTGGCGGGAGGCGGCGGAGAACCTGGGCGCGTCGGCCTGGTCGTACTGGCGGCTGGTGGCGCTGCCGGTACTGGCGCCCGCCTTCGCCGGCGCCACGCTGGTCCTGTTCGGCAACGCCTTCGCCGCCTACGCCACCGCCCTGGCCCTGACCAGCGGCTCCATCCCGCTCGTGCCGACGGCGATCGCGTCGGCGCTGTCCGGCAACGTGCTCGTCGGGCAGGCCAACGTCGGTCTCGCGCTCGGCCTCGACATGGTGGTGGTGATCGCGATCGTGATGGTCGCGTACCTGTGGCTGCAGCGGCGCGCCGCGCGCTGGAGCCGGCGGTGACGCGGGGGCGGCGCTGGCGGGTCGTCGTGCTCGCCCTGGCCGCGCTCTACTTCCTGGTCCCGCTGGTCGCGTCGGCGGAGTTCAGCCTCCGCGCACCCGGCGGCGGCTACGGCGTCGCGAACTACACCCGCATCGCCGAGGACCCGGTCCTGCTCTCCGCGCTGTTCACCTCGTTGCGGATCGCCGTGCTGACCGCGGTGATCGTGCTGCTGCTGGTGGTCCCGACGGCGGTGTGGGTCCGGCTGCGGTTCCCGTCGCTGGCCGCCGTGCTGGAGAGCGCGACGATCCTCCCGATCGTCATCCCGCCCGTGGTGATGGCGGCCGGCATCGCGTTCGTGCAGGCCAACCTGGGCGGGCCGGTGTTCCGGGCGCTGTTCGACTCCTCGACCAGCGCGCTCACGCCCTTCTACGTGATCCTCGCGCTGCCCTTCGCCTACCGCGCCGTGGACAACGGGCTGGCCGCGATCCCGCTGCGGACCCTCGTCGAGGCCGCCCGCAACCTCGGCGCGGGGATGACGACGGCGCTGGTCCGGGTGATCCTGCCGGCGATCCGCAGCGCGGTGCTCGGCGCCGCCTTCCTCACCCTGGCGCTGGTGCTGGGCGAGATCGTGATCGCGCGGATCCTGCTCTACACCGACACCTTCCCGATCGCCGTCGTGGAGACCGGCCGCAGCGCGGCGGGTGTGTCGGTGGCCCTGTCCCTGGCCAGCCTGCTGCTCACGTGGGTGCTGCTGCTGGCCGTGTCGTTCGTCGGCGGGCGCCGGAGGCGGAGCTTGCGGAGCCGACCATCGGTGCGGAGGAGAACACCGTGACCGCTGTGCAGAAGTCCCCCGCGGAGACGGCGACGGACGCCGCCGTCGAGTTCCGCGGGGTCAGCCGGGTGTTCGGCGAGACCCGCGCGCTCGACGGGCTCGATCTGGCCCTGCGCCGCGGCGAGCTGCTGGCCCTGCTCGGCCCGTCCGGCTGCGGCAAGACGACGGCGCTGCGCCTGCTCGCCGGGTTCGACCGGCCGACGAGCGGGGAGATCCGCATCGACGGGCGGGACGTCACCGGCGTCCCGGCGAGCAAGCGCGACACCGGGATGGTGTTCCAGGCCTACAGCCTGTTCCCGACGATGACGGCGGCGGAGAACGTCGCCTTCGGCCTGCGGATGCGCAAGGTCGGCGGGGCCGAGCGCGGGCGGCGGGCGGCCGAGCTGCTGGAGCTCGTCGGGCTCGGCGACCGCGGCGGCTCCTACCCGCACGAGCTCTCCGGCGGCCAGCAGCAGCGGGTGGCGCTGGCGCGGGCGCTCGCCGTGCGGCCGAGCGTGCTGCTGCTCGACGAGCCGCTCTCCGCGCTCGACGCCCGGGTGCGCGTGCAGCTGCGGGACGAGATCCGCCGGCTGCAGCTCGCGGAGGGCATCACCACGTTGTTCGTCACCCACGACCAGTCGGAGGCGCTCGCTGTCGCCGACCGGGTCGCGGTGCTCAACGCGGGGCGGATGGAGCAGGTCGACGTGCCGCAGGAGGTCTACGCGCGGCCCGCGACCCCGTTCGTCGCCGAGTTCGTGGGCGTGATGAACACGGTCCCCGTGTCGGGCGGCCGGATCACCCCGGGCGCGGCGGAGACCACCCAGGTCCGTCCGGAGGCGCTGCTCGTCGGGGCGCCGGACGGCCTCGCCGGCACGGTGCTGACCAGCACCTTCCTCGGCCCGGTGACCCGCCTGGTGATCCGCACCGAGGTCGGCGAGCTGACCGCCGACGCCGTCACCCGCCCCGGCCTCCCCGCCATCGGCGAGCACACCACGGTCCAGATCAGCGGCTGAGGCCGTGCGCCGCCGGGCGCGCGGGCAGATGATCGGGAGCGTGTTCCCGGGCTTCGACGACGAGCGGGTCGATATGGGCGAGGTGGTGCTGCGGGTGCGGCACGGCGGCAGCGGGCCCGCGGTGCTGCTCCTGCACGGCCACCCGCGCACGTCGGCGACCTGGCACCGGGTCGCCCCGGTCCTGCGCGACGCCGGGTTCACGGTGGTGTGCCCGGACCTGCGGGGTTACGGGGTCTCCACGGCTCCCCCGTCGGCCCCCGACCACGCGCAGGCGTCGAAACGGGCGATGGCCGCCGACCTCGCCGCGCTCATGCGCCGGCTCGGCCACGAGCGGTTCACGGTCGCCGGGCACGACCGCGGAAGCTACGTGGCCCTGCGCCTGGCGCTCGACCATCCGGACGCCGTGGAGCGGCTCGCGGTGCTCGACAGCGTCCCGATCAGCGAGGCCCTGGCCCGCTGCACCGACCGCTTCGCCACGGCGTGGTGGCACTGGTTCTTCTTCGCGCAGCCCGAGAAGCCCGAGCGGGCGATCACCGCCGACCCGGACGCCTGGTACGGCGGCGACCCGGCCGTGATGGGCGAGGAGGCGTACGCCGAGTACCGGGCCGCGATCCACGACCCGGGCACCGTGCACGCGATGCTCGAGGACTACCGCGCCGGGCTCGGCGTGGACCGGGCCCACGAGGAGGCCGACCGGGCCGCGGGCCGCCGCCTGCGCTGCCCGGTCCTGGTCCTCTGGTCGACCCGGGACGACATGGAGTACCTCTACGGGGACCCGTTGACCGTCTGGCGTGAGTGGGCCGACGACCTGCGCGGACACGGGATCGAGTCCGGTCACCACATGGCCGAGGAGGCCCCGGACGACCTCGCCCGCGCCCTGCTCGCGTTCTGCGGCTGACGCCGCCCGTGCGCGGTAAGTGGTGCTGGAGCACCACTTACCGCGCACGGGTGCCGGAGGCGCGGAGGAAGCGTTCCCCCCACTCGCTCAGCTTTGCGGTCAGCTCCGGGGGCGAGCGGACGTCGAACTCCGCGCCGCAGCTGCCGAGGGCGAGCAGGGGCCAGTCGAGGTCGTCGGTCGCCATCCTGAGCAGGCAGCGGTCGGGACCGAGCGGCTCGATCGTGGCCCACCGAGCCAGGTGGGCGAGCTGCTCGGCGGGGGCCTCGACCAGCGCCTCGACGGTGTAGGTGGAGGGGCGGTTGCGGATGCCGGCCTGGACGAAGTCCGCGGCGTCGGCGGTCGGCAGCGCCCGCGGGCGGAACCGGGCGCCCGTGCGGCGGGGCTCGGCGAGCCGGTCGAGCCGGAAACTGCGCCAGTCGTGCCGGTCCAGGTCGTAGGCCACCAGGTACCAGCGCCGGCCGAGCGGGACGAGCCGGTGCGGCTCGACCTGCCGGGTCGCCCGATCGGCGCCGCGGGCGGTGTAGCCGAACTCGATCCGCTCGGAGTCCCGGCAGGCCTGGGCGACCACGATCAACGCCTCGGGATCGAGGGCGTCCGTCCGCGGGGCGCCGCCCCAGGTGCTCGGCACGGTGACCCCGCGCAGCGCGTCGACCCGGCGCCGCAGCCGCGGCGGCATGACCTGTACGACCTTCGTCAGCGCCCGCAGCGCGGGCTCCTCGATCCCGGCCACGGCGCCCTGCGTCGCGGCCTGCATGCCGACGGCGAGCGCCACCGCCTCCTCGTCGTCGACGACGAGCGGCGGCAGCGCGGCGCCCGCGGCGAGCTGGTAGCCGCCGTCGACACCCCGGGTCGCCATGACCGGGTACCCGAGCTCGCGGAGCCGGTCGACGTCCCGGCGCAGGGTCCGCACGGACACCTCCAGCCGGGACGCCAGCTCCGGCCCCGGCCAGTACCGGTGGGTCTGCAGGAGCGAGAGCAGCCGCAGCGTCCGCGAGCTCGGTGAGGTCACCCGGTCAGTATCCGGCGTATTGCGGCCGGATACCGACCGGATTCCGGCGACCGGATTCAGCCCGGGATCAGGGCTCGACGACCGCCTTGCCCAGCACGCCCCGCTCACCCAGCAGCGCGACGGCCTCGCCCGCCTTCTCCAGCGGGTAGGTCCCGGCGATGGGCGGGTCGACGATGCCGGACTCCAGGTACGGGATCAGCTTGTCCCACTCCGCGCGGGTGTAGCCCTCGCGCGGCATGGCGTACGCACCCCAGCCGACGCCGCGGACGTCGATGTTGTTGAGCAGCAGCCGGTTCACCTTGACCGTGGGGATCTCGCCCGCGGTGAACCCGATGACCAGCAGCCGGCCGAGGGGGGCGAGGGAGCGCAGCGAGTCGGTGAAGCGGTCGCCGCCGACCGGGTCGACGACCATGTCGACGCCGGTGCCGTCGGTCAGCTCCTTGACGGCGTCCTTGAACCCGTCCGTCAGCACCGCCTCGTCCGAGCCGACGGACCTCACGAAGTCCGCCTTCTCCTGCGTGGAGACGACCGAGATCACGCGGGCGCCCAGGGCCTTCGCCAGCTGGATGGTCGCGGTGCCGATGCCGCCGGCGGCACCGTGCACCAGCACGGTCTCGCCCTTCTGCAGCTGACCGCGGGTGATCAGCGCGAAGGTCATCGTCAGGTAGTTCATCGGCAGGCAGGCGCCCGCCGCGAAACCCACGTTGTCCGGCAGCGGGAACACGCTCTGCACCGGGGCGGTGGCCAGCTCCGCGAAGGCGCCGATCGAGGTGCTCGCGGCGACCCGGTCGCCCGGCGAGAACTCCGAGCCCTCCGGTGCCTCCCGGACCACGCCCGCCAGCTCGCCGCCCAGGGTGAAGGGCACCTCGGGCTTGTACTGGTACTTGTCCTGCGTGAGCAGCAGGTCCGGGAAGTTGACCCCGGCCGCCTTGACCTCGATCAGCACCTCGCCCGGCCCGGCCACCGGGTCCGGCACCTCACCGATCTCCAGCGCCTGCGGCCCGTCCGTGCGGGTCACCCGTGCTGCGCGCATGCCTGTCTCTCCTGTCGTCGCGTTCGTCGTCGAACATGTCAGGTCCGGTGCGGGGGCGCCAGGTACCGCGGATTGGCCACCGCGACCTGCGCGGTGACCGAGGCGCGGACCGCGGCCACGACGTCGGGGCCGTCCGCGGGCAGGGCGCCGTCGCGGATCCGGGCGGCCAGCTCGCCGTCGTCGGCGCAGCCCAGGGCGTGCAGCCGGGCGCGGTGCCCGGTCCGCTGCGCCGGACCGAGCCGCAGCTCGCGGCGGGCGATCGTGAGGGCGTTGGCGGCCACCTTGGCCAGGTAGGCGGTGCGCGGGTCGGGCGGGGTCAGCTCCTCGCGGAGGAACCCGGTCACGGCCTCGAGCAGCTCGTCGACGGACGGCCGGTCGTGCACCACGGGTTCCTCGACCGGGACGGGACCGCCCATCGCGTCGGCGACGACGGCGGGCTCGGTGAGGCCGAGGGCCAGCAGGGCGTCGTGCTCGGCCTCCGCGATCCGCCTGCCAAGCACCGCCATCTCGACCGACCGCTCGCTGCCGCCGAGGTGCCGTTCGGCCTGGATGCGGCAGATCACCGCCCACCGGGCGCAGGCGAACACCTCCCACCAGCGCACCGCCTCCGGATCGGGGCGCACGCCGGTCGCGGCCTCGTACCCCGCGAACAGCTCCTCGCGGGTGCCGTAGCCGCCGACCTCGGGGGCCGCGCCGAACCGCCAGGCCCGGGCGCACACCCAGCCGAGGTCCTCACGCGGGTCGCCGACGTGCGCCAGCTCCCAGTCGAGCACCGCCCGCACGCCGGAGTCGTCGACCAGCAGGTTGCCGTTGCGGAAGTCGCCGTGCACCAGGGCGGGCGGCACCGGGTCGGGCCGGGTCTCGGCGAGCCGGCGGAACACCAGCTCCATCGCGGGCCGGGGCTCGCCGAAGGCGGCGTGGCTCTCCCGCAGCAGGGTGAGCGCGTCTGCGTGGTGCTCGAGCCGCGGCACGTCCGCGGGGTCGATCGCGTGGATGCGGCCGAGGATATCGCCGAACTGCCGCGCCAGCCGCGGCCGGACCGCGGCCCACCGCTCCGAGCGCAGCAGCCGTGGCGGCAGGGTCTCCCCCGCCAGCCGCTCCATCAGCAGGTACGGGCTGCCGACGCCGTCCGCCCCGTCCCCCGCGGCCAGCAGCTCCGGGATCGGGACGCCCGCCCGCGCGGCGGCGCGGAAGCACTCGGCCTCGCGCGCCATCCCCTCCGGCTCCGGGACCTCCGGCGGGTCGCGGCGCAGGATCAGGCCGCGCCCACCGGCGTCGAACGACCAGGTCTCGCGGCTCGCCCCGGCCGACAACCGGTGCAGGTCCGTGACCGGGGCGCCGAGGACGCGGGCGAGCGCGTCGGACAGGGAGTCGGGGACGACGGCCGTCATCGCCCGTACCTCACGGCGTCGAGCGCGATCTCCTCGTAGCGCGCCACGATCTCGTCCGGCCCGAGCCGCCCACCCGGCCGGTACCAGGCGGCCACGGCCGTGCAGGCGGTGCTCACGAACCGCGCCGCGTCGTCGGGCTGGTCCGCGCCGAACACCCCGCGCCGCACCCCGTCGCGCACCACCCGGTCGAAGATCCGCTGCTGGACGTCGCGCTTCGCCACCACCAGCGCCCGCGCCCCGGGTTCGAGGGAGCGCAGCTCGCTGTTACCGAGCAGGCTCTCCCGCTGCGACTCCAGGTGCACCCGCACGTGCGCGCCGACGACGGCCCGCAGCCGGTCGGCCGGATCCTCGCCGGCGAGGTCGAGGGCCTCCTCGGTGGCGGCGATCAGCACGTCCAGCCCGCGGTCGAGCATCGTCGCCAGCAGGCCCTGCTTCGAGGTGAAATGGTGGTAGAGGATCGCCGGGCTGGTCCCGGCGGCCGCGGCGATGTCGCGCACCGAGGTCCCGTGGTAGCCGTGGACGGCCATGACCTCGACCGCCGCGGCGATCAGCGCAGCGGCCGTGGGTTCGTCCCCCGGCAGCACGAGCGTGGTGGGCGGCAGCCCCTCCCCGGGGCTCCCGCGGCGCGCCCCGGAGGACGCGGCCGGCTTCTCGGCGCTGACCATGCCGCCACCTTAACCGCTCTGAACGATCGTTCAAAGCCCTGTTGACGCAGCAGGTGACTCGTCCTACGGTGCGTTGAACGAGCGTTCGGCGACAGGCCGGACCCGGGCACCGACGGAGGTGCGATCCCATGGCCGGTCCCTACGCGGGGTTGAAGGTCTTCGACCTCAGCCACGTGATCGCCGGGCCGTTCTGCACGCGGATGCTCGCGGACATGGGCGCCGACGTGATTCGCGTCGAGCAGCCCACCGGCGACCTGATGCGGGCGCTGCCCGTGGCCGTCGGCGACCCCGAGGACCACGTCTCCAGCGCGTACGCGCAGTACAACACGGGCAAGCGGTCGGTCGGGCTGAACCTCAAGGACCCGCGCGGGCTCGACCTGGCGCTGCGGCTCGCGGACTGGGCCGACGTCGTGGTCGAGAACTTCGCGCCCGGGGTGCTGGGCCGGCTCGGCCTCGGCTGGGAGGTGCTGCACGCCCGCGACCCGCGCACGATCCTCTGCTCGCTGTCCACCTTCGGCGCCGTGGGCCCCTACTCGCACCTGTCCGGCTTCGGGCTGGTCGCCGAGGCCTGGTCCGGGCTGATGTCGCTGACCGGCGAGGAGGGCGGGCCGCCGATGCACTTCGGCACCGCGCTCGCCGACGTCAACTCCGCGGTGCACGCGCTCGCCGGCATCGGTGCGGCGCTGCACCAGCGGCAGCGCACCGGCGAGGGCACGCACGTCGACATCTCCGCCTTCGACGCCCTGTTCGCCATGATCGACCAGCAGCCGGCCGCGGGCGCCTTCACGCAGGGCGAGGCGGTGCGTGGCAAGTACGGCAACCGGCACACCACGAGCGTGCCGTCGGGCGTCGCGACCTGCGCGGACGGCACGCACCTCGCCTACGGGATGAGCGGCGACGTCTTCTTCGCGCGCCTGGTGAAGGCCATGGACGCGCCGGAGCTGCAGGAGGAGTACGGCACCGTCGCCCAGCGCGTCGGGAACCCGGGGCCGCTCTACGACCGCATCGAGGCCTGGGCGGCCACCTGGCCGACGGCCGACGCGCTGGTCGAGCACCTCGTCGCGCACGGGCTCTCCGCGGCCCGGGTCCGCTCCGTGCGGGAGAACCTCGCCGACCCGCACCTCGTCGCCCGCGGCACGCTCAGCCCGGTCCGGCAGCCGGGGCACGGCGAGGTCCTCCTGCAGACCGCGCCGTACCGCTTCTCCGGGTCCGAGGTCCGCCCGGGGCGACCCGCCGGACCGATCGCCGCCGACACCGCCGAGGTCCTCGCCGACGTGCTCGGCCTCGACGACGCGGCGGTCGCGGCCCTCTTCGACGACGGGGCCGTCCACGGTCCCCACGACACAGGGAAAGGAGCCCGATGACCGTCACGCTCGACCGGAACGCCGACGGCACGATCGCGACCCTCAGGTTCGCGAGCGACCACCCGATGAACGTCTTCACCGTCGACACGCTGGAGGCGCTGCGGGAGAAGGTGGCCGAGGTCGCGGCCGACCGCGCCGTCCGCGTCCTGGTGCTCACCGGCAAGGACACCGTCTTCTCCGGCGGCGCCGACCTGGGCTACCTCGGCTCGCTCGACGACGACGCCTACAAGCACTACATCGCCACCGAGTACACGCTGTTCGCCGAGGTGGAGGACCTGCCGCTGATCACCGTCGCGGCGCTCGCGGGGCCTTGCGTCGGGAACGCGACCGAGCTGGCGCTGGCCTGCGACTTCCGGATCTGCACGCCGGACGTCCGGATCGGGCTGCCGGAGATGAAGGTCGGCTTCGTCTCCCCCGCCCAGCGGCTCACCGCCTACGTCGGCATCGGCAAGGCCAAGGAGCTGATCTACAGCGGCCGGCTGGTGCCCGCCGCGGAGGCGCTCGAGCTGGGCCTCGTCACCACGGTGGCGGACGACCTCGCCGCCGAGGTCGAGAAGGCGACGCAGCGGTACGCCGCGTACTCCGCCTACGCCCTGCCGCTCACCAAGCTGGGCATCCACCGCTGCTACGGCCTGGCCGGCGACGGACCCAGCCGGGCCTACGACGCCGAGGAGCAGGCCGCGGCGTTCGCCACCTTCCGCGGACCGGACTACGCCGAGGGTGCGGCGGCGGCGCTCGAGGGCCGCCGGCCCCGGTTCACCGCGCAGCGTCCCGCGTCGACCGACGAGATCCTGAAGGGCGAGTAGATGATCGTCGACTTCCTGGCGGGCGCCGTGCCCGACGAGGACGCGTTCACCCTCTCCGAGGCCGTCACGAACGGCCGGCTGCGCGGCTACGCCGAGCACTTCGGCGGCACCCTGAAGCCCGCGCGCACCCACGCCGAGGTCACCGAGCGCTGGCAGGCCGCGCGGGAGGCCGCCCGGGGGCGGGTGCCCTCCGAGGAGGACTTCCTCCGGATGCTCGCCGACGGTGGCATCGGGCTCGCCGGCGTCTACACCGAGTCCTTCGGCTCCCGGCTGGGCGTGCCCACCGCGGACAACGGGGTGGTCGCGGACTTCGTCAAGCGGCACTCGGACAAGGTCGTCGGGTTCGGCGGCGTGGACCCGTGGGAGATCGACGCGGCCCGCACCGTCGACGAGGCCGTCGAGCTGGGGCTCTCCGGCGTCGTGCTGTCCCCGTTCAAGCAGCAGCTGCTGCCGGACGACCCGCGGATGGCCCGGGTCTACGGCCGCTGCGAGGCCCTCGGCGTCCCGGTCCTGCTGCACACCGGGATCAACTGGTCGCTCGACGCCGCCTACGACGTGGGCCACCCGCGGTACATCGACGCGGTCGCGACCGCGTTCCCGGACCTGAAGCTCGTCGCACTGCACGCGGCGTGGCCGTGGGTCGAGGACATGATGATGGTGACCTGGCGGCACGAGAACGTGTACGTCGACCTGTCGGCGCACCGTCCGCGCACCTTCACGCGGCCGAACTCGGGCTGGGAGTCGTTGCTGCAGTTCGGGAACCGGCAGCTCGCCGACAAGGTCCTCTTCGCCTCGACCTGGACGCTGCTCGGCGTCCCGCCCGCCGACCTGGTCGCCGAGGTCCGTGCACTCCCGCTGAAGGACGACGTCATGGACAAGTGGCTGGGCGGCAACGCCCTGCGCCTCCTCGGGAGGGAGTAGCCGTGCTGGTCTCGGACATCATCCGGAACAACGCCCGGGCCCGCGGCGGCTCGGTGGCCCTCGTCGTCGACGGGCGCGAGATCACCTACGCCGCGCTCCAGGAGCTCGTCGAGGAGACCGCCGGGGCGCTCACGGCCCGCGGGATCGGCTACGGCGACCGGGTCGCGGTGCTGGCGAAGAACAGCCTGGAGTACGTCCAGCTCTACTTCGCGACGGCCGCGCTCGGCGCGATCCTCGTTCCGCTCAACTTCTGGCACCGCGGTGCCGAGCACGCGTACACGATCGGCGACTCCGAGCCCGCGCTCTGGTTCGTCGAGGCGCAGTACGACGAGGTGTCGCAGGAGGCCCGCGCCGCGCACCCGGAGCTGCCGGTGCTGCGGATCCCGGGCCCGGAGGGCGACCGCGCCGACTGGGAGGCGTTCAGCGCCGCCGCCGTCGACGTGCCGCCCGTGACGGTCGACGAGCGCGACCCGCACATGATCCTCTACACCTCGGGGACCACCGGGAAACCCAAGGGCGCCATGCTCTCCCACCGCCGGACCGTCGACGACGGACTGGCGATGGCATCGACGCTGCGGGCGAACGACCGCGACGTCTTCATGAACTACTTCCCGCCCTTCCACGTGGGCAACTGGGACCACATGAAGCCGTTCCTGCTCATGGGCGCGACGGTGATCCTGCTGCGGGAGTTCGATCCCGACGTGGTGCTGGACCTGCTCCCGCGGCACCGGGTCTCGGTGATCCTCGGCGTGCCGACGATGCTGCACGCGCTGATCACCCACCCGCGCTTCCCGGACACCGACACCTCGTCGGTCCGGCTGCTCTACTACGGCGCCTACGACCCCAGCGGGATCATGGACCGCACGGCCGACGCGTTCGGCGCCCGCGAGGGCAAGGTGCAGTTCGCGCACACCTACGGCCTCACGGAGGGCGGCCCGTTCGTCACCTGGTGCCCGCCGGAGGACGTCTTCGACCGGTGGGGCTCGATCGGGCGCGCCATGCCCGGCGTCGACGTCGCCCTCCTCGACGACGACGGCAACGAGGTCCCGCCCGGCGAGCCCGGCGAGATCTGCGTCCGGGGCCCGCGGATGAGCGGGTACTGGCGCAACGAGGAGGCGTCGAAGACGGCGCTCGCCGGCGACCGGCTGCACACCGGCGACATCGCCGTCGCCGACGCCGACGGGTTCCTCACCATCGTCGACCGCAAGAAGGACATGATCCGCTCGGGCGGCCAGAACGTGTGGTCGAAGGAGGTCGAGGACTGCCTGGCCAAGCACCCGGGCGTCGCCGACGCGGCGGTGATCGGCCTGCCGGACCCGGTGTACGAGGAGCAGGTCGTCGCGGTCGTGGTGCCGACGGGTGAGCCCTCGGAGGCGCTGGCCGCGGAGCTCACCGCGTTCGTGAAGGCGCACCTGGCGGGCTACAACACGCCCAAGCAGGTCCACTTCGTCGACGAGTTCCCCCGCACCGCGGTCGGCAAGATCCAGAAGCACGTGCTCCGGGAGCGCTTCGGAAACTGACGCCACCCGCGAGTCGGGACTTCCGGCACCGCGAGTCGGGAGCTCCGGCACCGCGAGTCGGGAGCTCCCGCACCGCGAGTCGGGAGCTCCCGCACCGCGAGTCGGGAGCTCCCGCACCGCGAGTCGGGAGCTCCGGCACCGCGAGTCGGGAGTTCCCGCCTCGCGAGCGTGGAGCGGCGGCGATCCGCGCCGCCGTCACGACACGTCCATCGCGATCACCTGCCCGACCCGGGCGGGTCCGCACCGTGCCCTCCCCACCGGTCGCCGGTGTGGTGCAGCGGCACCGCTCGACGTTCGGCACGACCCCCGCACGACCCCAGCGACGAACCAGGAGAGGCACCCATGACCGACCCCTCCGAGCCGGCACCCCCGGCTCCCGACACCCCGGGCTCCGCGCTGTCCCGCGCCGCCGCCGTCACCGCGACGCCGGCGTTCGCCCAGCTCGTGCGCAGCCGGAACCGCTTCGCCGTCCCCGCGGCCGCGCTCGGCTTCGGCGCCTACCTGCTCGTCATCGTGCTGTCCGGCTTCACCCCCGTGCTCAACGGCAAGGCGGTGGGGCAGCTGAGCTGGACGTTCGTGCTCACCGCGCTGATCTTCCCGCTGGTCTGGCTGCTGTGCGGGCTCTACACCCGGCGGGCCGCGCAGTGGGACGAGCTGGCGGACCGGGCGATCGCGGAGTCCGGCGTCGAGACCCGGGCCACCGCCCCGACGGCCGAGAAGGGGCTGTAGCGATGAGTGCCGACCCGATCACGATCGCGATCTTCGTCGCGGTCATCCTGCTGACACTGGCCATCACGGCGTGGGCCGGCCGCCGCAACCGCGACGCGGGCTCGCACTACGTCGCGGGCGGGCAGATCACCGGCTGGCAGAACGGCCTCGCGATCTGCGGCGACCTGCTCTCCGCCTCGACCTTCCTCGGCGTCGCCGGCATCCTCGCGCTGCAGGGTGTCTACGGCTTCTACCTGGTCGCTGGCGGGCTCGTCGCCTTCCTCCTGGTCCTGCTGCTCGTGGCCGAGCCGCTGCGCAACCTGGGCCGCTACACGATCGCCGACGTCCTCTCGAGCCGCTTCCGGTCGAAGGGTGTGCGGGCGGTGATGGCGGTGAACACCCTGGTGGTCACGGTCTTCTACATGATCGCGCAGCTGGTCGGCGCCGGCGTGCTGATCAGCCTGCTGATCGACGTGCCGTACTGGGTGGCGGTGATCGTCGTCGGCGTGCTGATGGCCGTCTACATCACCATCGGCGGCATGCTCGCCACGACCTGGATCCAGATCGTCAAGGCCGTCATGCTGCTCGCCGCGCTGGCGGTGCTGGTGGTGCTGGTCCTCGCGCGGTTCGGCTGGAACCCGATGGCGCTGTTCCAGGCGGTCTCCGAGGCGTCGCCGACCGACCTGTTCTCCCGCGCGACCGGGTTCGTCCCCGGGCTGGACCTGCTGTCCGTGGCGATCGCCCAGGTGCTCGGCACCGCGGCCCTGCCGCACATCCTGATCCGGTTCTTCACCGTGCCCGACGCGAAGGTGGCCCGGAAGTCGATGAGCGTCGCCCTGTGGATCCTCGGGCTCGCGTTCCTCGCGATGCCGTTCATCGGCTACGGCGCGGCGGCGATCGTCGGGCAGGCGCAGGTGGCCGCGGCGAACAAGGCCGGGAACCTCGCCGCCCCGCAGCTGGCCGAGATGCTCGGCGGCCCGGTGCTGTTCGCGCTGATCTCCGCCGTGGCGTTCGCGACGATCCTCGCGGTCGTCGCCGGCCTGGTCATCGCGGGCTCGGGCGCGGTGGCGCACGACATCTACAGCTCGCTGATCCGCAAGGGCAAGGCGTCCGACGCCGAGCAGGTCAAGGCGGGCCGCATCGCCGCCGTCGCCATCGCCGCGGTGTCGATCGTGCTGGCGCTCGGCGCACAGAACACCAACATCGCCCTGCTCGCGCTGATGGCGGTGGTGGTCGCGGCCAGCGCCAACGTCCCGGTGCTCGTGCTGCTGCTGTTCTGGCGGCGGCTGAACACCACCGGCGTGATCGTCGGCGTGGTGGCCGGACTGGTCAGCTCGGTCGTCCTGGTGCTCGTCGGGCCGGGCGTGATGGGGACCGCGGCGCTCTACCCGCTCTCCTACCCGACTCTCGTGTCGGTGCCGATCGGCTTCCTCGGGTGCTGGCTCGGCACCGTCCTCAGCAGGCCGCGGCCGGGGGCCGAGGCGCCGTACGACGAGATGCACGTGCAGGCGATGACCGGGCGCTCGGTCGTCTGACCAGGCGATTCGGGCCCGCCCGGGAAATCTCGGGCGGGCTCCGAATTGAGGACAGGATCTGACCGGAGGGGTCCGTAGCGTCGTACCCGTCAGCAGGAACCGACGAGAGGCGGACGCCATGACCACCACCGAGATCCCCACCCTGACCGGCGAGAAGGCGGACCTGCTGGGGACGCTCGCCCAGCACCGGTTCCTGTTCCGGCACACCGTCCAGGGGCTCACGAACGAGCAGGCGGCACTGACGCCGACCGCGAGCGAGCTGTGCCTCGGCGGGCTGATCAAGCACGTCGCGTACGGCGAGCGGAACTGGATCACCTTCGTGCTGGAGGGGACCTCCGCCATGGAGTTCACCGAGGCGTCGTTCGCCGAGCACACGAACAGCTTCCGGATGCTCCCCGGCGAGACCCTGGAGGGCCTCCTCGCCGAGTACGAGCGGATCGCGGAGCGGACCGAGGCCGTGGTCGCCGCGCTGCCCTCGCTCGACCTCTCCCACCCGCTGCCCGAGGCGCCCTGGTTCACCGAGGAGGCCTGGTCGGCGCGCCGCGTCCTCACCCACATCATCGCCGAGACGGCCCAGCACGCCGGGCACGCGGACATCCTGCGCGAGACGATCGACGGCCAGAAGACGATGGGCTGACGATCGCCGCGCGACTGTCGGTGGGCACTGCTTCAATGCGGACCGTGCTGCTCCACCACGTCGTCGGGACCTCGGCCGCGGTCGGCGCCACCCGCTCCCGCAAGGAGAAGTCGGCGGCGCTGGCCGCGCTGCTGAACCTGGCCGGGCCGGAGGAGGTCGCGCCGGCCACGGCCTGGCTCGCGGGCGAGCCGCGCCAGGGGCGGATCGGCACCGGCTGGCGCACCCTCTCGGGCCTGGCCGGTGCCCCCGCCGCCGAACCGACGCTCGCCGTCGCACAGGTCGACTCGCTCCTCACCGAGCTGGCCGGCACCTCCGGGGCAGGGTCGGCGAGGCGCCGTCGCGAGCTGCTTTCGTCGCTGTTCGGCGCGGCGACCGAGGAGGAACAGGCCTTCCTCGTCCGGCTGCTCACTGGGGAGCTGCGGCAGGGGGCGCTGGAGGGCGTGATGCTCGACGCGATCGCCGCGGCCGCCGAGGTTCCCGCGGCCGTGGTGCGGCGCGCGTTCATGCTCTCCGGCCGGCTCCCGGAGACCGCCGCGCTGGCCCTGTCCGAGGGCGCCGCCGGGCTCGAGGGGGTGCGGCTGGAGGTCGGGCGGCCGGTGCGGCCCATGCTCGCCGGCCCCGGGTCGTCGCTCGACGCGGCGCTCGAGTCGCTGGGCGAGGAGGTCACCGTCGAGTACAAGCTCGACGGCGCGCGCATCCAGGTGCACCGCTCGGGCGAGGAGGTCCGGGTGTGGACGCGCACGCTGCGCGAGGTCACCGAGGGCGTGCCGGAGCTGGTCGCGCGGGTGCGGGCGCTGCCGTGCACCGCCGCGGTGCTCGACGGCGAGACCCTGGCGCTCGACGACGACGGCCGTCCCCGCAAGTTCCAGGACACGATGTCGCGCTTCGGGTCCGAGGGCTCCGAGGAGGTGCTCCTCAGCCCGTTCTTCTTCGACCTGCTCCATCTCGACGGCCGCGACCTCCTCGACGAGCCCCTGGCCACCCGGCTCGACGCGCTCGCCGGCCTCCTCGCCGAGCCGGCGCAGGCCCCGCTGCGTATGCCGGGCGTCCGCCGGCCCACCCCGGACCAGGCCGCGGACGTGCTCGACGGGGCGCTGTCGGCCGGGCACGAGGGCGTCGTCGTCAAGGCGCTCGACGCCCCGTACGCGGCCGGGCGGCGCGGGAAGAGCTGGCAGAAGGTCAAGCCGGTGCACACGCTCGACCTCGTGGTGCTCGGCGCCGAGTGGGGCTACGGCCGCCGCACCGGCACGCTCTCCAACATCCACCTCGGCGCGCGGGACCCGGACGGCGGCCCGCCGATCATGGTCGGCAAGACCTTCAAGGGCATGACGGACGAGCTGCTCGCCTGGCAGACGAAGGAGTTCCCCGGCCACGCGGTGCACGACGACGGGCACGTGGTCGAGATGCGCCCCGAGCTCGTCGTCGAGATCGCCCTCGACGGCGCCCAGCGCAGCGTCCGCTACCCCGGCGGCGTCGCCCTCCGCTTCGCCCGGGTCCTCCGCTACCGCCCCGACAAGACCCCCGCCGAGGCCGACACGATCGACGCGATCCGCGCTCTGCTGTAACCCGCCCGAACACGACCCCCCAGAGGAGCACGCCCTTCCGCAACCGGGCCGATCGACCGCTTCGTGCGCGCACCGGCGTCGGTAGCCTCACCGGCCCACGGCCGTGCCTGCTCACGCCCGATCGTGTCCGCGATCGGCACGTCACACGACCGCCCACGCGGCGGCCGGGTCGAGAGGTGCGCCATGACCGTCACGCTGACGCGGGCCGACGGTGCCCGCGAGCAACTGTCCGACGACGTCCTCGACGAGTTCGATGCCGCGCTGCGCGGCCGCCTCGTCTCCGGTGACGCCGCTGAGCCTGAGCCACGTCAGGAGTGGAACGCGATGTTCGGCGGCCCGGCGGGGCTGACGGCGCGGTGCACCGGGACCGCGGACGTCGTCGAGGCGGTGCGCTTCGCCCGCTCTCGCGGGCTGCTGCTCGGGGTCCGCGGCGGCGGCCACTCCGTCGCGGGTCTGTCGAGCAACCCCGACGGCCTGCTGATCGACCTGTCGGGGATGCGCGGCGTGCTCGTCGACCCGGAGCGCAGGCTGGCTCGGGTACAGGGCGGGGCCGTTCTCGGCGACGTCGACCGGGAGACCCAGGCGTTCGGCCTGGCGACCCCGCTGGGGCGCGTGTCGGAGACCGGGGTCGCCGGGCTGACGCTGGGCGGCGGCGTCGGGAACCTCGAGTCGAGGTACGGGCTGGCCTGCGACAACCTCGTCGAGGCGCAGGTCGTGTGCGCCGACGGCAGCGTCCGCACCGCCTCCGAGGCCGAGAACCCGGACCTCTTCTGGGCGCTCCGGGGCGGCGGCGGCAACTTCGGCGTTGTCACCTCCTTCACCTTCCGGCTGCACCCGGTCGGCCCGATCGTCGGGTTCGCCGGCGTGATGTATCCGCTGGAGGAGGTTGCCGCCGTCGAGCGCAAGTGGCGGGAGTACGCCGAGGTGGCGCCGTCCGAGGTCACCACCGCGGTCTACGGGTTCACGTTCCCGGCGGCGCCCGGCATGCCCGAGGTCGTCCACGACCGGCCGGTCGTGGTCGTTGCCGGGGTGCACTGCGGACCCGACCCGGACATGGGGATGCGGGTGCTGCAGCCGCTGCGCGAGGTGGGCACCCCTCTGCTCGACCTGTCGCAACCGATGCCGTACACGGCCGTCCAGTCCGCGTTCGACGCGCTCTTCCCCCGTGGCGTGCACCGGTCCTACTGGAAGTCCCAGTACCTCGACGAGCTGACCGACGACGCGATCGACGCCCTCGCGCGGCGCGCACAGGATCGGCCGGCCCCCTTCACGATGCTGAACATCTTCCGCGTGGGCGACGCGGTGCGCGCCGTGGACCCGGAGGCGACCGCGTTCGCCGAGCGGACCTCGCCCTACATGGTGTCGATCGACACCAACTGGACGGATCCGGACCAGGACGAGGCGGCGATCGCCTGGAGCCGGTCGACCTTCGAGGAGCTGACGAAGTACGGCAACGGCCGGGTGTTCCTGAACTTCACCGGTCGGCAGGACGAGCCACTCCAGGCCGGCACCGACACCGCCTTCGGCCGCAACCTGCAGCGCCTCGGCCGCATCAAGGCCGCTCTCGACCCGGACAACTTCTTCCAGCTCAACAACAACATCATCCCCACCCCGGGCTGACGCCCGGGGCCGGCGCCCTCCCGTCACCCGCGAGTCGGCACTCCGAGGCGACCGAGTTGCACATCCCGGGAGCACCCGACAGGTGGAGTTCGGTGTCCCGGAAGCGCCGACCCGCGGGATCGGGCTGCCATCTGCCGCGTATATCTCACCCGCTCCGGCGGCGCGCGGCCGATCTCGCCGCTACCCTTGGCTCTCCGTGCGCTTCATCGACGGGCACCGGCCCACCTCGGACCTCACCTACGACGACGTCTTCCTCGTCCCCGGGCGGTCCTCCGTCGCGTCCCGCTTCGACGTCGACCTGACCACCGCGGACGGCACGGGCGCCACGGTGCCGGTCGTCGCAGCCAACATGACCGCGGTCGCCGGCCGCCGGATGGCCGAGACGCTGGCCCGGCGCGGGGCGCTGACCGTCCTGCCGCAGGACGTCGCTCCCGAGGCGGTCGCCGAGATCGTCAGCTGGATCAAGTCGCGGCATCCCGTGTGGGACACACCGCTCGTGCTGCGCACCGGCGACGCGGTGGCCGACGCGCTCAACCTGCTCCCGAAGCGCGCGCACGGCACCGTCGTCGTGGTCGACGACGGCGGACGGCCGGTCGGCACGGTCGACGAGGCCGCCTGCTCGGGCGTCGACCGCTTCACCCGGCTCGCCGACGTCCTCGACGGGTCACCGGTCATGCTCCCGCTCGGCACCGCGCCCCGCGAGATCTTCGAGACGCTCGGCGGGCGCGGCGTCGCCCTCGGCCTCGACGACGACGGCCGCCTCGCCGGCCTGCTCACCGCGCTCGGCGCGATCCGGGCCGGCATCTACACGCCCACCCTCGACAGCCACGGCCGGCTGCGCACGGCGGCGGCGATCGGCATCAACGGCGACGTCCCGACCAAGGCCAAGGCGCTGCTCGAGGCCGGGGTGGACGTCCTCGTCGTCGACACCGCGCACGGGCACCAGGACAAGATGATCGAGGCGCTGAAGGCGGTCCGGGCCGTGGTCCGTGACTCCGGGCTGTCGGTCCCGATCGCGGCGGGCAACGTCGTCACGGCCGAGGGCGTGCGCGACCTCGCCGAGGCCGGCGCCGACGTGATCAAGGTCGGGGTCGGCCCGGGTGCCATGTGCACCACGCGGATGATGACCGGCGTCGGGCGCCCGCAGTTCTCCTCGGTGCTGGAGTGCGCCGCCGCCGGCCGCGACCACGGCGTGGCGATCTGGGCCGACGGCGGTGTGCGCTTCCCGCGGGACGTCGCCCTGGCCCTCGCCGCCGGCGCCGCCTCGGTGATGATCGGCTCCTGGCTCGCCGGCACCTACGAGTCTCCCGGCGACCTGCTGCGCGACGAGTCCGGCCGCGCGTACAAGGAGTCCTTCGGCATGGCGTCGAAGCGGGCGGTGAGCGCGCGGACCCGCGGCGACGGCGACTTCGACCGGGCGCGCAAGAGCCTCTTCGAGGAGGGCATCTCCAGCTCGAAGCAGCTCCTCGACCCCGGCCGCCCCGGCGTCGAGGACGTGCTCGACGGCATCTGCTCCGGCGTCCGCTCCGCCTGTACCTACGCCGGCGCCCGCTCCCTCGCCGAGCTCCACGAGCGCGCGGTGGTGGGCATCCAGACCACCGCAGGCTTCACGGAAGGCACCCCCCACGGCCTGTGAGTGGCGATAGTCGCTATAGCGACTATCGCCACTCACGAGAACTTGTCCACAGAGGCTGGTGACTGTCCACAGGATCCAGAAGGACCTGTGGACCGGCGCGGACGTCGCCCATGGTCGACCCATGACGTTGTCGCGCAGGGCCGTGGACCAGGTCGTAGAACCGTCGAGGCTCGTCGAGTGGCTGCGGCTGCTCGATGCGCAGAACGGAATGGCCGGGCTCGATCAGCTCCGCGGGTTCGGGGTGAGCTGGAGCGCCGTGGTCGCCCATCTCGAGGCCGGCCGCTGGCAGCGGGTGCTGCCGCGGGTCTACGCGCTCTTCACGGGTTCGCTGTCCGCGGAGGCGAGGACAACGGCGGCCCTCCTCTACGGCGGACCCGCGGCGGTGCTCAGCCACCGCACGGCGGCCGAACTCTGGGGTCTCGTCCGACCCGGCGAAGGACCGGTGCACATCACCGTCCCGTACACGAGCTCGGCGGTCTCGCAACCACCGCTCGTCGAGGTGCACCGCTCCCGCGCGCACCGGCACATCCTCGTGACCACGGACCCGCCGCGGACGAGCCGGGCGGACACCGCGATCGATGTCGCCGTTGCCGAGGAGGACCCGGACTCGGCGCGGCGAGCCCTGGTGGCGATGTTGACGACCGGGCGGGTCACCGCCGCCGCCGTCGAACGACGGATGGCCGACCGGCTGCCGCGACGGCACCGCAAGGCCCTGCGCGAAGCGATCGCGCTCGTCCGGGAGGGTGTGCAGTCGGCGCTGGAGGAGCTGTACGCGACCGACGTCGAGAAGGCGCACGGCCTGGCGCCGGGCCGTCGCCAGAGCCCGTTCTCGGTCGATGGCACCGAGCTGTACGAGGACGTCGTCTACGACGACGTCGGAGCGCCGCTGACCGTGCGTCTGGACGGGCGGACCCACCTGGTCGACGGTGTCGCCTTCCGCGACCGGAGGCGGGACAACGCGGCCGAGCTCGCCGGGCGGTCGCGGCTGGTCTACGGGTGGCGTGATCTCTCGGCCGATCCGTGCGGTGCCGCCCGTGAGGTCGTGGGGGTGCTCCGCCGACTGGGTTGGCAGGGCACCTCGACGACCTGCCCGAAATGCTCGTGAGTGGCGATAGCCGCTATGGCGACTATCGCCACTCACGGGGTCAGTTGCCGGGGCCCTCCAGCATCTCCGTCACGAGGGCGGCGATGGGGCTGCGCTCGGAGCGGGTGAGGGTGACGTGGGCGAAGAGGGGGTGGCCCTTCAGCTTCTCGATCACCGCGGCGATGCCGTCGTGGCGGCCCACCCGGAGGTTGTCGCGCTGGGCGACGTCGTGGGTGAGGACCACGCGCGAGGCGGTGCCGAGCCGGGAGAGCACGGTCAGGAGCACGTTGCGCTCCAGCGACTGCGCCTCGTCGACGATCACGAACGTGTCGTGCAGCGACCGGCCGCGGATGTGGGTCAGCGGGAGGACCTCCAGCATCCCGCGGGCGATCACCTCGTCGAGCACGTTCTGGCTGACCAGCGCGCCGAGGGTGTCGAAGACCGCCTGGGCCCAGGGGCCCATCTTCTCCGCCTCGCTGCCGGGCAGGTACCCGAGCTCCTGCCCGCCGACGGCGTAGAGCGGCCGGAACACCACGATCTTCCGGTGCTGCTGGCGCTCCATGACCGCCTCGAGGCCGGCGAGCAGCGCGAGCGCCGACTTGCCCGTGCCCGCCCGGCCGCCGAGGGAGACGATGCCGACCTCCGGGTCGAGCAGGAGGTCGAGCGCGACCCGCTGCTCCGCGGAGCGCCCGTGCAGCCCGAAGGCCTCGCGGTCGCCGCGGACGAGCTTGATCTGCTTGTCGGCCGTGACCCGGCCCAACGCCGACGACGTGCCGCCGAACAGCCGGATGCCGGTGTGGCAGGGCAGCTCGCCCGCCTCGGCGTGGTCCAGCACGCCGTTCCGGAACAGGGTGTCGATCTCCTCCGCGGCGACCTCGACGTCCGCCATCCCGGTCCAGCCCGAGGGGACGACGTCCTGACCGTGGTACTCGTCGGCGGGGAGTCCGACGGCGGCGGCCTTGACCCGCAGCGGCATGTCCTTGGTGACCAGCACGACCCGCCGCCCGGCCCCGTACTCCGCCTGCAGGTTGAGCGCGCAGGCGAGGATCCGGCTGTCGTTGCTGTCCGTGCGGAAGCCGCTCGGCAGCACCGACTGGTCGCTGTGGTTCAGCTCGACGTGGAGCGTGCCGCCGGCGTCCCCGATCGGGACGGGCGCGTCGAGCCGGCCGTGCTTGATCCGCATGTCGTCGAGCTGCCGCAAGGCCGCCCGCGCGAACCACCCGAGTTCCGGGTGGTGCCGCTTGCCCTCGAGTTCGGAGATGACCACGAGCGGGAGGACGACCTGGTGCTCGTCGAACCGGGTCAGCGACCACGGGTCGGAGAGGAGAACCGAGGTGTCGAGCACGTAGCAGCGGGGCGTGACGTCCGCGGGGACGTCGGAGCCGCTCTCCTGAACCGGGGCCGTACGACGTTCGGTCACGGGTGCTCCCTCGCGGGCGCGGCACCACGCCCACAGTTCCGGTGGGCCGGCCGACCCCGGTGCGGTTGCACGAACCACGTCTGCGACGCCGCCCGCACGCCCGCAAGGGCCGGGTGCCGGCCCTCTCGGGTGCTTCGCAACACCACGTCCAGGGCCTCCCCGGACGGTGCGATCGGTACGCACCGCCACCGCTGACGCTACTAGCGGTCACCCTCATGCGGTCAAGGGTGAGATCGTGTCGCGTCCGTGACCGATTCCGAGAATTAACAGAACGGCCGACCGCTCATCGCATGATCGACACCGTCCGTCGCCGGCACGCCCCGGTCGGCCGCCGACCGTCCGGACCAGTCCCGAGCGCCCGGTGAGGCCAGTACCCCCGGCGTGACGGGCCGGTCGAGCGCCCGGCGGAACCGCGCGATGTCCTCCGCCCACCAGGCACGCACCAGTGGGTATCCGACCACGTAGGTGACCGTGTACGCCCGCCAACGCGGGTCGGTGAGGAACCGGAGCGCACGGTCCGCGCGGGCGTCGTCGAGCAGGAGCCACCGGCGCAGGTGGTCACGGGCCGCCGTCGTCCCCACCCGGTCGACCAGGAGCGCCGCGTCGAGCCGGACGTGCTGCAGCGGGAGCATCGCCTCCTCCAGCGCCTCGGCCAGCTCACCGTCCGTGACCACCCCCACGTCGGCGAGCACGTCGGCCGCCCACGGCCCCCACCCCGGCCCGACGACGGCGTCGAGCCCGAGGTCCGCCACCCCCTCGACGACAAGCGCGCGCGGGCTGCGGGTGAGGCTCAGCGCCCGCTCGGGTTCGGACCGGGCCGCGGCGGCCCGCCGCAGGTGCTCGACGTGGTGTCCCGGGTAGGTCTCGTGCGCGACGAGCCGGGCGAGCTGCCCCGCCCGCTGTGGCGCGTCGGCGCTGAACCGGGCGAGCGAGCGGCCGCCGCCGAGGTACCGGGTGAAGCCGCTCCAGGGCCGGCCCTCGACGAGCTCGATCTCGACGTCCTCACCCGCCGGCAGGTCGAGGACAGCGGCGGCCCGCTCGCGCAACGCCGCGACGAGTGCCCGGATCGCCACGCTCCGCCGGTCGCGCGGGAGCTCGTCCCGCGCGCGGTGCGCGGCCAGCCGGTCGGCGAGCGGTCCCGGCCCGGGCAGCAGCGCGCCGACGGCCCGGTGCGCCGCCCGGTACCGGTCCGGGTCGCCGGGGGCGACGTCGACGCCGTAGGTCTCCCGGATCTCGGTGCGCAGCGGCACCTGCTCGCCCGCGAGGGTCCGCGCGGTGCGCTCGAGGGCGCCCAGCTCGCCCTCGAGGAACGCCTCCCGCAGCGCCGGGAGGCCGACGTACGGGACCGCCCGCCGCAGCCGCGCGGCCTCGCGCACGAGATCCGACGGCGCGGGAGCGGGCTCGGCGCGGACGTGCCGGCGCAGCGCAGGGTCGCCGTCGAAGGCCTCCACGGTGCCCGGTGCCAGGCGGTCCAGCCGCAGCGCCAGCAGCGCGACCTGGCGCGCGACCGCGTCCGCTCTCACGGCACTCTCCGCATCACCCGGACGCTACCCGTCGGGCGCCCGTCCGGCGCCCCGTACACGATCGGGAAGGCAACCGTCCCGAACGAGTGGATCAGCTACCCACGGTTCGCGAAAATAGCCGGAATGACGATTCGGGGCGGCGCCGGATTCCACCTATCCGGGGAGTAACCAAACGCACCGTTCGTAGCTCACACGATGGTGGTACGAGATTTGTTGTATACGCGCGACTGCGGATAGCTTTCGGAGCAGTCAGCGCGGGCTCCCCGGTCGGACGCTGACCTGAAAGGTGCCGGCTCGCCGGTTCCGCAGACCTACAGGAGAGAAACTGTGCTGAAGAAGGCTGGAATCGTCGCGACCGGCGTCGCCGCCTCTCTCGTCGCGGTCAGCCCGCTCGCCTTCGCCGGTGACAAGGGCCACGACCACCACGACAAGGGCGACAAGGGCCACCACGGCTCGTCGGTCACCGGCATCGACAAGTCGGGCAAGGGCCTGCTGAACGTGTCGGGCAACAACGTGAACGTCCCGATCCAGGTCTGCAACAACGACGTGCCGGTCAACGTCGGCGCGCTGGCCCTGCAGGGCAACGCCAAGGACATCACCGGTGCGCTGACCGGCGCCCTGGGCCTGTTCGGCGACGCGAAGGCCGACAGCAAGGTCAAGACCGACAACGACGACGTGTGCGGCCTCGGCTCCTCCGCGGGCGACTCGGTCGCCTGACGTCCCGTCACTGCAGCACCGCCGACGCCGGTCCGGGTTCCCCGGGCCGGCGTCGCGCTTTTCCGGACATCCGCGCAGGTGTTCCACAACTCATCCGATCGAGCGAAGTAACTTTCTGCGGAAACACCTTCCGACACGATGGTGGTAGGCGTTTCGCAATTCGTGAATCTCTCGGATAGCGTCCTCGGTAGTCGGTGCGGGCTCCCC
Source organism: Pseudonocardia halophobica (assembly GCF_027922425.1). Taxonomy (GTDB): domain Bacteria; phylum Actinomycetota; class Actinomycetes; order Mycobacteriales; family Pseudonocardiaceae; genus Pseudonocardia; species Pseudonocardia halophobica. The sequence goes on along the minus strand of NZ_BSFQ01000018.1, from coordinate 30,663 downwards.
GGTCGAGCATCGACTCGTCAGTCCGGGCCCTCCCCGGGCCCGAACCCATACAGGAGAAGAAGAATGCTGAAGAAGGTCGCCCTGGTCGCCGCCGCCTCGGCCGCGTCCGTCGTCGCCGTCAGCCCGCTCGCGTTCGCCAGCGACTCGCACGAGACCGGCATCGACAAGTCGGGCAAGGGCCTGATCAACGTCTCCGGCAACAACGCCAACGTGCCGGTCCAGGCCTGCAACAACGACGTCCCGGTGAACGTCGGCCTCCTGGCCGGTGTCCAGGGCAACGCCAAGGACATCGTCGGCACCGCGACCGGCGCCCTCGGCCTGTTCGGCAAGGCCGACGCCGACAGCAAGGTGAAGACCGACAACGACCGCGTGTGCGGGCTCGAGGCCGCCGCCGGCGACTCGGTGCGCTGACGCTTTCCCAGCGCTTCATCCGGAAGCCCGGCCCGTTCACGGGCCGGGCTTCCGCCATTCCGGACAACGGCGTCCGGAGAAGATCATCCGATCGAGGGAATAACCGCCGGAAGAAACGCGATCAGACACGATCGTGGTATGGGTTTCACAATTCCCGGCCTTCTCGGATAGCGTCTTCCGCAGTCGGTGCGGGCTCCCCGGTCGGACACCGACTCGTCAGTCCGGGCCTTCCCCGGGCCCGTACACACACAGGAGAGAACAATGCTGAAGAAGGTCGCCCTGGTCGCCGCCGCCTCGGCCGCGTCCGTCGTCGCCATCAGCCCGCTCGCGTTCGCCCACGAGTCGCACGAGACCGGCATCGACAAGTCGGGCAAGGGCCTGATCAACGTCTCCGGCAACAACGCCAACGTGCCGGTCCAGGCCTGCAACAACGACGTCCCGGTGAACGTCGGCCTCATCGCCGGCCAGGCCAACCTCAAGGACATCACCGGCACCGCGACCGGCGCCCTGGGCATCCTGGGCAAGGCCTCCGCCGACAGCAAGGTGAAGACCGACAACGACCGCGTCTGCGGGCTCGAGTCGGCCGCGGGCGACTCGGTCGACGACTGAGACCCACCTTCGCCGAGCGGCGTCGATCCTTCGGGATCGGCGCCGTTCCGCGTTCTCAGGCCTTTTCCCGGTCTGTCTTTCCGGCCCCGGTCGAGCCGCTCGTCAGCCGCCGAACCGGCGGTGCCGGGCCGCGTAGTCACGCAACGCCCGGAGGAAGTCGACGCGACGGAACTCGGGCCAGTAGGCCTCGCAGAAATGAAATTCCGAATGCGCGCTCTGCCACAGCAGGAAACCGGAGAGCCGCTGCTCCCCCGACGTGCGGATCACGAGGTCGGGATCGGGCTGACCGGACGTGTAGAGGTGCGCGGCGATGTGGTCGACGTCGAGCACCTCGGCCAGCTCCTCGATCGACGAGCCGGCCTCGGCGTGCTGCAGCAGCAGCTTGCGCACGGCGTCGGCGATCTCCTGCCGGCCCCCGTAGCCGACTGCCACGTTGAGCTCCAGGCCCGGACGGTCGGTGGTGCGGGCGGCGGCCGCCGTCAGCCGCTGCGCGATCCACTGTGGGAGCAGCTCCAGCGCGCCGACGACCCGGAGACGCCACGGCGCGCTGGGGCCGCTGAGCTCGTCGACGACGTCCGCGATGATCTCCAGCAGCGGCTCGAGCTCGTCGGCCGGGCGGGAGAGGTTGTCCGTGGACAGCAGGAACAGCGTGACGACCTCGACGCCGGCGTCGCCGCACCAGCCGAGCAGGTCGGAGATCTTGGCCGCGCCGACCCGGTGGCCGTCGTTGACGTCCTCGAGCCCGGCGTCGCGCGCCCATCGCCGGTTGCCGTCGAGGATCAGCGCGACGTGCCGGGGGCGCTCCGCACCGACCAGCCGCCGGGCGAGCCTCGCCTCGTAGGTCGAATAGAGGAGGTCACGGACACCCACGGGGCGGAGCCTACGCCGCGGCCCGGGACCACCTGCGCCCGAAGGCCGTCGCCCGGGGGCGCTTCACCGACGCGCCACCGGTCGGCAACCTGCACGCGCGTGGAGATCCCGTACCCTCGGGCGGGTGACCGCCGGGACCCTCCAGCCGCCGTCGGACCTCCCCTTCGTCAAGCCGCGGATGCGCGGCTGGCTGCACTTCTGGTCGTTCGTCACCTCGGTCGCGGCGTGCGCCACGCTGATCGCCGTCGCCGCGTCGCTCGTGGGCGGGGCCGCCGCGCTGGCGACCTCGGTCTACAGCGTGACGATCCTCGGCCTGTTCGGCGTCAGCGCGCTCTACCACCGCCGCACCTGGACCACGCCGCGCAGCCGCTTGATCATGCGCCGGCTCGACCACTCGATGATCTTCGTCTTCATCGCGGGCACGTACACACCGGTCGCGATGCTGGCGATGGCCCCGGCGACCGGCCGGATCGTGCTGGGCGTGGTGTGGGGCGGCGCGCTGGCCGGCGTGGTCCTCAAGACGTGCTGGCCGCACGCGCCCAAGTGGCTCGCGGTGCCCATCTACATCGCACTCGGCTGGGTCGCGGTGTTCGTGCTGCCCGACCTGCTGCACAACGCCGGCGTGGCCGCCCTGGTCCTGCTGCTGGTCGGCGGCGCGCTCTACACCGCCGGCGCGGTGTTCTACGCCGTGCACTGGCCCAACCCGTGGCCGAAGACCTTCGGCTACCACGAGTTCTTCCACGCGGCCACGGTGCTGGCCGCGATCTGCCACCAGATCGCGATCTGGTTCGCCCTCTTCCCGTCGTGAGTGGCGATAGTCGCTAGAGCGACTATCGCCACTCACAGGTCATTCGGGGCCGCGGGTGCGCAGCTCGTCGACCTTGGCCATGGCCTCGCGCAGGTCGGCGAGCCAAGTGTCGGCGTTGCGGCCCACCAGGCGCACGGCCCAGGCCAGGGCGTCGGACCGGGAGCGCGCCACGCCGGAGTCGACCAGCGTGTCCAGCACCATCCGCTCGGGCTGGCGCAGCCGCGTCATCACCGGGACCGACGCGGTGGTGAACAGCTCCTCGACGTCGCCGATCCGCGCGCCCCACGCGACCTTCCGCTGGTAGCGGTGCTCGGCCTGACGGGCGATGTCGATCCGCTCGTCCCGCGTCTCCTCGCGGAACCGCGAGATGCGCCCGGCCGCCGCGGCCGCCTTCTCGGCCCGCCCGGCGTCCGTGTCCGGGAAGTCGCCCTGCACCGCCGGCAGCTCGCCGACGATCACGATCTCCTCCCGGTCGATCGTCACCTCGGGCGCGGCGACGAACCAGTCGTCGGGGAGCCGGCCGCGCAACCACGCGGCCGCGTCGCCCGTGTCCGGCAGGTCCGCCTGCTGCCACCCGCCTCGGGGCCCGCGCCCCTGCCCGCGCCCGCCGCCGTGCCAGCCCTTGTGCATCCGTCCCGTCATCCCGCACCTCCTGCTGCGATGCTTACGAGATTACACAGCTACACAAGCCGCGTCAGAACGTTCTCCGACGGCGGACGGAAGACGGCGGAAGCGGGAGTCAGAGCAGGGCGGCGAGCTCCTCCGGCGTGGTCACCGGCCGGTCGCACACGAACCCGCGGCAGACGTACGCGGCGGGCCGGTCCGCGACGAGCGGGCGGGAGGCCAGCAACGGCACCCCCGGCGCGTCCGGGTCCCCCGGCACGACCACGCCGCCCCCGGGCACCAGCGCGCGGGCCCGGGCCAGCAGCTCCTCCCGGTCCGGGTCGCCGACGGGGCCGACCAGCGCGACCTGTGGCGGGCCGGACGTCAGCGCCTCGGCGGCGGTGAGCCAGTGCCCGGCGAAGCGGGCGTGCCGGCCGAACAGCCCGCCGACGGCGTGCACGGACTCCTCGGCCAGCTCGCGGTACCGGCCGGAGCGCTCCTCGTCGACCAGGACGGACGCGGTGAGCAGCGCGTTGGTCATGGCGGACCCGCCCGAGGGCGTGGCGTTGTCGGTGATCTCGCGCGGCCGGTGCAGGAGCTCCTCGGCGTCGTCGGCGGTGTCGAACCAGCTGCCGGGGCCGTCCCCGCGGAACCGGGCGACGGCCAGGTCCAGGATCTCGACGGCCGCGGCGAGCCGGCCGGGGTCGCCGGTCGCCTGGTGCAGCGCGAGCAGGCCCTCGACGAGGGCGGCGTGGTCGTCGAGCACACCCATCGCCGAGCCCACGGCGCCGTCGCGCGAGGAGCGGCGGAGCCGCCCGTCGACGACGTGCAGGCGCAGGAGCAGGTCGGCCGTCTCCTCCGCGGCGACGACCCAGTCCAGCCGGGCGAGCGCGGCGCCCGCCTCGGCGAGCGCCTGCACGGCCAGGCCGTTCCACGCGGTGACGACCTTGTCGTCCCGCGCGGGCTGCGGGCGGGTGGAGCGCGCCGCGGACAGCACGGTGCGCACGCGCTCCCAGCGCTCGGGGTCGTCCGGGTCGCGCAGCAGCTGCAGCGTCGAGGCGCCGTGCTCGAAGGTGCCCGCCTCGGTCACCTCGAGGAGCTGGGCGGCCCAGGTGGTGTCCTCCGGGGAGAGCACCTCGGCGAGCTGCCCCGGCGTCCACGAGTAGGTCAGGCCCTCGACGCCGTCGGTGTCGGCGTCGAGCGCGGAGGCGAAGCCGCCCTCGGGGGTCCGCAGGTCGCCGAGCAGGAACCCGGCCGTCTCCGCGGCCACCCGGGTCGCCAGCGGGGAACCCGTACGGCGAGCCCAGTGCGCGTAGACGCGCAGGAGCAGGGCGTTGTCGTAGAGCATCTTCTCGAAGTGCGGCACCACCCAGGCCGCGTCGACGCTGTACCGGGCGAACCCGCCGGCGAGCTGGTCGTACATGCCGCCGCGGGCCATGGCGTCGCAGGTCCGCTCGACCATCCGCAGGGCGTCGGCCGACCCGGTCCGTTCGTGGTGGCGCAGCAGGAACTCGAGCACCATCGACGGCGGGAACTTGGGGGCGCCGCCGAACCCGCCGCGCTCGGCGTCGAAGTCCCCTGCGAGGCCGGCCACCGCGGCGTCGAGCACGTCCGGGCCCACCGCGACCGGCGTGGGCTCGGCCCGGGCGGCGTCGGCAAGCCGGGCCGCGATCTCGCCCGCGGCCCCGCGGATCCGAGCGCCGTCCTCGGTCCAGGCCTGGGTGACGGCGTCGAGCAGCTGCCGGAAGCCGGGCATGCCGTGGCGCGGCGTGGGCGGGTAGTAGGTACCGCAGTGGAACGGCTCACCGACCGGGGTGAGGAAGCAGGTCATCGGCCAGCCGCCCTGCCCGGTCATGGCCTGGGTCGCCGCCATGTAGACGGCGTCGATGTCCGGGCGCTCCTCGCGGTCGACCTTGATCGCCACGAAGTCCCGGTTGACCTGCGCGGCCGTCTCGGCGTCGGAGAACGACTCGTGCGCCATGACGTGACACCAGTGGCAGGCGGCGTACCCGACGGAGAGCAACACCGGGACGTCCCGGCGCTGCGCCTCCGCGAACGCCTCGTCGGACCACTCCCACCAGTCGATGGGGTTGTCCGCGTGCTGGAGCAGGTACGGGCTGGTCGCCTCCGCGAGCCGGTTGGGCATGCGCCCACCCTGTCACCGGCGGGCGCCACCCGCCGCCCGGACACCCCGGCAGCGCCCCACCGCGGATCGGCCGCGGGATCAGCGCGGGATCACCGCTGCTCGGGACGCTCCCGGGCGGTCGCTCCGCTGTCGTCCCGGTTCGCTTCGGTGACGTCATCGCCGGACGCGGCGTCCGGCCCCACGCCGGACTCGGCGTCGGGCTCGTCGTCGAAGGACTGCGGCAGCCGCCGGATCCGCCGGCTCATCGACACGATCAGCGCGATCGTGGCCACGGCCAGGCAGAGGATGACGACGAGCGCGACCGGCGAGGCCTTGCCGAACTCCTCACCCCTGTCGGGCGGCGGCTCCGGGTTCTGCGCCAGGACCGTCGCGACCGTCGCCCCGATGGGCACGGCGCCCAGCTCGACCAGCACGTTCCGTCACTCCTCCGCAGGTCACGTCCTCGGAGGTCCAGGCTACGCGGGGCCGCACGACGCGCGTGCGGCCCCGGTCGGAGGCGCCGGCCGGCGGCCGCTCAGCCCGCCCGCAGCGCCGGCTCGCGCAGGCCCGCGAACAGGTCGTCCTCCGGGGTGGGGCTGGGCACCAGCGAGCGGACCAGCTCGTACTCCTCCCACGGCCAGATCTCGCGCTGCAGGTCCAGCGGCGTGAAGAACCAGCGGCTGGTCGGGTCGATCTGGGTGGCGTGGGCGCGCAGCGCGTCGTCCCGGCGGTCGAACCAGTCCGCGCACTCCACCCGGGTGGTGACGCGCTCGCCCGGGTCCGGCCGGTCCTTCCAGTTGGCGATCCACTCGGCGTACGGGGACTCGAGGCCGCGGGCCTTCAGCCCCTCGTCGAACGCGAGGATCCGCTTCTTGGAGAAGCCGTGCGAGTAGTACAGCTTCAGCGCCTGCCACGGCGCGCCGGCCCCCGGGAAGCGGTCCGGGTCCGCGGCCGCGTCGAACGCCGCCATCGACACCTCGTGGGTGCGGATGTGGTCCGGGTGCGGGTAGCCGCCGTTCTCGTCGTAGGTCACGAGGACGTGCGGACGGAACTCGCGGATCACGCGGACCAGCGCCTCGGTGGACTCCTCCAACGGGACCAGCGCGAAGCAGCCCTCCGGCAGCGGCGGCTTGGGATCGCCCTCGGGCAGGCCCGAGTCGACGAAGCCGAGCCAGCGGTGCTGCACCCCGAGGATCTGCGCCGCCCGGGCCATCTCCTGCTCCCGGATCGCGGGCATGTTCTCGAGGACGTCCGGCCGGTCCATGGCCGGGTTGAGGATGCTGCCCGCCTCGCCTCCGGTGCAGGTGACGACCATGACCTCGTGGCCCTCGTCGACGTACCGGGCCGTGGTCGCCGCACCCTTGCTCGACTCGTCGTCCGGGTGGGCGTGGACGGTCATCAGCCGCAACGGCTCGCGTTCGGACGTCATGGGTGACCGGGGTCCTTCCGTGTCCTCGCGCCCGCGGGGGCGGGCGGTGTGTCGCAGGGCCGGGGCGCCGCCTCGGCCGATCGAGGCCGATCCTGGCATGCACCACCGACGTTCTTCCCGCGGGAGGTCAACGCCGAACCCCCCGCAACTCTTCCCGGAACCCCCCGACCAGCGCAAACGCCGCCCCCGGGAACTTCGTCGGACTCCCGACCGTTCGTCGAAGGACCGCGCCGAGCGGTCGGCCCCGTGCTAGGGTTGCTCGCACACGGCCCGCAGGCGGGTCGTGTTTTTCCTTACTCGGGGCCTGTAGGTGGACGGCCCCGATCGTGCCCGTGCGACGTGCCGGGCGCCCGGCCCGCGCGGTGCGGTGCCCGGTTCGCTGGAGGAGTGATGACCGTGACGGAGACTCAGGTGACCTGGCTCACCCAGGATGCCTTCGACCGGCTCAAGACGGAGCTCGACGAGCTGATCGCGAACCGTCCCGTCATCGCCGCCGAGATCAACGCCCGCCGCGAGGAGGGCGACCTCAAGGAGAACGGCGGCTACCACGCCGCCCGCGAGGAGCAGGGCCAGCAGGAGGCCCGCATCCGCCAGCTGCAGGAGCTGCTGCGCACCGCCCAGGTCGGCACCTCGCCGACCAGCGCCGAGCAGGCGGCCCCCGGCACCGTCCTCACCATCAAGTACGAGGACGACGACGACACCGAGAAGGTGCTGCTCGGCTCCCGCGAGGAGGGCAGCCACGGCGACCTGCAGGTGATCTCGCCGAACTCGCCGCTCGGCGCCGCGCTGCTGGGCGCGAAGAAGGGCGAGGACCGCGAGTACGCGCTGCCCGACGGCGGCAGCATGCGCGTCACGCTCGTCGACATCCAGCCCTTCACCGGCTGACCTTCACGCCCCGAGCCGCGGATCGCCTTCCGGCACGCCGGTCACCGTCACGCGGTGGCCGGCGTCCCGCAGTGCGGTGACCAGCTCGCGGCAGTGCTCCGGGCCGCGCATCTCCAGGCTCACGGCCACGTCGACCTCGCCCATCGGGACGGTCGCGCTGATCCGGGTGTGCTCGACGTCGATCACGTTGGCGCCGAGCTCGCCCACCCGGGTCAGCAGCGTGGCCAGGGCGCCGGGGCGGTCCCCGATGCGCACCACCAGGGACAGGTACCGCGCGGTCGCGGCCATGCCGTTCTGGATCACGTGCAGCAGGACCAGCGGGTCCACGTTGCCGCCGGACAGCACCGCGACCACGGGCGGGGTGAACCGCGCCGGGTCGTCGAGCAGGGCGGCCACCGGGGCGGCGCCGGCCGGTTCGACCAGCATCTTCGCCCGCTCCAGGCTGAACAGCAGGGCGCGGGAGAGCGCGTCCTCGCCGACCACCGTGAACTCGTCGACGAGGGCCTCGACCTGCCGGAAGGTGACGTCGCCGGGCCGCCCGACCGCGATGCCGTCGGCGATGGTCCGCATGCCACCCAGTGGCACGGGTTCGCCGGCGGCGAGCGACGCGGGCCAGGCCGCCGCGCCCGCAGCCTGCACGCCGACCACCCGCACCTCGGGCCGCTGCGCCTTCACGGCCGCGGCGATGCCGCCGAGCAGCCCGCCGCCGCCCGTCGCGACCAGGACGGTGGCGACGTCCGGCACCTGCTCGAGGATCTCCAGGCCGACCGTGCCCTGCCCGGCGATCACGTCCGGGTGGTCGAACGGGTGGATGAGCACCGCCCCGGTCCGCTCGGCGTGCTCGAGCGCGCCGGCGAGGGCCTCGTCGACCGTGGCCCCGCCGAGCCGGACGTGCGCGCCGTAGCCCCGGGTCGCCTCGACCTTGGGCAGCGCGGCGCCCGCCGGCATGAACACGGTCGCGCCGATGCCGAGCAGCTTCGCGGCCAGCGCCACGCCCTGCGCGTGGTTGCCGGCGCTGGCCGCGACCACCCCGCGGGCCCGCTCCTCGTCGGACAGCCGAGCCAACCGGGTGAACGCGCCGCGGATCTTGAACGACCCCGTGCGCTGCAGGTTCTCGCACTTGAACCACACCGGCCCGCCCACGGCCTCGTCGAGCACGCGGGACCGGGCGACGGGCGTGGTCCGGGTGACGCCGGCGAGCAGCTCGCGAGCCGCCCGGACCTCCTCGATCCCGACCGGGGCCGCCGTCGAGGGATCACGGTCGACCGTTCGCAGGCCGGCCGTCCCGTTGTCGGCGTTCACCCCCGCATCGTGCCACCGGGCCCGGTAGCCTCGCGAACGGGCGGTTGCTGCGGGGGAGGCACGATGCGGGGCGGGGTGAGTCACCGGCTGTCGGGCGGGCCGAAGGGCGCTCGCGCGGCTGTTCCGCTGCTCGCCGCGGCGGTGCTCGGCACCCTCGCGATCGTCACCGTGGAGCAGGCGGGCTGCGCCGACCCGGGTCACTACGTCGCCGTCCCCGGCGGGTATGAGCTCGTCGGCGGCTGCCTCTCCCCCGACGACCTCGTGGTCCCCGCCGCGCCGGCGGCCCCGGCCCTCCCCGCGGCCCCGGTGCCCCCGCGGTCCTGAGATCTGGGACGCGGCCCGACGGCCGCACGTGCGAGCCGCTCAGGCCCAGCGCTCGACGAACTCGGCCGTCGCGGCGTTCACGGCGGGGGCGTCGGAGGCGCTCAGGAAGTGCTGGCCGCCGTCGACGACCTGCAGCCGCGCGTCCCGGGAGCGGACGAACATCCGGATCTCCTCCTCGGCGTTGGGAACCGAGTACACGGCGTCGGCGGTGCCGTGCATCCAGAGGACCGGGCAGCGGACCTCGTCGAGCCTGCCGTGCAGCCCGTCCCGGTCCCGCAGGTTGACCGTGCTGACCCGCAGCCGGTGCCGGCCGTCGTCGCCGGTGTAGTTGCGGCGGTACTCGGCGATCCAGAAGTCCCGCTCCTCGGCGGACACGTCCGGGCCCAGCCCCGCCTCGAGGACGCCGTCGACGAACTCGTCCGGGACGACCCAGTCGTCGCCGACGGACTCGGCGAGGCCGTCGACGGAGGGCGTGCAGAAGGCGATCCCGTCCCAGCAGCCCAGGTCGCGGCTGCGCGCGCTCTCGTAGTCCATCGACGTGCCGAGCGGAACGATGCCCCGCACGACGTCGGGGGCGAGCAGTGCCATGCGGACCGCGACCCACCCGCCCTGCGAGGTGCCCAGGACGAAGGCTTCCCGGATACCGAGCTGCTCGAGGACCTGGAGGTTCGCGATCGCACTGTCCCAGTAGGTGAAGTGCGAGTACGTGGACCGGGTCCGGCCGTGCCCGTACAGCTCGATCGCGAGCAGGTTGGCCGTCGAGGTCAGGGCCTGGTCGGCGAACTGGGGGCGGTACAGCTCTGCGGAGGTGGTGAACGAGTTGACCAGGACGAGCGTCGGGAGCGCGGGGTCGTAGGGCTGGGCGAACGAGTAACCGATGGTCGAGCCGCCGAGGTGCGAGACGGTCACGGTGCTCATGGGATGTCCTTCCTCGGGGCGTCGAGGCCCACGGAGTTCAAGACCGGCGCCCCGCGCCATCGCGTTCACCCGGTCCGGGCCGCCCCGTGGCGCTCGAACGAGCGCCACGGGGAGGCCGGGGTCAGGACGCGGCCGCGTCGAGGGCGGTGCGCAGGTCCTCGACCAGGTCCTCGGCGTCCTCGATGCCCACGGAGAGGCGGACCAGGGAGTCCGGCACCTCCAGCGCCGAGCCCGCCACCGAGGCGTGGGTCATCTGGCCGGGGTGCTCGATCAGCGACTCGACGCCGCCGAGGGACTCGGCGAGCGTGAACAGCTGCGTGGAGGCGCAGACCTTGAGCGCGGCCTCCTTGCCGCCCGCGACCAGGAAGGACACCATCCCGCCGAAGCGGCGCATCTGCTTGGCGGCGACCTCGTGCCCCGGGTGGCCGGGCAGGCCCGGGTAGAGGACCTGCGCGACGGCGGGGTGCGCGGCCAGGGCGTCGGCGATCCGCTCGGCGTTGTCGCTGTGCCGCTCCATGCGCACCGCGAGGGTCTTGGCGCCGCGCAGGGTCAGCCAGGCGTCGAACGGACCGGGGACCGAGCCCACGGAGTTCTGGGTGAACCTGAGCTGCTCGGCGAGCTCGTCGTCGTCGAGCACCAGGGCGCCGCCGACGACGTCCGAGTGGCCGCCGACGTACTTGGTCGTGGAGTGCAGCACCACGTCCGCGCCGAGGGCCAGCGGCTGCTGCAGGTAGGGCGAGGCGAAGGTGTTGTCGACGACGAGCCGTGCGCCGGCCCCGCGGGTGACCTCGGCCAGGGCGGCGATGTCCGCGATCCCGAGCAGCGGGTTGGTCGGGGTCTCGCACCACACGACCTTGGTGGTCGGGCGCAGCGCGGCCCGCAGCGCGTCGACGTCGGCCAGGTCGACGGTCGAGTACTCCACGCCCCACTGCGTGAGGACCTTGTCGACCAGCCGGAACGTGCCGCCGTAGGCGTCGTGCGGGATGACGAGGTGGTCGCCCGGCTTGACCAGCACGCGCAGCAGGACGTCCGACGCGCCCATGCCCGAGCCGAACGCGAAGCCGTGCCGCCCGCCCTCCAGCGCCGCCAGACACTCCTGCAGCGCGGTGCGGGTGGGGTTGGCGGAGCGGGAGTACTCGTACCCGCCGCGCAGCCCGCCGACGCCGTCCTGGGCGAAGGTCGAGCTGGCGTGGATCGGGACGATCACCGCGCCCGTGGTCGGGTCGGGGTCCTGGCCGGCGTGGATGGCCCGGGTGGAGAAGCCGCGCATGGCCGCGAGGCTACGCGGGTCCCGGCACCTCCATGCCCACCAGGACCGCCCGGTGGTCCGTGCCCGGGAGGTCGACGATCTCGTACCGGGTCGTGGTCGCCTCGCGCGGTACGAGCACGTGGTCGATGCGGATGCCGGCCCACCGGGGCAGCCCGGCGTGGTACGTGCCGGTCAGGCCCCTGCCGGTGCCCTCGGCGGCGTCGCGCACGCCGGTCAGCGCGCGGCGCAGCGGGCCGTGGTCGAGCGTGGCGTTGAAGTCCCCGGCGACGATCGGCGCGGGCAGCGCGGCACACCATCGGGCGATGCTGTCCATGTCCCGGGACCACACGCGGGCCTGCCAGCGGGCCATCGGCGCCTGCGGGTGCACCGCGTGGAAGCGGCGGTTGCCCAGCAACCCGCCGCGCGCCCAGAGGTGCTGGCGGCGCAGCTCCGGCCCGGAGCCGACCTCCACGTCGCCCATCCGCTCCGCGACGAGCAGGGTGACCGACCAGCCGTCGGGCTTGCCGGGTTCGGTGGAGACCCAGGAGCGGTAGCCGAGGCCGTCGAGCAGCGGCATGAGCTTGTCGCGGTACTCGAGCCCGGACTCCGGCAGCGACACGAGGTCGGGGCGCTCGCGCGCGATCAGGGCGGCGAGCGCGCCGGCGTCGGCCTGGCCGTCCCAGACGTTGGCGGCCAGCACGGTCAGGTTCGCGGTGCCGGTGGGCCGCCGGCGCGGCACGACCCGTCCGACCAGTCCCGCCGCTCCCGCGGCCGCGACCGCGCCGACCGCGAGCGCGGCCGGCCGGGTGGGCCGGGCCAGGGCCAGGACACCCGCGGCGACGGCCGCCGCGGCCGTGGTGTGCGGACGCAGGGCCCCGAACGCGGTGAAGGGGTGCCGCCGGTCGAGCCCGAGCCGGTCCGGCAGCACGACGGCGGCGGCGCCCGCGCCGAGCACGGTCGCGAGCAGGGATCTCCGCATGGCCCCGACGGTAGCCGCGCCGGCTGAGGGGTCCCTGTGAGCGGCGATCGGCCTCGCCGCCCGCCGGGGTCAGCCCAGGAAGGACAGCACGTCCGAGCGGGTGACGACGCCGGCGGGCTTGCCGTCGACCAGCACCAGCGCGGCGTCGGCGGTGGCGAAGGCCCCCATCGCCGTCTCCAGCGGCTCCCCCGCGCCGATCGTGGGCAGCGGCGGGGACATGTGCTGGTCGAGCCGGTCGGAAAGCTTGGCACGGTTGGTGAACAGCAGGTCGAGGATGTCCCGCTCCACCACCGACCCGACGACCTCGGCCGCCATCACCGGCGGCTCGGCCCGGACCACCGGCATCTGCGAGACGTGGAACTCCCGCAGGTAGTGGACGGCGTCGGCGACCGTCTCGTTCGGGTGCGCGTGCACCAGGTCGGGCAGCGTGCCGTCCTTGCGCCGCAGCACGTCCCCGACCGTGGCGCCCGCGCTGGGCGGCAGGAAGCCGTAGCTGGCCATCCACGAGTCGTTGAAGACCTTGCCGAGGTAGCCGCGGCCGCCGTCGGGCAGCAGGACGACGATCACCGAGTCCGGCGGGGCGGTCTCCGCCACGCGCAGCGCCGCGACCACGGCCATCCCGCACGAGCCGCCGACCAGCAGCGCCTCCTCGCGGGCGAGCCGGCGGGTCATGTGGAAGGAGTCCGCGTCGGAGACGGCGACGATCTCGTCGCACACCTCCTTGTCGTAGGTCGTCGGCCAGAAGTCCTCGCCGACGCCCTCGACCAGGTACGGCCGCCCGGTCCCGCCCGAGTACACGGAGCCCTCCGGGTCGGCGCCGATCACCCGCACCCGCCCGCCGGAGGTCTCCTTGAGGTACCGCCCGGTGCCGGAGATCGTGCCGCCGGTGCCGATGCCGGCCACGAAGTGCGTGATCCGGCCCTCGGTCTGCTCCCAGATCTCCGGCCCGGTCGCCTCGTAGTGCGACGCCGGGTTGTTCTTGTTGGCGTACTGGTTCGGCTTCCAGGCGCCCTCGATCTCGCGGACCAGCCGGTCCGACGTCGAGTAGTACGAGTCGGGGTGGTCGGGGTCGACCGCCGTGGGGCACACGACGACCTCGGCGCCGTAGGCCTTGAGCACGTTGCGCTTGTCCTCGCCGACCTTGTCCGGGCAGACGAACACGCACCTGTAGCCGCGGCGCTGGGCGATCATGGCCAGGCCGATGCCGGTGTTGCCCGACGTCGGCTCGACGATCGTGCCGCCGGGCCGCAGCTCGCCGGACGCCTCGGCCTCGTCGACCATCTTCAGCGCGATGCGGTCCTTCACGCTGCCGCCGGGGTTCATGTACTCGACCTTCGCCAGCACCAGCGGGGACCGGCCCTCGGCGATGCCGCCCAGCTTCACCAGCGGGGTGTTCCCGACGAGGTCGGAGATGTGCTCGGCGTAGCGCATGCCGCCATCGTGCCCGATGGCTCAGGGCGACGGAGCGCGCGGTTCCGCACCGGCAGCCACCACGACGCCCGCGTCACCCGGCGGGGTGCCGCCGTGCCCGCTCCGGTCGGCCGGGAGCCGGGTGAGGGCGTAGGCCGTGGCCGCCATCGCGACCACCAGCAGCACGGCGAGCACCGCGACGGCCACCTGCAGCCGCCGGGTCCGCCGCGGCCCGCCCGCCTCCTCGCGCTCCCGGCTCGCGGCGAGGAACTCGTGCTCGAGCGGGTAGAGCTCGGCGGGCTCCGCCGCCGCGAACGCCGACGCCCCGGCCAGTGCGCGACCGCCGAGGAGCGTGCCCTCGTCCCGCCCGCTGTCGTGCCAGATCCGCGCTCCGTCGGTGACGGTCCCGCGCGCCGGCCGGCGCTCGCGGTCCTCCCGCACCCAGTCGGCCAGCCGCGACCACGCCCGCAGCACGACGTCGTGCGCGAGCTCGAGCGTGCCCTCGCCGGCGACCAGGATCCGGGCGGCGACCAGCGCCTCGACGGTCGCGTCGGTCTCGGCGGCCGCCCCGGCGGCGAGCCCGTGGGTGAGCCCGAAGCGGCGGATGCGCCGGCGCACGGGGTCGGCGACGCCTGCCGTCCCCGGCACCCGGACTAGCCGCAGCAGCAGGGGCCGGACCAGCGCCTGCCGCTCCGGCGGGAGCGCCGCGTACGCCGCCTCGGCGGTGCGCTCGACCGCGCCGTGCACGCCGCCCGCCTCGCGGTGGTGCGCGATCGTGATCTCCGGCCCGCCGGCGGCGGTGGTCCGCTCCCAGGCGGCGGCGAGGGCCAGGGCCAGCAGCGGCAGCGCCCCCGGCGGCGACGACGGCGCTCCGGGCGGCACCTCGAGCTCCCCCAGCGCGAGCTCGGCCAGCCCGTCGGCGGCCGGGAACCCGGCTGCACGGGCGGGTCCGGTGACGACCTGGTGCAGCTGCGCCGCGGACATCCCGGGCACGCGCACCGGATCGTGCCCGGGCTCGCCCAGCGCGGCCAGGGCGTCCTCGCGGATCCCGAGCAGCACGACCCGCCCGGCCGGCACCGCGCCGAGCACCTCCCGCAGCGCCGTGGCCTCCGCGGCGCGGTGGACGTCGTCGACCAGCACGGTCCGTGCCTCACCGAGCA
The DNA here is from genome assembly GCF_027922425.1 of Pseudonocardia halophobica. GTDB lineage: Bacteria > Actinomycetota > Actinomycetes > Mycobacteriales > Pseudonocardiaceae > Pseudonocardia > Pseudonocardia halophobica. The sequence goes on along the minus strand of NZ_BSFQ01000018.1, from coordinate 15,581 downwards.
GGGCCGCGAGATCGGCGTCCGGGGCCGCCCCGACGGCGTCCCCGAGCGCCGGCCGGACCCCGGCCCGCAGCAGCGAGCTCGTCCCCGCTCCGGACGGCGCGGTCACCACGACGACCCCGCCCGAGGCCCGCGCGTCCCGGACCCGCCCGACGACCTCGGCCACCAGGGCACTGCGCCCGAACAACGGCCCCGCAACCGGCGCGGCGCCGGGATACGGGCGCAGTCCGGGCGGCGGCTTCGACGGCGCCGCGGCCGCGCGCCGCAGCGCGGCCCGCCACCGCTCGCGCACGGGGTCGTCGGCGGCCACGCCGAACGCGGTGAGGAGGGCGTCGAGCCGGACCGGCGAGGGCAGCGACCGGCCCTGCACGTAGTCCCGGAAGGTGGTGAACGGCAGCAGCGGCACGCCGGACTCCTGCGTGCGCCTGGCGAGCGCGCGGAAGCTCAGCCCGGTCGCGTCCTTCATCCGGCCCAGCTGCTCGGCCAGCCCCGCCCGGTCGGCGACGGCGTCCGGATCGCCGGACGGCTGCGGCGGCATACCCCGGCTCCCCCTCGGCGCCCGCGCCCGGGGGCCGTCCCCGGGTGCCGGGGCAGGATAGGGCGGCACGGCGGTCGCGTGCGTCGTCCGGCACCGGTGCCGGATGGCGACGTCAGGGGCCGGACCGGCTGTACGAAGTTGTACGAGTCCCCGTTCGGGCGTCTCTCCGGAGCACGTCGGCCGTCCGTTCGGACTAGATTCCGGGATTCCGACGCGGGCGGCGGCCGGAGGGGCACGCCGCCGTCGCCCACGTCGCCGCGCTCCCCGTCCGGGTCGCCAGGCCCGGTCTCGAGCACCCGCGGCGCCCACCACCGCCGGGCGCCGCGGGCCCCGTTCCCGTCCCGTGCCCCGCTGCGAGGACCGAGGAGGCAGACGTCGGGTGCACGCGGGCGAGGAGGGGTCCCGCGGGGAGGACGGGACGGGGTCGTGGGCCCCCGGCCGGCGCCCCGCCCGTCGGATCCCCGACCGCACCGCCGAGCTCGACGCCCGCCTCACGGATCTCGCCCGGGTCGCCGCCGACGGCGACCGGCGCGCGCTGGACGCGCTGCTGCGCGCCGCGAACCCCCTGCTGGTCCGCTACTGCCGGGGCCGGCTCGGGCACCGGGCGCCGGGGCTCGCGACCCCCGAGGACGTCGCCCAGGAGGTGGTGATGGCGGTCTGCACGGCCCTGCCGCGCTACCGGGACCTGGAGACGCCGTTCATGGCCTTCGCCTACGGGATCGCGCGCAACAAGATCGCCGACGCGTACCGCTCGGCGGCCCGGGACCGCTCCGACCCGTCCGACGACCTGCCGGAGGCCACGGACGTGCGGGCCGGGCCCGAGGCCGCGGCGGTCGGCGCGGCGCAGATGACGGAGCTGATGGCGCTGATCGACCGGTTGCCCGCCCAGCAGCGGGAGATCGTGGTGCTCCGCGTGCTCGGCGAGCTGTCCGCGGAGGAGACGGCCACGGCCGTCGGCTCGACGCCCGGCGCGGTGCGGGTGGCGCAGCACCGCGCGCTCGCCAAACTCAGGACCTGGCTGAACGAGGGGTGAGCGCGGTGCCGTGCGGCAGCCCGTCGCACGGCACCGCGCTCGGAAACGTCAGGGGAGCCTCACTCGCGCTCGACGCGCCGGACCCCGGAGCCCTCGCGCCAGAACTCGACGACGAGCCGGTCCGCCGCTTCGTTCAGGCACGTCACCACGACCTCGGTGACGTCGGCGCGGAACGCGTCGCCGGAGACCTCCCCGTCCAGCGGCCCGGTCGCCACCGCCCGGCCGGCGATCTTGGCGTCGCCCGCCCACTCCGCCGGGGCGCCCTCCGGCGGGTCCACGGACGTGCTGTGCAGCGCGAACCGCGGATCGCGGCGCAGGTCCGCGCCCTTGCGCGAGTCCGGCATCGACCCGAAGGTCAGCTCGCCCGCGTCGAACTGCGCCTCGATGCCCGAGATGCGCGGCGCGCCGTCCGCCCGCAGCGTGGCGATGGTCTTGTGCGTGTGCGCGTCGAAGAGCCGGCGGGCGCGCGCCGCCAGCTCCGGAGCCTGCTCCTCGACGTCCTTCCAGGAGGCCATGGGAGTGAGCGTCCCGCGGATCCCTGACAACCGTCGTCAGGGAGCCGCGGACACACAGGAACGCCGCGGACGGCCCGAAGGCCCTCCGCGGCGCCCTCCGGCCGGGTGGAGGGGGAACCCGGCCGGGTCCCGGTTTCCCCGGGAGCCGACCCCTATTCCTGGCGGAGGTAGCTCAGCAGCCGCAGGATCTCGATGTACAGCCAGACCAGCGTGGTCATCAGGCCGAAGGCGATGTACCAGGCGAACTTCGCCGGCGCGCCCTCCTTGACGGCCCGGTCGGCCATGTCGAAGTCCAGCATCAGGCTGAACGCGGCCACGCCGATGCAGACGATGCTGAACAGGTAGGCCAGCGGCGACCCGTCCCGCAGGCCGAGGCCGCCGATCGTGAAGAAGCTCATGACCATGTTCGCGAGCATCAGCAGCACGACGCCGATGGACGCGCCGATCAGCCACTTCGTGAACCGCGGCGTGACCCGGACGGCGCCGGTCTTGTAGACGATCAGCATGCCGACGAACACGCCGGCGGTACCGACGATCGCCTGGAAGCCGATGCCCTGGAAGTTCGTGCCGGAGAACTCGAGCGCCCCGGTGAGCGCGCCGAGCGCGACACCCATCGACGCCGAGTACAGCAGCACCAGGAACGGGTTGGTGCTCTGCTTGAAGATCACGATCAGCGACACGACGAAGCCGACGATGATCGCGGGGAGGGCCAGGCCGAACAGGCCGGACCAGGCCGTCAGGATCCCTGCGACCAGCGCCACGCCGCCGGTGATCGCGGTCTTGATCACCACGTCGTCGACGGTCAGGGGCCGCTCGCTCGCGCCCGCCCGGCCGAACTCGGCGCGCGAGGCCCGGGAGTCGGCATAGGCGGCCCCGCCGCCCATCATGCCGCCGCCCTGGCGGTCGAAGGTGGCGTAGCCGCCCTGCCCCGATGGCAGGTTGCGGAACGCCGGGTTGCTGGTGGTGCGCACCGGTTCCTCCTCGTCGCGTGTCTCGCCGCGCTACGTGGTCAACGCCGGCGGGACCCGATCGGTTCCCACTCGGTAAAGCCGACTTTACCCAGACGCGCGGGCGGGCGTCGGTCACGCGGCGGTCATGCGGCCGCGGAGCCTCGATCGGGCGGGTCCAGCACCACGCCGGCCTCCTCGATCGCCGCCTCGGTCTGCAGCCGGGCGAAGGGCCGCTCGCGTTCGGGGACCTCGCACAGCGGCGGGCGCGCGATGCCGACGGCCCGGCAGAGATCGTGGAGGACGTCGTCGTAGGCCGCCATCAGGGCGACCCGGCGGACGTGAGTGGTGGGCTGCCGGCCCCGCACCTCGCGGCGCAACCGGTGCAGGTCGGCGACCAGCGACTCGAAGGACTGCCCGGTGACCGGGGGCGGGCCCCCGCGGCGGCACAGCCGGCGCAGCAGGTCGGGCAGCCCGAGCAGCACCGGGAAGAACCGCGCCACCCCCCAGATGAGGAGCGTCGGCGCAGCGGCGACCGCGACGTACACCAGCACGCCGAGGACGAGCGGGCGGTCTGCCGACACCCGAGATACGGTACCGAGGATTCGCAGGTCAGAGGGATCTTGAAGGCGTCGGGAGGGTCACCCGTCGGCCGCGCGCTAGGTTCGGCGGGTGCCGCACCCCGAACCCGCGCCCCGCCGGCTCGTCCGGCCCGCCGCCTACGCGGTCTGCGTCGAGGACGGACAGGTCCTGCTCGCCCGCTGGACCGGGCCCCGCGGGCCCGAGTGGACGCTGCCCGGCGGCGGGCTGCACCACGGCGAGGACCCGCGCGCCGGCGCGGTGCGGGAGGTCGAGGAGGAGACCGGCTTCACGGTCGCGCTCGACCGGCTGCTGACCGTCGACTCGGTGCACTTCCCGGACGCGGTGAGCCACGCGGGCGAGCCGCTGGACATGTTCGGCATCCGGATCGTCTACGCCGCGCACGTCGTTGGCGGTGAACTGCGTCACGAGGTCGGCGGCACCACCGACAGGGCGGCCTGGGTCCCGCTCGACGAGGTGGCGGGGCTGGTCCGGGTCCCCCTCGTCGAGACCGGGCTGGCGGCCTGGGGCTCGGAGGACCCGGCGCGCAGCGCCGTGCTCGGTTCCTGAGCCGCTACGCGACCCGGTCCTCGGCCTTGTCGGCGGCCTTGGCGGCGGCCTTGTCGGCGGCCGCCTCCGCGGCGACGACGGGCAGCGCGGCCGTCGGGGCCGGCGGCTGGGCGTTCACCGTGGGTTCGGGGGCGTCGGCGCGCAGCCCGCGCATCTCCCCCTTGAAGATCCGGGCGCTCTGCCCGACCGAGCGGGCCATGGTCGGCAGCCGCTTCGCCCCGAAGAGGAGCAGCAGCACACCGACGAGGATGACGATCTCCCAGCCACCGAGGTTCGGCACGACGTGGTCCTTCCGTGTCGCGCGGGCCGGCCGACCCGCGCGGTCCGGCGGCCCGGCCGCGGTCGCCGTCGACCGCGGCCGTCGCGGGCCGCCCTTCTTCCCCGTGCAACGACCCGGACGCGCGGGGGTCACCCCCGTGACGCCCGCGTTCGGATCTCCGCGGTGCGGCCCGTCGGCGCGCGGCCTAACCTCACGGTCCCGCCCGGGAACGTCCCGGGCACGACCCCCAGGAGCACCGGACCGATGTGGGCCTTCTTCTCCCGCCGCCTGCGGATGTGGCTGATCCTCGCGATCGCCGTCCCGGTCGGCGGCTGGCTGTCGGGCAAAGTCGCGGACCTGATCGAGAAGCGCCGCGGGCCCAACACGGTGAGCCGCACGCTGAACCAGGCCCGCGGCTGGTTGCAGCGCCGCTCGAAGGGCCCGCTCGCCGCGCGGACCACGGCGAAGGACCGCCCTGCGCGGTAACGGACCGGCACGGAGAAGGGGCGCCGCGATCCTCCCGAGGGTCCGGATCGCGGCGCCCGGCAGCGCCTGCTCGCTCCCCAGCAACACGCGGTGTGCCCATACCTCGCGCGGTGAGGGACCGGCGTTACGCGGATGGACGGACGTACGTCGAGATGATGACGTCGACGTGAGGAGAACCGCTCAGCCCGCGAAGCTCGGGCCGGTGCGCCGCGCGGCCGCGGACCGCCCCTTCGGCTCCTCCCACTCCTCCTGTCGCCCGAGGGCCGTGAGGTCCAGGAAGGCGTAGGAGCCGCCGATCCACTCGGCGCCGCGGGCGTACTGCGAGTAGGTGTGGAAGACGCGCTCGCCGTCCCGCAGGAAGCAGGACAGGCCGGGCCCCTCGATCGGGAAGTCGCCCTCCACGTAGTAGCCCGTGCCGGCCGCGGCGTGCTCCTCCGCGGTGCGGAAGTTGTACTCGACCGGTGCGACGGCGGGGTCGAGCGTCACGTGGAAGTCGTAGTTGAAGTCGCTGCCGTACGACGAGTACCAGGGGAAGGTCCACCCCTTCTTCGCCTTGTACCGCTCGATCTTCCCGAGGGGCGCGCGCGAGACGTAGGCCAGCGTGGTGTCCCGGACCGCGAGGTGCTCCCGCAGCCCCTCGTTGACCTCGTCGGCGCCCGCGGAGCAGCTCGGGCAGCCGTCCTCCCACTCCGGCTTGAACATGAAGTGCCCGACGAGCAGCTGTAGCCGGCCCTCGAACAGGTCGAGCAGGCCGACCCGGCCGTCCGGGCCGGTGAACACGTAGTCCTTCTCGATCTCGACCATCGGCAGCCGCCTGCGGTCGGCGCTCAGCGCGTCGCGCGCCCGGGTCAGCTCCTTCTCGCGCTCCAGCAGCGCCAGGCGGGCCGCCCGCCACTCCTCCCGGGTCACGATCTCCGGCAGGGTCATGGGTCTCCTCCTCGGATCGGTGTCACGAGGGCCGACCCCGCGCGTCCCCGGAAGTCATCGGTCACGCCGATTTGTCGGGATTGCCGCCGGGGCCGCGGGAGGCCAGGGTGGGACCGTGAACGCCGACGTGATCGTCGTGGGGGCCGGGCTGGCCGGTCTCGTCGCGACCGCCGAGCTCGCCGCCGCGGGCCGCAAGGTCGTGCTGGTCGATCAGGAGCCGGAGACGAACCTGGGCGGCCAGGCGTTCTGGTCGTTCGGCGGGCTGTTCCTCGTCGACTCCTCCGAGCAGCGCCGGATGGGGATCAGGGACTCGGCCGAGCTGGCCCTGCAGGACTGGCTGGGCAGCGCGGGCTTCGACCGGGAGGTCGACGACCCGGCCGGCGAGGACTTCTGGGCCCGGCAGTGGGCCACCGCCTACGTCGACTTCGCCTCCGGCGAGAAGCGCGCCTGGCTGCACGGCCTCGGCGTGCGCTGGTTCCCGCTGGTCGGCTGGGCCGAGCGCGGCGGCTACCTCGCCGACGGGCACGGCAACTCCGTCCCGCGTTTCCACGTCACCTGGGGCACCGGGCCGGGTCTGGTCGAGCCGTTCGCGACCGCGGTGCGCGACGCCGAGCGCGCCGGCCTGGTCGAGCTGCGGTTCCGGCACCGGGTCGACGCCCTGACCAGCACCGGAGGGGTGGTCGACGGCGTGTCCGGCGCCGTGCTCGAGCCGAGCCCGGCCGCACGCGGGGCGGCCAGCTCACGCGTCGAGACCGGGACCTTCGAGCTGAGGGCCCAGGCGGTGATCGTGACCTCGGGCGGGATCGGCGCGAACCACGACCTCGTCCGCGCGAACTGGCCGGCGCGGCTCGGCATGCCGCCGGAGCACATGGTCACCGGCGTCCCCGCGCACGTCGACGGCCGGATGCTCGGCATCACCGAGGCAGCGGGCGGGCGGATCGTCAACCGCGACCGGATGTGGCACTACACCGAGGGCGTCCGCAACCACGCCCCCGTCTGGGCCGGGCACGGGATCCGGATCCTGCCGGGGCCGTCGTCGATCTGGCTCGACGCCACCGGCCGCCGGCTGCCGGCGCCGTACTTCCCCGGCTTCGACACCCTCGGCACGCTGCAGGCGCTGCGCGCCACCGGTCACGACCACTCCTGGTTCGTGCTGACGCAGAAGATCATCGAGAAGGAGTTCGCGCTCTCGGGCTCGGAGCAGAACCCGGACCTCACCGAGAAGGACGTCCGGGCGACGCTCGGCCGGATCCGGCCCGGCGCCCCCGCGCCCGTCGAGGCGTTCAAGGAGCGCGGCGAGGACTTCGTGGTCGCCACGACACTCGCCGAGCTGGTCGACGGGATGAACAAGCTGACCGCCGAGCCGCTGCTGGACGCGGCCGAGATCGAGCGGCAGATCGTGGCCCGGGACCGCGAGATGACCAACCCGTTCACCAAGGACCTGCAGGTCAGCGCCATCCACAACGCCCGGCGCTACCGCGGCGACCGGCTGGGACGGACGGCGTCCCCGCACCGGATCCTGGACCCGAAGGCGGGCCCGCTGATCGGCGTCAAGCTCCACGTGCTGACGCGCAAGACCCTCGGCGGGCTGCAGACCGACCTGTCCGGCCGGGTGCTCGACACCGCGGGCACGCCGGTCCCCGGACTGTTCGCGGCCGGCGAGGTGGCCGGCTTCGGGGGCGGCGGCGTGCACGGCTACCGCTCCCTCGAGGGCACCTTCCTCGGCGGCTGCCTGTTCAGCGGGCGCGGGGCGGGCCGGTCGGCCGCCCGCGACACCGCCTGAGGGCGGCGCACGAGGGGCTGAGAACGGGGCGCGGCCCGGCCGCCGTCGAGCCGGCCGGGCCGCCTTACCTCCGGGGGTGCGCGCGTAGCTCCCCAGTTGCGCGCGCGAGGCAGATCCGGAGTCGTCGCGGGCGCCGGACCCCCGGCCACGCGGCGCCGGTACCGAGTCTGGCCCACGACGATCACCTTTCGGCTACCCCTCCGCGCCGGAACGGAAACGGTGTTGCCGGAAATTCGTCGATCGTCCGGATCGGCTCTCAGGCCAGCTCGAGCGTGGCCCAGACGGTCTTGCCGGTGCGGGTGCGGCGGACGCCCCAGCGCGAGACCGCGTTGACGATGGTCAGGCCCCGGCCGCGGTGCGCGCCGAGCCGTGACTCCCCCACCGTCAGCGGGTCACCCGCGCCGGCGTCGTCGACCTCGATCCGCATCCGGACCCGGTCGAGCACGGTGACCCGCAGCCGCCGCGGGCCCCCCGCGTGCTCGACGGCGTTGGTCACGAGCTCGGTGCAGACGAGCTCGGCGTCGAGCAGGGTGTCCGTGGGTGCCAGTTGCTCGCGCAGCCAGGCGCGCAGACCGGGCAGGCAGGTGGCGTCCCGGAACGCGGCGACGAGCGAGGCGGGCTGGCCGTCCACGCGACGTCCGGCCACGTCCGTCCTCTCGTTCGCCTCGACCATGGTCATGATGCGGCAGTACCCCGTTCGGCCGTCCTTCACGCGTCCGGTGGAGCACACCCCTCGACCCGGTCGACCGGAGGTGCCTCCGCCCGGGGCCCGGGGTCCCCTCGGGCCACCGTTCCCCGCACGATCATCACGCCCGTGACCGGCTGGAACGCTGCTCCATCCGGCCGCCGGCGGCGATCTCTGCGAGGGTCGGGGCGTGCAGTGGAGTGCATGTCGCGAGGGCCGGATCACGATGGGCGAACACGCGGAGCTCGCGGTCCTGCTCCGCGCGGCCTACGCACACCTCCCCGAGTTCTTCGGCGGGGTGCGGACGTGGTCCTACGTGCGGCCCGAGGCCCGGGTCATGGGCCGGGACGGCGAGGGGCCCGCCGCGCACGCCGGGGTGCTGCGGCGCTTCCTGCAGGTCGACGGCACCGACCAGCTGACCGCGGTGGTGGGCCTGGTGGCGGTGCGGCCCGGGCTGCAACGGCAGGGCGTCGGTCTGGCACTGCTCGACCGGGTGCGCGCCTTCCTCGGCGAGCTGGCGGTGCCCTTCGGCATCCTCATGTGCGCCGAGCACCACGTCGCCTTCTACGAGCGCGGCGGCTGGCGCCGGCTCTCGCCCCGGCGCTCCGTCTACTCGCCGGACGACACCACGGAGCCGCGCCCCTTCGTCGACGAGATCACCAGGACGACGCTGGTCCTGCCCGTCACCGAGAAGGACTGGCCGGACGGGGAGATCCACTGGAACGGCGCGACGGTCTGAGCGCCGGTCGGCACCGTGTGCACGGCCGCCGGTCTCACACCCGGCGGGCCGTCCCGCCGGTCCTGCGCAGGTCGAGGCTCATCCCGTGCTCGGGCAACACGAAGCCGTCCGGCCGCTCCTCTCGCTGCCTCCGCCCGTCCGGTATCCATCCGCGGGCGCGGTAGAAGGCCGCGGCGCGCTCGTTGCCGTCGAGCACCCAGAGCTCGGCCCGCGCGCACCCCTGCCGGGCCAGGTGCTCGACGGCAGCGTTGTGCAGCAGCGTGCCGATCGTGCGTCGCCACTGCGAGGGGGCGATGTACAGGGCCAGGAGCTCGCCGACGTCCGGATCGCCCGGGCGGGGACGGACCGCCACGAAGCCGACGAGTGCGCCGGACTCCTCCGCGACCAGCACCGCGGCGCCGGACGAGCCCAGCACCCCGCGCCACATCCGTTCCCGCTCGTCGACCGAGAGCGCGGCGAGGAGCTCCGCGGGCATCAGGCCCTCGTACGCGCTCCGCCACGACTCGACCTGCACGCGCGCGATCGCCCGCGCGTCGGTGACGGTGGCTCGCCGGACCATCCCCCGATCCTGGCGACGACGGGGCCGCTCCGGCAGCCCCTTCCGACCCGACGAATGGCGGGCGCCGCACCCGAAGCTGCGCGTGATCGTCGGTACCGCGGGGCGCGGCGGGTCGGCACGATCGACCCGATTCCCCGACATGACCAACGGAGGTCAGCATGAGTCCTGCCATCGACGGAAGCGGCATCGACCGGGTCCTGCGGGAGGCGGTCGAGTCCGGCGCGGTGCCGCACGTCGCGGCGATCGCCGCGGACCGCGACGGGATCATCTACGAGGGCGGGGCGGGCCCCCGCATCGTCGGCGAGGCCACCGAGGAGGTCTCCACCTCCACCCAGTTCCGGATCATGTCGATGACCAAGATGGTCGCGACGACCGCGGCGCTGCAGCAGGTCGAGCGGGGCGAGCTGGAGCTCGAGGCGCCCGTCGACACCTACTGCCCGGAGTTCGCCGAGATCCAGGTCCTCGAGGGCTTCGACGGCGACACCCCGAAGCTGCGCCCCGCCGGCAGCCGCGCCACCGTGAAGCAGCTGATCACGCACACGTCGGGCCTCGGGTACTGGTTCTGGAACGAGGCGCTCGACAGGTACCAGAAGGTCACGGGGCTGCCGAACGTCCTGGGCGGCGCCGAGGCGTTCAAGGCGCCGCTGGTCGCCGACCCCGGCACGCAGTACGTCTACGGGATCAACACGGACTGGCTGGGCAAGGTCGTGGAGGCAGTCGCCGGCCAGGGCCTGGACGTGGTGATCAAGGAGGGCATCACCGGCCCGCTCGGCATGGACGACACGATGTTCCTGCTCGACGACGGCCGCCGCGAGAACTGCGTGACCGTCCACGTCCGGGGCGAGGACGGGAACTGGACCTCGGCCGGCGAGCTGCTGCCGCAGCAGCCGGACTGGTACGCCGGCGGCCACGGCCTCTACTCCACCCCGCGCGACTACATCCGCTTCGAGCGCGCCCTGCTGCGCGGCGGCGAGCTCGACGGCACGCGGATCCTCACCGAGCAGACCGTCGACGCCGCCTTCACCAACCAGATCGGCGACCTGGACTTCCCCGCCGAGATCCCGACGGCCGACCCGCCGATCACCGACGCCCTGCGCGTCGGGCCGGGGTGGAAGTGGGGCCTCGGGCTCCTGCTGAACACCCGGGACGTCCCCGGGGGCCGACGCGCGGGCACCGGGGCGTGGGCGGGGCTGTTCAACACCCACTTCTTCGTCGACCGCGCATCCGGGGTCTGTGCGTCCATCTACACCAACTCGCTGCCGTTCATCACCGAGAACGAGGCCTGGAAGCTCTACGGGGACTTCGAGTCCGCGCTCTACGCCGCCCTTTGATCCCCGCCCCGCCGCGGCCGGTGCGCCGGCCGCGGCGGGCCCGTCCGGAGGAGGCCCCGACGATGACGGCGGTCGCGCGCCCGGAGTTCGACCCCGAGCTGAAGGCCGGCCTGGCCGTGGTCGGCGGGGTCTTCCCGCCGACGATCACGCCCGACCTGATCGCCTTCATGCGGCGCTCGTACGCGTCCCCGCCGATCGAGGACACACTGCGCGGGCGGGCGATCGAGCGGCGCGAGCACGTGATCGCGGGGCATCGCGGGGACCCGCTCGCCGTGTCCGTGCTGCGGCCGGCGGGGATCGACACGCCCCGGCCCGGCGTGCTCTTCGTGCACTCCGGCGGGCTGATGTTCGGCGACCGGTTCAGCGGTGCGGACCTCGTGCTGGACTGGGTCGACGGGCTCGGCGCGGTGCTCGTGACCGTCGAGTACCGGCTGGCGCCCGAGTTCCCCGACCCGTACCCGCGCGAGGACTGCTACGCGGCGCTCGAGTGGGTCGCGGCGAGCGCCGAGGTGCTCGGGATCCGGCGCGACCGGCTGCTGGTCGCCGGCGCCAGCTCCGGCGGCGGCCTCGCGGCGGGGATGACCCTGGCCTCCCGGGACCGGGGCGGGCCAGCGCTCTGCGGGCAGGTGCTGGACTACCCGATGCTCGACGACCGGGGCGGCACGCCGTCCACCCGGCAGTTCGACGGCGTGGGCGTGTGGGACCGGGTCAGCAACGAGACCGGGTGGACCGCGCTGCTCGGCGAGGCCCGCGGCGGCCCCGGCGTCTCGCCCTACACCGCGCCCGCCCGGGCCACCGACCTGCGCGGACTGCCGCCGGCGTTCGTCGACGTCGGGGCGGCGGAGATCTTCCGGGACGAGGCGATCGCGTACGCCGACCGGATCTGGGCCGCGGGCGGCGACGCCGAGCTGCACGTCTGGGCGGGCGGCTTCCACGCCTTCGACATCTTCGCCCCGCACACCGCGCTCGCCCGCGGGATGATCCGCACCCGCAAGGCCTGGGTGGAGAAGATCCTGGCCGACTGACCCGTACTGACGGGTGACCCGGGCCACTACACTCGGCCCCTCGGAACGACGTCGTGAGGTGGTCGTGCAGGAGCTCCTGGGCCGCATCTCCGCCCTCGACCCCCAGGCCAGCGTGAGCCTGCGGGTGATCGCCTGCTTCGACGAGCTCGTCGTGGGCAACGTCAACACCCGCGGCCTGCTCAGCGCGGCCGCCTCGCTCGCGGGCTGCACGGCGGGGTTCTGCCAGGACCTGCCGCCGAGGGCCGTGCGGGTCACGCCCAAGGGCGAGCTCGCCGAGGGGCACGCACTGCCACCGGCGGACTCGTCGATCCACTGCGACGGCCTCACGGTGTGGCTCGAGCGCGAGGGACCCGCCCACGCCAACGACTCGATCATCCTCGAGCGGCTCGCGCTGGCCGTGCGGATCCGGCACGGGCGGGGCCGGCGGGACGCCGACAACCGGCGCGAGCTGGGCCTCCTGCTCGACCGCTCGGTCCCCGTGGAGGAGCGCCGCACCGCCGCGGCCCGCCTGCACCTCGCGCCCGGGGCGAAGTACCGCGTGCTCGCCGCGCCGCTGTTCGCGGTGTGGGCGGAGCACCCGACCGGCGCCGAGGACGTCGTCGCCACCCCGTACGGCCCCATCCACGCGCTCGTCGTCCCGCAGGACCGGGCACGGTGCGGCGCGAGCCCGTCGGGGATCGGAATCGCGACCACGGTGGAGCACCTGCACCGCTCGTTCCGCACCGCCGTCGTCGCGCTGCGGTTGTGCGCGCCGCCGGCCACACCCTGCGTGCTCGCCGACCGCTACGGCGGGGTGATCGAGCTGCTCGCCGACGCCCCGCTCGACGCCGACCTCCCCGACGTCGCCCCCTCGACGAGGTCATGGGGCACGCCTGGGGCCCGGCCACGCTCGACGCGCTGGTCCGCGCGGGGTCGGTCCGGCAGGCCGCGCGGCTGGCCGGGGTGCACCACAGCACGCTGCAGACCCGGCTCGACGCGATCACGGACGTCGTCGGGTTCGACCCGTTCGACGGCATCGGCCGCACCCGGCTCGGCATCGCGTACCTGGTGTGGCGGCAACGCAACTCGCGGGTGCTGGACCTGCCCGCGCCGACCTACACGGCCTCCACGGCGGGCTGACGCGCTAGCCGCGGGCGGCCTGGACGAGGTAGGTCACCGCGAGCCCGATCGCCAGGACCCCGAGCAACGTGCGCAGCGCCGTCTCCGGGACCCGCGGTTGGAGGCGGGCGCCGAGGTAGCCGCCGATCAGGCCCCCGGCGCCGCAGCACAGCCCGGTGATCCAGTCGGGCCCGACCGGCCAGTCGACGACCAGGGACAGCAGGCCGTAGGTCGCGACGCCGGCCACCGAGGTGAGGAACGTGGCCGCGAGGGCCGCGGGGGCGACCGTCGCGACGGACATGCCCGTCCCCACCAGGATCGGTCCGAGCAGCGAGCCGCCGCCGATGCCGTAGATCCCGCCGACGACCCCCACGACGGCGCCGAGCCCGGTCACGACCGGCCCCCGCAGCTCGCGCGGGGGTGCGGGGCGGTCCCGGATCCGCAGGCACAGCCAGATCCCGATGCCGAGCAGCAGCGCGGCCGCCAGCACGCGGAACACCCGGTCACCGGGCGCGAGGAACACCCGCACGAGGGTCCCGACGACGACCCCAGGCAGCGTCCCGGCGACGAGCCGCCGGGTCAGCGGGCCGCCGAGCGCGCCGGTGCGGTGGTGGCGGAGCAGGGCGCCGGGGGTGGCGACGACGTTGTACAGCAGGTTCGTCGGGGTGACGGCAGGGCTGGGCACCCGCAGGAGGTCGAACTGCACCGGGAGCAGGAAGACCGCGCCGGACACCCCGACGGGCGTGGTCACCACGGCGACGACCAGCCCTGCACCGAAGGCGAGCAATGCCGTGAGCGGGGACACGAGGGGATCCTCGCTCACCGCGGGTCCGGAACTGTCGGTCCTCCTCCGTAGGGTCCGATCCGGACGGACGAGGAGGGCGAAGGTGGAGCACCCGGACCCGGTGATGGCGGAGATCGCGCAGGTGGTCGAGCTGGGGCAGACCGGCTCGGCGGCGGAGGCGCGGGCGCGGTTCACGCAGCTCTGGGAGCGGTTGGGGCCGCGCGGCGACCCGTTGCACCGGTGCGCGCTCGCGCACTACGCGGCGGACGTGCAGGAGGACCTGGCCGAGGAGCTGCGGTGGGACCTCCGCGCGCTCGCGGCCGCGGACGAGCTGACGGACGAGCGCGCGCAGCAGCACCACCACTCCCTCGCGGTGGCGGGCTTCTACCCGTCGCTCCACCTCAACCTCGCCGACGTCCACCGCCGCCTCGGCGATGCCGGGCGCGCCCGCGATCACCTCGCCCGGGCCGAACGGGCGGTCGACGCCCTCGGCGACGACGGGTACGGCAGCATGATCAGGCAGGGCATCGCCCGGTGCGCCGAACGCCTTGCGGTGGAAGGACGATGACCGCGAGACCGGGGCAGCCTCGTCAAGGACCTGGGGCGGTTGCCGGGGGCCAGCGACCGGGGCCGGGGCCGGCGGCCGGGGTCGCAGCCGGGCACGCTGCCGATCAGGTGAGCTTGCGGTAGGCAAGGTCGAAGTCGTGCTCCCATGTCGCGCCGCCGTCGTGTGACTTCTCCCATCGGCCCGTGATCGTCCGCCCAGCGTCGCCGAACGTGCCCGTGTAGCGCTGCGCGAAGTCCAGCGGGGTGAAGTCCGGCCGGTCCCGGAGAAGCGTCCACTCGCCGTCGCGCAACGTCATGCGGTAGACGCGGACCACGCCGCGTGAGTCGAAGTAGTGCTGCACGTACTCGTGCCCGTCGCCCTCCTCGGGCACCGACAGCAGCGCGAGGACGCCCGGCGCCGCCGGATGGCTCGTGGTGGACCGCTGCTGCAGGAACTTCCTGCCCAGCTCCCATGCGAAGGTGAGGGTCCCGCGGATCGGCTCGGGGGTGAGGGTGAACCGCGCCTCGACCGCCCACTCCCCCACCAACGGCTCCAAGCGTTCCAGGGCCGCGGTGCGGGTGGCGTCGTCCATCGCGTCTCCTCCTCGGTCCGGGTCCGGGTCCGGGTTCGGGTTAGGGTTCGGGTTCGGAGGAGAGACTCGACGCCGCCTCGTTCCTCATCGCCGAGTCGGGTACCAGCAGCTGTGCGGGTCATGGCCGTCACCGACGGGCGGCCGCAGCGGTCGGAGGGTCGTCCTGATGAGCGCGCGTGCACAGCGGCAGTGCTCGGAGTGGGTGAACGCAGCGAAGCCTGGGGCGAAGGGAGCCCAGCGACCAGAGGCGGCACCGCTCGGGAACGGGCGGGACAGCGAGCGCCGGAACTTGTCGGTGCTCGAATGTATGTTCGATCCGTGCAGCAGACCGAGCTGATCCAGGACCTGGCGGACCTCCCGCCCGGCCCGGCGCTCGCCGCTGCCCTGGCTCGGATCGACCCGCTCACCCTGCCGCTGCCCGACCGGCTCACCGTGGTCGAGGCCTGGCACCGACAGCACAGCCACTCCCGGGCCGGGTTCTACCGAGCGATGGTCGCCCTCGGCACCGACGACCCCACCCAACCCGGCTGGAGCGAACGCGATTGGTCCGACGAAGTCCGCGCCGCCCTGGCCTGGACCCGCCGCGC
>NZ_BSFQ01000017.1 GCF_027922425.1 Pseudonocardia halophobica | reverse complement strand
GCACCGACCTGGGTCTGCCGTCGATCGGCGGGCTGGACCTCGTCCCGACCACCGACGCCAAGCAGACCGCCAAGGACTACACCTCCGACCAGGAGGTCCGCTGGTGCCCCGGCTGCGGCGACTACGCCGTGCTCGCCGCGGTGCGCCAGTTCCTCCCCACCCTGGGGATCCGCCGCGAGAACACCGTGTTCGTGTCCGGGATCGGCTGCTCGAGCCGCTTCCCGTACTACCTGAACACCTACGGGATGCACTCCATCCACGGCCGCGCCCCGACCATCGCCACCGGCCTGGCCGTCTCCCGGCCCGACCTGTCCGTCTGGGTGGTCACCGGCGACGGCGACGCGCTGTCCATCGGCGGCAACCACCTGATCCACGCGCTGCGCCGCAACGTCAACCTCAAGATCCTGCTGTTCAACAACCGGATCTACGGGCTGACCAAGGGCCAGTACTCGCCGACGTCCGAGGTCGGGAAGGTCACCAAGTCCACCCCCATGGGCTCGGTCGACCACCCGTTCAACCCGATCTCCCTCGCGTTGGGTGCCGAGGCGTCCTTCGTGGGCCGGGCGCTGGACTCCGACCGCAAGGGCCTCACCGAGGTCCTCGGCGCCGCCGCCGCCCACCGCGGGTCGGCGCTGGTCGAGATCTTCCAGGACTGCCCGATCTTCAACGACGGCTCCTTCGACCTGCTCCGCAAGCCGGAGACCAAGGACCAGCGGCTCGTCCCGGTCCGGCACGGGGAGCCGATCCGCTTCGGACCGGTCGGCGACGACGGGCTCGGCCAGTACGCCGTCATCCAGCGCGGCTTCCGGCTCGAGGTCGTCGACGGCGCGAGCTTCGACCCCGCCGACATCGTCGTCCACGACGCCACGAACCTGGAGCTGGCCTTCGCCCTGTCCCGGCTGTCCGACCAGGACCTCAACCACACCGTGACCGGGATCTTCCGCGACGTCGACCGCACCACCTACGACGACGCCGCCCGCGCCCAGCTCGAGGAGGCCCGGAGGGGCGGGGCCCCGGACCTCCAGAGCCTGCTCGACGGCCGCGACACCTGGACGATCGCCTGATATGGGGACGGTCACCGAGCTGTCCGGCGAGTCCCGTCCGGTAGCGTCGACGGGCGCACGGAGGGGGAAGGCGATGGCGAAGGGCTCCGAGGGAGGGCGGAAGCGGGCACCGCGTGCCCGGGTGACGGACCCGGCCACGGCGATCCTGCTCGCCGCGGAGTCCTGCTATCTCCGACTCGGTATCACGAAGACGACGATGGACGACGTCGCGCGGGAGGCCGGCGTCTCCCGCCCCACCGTGTACCGGCACTACGCGACGCGGGACGATCTGATCACCGGTGTCCTGCTCGCCCGGGCCCGGGACCTGCTGGACCGGGCCCGCCGGTTCATCGACACCCGGTCGACCATCGACGCGAAGCTGGTCGACGGGATGATCTTCCTGGTGGACAGCGGGCGGCGGGACCCCATGGTCCTGCAGCTCGTCAGCCTCGAGTTCCTCGAGGTCGCCAACCGCGTCAGCGACACGCCGAAGCTGGCCACGGACCTCACCGCCGAGCTCTGGGCCCCGATCCTGCGGGAGGCCCAGGAGGCCGGTGAGGTCCGCGCGGACCTCGACGTCGACCGCTTCTGCGCCTGGCTGACCTTCGTCGAGCTGATCCTGGTGGGCCGCATCGAGCGGCTCGGTGCGGAGGACCCCTCCCACCGGCGTCTCATGGAGCGGTTCGTGGTGCCCGCGCTGCACCACGCCGTGGAGTACGACCGCAGCGCGGCCCGGGCGGGCTGAGCAGGGCTCGCGCCCGCGGGATCAGCCCGCGGGCGCGAGCGCCGGCAGCAGGAAGTCCCCGATGAGGTCGCGGGCCGTGGGGCCGTCGGGGTCGAACAGGTCCTCGCGGCTGACCATCATCAGCTCGAGGTCGGCCATCAGCGCGCAGAACTCGTGCAGGTCGACGTCCGGGCGCATCTCCCCCGCGGCCTGGGCGGCCGACAGGATGGGCTCCCAGATCTCGTAGGTGAGGTTCTCCGCCACGTTCGTCGACGTGAGGATCCCGCTGGCCGCGCCGAGGTTCTCCGGCCGCAGCAGGGCCCGCAGGATGGGGTCCTTGCGGCCGCCGTCGATGAGGAACGCCAGCCCGTCGACCAGCTTGTCGGCGAAGGTCGTGCGGCTGTCGATGTACTCGCGCGCATGCCCGCTGAAGGCCCGCGAGCGCCGGGACACGACCTCGACGATCAGCGCGTCGCGGTCGGCGAAGTACCGGTAGACGGTGGGCCTTGAGACCCCGGCGCGCTTGGCGATGTCGTCCATCGTGGTGCGCTGCACGCCGTAGGCGAGGAAGCACTCTTCCGCCGCGGCGACCAGCCGGCGCCGTGCCTGCTCCGGGCCGCCCGCGAAGGGCCCCCGTCCTCGTCCCACGTTCATCCCCCCGCCGTTCGGACCGTCAGCGTACCGGTCGGCACGGCTCAGACCGGCTCGAACACGGGCAGGACCTCGCCCGGCTCCTCCTCGGAGCCCGACGGGACGAACCGCGCCCGGACCTGCGCACCGGCACGCAGACCGGCCGGATCGTCGGCCAGTAGCCGGACCATCAGCCACGGCCCCTCCGCCAGCTCCACGACGGCGCTGACGTACGGCACGGCCTCGGCGAGCGCCGGCAGCGGCGCCTGGTGCACCACGACCCAGCTGACCAGAGTGCCCTCCCCGGACACGACCACCGGCTCCAGATCCGCCGACCCGCTGTCCGGGTCGGTGCGTGCCTCGGGCGGCAGCACGGCGCCGGACGGGCCGCGCTGCATCAGCAGCTCGCCGCGGGCCGCGGCGTCGTAGAACGCCGCACTCGCCTCGTCCCGCTCGACCAGGGGGAAGCTGCTCACCCTGCCTCCGCTCACGCCGCCGTCCTCTCGTGCGGGCCCCGCTCGTGTGGACTGAGCACCAGTGTGGAGTGGTGCTCGAGGATCCCGCCGTTGCCGCTGACCAGGACGACGTCGTTGCGCGGGGCCTGGCGTACTCCCCCGTCGCCACGCGCCTGGATGACCGCTTCCGAGAGCGGCGTGAAGCCCCACATGTAGTAGGACGACAGCTGCCCGCCGCCGGTGTTGCACGCCAGCTTCCCGCCCGGCGCGAGCCGCCCGTCGGACACGAACGCCCCGCCCTCGCCCTTGGCGCAGAAGCCGTAGTCCTCCAGCGTGACCAGGACCGTGTACGTGTAGCAGTCGTACAGCTCGGCCACGTCGACGTCGTCGACCCCGATTCCCGCCATCCGCATGGCCGCCGGGCCGGACCTTCCCGCGGGGGTGACCAGACCCCAGTCCGACCCGGCGTGCATGCGGCGGGGGGCGTGGGCCTGGCCGTACCCCCACACGTGGACCGGCGGCTGCGCCAGGGACGCCGCGCGGTCCGCCGCGGTCACGACGACCGCGACCGCTCCGTTGCTGACCAGGCAGCAGTCCAGCAGGTGCAGGGGATCGGCGATCCAGCGCGACGCCTGGTGGTCGGCCACCGTGAGCGGCTCGCGCATCTGGGCGAGCGGGTTGTGCACCGCCCACGCCCGCTGCGCCACGGCGATCTCGGCGAGCTGCTCGGAGGTGGTGCCGTAGCGCTCCATGTGCCGCCTTGCGCACAGGGCATAGAGGATGTTCGGGTTGGTGGCGCCGGAGTTCACGGACCAGCCCGCCATGCCGCGCAGGTTCCGAGGCGCGCCGGGCCGCTTCGCGCCGGAGCCCCAGGCCGCGCCGGCCGACTGCTTCGGCTTGAGCGGGGTGTCGGCGAACACGCAGGCCACGGTGGTCGCGGCACCCGCGGCGATCGCCTGGGCAGCCTGCGCCACCATGACCCCTGCCGTGGCCCCGTAGGCGTTGACCTGGTTGAGCACCGCCAGGTCGTGCAGGCCGAGCACGGCGGCGAGGTTGACGTTCACGTCCTGCTTCACCCCGGCGCTGACGAGCAGCCCGTCGAGGTCGCCCAGGCCCAGCCCGGCGTCGGCGACGGCGAGCCTGACCGCCTCGGCGGCGAGCGAGGTCGAGGACCGCCCGTACACCTTGCCCATCTCGGTCAGCCCGAGACCGGCGATCGCGGAGTTCAGCCCAGTTCCCGTCATCAGCGCCCCTCCCAGACCGGGTCGCGCTTCTCGGCGAAGGCCGTGGGACCTTCCCTGGCGTCCCGGCTGGTGAACACGACCTTCACCGCGTCCCGGTTGATCGCCCAGGTCTCCGGGCCCCAGTCCGAGCCGGCCGACCAGGTCTCGTGCACCACCCGCTTGCTCTGCTGCACCGAGAGCGGGGCGTTGGCCGCGACGAGCTCCGCCAGCTCCAGCGCCGCGTCGAGGGCCGTGCCCTGCGGGGCGACCCGGTTGACCAGGCCCAACTCGTAGGCGCGCGCGGCCGACATCGGCTCGCCGGTCAAGATCGTCTCGAGCGCGATCTTCAGCGGGATCTGGCGCTGCAGCCGGATGACGCCACCGGCGGCCGCGAACAGTCCGCGCTTGACCTCCGGCAGCCCGAGCGAGGCCGTCTCGTCGATCACCGCGAGGTCGCAGGACAGCATGATCTCCGTGCCGCCGCCCATCGCGTAGCCGTTCACCGCCGCGATCGTGGGCTTGCCGATCCAGTGCTGGACGATCCCGCCGAAGCCCCACTCCGGGTGCTCGCGGTCGTCGATCCGGTTGCCCTTGGCCAGCTCCTTGAGGTCCGCGCCCGCGCAGAACCCGCGCCCGGCGCCGGTGATCACCACGACCCGCACCTCGGGGTCCTGCTGCGCCTGCTCCAGCGCGGCGCCCGCGGCGATCGACAGCGCGGCGTTCACCGCGTTCATGGCCTTCGGCCGGTTCAGGGTGACGACGCCGACGTGGCCCCGGCGCTCGAAGAGCGCAGCGGGCTCGGTGGTCGTGTCCGGGCTGGTCATCGGGCCTCCGGGGGCAGGTAGACGGACTTCAGCGCGACGTACGGGGCGAGGCCCTCGGGCCCCAGCTCCCGCCCCAGCCCGCTGGCCTTGACACCACCGAACGGGCCGAGGACGTCCAGGGCGTAGTGGTTGACGCCCACCGTGCCGGTCTCGATCCGCGCGGCCAGGGCCTCGCCGCGCTCCTGGTCCGCGGTCCAGACGGTGCCGCCGAGGCCGTACTCGGAGTCGTTGGCCAGGGCGACGGCCTCGTCCTCGTCCGAGTAGGGCGTCACCACCAGGACGGGCCCGAAGATCTCCTCGCGCGCGATCGGGCTGGTGTTCTCGACGTCCGCGAACACGGTGGGCTCCACGAACCAGCCCTCCGGCCGGTCGGCGGGGATGGACCCGCCGGCCGTCAGGCGCGCTCCGCTCCGACGGCCGGCGTCGACATGGGCGAGCACCCGCTCGCGCTGGGCCGCGCTGACCAGCGGCCCGATCTGGGTGGTCCTCTCCAGCGGGTCACCGACGCGCAGGGACTTCACGGTGTCCGTCACGGCGTCGACGATCTCCGCGTAGCGCGAGCGCGGCGCCAGGATCCGGGTGCTCGCGTGGCAGGTCTGGCCGTTGTTGGCCAGCGACACCTCGGGCAGGGCGGCGAGGAAGACGTCCAGGTCGGCGTCCTCGGCGACGAGGGCCGCGGACTTCCCGCCGAGCTCGAGGGTGACCGGGCGCAGCAGCCGTCCGCAGACCTCCCCGATTGCGCGCCCGGCAGCCGTGGATCCGGTGAACGCCACCTTGTCCACGCCCGGGTGCTCCACCAGGTATGAGCCGGCCTCGCGGCCGCCGGGGAGCACGTTCAGCACGCCGGGCGGGAGCCCGGCCTCCGCCGCCGCGTCCGCGAAGGCGTAGGCGTCGAGCGCGGTCTCCGGGGACGGCTTCAGCACGACCGTGCAGCCCGCGGCCAGTGCGGGTGCGAGCTTCATCGCCGCGAGGGCCTGCGGATAGTTCCAGGGGGTGATCGCGGCGACGACGCCGGCGGGCTCGCGGCGGACGCGGGTGCGGGCCAGGGGGCCGTGGCGCACGTCGTCGGCGTCCAGCCCCGCGGCCAGCCCGGCGTAGTAGTCGAACATGATCGCCGGGGCGAACCCGTTGGCGCCCACCGACATCGCCCGCGGCATGCCGTTCTCGCGGCTCACCAGCTGGGCCGTCTCCCTACCCCGGGCCTTCAGCGCCGCCCCGAAGCGGCGGATCACCTCCGCCCGTTCGGCCCCCGTCGTGCGGCCCCACGGACCGCGCAAGGCGTCGTGCGCGGCCGCCACACCGGCGTCGACGTCGGTCGACGCGGCCAGCGCGGCGGTCCCGAGCGGCTTCCCGGTGGCGGCCTCGAGGATCTCGGTGACCTCGTCACCCGCGGGGGTGCGCCAGTCGCCGCCGACGAAGAAGTCGGGCCGGTCGAGGGTCGCTTCCACTGGTCGTTCTCCGTTCCGCGTGCCGCCTCCGTGCGGCCCGGTCCCCCGGACCGTAACGACGCACGTTCGAGACACGCAACGTTTTCTGTCTCACCATCACGAGCCTTGACGCCGCGAGGCCGGGCGGCCGGGTGCGTGGGCCGCCCGGCCTCACGAGCCGGGGAGAGGGGCTGGGGACGTCCCGTCCCCGGCTGTCTAGACCGGGGTCATCTCCGACACGAGCCAGTTCCCGTCGACCTCCTGCACGGTCACGCGCAGGCGGCTGCCCGAGAGGGTCGGATCGGGCTTGGCCGAGGACTGCGTGGTCTGGTTCAGGAACATGAGCAGCGTGACGGTGTCGGTGCCGTCCGTGCCGACGACGGACGTCGAGACGACGTTCGAGCGGGTCGTCAGCTGCTGCTGCGCGGCGGCCGGGGCCACGACGTCCTTGAGCAGTGACCCGTAGTCGTCCTTGAACTGCCCGGTCAGCATGGCCGTGCGGCCGTCCTGGTCGGTCGCGATCGACCGGTAGTCGTAGGACAGCAGGTCGGTGACCTTCTGCTCGGCCGCGGCGGTCGCCGCCGTGCGCGCGTTCTCCACCTGCAACTGCCGGATGGCGAAGAAGGCGAACAGCCCGGCCACGAGCGCGAGCACCACCGCCGCCACACCGAGCACGGCGAAGGCCCGCCGGGGCCGCCGTCGTGCCCCCGCCCAGGCCGCTCCCGGCAGGTGCACGGCGTACCGCGCTCCGCTGCCGACCGCCCGGGCTCCGGTCCCGACGCCTCCGCCCGCGGCGGCCAGCGCTCCACCCACCCGGCTCACGGCACGAACTCCACCCGCGAGACGAGCCAGCGGCCGTCGTGCTTCTCCATCTGCTCCACCAATCGGTAGAAGCGCTGCTCACCGTTCGGCACGGTCTTGTTCCTGACCGTGGTCCTCACGGCGACGACTGCGCTCGCGGTGTCGCCGTCGTACTTCTCGACGCCGGCCTCGGTCACCTCGCCGGTCGTGACGACCTCGCCGTCCTTGACCACCCCGACGTAGGAGTCGATGTTCTGGGTGAACAGGCCGCCGAAGTCGCCGGTGGAGCCGTCGAGCACGCGCCGGACGTCGTCCTCGGCGTGGTTGAAGTCGATCGTCGTGAGGTTCACGGCGGTCTGGCGGGCCGCGGACAGGGCGTTCTCGCGGTCGGCCTGCTTCGCAGCACCGTTCGCCCAGAACACACCCGCGGTGATCGCCGCGGCGAGGAGCAGCACGGTCACCACCAGCAGGGCGACCAGGCCGGCCGGCCCGCGCCCCCGGAGTGGCGGCTCCGGATCCGCCGCCCCGGCGTCCGACGACTCCCCCGCAGGCTCGGTCTCGTCGGCGGCGGGCAGCACCGTGGTCGCCTGCCCGTCCTCCGCGCGGTCCTCCCGCGCCTGTGGACCGACCTCGGTCGGGGTCTCGGCGGCCACGTCGACGTCGTCGTCGACGACGCCGTCCTCCCACGTGGGCACGGGCGGTGGGCTCGCACCGCGGCGGGTCATGCGCCCGCCCCGGTGAGCAGAAGTGAGTGCCATGTCAGCTCCTCGGGCGTCGGTGCCGGAGTGCCGTTCGCGCCGATGGCGGCGAGTGGCTCGGCGAAGGCGGGCTGTCCGTCGAGGGCCGTCCGCGGCTCGAGCGTGAGCCGCCCGGCGGCCTCGGGGCTGTACCCGCTGCCTCGGCACTGGAAGATGGTCGCCGCGCGCCGGCCGGGGGGTGACCCGGGTTCGAAGCACGGCAGGTTCCGCGCGCTGCGCGCCAGCGTGGGGTCGGACTGGGGCAGCTTGCAGTAGCTGTTCTGCGGCAGCGGCAGGTCCCCCAGCTCGGAGGAGTTCCGCGCGCCACCGGGCTGGTCCGGCGAGGTCCAGCCCTCGACGCAGCTCGGCGGGTTCACGTTCGTCTCGAGGTTGAACCGCAGGGCGCCGGGCTGGTCCTTGGGCACGATCATCTGGTTGACCACGGCCCACATCGGATAGACGACCAGGACCTGCTCGATCGGCGCGTGGTAGGCCTCGGCGAGCCGGGTCAGCACGCCGGTCGTCGACAGCAGGGTGGGCGTCGTCCGGCTCAGGTCCTTGAGCAGGTCCGTCGCCTTGCCGGCCGCGGTCGAGCCCTCGGTGAGCACGCTCCGCAGCGCGGGGTCGTTGTCGCGCAGGGCCTGGGAGAACCCGGCGAGATCGCGGCTCCAGCCGCGGATCGCGTCGCTCGACACCAGTTGCGGGTCGGCGAAGGGCTGGAAGTCCTGCAGCAGCTTCTGCGTGGGCTCGTAGTTCCCCTGCGCGGTCCGCACCAGCGTCTGCGTGTTGTCGATCAGCCGGCCGAGGTCGGGCCCGATGCCGTCGAAGGCCGCGGCGAACTCGTCGAGCGTGGACTGCATCTGCTCCGGCGGGACCGAGGCGAGCAGCCCGTCCGCGGACTGCAGCACGTCGGCGGTCGCCGGCGGGATCGAGGTGCGGGACAGCGGGATCACGTCGCCGTCGGCGAGCTCCGGCCCGGCGTTCCCGGGTGGCGGGATCAGGTCCAGGTACTGCTCGCCGATCGCCGAGACGCTGTGCACCTCGGCGCGGCTGTCGGCCGCGGGCAGGCGGGACGCGTCGATCGACATCGAGGCGACCACGTGGCCGTCGGAGAGGTCGACCGCCGTCACCTTCCCGACCGTCACGCCCCGGTACGTGACGTTGGCGTTCGGGTACAGGCCGCCCGCCGCCGGGAGCTCGGCGGTGGCGGTGATGCGGCCGATCCCGAGCAGGCTGGGCACCCGGACGTACACGAACACGATCAGCAATGCGGCGACCAGCGTGAGCACCGTGAAGATCAGCAGCTGCACCTTGACGAAGCGTGAGATCAGCATGTCAGTTGCCTCCCGTCAGGCCGCCGACGAGGCCGCCGACCGGGCCGGGTCCGGGGTCGCCCGGGGGCCGCTCGTCCGGCGGGACCGGCTCCCCCGACGGCGGCGCGGGCGGATCGGTCGGCCGGCTCGCGGGCTGCGACCCGGCGACCCCTCCGCCGCTGGGCAGCAGATCCCCGGCGACGTCCGGGACCGGCACGGCGGGCGGCTGTCCGTCCGGGCCGGGCTGGACCGGCGCCAGCAGCGGGTTCGCGTTCTGCAGCGCCGCGCCCCCGGTGCCCGCGAGCACCTTCTCGAAGTTCCCGAGGCTGCCCGCGAAGGGGGTCCCGGTGAGGAAGTTGCGGTCCAGGGTGGACAGCGTGAGGTCCAGGGTGAGCCAGAAGTTCACGTAGTCGCCCCGGAAGGTCTCCGAGAAGCCCTTGAGCGGGAACACGATCGTCCCCAGCAGCCCCAGCGAGTCGGTCAGCGACCGTCCGGAGTCCGCGAGGCCGCGCAACGCGGGCTCGAGGTTCGCGACGTTGGCCGCGAGGTCGTCCGCGGTCCGCTGGACGACGTCGTCGGCGGCCACCCCGAAGTCGCCGAGCGCGGTCAGCGTCCCGGTCAGCTTGTCCCGTTCGCGGTTCAGCACCCGGAGTGCCGGCGGGATGGAGTCGAGCGCGCCCTCGATCGCCGAGTTCTGCTCGGCGAAGCGGGCCGACAGCCGGTCGAGGCCGTCGATGGCCCGGACGATGTCCTGCTTCTGGTCGTCGAGTCCGCCGGCGAAGGTGTCCAGCTGCCCGAGCAGGCTGCGGTACTGGTCGGTGCGCCCGTCGAGCGCCTTGTCCAGTTCGGTCGTGATGGTCTTGAGCTGCTGCAGCCCGCCGCCGTTGAGCAGGGCGGCGACCGACGCCAGGATCTGCTCGGTCTCCGGGTACTTGCCGCTCTGGGCCAAGGGGATCCGCGAGTCGGCCGCCACGAGCTGTGGCGCCGGCTCCGCGGGCTGGTCCAGCTCGACGAACTTGGCGCCGAGGAGGCTGACCTGGCCGACCTTGGCCGTGACGTTGGCCGGGAGCGTCACGTCCGGGTCGAGCGTGACCGTGACCAGGGCCTTCCAGCCGTCGAGCTCGATCTTCTCGATGTTGCCGACGGTCACGTCCCCGATCCGGACGGGGTTGTTCGGCACCAGGTCCGCCACGTCCCGCATCTCGATCTGGACGCGGTAGGAGCCGTCCTCCGTGCCCTCCGCGCCGGGGAGGGTGAAGTCGTTGAGGCCTTTGTAGTCGCAGCCGCTCAGCAGCAGCGTCGAGGCGACCAGCGCCGCGGCGACGGCCGTCCTGCGGAAGGTGCGCATCAGTTGCCCCCGTTCGGGACGAGCAGGCCACCGAGGCCCGGCACGTCGACCGGCGGCGGCAGCTGCGCCGGCTGCTCGGCGACCGGCGGCGCCGGGTCGATCGGGCCGGGGTCGGGCTGGTTCGCGCCGCCCCCGGGCACGAGCAGCGGGTTCAGGTTCGCCGGCGGCTGCTGCACTCGCAGGACGTTGAGCAGCGGACCGAGGTAGCTCTTGCAGGACTTCACGCCCTCGTCGACGCTCTGGTACGCGACCGAGTAGGCCGAGCAGATGAAGTCCGCCGGGGTGTTGAGGTTGTCCACGACCAGCGCGCCGGAGAGCGACCCGCTGCGCGGCGAGTAGATGTTGAACAGGTTCATCAGCGTGCTCGGTCCGACGTGGAGGATCGTGGCGAGGTCGTCGCGGCTGTTCGCGAGGGTGCGGGTGAAGTGCCCGAGCTTGTCGACGGCGGTGTTCAGCGGGGCGCCGTTGGTGTCGACGAACTCGTCCACGGCCCGGGCCGCCGCGTCGATGCCCTGCAGGGCCTGGGTCAGCTCGTCGGTGTTGTCGTTCAGGAACGACGACACGGTGGACAGCCGCCCGTTGAACTCCACGATCTGGTCGTCGAGCGCGGACAGCGCGGTCACGAAGGCCTGCAGGTTGCGGACCGTGCCGAACAGGTCCTCGCGACCGTCGGTCAGGGTCTGCACCGCAGCCGAGGCCTGCCGCACCATCTCGTTGAACTTCGCACCCTGCCCGCCCGCGGCGTTGGCCGCGACGGTGTCGGCGAAGCGCTTGAGCGCCCCGTCCTTGTCGACGCCCTCCGGCCCGAGGGCCGAGGAGATGTTCCCGAGCTCCTTCTTCAGGTCGTCGAACTCGAGCGGGGACGCCGTCCGGCCCTCGGGGATCACGCCGCCGTCCTCCAGGACCGGCCCGCCCGTGTAGGCGGGCGCGAGCTGCAGGAACCGCGTGGCGACGAGGGTGGGCGAGATGATCGCGCCCTTCACGTCGGCGGGCAGGTCGTACTTCGAGTCGTAGTCGAAGCTGACCTTGACCGCGTCGCCCGCCGGCTCGATCGCGGTGATCTCGCCGACGTCGACGCCCTGGATACGGACCCGGTCCTTCGGGTAGACGTTCTTGACCGAGGCGAAGTACGCCACCCCGGTCTTGGTGCCGCCGTTCACGAGCAGGACGGTGACCGCGCCGATCAGCAGTGCCACGACGACCACGGCCAGGACCTTCGTGACCGTGCCGGTCGCCCTGACCAGCGCTGCGGTACGGGAGCCCATGTCAGTTGCCTCCCAGTCCGATGAGGTTCGACGGGGCCGGCAGCTCCGGCACCGCCCCGGCGGCCGGGTTGTTCGGCACCGTGAGGCTGGGGATGTAGTCGCTGACCGGGAACAGCGTGGGCGCCAGCCCCGAGAGGTCGCCGTGCCCGGTGAAGTACGGGCCGGTCGACAGGCCCTCGCCGAGACCCGTGATGAAGCTCGACACCCGCTGGACCGAGGACACGATGTTGCCCTCGTTGCGCTTGAGCACGTCCATCGCGGAGTTGAGCTGGTCGAGCGCCGGGGCGAGGCGGTCGCGCTGCTCCTCGGTCAGCCCGACGATCTGGTCGGCGACCGCCTTCGTGTTCACCAGCAGGCTGTGGATCGCCTCCCGGCGCTGCTCCAGCTCCTGCAGCAGGGTGTTGCCGTCGACCAGCAGGGTCGTCAGCTGCCCCGTGTGGCTCTGCAGCACGTCGGTGACCTTCTCCGCGTGGTCGAACAGCTCCCGCAGCGCCCGGTCCCGCGAGGCGATCGTCTGCGAGATCCGGGTGATGCCCGCGAAGGCCGGCGCGATCTCGTCCGGGGTGTCGGAGAAGGCGTCGGAGAAGGTGTCCATGGCCTGGCCGAGCTGGTCCATGTCGACCTCGCCCGTCCGTCGCGTCAGGTCCTCGATGCCCTGGGTGACGCTGTACGGCGAGGTGGTGCGCTCCACGGGGATCGTGTCGCCGGAGCCCATCTCCCCGTCGCCGGCAGGCTCAAGACCCAGGTTCCGCTCGCCGAGCAGGGTCTGTGTCTTGATCGCCGCCCGGGTGGCGTCCCCGAGCGTCACCCCCTTGGCCGTGAAGGTGACGACGACATCGGCGCCCTCGAGGTCCACCGACCTGACCTTGCCGACCTCGGTCCCGGCGACCTTGACGCGGTCGCCGGCCTTCAGCCCGCCGCCCTCGGCGAACCGGGCCTCGTAGCTCGTGCCGGCGAACACCGGGAGGGCGGCCAGCTGGAAGGACCCGAACAGCAGCACCAGCAGCCCGGCCAGGCCGGCGATCGCGATGACGACGGGGTTCTTCTCCCGGAACCGGAGCTTCATCGCTCTCCCTCCTGGGCCTGCGGCTGCGGGGCCGGGGCGTCGACCGGGTTCGGGTTCTCCCCCGGTCCGGTGCCCGGCGGGTTCTCCCGGCGCTCCTCGACGACCGGGTCGTAGGCCTCGCGCTGCTCCGGGGTCTCGAGCGGCTCGATGCCCGGCTTGCAGCGGTCGACGTTGTCCGACGGGCCGACCCACGGCGTGTACATCGGCTGCCCGTCGGGCCCGGTGAGCTTGAGCCGCAGGGAGCAGATGAACAGGTTGTAGGTGGCGCCGCGGGACCCGAGGCGGCTGACCCGGAGGTAGGCGCCGGGCAGCAGCGACAGGTTGGTGTCGACGGCCTCCTGGCCCTCGTTCACGAGCGTGGCGACGCGGTCGACCTGGTCGACCGTCCCCTTCAGCGGACCGCGGAGCTTGCCGAGCAGCTCGTCGGTACCCGTGACCAGCCGGTCGATGTCCGTGAAGGACTGTCCGATCCGGCCGCGGTCGTCGTTGAGCCCGCTGGTCAGCTCCTGGAGCTGGTCGATCGTCTGCGCCAGCTCGGGAGCGCGGCGGTCCAGGGTGCCCAGGACCGTGTTCAGGTTGGTGACGACCTGCCCGATCACCTGGTCGCGGTCGGCGAGGGTGTTGGTCAGCGAGGCCGCGCGGGCCAGCAGGGACTCGATCGTGCCGCCCTCGCCCTGGAACACCGAGATGACGTCCTGTGTCAGCGAGTTGATCTTCTCCGGGGCCAGGCCCTCGAACAGCGGGTTGAAGCCGGCGAGCAGCACGTCCAGGTCGAGCGCCGGCGTGGTCTGCGCGACCGGGAGCGTGGCGCCCTCCTCCAACGGGGCGGTGCTGCCCGGGCCCTCGCTCAGCGCCAGGTACCGGTCGCCGGTGAGGTTGAGGTACCGGGCGGAGGCCAGGACCCCCTGCGGCAGGGTCCGGTCGGCCTCGACGTCGAAGGTCACCTTGCCCTGGGTGTTGTCGTACACCTCGACGTCGGAGACCTTGCCGACCTTCACCCCGGCGATCCGGACGGAGTCCCCGGGCCGCAGCCCCGAGGTGTCCCGGAAGACCGCCGAGTACTCCTTGGTGGCGGAGAACCAGCCGCCGCCGGACAGCTCGAACCCGATCAGGCCGAGCACCATGAGGGTGACGACCACGAAGACGATGCTCTTCGTGAGCGGCGCGGCGATGGCCTGCGCGTTGCTGCTGCTCATCGCTCACCTCCCTGCTGCGCCGTGCCCTGCGCCGCGAGCGGGCCGAACAGCTGGGCCACGAGCGGCGGGTCGCCGATCCGGAGGGTGTTGTCGCCGGGCTCCGGGTTCGGCTCGCCGCCCTTGTCGACGTTGCGCAGCAGCTCCGGCGGCGTGCTCAGACCGTCGACGGAGGGCAGGCCGTTGCAGTTCGGACCGCCCGTCGCCGCGACGACCGGCGGCCCGTCGTAGGCGCGGTCGCCCGGCTCGAAGGTCGTGTTGCCGACCAGGCCGGGCACCGTGTCGCCCTGGGTCTTCTCGAGGCGCTTGCGGCCCTCGTCCATGCCCTGGATGAAGCAGGCGAACTCCGGCGAGTACTCGCGGAGCAGGTCGGTGGTCGGCAGGCCGGTGCGCACGACCTCCTCCAGGTCGTCGCCGTTGTGCCGGAAGAAGTCCGCGCCGACCCCGGAGAGGCGGGTGACCTGGTAGAAGAAGCTGTCCAGCTGGGCCTGCTGGTCCACGACGGTGCGGCTGGTGAAGGCCGCGTCGTCGAGCAGGTGCGTCAGGTCCGGCGCGATGTCGGCGTAGAGGTCGGTCAGGTCCGCGCCGCTGGCCAGCGTCCGCTGCAGGTCCGGGAGGTTCTCGTTGAACCGGCGCAGGTAGGCCTCGAGCTCGCCGGCGGTCTCGCCGATCTGTGCGCCGCGGCCCTGCAGGGCCTGGGCCATGTTCCCGAGGAAGGCGCTGACCTTGTCCGGCTGCAACGTCGTGAGCACGGAGTCGAGGTGGTCGAACAGGGTGTTGACCTCGACCGTGACCCGGTCGGTCATGAGCGTGTCGTTCGCCGCGAGGCGCACGGACGAGGGCTGCTCCGGGACGGTGATGCCGACCGTCTTCGCCCCGAACGCCGTGAGCTGGTTGAGCTGCACCCCGGCGTTGGCCGGGATGGCGTCGAGCGTGTCCGGGTCCATCTTCAGCGTGATCTCGACGGTCCCGCCGCCCTCGTCGAGGGCGACGGCGCCGACCTCGCCGACGTCGACGCCGAGTAGCTGGACCCGGTTGCCCGGGTACATCTGCAGGCCGGTCCGGTCGGCGCGCACGTAGACGGGCACGGTCGAGGTGAAGGCCTTGTTGTAGACGGCGACGCAGAGCGCGGCGAACCCGCCGATGACGCCCAGCAGGATCAGGGCGTAGACCTTGAGCTTGATCGAGTTCGTCATGCCGCTATCCCGAGATCCGGAAGGCGTCGGAGTCGGCGTAGAGCGCCATGGAGATGGCCAGCTCGACGGCGAGGACCGCGATCAGCGAGGTGCGCACGGCCTTGCCCACCGCACGTCCCACCCCGGCGGGGCCGCCGGAGGCGGTGTAGCCGTAGTAGGTGTGGATCAGGATCACCACCACGGCGATCCCGACGGCCTGGGCGAAGGAGTAGAGCACGTCCTGCCACTGCATGAACGTGTCCATGTAGTGGTCGTAGGTGCCCTCGGACAGCCCGAAGAAGTTGACCTGGGTCAGCTTCCAGCCGATCCACGCCCCGCACATCGCCATCGCGAAGATGGGGATGATGGTGATCATCCCGGCGACCAGCCGCGTCGTGACCAGATACGGCAGCGACCGGACGCCGATGACCTCCAGCGCGTCGATCTCCTCCGACACCCGCATCGCACCGAGCTGCGCGGTGAACCCGGAACCGACGGTGGCCGCCAGCGCGGCGCCGGCGACGATCGGGGTGAGCAGCCGCGGGTTGATGATCGCCGAGGCGAACCCGCCGAGCGCCTCGAGCTGCAGGTTCTGCAGCGCGTCGAAGGTCTGGACGCCGCCGGTGACCCCGGCGAACAGCGTGATGAACAGAGTGATCACCGAGGAGCCGCCGATCACGGCGAGCGCCCCGGAGCTCATGCCGACCTCGGCGATGAGCCGGACCTGCTCGGTCTTGTAGCTCTTGACCGCCTTCGGGGTCCAGGCGATCGACCTGCCGTAGAACTCGGCCTGCCGGCCGAGGTCGTCGAGCAGCCGCAGCGGGCCGGTGAGGAGCCGCTTCGCGCTCTCGGCGACCGAGCGCGCACCCATCTGCGCCATCTCAGTGCCCTCCGACGATGCCGAGCGAGTAGGGGATCTGCGTGAGCAGGATGTTGATCGGGAACAGCGCGAGGAACGTGTAGACGACGGTCTCGTTCACCGCGTTGCCCACGCCGCGCGGCCCGGCGGCACAGGTCATGCCGCGGTAGCAGCCGATGAGCGCGCCGACCACGCCGAAGACCACGGCGCGGATCTCGCCGTGGACCAGGTCGGGGAAGCCGACCAGCAGCTTCATCGAGTCGACGTACTGCCCCGGCGAGGCGCCCTGCAGGAACACGCCGAACACGAACCCGCCGGACAGCCCGATGAGGATCATGACGCCGTTGAGCAGGAAGGCGTTCACCGCCGTGGCCAGCACGCGGGGGACGACGAGGCGCTGGACGGTGTCGATGCCGAGCACCTCCATCGCGTCGAGCTCCTCGCGGATCTTGCGGGCGCCGATGTCCGCGCAGATCGCCGTCGAGCTGGCGCCGGCGATGATGAACGTCGTCGCGACGGGGCCGATCTGGGTGACCGTGGCGAAGCCCGAGCCCGAGCCGGACAGGTCGATCGCGCCGATCTCGACCAGGATCAGGTTGAACTGGAAGGTCACCAGGGCGACGAAGGGGATGCCCAGCAGGATCGCGGGGCCGAGCGAGACGCTCGCGACGAACCAGGTCTGCTGGATGAACTCGCGCCACTGGAAGGGCGGCTTGAACATCGCCACGAACGTGTCGAGCGTGAACGCGAAGAAGCCGCCGATGGGTTTGACGACGCGGGTGAGCGTGGGCGCGGCCATCACGCCCCCGTCCGGGAGGACGGAGCGAGGCGCGGCCGGCATGCGGTGGGGAGCTGCTGCATCTGGGCCTCTGCACTGAGACTGCGGGGACTACGCGGGGACGGGCCTTGCGCGTCGGGCGCCACGATCGGGGGCTCGGCGTCCGTTCAGAAGGACTCAACGACGGGTGACGCAACAAGTTACGTTCTTCGTAACGTCGGATGAGCCCCAATCCTGGGCCATCGGTGCGGTGAGCTGGGGATATACCGCCGATTCCCACACGTCCAGGTGAAAGCCACCGCGCTCACGATGCTTCATCTGACAGATTGCGTTGTACGTATCAAACCATCCGGAACCGCAGGTCAGGGCCCCGACGAAGGACACGGGACGACAGCCGGTGACGCACACCACAGCGTACCGCACGTCCCTAGGACCTTTAGGTTGGGTGCCGAACCCGCGCGACGAGCCCACGGAGGTGCTCCCATGCCCGGTGTCGAGGTGACCGTCGAAGGACTGTCCAAGTCCTTCGGCCGTGCCAACATCTGGTCCGACGTCACCCTCACCCTGCCCCCGGGCGAGGTGTCGGTCCTGCTCGGACCCTCGGGCACCGGCAAGTCGGTGTTCCTGAAGTCGCTGATCGGGCTGCTCAAGCCCGAGATGGGCTCCATCGTCATCCACGACACCGACCTGGTGCGGTGCAACGAGTCCAAGCTGTACGAGCTGCGCAAGCTCTTCGGCGTCCTCTTCCAGGACGGCGCCCTGTTCGGCTCGATGAACCTCTACGACAACATCGCCTTCCCGCTGCGCGAGCACACCAGGAAGAGCGAGTCGCAGATCCGCGACATCGTCATGGAGAAGATGGACATGGTCGGCCTCAAGGGCGACGAGATGAAGCTGCCCGGCGAGATCTCCGGCGGCATGCGCAAGCGCGCCGGCCTCGCCCGCGCGCTCGTCCTCGACCCCGAGATCATCCTGTTCGACGAGCCGGACTCCGGCCTCGACCCGGTCCGCACCGCCTACCTCAACCAGCTGATCATCGACCTGAACGCGCAGACCGACTCCACGTTCCTCATCGTCACCCACGACATCAACACCGCCCAGACCGTGCCGGACAACATCGGCATGCTCTACCGCAAGCACCTCGCCATGTTCGGCCCCCGCGAGGTCCTGCTCACCAGCGACGACCCCGTCGTCGCCCAGTTCCTCAACGGCCGCCGCCAGGGCCCCATCGGCATGTCCGAGGAGAAGGACACCGCCCAGGCCGCCCGCGAGATGGCCGAGGTCGACGAGCTCGACGGGCTGCCCCCGATCAAGCCCCAGCTGCAAGCCACCGCCGGGCTGCCCGAGCGCAAGGCCGTCGCCCGCCGGCAGAAGCGGGTGCGGGACATGCTGCACACCCTCCCGCCCGCGGCCCAGGAGGCCATCCGCCGCTCGTTCGGGGAGAACGGCGCCCCGCAGGAGCGCGCGCAGGCCGTCGGCGCGGCGCCCTACGGCCGGCCGGAGGACCCGACCCGCACGCTCCCGAGGGTCAGTCCGGACGACGACCCGACCACCCAGCTGCCGCAGGTCCGTTGAGACCACCGACCCAGGAGGCACCGATGCCCGCCTACTCCACCGTCGTCGTCGGCACCGACGGCTCCGACACCTCCTACGCCGCGGTCACCCGGGCCGCGGCCGTCGCCCGCGCCCACGACGCCGGCCTCGTGATCGTGTCGGCGTACCACCCGAGCGAGAAGGACACCGGTCCGGCCGACGACGTCCTCAAGGAGGAGGCCCACCTCGTCCACGGCTGGACGCCTGCCGAGGAGACCCTCCGGACCGCGCGCGACCACGCCGCCCGCGAGATCGCGGCCGACCGGATCAGCACCTCGGCCGCCGACGGCGACCCCGTCGACGTCCTGACCCGCGCGGTGAAGGACAACGCGGCGGACCTGCTCGTGGTCGGTAACCGGGGGCTCGGCAGCCTGGTCGGACGCCTGCTCGGCTCCGTCCCCGGGGACGCCGCACGCAACGCCGGGGTCGACGTGCTGATCGTCCACACCACCTGATCGCCTGCGAGACGATTGACGCAGACTGTCTCATGTGTCAGGGTCGGAGCGGCCACCCGCTCGGGTGAGTCCGCCCGGTCGCGCCGCTCCCGACGGCACGTCCGGACCACCGTCGACGCCGACTGGAGTGGTGCGCCGTGAACCTCGCCGAGCTGGTGCGTTTCTGGGGTCACTGGCGGCCCGAACACGAGGCCCTGATCTGCGGGGACGTGCGGCAGAGCTGGGCCGAGCTCGACGCGGTGACGGACGCGGTCGCCGCCGGCCTGGCGGCCCGGGGCGTCCGGCCCGGCGACCGCGTGGGCGCATTGATGGGCAACCGCCCCGAGCTCGTCCACGTGATCCTCGGGACGCTCAAGCTCGGTGCCGTCAGCGTGCCGCTCAACGTGCGGCTCACGGCCGGCGAGCTCGCTCCGCTCGTGCTCGACGCCGACTGCCGCATCGTGGTCACCGAGGAGGCGCTGGCCCCGGCCCTGGAGGTCGCGGCCGCCGCGCAGCCCCTCGACGTCGTGTGCCTCGGCGGCTCCGACCTGCCCGGGTACGCCGAGCTGCTGTCGGCCGGGACCACGCCGCCGGCCGTCGGGATCGCCGACGACGACGCCGCGTTCCTCTGCTACACCTCGGGCACCACGGGCGTGCAGAAGGGCGCGGTGCTGACCCACCGCAGCGTCCTCGCCCCCGCCGAGGCCAAGGTCGTGTCCGAGGGGCTGAGCTGGCGGGACCGGATCCTGGTCGCCGTCCCGCTCGTCTACACCGGGGCCGTCATCTCCTGCTTCATGCAGTTCACCGTGTACGCGGGCGGCACGATGGTGCTGGAGCGGGACTTCGACCCGGACCGCTACCTCGACATGATCGAGCGGCACCGGATCTCGGCGCTCACGACCGTGCCCGTGCTGTGGGAGCGGATGGCGCAGTCGCCCGACTTCACCCGGCGCGATCTCTCCTCGCTGGTGTCCGCCGCGGTGGGCGGGGCGCCGGTGCGGCTGGACCTGCTCGAGACCTACCGCGAGCGGGGCGTCTCCCTCGTGCAGGTCTACGGGATGACCGAGGCCTCGGGCCTGATCAGCGCGCTGCGGGCGGAGGACGCCGCGACGTACCCGGGGTACGCGGGCA
This sequence comes from Pseudonocardia halophobica, assembly GCF_027922425.1. Classification (GTDB taxonomy): domain Bacteria; phylum Actinomycetota; class Actinomycetes; order Mycobacteriales; family Pseudonocardiaceae; genus Pseudonocardia; species Pseudonocardia halophobica. Next base: position 130,641 of record NZ_BSFQ01000017.1, on the reverse strand, counting down.
AGGCGATCATGGGGACCACGATCCGCATCGCCGCAACCGACCCGGCCGAGACCGCCGCGTCCGGCGAGGTCGGCGAGATCCTGGTGCGCGGGGCACACGTGATGCGCGGGTACTGGCGCAACCCGGAGGCCACCGCCGCGACCGTGCTCCCCGGCGGCTGGCTGCGGTCCGGCGACCTGGGCGCGATGGACGAGCGCGGCTACCTCAAGGTGGTCGACCGCACCAAGGACATGCTGATCTCGGGTGGCATCAACGTGTACCCCGCGGAGATCGAGCGGGTGCTGGCCGGGGTCGAGGGCGTCACCGAGCTGGCCGTGATCGGGGTGCCGGACGAACGGTGGGGCGAGGTCCCGATGCTCGTCGTGCACTGCGCGGGCGATCCCGACCCGGTGCTCGACCGCCTCACCGAGAAAGCCCGCGGCGACCTCGCCGGGTTCAAGCGGCCACGCTTCGCGGTCGCCGCCGGGCCGCTCCCCCGCACCTTCTCCGGGAAGATCGCCAAGCCGGAGCTGCGCAAGGCCTACCCGACCGTCCCGGCCGACGCCGTCGCCCTGCGCGTGTCGTCGGCGGAGGGGTCCGCGTGAGCGGTCTCAGGTCCACCAGGGACCGAGCGAGCGCAGGAACCCGAGGATCGCCTCGGTGACCTCTGCGGGCCGCTCCTGCTGGATCCAGTGCCCGGCACCCGGCAGCAGCACCGTGCCCCGCAGGTCGTCGAGGTGGCGCTCCTGGCCGGCGTGGGGCATCACGACGAGAGCCGGGTCGTCGGTCCCCGCGACGAACAGGCAGGGCGCGGTGACGCGGGCCCCGGCCAGGTGCGGGGTGGCCGTCCAGTTCCGGTCGATCGCCCGGTACCAGTTCAGCGGGCCGGTGAACCCGGTGCGGGCGAAGGCCTCGGCGTAGGTGCGCAGGTCTGCGTCGGAGAGCCACGGGGGCAGGCCGTCCGGTTCGGCGAGGCGGTCGAGGTAGCCGCGGCCGTCGTCGGGGCCCAGCAGGGCGTCGACGGTCAGTCCGCCGAGCACGAGCCGCATGGTGCGCTCGGGGTCCTTGGCCAGCTCCGCGTCGGCCACGCCCTCCTCGTGGAAGTGCCGGATGTAGAAGAACCGGTCCGCCAGGCGCTCGCGCCAGATCTCGAGCGGGAGCCGGCGGGCGCGCGGGGTGAACGGGACGCTGAGCGCGCAGACGCCGGCGACCCGGTCGGGGTGCAGCAGGGCGAGCTGCCACACCACGGTCGCACCCCAGTCGTGCCCGACGAAGACCGCCCGCTGGTACCCGTGCGCGTCGAGCAGCCCGACGAGGTCGCCGGTCAGCGCCTCGATCCCGTAGGCCGCCGGCTCCGCCGGACAGCTCGATCCGCCGTAGCCGCGCATGTCCGGGGCGAGTACCCGGAACCCGGCGCCGGCCAGGGCCGGCTGCACGTGCCGCCAGGAGTACGCGAGCTCGGGGAAGCCGTGCACGAGCACGACCGGTGGGCCGGAGCCCTGCTCCCGGACCGACAGCGCGACGTCGTCGAGCCGGACCGTCCTCATCGGACCTTCGGGAACCGCTGCGGCGCGTCTGCGTAGACACCCCGCAGGTCCCGCTTGGCGATCTTCCCGCTCGCCATCCGCGGGAGCGGGCCGTTGTGCGGGATCACGTACCGCGGGACCTTGTAGTCCGCGAGGCGGTCGTTGCAGAAGGCGACGAGCGCGGCGGGATCCAGCTCGCCCTCGGTGTGCACGACGGCGGCGGGTGTCTCGCCGAACTTCTCGTCCGGTACCGGGATCACGGCCACCTCGGCGACGCCGGGCGCCTGCGCAAGGACGGTCTCCAGCTCGGCCGGGGAGATCTTCAACCCACCCGAGTTGATCATCTCGCCCATCCGGTCGACGTAGGTGAGCAGGCCCTCCTCGTCGAGGGTGCCGAGGTCGCCGGTGTGCAGCCAGCCGCCGCGCAGGGCCTTCTTGGTGGCCTCCTCGTTGCGCCAGTAGCCGGGGAACATGCCCGGGCCCCGCATGATGATCTCGCCGACCTCACCCGGGGCACAGTCGTGGCCGTCGGCGTCGACGACGCGGATGCGGGTGAACGGGCCACCCCAGCCGCACTTGTCCGGGTGCGCGAGCGCGCCCTCCGCCGACATCGCCGTGGCGGTGCCGCCGATCTCGGTCTGGCCGTAGATCTGGCGCAGCGCGACGCCGCGGGGGCGCCACTTCTCCAGCAACGGCACCGGGACGCGGGCGCCACCGACCCACGCCGTGGTCAGGTGCTCCATCCGGGTCCGCTCGAAGCCCGGCACGCGGGACACCTGCTCGAACAGGATCGGCGGCCCCGTGAAGGTGGTGATCCGGGCCTCCTGCAGCACCTCCAGGGCGCGAGCAGGGTCGAAGCGCGGCTGCAGGTACATCGTCCCGCCCTGCACGAGGCCGCGGGCGAGCCCCCAGATCACGCCGGCTGCGGTGAACATCGGCAGCACCAGCAGCACGCGCAGGTCGTTGGGCGCAACCGGCTCGCCGAGCGACCACTCGTGCATGATCCCGGCGACCGTCCGGTGGGTGAACACCACGCCCTTCGGCGTCCCCGTGGTGCCGCTCGTGAAGACGATCGCCGTCGGGTCGTCCGGGAGCACGTCGGGTCGCGCGGTCGGAGGGTGAGCACCTCCTCGCAGCGCGGCGACGGAGTCCAGGCCCCGCGGGGCGAACGCCGCGCCCGTGGCGACGACCTCGTCCAGCAGCGGGAGGTGGGCGGTATCGCCGCACACCACGGTGGGCTCGCACAGCTCCACCAGCGCACCCAGCTCGGCGGCGAGGAAGCGCTGGTTGAAGCCGCACACCACCGCCCCGACCTTCCACGCCGCGACGGCGGCCACGCACCACTCGAGGCTGTTCGCCCCGACGATCCCGACCCGGTCCCCCGCCGCGACGCCGTCGTCGCGCAGCGCGGCGGCCACCCCGTCCGACCACGTGTCCAGCTCGGCGTAGGTGACGACGTCGCCGTCGAAGTCGATCGCGGGATGGTCGGGAACGGTGCGGACCCACCAGGTCAGGGCGTCGACGACGGTGCCGCTCACGGGACCTCCAGCTGCGGTGGGACCGGGGCGGCAGGTCGGTGGCCGCCGCCCCGGCGGACTTCAGGAGAACAGGGGTGCGACGTCCTCGGTGAGGTTGACGGTCTTCAGCTCGTAGTACGCGTGGACCGCCTCGGGGCCGGTGTCGCGGCCGACGCCCGAGCACTTCACCCCGCCGAAGGGGGCCTCGGTGTTGTAGGTGAAGGAGTTGACACTGAACGTGCCGGTTCGCACCCGCCGCGCCACGTCCGCCGCCTTCTGCGGGTCCGTGGTGAACACCGCGCCGTGCAGGCCGTACTCCGAGTCGTTGGCGATCGCGATCGCCTCGTCGACGGTCTCGTAGCGGAGCACCGACGCGACCGGGCCGAAGATCTCCTCCTGAGCGATCTTCATGCCGTTCTCGACGCCGGTGAACACGGTGGGCTGGACGAACGCGCCCTTCTCCAGGCCGGCCGGGATGCCGCCGCCGGTGGCCACCGTGGCGCCCTCGGCCCTGCCCGCCTCGATGTAGCCGAGCACCCGCTCCTGCTGGCGCTTCGACACCAGCGGGCCCATCGTCGTGGCCGGGTCCAAGGGGTCGCCGACCACGAAGGACTCCGCGGTCGCGACCAGCGCGCCGACGACCTCGTCGTACCGTGAGGCCGGCACCAGCACCCGGCTGTAGGCGGCGCACACCTGCCCGGTGTTGAAGAACGAGCCCATCGCCAGGCCGGCCATGGTGGTCTGCAGGTCGGCGTCGTCGAGCACGATCGCCGCGGACTTGCCGCCCAGCTCCAGCTGCAGGCGCTTGAAGCTGCCGCCCGCCTCCTGCCCGATCTGGCGACCCGCGGCCGTCGAGCCGGTGAAGCTGATCTTGTCGACGCCCGGGTGTGCGACCAGTGCGCGGCCCGCGTCGCGATCACCGGTGATGTAGTTGAAGACACCGGCGGGAACGCCGGCCTCGTGCAGCGCCTCGGCGATGAAGAATCCGTCGAGCGGGGTCTCCGGAGCAGGCTTGTAGACGACGCTGCATCCGGTGACCAGGGCCGGCCAGATCTTCGACACCGCCATGTTGAACGGACCGTTCCACGGCGCGATCGACGCGACGACGCCGACCGGTTCCTTCACCACGGCGGCCGGGCCGTACATGGTCTGCCGGACCTCGGACAGTGGCGTGTTGCGCGCGACCTCGAGGAAGTACTTGCCGACCGCGAGCGCGCCCGGGATCTGCATCCCGGCGATGGAGGTCGGCAGGCCCATCTCTGAGGTCACCAGCCGGCCGATCTCGTCGAGCTTCGGCTCGATCAGGCCGAGCGCCCGCTCGAGCACCTCGGCGCGCTCCTCGACCGACCGAAGCCGCCACACGCCCTCGTCGAAGGAGCGGCGAGCGGCCTTGACCGCGGCGTCGACGTCCTCGGCGTTGGCGTCGGGGGCCTCGCCGATGACCTCCTCGGTCGACGGCGAGACGACGGGGATGCGGGTCGACGAGCTGGGCTTGCGCCACTCGCCGTCGATCAGGAGCTCGTCACGGATGGTCATGGTCGTCCCTTCGGGGCCGCGGTGACTCGGGGATGGCGGTCCGCTCGATCGGGAGCCACCGGTGGGTACGACGTCACCGGTGTCCCTTCGTCGGGCCGGACGGGCGTGCGGACGGACGACGGCGGCGGGGTCGCTCGTTCGACGTCGCAGTGCCGGGAGCCTAGAGCCTTTAGGTGAGCGGTGTCCAGGGTCACCCGTGCTCGCATCCGTCGTCCGCGCGCAGCACACTGCCGACAGGCTCCGTCACCTACCTACATCTGTTAGGTTGAGGCGGACGTCAGCCGGAGGAGCAACGATGGACCTCGAGTGGTCAGCGGCCGACCTCGCCTTCCGCGACGAGGTCCGTGCCTTCCTCGACGAGCGGCTCACGCCGGACCTGCGCCGGGCCGGACGTCTCATGACGAGCGTGTACGCCGACCACGAGGCGAGCATGCGGTGGCAGGCGATCCTGCACGAGCGCGGCTGGGCCGCGCCGGCGTGGCCGGTCGAGTACGGCGGCTGCGACTGGACGGTGACCCAGCACTACCTCTTCAGCCGGGAGTCCATCCTGGCCGGCGCTCCCCCGCTGTCCCCGATGGGCATCAGCATGGTGGCGCACGTGCTGATCGAGTTCGGCACGCCGGAGCAGAAGGAGTTCTTCCTGCCCCGGATCCTGACCGGTGAGGTGTTCTTCTGCCAGGGCTACTCCGAGCCCGAGGCCGGCTCGGACCTCGCCGCGCTGTCGATGACGGCCGAGGCCGACGGCGACGACCTGGTCTGCACCGGGAGCAAGATCTGGACGACCCACGCCGGCGAGGCGAACTGGATGTTCTGCCTGGTCCGGACCTCGCGGGCGGCCAAGAAGCAGCAGGGCATCACGTTCCTGCTGATCGACATGAGCTCGCCGGGCATCGAGGTCCGCCCGCTGGTGATGACGTCCGGGGAGCAGATCCAGAACCAGGAGTTCTTCGACCACGTGCGCGTGCCGAAGGCCAACGTCGTCGGTGAGATCGACGACGGCTGGACGGTCGCGAAGTACCTGCTGGAGTTCGAGCGGGGCGGCAGTGCCGCCGCCCCGAAGCTGCAGATCATGGCGGACGAGGTGGCCCGGGCCGCGGCCGGCCAGCCCGGACCCGACGGGCGCCCGCTGCTCGAGTCACCGGCATTCGCGGCCAAGCTCGCCGACGCCCGCATCCGGATCGACGTGCTCGAGGTGCTGGAGTTCCGCGTGCTGTCCGCGGCGGCGGGCGGGAGGAACCCCGGGACCGCGTCCTCCATGCTCAAGATCCTCGGCACCGAGCTGAGCCAGACGTTGACCGAGCTGCTGCTGGAGGCCGCCGGACCGCGCGGGCGCGCCTACCAGCCGCACGCGACCCGACCGGGCGGCCCGCTCGCGGGCTTCGCGCCCCCCGCCGACGGCTACGTCAGCGGGGAGGAGTGGCAGGCCGTGGCGCCGCTGCGCTACTTCAACGACCGGGCCGGGACGATCTACGCCGGCAGCAACGAGATCCAACGCAACATCCTCGCGAAGGCGGCACTGGGGCTCTGATGGACTTCTCGCTGACCGCGGAGCAGCAGCTCCTGCGCGACTCGCTCGCCGACTGGCTCGCCGACCGCTACGACCTCGCGCGCAGCCGGGAGGCCGCCGCCTCGGAGGCCGGCTGGCAGCCCGAGGTGTGGCGCGCGTTCGCCGACGACCTCGGCATCCTCGGCGCCACACTGCCCGAGGAGGTCGGCGGATCCGGCGGCGGGCCCGTGGAGGCGATGGTGATCGCCGAACAGCTCGGTCGCGCCCTGGTCGTCGAACCCTACGTCGACACCGTGGTGCTCGGCGGGGGTGTGCTGCGGCGCCTCCCCGGTGCCGGCGACGTCCTCAAGGGGGTCGTCGCGGGTTCCGTGCGGATCGCTCCGGGCCTGCTCGAACCGACCTCCGGGCACACCGCACACTCCGTGGCGACCACGGCTCGACGGGACGGCGGGGACTGGGTGCTGACCGGCGCCAAGGCCGTCGTGCCCGGGGTGCCGCAGGCGACCCACCTGCTGCTCACCGCCCGCACCTCGGGTGAGCAGCGCGACCTCGACGGGATCTCGATCTTCCTGCTCCCCGTCGAGCTCCCGGGCCTGCAGGTGCACCGCTACCGCACGATCGACGACCGGCACGCGGCCGACCTCGTGCTCGACGACGTGCAAGTCCCTGCCGACGCGCTCCTCGGCGAGGAGGGGCGGGGTTGGACGGCGCTCGCGCCCGCGCTCGACGAGGCGCTCGCCGCGCTCACCGCCGAGGCGGTGGGCTGCATGCGCACGGTGCTCGCCGACACCGTCGCGTACAGCAAGGAGCGTCGGCAGTTCGGCCAGCCCATCGGTTCGTTCCAGGCACTGCAGCACCGGATGGTGGACATGCACCTGGAGGTCGAGCAGTCTGTCGCGGCCATGTACCTCGCCACCCTGCGACTGGGCGCGGAGCCGGCCGAACGGGCCCGCGCCACCTCCGCCGCCAAGGTGACCGTCAGCCGCGCCGCACGCTTCGTCGGCCAGAACGCCGTCCAGCTCCACGGCGGGATGGGCATGACGCAGGAGCTCGCGATCGGCCACTACTTCAAGCGGCTCACCGCGATCGAGTACGAGCTCGGCCCCGCCGACCACCACCGGTCCCGCTACGCCTCCCTGACCCCGAAGCCCCGGAGTGCGGAGAGAGGCGAGGACTGAACCCGCCGCACTGTGACCGCTCGCATCGCGAGCGGTCACGCGGTGAGCGGGCCGAGATCACACCGCCGCGGAACGTCTCCGGCACGTCGTCGACGTGGCGTCCGGCCCCGAGAACGCGAAAAGCCCGGACGGAGGTCCGGGCTGATCAGGAAGGGTGGAGCTGAGGGGATTCGAACCCCTGACCCCTTGACTGCCAGTCAAGTGCGCTACCAGCTGCGCCACAGCCCCTTGCGATGAGGAAACACTACAACACCCCGTGGGGACCCGTTCGAGGGGGGTCCCCACGGGTGCCGGGCCTCAGGCCTGGATGGCCTTCTGCAGCCAGTCCGTGTCGTTGACATCGACCTTCGTGCCGTTGACGGCGATGGTCGGGGTGCCGAACTGGCCGTTGCTCTGCAGCGCCGGGGTCGCGGCCGCGGTGTTGGTGGCGTTCTCGATCAGGCCGGTGTTGGCCTGGGCGGCCACGCACTGACCGAAGGCGGGGCCGGCGCCGAGGGCGGTGCCCTTGGCCGTCAGCTCGTCGTTGGAGAAGCCGGCGCTGCCCTCAGCGGGCTGCTCGGCGTAGAGCTGGGCGTGGTAGGCCGGGAAGATGCCGGCGTCGGCGGCGCAGATGGCCGCGTTGGCGGCGCGGGTCGAGTAGCCCACGGGGTTGCTGGCGCGGTCGAGGATCGAGATCGCGTGGTAGTTGACCTTGATCTGGCCGGCGTTGAGCGCCGTCGTCAGCTCGTCCTTGTAGGTCGTCTCGAAGCGCTCGCAGTAGGGGCAGAGGTAGTCCTCGTAGATGTCCACGGTGACCGGTGCCGCGGCCTGCCCGGCGGTGATGGCGGCGCCGTTGCGCGCGACCGGGTAGGTCGGCGCGGGCGCGGCCGAGTCGGCGGCCTTGTTGTTCATCGTGACGACGACCCCGACGACGATCGCCGCGATCACGACGACGGCCACGATCGTCAGCACCAGGCCGCTGCCGCCGAGGCCCCGCCGCTTCGGGGTGATCCCCGCCGCCCGCAGCCGCGCCTCGGCCGCGGCCTGCCGCCGCTTCCGATCGCTGCGATCCGCTCCGCCCACGTCAGTTCCTCTCCGCACCCGAACCCGACGTGACGAGGGACCCGGCCAACCGGTTCTCCACGGCGAACAGCGTCCGCGGCCGCACGATCAACCAGGCCGCCAGCAGCAGGAACCCGGTGTCGCGGAGGATCTCCTGGACGTACTGCGTCTGCCCGGGCGCCACCGCCCCGCCGCCGCCGAAGCAGCCGCAGTCGATGTTCAGCCCGCGCGCCCAGGCCTGGGTCACGCCGGCGACGAACACCAGCAGCAGGCCGGCCGAGAGCCAGGCGACCGCGCGGGTCCCGATGCCGAGCAGGAGCAGCACGCCGAGCGCCAGCTCGAACCAGGGCAGCACCCCGGCGACGACGCCGACGGCCTCCCGCGGCAGGACGTCGTACGCCCGGACGGCCACGTAGGTCTGCGCCGGGTCGAGAGCCTTGATCAGGCCGGACGCGAGCCAGACGGCCGCGAGGCCGAGCCGCGCGAGCGTGCCGATCCCGTCGAGAACACGGCCCCTCGTCACGCCGCGAACGGTAGCGGGGCCACCTGAGACCCGGGTGAGCGACTCTCAGAAGTGCTCGCGCGCCGACTCCTGCTCCAGGACGGCGTCGAGGTCCTTGAGCCGGTTCATCCCCGAGACGGCCCGCGCGGTGCGGTTGTTGTCGGCGAGCAGCCCCTGGTGCCGGTGCACCCACTGCCAGTAGCCCGCGGTGAAGGGGCAGGCGTCGTCGCCCAGGCGCTTCTTGGGGTCGAACGCGCACCCACGGCAGTGGTCGCTCATCCGGTCGATGTAGGCGCCGCCCGCGGAGTACGGCTTGGTCGCCATCTTCCCGCCGTCGGCGTGCTGGCTCATGCCGATGACGTTGGCGGGCATGACCCATTCGAAGCCGTCGACGAAGGCGGTGCGGAACCACTCGTTGAGCTCGGCCGGCCGGTAGCCGCGCTGCAGGGCGTGGTTGCCGAGCACCATCAGCCGCGGGATGTGGTGCACCCAGCCGCGGTCCCGCACGCCCTCCAGCGCGCTGCGCAGGCAGGCCGCGGTGACGGCGTCGGACTCCAGCTCCGCCCACCAGTCCGGCAGCGGGGTGCGGGCGCGCAGGGCGTTGCGTCGGGTGTAGCCCTTGCCGAAGTGCCAGTACAGGTGCCAGACGTACTCGCGCCAGCCGAGGATCTGCCGGACGAACCCCTCGACGCTCGGCAAGTCGACGTCGCCGTCGCGGTAGGCCTGCTCGGCGGCGTGCACGGCCTCGAGCGGGTGCAGCACGCCGTGGTTCATCGGCACCGACAGCAGGGAGTGGGACATCGCCCAGTCCTGCTCGAGGATCGCGTCCTCGTAGGGCCCGAACGTGCCGAGCCGGTGCCGGACGAAATGTCGGAGCGCCTTGATCGCCTCGTCGTGCGTGATCGCGAACCAGCGCGGTCCGTCCCGCCCGACGGTCGGGTAGCCGGCCTCGTCGAGCTCGCGGCGGACCTCGTCGTCGATCCGGTCCTCCTCCGGCTGCCACGGCCCCTTCACCCCGAGCGTGCGCTCGCCCTTCGGCGGCGGTTCGCGGTTCTCCGAGTCGTAGTTCCACCGCCCGCCGACCGGCTTCTCGCCGTCCATCAGCACGCCGAACCGCTCGCGCTGGGTCCGGTAGAAGTCCTCCATCCGGAACCGGCCGCGGTCGCCGGCCCACTCCTCGAACTCGGCGCGGGGCAGCGCGAAGGTCGGCGTGGGCAGGACGTCGGCGACCAGGCCGTCCTTGCGCAGCCGCTCGACGAGCTCGGCCGCGGCGAACGACGTCGGTTCGTGCACCACCACCGGCCCGCCCACCTGCTCGAGGGCCTCGCGGTAGGTGTCGGCGCGGACGTACCGGGCGCGGTCGCCCAGCTCGGCGGCCAGGTGCCGCATCCCGGACAGCACGAGGTGCAGCTTCTGCCGGTGGAACCGCTTGCGGCGCAGCGCCCGGCCGGACTCGACCAGCACCACGTCGCGGTCGCGCATCCCGTCCGTGTCGTGGACGTGCGGGCCGAGCTGGTCGGCGAACAGCCACAGTGGTTCCCGTCCCATCCGATCAGTGTCGGTTCGCCACCCGGCCGCCGCGAGTCGGCGGATTAGGCTGCCCGGTGTGAGCGATCCGGCATTCGACGCCGAGCTGGCCGCGCATGAGCACGACCACCAGCACCGTGACGTCTCGGGCGGCTGGCTGCGCGCCGCGACCTTCGGCGCGATGGACGGGTTGGTCACCAACATCGCCCTGATCGCGGGCGTCGGGGGTGGCGGTGCAGACCGGCAGACGATCGTGCTGACGGGCATCGCGGGCCTGGTCGCGGGCGCCTTCTCGATGGCGCTCGGCGAGTTCGCCTCGGTGGGCACGCAGAACGAGGCGATCGACGCCGAGGCGGAGGTCGAGCGCCGCGAGCTCGCCCGGCACCCGCACGCGGAGCAGGCCGAGCTCGTCGAGGAGTACCGCAAGCTCGGGCTGACCGACGAGACCGCGCGCCGGGTCGCCGAGGAGATCAGCGCGAACCCCGACATCGCGCTGCGCGTGCACGTCAGCCAGGAGCTGGGTGTCAGCCTCGACGACAAGCCGTCGCCCTGGGTCGCGGCCGGCTCGTCGTTCCTCTGCTTCGCGATCGGCGGGATCATCCCGCTGCTGTCGTTCCTGTTCGGCTCGCCGTCCCTGCTGCTCGGGCTGGGCATCGGCGCGGTGGGGCTCTTCGTCGCCGGCGCGCTCTCCTCCCGCTTCACGGTGCGCACGTGGTGGGGCGGCGGGCTGCGGCAGTTGATGTTCGGCGTGATCGCCGCCGGGGCCACCTACCTCGTGGGGATGCTGATCGGTGTGACGGCCGCCTGACCCGCGGGTGTGACAACCTTGTCGGCAGCACCAGGACCGCCCGCACGTCAGGAGACCGCCGTGACCGCTGAGGTCCCGCTCGACGGGCTCGGCGCGCAGAGCCTCGTCGAGCTCGCCCTCGAGCGGATCCGCGGCGACATCCTGCGCGGCGCCATCGGGCCCGGCGAGCGGTTGGTCGAGGAGCAGCTCACCCGGCGGTTCGGGATCAGCCGCGCCCCGGTCCGGGAGGCGCTGCGGCTGCTCGGCCAGCAGGGGCTCGTCGAGCACCTCCCCCGCCGCGGGGTCCGGGTCGCGGAACTGTCGGCACGCGACATGACCGAGCTGTTCGGACTGCGGGACGCCCTCGAGCGGTACGCCGTGGACACCGCGCTCGGCGGCGGGGCCCGGCCCGACCCGGAGAAGCTCGCGGTGCTCGAGCGGGCCACCGAGCGGATCGAGCGGGCGGCGGGTGACGACCCCGCGCACGCTCCGATCGACCGCGCCGAGGCCCATCGCGAGTTCCACCTCGCCCTGGTCGCCCTCGCCGGGCACCGGCACCTGCTGCGGGTCTACGAGCCGGTGATCATGCAGCTGCAGCTCTACATGGCCGCGAACATGCGGCGGGAGGCCGAGCAGCGCTCCCCGGCCGAGGGCGCGCACCGGCACCGGCACCTGTACGAGGCCGTGGCCTCGGGCGACGCCGAAGCCGTGCTCACCGCCCTGGCGAGCCACGGCGCACGCACCTACCTGCGCCCCGAGCTCGAACCCTGACCGTCAGGGCCTCAGCTCGTAGATCAGGTTGAACGGGGTCGCGGTCGCGACCCGCGCCGTCCCGAACCCCGCCTCGCGCGCGAGGGCGCAGGTCCGTGCCGGTCCGGCCTGGTTGCCGAGCCCGGCCTGCGGTGGGCCCGACAGCCCGCTCGGGAGGCAGACGTACAGCGACGCGGCGGCGAACACCTTCCCGAGCGGGTTGAGCCCCTCGGCGACCGTGTCCCAGGACATCGGCTCGACGAGCATCACCGTGCCCCCGTCGGTCAGCGCGGACCGGGCGGCCCGCAGGGCGCCGACCGGATCGGGCATGTCGTGGAGGCAGTCGAAGAAGGCGACGAAGTCGTGAGCGCCGGACAGTCCGCCCGCCGCACCCACCTCGAAGGTCACGTTGCCGAGTCCGGCGGCAGCGGCGCGCTCCCGGGCCGCCTCGATCGACGGCGCGTGGGAGTCGACCCCCGACCAGGTGCTCGCCGGGTAGGCGCGCGCCATGATGATCGTCGACGCGCCGAACCCGCACCCGACGTCGACCGCCCGCACGCCGGCCCGCAGCCGCTCCTCCAGGCCGTCGAGGGCGGGGATCCACTCGCTCGTCAGGCTTGCGGTGTACGCGGGCCGGAAGAACCGCTCGGTGCCCTCGAACAGGTCCGGGTGGTGCTCGTGCCAGCCGATCCCGGCGCCGGTGCGGAAGGCGTCGGTGAGCCGGTCCAGCACGCGGAGGGCCGCCGCCATGCTCTGGAACCCGCCCGTCACGGCGGCCGGACTGTCCGGGTCGGTGAAGGCCGCGGCCTGCTCCGGGGTCAGCCGGTACCGCGCGGCGGCCGGATCGTCCCCGGACACGTGCTCGACGTACCCCGCCGCCGCCATCGCCCGCAGCCACTCCCGGACGTAGCGCTCTGCGAGTCCCCCGGCCGCGGCCAGCTCCTCCGGCGTCGCCGGCCCGACGTCGCGCAGCCGGGTGAAGAGGCCCAGGCGGTCCCCGATCAGGGCGAGCGGGACGACGAGCGCGCCCCCGAGATCGGTCATGACCCTCCCGAGCAGGTCGTCGAGGGCCTGCTCGTCGAGGACCGGCGCGGTGTCGGTGGGTGTGGTCGGAGTGCTCATGTCCCGCTCCCGGGCGCGGATCGGAGGACCGGTTCCGGGGCATCGCAGCGCTCACCAGCAGGTTCGTCGATACGCAGAAATGCGTACGCGGTCACAGGCCTAACACAGCCGTAACGCACGACACCTTTCCCTGACACCAGACTGTCGACAATCGACCGGGTGCAGACAGCGACAGCGGCCTCCTCCGCGGGGGTTCTGGGGCTCCGAACGGCCTACCGCACGGGCACGCTCCGTCCCCGGGACATGGTCGAGGCCGTCCTTGCGCGGATCGCCGGGCGGGGCGACGACGCGGTGTGGATCACCGTCGCGCCGGCCGCCGAGCTGCGGGCACGCGCGACGGAGCTCGAGAGGCTCGACCCGGCGCTGCCCCTGTACGGCGTGCCCGTGGCGGTCAAGGACAACATCGACGTCGCCGGGCTCCCCACCACCGCCGCCTGCCCGGCCTTCGCCCACACCCCCACCGCCGACGCCGGGTCGGTGCGCCGGCTGCGCGAGGCCGGCGCGATCGTCGTCGGGAAGACGAACCTCGACCAGTTCGCCACCGGGCTGGGCGGCGGCCGCTCCCCCTACGGCGCGCCGGAGAGCGTGTTCGGCCGCGACCTGATCTCCGGCGGATCCAGCTCCGGCAGCGCCGTCGCCGTCGCCGCCGGGATCGTGCCGGTCGCGCTGGGCACGGACACCGCCGGATCCGGGCGGGTCCCGGCCGCGCTCAACGGCGTCGTCGGGCTCAAGCCGACCCGCGGGCTCGTCGGGGCGTCCGGGGTCGTGCCGGCCTGCCGGTCGCTCGACTGCGTCAGCGTCTTCACCCGGGACATCGCCGACGCGGCCGCGGTGCTGCGCGTCCTCGCCGGCCCCGACCCCCACGACCCGTGGTCCCGCACCGGGACACCCGTGCCCCGCGGCCTGACCCTCGCCCTCCCCGAGAGTCTCGACTTCGAGGGCGACGCGGCCATGCGAGCGGCGTTCGAGACGGCCGCCGACATGGCCGGGGCCAGGGCGGCGCGCGTCGTCCGGACGTCGGTCGCCCCGTTGCGGGAGGCCGGGGACCTGCTCTACGGCGGACCCTGGGTGGCCGAGCGGCTCGCCGTCCTGCAGGACTTCCTCGCCGCGCACCCCGACGGCGTCCTGCCCGTCACCCGCGCGGTGATCGAGAAGGGCGCCGCGTTCTCGGCGGTCGACGCCTTCCGCGCGCAGTACCGGCTGCAGGAGCTGAAGGCCTGGACCGACCGGCTGTTCGCGACGGCGGACGTCCTCGTGCTGCCGACCGTGCCGACGACCTTCACCCGCGCCGAGCTGGCCGCGGAGCCCGTCGCCCGCAACCTCGTCCTCGGCCGGTACACGCAGTTCACGAACCTGCTCGACCTCGCCGCCCTCGCCGTCCCCGCCGGGACGACGGCGGACGGCCGCCCGTGCGGGGTCACGCTCGTCGGCCCCGCCTTCTCCGAGGACCGGCTGCTCGCCGCAGCCGCAGCGCTCCTGCCCGCCCCTGTCCCGTCCACCCCGGAGGTCCCGTGACGACCGACATCCACGCACGTCCCGACCCGACCGCACCCCCGCGGACCGCCGTGATCGGACCGGTCGCCGCGCGGCCCTACGCCTGGCCGTACGACGGTGCCGTGCCGGCGTCGAGGACGGCCCTGATCTGCATCGACTGGCAGGTCGACTTCTGCGGGCCCGGCGGCTACGTCGACCGGATGGGCTACGACATCGGCCTCACCCGGGCCGGCCTCGGGCCCACCGCGCGGCTCCTGCAGCACGCCCGCCGGACCGGGATGCTCGTGATCCACACCCGGGAGGGGCACGCGCCGGACCTCTCCGACCTCCCGGCGAACAAGCGCTGGCGGTCCAAACAGATCGGCGCGGAGATCGGCTCTCCCGGGCCCGCCGGTCGCATCCTCGTCCGCGGCGAGCCGGGCTGGGAGATCGTCCCGGAGGTCGCACCGATCCCCGGCGAGGTGCTGATCGACAAGCCGGGCAAGGGCGCGTTCTACGCGACCCGGCTCGACCTCGTGCTCCGGTCCAACGGCATCACGCACATCCTGCTGACCGGCATCACCACGGATGTCTGCGTGCACACGACCATGCGCGAGGCCAACGACCGCGGCTACGAGTGCCTGATCCTGTCCGACTGCACCGGCGCCACCGACCCGTCCAACCACGACGCCGCCCTGCACATGGTGACCATGCAGGGCGGGGTCTTCGGCGCCGTCGGGACCGCCGACGCCGTCGTCGGGGCGACCACCTGGAGCACCTCATGATCGTCGAGGCGAGCCCCGGCCCGTTCACCTTCGATCCGGCGACCACCGCCCTGGTGATCATCGACATGCAGCGGGACTTCTGTGAGCCGGGCGGGTTCGGCGAGACCCTGGGCAACGACGTCTCGCTGCTCCGCAGCGTCATCCCACCCCTGCAGCGGGTCCTCGCCGCCGCCCGTGAGCTGGGCATGACCGTGATCCACACCCGCGAGGGGCACCTCCCCGACCTCTCCGACTGCCCGCCCGCGAAGCTCCACCGCGGCAACCCCACGCTGCGCATCGGCGACCCGGGGCCGAAGGGCCGGATCCTCGTCCGCGGCGAGTACGGCCACGACATCGTCGACGAGCTGGCGCCGCTGCCGGACGAGCTCGTGGTCGACAAACCCGGGAAGGGCTCCTTCCACGGGACCGCCTTCGGGGCGGAGCTCGAGGCACGCGGCGTCACGAGCCTGATCGTCACCGGCGTGACGACCGAGGTCTGCGTGCACACCACCGTCCGGGAGGCCAACGACCGCGGCTACGAGTGCCTCGTGCTCTCGGACTGCACCGGCTCGTACTTCCCGGAGTTCCACCGCGTCGCGCTGGAGATGGTCGCCGCCCAGGGCGGGATCTTCGGCTGGGTCGCGGACTCCACCGCCCTGCTCGAAGCCCTCACGCAGGAGGCCGTCGCATGAGCACCACCGAAGCAGCCCCACAGCCGATGAAGCTCTCCTGGTGGGTGTCCGGCGACACCAACGCCTTCTTCGGCCTGGGCTTCAACACCCTGGTCAACGTCCTCACCCTGTCCGGCCTGTGCCTCGGCGTGGTGAACATCCCGGGCGCCGACGTGTTCGGCGTGATCCTGCCGGCGCTGGGCGTCCAGCTCCTGATCGGCAACGTCTACTACACCTACCTCGCCCGCCGGCTGGCGCGGCGCGAGGGCCGCACGGACGTGTGCGCGATGCCGTACGGCCCGTCCGTGCCGCACATGTTCATCGTCGTCTTCGTGATCATGCTGCCGATCTATCTGCAGACACGGGACCCGCTGACGGCGTGGGCCGCGGGCCTCGCGTGGTCGTTCATCATCGGGATCATCGTCCTGCTCGGCGCGTTCGTCGGGCCGTGGATCCGCAGGTACACGCCGCAGGCGGCGATGCTCGGCACGCTCGCCGGCGTGTCGATCGCGTTCATCTCGATGCGCCCGGCCGCGCAGATGTTCGAGGCGCTGTGGATCGCGCTGCCGGTCATGGTGATCATCCTGATCGGCTTCTTCACCGACCTCAAGCTGCCCGGGAACATCCCGGTCGGGCTCGCGGCGCTGCTGGTCGGCTCGGCGATCGGGTGGGTCGGCGGGTACATGTCGACGCCCGACGTCGTCGCCGCGGCCAAAGACGTCGCCCTCTCGCTGCCGACGGCGGACCTCGCCCGCCTCGGCGAGGGCCTCACCGACGTCGCCCCGCTGCTCGCCACGGCCATCCCGCTGGGCATCTACAACTTCACCGAGGGCATGACCAACGTCGAGTCCGCCGCCGTCGCGGGCGACGAGTACAACCTGCGTGCGATCCTCGCCGCGGACGGCGCCGGCGCGGTCGTCGGCTCGGTCCTCGGCTGCCCGTTCCCGCCCGCGGTGTACATCGGCCACCCCGGCTGGAAGGCCGCCGGCGGCCGCACGACGTACTCGCTCGCGTCGGGCGTGGTGATCGCGTTGATGTGCTTCCTCGGCCTGTTCTCGCTGCTCGGCGCACTGCTGCCGACCCCGGCGATCGTGCCGATCCTGCTCTACATCGGGCTGCTGATCGGGGCGCAGGCCTTCCAGGAGACCCCGCGGCGGCACGCCGTCGCCGTCGTCATCGCGATCATCCCGAACATCGCGTCCTGGGCGGCCGGGTTGATGAACAACGCCCTGTCCGCGGCCGGGACCACCGCACAGCAGGTCGGCGAGGAGGCCCTGAACGGGGCCGGGCTCGTCTACCACGGCACCGTGCTGCTCGGCGGCGGCGCGATCCTCGCCGGGATGGTGCTCGGCTCGATCACCGTGTTCGTCATCGACAAGAACTTCTTCGCGGCGGCGATCTACTCGGCGATCGGCGCGGTGCTCGGCTTCATCGGGCTGATCCACGCGGAGCAGGTGGGCTGGAACGTCGGCGGGCAGATCGCGCTCGGATACCTGTTCGCCGCGGTGCTCCTGGCCGGGTTCGGGCTGGTCATGCGCCGGCGCGGGCCGGTCGGCGACGGGGTGCGGGAGGACCAGCCGGTCGCCGCGGACCTCGTCGGCGCCGAGCCGGGCGAGGGCGTTCCGACGCCTCGCGAGGGCGAGCCGGCCGCGGCCGGCCCGGCCGACCCGGGGCCCGACGGCCGCCCGGCGCCCGTGTGACCGGCGTCCTGCCCGGGCTCCCCGGACCGTCCGCCGCGGGGGCGGGGGCACACGTCCCCGTGGCGGGCACCCTCGGTGCGGCGGACGTCCCCGCCGCGCCGGGGGCCGGGTCCCGGATCGACGCGCCGGAGGTGGTGGCCGAGGTCCGCGCCGTGTTCGAGCGCTACGAGCGGGCTTTGCGAGAGGCCGACGTCGCCACGCTGACCGCGTTGTTCTGGGCCGACCCGCGCTGCGTCCGCTACGGCGTGGCGGACCGGCAGCACGGGGCGGACGAGATCGCGGAGTGGCGGCGGGCGAACCCGGGCGTCCCGCCGGGCCGGACGCTGACGGAGACCGTGGTGGTCGCGATCGGCGACGCCGCGGCCGTGGTCAGCACGCTGTTCGGGTATCCGGGCGGCGCGACCGAGGGCCGGCAGACCCAGACCTGGGTGCGGTTCCCGGATCTCGACGGCCACGGCGGCTGGCGGATCGTCGCGGCGCACGTGTCCGAGGTGCCCCTGTGAGCGTTGCCCCGGTGAGCACGGTCCTGCTCGCGGTCGTGGCCGCCCACCGGCGCGGCCAGCCGCTGCACCCCGAACTGCTGGCCCTCGGCGCCCGGTTCGCCGGCCTCGGCCGCACCGCCCCGGTGTACCGGCTACTGGCGCTCCCCGGGGAGGAGGTCCTGCGGGGCGGCCTGGTCCGAGTGGCCGACGGCGGCGCGGAGGTGGAGGTCGAGCTGTTCCGGCTGCCGGTCCCCGCGGTCGGCCGGCTCGCCGTCGCCCTGCCCGCGCCGCTGGCCGTCGGCACGCTCGTGCTGGCCGACGGCCGGTCCATGGTCGGGATCGTCTGCGAGGGCTGGGCCGCCGGCACGGCCCGGGACGTCACCGCGCACGGCAGCTGGCCGGCCTACCTGGCGGCCCGCTGAGCTACTCCGCCCCGACCGCGCGCTCCCCCGCGACCGTCTCGGCGGTGGCGTCACAGTGGTCGTGCGGGCGCGGGAGGGTCTCGGGCGCGCGCAGCCAGAAGCCCAGCGCGATGATCGAGACCACGCCGGTGAGGGCGAAGGCGAGCCCGAACCCGGCCGCCTGGGCCACGGCACCGGCGGCCAGGGGCCCGACGATGGCCCCGACGTCGGCGGCCATCTGGAAGCCCGCCAGCACCGTGCCGCCGCGGGCCCGGCTGCCGATCACGTCGGCGACCGCGGCGGTCATCGGCGGGTTGACCAGCCCGCTGCCGACGCCGGCGACCAGCGACAACGCCAGGAAAAGTCCGGACGACGGCGCGAACCCCAGCAGGCCGGTCGCGATCGCGGACACCACGAGACCGGCCAGCACCGGGGGCTTGCGGCCGCGGCGGTCGGCGAGCCGACCGGAGACGAGCAGGGTCGCGGCGTTGCCGGCGGCGAAGACGGCGAGCGCGAACCCCGCCCACGTCTCGCTCTGCCGCAGCGCCTCGACCACGAACAGCGGCACCAGCGCCACGCGGACCCCGAACACGGTCCAGCCGTTGGCGAAGCTCGCCACCAGCGCCGCGCGGTAGGCGGGGTGCCGGATCGCCGTCGGGAAGGTGGCGGCGGCCTCGGCGGGATCGGTCCCGGCGCGATCGCCCGTCCGCCCCCGCAGCAGCGGGACCGACACCAACATCGCGCACAGCAACGCCGCCGCGTACACCAGGAACGGCGCGCGCAGGCTCACCGCGATCAGGCCGCCGCCCGCCAGCGGCCCCGCGATGTTGCCCAGCAGGAACCCCGTCGCCCACATCCCCGACGCCCGCCCGCGCGCCTCGGGCGGGGCGAGCCGCACCAGCAGCGAGATCGCGGAGACGGTGAACATGGTGGAGCCGATGCCGCCGACGCCCCGGAACAGCAGCAGCTGCCAGTAGCTCTGCGCCGCCGCCGTCAGCCCCACCGAGGCCGCGGCGATCACCAGCCCGACGGTGTAGACGCGCAGCTCGCCGAACCGGCCGACCAGCCGCCCGCTCACCGGGGCGAAGGCGAGCCGGAACGCCGCGAACAGGCTGATCACCGCGGAGGCGGCCGCCACCCCGACGTCGAACGTGCGGGCGAAGGCCGGCAGCGCCGGGGCCACGATCCCGAAGCCGATGGCGACCACGAAGGCCGCCACCACCAGTACCCAGATCTCCCGCGGCATGCGCACCCGCGTGCGCGCCGGCACGGCGTCCCCCGTCGTGGCCACGTCGCCCCTTCCGTCCCGATCGTTGGCAACGCTACGCGATCGGGTTAAGGGCCGGGTTCGTCACCGGGTGCCGGGAAGGGCGTGCACGCCGCGGACGGCCCTCTCGTCCCGGAACCTGCGGCGCCCGGACCGACGCCCGCCACCCAGCTGATCGTCGGTAGCCTCTCCCGGCGGTGGACACGGACGAAATGCTGGCTCGCCTGCACGAACTGGCGGGACCGACGGGCGCCGAGCTCTTCGCGGCGATCGCGGCCGGGCTCGAGGGGCGCCCGCTCACCGACGACGCCGCCCTCCGGCTCGGGACCGCACTGCGCCGCACCTACCCCGCGCCGCTGGTCGCGGAGGCCCTCACGCAGGCGCAGCTGCGCGAGCGGGCCGCGGGGAAGTTCGACCGGGCTCGCACGATGTTCCTGACGCGCGCGGGCTGGGAGCAGGCGTCGCCGGAGATCGTGGCACGGCACCGGGCGGCCCGGTTCGCCTCCGCGCGCCACGTCGCGGACCTCTGCTGCGGCATCGGCGGCGACCTCCTCGCCCTCGCCCCCGGCCGGGACGTCCTGGCCGTCGACCGCGATCCGGTGCACCTGTGGATGGCCCGCCACAACGGCGCGATCTACGGGGGCGAGGCCCGCACCCTGCTCGCGGACGTCCGGGAGGTCGACCTGGCCGACGTCGACGCGGTGTTCGTGGACCCGGCCCGGCGCTCGGCGCGCGGCCGGATGCGGACCGGCGACAGCGAGCCGCCGTTCGACTGGTGCCTCGGCCTGCCGGTCCCCGCGATCGGGATCAAGGCCGCCCCGGGCCTCGACCACGACGTCGTCCCCGAGGGGTGGGAGCTGGAGTTCGTGGCGGTGGACCGGGACCTCAAGGAGGCCGTGGCCTGGTCCCCCGCCCTGGCGACGACCCGGGCCCGGGCGACCGTCCTGCCCTCAGGCGACACGCTCGTCGCCGTGGAGGGCGAGCCGGTCGCGGTGCGCGACCCGGGCCGGTACCTGCTCGACCCGAACCCGGCCGTCACGCGGGCCGGCGCCGTGGAGGAGCTCGGCCGCCGCACCGGGACGTGGAAGATCGACGACCGGATCGCCTTCCTGTCCGCCGACGAGCCGGTCGCGACGCCGTTCGCCCGCACGCTCGAGGTGATCGACTCCGGGCCGTGGGACCAGAAGCGGCTCCCCCAGCGGTTGCGCGAGCTCGACATCGGTGCCGTGGACATCCGCCGCCGCGGCCTCGCCGGGGACGTCGACGCCCTGCACAAGCGGCTCAAGCTGCGCGGATCCCGGCGGGCGACGCTGGTGATGACGCGGGTCCGGGACCGGCCGTGGGGCCTGGTCTGCCTCTGAGAACGGCCTGCTTCCGAGGACGGCCTGCTTCCGAGGACGGCCAGCCTCTGAGAACGGTCAGGGCCCCGACCCGTCCGGGTCGGGGCCCTGAACTCCAGGGGTGGAGGTGCCGGGAATCGAACCCGGGTCCTCCTTCGCATTGCGAGGGCTTCTCCGTGCGCAGTCCGCTGTGTCTCTACTCGGATCCACCGGTCTCACGGACGAGCCGGTGTGACGATCCCAGTCGCTGTTTGGTGTCCCGTCCGACCCCGGCGACCGGGCCGGACGGTGAAGTCCCCTAGCTGATGCCGGGCACCGGGGCGGGAACACCCCCGGGCCGACAGTCCCTTACTGGATCAGGCAGCGAGCGCGAAGTCCGCGCGGGCGCCCTGAGCCGGGACAGTGCGACTCTCGTCGGCACTTATTTTGTTACGACGCATGGTTAACGAGCTCATCGTCGTCTTCCTCGGCACGCTTCCCCTCGGTCCGCCTCAGGAGTCGAGACCGTTCACCCCCTTGTCGCGACCCGCACGCCGGGCCGTCGATCCATTCTAACGCCCGCGCCCCCGCCGCTCATCCCGATTCGGTGTCGGCCCGCGAGTCGTACCGGTCACGCGCCGCGAGCACCTCCTCGACGTGCGCCTCCGCCCAGTCCTTGACGTGCAGCACCGCCCGGTGGAGCCCGGCACCGAGCGGCGTGAGCCGGTAGTCCACCCGGACGGGCACGGCCGCCGTCACCTCGCGCTCCACGAGCCCGTCCCGCTCCAGGCCGCGCAGGGTCTGCGTGAGCATCTTCGGGCTGACGCCGGCGACGCGCCTGCCGAGCTCGGAGTACCGCTTCGGGCCGTCGGCCAGCGCGGCGAGCAGCAACCCGACCCACTTGTCGCTGATCCGGTCCAGCACCATCCGCGAGGGGCAGGCGGCCAGGAAGGCGTCGTAGGCCGCGCGGTCGGCCTCGCGACGCTGGGCCGCGGTCGTGGTCGCCATGGCTCTCCTCCGGCTCTCCTACGCACTTCCAGGTAACTACTACCCGCCGGATAGTAACGCTCCTAGCGTGAGTTCTGGAAGCACGGACGACGAGGAGAGCGACATGCGTGCAGTGGTGTTCCGCGAGTTCGGTGGCCCCGAGGTGCTCGAGGTCGCAGAGGTGCCCGAGCCCGAACCGGGGCCGGGCGAGGTGCGGATCGCGGTGGAGGCCGCGACCGTGAACCCGGTCGACCTGGCGACCCGCTCCGGGTTCACGGTGCAGGCCGGACTGGCGCCGGCGCCCGAGGGGCCGTTCGTGCGGGGGCTGGGTTGGGACGTCGCCGGGAAGGTCGACGCCGTCGGCGCCGAGGTCGAGGGGCTCCGGCCCGGCGACGCGGTGATCACGGTGCTCCCGGCCTTCGCGGTGCCGGTCGGGGCCCAGGCGGAGAAGGTCGTGGTGCCGGCCGCGGACGTGGCACCGGCACCGGAGGGTGTGGACGTCGCGGCGGCCGCGACCCTGCCGCTGAACGCCCTCACCGCCGCCGCGGCGCTCGACGACCTCGCTGCGCCGGAGGGGTCGTCCCTCCTGGTCATCGGCGGGGCCGGCGGGGTCGGGGCGTTCGCCGTGCAGCTGGCCGTGCGGGCCGGGCTGCGGGTGCTCGCCACGGCGTCGGCGCGCGACGAGGCCGCGGTGCGGGGGTACGGAGCCGAGGTCGTCCGCCGGGACGCGCTGCCCACCGGCGTCGACGGCGTGCTCGACACGGCCGGGATCGGCGCCGCGGCGCTCGCGCCGGTGCGGGACCGTGGGACCCTCGTGACCGTCGCCGGGCCCGTGCCCGCCGAGCGCGGGATCCGCAGTGTGCAGACGATGGTGCGACCCGACGGCGTCCGGCTGGCCGAGCTCGCCGCGCTGGCGGCGAAGGGCGAGCTGACCCTGACCGTGGCCGGAACCTACCCGCTCGACGACGTGGCCGCGGCCCACGAGCGGCTCGCCGGCGGCGGGATCGGCGGCCGGCTGGTCCTGCTCGTCTGACGCCGTTCGCGCAGCTCACCCCGGGTTGTGAGTGGCAACTGCCCCTAGAGGGGCAGTCGCCGCTCACGGGTCAGAGGCTCAGGAGGCGGGTGCCCGTGTCGTGGAGGACCGAGCGGAGGAAGGTTTCGCCGAGGCGGTCGTCCGCGGCCGCCCAGTCCGCGATGGCGCGGAGCTGCTCGGCGTAGGGGTACGGGATGTTCGGGAAGTCGCTGCCCAGGACGACCCGGCCGGGGATCTCGGCGAGCCGCGCGGGCCAGTCCGAGGGCAGCGGCGCGAACGCCTCGGCGTAGGGCGTGCCGACCATCGTGGTGTCCAGGTGCACGTTCTCGTAGCGGTGCACCAGCTCCAGCGCGGCGTGGAAGTCCGGCATCCCGGCGTGGGCGAGCACCGCCGTGAGCCGCGGGTGGCGGGCCAGGACCTCGCCGAAGACGTCGAGCCCGGTGTGCTCGCCGGGGATGGGCCCGTGCCCGCAGTGCACGATCACCGGGACGCCGGCCTCGGCCAGCAGGCCCCACGCCCCGTCGAGCAGGGGGTCGCGCGGGTCGAAGGACCCCACCTGCACGTGCACCTTCACCGCCCGGGCCCCACCCTCGACGGCGGCGCCCAGGTACCCCTCGACGCCGGGCTCGGCGTAGAGGGTGGCCGTGCGGACCGCGGCCGGGGTGGCGGCCGCGAACTCGGCCGCCCACTCGGTCAGCCACGCCGCCATGCCGGGCTTGTGCGGGTAGACCAGCGGCGCGAACCGCAGCACGCCGATCTTCTCCAGCGTGGCGACCCGCTCGGGTTCGGGCGTGCGGTACTGGATCGGCCAGTCCATGCCGTAGTGCGTGCGGGCCTGGTCGAAGTAGGCCCACACCTTGTCGAGGACCCGCTCGGGCAGGAAGTGCACGTGGACGTCGACCAGCCCGGGCAGGCCGAGGTCGGCGATCCAGCGGGGGACGTCGTCGTCCGACGTGGGCGGCGCGGGGAGCGTCACGAGAGCGACCTCGCCCGGCCCTTCGCGGCGCGGCCGATGGCCCGAGCCATGTCCCGCTCGGCGTCCTTCTTCGCCAGGTCCTGCCGCTTGTCGTAGGTCTTCTTGCCGCGGGCCAGCGCGATCTCGCACTTGACCTTGCCGTCGCTGAAGTAGAGCGACATCGGGACGAGCGTGAGCCCGCCCTCGCGGATCTTGCCGATCAGCCGCTCGATCTCGTACTTGTGCAGCAGCAGCTTGCGGGTGCGCCGCGGCTCGTGGTTGGTCCAGCTGCCGTGCGTGTACTCGGGGATGTGCAGGCCGCGCAGGAACACCTCGCCGTCGTCGACGGTGGCGTACGCGTCGACCAGCGACGCCCGGCCCAGCCGCAGGCTCTTCACCTCGGTGCCCATGAGCGCCACACCGGCCTCGAACTCCTCGAGCACCGCGTAGTCGTGACGCGCGCGCCGGTTCTGCGCGATCACCTTGCGGCCTTTCTCCTTCACCCCTCCAGCCTACGCGGAGGTGGTCACCTCACACCTTCACATAGAGACGCAGGGTGACGTAGCCGGTGATCCCCGCGATCACGGCGCCGATCGGGACCAGGTACGCCGAGACCGTCAGGACGTCGGCGAGCGTGACGGGCGGGATCACGCCGTTCTGCGCGATCCCGGCCAGCAGGGAGTCGATGAAGGCAACCTTCCCGACGAGCAGCCCGACGCCCGCGAGCACCGCGCCGACCACGCCGGTGATCACGGCCTCGACCAGGAACGGCAGCTGCGTGTACCAGCGGGTGGCGCCGACCAGCCGCATCACGCCCACCTCGGTGCGGCGGGTGTAGGCGGAGACCTGGACCGTGTTGGAGATCAGCATCAGCGCCGCGACGGCCTGCACCAGGGCCAGCGCGAAGGTCACGTTCCGCACGCCGCCGAGGAAGTCGAACAGCTTGGCGACCACGTCGCGCTGGTCGATCACGGTGCGCACGCCGACCTGGTTCTCCATGGCCTGCTTCACCGCGGCCGCCCCGGCCTCGGTCGACCCGTCCTGGTCGACGAGCTTGACCCGCAGCGTGGCCGGCAGCGACTGCGGCCGGGCGAGCTCGGCGACCGACTGTCCGGCGAACAGCTCCTGGAAGCGCTCGTACGCCTCCTGCTGGTTCTCGTACGTCACGCCCGCCACCAGCGGCGAGTTCTCCAGGGTGGACCGCAGGCCCGCGCAGATCGGCTGCGTGCAGTCCGTGTCCGCGGTGGACACGTCCTGGGTGAGCGCGACCCGGATCTCCAGGCGGTCGGAGTAGATGGCCTCGGTGGCGTCGATCGTCTTCACCGCGAGCAGGCCGGTGCCGACCATGAGCAGCGAGATCGCGGTGGTCAGCACCATCGCCGCGGTCATCGTGACGTTGCGGCGCAGGCCGGTGGCGACCTCCCGGACGACGAAGTCGGTTCTCATGGCGCCTCCGCGGGGAGGCGTACGTCGACGGTGCCCACTACCGGCCCACCCCGTACACCGCGTGGGCCTCGTCCCGGACGACCCGGCCCATGTCCAGCTCGACCACCCGCCGTCGCATGGAGTCGACGATGGAGTGGTCGTGGGTCGCCATGACGACGGTCGTGCCGGTGCGGTTGATCCGCTCGAGCAGCAGCATGATGTCCTGGCTGGTGTCGGGGTCGAGGTTGCCGGTGGGCTCGTCGGCCAGCAGGACCAGCGGGCGGTTCACGAACGCGCGGGCGATCGCCACGCGCTGCTGCTCGCCGCCGGAGAGCTCGTGGGGCATCCGGTCGGCCTTGCCCTCGAGCCCGACGAGCTCGAGCACCTCGGGCACGACCTTGCGGATCGTCGAGGGCGACTTGCCGATCACCTCGAGCGCGAACGCGACGTTCTCACCCACGGTCTTGTTCGGGAGCAGCCGGAAGTCCTGGAACACCACGCCGATGCGCTGCCGCAGCCGGGGCACCTTCCGCCGCGGCAGCTTCGCGACGTCGAGGTCGGTCACCCAGATCTTGCCGCGGGTCGGGACGTCCTCCCGCAGCAGCAGCCGCAGGAAGGTCGACTTCCCGGAACCGGACGGCCCGATGAGGAAGACGAACTCGCCCTTGCCCACCTCGACCGAGACGCGGTCCAGCGCGGGCCGCGTCGAGGTCCTGTACATCTTGGTGACGCGCTCCAGCCGGATCACGGCCGGGACGTTACCGGCGGATCATGACCGGGCCGTCACCCGACAGGCCCCCTCGGCGCAGCAGCGCTACCGCTCGTCCGATCACGCGTTCTCCGCCTCGAGCTGCTGGTTGCGACGCCAGCGGATGCCCGCCTCGATGAAGCCGTCGATGTCGCCGTCGAGCACCGCGCCCGGGTTGCCGACCTCGAACTCGGTCCGCAGGTCCTTGACCATCTGGTACGGGTGCAGCACGTAGGAGCGCATCTGGTTGCCCCAGCTGGATCCGGAGTCCTTGAGCGAGTCCATCAGCGCCCGCTCCTCCTCGTGCTTGCGCGCGAGCAGCTTGGCCTGCAGCACGACCATCGCGGTCGCCTTGTTCTGGATCTGGGAGCGCTCGTTCTGGCAGGACACCACGATCCCGGTGGGGATGTGGGTCAGCCGGACGGCCGAGTCCGTGGTGTTGACGCCCTGCCCGCCGGGCCCGGACGACCGGTAGACGTCGACGCGCAGGTCCTTCTCGTCGATCTCGACGTGGTCGGTCGACTCGACGACCGGGGTGACCTCGACGCCGGCGAACGACGTCTGCCGGCGGCCCTGGTTGTCGAACGGCGAGATGCGGACCAGCCGGTGCGTGCCCTGCTCGATCGACAGCGTGCCGTACGCGTAGGGGGCGTGGACCTGGAAGGTCGCGGACTTGATGCCCGCCTCCTCCGCGTACGAGGTGTCGTAGACGTCCACCCCGTAGCCGTGCCGCTCGGCCCAGCGCAGGTACATCCGCATGAGCATCTCGGCGAAGTCCGCGGCGTCGACCCCGCCCGCCTCGGAGCGGATCGTCACCAGCGCCTCGCGCTCGTCGTACTCGCCGGAGAGCAGGGTCCGCACCTCGAGCGAGGCGATCTCCTCGCGGAGCTTCGTGCGGTCCCGGTCCGCGTCGGCGATCGCGGACTCGTCCCCCTCGTCCTCGGCCAGCTCGTAGAGCACGGGGAGGTCGTCGAGCCGGCGGCGCAGGTCCTCGACCCGGCGCAGCTCGGCCTGGGCGTGCGAGAGCCGGCTGGTGACCTTCTGCGCGGCCTCGGTGTCGTTCCACAGGTCGGGGGCGCCCGCCTGCTCCTCCAGGTCCGCGATCTCCGCCTTGAGCGCGGGGACGTCGGTGACCGCCTCGATGCCCTCCAGGGTGGTTGCGAGGTCCTTCAGGTCGGCTGCCACGTCGGGGTTCACAACGCTCCAGGCTACGCGGGCACGCGAGGGCGGTGCGGCGGGAGGGTTCGGGCCCGGGTGTGCCGCAGGGCCGTCAGTCGAGCGGGATCGCGTCGAGCAGCTTCACCATCGCCCGGGTGTGCGCGACGGTGAAGTCCGCGACCGCCTTGCGGTACGGGTCCTCCTCGCCCCGGGCGGCGGCGCGGGACTCGGCGAGCCGCGCCGTGTAGACCTCGCGCGAGGTGCCGACCAGCTCGGCCCGCTGCTTCACGGTGAGCTGGCCGGCGTGCAGCAGCCGCAGGACGAGCGGGCTGCGCAGCGCGTCGCCGCCGCTGCCGTGGTGCAGCCACGCCTTGAACGCCCGCTTGCCCGCCGCAGTGATCACGTACTGCTGCGACGCCCGCGGCCCCTGCTTGCCCAGCCGCAGCAGGCCGGCCTCGGCCATCACCGGCAGCTCGCGGTAGACCTGGCTGCGGGTCACGGTGAAGAAGGAGCCGAAGCGCTCGCCGGCGGCCGCGACGAGCTGGCCGCCCGTCATCGGACCGCTGTGGAGCAGTCCGAGCAGAGCCGCGGCGGTGGCGTTGACTGCGGGTGGGGCCGGCATCCCCCAACGGTCCCACGAGCGACGGGGTTCCGCATTCCACAGTGGCCCCCGACCTGCGAGTTCGGACGATCACGACGGCTGCGCAACCGAGGTGCGTACCCCGCCGACGGGGGTCCACACCTCGCCCGCGACGGACGGGGTGAAGGGCTGCGGGGGAACCGGTGCGGCGCGGTCAGACGTGGAGGGCGGCCTCGGGCAGGACGTGCGCGGTGGGGCGCCCGACCCGGCACCGCCGGCCCGGCCGGCCGACGATCGCGGCGGACCCCTCCGCGCCGGCGGGCAGGCGGTAGCGCTCGGACGCTTCGAGGTCCACGACGTACCCGAGATCGCCCAGGCTGGCCACCGTGACCCGCGAGATCGGGTTGCCGGCCTCGGTGATGAAACCGCTCATCAGCTCGTCGCCGAAGACCGACTCCCGCCAGTGACCGTCGCGCGTGCCGGGTCCGCCCGTGTTCTCCACGGGCACCCCGCCACTGCCGCCGAGCGCGGTCCACTCCGCGACCGCGCCGGTGCCGGTGAAGACCGGGTCCGCCGTGCCCGCGCCCGCGCCCGACAGCAGGCCGAGCCGGGACCAGAGGTTGCCGATGCCGAGGACGTGGCCCATCTCGTGGGTGATGACGTCGTCGAGCGTCCCCTCGCTCTCCATCCGGGCGAGGTCCGCGGTGTCGAACTGCATCTGCCCGACGGCGGGGAGCAGCCCCGCCGAGACCGGCCGCAGCTGCGTCGGGCCGGCCTGGCCGAGGATCTGTCCGGAGCCGTCGATGTCCGCGCCCGAGGCGAGGATCAGGACGTCGTCGATCGTCTCGCCGTCCACGACGACGGCCGGGAGGTCGCCGACGATCATCCGGGTCCAGCGGTCCGCCGCGGCCGCGAAGGCCTCCTGCTGGCGCGCGTCGAGCCCGCCGGTGAAGCGGACGTCGATCGTGAACGGCGACGCGGCGGCGGCGACGCCGAGCGTGCCGGCCGCGGCCTCGACTGCGCGGGCCGCGTCGGCGACCGCCCGGTAGCTCTCCATCCCATGATCGTGCCGGGGCCCGGCGGCGGCCGCCACGGGACGCGCCGCCGGCCCTCGCCGACGTCAGAGGGTGAGCGCCGCGATCCGCTCGCGGTGCTGGTCCACCCCGCCGTACAGCCCGGCCAGCCGCTTGGCGCGCTTGTAGAAGAAGTGCGACTCGTGCTCCCAGGTGTAGCCGATGCCGCCGTGGTACTGGATCATCGCGGCGGTCGACTGCAGGGCCACGTCGCTGGCCTTGGCCTTGGCGACGGCGACGGCCAGCTCGACGTCGTCGAGCCCGGCGTCCACGGCGTGGGCGGCGTAGAGCGCCGCGTGCTCGGCCATCGTCACGCCGACGTGGATGTCCGCCAGCGCGTGCTTGAGCGCCTGGAACGAGCCGACGGGCACGCCGAACTGCTCGCGCTCGCGGTCGTAGGCCACCGTCCGGCTCAGCGCCTCCCGGGCGATCCCGACCAGGTCGGCGGCCACGAGCACGGTGGCCCGGGCGGTCAGCTGGGCGGCGGCGTCATCCGGCAGCGGCTCCACCTCCGCGACGTCGAGCGTGGCCAGCCGGGTGGTGCGGTCGTAGGACCCGACCGGGGTGGCCTGCGCGCCGGTGGCCAGGCCGAGCCCGTCCGGGGTCCGGACGACCACGACGTCGGCGATCGCCCCGTACTCCACCGCGGGGACGACGCCGGGGGCGTCGCCGCGCAGCCCGACGGCACCGATCGCGTCGCCCGAGGCGAGCCGCGGCAGCCAGGCCGCCTTCTGCTCGTCCGACCCGGCGAGCCGGATCGCCTCGGCGGCGAGCACGGTCCCGCGCCACGGGCCGGGCGCGACGCCGGCGCCGAGCGCCCGCGCGATCACCTGCGCCTCGACCAGGCCGAGGCCCAGCCCGTCGTGCTCCTCGGGGACGGTGACGGCGAGCCAGCCCTGCTCGGCCGCGGCCTTCCACAGCGATCCGGGGTTGCCGTCCCCGTCGGCGTCCTCGAAGACGCGGCGCACGGCTTCCATGTCGAACCGCTCGGCGAGGTAGGTCGTGACCGCCGCGCCGAACTCCTGCTGGTCCTCGGTGAGGGCGAAGAACATGCCGGGCTCCTACCGGGGCAGGCCGAGCACGCGCTCGGCGGTGACGTTGCGCTGGACCTGCGACGAGCCGCCCCAGATCGTGACCGACCGGGACCACATCGCCTGCGCGCTGAGCGGACGCAGGTCGAGGTCGCCGAGCGCCTCGAGGGTGTCGTCCTCGCCGAGGACGTCGTCGTAGACCTCCCAGAGGTCCTGGAAGGCCTCCGACCACTGCAGCTTGGTCATCGACGCCTCGAAGCCCAGGTCGCGACCCCGCTCGGTCTGCGTGAGGACGTGCATCGAGTGCAGCCGCAGGCACTCCAGCTCGGTGAGGACGCGGGCGAGCTTGTTGCGGATCACCGGGTCGGTGTCGCGGCCGAGCTTCTTCGCGACGGCGGCGATCTCGTCGTACTGCCGGCGGAACTCGGTGTACTGCGAGATGCCCGAGGCACCGCGCTCGAAGGACAGCAGCAGCATCGCGGTGCGCCAGCCCTCACCGATCTCGCCGAGGACGTCGGTGGCGGGGACCCGGGCGTCGTCGAAGAAGACCTCGCCGAACTCGCTGGCGCCGGACATCTGCTTGAGCGGCCGGGCGTCGACGCCGGGCTGGTGCATGTCGATGAGCAGCATCGAGATGCCGCGGTGCTTCTGGCTGCCCGGCTCGGTGCGGACCAGGGTGAAGATCTTGTCGCCGTGCACGGCGTTGGTGGTCCACACCTTCTGCCCGTTGACGACGAAGTCGTCACCGTCGCGGACGCCGCGGGTGGACAGCGCCGCGAGGTCCGACCCGGCGCCGGGCTCCGAGAAGCCCTGGCACCAGATCACCTCGTTGCGCAGCATCGGGCCGATGATCTCCTTCTTCTGCGCGTCCGTGCCGATCGCCATCACGGTGGGCGCGAGGAAGGTGAGGCCAAGCGGGTTGACCGTGCGCGGGGCGTCGGCCAGCACCATCTCGACGTCGTAGATCGCCTTCATGCCGGGTGTGCCGCCGCGGCCGCCGAACTCCGTCGGCCACTGGATGCCCGCGAAGCCGGCGAGCGCCTTGTCACGCTCCCAGTCGCGGCGGAGCCGGAAGCTCTCCTCGTCGGGCAGCGACTCCCAGAAGCCCGGGCGGCGCCACTCGTCGGGGATGTTCGCCGAGAGCCAGGAGCGCAGCTCGCTGCGGAACTCCTCCTCGGCGGCGGTGAAGGTGAGGTCCATCGTCGAGACCCTCCTGCGTACGGAACCGGGTGCGGCGGGCCGGTCCTCGTCGACCGCCGCGCTGGGACCCAGCCTGGCATACCCGTCGGTAACCTGCATCGGCCGAGGTGGCCCTCATCCGGACGCGCACGCCTTCCGGTCGACGGCCCGGTATGCGCCCAGTAGCCTGACGGTATGCGCAGCGAGCGGGTGACCGTCACCCTGCCGGCCGAGCTGGTCGCGGAGGCCCGGGAGGCGGTCCGCAACGGGAGTGCGGCGAGCCTGTCCGCGTACGTGGCGGAGGCCGTGCAGGCACGGCAGTCACGCGATCGGTCGCTCGCTACTCTGGCCGACCTGTACGGAGGTCCCCCACCGGCGGACGAGCTCGACGCGGCGCGCAGGTCGCTGCGGCTCGTGCCTCCCGTGGCCGTCGGCTGAAGGGCGCGCACATGATCGGCGGAAGAGTGCTGGACGCCAGCGCGCTCCGGGCGTTCGCGACCGGCCGGCCCGTCTACATGCGCGCCCTCGTGTGGGCCGCCGTGGAGGAGAACCTCGTGCTCGCGGTGCCGTCCGCGGCACTCGGCCGCGCGTGGTCGCAGCTCGAGCCCGAGCACCACGCCGCCCTGCAGGTCCTGCTCGGCCTGCCCAACACCGTGATCCACGACCTCAGCCCGGCGATGGCCCAGGAGTCCGGGCTGCTGCTCGCCGCCACGGGTCAGGACGACATCGTGGCCGGACAGGTCGTGACCACCGCCCGGCACCGGGGCTGGCCCGCCGTCACCGGCGACCCCGGCGCCCTCCGCAAGCTCGACGGCGCGGTGCCGATCGAGGAACTGCCCTAGACCAGGCGGTCGCGCAGGGCGGTGAGCTCGTCGCCCGTGAGGCCGTTGGCCTGCAGCCAGCCCGCCGCACCGCCGTCGCGCTCGTCGAGCGTGGCCAGCACCTGCTCCATCGCGACCGCGCGCGGGCTGTGCCGGTCGATCTCCTCCGGCCCGGGCATCTCCTCGCCGGACAGGGAGGTCCAGCGCCGGAACATCGCCTCGATCTTCGTGGCGGACAGCGCGTAGTCCTCGACGACGGCCTCCCGCTCGACCCCGACGGCGTCGAGCACCATCGCCACCAGGGTCCCGGTGCGGTCCTTGCCCGCGGCGCAGTGCACCAGCGCGGCCCCGTCCGCGGCCGCGAGCCGCCGGACGGCGCCGACGACGTTCGGGCCGCGGTCGCGCAGGTAGCCGAGGTAGTTCGCGACCATCGGGTGGACGTCGTCGCCCACCTCGGGCAGCTCCCGCCCGGACTCCGGGATGAACGTGAACTGCACGGTCTCCACGCCGGCGCGGGCCAGCTCGGTCTCGCCGTGCTCGGCGATCTCGCGGTCGGTCCGCAGGTCGAGGATCAGCCGCAGGCCGAGGCCGTCGACGAGCTGCCGGACGTCGCCCGGCGTCACGTGGTCGAGCGACTCGCTGCGCAGCAGCACACCGGTGCGGGTGCGCCCGCCGTCGACGAGCGGCAGGCCGCCGACGTCCCGGATGTTGCTGAGCCCCTCGAAGCGCAGCCAGCGGTCGGCGGAGGTGGTCGGCACGGCGGCGGCGTCGGTCACCACCCCACGGTAACGGCGGTTCCTCCGGATCGCGGGTGACCGGCGTCTCACCCCAGCAGCTTCTGGGTGCCCGCCTTCGCGACCGTGAGCGGGTCCGGGAGCGCGGGCAGACCGTCCTCGGCGGCGAGCACGGTGAAGTTCATGACGACCTCGCCCTCGCGGACCGAGATCATCACGACGTCGAAGCCCGCGCCGCCGATCCGCCACCCGGTCGCCTCGTCGTGGCCCAGGTCGGCGCGCAGGTCCTCGGCGGGCGCGATCACCGCTGGGCGCCCGTCGACCCGGCCCTCCGAGCAGGACATGCCCGCGACCGACGCGCGGTAGGCCTCGGCGGCGCCCGCCTCGTCGCCGTAGACGCTCACGGTCTCCTGGACCAGCCCGTTCGCGCTCTCCGCGGCGGCGCCGACCCGCACGGCGAACGGGAACTGCGCGACCACGCCCGGCCCGCCGCACGGCGCGGGGGTCGCCGGGTCGGGCCGGGGCTCCTCCCCCGCCGTGAACTCCGGGCCGATCTCCGCGGGCGTGAGCAGGAAGGGGCGCAGGCCGTCGGCGGCGGCGTCCATGCCGGGATCGGAGACCGGGGCCCGCGACGCGCCGCCGGAGGACACGGGGCGCGGCGGCGCGGCCGCCTGCCGCTGCGGCAGGACCTCCTGGGCGGCCGCCGGAGCGGCCGGGGCCGCCTGCGCAGCCGGGGCCACCTGAGCAGCCGGGACCGGCGCGTCGACGCGGGGATCGGCGGAGGCCGCGCCGCACGCGCCGGTCGCGAGGACGGCACCGAGCACGGCGGCGGAGAGGGCGGCGGGCAGGAGTCGCATACCGGGAAGTCTTCGCCGGGCGGGGCGGCGCGTCGGGGAGGCCAGCACCACCTCCGCACGGCGGAGGCATGTGCATCATCGCCGCGAAGGCGCAGGATCGGGTGGTGATCCCCGACGAGACCCCACTCGGCCGCACGATCGACCTGCTCGCGGAGCAGGACCCCGACGCCGTCGCCCTCCTCCATCCCGCGGGCACCACCACCCGCGCCGAGCTCGCCGCCGGCTCCAGCCGGGCCGCCCGGGAGCTCGCCGCGCTCGGGGTGCGCGAGGGGTCACTCGTGACCATCGGGCTGCCGAACAACGCCTCCTTCTACGCCGCCGTCGTCGGGGCGTGGAAGCTCGGTGCGGTCCCGCAGCCGGTCTCGGCGAAGCTGCCGCCCGCCGAGCTCGAGGCGTTGATCGAGATCGCCGACCCGCCCGTCGTCGTCGGGCTGCCGACGCCCGACGGGCGCCCCTCGCTGCCCGGGGACTGGGCGCCCGACCCGACCCTCGACCCCGGCCCGCTGCCGCCCGCGGTGCCGCCGACCTGGAAGGCGCCGACCTCGGGCGGGAGCACCGGGCGACCGAAGATCATCCTCGCCGGGAACGAGGGCCGGTACGGGGTCGTCACGCAGGCGGCCGAGCGGCTGCGCCTGGAGGGCGAGGGCGAGGTCTTCGCCGTGACCGCGCCGCTCTACCACAACGCACCGTTCATGTTCTCGCTGATCAGCCTGCTGCGCGGGGGCACGGTGCTGGTGCTCGACCACTTCGACGGCGCCACCGTGCTCGAGGCCGTCGACCGGCACCGCGTGACCTGGCTCTACGCCGTCCCGACCCTGATGGGCCGGCTGCTGCGGCTGCCGGAGGAGGTGCGGGCCGCTGCCGACGTGTCGTCGGTGCGGACCCTGCTGCACGTCGGGGCGCCGTGCCCGGAGCACGTCAAGCGCGGGTGCCTCGAGTGGTTCGGACCGGAGACCGTGCTCGAGCTGTACGCGGGCACCGAGTCGCAGGCCAGCTGCATGATCGACGGCGTGGAGTGGCTGGCCCACCCGGGCTCGGTCGGGCAGGTGGTGTCCGGCGAGATGCGGATCGGCGACGAGGAGGGGCGGCCACTGCCGATCGGCGAGGTCGGCGAGGTGTGGATGAAGGTGCCCGAGTCGCCGTACCGGTACCTCGGCGCGGTCGCCCGGGGCCGCGACGGCTGGGAGTCGCTCGGCGACATGGGCCGGATGGACGCCGAGGGCTACCTGTACCTCGCCGACCGGCGCAGCGACATGATCCTCGTCGGCGGGTCCAACGTGTACCCGGCCGAGGTGGAGGCGGCCCTCGACGCGCACCCGGCCGTGCTGTCGTCGTGCGTGATCGGGCTGCCCGACGACGACCTGGGCTCACGGGTGCACGCGATCGTCCAGCTCGACGGCGGCTCGACCGTCACCGACGAGGAGCTGCGCGCACACGTCGCGGGGCGGCTGGCCCGGCAGAAGGTGCCCGCGACGATCGAGCGGGTCGACCACCCGCTGCGCGAGGACACGGGCAAGGTGCGCCGCTCCGCCCTCCGTGCCGAGCGCCTGCCGGGCTGAGGCACGGCGCGACCCGCGGGGGCGCGACTCGCGGGTGGCCAGAGCGCGACTCGCGGGGGGTCAGGTGGCGGGGCCGCGGCGGAGGGCGGCGGGGAGCATGCGGGCGCCGTCGCCCGCGGAGGCCGCGCGGTCCTCCGGGTTCATCAGCCGGCAGCGGGCGAGGGAGAGGCAGCCGCAGCCGATGCAGGAGTCGAGCCCGTCCCGCAGCGCGACCAGGGCGTCGATCTGCTCGTCGAGCCGGCCCCGCCAGGTCCTGGACAGCCGCGTCCAGTCGGTCTTGGTCGGCGTGTGGTCGGCGGGGAGCTCGTCGAGGGCGGCACGGACGTCGTCGAGCCCGATGCCGATCGAGCGGGCGGCCCGGATGAACGCGAGCCGGCGCAGCACTCCCCGCTCGTAGCGCCGCTGACCGCCCGACGTCCGGGTGGCGCTCACGAGCCCCTCGCGCTCGTAGAACCGGAGTGCCGAGTGCGGGAAGCCGCTGCGGGCGACGACCTCCCCGATGGTCAGCAGGTCCTTCGCGTGCACGGCGCCTCCCGAGAGCTGAAGCTCGATTCACGTCCACCCTACGCGTCGGTAGCGTCCGGTCGCGCGCGGTGACCGTTCACCGCAGGAGACGCGGAACACCTTGCCGGTGGACGGCGCGACGAACGGCCGCGGAGCAGCGGCGACAGGCAGCCCCGGGGGTTGTGTCCGGGGGTTCACCATCCGTAGTGTCGCCGGCAGTCATCACGGTCCGATCACGAGCGGACGGTGGAGCCGGAGTCCCCGACCGGCTCCCCGGGACCCCCGACCCGGGTCCGCTCGAGACCGTCCGTGGACGTGAAGAGAACGCGAAAGGCTCAACACCTTGGCTGGCCACCGCTCCCCAGGCGGCCGGCGTGTCACCGGAGACCCGGCTCCCCACCGGGTCCCCACGAGGCACGCCGCCAGGCACGCGACCGCCCCCGGTCGCGTCGCCCCCCGACGCACCGTCGCATCCACGACGGCTGCCGTCGGCGCCGCGTTCGGCGTCCTCTCGACGGGCACGTTCGCGGCCGTCACCTCGACCGGGGTCCCGGCGATCGCCGACGCCGCGGAGACCTCCACGGCCGCCACGCAACTGGCCGCGAACTCCGAGGCCCTGCAGGTCGACCCGGCGGACGTCCCGCTCACCGGCGCGCACCTGAGCCCGGTCGCCTACTCGGTCGCCGGCATCGACGACCCCGGCCCCGCCGAGGCGGACCCCGAGACGATCACGGACGTGGAGCTGGCCTCGCTGGACAAGGCCGGCCGGATCGCGGACCGGATCGCGGAGCAGCAGGCCAAGGAGGCCGCCGAGGCCGCGGCCCGGGCCGAGCTCGACGCGCTGATCTCCCGCGGCGGCGTCGACGGCTGGATCGCCCAGGCCCTCGAGATCTGCGACCTGCCGCGGGACCTCGCGCCGGGCGTCAAGAAGATCATCATGGCGGAGTCCGGCGGCAACCCGCGGGCGATCAACCTGTGGGACTCCAACGCCCGCGCCGGCCGCCCCTCGCAGGGCCTGATGCAGGTCATCCCCTCGACCTTCCGGGCCTACGTGCACCCCAGCCTGTCCGGCCGCGCGATCACCGACCCGGTCGCCAACATCACCGCGGGCGTGCGCTACATGATCGCCAACTACGGCCTCGACACCCTCGAGGCCGGCGGCCGCAGCAACGGTTCGGGCGGGTACGTGGGCTACTGAGCCCACCGACCGCGATCACCACCGATGCCGCCGGAGCCGGGTCCCGTCGCGCGGGACCCGATCTTCCGGCTTACAGTAAGTGCGACCCGGATCGTCACGAGGGGTGACGAGCCGGCCCTGCCTCCCCCTCGCCCCCGCCCCCGCCGCGGGGCCCGCCCGGAGTGCCCGCCGGGACCGGACGGGCGTACGAGCTGGGCCGGAGGAGGCGACAGCGGAGGGACCGGATGACAGCGATGCGGCCCGACCCCGTCGATCCCGCCTCCGGTCCCGTCCCGAACGTCCCGCCCGCGCCCGCCGCCCCGGCCACGGAGCGTGCCCGTCGTTTCCGCCCCGAGCTGCAGGGCCTGCGCGCGCTCGCGGTCCTCCTCGTCGTCGCCTACCACGTCTGGTTCGGCCGGGTCTCCGGCGGCGTCGACGTGTTCTTCGTGATCTCCGGCTTCCTCATCACCGGGCAGCTCTTCCGGGCCGCCGCCCGTGGCCGGCTCCGCTTCCGGCCGACGTGGGCGCGCCAGGCCGCGCGGCTGCTGCCGGCCGCCTTCACCGTGCTGGTCGTGAGCGCGGTCGCGGGCGCGCTGCTGCTCCCCGAGGCCCGCTGGCAGCAGACGCTGCACGAGCTGTTCGCGTCGGCGGTGTTCCTGGAGAACTGGCAGCTCGCGGCCGACTCCGTGGACTACGCGGCCCAGCACAACACCCAGAGCGTGGTCCAGCATTTCTGGTCGCTGTCGATCCAGGTGCAGTTCTACGTCGTGTGGCCGCTGCTGATCGCGGTGGTGGGGCTGGTCGCCGGCCAGGCCGGGGAGCGGCTGCGCGGGCACCTGCTGCTCACCCTGAGCGGCCTCTTCGCCGCCTCGCTGACCTTCTCGGTCGCGCTCACGATCACCAACCAGCCGCTCGCCTACTTCCACTCGCTCACCCGCGTGTGGGAGTTCGCGCTCGGCGGCCTGCTGGCGCTGACGATCGACGCGATCACCCTGCCCCGCCGCTGGCGGGTCGTGCTCGGCTGGGTCGGCGTCGTCGGGCTCATCGCGTGCGGCGCCCTGCTGCGGGTCGACGCCGTGTTTCCCGGCATCGCGGCGCTGTGGCCCACCGGCGCGGCGTGCCTGGTGCTGATCGCCGGCATGACCGGCAGCCGGATCGGGGCGGACAGGATCCTCGGCTCGCGGCCCGTCGGCTACCTCGGCGACCTGAGCTACTCGCTCTACCTGTGGCACTGGCCGGTGCTGATCTTCTTCCTGGTCGTCCGCGACCAGGAGACCGTCGGGCTGCGCGGCGGGCTGGCCATCGTCGGGCTGTCGGTCGTGCTCGCGGTGCTCACGCACCACCTGATCGAGGAGCCGATCCGGCGGGCGCCGCTCACCGACCGGACGCGCTGGCGGGGCGCGGCCGCCGGGCTCGCGGTCGTCCTGCTCGCCGGCGGCGTGTGGCAGTTCGAGGCCGCCCAGCGGGCGAACGAGACCGCCGCGGTGGGCGACACCGACCACCCCGGGGCGATGGCCATCCACTCCGGCTCGATCGACGACGTCGACCCGGCCGTCGAGCTGATCCCCCCGATGGTCACGGCGCCGGACGACTTCTACCAGTTCACGGGCTGGGCCTGCGCCCCGATGACCCGCTACCCGACCGCCGAGGCCTGCACGTCGCCCCGGCCGGATCCCGCGGTCCCGCCGGCCAAGCGGATCGTCGTGGTCGGGGACTCGCACTCCCAGCAGTACACCGCCGCGCTGGCCCCGGTCGCGCAGCGGAACAACTGGGAGCTGATCGACATGCTGAAGGGGGCCTGCCCCTTCTCCACCACGTCCGAGGTGGACCCGGCCAACCTGGACTGCCTGAACTGGAACGCCGCGGTGGTCGACGAGATCGCCGACCTGCATCCCGACGCCGTGTTCACGCTGGCCAGCCGGGACGTCCGGGCCGGGCTCACCGAGGTCACCCCGCCCGGCTTCGTCGCCGCCTGGCAGCGGATGAACGAGCTCGGCATCCCGGTGATCGCCGCGCGGGACAACCCGCGCTTCGACACGTCGTTCAGCCCGCCGGACTGCCTGCAGCAGCGCGGCCGCGGGGCCGCCGAGTGCGGCGTGCCCCGCGCGGACGTCTACGGCCCGATCCCGCCGTACCAGCTGGCCCCGGACGTCCCGCCGAACGTGACCTTCCTGGACTTCTCCGACCACCTGTGCGACGCCGCGCTCTGCCCGGCCGAGATCGGCAACGTGCTCGTCTACATGGACTTCAACCACGTCTCGGCCACGTACATGACCTCCCTCGCGCCGGTCATGGAGGAGCGGCTGCACCAGGCCCTGGGCTGGTAGCCCCGCTACCCGACGGGCCGCGCCCGCCGGCCGTGCACGGCCACGACCTGCCCGCGGCGCAGCTGGGCGCCGCGCCGGGTCTCCGCGCGGCCGTCGACCATGACCTCGCCGGCCTCGACCAGCTCCCGGGCGTGCACGCCGTCCTCGGCGAGGCCGGAGAGTTTGAGGAACTGTCCGAGCCGGATCGGCTCGGTCGCGATCGGGACGTCCTGGATCGGCGTGGCTGCCATGGCCCGATCCTCGCACCGGGGACGTTTCCCGTGGACCCTGGCCACCAAGTGAACGTTCGTTTAGCCTGCGGTGGTGACCTTCGCCAACCGCGTGACCCAGCTGCTGGGCGTCGACGTCCCGATCCTGCAGGCCCCGATGGGCTACATCGCCAAACC
Organism: Pseudonocardia halophobica; assembly: GCF_027922425.1. GTDB lineage: Bacteria > Actinomycetota > Actinomycetes > Mycobacteriales > Pseudonocardiaceae > Pseudonocardia > Pseudonocardia halophobica. The sequence goes on along the minus strand of NZ_BSFQ01000017.1, from coordinate 91,058 downwards.
GCGGCTCGTCGCCGCGGTGTCCGAGGCCGGCGCGATGGGCCTCGTCCCCGGCTCGCTCGGGGTCGACGAGGTGCGCGAGGACATCCGCCGCACGCGCGACCTCACCGACAAGCCGTTCGGCGTGAACCTGCCGCTCGCCTTCGTCAAGGACCCGGCGATCGTCGACATGATCGTCGAGGAGGGCGTCCGCTTCGTGACGACGTCCGCGGGCTCCCCCACCGCCCACACGCCGCGGCTGAAGGAGGCGGGCCTGACCGTCTTCCACGTCGTCCCGTCCCTGCGCGGCGCGCAGAAGGCGATCGAGGCCGGCGTCGACGGGCTGGTGGTCGAGGGCAGCGAGGGCGCCGGGTTCAAGGCGCCGCGCGAGGTGTCGTCGATGGTGCTGCTCCCCCTGGTCGCGGCGCAGGTCGGGGTGCCGATCGTGGCCGCCGGCGGGATCGCCGACGGCCGGTCGATGGCCGCCGCATTCGCCCTCGGCGCCGAGGGCGTCCAGATGGGCACGCGGATGGTGGCCACCGAGGAGTCCCCGGTGCACCGCAACATGAAGGACGCCGTGGTGGCGGCCGCCGAGACCGACACCATGCTGATCAACAAACACAACGGCAAGCAGGTCCGGGTGCTGCGCACCGAGGCCACCGCGCCGTTCGAGATCGCGACCGCGGGCGACCCGATGGCCCTGCTCGGCAACATCCACGGGCTCTACCGGGACGGCGACCTCAACGCGAGCCTCGCCCAACTGGGCCAGGTGGCCGGCCGGATCGGCGCGGTCGAGCCCGTCGCGGAGATCATCCGGCGCACGGTGGCGGAGTTCGAGGAGACGCTCGGCGGCCTGGCCAAGCGGTACCTCGAGGGCGCCTGAGTCAGGTCGCTCCCCCGCGGACCAGCTCGTCGGCGTCGGTGGGCGGCTCCGGCTCGCGCCACCGCCCGTACCTCCCCACGAACACGGCGACCAGCAGCAGCCCGGTCAGCGGGATCACGATCTGCCGCCACGGCCAGCCGTCCCCGGCGAGCTCGGCCCGCGCCGGGTCGCGGGGATCGACGACGACGTCGACCGTGTCGCCGACGTCGAGGTCCTTGCGGGGCGTGGTGACCCAGGCCGTGCCGCCGAACCGGGCCGTGTCGACCTCCACGCGGTCGGCCCGGCCCGGGGACGTGTGCCGGACGGCGACGACGGTCCCCCGGTCGGGCTCGCCGCGCAGGCCGAGCACGTGGTCGTTCCAGGCGGCCGACCCGGCAGTCTGCAGCACCACGCCCGTCATGACCAGGGCGGCGACGCGCACGAGCAGCACGCCGTACCACCGCAGGCTCCCGACCCGCCGCGCCTCCACGGCCGGTCCTCGTCGGAACCGGGGGTGGGCGTTAACCGGACGCCTGCGAGCCCTCCGGGATCCGGCGCTCCACGAACCGCGGCAGCCGGTCGACGAAGAGCAGGTAGCCGCCGGTCGTGGTGGCCGCGAAGCACGTCAACTCCACGACCGCGATCAGGCTGTCGCTGATCCAGCCGATCATGCACAGGTGCAGCAGGAGCCCGAGCGTGATCGCGACGGGCCGCGTCCGCCGGAACCACAGCGCCACCGAGACGAACAGCTCCGTGGCCACCGCACCGACGGCCATCGTCACCAGCACGGGCAGGACCAGCAGGAACCGCGGCGCGAGGGCCGAGTCGATGCCCCACGAAGCGAGCCCGTTGCCGGAGAGGAAGTCGAGGCTGAGCTTCCCGAGAGCGGCGTAGACGTAGACGATCGTGATCTGCGCGCGCATGAGGTAGACCGGCGGCGCCCACACGCCGTCGGCGTACCGGCGCGGGCGCAGCGCGAGATCGGTGTCGCACCGCGTGCAGGAGATCAGGAGCGACATCGTGGCCAGCAGGTAGGCGCCGTTGCCGTAGTAGCCGGCGCCCCACATCAGCAGCAGGACGCACACGCCGACGGTCGCGGCGGCCGGGCGGGCCCGCACACCCAGCACGACGAGTACGGCGGCGGCCAGCATCACCAGCCCGACGACCGTCCACACCGGCGTGGGCACCGCCGGCAGGAAGGAGTAGAGCGGGTGCGGGCGGTTGCCGAGGTACGGGTTGGCGGTGAGGGCCAGCGCGCGCACCACGGCGACCAGCCCCAGCACGATCCGGTACGCGGCTAGCGGCCGGCCCGGCACGGTCTCGGGGATCATCCGCACGGCTGCACGCTCTCGAGGTCGGTGTCGTAGAACCGGGTCACCGAGGTCAGCTCGGGGTGCCGCGCGCACAGCCGCTCCGGAGTCTGCGGCCCGTAGTGGATGCCGGACCACGGCCGCCCGACCTCGCCCGGGTCGAGATCGACGTGCGTGCCGTCCGTGGTCTCGCCGACGTAGCGGTAGTCGGTCGAGGACTCGACGAACATGCTCCAGGCGTAGTGCCGTGGGGTCGAGGTGGTCGCGAGGGAGACGGCCGGGACCACGATCTCGAGGGCCAGCACCCCCACCAGCAGCCGGGAGGCCAGCGCTCGGTTCATCGGGCCGACCGTAGTGCGGTGATCCGCCGGCCGAGTCCGGTCGCGGGCCGGCTGCGGTCGGCGGTGGCCGGGCCGCGCTGATCCGTCCCGCTCGTCCGGTCGGCGTCGTGGTGCCCGGGTCGGCGGGTGCACCGCCGGCGACCGGCCGGCGTCAGCGACGCAGGTGCCGCAGGGCCCGTTCGGCCGCGTGCGCCCCGCACATCCCGTGCGCGCCGGCGCCGGGCGGGGTGGCGGCGGAGCAGACGTACACGCCGGGGACGCCGGTGTCGTAGGGGGCGAGCGTGGCGCGGGGCCCGACCAGCAGCCGCACCGCCCGCGTCGAGCCGGTGACGATGTCGCCGCCCACGAAGTTCGGGTTGTACCGGGCCAGCTCCGTGGTGGTCCGCACCGCGGTCCCGACGACGCGGTCGCGGAAGCCGGGCGCGAACCGCTCGAGCTGCGCGGTGATCGCCTCGGTGGCGTCGCCCGCGTACCCGTGCGGAACGTGCGCGTAGGCCCAGACCGGGTGCACGTCCCCGACCGATCGGCCCGGGTCGGCGAGGTACTGCTGCCCGACCAGCACGAACGGCCGCTCGGGCAGCCGGCCCGCGGCGATCTCGCGCTCCCCGGCTGCGACCTCCTCCAGCGGCCCGCCCAGGTGCACGGTGCCGGCGCGGGCGGCGGCCGGGTTCCGCCAGGGCACCCCGCCCTCCACCGCGAAGTCGACCTTGAACGCCCCCGGCCCGTGGCGGAAGCGTCGGTAGGCCCGGGCCGCCCGGCGGGGCAGCCGGTCGCCGAGGATTCCGGCGACCGCGCCCGGAGCCAGGTCGAACAGCACGACGTCGGCAGGAGGCAGCTGCGCCGCGGAGGTCACCCGGACCCCCGTCTCGATCCGCCCGCCGTGCTCGGCCAGCACCGCCGCGAGCGCGTCGGAGATCGCGCGCGAGCCACCGGCCGCGACCGCCCAGCCGTGCCGGTGCCCGGCGGTGAGGATGCCCAGGCCGATCGCCGAGGTCAGCGGCCGCTCCAGCGGGTGGAAGGCGTGCGCCGCGACCCCGGCGAACAGCGCCCGCGCCCGCGGGGTCGCGAACGCGCGGGCCAGGACGGTCGCGGGCAGCAGCGTGGGCAGGCCGAACCGGGCGAGGTCGAGCGGGTGCGACGGGATCCGCAGCAGCGGGCCCAGGACGTCCTCGGCCAGGGCGTCGTAGCGCGCGGCGGGCCGGCCGAACAGCGCGGACCAGCGCCGGCCGTCCCGGCCCAGTCCCCGGGCCGTCTCCCCGACCGAGCGGTGCAGCACGCCGGCCGTGCCGTCGTCGAGCGGATGGACGCAGTCGATCTCCGGCCACCGCCACTCGAGGCCGTACTTCGCCACCTGCAGGTCCTGCAGCGCCGGCGAGCCGACGGCCATCGGGTGCACCGCCGAGCAGTGGTCGTGCAGCAGCCCGGGCAGGATCGCCTCGCCCGTGCGGGTGCCGCCGCCGATCTCCGCCGCCGCCTCCAGGACGGTGACCTCGACGCCCGCGCGCGCCAGCAGCGCCGCCGCCGTGAGCCCGTTGGGGCCGCTGCCGACCACGACCGCAGTGCTCACGGCCGCGACCCTAACGCCCGGCCCGCCGGCACCCGCGCAGCAGGAGCCCGCGCACCCGTTGACGGGCCGGTGCGGCGGGGCGCACCGTCGGAGGATGGCTGCACCGACGACGTCCGCACCCGCCTCCGCACCCGACAACGGGGGCATGCCCTCCTTCGAGCCCACCCAGGAGGGCATCGCCCTGCCGCGCCCGCCCGAGTTCGCGACCGTCGAGGAGGAGCGGCTGCACCGCAAGCAGCAGCTCGCGGGCGCGTTCCGGATCTTCGGCCGCTTCGGCTTCGGGGAGGGCGTCGCCGGGCACATCACCGTGCGCGACCCGGAGCACGAGGACATGTTCTGGGTGAACCCGTTCGGCATGTCCTTCCGGCACATCCGCGTCTCGGACCTGATCCTCGTCGACCACACCGGGACCGTCCGGTACGGCAACAAGCCGGTGAACCGGGCCGGGTTCGTGATCCACTCGGCCGTGCACGAGGCCCGGCCGGACGTCGTCGCGGCATGCCACGCGCACTCGGTCTACGGCAAGGCCTGGTCCTCGCTCGGTCGGCCGCTCGACCCGATCACGCAGGACGCCTGCGCGCTCTACGAGAACCACACGGTGGTCACCGAGGGGGCGGGCGCGGTCGTGGTCGACGAGGAGGCGGCCCGGCTGCTCGCCGAGGGCCTCGGCGACAACTCCATGTGCTTCCACCGCAACCACGGGATCTTCACCGTCGGGCACACCGTGGCCGAGGCGGCGTGGTGGTTCGTCAGCACCGAGCGCAACTGCCAGGCCCAGCTGCTCGCCGAGGCCGCCGGCACGCCGACGCTCGTCGACCCGGAGAACGCGCGCTTCACCCGCGAGCAGACCGGCGGGCACTACGCCGGCTGGTTCGCCTTCCAGCCGCTGTGGGACGAGATCGTGCGGACCGACCCGGACCTGTTCGACTGACGCCCGACGAACGACGACGGCGGGGACCCGGCACGCGCCGGGGTTCCCGTGCCGGGCGTGACCTTCCAGGTGGTGTCTCAAATCAAGCGGTTGATTTAGAGTGGGACGAGCCCCGACCGCCCACCACCGGAAGGACCGCTGTGACCCTCTCCGAACCCGGCACCGACGAGCTGCACTACCCGCTGCCCGCGCCGGACCCGCTCGACCCGCCGAAGGAGTGGGCCGAGCTGCGCGACCGCTGCCCGGTCGCCACGGTGACCCTGCCCAGCGGCGACCACGCGCAGCTGCTCACCCGCTACGACGACGTCAAGCAGGTCCTCTCCGATCCCCGCTTCCCCCGCGTCGGCGGCGGGCAGGGCGCGCGGATCTCCGACTCCGGCGGCGTGTTCGACAGCGACATGGCGAGTGCGCTCCCGCAGAGCGGCCCGGCGCACCAGCAGTGGCGACGCCTGGTCATGCGCTGGTTCACCGCGAAGCGGATGGCCGCGCTCCGGCCGCGGATCGAGGCGATGGCCGACTCGCTGATCGACGAGATGCTGGCCCACGGTCAGCCCGCCGACCTCAAGGCCGCGCTCGGCTTCCCGCTCCCGGTCTGGGTCATCTGCACGATGCTCGGCGTGCCGGACTCCGACCGCGACAGGTTCTCGTACTGGTCGGACACGCTGCTCAACCTCACCCGGTACGGCCGGGACGAGATCGTGGCGGCGCAGACCGAGTTCCTCGGCTACATGCAGGCCCACGTGCAGGCCAAGCGCGCGCAGCCCGGCGACGACCTGCTCAGCGAGCTGACCACCGAGCCCACCGCGGACGGCACCCTCCTCACCGACGCCCAGCTCGTCGGTACCGGCCAGGGCCTGCTCGTCGCCGGGCACGAGACCACCGCGAACATGATCAGCAAGATGGTCGCGATGCTGCTCGCCGACCGCCGCCGCTGGGAGCAGCTGCTGGCCGACCCGTCGCTGGTGCGCACCGCCGTCGAGGAGTCGCTGCGCTTCGACGCCAACCCGGGCATCGGCATGCCCCGCTACATCGCCGAGGACGTCGCGCTCGGCAGCGCGGCCCTGCCCGCCGGCACCACCGTCATGTGCAGCATGGGGGCCGCGAACCGCGACGCGCGGGCGTTCGACGGCGCCGAGGAGATGGACCTGACCCGCTCGCCGAACCCGCACCTGAGCTTCGGCTCCGGCCCGCACTCCTGCCTCGGCCAGGCGCTCGCCCGCACCGAGCTGCAGGTCACGCTCGAGGTACTGCTGCGCCGGCTGCCCGGGCTCGACCTCGCCGTCCCGGTCGAGGAGCTGCAGCGGGTCGAGGGCCTGGCCGTCGGCGGGCTCCGCGAGCTGCCGGTGCGCTGGTGAGGCGGTGAACGGGGATGTCGTGGTGACGGGGCCGCGGGCGAGCCGCGCCGAGGCCACCCGGGCGCTGATCCTCGCCGCCGCCGAGCGGCTCTTCGCCGAGCGCGGCGTGGCGGCGGTGTCGAACCGGCAGATCGGCGAGGCGGCCGGGCAGGGCAACACCGCCGTCGTCGGCTACCACTTCGGGGCCAAGGAGGACCTGGTCCGGGCCGTGGTGCGGCGGCACACCACGCGGATCGAGGGCCTGCGGGCCGAGGCGCTCGCCGCGACCGAGGGGTCGTCGGACGTGCGGGACTGGGTCGACTGCCTGGTCCGGCCGATGACCGACTACCTCGACGGCCTCGGCCCGCCCACCTGGTTCGCCCGCTTCCACGCCCAGCTCACCACCGAGCCCGCCTACCGCGAGATCGTCACGCAGGAGTCGCTCAGCTCGCCGGCGCTGCTCGCGACGGCCGAGGGGCTCGACCGCTGCCTGCCCGACCTGCCCGCCGAGGTCCGCCTCGAGCGCGGCGACATGACCCGCCTGCTGCTGGTGCACGTGTGCGCCGCCCGCGAGCGCGCCCTCGCCGAGGGCGCCCCCACCCCCCGGACCACCTGGGACGCGACCGCCACGGGCCTGGTCGACGCGCTCGTCGGCCTCTGGCTCGCCCCGGCCGCCGCGCCCGCCACCACCGAAGGAGACCGAGCATGAAGGTGACCGTCGACGAGGACCGCTGCTGCGGCGCCGGGCAGTGCGTGATGCTCGCGCCGGACGTGTTCGACCAGCGCGAGGACGACGGGATCGTGGTGCTGCTCGAGGCCGAGCCCGACGCCGCCCACCACACGGCGGTCCGCGAGGCCGCGGACGTCTGCCCCGCGGCGGCGATCACGGTCCACGAGGACTCCTGACCGCGGCCGGTTGACCGGCACCGGCGTGCCGGACGAGCATTCGGCGTGGGCGGCGACCCCGCCGCCCGCGCCGGGCACGAGGAGGTCGGCGGATGGCCGTCTGGGACGTCGCCGCCCGGCCCGAGCGCGAGCAGTTCGGGTACTGGCACGAGGTCATCTGCCGGGCCTTCGTGCCCCTGACCCCGCGCCGGGCCGACCGCGCCGCACCCGGCTTCGCCGCCCGGGTCGAGACGCGGCCGCTGCAGCAGGTCGTGCGCGCGCACATCGCCTCGCAGCCGCAGGCGACCCTGCACGGGCCGGCCGAGGTCGCCCGCACGGACGGGGCCTTCTACTTCCTGAACCTGCAGGTCACCGGCCGGTGCCGCGTGCGGCAGGGCCGCGCCGACGCGGTCGTGGGGCCGGGCGAGTTCACCGTCGTCGACACCACCGAGCCGTACCGGTTCGACTTCGACGCCCCCTGGCGCATGGTCTCCTACCGGCTCCCCCACGAGCTGCTCGACGGCCGCCGGCTGCGGCCCCGGCTCGGCAGGCGGTGGGACGGGCGCGGCGCCGGCGGGGTCGTCAGCGCGATGATCGGCGCGCTCTGGGAGGTCGACGACGCCGACCCCGCCGGCGCCGAGCTGGAGCACGCCCTCGCCGCGGCCGTCACGGCCGCGGCCGCATCCGAGGCGCAGGCCCCGCCCGCCGAGCTGCTGCGGGTCGCGGTCCTGCGGTACGTCCACGGCCGGCTGGGCGACCCGGCCCTGTCCGTCGCCGCGGTCTGCCGCCGGTTCGCGGTCTCCCCGCGGACCCTGCACGCCGCCTTCGCCGGCTCCGGCGACACGTTCGCCGCGACCGTCCGGCGGCTGCGCCTCGAGCGGGCCGCCGCGCTGCTCGCCGACCCCGCCGACACCCGGACCGTCACCGAAATCGGCGCCTCGGTCGGCTTCGTCGACCCGGCCTCGTTCAGCCGGGCGTTCCGCCGCGCCCACGGCTGCGCGCCGACGGACGTGCGCGGAGCTGCACGAACTGCACAGGTCCCGCGCACGGACTGACGAGACGTTCGCGCCGCGCGCCGGGAGCCTGGGGGCTCCCGCCGGACGCCGTCCGGCACCGACGTCGGAGGTCCCGGTGTCCGTCTCCTTCTCCCTCTCCCCCGAGCAGGTCGGGCTCAAGCACGCCGCGCGGGAGTTCGCCGAGGCGAACCTGCGCGACCTGGCCGACGCCGTCCGCGCCGAGCCCGACCCGGTCCGCCGCGCCGCCCTGGCCCGCCCGGCCTTCGAGAAGGCCGTCGCGGCCGGCTTCCTCAAGGGCCTGATCCCGGCGCCCTTCGGCGGCGCGGCAGGCGGCGGCGTCGACGCGGCGATCCTCGTCGAGGAGTGGGCGGTCCACAGCCCGGACTTCGTCATCTCGATGGCCGGGCCGCTGATCGCCCTCGCGCCCGTCTACGAGATCGGCACGCCCGAGCAGATCGCGCGCTTCGTGGCCCCCTTCCTCGCCGACTCCGGTGCGCCGGTGGCCGCGATGGCCTACTCCGAGCCTGGCGGCAGCGCCAACTTCGACGCGCCGCCGCCCGCCGAGGGCACCCGTACCACCGCCGTGCCCGACGGCGACCACTATGTGATCAACGGGCGCAAGGCCTGGGCGTCGCACCTGCCGGGCTGGGACGGCGACGGCCCCGACCTCATGACGATCGTCTGCCGCGCACCCGGCGGCGTCTCGCTGGTCGTCGCCGAGCGGGAGCACCTGGCCGGCCACGTCGAGGTGGAGGAGTACCACGACCTCCCGGCGCTGCGCGGGTGCCTCACCGCGACCGTCCGGCTCGTCGACGTCCGGGTTCCCCGGGCCAACCTCCTCGGCCGCGAGGGCCAGGGAGTGGAGCTGTGCCGCAACGCGTTCGTCGGCAGCGGGGCCTCCATCGGCACCTTCGCCGTCGCGGCGATGCGCCGGGCCTTCGAGGTGGCCCTGCGGTTCGCCACCACCGAGAAGCGCGGCGGCGCCGTGCCGATCGTCGAGCACCAGTCCGTGGCCGACGTGCTGGCGGACGCCAAGGGCCGCATCGAGGCCGTCCGGCTGCTGTCCTGGCGGGCCCTCGACGCCGCGCTCGCCGGGGACCCGCACGGTCCGGAGTGGGCGTTGCACGCCAAGGTCTTCGGCTCGGAGACCGCCGTCGACGTGATCACCGACCTGGTCAAGATCGTGGGCGTGTCGGCCTACGACACGGCGTTCCCGCTGCTCCGCTACCTGAACGAGGCCCTCGCCTACCCGGTGATCGAGGGGTCGAACGTCGGGGTGCGCCGCCGCCAGCTGCAGGCGCTCCTCCGCACGCCCGGCTACGACCCGCTGGCCGCGTCGGGCATGGAGTAGCCGGGCCGGGGACGCGCCACGTCGGTGGTCTCAGACTGCGACACGTTCTTGAGGCATTCCAGAACGTGGGCCAGACTCCGCGCGTGTCCACGGGTCGGCGGACCACCACCACGCGGTCCGCCGATCACCCGCCCACCACCGAGCCGAACGCAGGAGGATCGCAGTGTCGTCGTCCGAGGACCACACCACGGTCGAGAAGCAGATGCAGACGGAAGGGGCGGGCGGCTGCCCCGTGCACGCCGGCCGTCTCGGGCACCCGACCGAGGGTGCGAGCAACACCGACTGGTGGCCCGACCAGCTCAACCTGAAGATCCTCCGCAAGCACCCGGCCGTCGCGAACCCGATGGGCCCGGACTTCGACTACGCCGCGGAGTTCCTGACCGTCGACCTGGACGAGCTGGCCCGCGACGTCGACGCGGTCCTCACCGACTCCAAGGACTGGTGGCCGGCGGACTTCGGGAACTACGGCCCGTTCATGATCCGCATGGCGTGGCACAGCGCGGGCACCTACCGCGTGGACGACGGCCGCGGCGGGGCGGGCGCGGGCATGCAGCGCTTCGCGCCGCTCAACAGCTGGCCGGACAACGGCAACCTGGACAAGGCCCGGCGCCTGCTGTGGCCGGTCAAGAAGAAGTGGGGCAGGAAGGTCTCCTGGGCCGACCTCATGATCTTCACCGGCAACCGCGCCCTGGAGACCATGGGCCTGAAGACCTTCGGCTTCGCCGGCGGCCGCGCGGACGTCTGGGAGCCGGACGAGGACGTCTACTGGGGCCCGGAGCGCACCTGGCTCGGCGACGAGCGCTACACGGGTGACCGCGAGCTGGAGAAACCGCTCGGCGCGGTCCAGATGGGCCTGATCTACGTCAACCCGGAGGGCCCCAACGCCGACCCGGACCCGGTCGCCGCGGCCCGCGACATCCGCGAGACCTTCGGCCGGATGGCGATGAACGACGAGGAGACCGTCGCCCTCATCGCCGGCGGGCACACCTTCGGCAAAACCCACGGCGCGGCGAACCCGGACGTCGACGACAACGTCGGTCCCGAGCCCGAGGGCGCCCCGATCGAGCAGCAGGGCCTCGGCTGGAAGCAGGGTTTCGGCACGGGCAAGGGCCGCGACACCATCACCTCGGGCCTCGAGGTCACCTGGACCTCCACCCCGACGCAGTGGAGCAACGGCTTCTTCGACAACCTCTTCGGCTACGAGTACGAGCTGACCAAGAGCCCCGCCGGCGCCTGGCAGTGGGTGGCGAAGGACGGCTCCGGGGACGACAGGATCCCCGACCCGGAGACCGGGGAGCTCAACCGGCCGGTCACGATGCTGACCACGGACCTGGCCCTGCGGTTCGACCCGATCTACGAGCCGATCTCGCGGCGCTTCCACGAGAACCCGGACGAGTTCGCCGACGCGTTCGCCCGCGCCTGGTACAAGCTCACCCACCGCGACATGGGCCCGATCCAGCGCTACCTCGGCCCGCTCGTGCCGCAGGAGGAGCTGCTCTGGCAGGACCCGGTCCCGGCCCGCGGCGACTACACGCTGTCCGACGAGGACGTCACCGCCCTCAAGGAGAAGATCCTCGAGACGGGGCTCTCGGTCTCCCAGCTGGTCTCGGCCTCCTGGGCCGCGGCCTCGTCGTTCCGCAGCAGCGACAAGCGCGGCGGCGCGAACGGCGGGCGCATCCGCCTCGAGCCGCAGCGCGGCTGGGAGGTCAACGACCCGGACGAGCTCGCCCAGGTCGTCCGGGCGCTGGAGGGCGTCCAGGCGTCGTTCGGCAAGGAGGTCTCCTTCGCCGACCTGGTCGTGCTGGCCGGCGCGGCCGCGATCGAGAAGGCCGCGAAGGACGCCGGCACCCCGGTCGCGGTGCCGTTCACCCCGGGCCGGACCGACGCGACCCAGGAGCAGACGGACGTCGGCTCCTTCGCGTACCTCGAGCCCACCGCGGACGGCTTCCGCAACTTCCGCGGCAAGGGCCACCGCCTGCCCGGCGAGTACCTGCTCGTCGACCGGGCGAACCTGCTCGGGCTGAGCGCACCGGAGCTGACCGTGCTGGTCGGCGGCCTGCGGGTGCTGGGCGCGAACACCGGCGGCTCGAAGGCCGGCGTGTTCACCGACCGGCCGGGCACGCTGACCAACGACTTCTTCACGAACCTGCTCGACATGGACATCGAGTGGAGATCGGTGGCCGGCGACGACGACCTGTTCGAGGCCCACGACCGCGCCACCGGCGAGGTCCGGTGGACCGGCACCCGCGTCGACCTGGTCTTCGGCTCGAACTCCGAGCTGCGGGCCCTCGCCGAGGTGTACGCGAGCGACGACGCGACGGAGAAGTTCGTGAAGGACTTCGTCGCGGCGTGGGTGAAGGTCGCGAACGCGGACCGGTACGACCTGGTCTGATCCCGACCCGCCGGGGCGCCCGCCCCGGCCGTTGACCCGAAAGGGCCCCCAGGACTTCGTCCTGGGGGCCCTTTCGTCGGCTGACGCACGGGCGTGCCGGTGCCTACAGTGGGACCTCCCTGGCTGCGCTCAACGACGAGTGGTCTCCACATGAACGACGTACACCGGCTCGGTCCCACGGCGGCGACCCCCTACCGGGACACCGTGCTCGCGGCGTGGGAGCGGTTCGTCGACGGCGAGGACAGCGTCCCCGGCGTCCGCCCCGAGGTCGTCGTCTCCTGGCACCGTTGCCGGGAGCAGTACCGCGTCGACCCGCTCCTGCGCGCCGCACCGGTCGCCGTCGAGCAGATCGACCACACCCTCGAGCACGACGTCGTGTTCACCGAGCTGGGCGGGCTGGCGGCCTCCGTGGCCCAGGACGTCGACAACCTCAGCGGCATCGTCACCGTCGCCGACGCCACCGGGCGGATCCTCGCCGCGTGGGGGAACCACACCACGTTGGGCCGGGCGTCGGACTCCAACCTGGCGCCCTGGTACTGCTGGTCGGAGTGTGCGGCGGGCACGAACGGCATGGGCACGGCGCTGGAGGGCCACGGCCCGGTCCTGGTCCGCGGCGCCGAGCACTGGTGCCAGGCCTTCCACAACTGGGTCTGCGCCGGGATCGCGGTGCGCGACGTCGTGACCCGGGCCCCGATCGCGGTCCTCAACATCTCCTGCTGGCGCACCGCCCTGCCCGACGCGACGGGCGCGTGGCTCTCGCAGGCGGTCGCCACGACCCGGCGCACGCTGCGCAGCCGGGCCCGGGACAGCGGGACGGCGCTGGTCGCGGCCTTCACGCAGGCCCGGGCCCGCCCCGGAATCGCGCTCGCCGCGATGGACACGGCCGGCAAGGTGGTGATCGCCGACGAGACGGCGAGCGTGCTCATGGGCGTGCCGGCCCTCACCCCCGCGATCGACCCCACGGTGCGCTGGAACCCGGGGCTGCCGGACCTGATCGGCATCGCGCGCTACGCCGACCGGCAGGCGGCGCACAACCCGGACTGGGTGGGGGCGACCCAGGTCTTCACCCACCTCGCGGACGAGCCGACGCCGGTCGGCGTCCGCCCGGTCTTCGTCTCCGGTCGCATGGTGGGGAGCCTGCTCTCCTTCGGGGTCGTCGAGGGGGATCAGGTCGGCGAGCTCGAGGCGCCGGCCCGGCCGCGGGTGCCCCAGGGGGCGCGGCGGCGGATCGTCGCCCTCCGCGAGAACCGCCTCGTGCTGCTGCGGCCGTCGGAGGTCCACCTCGCCGAGGCCGACGGCAACGACGTGTGGCTCTCGACGGACGAGGGGCGCCTGCGCGCCGCCTCCGCCGGCCTCGACCGGCTCGACGACGACCTGGCCGACGCCGGGTTCCTGCGGGTGCACCGTCGGTACGTGGTGAACCTCGATCGCGTCCGGGAGGTCGAGCGCGGGGACAAGGGAGAGCTGTCGCTCGTCCTCGACAGCAAGGCGGGCGACCGGGTGCCCGTGTCGCGGCGCAACGCCCCCGGGGTGCGGCGCGCGCTCGGGATCTGAGCCCGGCCGGCGATCTTCCGGCGGCACCGGATCGCGGGGGAACGGTAGCCCGGACCGAACGAACGGCGCCCGGCACCGTGAACCAGTACGTGACCTTGCCGCTGCTCCTGTGACGCGCGTAACGTTTTCCTCCTCCGGCGAACGAATTCGGGGCGGGGTTCGATCGCGTACGGCGAACGCCGTTCCCGGCGATCGCCGTGCACATTTCCGGACGGCATTCGAGACGACCGACAGCGACCGATGCCCGGTACCCCGGCTCGTCGTCGCGCCCCGGACGAGCGGAGCGCGACACCCGAACCGGGACCGGCGGGCGGCCGGGCGCGCGAGGCGGACGACACGCGACAGGCGCGGACCAGGAGGCGGAGCCGATGACGACCAGTAGCGCCCAGGATCGGGCGGACCTGCTGCACAAGCTGGGACTGGACCAGCAGAACAAGGGCCCCATCGGACGTGTCATCACGACCGGCAACGTCGAACAGGCCAAGGAGCGCGAAGACGGCACCATGCACATCCGCCTCCGGATCAACCCGGACGAGATCGCATGGGACCCCGCCGTCATCGTCATGCCGCACGGCGGCGACCTCGAGATCGAGATCTTCAACGACGACCTGAACACGCACTGTGCGCTGTTCCCCAGCAATGGCGACCGGAAGTTCATCTGGTTGGTGAACCATTCCCGCGGCCGGGCGAAGCTCAATCTCGACGGCCCCGGCTACTACTGGTTCAGCTCGCCCACCGGCAACGACGAGGGCCGTGGGTTGACCGGCGCCATCGTCGTCCTCGGCGACGTCCCGCCCGAGGCGCGCCTCGACCGACCCGAACAGCCGCGGCCGTAGGAAGGAGCAGACCATGACCGTCGAGTACGTCGACGCCGGCGAGGCCATCGACCAGGGCGATCTGAGCGGCAAGCACGGCGACGCACCGCCGGTCGTCGAGAACGTGACCTACGAGCGTATCCTCGACGCCCGTTCCGAGCCCCAGAACTGGCTCACCTACTACGGCGCCTACAACGGCCAGCGGTTCAGCCCGCTGGACCAGATCAACACCGAGAACGTCAAGGGCATCGGTCCCGCCTGGATCTTCCAGTCCGGGACGAGCGGCATGATCGCCGGCGCGTCGACGTACGCCTTCGAGGCCACGCCGATCGTCGTCGACGGGATCATGTTCGTCTCCGGCTGGGACGGCTGGGTGTGGGCCCTCGACGCGAAGACGGGCACCGAGATCTGGCGGTACAAGCACGCCACCCCGTTCGACATCTCGCTGTGCTGCGGGAACGTGAACCGCGGGGTCGCCGTGGCGAAGGGGAAGGTCTTCTCGGTCACCCCGAACGCCCACGTGATCGCGCTCGACGCCGTCACCGGCAAGAAGGTCTGGGACAAGACCTACGGCGACGTCCGCGCCGGCGAGAGCGCGACGGTCGCTCCGCTGATCGTGAAGAACATGGTCATCGTCGGCAGCTCCGGCGGCGAGTTCGGCGTGCGCGGCCACCTGGACTCCTTCGACCTCGACAGCGGCGAGCACCTGTGGCGCTGCTACATGGTCCCGAAGCCGGGTGAGCCCGGTTCCGAGACCTGGCCGGCCGACGGCCAGGCCTGGGCCCGGGGCGGGGCGAACTGCTGGCTGACCGGCACCTTCGACCCCGAGACGAACCTGCTGTACATCGGCACGGGCAACCCGGCACCGGACTTCGACGGCGAGGTCCGGGAGGGCGACAACCTCTTCACCGACAGCATCGTCGCCGTCGACGCGGACAGCGGGCAGATCCGCTGGCACTACCAGTGCACCCCGCACGACGTCTGGGACTACGACAGCATCTCCGAGTGCATCCTGTTCGAGTCGGAGGGGCGCAAGCTGCTCGGACACTTCGACAAGAACGGCTACTTCTTCGTCGTCGACCGGACGAACGGCCAGCTGGTCCAGATCACGCCGTTCGTCGACCGGATCGACTGGGGCAACATCACCCGCGACGGCAAGGTGACCCCGGCGCGGTACCCCGACAAGGAGGGCGACCCGGTCCACTTCTACCCCGGTCCGGCCGGCGCGAAGGAGTGGACGCACGCGGCCTACAGCCCGGAGACCGAGCTGTTCTACGTCCCGATCCAGGACGTCGGCGCCACGGCCACCCGACGGCGCCGCGAGTTCAAGGAGAGCATCCCCTACTGGGGCGCGGGCGTTCAGGTCGACATCGAGGACATGACGGGCTACGTCAGCGCGTTCGACGCCAACGGCGAGGAGAAGTGGCGCTGGCGCAACAACCTGCCGATGTGCGCGTCGGTGCTGGCCACCGCCGGTGGTCTGGTGTTCGCCGGCACGCCCTCGGGCGAGTTCAACGCGCTCGACGCCCGCACCGGTGAGCTGCTCTGGCAGTTCCAGTGCGGCAGCGGCCACCACAGCAGCCCGACCACCTACTCGGTCGACGGCCGGCAGTACGTCGTCGTGCCGGTCGGCTGGGGCGGCTGGGCCGAGGGGTTCCTGCCCGGCATGCTCGGCGCCGGTCACGGCAGCGCGCTGATCGCCTTCGCCCTGCCGGAGGGGGCCCCGAGCCGGTAGGTCACGTGCCGTTCCTGTGCCGCACATCGGGCGCAGAGGGGAGGTGAATCCATGGAGTCCCAGCTCACCGAGTGGGAGCCACCGGAGTTCGACGAGATCGGCGTCGCCCCCGAGGTGACGATGTACGTCGCCCGGAGGGAGGCCTGACGGGATCGAGAGGTGCGCCGGGTCGACCCGGCGCACCTCTCCGCTTCGTGGAGGTGCCGGATGTGGCTGCGGGTGCTCGGGTCCGCCGCCGGCGGGGGTTTCCCGCAGTGGAACTGCGGCTGCCCGGGGTGCCGGGCGGTGCGCGACGGCTCGCGGCCGTGCGTGCCCCGTTCGCAGTCGTCGGTCGCGGTGAGCGCGGACCGGCGTTCCTGGTACCTGCTCAACGCCTCGCCGGACGTCCGGACGCAGATCGAGGCGTTCCCCGCCCTGCACCCGGACGCGGGCCGGGCGACGCCGCTGCGGGCCGTGCTGCTCACGGACGCCGAGCTCGACCACACGCTCGGCCTCCTGCTCCTGCGCGAGGCGCGCGCGCTGGAGCTGCACGCCACGCCCGCGGTGCGCGAGACGCTGTGCGAGGGGTCCGCGCTGCTCAGGACCCTCGAGCGCTACTGCGCGGTCGACTGGCACCCGGTCGTCCCGGGCGCCGACGTCGCCCTCGGCGACGGGCTCTCCTACCGCGCCTTCGACGTCCCCACGAGGAAGGCGGCGCGTTTCGGTCCCGGGAGGGCCGAGGGACGCGTCGTCGGGTACCGGCTGACCGACACCCGCACCGGCCGGGCCGCGGTGTACCTGCCCGGGGTGCAGGAGCTCGGCGCCGGCGTGCTCGCGCAGCTGCAGGACTGCGCCTGCCTGCTCCTCGACGGCACGTGCTGGAGCGACGACGAGATGGTCCGGCTTGGCCTCGCGTCGAAGACCGCGCGCGACATGGGGCACGTCCCGATGGACGGTCCCGGCGGCAGCCTCGCGCAGGTCGCGGAACTGCCCGTCGCACGGACGATCTACGTCCACCTGAACAACACCAACCCCGTGCTGCTGGACGACTCCCCGGAACGCCGGGCCGTCGAGCGGCACGGGGCGGAGATCGCCACGGACGGCCTCGAGGTGGAGGTCTAGGGGGTGCCATGACGGCCACGACCGACAGGACCGGGACGACCGCAGGCTTCGTGGACGCGCTGCGGGCGCGGTCGCGGCGCTACCACGACCAGCACCCCTTCCACGTGCGGATGAACGCCGGCCTGCTGAGCCCCGCGCAGATCCGGGGCTGGGTGGCGAACCGCTTCTACTACCAGGAGAACATCCCCCGCAAGGACGCCGCGATCCTCGCCAACTGCCCGGATCTCGAGGTCCGCCGGCGGTGGATCCGGCGCATTGTCGACCACGACGGCACGGCCGGCACCGAGGGCGGCATCGAGGCCTGGCTGCGCCTGGCCGAGGCCGCGGGGCTGACCCGCGAGGAGGTCCTCGACCACCGGCACCTGGCCCCCGGGGTCCGGTTCGCCGTCGACGCCTACGTGACCTTCGCCCGCACCCGGCCGTGGGTGGAGGCGGTGGCGTCGTCCCTCACCGAGCTCTTCGCGCCGGACCTGATGGCCGAGCGGCTCGCCGCGTTCGAGCGGTACTACCCGTGGATCGAGCGGGACGGCCTGACCTACTTCCGGAACCGGCTGCACCAGGCGCCCCGGGACTCCGAGCACGCCCTGCAGGTGGTGACCACGCACTGCCGCACCCCCGAGGAGCAGGAGCGCGCGGTCGACGCGCTGTCGTTCAAGTGCGACGTGCTCTGGAGCCTGATGGACGCCGTCGACCGGGCCTACCCGGGGTGAGGCGCCGATGAGCTCGCCCGACTCCGTGGTGACCGGCGCGGTGTCCCCGTCCGGGCGGCCGCGGCTCGCCCGGCACGTCCGGCTGACCTTCGACCGGGCGCGGGAGCGGCACGTACTGCTGCGCCCGGAGGCCGTGGTCGTCCTCAACGACACGGGGGCGGCGATCCTCGGCCTGTGCGACGGCGAGCGGACGGTCGCCGGGATCGTCGAGGAGCTGCGGGGCCGCTACGACCACGTCGCCGAGGCCGACGTGGAGCGCTTCCTCGCCGGCCTCGTCGAGCGGCGCTGCGTGGTGATCGACGTGGAGGACGACGATGGATAGGCCCTTCGGGCTGCTGGCCGAGCTGACCTACCGCTGCCCGCTGGCCTGCCCGTACTGCTCCAACCCGCTCGACCTCGCCGGGTACCGGGACGAGCTGGGCACCGCGGAGTGGCTCCGGGTGTTCGACGAGGCCCGGGACCTGGGCGTGCTGCAGTGCCACCTCTCCGGCGGCGAGCCGCTGCTGCGCCGGGACCTCGTGGACCTCGTCCGGCACGCGACCGGGCTCGGCCTCTACACGAACCTCGTGACCAGTGCCGTCGGATTCTCCCGGCGCCGCGCGGAGGAACTGCGCGAGGCGGGCCTCGACCACGTGCAGATCAGCATCCAGGCCGACGAGCCCGGCGCGTCGGACCGGATCGCCGGGACGCCGTCGTTCGCGCGCAAGATCGCCGCGGCGCGGATCGTGAAGGAGCTGGGCTGGCCGCTCACGGTCAACGTCGTGCTGCACCGGCAGAACATCGACGGTCTCGCCGACATCGTCGGGCTGGCCGAGGAGCTGCGCGCCGACCGCGTCGAGCTGGCCAACACCCAGTACTACGGCTGGGCGCTGCGCAACCGCGCCGCGCTCCTGCCCACCGCCGAGCAGCTCGACCGGGCGGAGGAGGTCGTGCGCGACGCCGCCACCCGGCTGGCGGGCCGGATGGACGTCGTCTACGTGCTCCCGGACTACTACGAGCGCTATCCCAAGCCCTGCATGGGCGGCTGGGGCGCGCGGCAGCTCACGGTCGCCCCCAACGGCGACGCCCTGCCCTGCCCCGCGGCGCAGACGCTGCCGCTCCCCCGCGCGAACGTCCGCGAGGACTCCCTGGAGCGGATCTGGACGGACTCGCCGGTGTTCCGGCGGTTCCGCGGCACAGATTGGATGCCGGAGCCCTGCCGGAGCTGCGACCGCCGCGAGATCGACTTCGGCGGCTGCCGCTGCCAGGCGTTCCAGCTCACCGGCGACGCCGCCCGCACCGACCCGGTCTGCCACCTCTCGCCGGACCACGAGATCGTCGTCGACCTCGTGCAGGCCGCCAACTCCGGAGCGCGGCCACGGGTGGAGGCCCTGGTCCCGCGCCCGCACCGGGCGGGTCCGTCATGAGGACCGCCGCCGACCGGCCCCGGCACCCCGAGGCCGACCAGGCCGAGCTGGCGTACCGCATCGCGTGCGACGCCTCCGTGCTCCAGCTCGAGTGCACCTACGCCGAGGCGCCGGAGCCGCTCTGCCACGAGCTGGTGCGCTGGTTCACCGCGACCGTGCGCCGGCTCCGGGAACCCGGCCTCCCCCTCGACGACCTGCGCGAGCTCGCCGACGAGTGGCGCCGGCGCCGTGCCGCCTACTTCTCCGACCACGACTGGGCCGAGGTCCGCCTCGTCCCACCGCTCGACCGCCCACGGCCCTCGCTCTGGTGGCGCCTGCGCCGGGGGCGGGAGCCGGTGCCACCGCGCCCGGCCGTTCGCTGACCCCCATGCGCACGAGCGGAAGGCCCCCGGGACGATGTCCCGAGGGCCTTCCGTGGTGGTAGCGGGGGCAGGATTCGAACCTGCGACCTCTGGGTTATGAGCCCAGCGAGCTACCGAGCTGCTCCACCCCGCGCCGCTGTGGTCCGCCCTTCCGGGCTTCGCACTGCTGTCTTGCTGTTGTGCCCAGAACATTACACGCTCGCGAACGGCATGTGCACGGGGGGGTCGGTTTCGATCCCCGACCCTCTGACCTGCGACAACGCCGCGTTCTCCCGCACGCTGAGGCGTTCTCGCCGGTCAGCGGGCCGCGGACCGGCTCCGGTAAGCCTGCTCACATCCTTCGGCCGGCTCCGAGAACGCCGACGGGCGGCCCCGGTGACCGGGACCGCCCGTCTGCAGCGCTGTGCGGGCCTCAGCCGCCCGGCGACGGGGCCGGGGTGGCCGAGGGCGCCGGGGCGGCGCTCTGGGCGGCCTGGAACTTCTTCACGGCCGCGTCGAGGGCCGAGAGCGCCTCACCCTGGGCCGTGAAGTCACCCGACTGCTGCGCGGCCTTGAGCTGGGCCAGGGCCGCGGAGATCTCGCCCGCCGCGGAGGCCAGCTCGGGGCTCGCCCCGGTGTTCGGTGTCGGCGACCCCGTCGACGGTGCCTGTGGCGTGGAGCCCTGGTTCGGTGTCGTGGCCGCGGCCCCGGCACCGGCGCCCGCCCCGAACACCTGGTCCAGCGCCGTCGCCAGGTTCGCGTCGTAGCCGACGCGCCCGCCGAAGCTCACCAGCACGCGGGCGAGCTGCGGGTAGGACGAGTCCTGCCCCGCCCGCTCGATGTACACGGGTTCGACGTACAGCAGCCCACCCGCCACGGGCAGCGTCAGCAGGTTCCCGTAGTCGATCGTGGTCTGGTTCTGTCTCAGCAGGTTCAGCTCCGACGACACGTTCGGCGAGCCGAGGAACTGCGCCTGGACCTGCTGCGGGCCGAGTGTCTGCGTGTCCGCCGGCAACTGCAGCACGGTGATCTTGCCGTAGGTGCCCGGTTCCGAGCTCGCCGACATGTAGGAGGCCATGAACTGGCGCCGCAGGCTCACGAGGGCGCTGGTGAGCTGGAAGCTCGAGCCGCTCTGCCCCGGCAGGCCCGTGAGCATGTAGTACGGCGGCTGCGCGTCCTGCGCCGCGCCCGTGTTGCCCTGGACCGTCGGGTCCGAGGGGACGTCCCAGAAGGAGACCGTGGAGAAGAACTCGCCCGGGTTGTCGACGTGGTAGCGGGTCAGCAGCTCCCGCTGGACCTTGAACTGGTCCTCCGGGTACCGGAAGTGCTCGCGCAGCTGGTCGCTGATGTCCGACGCCGGCTTGACCGTGCCCGGGAACGTCTTCATCCAGGTCTGCAGGACCGGGTCCTTGTCGTCGAAGGCGTAGAGGGTCACGGTGCCGTCGTAGGCGTCGACGGTCGCCTTCACGGAGTTGCGCAGGTAGCTGATGGTGTCGTTCGGCAGCCGCTGGCCCTGCAGGCCGAGCTGGCTGTCCTGCGTGGTGTCGCCCAGCGGCACCTGCTCCGCGTACGGGTAGTTCCGCAGCGTGGTGTAGCCGTCGACGATCCACTGGATACGCCCGTCGACGACCGCCGGGTACGGGTCGTTGTCGACGGTCAGCCAGGGGGCGACCTTCTCGACGCGGTCCCGCGGGTCCCGGTCGTACATGATCTTCGAGTTGTCGTTGATCGAGCTGTTGAACAGGATGTTCCGCTCGCCGTAGTAGAGCGAGAAGACCAGCCGGTTGAACAGGTTGCCGAGCGAGACGCCGCCCTTGCCCGTGTACGTGTACTGGGCGCTGTCGGTGTCGTACTCGCGCGGCGCGGCAGCCTCCTCGGCGCCGACGATCGAGTAGTCCGTGATCAGCTCGCCGTAGTAGATCCGCGGCTCGGCGACCGGGATCTGCCCCTCGGTCGTGGTGTCGCTGACGGTGAACTTCGGCAGGCCGCCCTGGCCGCCGGTGTCCTCCAGCGCGGCGTTGACCTGGTTCGCCGGCGCGGCGACGAAGCCGTTGCCGTGCGTGTAGACGAGGTGCCGGTTGATCCAGTCCTGCTGGTTGCCGACGAGCGCGCTCGAGTCGAGCTCACGGGCGGCGACCACGTAGTCCTGCTTCTGCCCGTCGACCGTGTAGCGGTCGATGTCCAGCTTCTCGGGGAAGCCGTAGAAGTTCCGCCGCTGCTGGAGCTGGGTGAAGGTCTTGGTGAGCTTGCCCGGGTCGAGCAGGCGGATGTTCGGGATCGTGTCCGTGTCCGCCCGGACCTGCGCCGACGTGGCGGACGACGTTCCCGAGTACGGCTCGATCGTGACCTTGTCGTCCGTGAGCCCGAAGGCCTGCCGGGTGGCGGCGATGTTGCGCTCGATCGACGGCGCCTCGCGCTCGTTCGCGTTGGGCGCGACGACGAACTGCTGCAGCACCGCGGGCCATGCGGCGCCGACCAGCACGCTCGACAGCACCAGCAGCACCACCGCGATGGCCGGGAGCTGCAGGTTCCGCCGGAACACCGCCGCGAAGAACGCCGCGGCACAGATGATCGAGATGACCAGCAGGATGATCTTGGCCGGCATCACGGCGTTGAGGTCCGTGTAGGTGGCGCCGAAGAAGTTCTGGTTGCGGTCGGAGTAGAGCAGCTCGTACCGGTCGAGGTAGTACGCCACCGCCTTGAGCAGCACGAACACGCCGGCGAGGATCGCCAGCTGCGCCCGCGCGGCCGCCGAGACCTGGCCCGAGCGGCCGGCCAGCCGGATCCCGCCGAAGACGTAGTGCGCGATCAGCGCCACCACGAAGCAGATCGCGACCGTGACGAACAGCCAGTTCAGCAGCATCCGGATGAACGGCAGCGTGAAGGCGTAGAAGCCGATGTCGTTGCCGAACTCGGGATCGGTCTGCCCGAACGGCGTGCCGTTCAGGAACATCTGCGTGGTCTGCCAGTCGCCCTGCGCGGCCAGGCCGGCGATGATGCCGACGATCACCGGAATGCCGATCCCGAACAGCCGCAGCCGGCCGATGATCACGGTGCGGTACCGGGCGATCGGGTCCTCCGGCCCGTTGACCGGCACGAAGACGGGGCGGAACCGGTAGGCGAGCCAGAGCGTGAGCCAGACCGCGCCGCCGAGCAGCAGCCCGCCGATCACGAACTGGACGATCCGGGTGCCGATCACGGTGCCGAGCACGCCGCGGTAGCCGGTCTCGCCGTACCAGAGCCAGTCGACGTAGAAGTCGACCAGCCGGGATCCACCCAGCAGCACCACCACCAGGACCGCGGCCGCGATCAGCAGTATCCGCGTACGGCGGGACAACGACGGTGCTCCCGCCGGGGGCCGCATGGCCACGGCAACTCCTCGAGGGTCGGTTCTGGTGCGTCAACTCTACGGACGGGGTGTGGAGTTCCCGTGTGTCCCGTGTGCCCGCACCGTTCGTACGGTTCGTCCGTTCCGTGTCCGCTCGCCGGCGACCGTACCGCGTCCGCCCGACAGTGCGGATCCGCCCAGCTCAGCCATTCTTCAGGGGGTGCACAGCGGGGCCTGCCCGCCGCCGTCGAGCGTCTCCAGCGCGTCGACCGCGGAGGCGAGCGTGGTCACCCGGACCAGGCGCAGCCCGTCGGGCGCGTTCTGCACGGCCTCGGCGCAGTTGTCGCTCGGCACGAGGAAGGTGACCGCGCCCGCGTCCCGCGCCGCCCGCATCTTGAACGGGATGCCGCCGATCGGTCCGACCGTCCCGTCCGCCGTGATCGTGCCGGTGCCCGCGACGAACTGGCCGCCGTTGAGCTCCCCCGGCGTCAGCTTGTCGACGACGGCGAGCGCGAACATCAGCCCGGCCGACGGGCCGCCGATGTCCCCGAGGCTGATGGTGATGGCCCCGGAGACGGGCTGGACACCCGGCCGCACGCCGAGCATCCCCTGGTCGCGGTCCGGGCTGGAGCCGAGCGTGATCGTGGCGTCCTGCTGGGCGTCGCCGCGCCGGTAGGTGACGACGACGGGCTCGCCCGGCCGGGTGCCGTTCAGCGCGTCGGCCACGGCCTGCGGGGTCGCGACCGGGGTCCCGCGCACCGCGACGATCGTGTCGCCCTGCTGCAGCACGCCCTCGGCAGGCGAGCCGGGCACGACGTCGGCCACCGTGGCCCGGGTCGGCAGCTTCAGCTCGGACAGCGCGGCGAGCTCGGCGTTCGTCTCCGACGCCGTGAACTGCTCCGCGTTCTCCCGGTCGACCTCCTGGGTCGACCGCCCGGGCGGGAACACCGTGTCCCGCGGCACCAGCCGCCGGTCCGGTGCCAGCCAGAACCCGAGGGCCTGCAGGCCGGTCACGCCGTCGTTGACCGAGACCGTGGTCATGTTGAGGTGCCCCGAGGTGGGGAAGGTCGGCGCCCCGTCGACGGCGACGACCTGCGTCCCGTCCACGGCGCCCAGCGTGTCGTAGGTCGGCCCGGGCCCCAGGGCGACGAAGGGCACGCGGACGACGGTCCCGACGCCCACCACCACCATCACCAGGAGCACCGCGGCGACCAGCGTCGACGTCCGGCGTCTCACGGAGAGCGAACCTACGCCGCAGCCCCCGGGGGCCGCGTACCGTGGTCGGCATGAGTGACGTCCCGTTCGGCTTCGGCCCTTCCGACCGCGACCCGGACCGCGACCCGGACCGCGACCGCAAGCGGGACGAGGGTGGCGAGGGCGGCAACGAGGGCCCCAAGGACCCCTTCGGCTTCGGCAGCCTCCCCGGCGGCGGTCAGTTCCCCGGCATCCCGGGGATGCCCGGCATCCCGGGGATGCCCGGCATGCCCGGCGGCGGTCCGGGCGGCTTCGACGTCGGCCAACTCGGCCAGATGCTCAGCCAGCTCGGGCAGATGCTGTCCAGTGCGAGCCAGGCGGGCGGCGGCGGTGGCGGCCCGGTCAACTACGACCTGGCCGCGCAGATGGCGACCCAGCAGCTCGCGCAGAAGACCTCGTCGCTCACGGACGCGCAGCGCACCGCCGTGGCCGACGCGCTCAAGCTGGCGGAGCTCTGGCTCGACCCGGCGACGGAGTTCCCGGCCGGCGCGACCGAGACCGTGGCCTGGACGCCGACGGACTGGGTGAAGGCGAGCATGCCCACCTGGAAGCGGCTGTGCGACCCCGTCGCCCAGCGGGTGTCCGGCGCGTGGGTGGAGGGCCTGCCCGAGGAGATCCGCAGCGCCGCCGGCCCGATGCTCGCGATGATCGGCCAGATGGGCGGGCTCGCCTTCGGCAGCCAGCTCGGCAGCGGCCTCGGCCAGCTCGCCGCCGAGGTGCTGACCGGTACCGAGGTCGGCTTCCCGGTCGGGCCCGAGCGCACCGCCGCCCTGCTGCCCGAGGCCATCGAGAAGTTCACCGAGGGCCTCGACCGCCCCGCGAGCGAGGTCATGATCTACCTGGCCGCCCGCGAGGCGGCGCACCATCGGCTGTTCGCGCACGTGCCGTGGCTGCGGGAGCGGCTGCTCGGCGCGGTCGAGGACTACGCCCGCGGCATCACCGTCGACACCTCGCGCATCGAGGACATGGCCCGCCAGATCGACCCGTCGAACCCGGCGTCGATCCAGGAGGCCATGCAGTCCGGCATGTTCGAGCCGCAGACCACGCCGGAGCAGAAGGCGGCGCTGGCCCGGCTCGAGACGCTGCTCGCCCTGATCGAGGGCTGGGTGGACACCGTCGTGGCCGAGGGCGTCGGCGAGCGGCTGCCCGGCGCGGGCGCGCTGCGCGAGACGCTGCGTCGCCGCCGCGCCTCCGGCGGCCCGGCGGAGCAGGCCTTCGCCAGCATCGTCGGGCTCGAGCTGCGGCCCCGGAAGCTCCGGGCCGCCGCCGAGCTGTGGAAGCTGCTCGGCGAGGAGCGCGGCATCGAGGGGCGCGACGCGGTGTGGGCCCACCCGGACCTGCTGCCGGACTCGGACGGCCTCGACGACCCCGCCGGCTTCGTGCAGCACCGCGACGACACGGCCGACCCGATCGCCGAGCTGGAGAAGCAGTTCGCCGCCGAGGCCGCCGAGGCCGCGGAGCAGGAGAAGCCGGAGGAGCCGGAGACCCCCGACGCCTCCGACTCGTCCGACCGCCCGGACGAGTCCGGCAAGGGGGACGACGAGGGCGGGTCGGGCCCGAAGGCCTGATCCTTCGCTCTGGTGGGTGTGCGGGCCGGGACGGGCGCCACGCCGTTGAGCATGATCACCGCTTGCGGTAGCTGGCGGACGCTGATGGCCGGGATGTACCCCGTTCGGTGATCATGGTCGCCGGCGGGCGGGGTGTGCCGGGTCCCGGCGGGTGTCCGGGGCGGCAGATCGTCGACGAGGCGACCAGGCCCGGTGCCCGGTGGGAGATCGCCGGACCTGGTCAGCCGATGCTGGCGGCCGCCTCGTCCGGGTCCGCGGCGCCCTCGTCCTCGGCGTCCGGCAGGTCCTCGCCGTCCGTGCCGACCAGGCCCAGGCCCGCGGCCGCGGACAGCCCCTCCAGGTAGCCGATGGCGCGCTCGGTGCGCGGGTAGTGGTGCACGAGCGACCAGAAGTAGTCGTCGTGCCCCGGGGCGAGCAGGTGCGCCAGCTCGTGCACCAGCACGTAGTCGACCACCCAGCCCGGCGCCTCGCGCAGCCGCTCGCTGATCCGGATCGTGCGGTCCTGCGGGGTGCACGAGGCCCAGCGGGTGCGCATCGGCGGCACCCACCGCACCGACGCCGGCGTGGCCCGGCCGCCCAGGTACCGCTTCGACAGCTCGAGGCAGCGGTCGAGCAGCGCCTCGTCGCCGTGCCGGCCGGGTGAGCGGCGCTTGGCCTCGCTCTTCTCGAGCCGGTTGACCATCTCGTCCACCCAGCGCCGTTCCTCGGCCTCGCTCATCCAGCCCGGGATGAACACGATCACCGTGTCACCCTCGCGCCGCGCGCTGACCATCCGACGCCGCCGTTGACTCCGTCTCACCTCGACGACCGCGGGGCTCGCCATTCCCCCACCCTAGGCCCCGCGACGGGCGGGCGGGAGCGGAGGACCTCGGGCGCCCGGGTTGTCCACAGGTCGGCGCACCTGTGGACAACCGTTCGCGGGGCCGCGGCCCGCCGACCATGCTCGGTCCCGTGATCCGCGCACTCGCCTCCCTCCCCCGCCGGCTGGTCCTGGCCCCGCACCGGCCCCTGCTCGCCCGCGGTGCCCGCGCACGCCAGGTCGGGCTGGCCCCGCGGGGCAACGTCGTGGTGGACGGGCTGCCGGCCGCGCTGCTGCCCCTGCTCGAGCGGCTGCGTGCTCCGGCGGTCGCGCTGGACTGGGTCGCCGAGGCGGCGGCCCGCGGGGTCGGGGTCGAGTTCGCGGAGGCCGTGCTGCGCGGGCTCGTGGCGCGCAGCGCGCTCGTCGACCCGGCCGTGGGCGAGCGGCGGGCCGAGCGCCGGGCGGCGAGCGCGGTGCAGGTGCGGGGCGACGGGCCGTTGGCCGTCGCAGTGGCGGTGGCGCTCGCGCGGGCCGGCGTCGGCGCGGTGCAGGTGCTGGCCCGGGGGCACGTCGAGAGCGCCGACGTCGGCTGCGGGTACGAGGAGGAGTCGGTGGGCGGGCCCCGTGCCGACGCGGCCGCCGAGGCGGTGAAACGGGTCCGGCCCGGCACCGCCACCGATCCCCTGCCGCCCGGCCGCACCCCCGATCTGGTGGTGCTCACCGACGCAGTGGTCCCGGAGCCGGAGGTCGTCACCGAGCTCACGGTGACCGGGACCGACCACCTGCCGGTGCTGGTCCGCGAGGGGCTCGGGGTGGTGGGGCCGCTGGTCCTGGTCGGGCGCTCGCCGTGCCTGCGGTGCGTCGAGCTGGGCCGGGGCGACCTCGATCCGGCGTGGCCGGTGGTCGCTGCCCAACTGACCGGGCGCAGCGGTGGGGCGGAGCCGGAGGCCGTCACCGCCACCGCGGCCCTCGGGGCGGCGCAGGCGCTCCTCGCGCTCGACGGCGAGCGCCCGCCGCCGACCCTCGGCGCGGCCCTCGAGCTCGACGTGCACGGCGGCGGCCTGCACCGGCGGCCCTGGCGGGCGCACCCCGACTGCCACTGCGGCGCGAGCCCGCGGGCTGCACCCGTCCCGGCCCCGCGCATCGCGCCGGGTCGGGCGGGTGTGGGGGCGACTGCAGCGGCCGTCGGAAGGGCAGATGTGACGGACGCCTCCCCCACGTGCGCCGCGGAGGTCGGCGCGACGTGCGTGCCGGCGGCGCGGCGGGAGACAATCATGAGGTGAGCGACATCCCCCGCCGCACCGCCTCCCGCACGGCCAAGCTGGCCAGCCTGCCGCTCGGGGTCGCCGGACGCGCCGCCGCAGGATGGGGCCGCCGGCTCGCCGGTGGCGACCGTGACCAGATCTCCGCGCAGATGATGGCCAAGAGCGCCGAGCAGCTCTTCGCGGTCCTGGGCGAGCTCAAGGGCGGCGCCATGAAGTTCGGGCAGGCGCTGAGCATCTTCGAGGCCGCGGTGCCCGAGGAGCTCGCCGGCCCGTACCGCGAGGCGTTGACCAGGCTGCAGAGCGCGGCCCCGCCGATGCCACCGGCCGACGTGCACCGGATGCTGGCCGAGCAGTTCGGGCGCAACTGGCGGTCGCGGTTCCAGGACTTCGACGAGGAACCCGCCGCGGCGGCGAGCATCGGCCAGGTGCACCGCGGCGTGTGGCGCGACGGCCGTGAGGTCGCCGTCAAGGTCCAGTACCCGGGTGCGGAGGAGGCGCTACGGTCCGACCTGCGCCAGCTGTCCCGGATGAGCCGGCTGCTGCAGCCGCTGGCGCCGGGCATGGACATCAAGCCGCTGATCACCGAGCTGCAGGAGCGGATGGTCGAGGAGCTCGACTACCGGGACGAGGCCGACAACCAGCGGGCCTTCGCCGCCGAGTACGACGGCGACCCCGAGATCCGGGTGCCGAAGGTGGTCGCTTCGGCGCCGCGGGCGATGGTGAGCGAGTGGGTCACCGGGCGCCGGCTGTCGGACGTGATCCGCGCGGGCACCCAGGAGGAGCGCGACCACGCGGGCGCGCGGCTCGCGGGGTTCCACTACTCGGCGCCCTACCGGCTGCACCTGCTGCACTCCGATCCGCACCCCGGCAACTTCCAGGTCCTCGACGACGGCCGGCTGCTCGTCGTCGACTTCGGGGCGGTCGCGCGGCTCCCCGAGGGACTGCCCCCGCCGCTGACCGTCATGACGAAGTTCGCCCTGGAGAACCGGCCCGCCGACCTGCTGCAGCTGCTGCGGGACGAGGGCTTCGTGCGCCCCGGCACCGAGCTCACGGCGGAGGAGGCGCTGGCCTACCTGGCGCCGTTCACCGAGCCCCTGCACACCGAGAGCTTCCACTTCACCCGGGCCTGGCTGCAGCGGCAGGCCGAGCGCGTCGGCGACCTGCGGCGGCCCGAGTTCGACACCGGGCGTGCGCTGAACCTGCCGCCGCAGTACCTGCTGGTGCACCGGGTCACCCTCGGCACGCTCGGGGTGCTGTGCCAGCTCGAGGCGGACGTGCCGCTGCGGGGGATCGTCGGCCGCTGGCAGCCCGAGCTGTTCGCGGCCACCTGACCCGCCGCGCCGCCGGGGCGGACGCGGATCCGGACGGACGACGCCCGCCCCGGAGGTAGCTCCCGGGGCGGGCGTCAGGAACCGCGGTGGGACGCGCGGCGGCCGTCGTGGCGAGCGAGGGCGGCGGGGCGTCACCCGTCGCCGGGCCCGGTCCGGTGCGACGGACGGGGCCCGGCGGACGTGCACCGCGGTGCCCTCCCGCGACTCAGCCGGAGGCGGCGCGGGCGCGCGCGGCCCGGCCGGCGGCGTAGGCCGCCAACCGGTCCCAGCGCCGGCCCGCGGAGAGCCGACGCGCGAGCCGGTGGTCGCGCGCGGCCTCCTCCGCTTTTTGCTGTCGCGATCGGGCCAGGGCTTCGTTCATCACCAACATCGCGGTGCCCCGGGCGTCGACGCGCGGTCGCACGTCGTGGGCCGGCCGGTCGGTGCGGATCACGAGATCGGTCATCGGATTGTCTCCTCTGAAGGGACGCCGTCCCGGGGGGAAGGGATCGGGCGCCGGTTTGTCGGTCGGGTGGTTCTCGATCGGTCAGGCGCAGGGCCGGGCGGCCGTGGCGGCCATCTGCCGGGCCCGCTCCTGGGCCTTCTGGTGCGCCTCGGCCCAGGCCCGGTCACGGGCGAGGTCCGCCTTGCTGGGTCGGCCCCTCGGGCGCTTGCGCGGGATGACGACTCCTCGTTCGAAGATCTCGCCGCCCCACACGCCCCAGGGCTCCTCCCGGGACAGCGCGCCCGCGAGGCACTCGATCCGGATCGGGCAGCTCTCGCAGAGAGCCTTCGCCTTCTCCAGCTCGGCCGGGGCCTCGGCGAACCACAGGTCCGCGTCGCCCTGCCGACAGGGCAGGTCGAGGCCGGACTCGGGGGTGTCGCTGAGCAGACCGCCGAGGTCGGGAGCGGTGTCGCCGCCGCCGATCTCGTGCCTGATCGCCCCGCCGTCGCACGGGGTGGATCTGACTAGCACCGCACTACCTCCTGGTGTGGTGGGTGTTCTCTTCCTTCGGTGGTGGATGGGTGGACGCCGTGTCCCGGGTGGGGACACGAAAAAGGGCCGCGGATCCCTGGTGTGGGTTCCGCGGCCCCGAAACTCGACGGCCGGCTGGGCTGCTACGACCTTCGTCGGCACAGCCCGTTCGGAACGGACACACCTGTCCAGTTGTGATCGGCGATGACCGCGACCTGCGGCACCTGCTTCTCGGTGACGACGCGGAACGCGGCGAACGGCCAACCGCCGCGCGGGCGGCGGAGGGACGGCGCGACACCGAGGCGGGTGGAGACACCGGCGGGCGCGATCGCACGCGGGGTCCCGGTCGTCCCGGTCGTCATCGCGTAGATCTCCATGGCGGCGCCTCCTCTCCGGCAGCTCGGTGCGGTTCCGTGCGGAAGGACGGGGCGTTGCTCCGTCCGTGCATGTGAGACTAGAAGCAGCGCCCCGACGCGCACAACAGAATTAATCCGTTGATTCGAGAAGCAGTTTCCGATCCACCCGGGCGTCGTCGATCGTTCGCCACAGGGTCACCGGGGCGTAGCCGATGCCGCAACTCGCGGTGCGGTGGCCGGTCAGGCGCCCGAGTCGGTGACCAGTGCGAGGACGTCGGGCCCGTACCGGTCGAGCTTGCGGGCCCCGATCCCGGGGATCCCGACGAGCGCGGCGGCGTCGGCCGGGCGCTGCTCGGCGATGGCGGTGAGGGTCGCGTCCGTGAAGATCACGTAGGACGGCACGCCCTGCCGCTTGGCCACCTCGCCGCGCCAGTCGCGCAGCCGCTCGAGGAGCTCGGTGTCCACATCGGACGGACAGGCCCCGCACCGCTGCAGCTTCAGCGCGGTGGTGCCGATCAGTGGCTCCCCGCACACCCGGCAGCGCGGTTTCGGGCCGCCCGACCGGCGGCGGTCGCCCTGGGCGACACGCGACGCCGGGTGCTCCTCGGGGATCAGCCCGTACAGGAATCGGCTGCGGCGGCGCTGCCGGCCGCGGCCCGAGGCGCGCGCGAGGGCCCACGACATCCGCAGCACCCGCCGGGCCCGGGTGACGCCGACGTAGAGCAGGCGGCGCTCCTCCTCGATCGCGGACTCGTCCCCCTCGGCGTGCTGGATCGGCAGGGTCCCGTCGACCAGCCCGACGAGGAACACGACGTCCCACTCCAGGCCCTTGGCGGCGTGCAGGGACGCCAACGTGACGCCCTGGACCACCGGCGGGTGCGACGCGTCCGCCCGGGTCTCGAGCTCGGCGGAGAAGCGGCGCAGGTCCGCCTGCGGCTCCACTGCCGCGAGCTCCTCGGCCAGCCCCACGAGCGCCAGCAGCGACTCCCACTGGGCGCGCATGGCCGTGCCGGCGGGCGGCTCGTCCGTGAGCCCGACCGTCCCGAGCACCCGGCGCACCGCGGTGACCAGGTCCATCCCCTCGGGCAACGGCGGAGCGGTGCGCAGCGCGATCATCGCCCGGCGCACCTCGGCGCGGGTGAAGAAACGCTCGCCGCCGCGCACCTGGTACGGCACGCCGGCCTCGGTGAGCGCCTGCTCGTAGCTCTCCGACTGCGCGTTGATCCGGAACAGCACCGCGATCTCGGCGGGCGGGGTGCCGTCGGCGACCAGCCTGCGGATCTTGGCCGCGACGGCGGCGGCCTCGGCGGGCTCGTCCTCGTACTCGGCGAAGTCCGGGTCCGGTCCGGGCGGCAGCTGCCCGACGAGCCGCAGCCGGCTCCCGGCGACGCGGCCGCGCGCGGCGCCGATCACGGAGTTCGCGCAGGAGACGATCTGCGGGGTGGAGCGGTAGTCCCGGGTCAGCCGGACGACGGTGGCCTCCGGGAAGCGGCGCGGGAAGTCCAGCAGGTAGCGGGGCGAGGCCCCGGCGAAGGTGTAGATCGTCTGGTTGGCGTCGCCGACGACGGTGAGGTCGTCCCGCTCGCCGAGCCAGGCGTCGAGCACCCGCTGCTGCAGCGGGGTGACGTCCTGGTACTCGTCGACCACGAAGCACCGGTACCGGTCGCGGAACTCCTCGGCGACCGCGCGGTGCTCCTCGAGCGCGGCCGCGACGTGCAGCAACAGGTCGTCGAAGTCGAGGGCCTCGGCCTGGTTCTTCAGCGCCTCGTACCCCGCGTAGACCTGCGCGACCTGCTCGACCGGGCCCGGGACGTCCCGCCGCAGCCGGGCGACCTCGGCCGGGTAGCTCTCCGGGGTGACCAGGCTGGACTTGGCCCACTCGATCTCGGTGGCGAGGTCGCGCAGCGCGTCCGAGTCGGTGCCCGCCCGGGCGCGCGCCGCGGCCTGGCCGATCAAACGGAGCTTGCCCTCGAGCAGCTGCCACTGCCGCTCCCCGACGACCCGCGGCCAGAAGTAGCGCAGCTGCCGCAGGGCGGCCGCGTGGAACGTGCGGGCCTGGACGCCGCCGGCGTCGAGCGCCCGGAGGCGGGTGCGCAGCTCCCCCGCCGCCCGCGCCGTGAACGTGACGGCCAGGACCTGCCCGGGCGCCACGTGCCCGTGCCCGACGAGATGGGCGATCCGGTGCGTGATCGTGCGGGTCTTCCCGGTGCCCGCGCCGGCCAGCACGCAGACCGGACCGCGCGGCGCGGTGACGGCGGCCCGCTGTTCCTCGTCGAGCCGGTCGAAGTCGGCCGGAGCCGTCACGGAAGCCGTCACCACCCCATCCTGACAAACCCCACCGACGGTTCCCGCGCACCCTCGTGACGTGACCGACCGCACAACCGGGTGCGGAACGGCGTGCCCGGCGCCGCTGTTGAAGCCTGCATGGCGCAGCTGACGATGTACTCGACCACGTGGTGCGGCTTCTGCCGCCGCCTCAAGCTCCAGCTCGACGAGGCGGGCATCGAGTACCGCGAGATCGACATCGAGCGGAACCCCGACGCGGCACGCTTCGTCGAGGGCGTCAACGGCGGCAACCAGACGGTGCCCACCGTCCTCTTCCCGGACGAGACGACCGCCACGAACCCGAGCTTCGCCGAGGTGAAGAAGCGACTGACTGCGGCCTGACCCGCGCCACACGGCCCCGACCGGACCCGTCCGGCCGGGGTCGCGACGTTCTCGGCGCCGTGCGGCCCGCTCAGGCCTGCGCCGCCCACGAGTCGAGCATCGACCGGGCGATCGACACCCGGCCCGGGAGCAGGACGAGCTTGCCGTCCGACTCGTCCCGAGCGCCCCAGTCGCCCTTGTCCATCGCGGCGCGCAGCTCCTCGCGGGTGACCCAGATGGCCTCCTCGATCTCGCCGTCGGCCGGCCGCAGCGGCCGGTCCGGATCGGCGACGGCCTGGAACCCGACCATCAGCGACCGCGGGAACGGCCAGGCCTGGCTGCCGAGGTAGGCGACCTTCGAGACCTCGACGCCCACCTCCTCGTGGATCTCGCGCATGACGCACGCCTCCAGCGACTCCCCGGCCTCGACGAAGCCGGCGAGCACCGAGTACCGCCCCGGCGGCCAGACCGGCTGGCGGGCGAGCAGGACGCGGTCGGCGCCGTCGTGCACCAGGCAGATGACCGCCGGGTCGGTGCGCGGGTACTCCTCGTGCTGGTGGGCCTCGCAGCGCCGGGCCCAGCCGGCGTTGTGCGGGTGGGTCGGCGAGCCGTCCCGGGCGCAGAAGCGCGCGGTGTCGTGCCAGTTCAGGGCCGCGACGGCACCGGTGAACAGGCCCGCGCCGAGGGCGTCGAGCTCCGCGCCGACGGCCCGCAGGTCCGCCCAGTCCGCCGGGTCGTCCCCCGCCGCGAGGTCCGGCCGGCCGCGGGCCGCCCAGTAGGCGACCCCCTGGGCCTCGCCGAGCAGCACGGCGTCCCCCGGCGGGGCCGGCGCGATGTCCTCGGCGGGCCGGGTGCGCAGGACGGCACCCGAGCCGGCGGCCGCGTCCCAGCCCGCGGCGTCGCCCTCACGGAAGCGGGACTGCGGCGCGGCGTCCCAGGAGACCGGCGTGCGGCCCTTCTCGTCGACGACGACTACGCGCGCGGTCGGCCACGTGGCCTTCTGCCGGTCCGCGTCGAGCCGCAGCGGTTCGTCGCGCACCACCGTGCCCCGGGAGAGGACGGGCGGGGTGACCAGCTCGAACGTCATTCCACGCCTCCCAGCGCGCGCAGCCGCGGGCCGATCACCTCGGCGTCGCCCACGACGACGCCGGTGAACCGCTCCGGCGCGAAGTACTCGAGGGCCGCCTCGGCCACCTGCTCGGGCGTGACCGCCTCCAGCCGCACCGGCCGCTCGCGCAGCCAGTCGATCGACAGGCCGGCGGCGTCGAGCGCGGCGAGGGTGGACGCGAGCCCGCCCTGGCTGTCCAGCGAGATGAGCAGGGAGCCGACGGCGTACCGCCGGGCCGCCTCGATCTCGTCCGCGGTGGGCGGCACCGCGACCATGCGCCCCAGCTCGTAGCGGGTCTCGAGCAGCGCGGCCGCGGTGACGTCGCTCGCGACGTCCGTCTCCACGCCGAGCACCGCCCCGCCGGGCACGAACTCGGTGCCGGAGTGGGCGCCGTAGGTGTAGCCCTTGTCCTCGCGGACGTTCTCCATCCAGCGGGAGGAGAAGTAGCCGCCGAACACGAGGTTGGCGAGCTGGTAGGCCGCGTAGCCCTCCTCGTCCCGGCGCAGCGCCGGCGCGGTGAGCCGCAGCTGCGACTGCACGGAGCCCGGGCGGTGCACCAGCTCCAGCGGGCCGGCCGCGGTGACCGGCGGCGGCCCCAGCTCGCGGGCCTGCGCCGCGCCCGTCCAGCCGCCCAGGACCTTCCCGACGGCGGCGATCGCCTCGGCGGGGTCGAGCTCGCCGACCAGCACGAGCGTGGAGCCGCGCGGCATCACGCCCTCCGCGTGCAGCGCCCGCACCTCGCCGGGGTCGACCGCCGCGACCGCCTCGCCCGAGGGCATCTCCAGCGCGATCGGGTGGTCGCCGAACCGCTTGCGCTGCAACGCCTCACGGGCCACCGTGCGGGGCTGCGCGCGGGCCACGGAGATGCGCTCGACGAGCCGCTCCCGCTCGCGCAGCAGTTCGGGCTCGGGGTAGGTCGCGCCGGTGAGCACGTCGGCGAGGACGTCGAGCACCGTCGGCAGGCCCTCCGCCAGCCCCGAGCCGTGCACCAGCAGCCGCTCCGGGTCGACGGCCACGCCGAGCTCGGCGCCGACGCCGGCCAGCTCGTCGTCGATCCCCACCCGGTCGTGGGTGGCGGTGCCGGTGAGCATGGCCGACGACAGGAGCTCGGCGCGCGCGGTGAACGCCGGGTCCGCGACGGAGCCGGGCGCGGCGAACGGCACGCGCAGCCGCATCTCGACCATCGGCACGCCCGGCCGGTGCACGGCCAGCACGCGCAGCCCGGACGGGAGCGTCTCGGTGACCACCTCGGGCAGCGGGACCTCGCGTGTGGCACCCAGCGGGGGCAGCGGGCGCGGGCCCGCCAGGGTGCGGCCGATCTCCTCGGCGCTGCGGTGCGTGGTGGGCGCGCTCATGCGCCGGCCTCCTCGGGGTTCGCCAGTTCGGCGGGGTCCTCGCTGCCCGGCACGGCGCCCGCGGTCGGCTCGACCAGCAGCACGGCACGACCGGCCGAGCGCAGGGACTCGGCGGCGGCCCGGACCTGCTCCGGCGTGACGGCGGCGATGCGCGCGGGCAGCTCCTGCGCGATCTCGGCGCGCCCGTAGAGCAGCTCGCGGGCGCCGAGGCCGAGCATCCGGTACATCACCCGGTCGTCCTCGTGGTGCAGGGAGGCGGCCCAGCGCGCGGACTGGCGGGCCAGCTCCTCGGCGCTCGGGCCCTCGGCCGCCAGCTTGTCCAGCTCCTCGTCGATCGCGCCGAGCACCCGCTCCGGGTCGACGGCGCCCGGGTGCACGGCGGTGATCGTGAACGTGTCCGGGTCCCGCGCGTCGAGCGGGCCGCCCATCAGCCCGTTGCTGGCGCCGACGTCCGTGACCAGGCCGTCCGCGTGCACGAGGCGGCGCTGCAGCCGGGCGGCCTCGCCGTCGCCGAGGACGGAGGCGAGCAGGGCGTGACCCAGGTACGCGTCGAGCTCCGTCGACGGGTCCGGCACCCGGTAGCCGACGGCCAGCGCGGGCATCGGGGCGTGCGCGTCGGCCACCGTGCCGCGGCGCTCGGAGCCCGGGACCGGCTCGCCGAACGACGGCCGCTCGGGCGCCGGCCGGGCGGGGATGTCGCCGAAGTGCTTCTCGACCAGCGCCAGCACCTCGTCCACCCCGCCGGCGGCCGCGAAGTCGCCGTGCACGGTGACCTGCGCGTTGCCCGGGGCGTAGTAGGTGTCGAAGAAGGACGCCGCGTCGTCCAGCGTGGCCTGCTCGAGCTCGGTGAAGTCGCCGTAGCCGTTGTGCGCGTTGGGGAAGGTGTCGTAGAGGACGGGCGGCAGCAGGATCCAGGGGAACCCGCCGTAGGGCCGGTTCAGGACGTTGAGCCGGATCTCCTCCTTGACCACGTCCACCTGGTTGCGGAGGTTCTCCTCCGTGAGCTTCGGGGCCCGCAGCCGGTCCGCCTCGAGGAACAGCGCGCGTTCGAGCGCGGCGCCGGGCAGGACCTCGAAGTAGTCGGTGTAGTCCTGGTGGGTCGAGCCGTTGAACACCCCGCCCGCGCCCTGGACCTGCCGGAAGTGCTCCAGCTTCGCCAGGCTCTCGCTGCCCTGGAACATCAGGTGCTCGAAGAGGTGGGCGAAGCCGGTGCGCCCCTCGGGCTCGGACCGGAAGCCGACGTCGACGTGCACCGCGACGCCGACGACCGGGGTGGCCGGGTCGGGCGCGAGGAGCACGCGCAGGCCGTTGGGGAGCGTGGCCCGGTGGAGTTCGGGAGCTGACACGTCCCGACCCTATCCCCGCACCCCGACAATCCGCCGGACGATCGGCTCCCCGCGCCGTCCGCCCGCGTGGGGTTGTCCCCCGGCGGGAAGTGGGGTGGTGATCATCGCGAGCGGGGGCGCACACGATCGTTCCGCGGGCCGCTGACCGGCAGAGTTCCCGGCATCGGAGGAACCGCCCCGGATCCCCCGCCCGACGCCCCCCGAGGAGCTCCCGATGTCCGGCTGGAACAGCAAGTACGACGAGAAGCACCACAACGACCACGACGGCAAGTGGGACCACGACGGTCACGAGGACCGGGACCACGACAAGGACCGGGACCACGACCACGACAAGGGCCACGGCCACGACGACCACGGCGGCTGCCACGAGTGGGACATGGACCGGGACCACCACGGCCACGGCGGCGACGACTGGGACCACGACCAGGACCACGACAAGGACCACGGCAGCGACTGGGACGACCACTCGTCCCACGGCCACGAGCACGCCTGGGCGCACTGACCGCGCACTGACAGCGCACCGACCCGCCCCGCAACCCGTCTCGCGCGGCACTCCCTCAGGGGGTGTCGCGCGATCGACGTTCCCCGTGAGCGGCAACTGCCCCTCTAGCGGCAGTTGCCACTCACGACCCCTGCCGACCTGGGCGGATGTACGAACCCGCGACTTGCCGGGTGATCGGGAGATCAAGTCCGGCTACGCCGGGGGGAGCACCACGAACTGGCGGAGGGCCAGGTCGGGGTAGGTGACCGGGCCGCGGGGGCCGGGGGTGTGGTCGACGTTGATACCGGTCTCGGGGACGCCGAGCAGCTTGTAGCCGTCGAGCAGCCGGGTCGGGCTGTTCCAGAACACCCCGGTGCCGGTGTAGGCGTCGATGAAGCGGTGGGCGACGGCCTCGTCGGCAGCGCACACGCAGGCGGCCAGCCCGGACGTCTCGCGCGCGGCGGTCAGCGCGGCGTCGACCGCGCCGTCGACGGGCGCGACCGTCACGTGCGCCTCGTTGCCGGAGTCGAGCGCCCACTCGTGGCCGAGGGCGTGCGTGTGCGGCGGCAGGCTCAGCGCGATCCCGCGGTCCCGGAGCACCTTCTCCGCGACGGGCAGCAGCTTCTCGTAGGCCGGCCGATCGATGAGCAGCAGGTTCAGCCGGTTGCAGACCCCGAGGCGGTCGGTCGAGTCGTGCACCAGTCGCTCGACGACGGTCTCCTCGGCCGAAGAGTCCAGGTACAGCACGCCACCGCCGTCGGCGTGCGCGAGCACGCGGGTGCCCGCGGCCGCGCCCAGCATCGACAGCTTGCGCGTGACCTCGCCGCTCCCCCGCACCACGACGAGCGGCACCAGGTCCGGCAGCCCGACCAGCGCCTCGGCGCCGGCGTGCCCCGGCAGCGGGACGAGCTGCACCGCGTCGGCCGGGATGCCGTGCGCGGTGAGGGCGGGCGCCACGACCTTCTCGAGCAGGGCGGTCGCGCTGCCCAGCGCGGCGGAGCCGGTGCGCAGGACGGCGGCGCTGCGGGCCTTGAGGACCTGGGAGGCGACGTCGATCGTCACGTTCGGGCGGGCCTCGAACACCGCGCCGATCACGCCGACCGGGATGCTGCGCTCGAACACGCGCTCGCCTGAGGGCAGGTTCCGCACGAACCGCTCCACCGGCGGCTCCGGGGTCCCGGCCAGCACCTCGAGCTGCGTCGCCATGTCGGCGAGCCGCTCCGGGGTGAGCCGGAGCCGGTCGAGCAGCCCGCCGGCCATGCCGTTCGCGGTGGCCGCGTCGACGTCCTTGGCGTTCGCCGCCAGCAGCGCGGCGGACTCCTCGCGGAGCAGCCCGGCCGCGGTGCGCAGCGCGGCGTCGACCGCGGCACCACCCGCCGCCCGCACTCCCGGGGCGGCCGCGGCCGCGCGCTGGGCGGCGGTCCGGACGGCGGCGAACTCGGGTGCTTCGGCGGCTGCGCTCACGCGACAACCGTACGACACGGCCACCCGGGATATTCCCGGCTCCACCGGCGGGAACGGATTGCCGCCCGCGGCGTCGTCACCACACCGCTCGTGCCCGGGGGTTCGGCGGTCAGACGGGTTCGGCGTACACGACGATGTTGTCCTCGTACGACCTCGTGGCCGGGTCGAAGCGGCCGCCGCAGGTCACGAGCACCAGGCGCGGCGGACCGGTGCGGGCGAAGGTGTCGGCGGGCAGGGCGGCCTTCCCGAACTCCCGCCGCGCGGCGACCCGGTAGCGGACCGCGCGCCCGTCGTCGCCGGTCAGGACCACCGGTTCGCCGACGGCCAGTTCGGGGAGGACGGCGAGGATCCCGATCCCGGCGACCCGCGAGTCCACGTGCCCCGCGATCACGACGGTGCCGGTCCCGGAGCCGGCGAGCGCGCCGGGCTCCCACCACCCGACGGTCTGCGGCGGGTCGGGGACGACGAGGGCCCCGCCGGGCCCGGTGCCGACCGGCACGACCGGCGCAGTGGCCGTGCGGGCCGGCAGGTCGAGACGGACCGGGACGGTGCCGCCCGTGCGGAGCTTCGGCGGGGCGCCCGGCCGCAGATCGCGGGACTTCGCCGGCCCGAACGGCGCGGTACGGGCGGGCACGACGCCGACGGGCTGCGCGGTCACGGCGGGCTCCCGCTCGAGGACGAGCACCGTCGCCGCGACGAGCAGCGCCGCACCCGCCACCGCGAGCAGGACGGGCGCCCACCGCCGGCGCGGACCCGGTGCGACCCCCGAGAGTGCCCGGCCATCGGGATCCGCCGGCGCGGCGTCTTCCCCGGCAGCGGCGTCCGGGGGCGACGACACACCCCCGGCCGGTGCCCCGCTGGTCAGCGGGTCACCGGCCGTGGGGTCGGGTGCGCGCAGGCGCACGGTCAGGCGCGCGATCGCCGCGCGCGGACGCCGGCGGCACCGGCGGCGCCGAGCAGCACCAGGCCGGACCCGGCGAGGACGACCGGCAGGACGTCGTCGGAGCCGGCGGCCTGCCCGCCGCTGCCGGCGTTCACCGACCCCGGCGTGGAGGCGCCGGCGGACGACGAGGCGGCCGAGATCTTCGCGGCCAGCGCGTCGAGCTGGGCGAGCGCCTGCTGGGCCGCGGCCTTGGCGTCGGCCGACGCGTTGGGGTCGTTGAGCACTGCGTCGGCCGCGTCGCGGGCCTGCTGCAGGGCGGACTGCGCCGCCTGCAGCCACGCGGCGTCGAAGGGCTGCCCGTTCCGCGCCTGGAGGTCGGCGATCAGGGCCTGCTGCTGGGCGTCGAGCTGGTCGCCGAGGGCCACCCCCTGCGCCGACGCGGCCTGCTTGACCTGGTCGAGCAGGGCCTGGCCCTGCGACGTCAGGTCCGGCGCGAGGCCCGTGACCTGGTCGCCGACGCCCTTGTCCGTGCCGAGCCCGCCGAGCGCGACGAGGCCGAGCGCGCCCTGGTTGGCCTGACCGAAGGCCTCCCGGGTCGCATCGGACGCCTGCCCGCCCGGTGCGGGCGTCGCACCGCCCGGGGCCGGAGCAGCGCTCCCGGTAGGTGCGGGCGGTGCCTGGTCGGACCCCGACCCGCAGGCGGCGGCGCCCGTCAACGCGAGTGCCGCGAGCACGGTGCCGGCCGCCGCGCGGGTGAGCCGGGTGGTCATCACGTTTCCCCGAGATGTGCTGGTCACGCGGCCGAGTATCGGGGCGTGGCGGCCGGCCGCAACCGCGCACAGCCCGTTCGAGTGGTTCACCCGGCCGTCGTCGACTCCGCCGATTGAGGGAATCCGCCGAGGGGTACTCACCGCGGCGCCGGGGCCAGGTGGACGACGGTCGTCGTCGTCATCTCGTCGAGCAGCTCCGGCCCGTACCCGAAGCCCTGCCCGCTGGCGCCGCGCGGCTCGGCCGCCCCGCCGGGGGCTCCGCCGAACACCGCGTTCACCTTCACCGTGCCCACCGGGAGCTCCCGCCAGGCCCGCTGGGCGTGCTCCATGTCCGGGGTGAGCACGGTCGCGGCGAGGCCGTAGCGGTCCGCGGCCGCCTCACGCAGCGCGGTGTCGAGGTCCGGCACCTCGCGCACGGGCGCGACCGGCCCGAACGTCTCCTCGGCCAGCACGGCCATCCCCGGCGTGCACCCGCTCAGCACGGTCGGCGGGTAGAACGAGCCGGGCCCGGCCGGCAGCTCGCCGCCCGCGCGCAGGCGCGCGCCGTCGTCGACCGCCTCGCGGACGTGCGCGTGCACCTGCTCGCGCTGGCGCTCGTCGACCAGCGGACCGATCCGGTCGGCCCACTTCCCGGCCTCGGCGACCAGCGCCTCGAGGAAGGGCTCCGCGACCTCGGTGAGCACGTAGATCCGCTCCACCGACACGCAGATCTGCCCGGCGTTGGCGAACGAGCCCAGCGCCGCCTGCTCGGCGGCCCACAGGGGGTCGACGCCGGCGTCGACGATCAGCGGGTCGTTGCCGCCGTTCTCCAGCAGCGCCTTCGCGCCGGTGCGCGCACACGCCGCGGCGATGGCGCGCCCGGTGGCCGTGCTCCCGACGTGTGCGACGACGTCGACCTCCGGCGAGCCCGCGAGCGCCTCCCCGACCGGCCCGTCGCCGTCGAGGATCTGCAGGACGCCGTCGGGCAGGTGCGCCGCGAGCAGCTCGGCGAACCGCCGCCCGGTGCGCGGGCAGCGCTCGCTCGGCTTGTGCACCACGGTGTTCCCGGTCACGAGCGCGGCGCCGAGCAGGCCGGCGGCCACCGCCACCGGGTCGTTCCACGGGGTCAGGACGGCGACGACGCCGCGCGGCGCGTGCACCATCAGGTCCGTCGCGCCCCACCCGCCCTGCAGGCTGCGGCCGCGGTGCAGCGGCCCGAGCTGCGCGTACTGCTCCAGGGTGCCGATGCCGGCCTCGACGCCGCCGCGGGAGTCGTCCGGGGTCTTGCCGGTCTCCCGGGTGTTCAGCTCGGCGAGCTCGTCCGCGGCCGCGCGGACGGCGTCGGCGGCGGCCCGGACGGCCGCGGCCCGTTCGGCGGGGGCGGTGCGCGCCCAGCCCGGCGCGGCCGCGCGGGCGGCGGCCAGCGCGGCCCGGACCTCCTGCTCGCCGGCGACGGGCACCGGCTCGTGGGCCTCGCCGGTGCGCGGGTCGGTGAGGGTGAGCGTGCGGGTCGGTTCCAGGACAGCCGTCATGCGGGGCGGCTACCCGCGACGGGGAGAAGTACGCCGCCGTCCCGTCCTCAGTGCACGATGCGCGCTCCGCTCGGCGCGCTCCGCTCAGGGCCGATGTCCCCTCCGCACGCGCCGCTCAGCGCCGACGTCCGCTCCGCACGCGCCGCTCACGGCCGACGTCCGCTCCGCACGCGCCGCTCAGCGCCGACGTCCGCTGCGCGAGCTCCGCTCAGTGCCGACGTTCGCTCCGCGAGCTCCGCTTAGTGCCGACGTTCGCTCCGCGAGCTCCGCTCAGCGCCGACGTTCGCTCCGCGAGCTCCGCTCAGCGCCGACGTTCGCTCCGCGAGCTCCGCTCAGTGATGCTTGAGCTTCGCGGGCGTCGACGGCGGCGGCACGACCGGCCCGATGTCCCCGTCCGGCGCCTCGTCGAGGTCGACCATCACGGGGGCGTGGTCGCTGGGGCCGGAACCCTTCCGCGCCTTGCGGTCGATCCAGGCCGCCTTCGTCCGGCCCGCCGGGTCGGCGCCGCACAGCACCAGGTCGATCCGCATCCCCATGTCCTTGTGGAAGCGGCCGGCGCGGTAGTCCCAGTAGGAGAACACGCGCTCGCCGGGCCACCGGTCCCGCACGACGTCGGCCAGCCCGGCCGCCTGCAGCGCGCCGAGCGCCTCCCGCTCCGGGGGGGTCACGTGGGTGGAGCCGACGAACAGGTCGGGGTCCCAGACGTCGGCGTCCGTGGGGGCGATGTTCATGTCGCCGGCCACCACGGTGTGCGTGGTGTCGCCCGCCGCCACCATGTGCCGCAGGGCCTCCAGCCAGCGCAGCTTGTAGCCGTAGTGCGGGTCGTCCGGGGTGCGGCCGTTGGGCACGTAGACCGAGGTCACCCGCAGGCCGCCGCAGGTGGCGCTGACCGCCCGGGCGTCGGGGGCGTCCGAGTCGAAGGTCGGTTCCTCGGGCAGCCCGCGCACCACGTCCGCGAGCCCGACGCGGGACAGCAGCGCCACCCCGTTCCACCGGCCCTGTCCGTGGTGGGCGACCTCGTAGCCCCGCTCGGCCAGCGGGCCGTCGAACTCGGCGGCCCAGTCGGCGTCGGAGAGCTTGGTCTCCTGCAGGCAGACGACGTCCGGGGCCCGCTCGTCCAGCCACGGCAGCAGCCGCGGCAGCCGCGACTTCGCCGAGTTCACGTTCCAGGTCGCGAGGCGCACGGTCCGCGACCCTACGGCAGGCTCAGCCCTCGTCGGCGAGGGTGGCCTTGCGGACGTAGAGGAGCCGGTCGCCGCGCTCGAGGGCGTCGACGGCGGAGGCGTCGACCCGGTACAGCTCCTCGTTGCGCACCACGCCCAGCACGATGTCGGCGAGGTGCCGCGGCGAGCCGCCCACCTCGTCCTGCTCGACCTCGCGCTCGCTGATCGCGAACCCCGCCTCCGGCGTCAACAGGTCCTCGACGACCTCGACGACGCTGGGCGTCCGGGTCGCGACGCCCAGCAGCCGGCCCGCCGTCTCGGCGGAGACGATCACCGAGTCGGCGCCGGACTGCCGGAGCAGGTGGACGTTCTCCGACTCCCGGACCGCGACCACGATGCGCGTCTTCGGTGCCATCTCGCGTGCGGTCAGGGTGACGAGGACGGCGGTGTCGTCCCGGTTCGTGGCCACCACGATGGCCGACGCCTGGTGGGCGCCCGCGATGCGCAGCACCGCCGACCGGGTGGCGTTTCCCGTCACGGTGACGAGACCGAGGGCCGAGGCGGCGTCGAGCTGCGTGCGGTCGGTGTCGACCACCACGATGTGCTCCGGTTCGACGCCGTCGCCGAGCAGCGTCTCGACGGCGGCTCGGCCCTTCGTCCCGTACCCGATGACGACGGTGTGGT
The DNA here is from genome assembly GCF_027922425.1 of Pseudonocardia halophobica. Lineage (GTDB taxonomy): Bacteria > Actinomycetota > Actinomycetes > Mycobacteriales > Pseudonocardiaceae > Pseudonocardia > Pseudonocardia halophobica. The sequence goes on along the minus strand of NZ_BSFQ01000017.1, from coordinate 47,164 downwards.
CGCGCACGCGTGACCTCCAGCGCTGGATCCGGAACGACTGCCGGGAGCGTTCGGTGAGCAGCTCGACGGTCGTTCCGACGAGGACGATCAGGAACAGCAACCGCAGCGGCGTGATCACCACGGTGGTGAGCAGCCGCGCGGTCGCGGTGTAGGGGACGATGTCGCCGTAGCCCGTCGTGGAGAGCGAGACCGTGGCGTAGTAGAGGGCGTCGTTGAACGAGATGTCGCCCTCGCCGTTGTTGTCGACGTACCCGGCGCGGCCGAAGTAGACGATCAAGGCGGCGGCGAGCAGCGCCCCGAAGGCGACGGCCACCCGCTTGAGGAGCGCGACCAGCGGACCCTCGGGGTTGTCGGGCATGCGGAGGGCGCCGATCACCTGCGGATCGACGGGCGGGCGGCGGGGCCGATCACGCATCGCGCGGAGACTAGCGCCCCCGGGCCGGGCGGTGGGCGCGGGCCACGGCTCAGCCGGCCCGCTTGCGATCATGCCGGGCATGAACCTGTCCCGGCCCTTGGCGGCGCTGCTCGGCACGGCCGCCGTGGCGCACGCCGTCGCCCCCGAGTTCTTCGACGCGATCGTCCCGCCGCAGCTGCCCGGAACCCGGCGGTTCTGGACCTACGCGTCGGGTGTGGCGGAGGGCGCGGTCGCGGCGGCGGTGGCGGTGCCACGCACCCGTCGGCTCGGCGGGTACGCCGCGGCGGCGCTGTTCGTGGCGGTGTTCCCGGCCAACGTGCAGATGGCGCTGGACCGGTCGGACGAGCCCGTGCGGCAGCGCGCGATCGCCTACGGCCGGCTCCCGCTGCAGGTGCCGCTCGTGCTCTGGGCGCTGCGGGTGGCCCGGGGCTGAGTTCGCGCAGTTCGGCGGGGGTCGTGAGTGCCGGGTGACCCTCTAGGGGCAGTAGGCGCTCACGGGGAGGTGAGACCTGCGGACGCCGCGCCTTCCCGGAGCGTGTCGAGCCCGAAGGCACCCACCGGGTCGAGTGCCCCCGTGCCGGTGACGCCGTGCGAGAGCGCGCGGGCCGCACCCCACGCGAGCAGGTCGGCGGTGAGGGCATAGGGGTCGGGCGCGGTGAGGCAGGTGCGGGCGAGGAGGGTGCCGTAGTCGTCGAACACCTCGGCGACGACGTGCGAGCGGCAGCCCGCCAGCGCCTCCGCCGAGGGGTCGCGGGGGAGCCGCCCGGCGAGCACCCCGAGGACGCCCAGCAGCGGTGCCGGCGGGGCCGGCAGCCTGCTCGTGGCGTGCACCGCGCTGCTGAGTGCACCGAACCAGCCGAGGTGGACGTCGACCGTCCGCAGGCCCGGCTGCAGCCGCGGCAGCGCGAACTGCTCGACGCCGCCGATCGACACCCCGGGCCGCGGCCGGCCGTCCACCTCGTAGGTACGCAGGCGGGCGCCGGCGTTCTCCGTCCGGACCGCGCCGTGCCGGAGCGTGTGTCCGGGCGAGCCCGCGATCCCGATCAACGACGTGACGGTGCCGCGCGAGAACCAGCGCCCGCGGCCGGACAGGAAGTAGCCGACGTCGACCCGCGCGGCCCGCTCCCCCGCCTCGCGCAGGGCGAGCGCCCCGGCCAGCACACCCGGCACGTAGTCGTGGCCGAACGCCGTGAGCAGCCGGGCGCCGGAACGCTCGGCGGCCGGCCCCTGCAGCTCGAAGACCTCGCGGACGAACGGCGGCTCGCCGGTCGAGTCCAGGTAGGTCGCCCCGGCGGACACCGCCGCGGCGAGCGCGGCCCCGCCGAGGCGGGCGAACGGGCCGACGGTCGTGACCAGCACGTCGTCCGGGCCGACGAGCCCGCCGACGGAGGCGACGTCGGTGACGTCGGCGGTCGCCGTCGGGCAGCCGAGGCGCTCGCCGAGCGCCGCCAGCCGCGCGGCGTCCCGCCCGGCCAGCACCGGCCGCACGCCCCGGCCGACCAGCGCCTCCGCGGTGCGCCCGCCCGTGTAGCCGGTGGCGCCGAACAGCACGATGCGTCCGCTCACGCCGGCACACGCTAGCGGGCGGTGATCACGGAGGTCCCGCACCCGCGACGGCCGTGCCCTGCGCAGGGCCGCACCCTAGGCTGTGCGCGTGGTGACCGAGGACGCCCCCGTCGCGCGCCGACGACGGCTGTTCCGCCGGTCCGGGGGCGGGACCACGGACGCCACGGAGGTCCTCGCGGCCGGCTCGGCCATCGCCGCGGACCTGCGCGGCGGCCTCGCCGCGCGGCCCGGCGACCTCGGTCCCGATCCGGTCGCCCGGGCGGCCCGCCGGCTGCGTGCGCTGCTCCGCGCCGACGCCGTCGGGCTGGCGGACCTGCACGGGGAGCCGGCCTGGGCCGGGCGGCCCGACCCGCAGGCCGACGAGCTGGTCGAGCAGGCGCGCCGGGACGGGCACCGGGCCGCCCGCGGGACCACCGTGGTGCTGCCGCTGCAGGTCCGCGGCGAGCCCGCCGGCGTGCTGGCGGTGTGCGGCGACGTCCCGCGCCCGGCCGCGCGGCGGGCCGCGGACTGGGTCGCGGAGGCGCTCGAACGGGGCCGGCTCGAGGCCTCGGCGACCGCCGCCGAGGAGGCCGAGCTGCGGGCGTTGCGCGCGGAGATCTCCCCGCACTTCGTCTACAACGCGCTGACCACGATCGGCTCGTTCGTCGACAGCGACCCGGACCGGGCCCGCGACCTGATCCTCGACTTCGCCGAGTACATCCGGCACTCGGTGGCCCGCCGCGGCGACTACACCACGCTCGCCGGTGAGTTCCGGGCCGTCGAGGCCTACCTGGCGCTGGCCCGCGCGGTGCTCGGTGACCGGCTGCGGGTGCAGGTGCGGATCGCACCGGAGGTGCTGCCCGTCGCGCTGCCCTTCCTCGCCCTGCAGCCGCTGGTGGAGAACGCGGTGCAGCACGGCGTCGAGCGCCGCAACGAGGGCGGGTCCGTGCAGGTCAGCGGCGAGGCCCAGGGATCGGAGTGCGTGATCGCGATCGAGGACGACGGGCCCGGCATGGACCCCGAGGTGGCCCGCGCGGTGCTCGCCGGGGCGGGCCCGGGCGACGGGCTGGCGCTGACCAACGTGGACCGCCGGCTGCGCGCGGTGTACGGGCCGCAGTACGGGCTGGTCATCGAGACCGCGCTCGGCGCGGGCACCCGGGTGGTCATGCGGGTGCCGCGCTTCCAGCCGGGTGTGGTCGCGTCATGAACGGCGGAGTGAACACCAGGGCGAACGGGGCACGTCTGCGGGTCCTGGCGGTCGACGACGTCGCCCCGGCCCTGGCCGAGCTGACCCGGCTCCTCGCGGCGTCCCGGTGCGTCGAGGAGGTCGTGCCGGCCGGCGACGCGCTCACGGCGCTGAAGCTGCTGCAGGCCCGCCGGTTCGACGCCGCCTTCCTCGACATCTCCATGCCGGGGATGGACGGGCTGGAGCTCGCCTCGCTGCTGTCCCGGATGACCGACCCGCCGGAGATCGTGTTCGTCACGGCGTTCGAGGAGCACGCCGTCTCGGCCTACGGCGTCGGCGCCCTCGACTACCTGCTCAAACCGGTCGCGGCCGAGCGGCTCGACGCCACCCTCGCCCGGGTGCTGCGGGTCGCACGGGCGACGGACCCCGCCCCGCCCGTCCCGGCCGTCGACGAGCTGGCCGCGGTGTCGGTCGAGCTCGGCGGGCGGACCCGGTACGTCCGGCGGGACGACGTCCGGTTCGCCGAGGCCCAGGGCGACTACGTCCGGCTGCACACGCGCGGCGGCTCGCACCTCGTGCGGATGCCGATCTCGCGGCTGGAGGAGCACTGGTCCGGCGTCGGGTACGTGCGGGTGCACCGCAGCTTCCTGCTCGCGGTCCACGCGGTGCAGGAGCTGCGCAGCGACGCCGGCGGCGGGCTGCTTGCCCATACGGACGCCGGCGACGTCCCGGTGAGCCGCCGGCACGCCCGTGAGCTGCGGGAACGGCTGCTCGAAGCCGCCACGCGCGGCGACTTCTCGCCGGGCCGGCCGCGGTGAGCGGGGCTGCGAGGACCCGGGCCGCAACGCTCGAGGTGTCGGGGCTGCCGTGGCTCGGGGCGGCGGGGCCGGGGGTGCGGCGGTGAGCCGGCAGCGGCGGGTCGCCGTGACCAGCCCGCAGACCCGGGTGGCGCTCGCCGCGCGCCGGGGCGTCTCGGCGGTGCCGCGCTCGCTGACCGGCGAGGAGCTGCGCGCGGCCGCCCGGATCCGGCGCCGACAGCTGCGGATCGCCGCGAGCACGCTCGCCGCCGCCGCGCTGCTGCTGGTCGGTCTGCCCGTGCTGCTCGGCGTGGTGCCGGTGGAGTTGCGGCTCGGGCCCGTCCCGGTCGTCTGGATCGCCGTCGCGCTGCTGCCCTACCCGGTGCTCGCGGGACTGGCGCACTGGCAGCTGCGCCGGGCGGAGCGCACCGAGGACGGGACCGAGCGGGGCGACGCGGGGTCGCGGGCCCGGTGACCGCGTTCGCCGTCGTCCCGGTCGTGCTGGCGACACTGCTGATCGGGGCGCGCGGCGTCGCGGCCCTGCGCTCCACCTCGGACTTCCTCGTCGCGTCCCGGCGGGTCTCCCCCACGCTGAACGCCGCCGCCGTCTCCGGGGAGTACCTGTCGGCGGCGTCGTTCCTGGGCACCGCCGGGCTCGTCGTCAAGAACGGGGTGGGGGCGCTCTGGTACCCGGTCGGGTTCACCGCCGGCTACCTGCTGATGCTGGTCCTGGTCGCGGCGCCGATGCGCCGCACCGGGGCGCTGACCGTGCCGGACTTCGCCGAGGCGCGACTCGGCTCGCCGGGCCTGCGCCGGTTCAGCGCCCTGGTGGTGCTGGTGATCGCCGGGCTCTACCTGGTGCCGCAGTTCACCGCCGCCGGCCAGGTCCTCACGCTGGTCAGCGGCGTGCCGCACTGGGTCGGGATCGTGGTCGCGGGCGCGGCGGTCAGCATCACGCTCGCCCTCGGCGGGATGCGCGCCGCGACCTACGTGCAGGCCTTCCAGTTCGTGCTCAAGCTGCTGCTGTTCATCGTCCCGGCGATCTGGCTGGTCGTGGCGGTCGGCGCCGGGACCCGCGCGGAGGCGCTGCGGCCCGCCGAGTACGCCGCCTTCCCGCGGCCCACCGAGGTGACCTTCCGGCTGGACACCCGGCTGCAGGTCCGCGAACCGGTCACGGTCCTCGCCGACGGCGTCCCGGCGCGGCTGGAGCCGGGCGAGCACGTCGCTCCGGGGGACGCGACCTGGGTGTTCCCCGAGGGCGCGGCGGTGCCGGAGATCGCGGGCGCGGCGCTGCCCGGCAGCGACACCTGGCAGCACCCCCTGCTCGACGGCGGCAACGGCCACCCGCTGCTCGCCACCTGGTCGATCCTGGTCGCCACGGCCCTGGGCACGATGGGGCTCCCGCACGTCATCGTGCGGTTCCACACCAGCCCGGACGGCCGCGCCGCCCGCCGGACCGCCGCGATCACCGTCGGGCTGCTCGGCTCCTTCTACGTCTTCACCGTGGTCTACGGGCTGCTCGGCGGGGTGCTGCTGCCGGAGCTGTACCTGTCCGGGGCGACCGACACCGCCGTCGTCGCGCTGCCCTCGCGCGTGGACGGCGGCACCACCGGCGCGGTGTTCACGGCGCTGCTCACCGCGGGCGCCTTCGCCGCGTTCCTCGCCACCTCGCTCGGCCTGCTGCTCGCGCTGGCCGGGGCGCTCGCGCACGACCTGCTGCCGGGCTCGTTGCGGCGGCTGCGGCTGACCGCGCTGCTCGCCGCGGGGGTGATCGTGCTGCTGGCCCTGCCCGCCGTGCGGATCGACGTCGGCGCCGTCGTGACCTCGGCGTTCGCGGTGGCCGCGTCGACCTTCTGCCCGATGCTGGTGCTCGGCATCTGGTGGCGGGGCCTGACGGCGCGGGGCGCGTTCGTGGGGATGGCGGTGGGGCTGGCGTCGTCGGCCGGGGTGATGGCGCTGGGGCTGCTCGCGCGGCCGGACCCCGGACTCGTGGCGCTCCTGCTCGGGCAGCCGGCGCTCTTCTCCGTGCCCCTCGCGTTCCTCACGATGGTCGCGGTGTCCCGCCGCGACCGTCCGCTGCCGGGTGCCGAGACCGCGATGCTGCGGCTGCACCTGGACGAACGAACCTGAACACCGGACCGTTCGTCGCGGATTCCGACCGTTCGTCGGCCGTTGGTCGTCCGGGCCCGCGGTGTGTCGTGCGTTACTTCCGCCCCCGTTGGGTACTCGGTTGTGCTGTGCCCGGTACGACCCGGTCCGTCCGGGTCCGACGCAGCACGACACCCCACAGTGCGAGGAGGCACCGTGAGCACCACCGAGTCCGGGCCCCCGGCCGGCGAGAGCCCGGCGGGAGGCACCACGGCCCACCCCGACTGGACAACGGTCCAGCAGAGCACCGAGTTCCAGGCCCTGCGCCACCGGCTGCGCAGCTTCGTCTTCCCGCTCACCGCGGCCTTCCTCGCCTGGTACCTGCTGTACGTGGTGCTGGCCAGCTACGCGGCCGGGTTCATGGCGATCAAGCTCGTCGGGAACATCAACGTCGGCCTGGTCTTCGGCCTGCTGCAGTTCGTCTCCACCTTCGCGATCACGACCTGGTACGTGAAGTGGGCGGACAAGAAGTTCGACCCGCACTCGCAGGCGATCCGCGAGGAGATCGAGGGGGCCGGCCGATGAGGTTCCTCGCGCAGGGCGGCGTGGAGGGCTCCAGCCCGCTGCTCAACATCAGCATCTTCGCAATCTTCGTGATCATCACGCTCGCGATCGTCATCCGCGTGAGCAAGAAGGCGTCGAGCGGGGCCAGCGACTTCTACACCGCGGGCGGCGGCTTCTCCGGCCCGCAGAACGGCATCGCGATCTCCGGCGACTACCTGTCGGCCGCGTCGTTCCTCGGCATCGCGGGCGCCATCGCCCTCTACGGCTACGACGGCTTCCTCTACTCGATCGGCTTCCTCGTCGCGTGGCTGGTGGCCCTGCTGCTCGTCGCGGAGCTGCTGCGCAACACCGGCCGGTACACGATGGGCGACGTCCTGGCCTTCCGGATGCGCCAGCGCCCGGTCCGCGCCGCGGCCGCGACCTCCACGCTCGCCGTCTCGTTCTTCTACCTGCTGGCCCAGATGGCCGGCGCCGGCGGTCTCGTCGCGCTGCTGCTGGACGTCAAGTCGAAGACCGGGCAGTCGATCGTCATCGCGATCGTCGGCGCCCTGATGATCGCCTACGTGTTGATCGGCGGCATGCGCGGCACGACCTGGGTGCAGATCATCAAGGCGGTGCTGCTGATCGTCGGCGCCGGCGTGATGACGCTGTGGGTGCTCGCGCTCTCCGGCTTCAACCTGTCCGCGCTGATGGGCGACGCCGTCGCGCACGTGGGCTCGGCAGGCGAGAAGCTGCTCGCCCCGGGCGCCCAGTACGGCAAGAGCGGCACCACGCGGCTCGACTTCATCTCGCTCGGCCTGGCGCTCGTGCTCGGCACCGCGGGCCTGCCGCACATCCTGATGCGCTTCTACACCGTGCCCACGGCCAAGGAGGCCCGCCGCTCGGTGACCTGGGCGATCTGGCTCATCGGCATCTTCTACCTGTTCACCCTGGTCCTCGGGTACGGCGCCGGCGCCATCGTCGGGCCGGACGCGATCAAGAAGGCGCCCGGTGCGGCCAACTCCGCGGCCCCGCTGCTGGCCTACGAGCTCGGCGGCACGGTTCTGCTGGGCCTGATCGCGGCCGTCGCCTTCGCGACGATCCTCGCGGTGGTCGCCGGACTCACGATCACGGCGTCGGCGTCGTTCGCGCACGACATCTACATCAACGTGATCAAGCACGGCCAGGTGCAGGACGAGCAGCACACCGAGGTCAAGATCGCCCGCCGGACGGCGGTCGTGATCGGCATCGTCGCGATCCTCGGCGGCATCCTGGCCAACGGCCAGAACATCGCCTTCCTCGTGGCACTCGCCTTCGCCGTCGCGGCCTCGGCGAACCTGCCGACGATCCTCTACTCGCTGTTCTGGAAGAGGTTCAACACCAACGGCGCGCTGTGGAGCATCTACGGCGGGCTCACCATCACCCTGGTGTTGATCATCTTCTCGCCGGTCGTGTCCGGGAAGCCGGTCGACCCGGCGACCGGGCGCAGCAACTCGATGCTGCAGGGCGTGGACTTCCACTGGTTCCCGCTCGACAACCCGGGCTTGATCTCGATCCCGGCGTCCTTCCTGCTCGGCTACCTCGGCACGGTGCTGTCGAAGGACAAGGCGAACAAGGAGAAGTACGCGGAGATGGAGGTCCGCTCGCTCACCGGTGTGGGTGTGGAGAAGGCCGTCCAGCACTAGGCACGCACTATGGAACCATAATGCGATTCCGGGGGCACCTGGATCGCATTATGGTTCCATACTGCTTTGTGGAGCCGCGTTTTCGGGCGTCATGGTTCCCTGATGCTCAGGGGCTCTCCGGAATGCCGCGGATCATGGCGTGCAGCTCCTCGGCGGTCTCGAGGTCGGCGGGGCGGAGGGTGACGCCCTCGCGCACGTAGTGGAACGCCGCCCGCACCTTCTCCGGCGGCACCTCCGCCAGCGCCGCCCAGGCCAACCGGTACACCGCGAGCTGCACCCCGACCGCGTGCCGGCGCGACTCGTCCGGCACCGCCCCCGTCTTCCAGTCGACGACCGTGAACCCGCCGTCCGGGTCGGCGAACACGGCGTCCATCCGGCCGCGGACCGCGACCCCGGCCAGCACCGTCTCGAACGACACCTCGGCCTCCACCGGCACCCGGTCCGCCCACTCCGAGGCGAGGAACGCCTCCTGGAGCTCGGTCAGCTCGGCGTCGGACGACTCGCTCGCCCCCTCGTCCGCGGCACCGGGCAGCTCGTCGATGTCGAGCAGGCGTTCCGCTCCGAACCGCTGCTCCAGCCAGGCGTGGAACGCGGTGCCGCGGCGGGCGTGCGGGTTCGGCGGCAACGGCAGCGGGCGGCGCAGCCCCGCGGCGAACGCGTCCGCATCGGCCGCGAGCTCGACGAGCTGGCTGACCGACACGTGCCCGGGGAGCGCGACCGACGGGCGGGCGATCCCGGCGGCGCGCTCGGCCAGCAGTACGTCGACGTCCGCCGCCCAGCCCTCCGGGTCCGGTTCCTCCACCGGCTCGGGCTCGATGTCGAAGCTCAGCTGGTCGGTCTCGCGGGCCCGGCGCCGCTCGGCCCGGCGCGCCCGCTCCTGCGTGCGGATCGCCTCGCGGACCAGGTCGGCGCCCTCGTGCACCGCGCCGGCCCGCGGGCCGAGCGGGTTCGCGGGCCACTCGGCGGTGACCTGCTCGGCGAGCACCGGGTTCTCGGCGCCCTCCTCCGGCGGCTCCGCCCACACCTCGGGCTCGGCGATCGCACGCAGTTCCTGCAGGAACGGCGACGGTCCGCGCGGCTTCGAGCCCGTGGCACCCCAGTGGTGGCCGGAGCAGAGCAGGACGTGCTCGGAACGGGTGAGCGCCACGTAGAACAGCCGCCGCTCCTCGGTCTTCCGGCGCTCCTCGAGGGCGGCGTCGTGCTCGTCGAGCGCCAGCTCCACCTGCTTGCGGTCCGGACCCGGCGGCAGGTACAGCCCGGGCAGGTCGTCCGCGTCCCCCCGGAGCGGGACGGGCAGCTCGGCCACGCCGGTGAGCCAGGTGCCGGACATGCGCCGCCCGGGGAACACCTGGGCGACCACGTGCGGTACCGCCACGACCTCCCACTCGAGGCCCTTCGCGGCGTGCACGGTGAGGATCTGCACGCGGTCCTCGGCCACCTCGACCTCGCCCGGGGACAGCCCGTCCTCGGCTTTTTCGGCGGTCTCGAGGTAGTCGAGCAGGGCGGGCAGGCTCGCCACCTCGGCACCGGTCGCGAAGTCGGCGACGACGTCCGCGAACGCGTCGAGGTGCGCGCGGCCGGCGGGACCGGGCCGGGCGGCGGTCTCGACATCGAGCAGCAGGACCCGCTCGACGTCGGCCACCAGGTCGGTGAGCGGCGCCGACGCCCGCGACCGCAGCCAGGACAGCTCGCGGGCGAGCCGGGTGATCCGCGCGTACCCGGCCGGGGAGTAGCGCTCGGGCTCGCCCGGGTCGTCCAGCGCGTCGACCAGGCCCGCCTGCTCGGCCTGCTCCCCCGGCAGCGCGCCCAGCGCGAGCTCGGCCGGCGGCAGCGGCCCGGGGCGCGACGGCAGCGGCGGCACCAGCTCCCGGGCCCGCGCCCACAGCGCGGCCAGGTCGCTCACGCCGAGCCGCCAACGGGCGCCGGTCAGCAGCCGGACCGCCGCGGGCCCGGCCAACGGGTCCGCGACGATCCGCAGCGCGCTGACCAGGTCGCGGACCTCCGGGGTGTCGAGCAGCCCGCCCAGCCCGACGACCTCCACCGGCAGCCCGCGGGCGCGCAGCGCGGCGGCCAGGGCGTCCATGTCGCCGCGGCGGCGGACCAGCACCGCCGAGGTCGGCGGGCCCTCCCCGGCCGCGTCGCGGGCCCGCCAGTGGGCGGCGATGCCGTCGGCCACCCAGTCGACCTCGGTGACGACGTCGGGGTGCAGGGCCACCCGCACCTCGCCGGGCACGGCCTTGGGGCCGGGCCGCAGCGCGCCGACGGCCACCGAGTCCGGTGCGGTGCGCAGCGGCTCGGACACGGCGTTGGCCAGGTCCAGCACCTCGGCGGGGTTGCGGAAGCTCGTGAGCAGCCCGTACTCGCGGGCGGGCTCGCCACCTGGCCGCGGGAAGTCGGTGCGGAACCGGGTGAGGTTCCCCGCGCTCGCCCCGCGCCAGCCGTAGATGGACTGGCAGGGGTCGCCGACCGCGGTGACCGCCAGCGGCTCCTCGCGCGCGGGCTCGCCCGGGATCCGGCCGAAGAGCGCGCGGAGCAGGACGCGCTGGGCGTGCCCGGTGTCCTGGTACTCGTCGAGCAGCACGGCCCGGTACTGCGCCCGCTCGATCGCACCGACCTCGGGCCGGGCCTCCGCGACCCGCGCGGCGATCGCGAGCTGGTCGGAGAAGTCCATGGCGCGCTCGGCGGACTTGCGCCGCGCGTACTCCTCGACCAGCGGGAGCAGCTCGGCGCGCAGCCGCTGCGCCCCCATCCGGTCCCGGTACTTCTGCGACGGCTCGGCCCGCTGACGCTTGCCCGGCGGCGCGTTCTCCATCACCGCGAGCAGGCCGGAGGTGAAGGAGCGCAACCGCTCCGGCTCGACGAGGTGCTCCCCCAGCTCCCCGGCCAGCGCCAGCAGGTAGCCCGTGACCGTGGCCGGCACCCGGTCGACCTCGAGGTCCGCCGCCCACGACGAGACGACGCGGTGCGCGAGCTGCCACGCCGCCGTCTCGCCCAGCAGCCGCGACGCCGGCTCCGCGGGCAGCCGCAGCGCGTGCTCGGCGACGAGCCGGCCGGCGTAGGCGTGATAGGTCGCGACGGTCGGCTCGCCCGCCAGCAGGGCCGCGCGCCGGCCGCCGCCCGGGTCCAGCTCGTCGAGCAGCGGGGAGCCGGCGAGGCGGCGCAGCCGCGAGCGGACGCGCGTGCCGAGCTGCTGGGCGGCCTTGCGGGTGAACGTAAGCCCGAGGACCTGCTCGGGCAGCACCTGCCCGGTGGCCACCAGCCAGACGACACGGGCCGCCATCGTCTCCGTCTTGCCCGCGCCGGCCCCGGCCACGACCAGCGCGGACTCGGGCGGCGCGGCGATCACCGCGGCCTGCTCCTCGGTGGGCGGCGGCAGCCCGAGGGCGCGCGCCAGCACCGCGGGCGCGAGGCCCGTGTCGGGGGCGGCGATCGTCACGGCACCTGTCTACCCGACGGCACCGACAGGACCGGTCAGGCGGCCTGCCCGGGCAGCGACGAGACCCGCATGTAGTCCACCTGCAGCCGGGTCTCGGCCGGGGTCGTCTCGTCCGGCGCCGCGAGCCAGTCCTTGGCCGGGCCCTGGTCGAGCTGGATGGTGGCGTGCATCGGCGTGGTCGGGATCATCGCCTTGTCGGTGGTCTCGAACGTCTTCCTGCCGTCGATGTAGGCGGTCAGCCGGTCCGGGAGCCACTCGAACGCGAACGTGTGCCACTGCGAGAAGTCGCCCTTGGTGGCGTCGCCGAACGTCTTGTTGGCCGACCCTCCGTAGTGGATGATCGTGTGCGCCAGGTCCCGGTTCTCGCCGGGGACCTCCATCATGTCCAGCTCGCCGTCGTCCGGCCACTTCTCCGAGTCCGGCCAGAGCAGGATCGCCGAGCCCCAGCCGCGCCCCTTGTCCGTCCGCGCGCGGAACTCCCAGCGCCCGTACAGCTGCCCCTTCGAGTGGCCGACGCCGCCGGAGACCCCGCCGTCGCCGGGGCGGGCGGTGATCGTGAGCGCACCGTCCACCACGGACACCGCGTCGGGGCTGCGCGTGCCGTTGCCGAACGCACCCTTGGAGGCGTAGGCGCCCCAGGTGCCCTTGTCGAGGGAACCGCCGTTGAACTCGTCGCCGCCCGCGGGCACCCAGGCGACGCCGGACGAGGCGGCCGCGGCCTGGCGGGCGGCGTTCGGGGTCGTCTTCTTCGTGGTCGGCTTCGGCGTCGCCGTGCTGGTCGGAGCGGGAGTCGGCACGGCCGAGGAGGTCGGCGGGGGCGGCGTGGTCGTGGGCGCGAGCACCGCGCCCTGCGACGTGTCGGGGGCGGCGGTCAGCTCGGGCTCGGCCGCGGAGCCGCACGCGCTGAGCACGACGGCCAGCAGGCCGGCGATGCCGACCGCACGGACGCGTTGGCGGGACACGGAGCCTCCAGGGACGGACCGCCGGGCGACGACGCGGGGAGCAACGACGCGGCGGGAGGGAACGCAAGGGGGACGCGCCCGAACCTAGCGCGAACACCCGGCCGGGTGACCCGCGACCCTCCGAGCGGGCACGGGGGCGCGGTGCACGGTCGCCGCAGGTGGGAGCGGGTGGGCGGGCAGCCCGCCCGGCTCACTCCTCGACCACCGACCGACCGGACTCGACCGCGGGGCAACTCCCCCGAACGGGGCAACGGTCGCAGTCCGGTCCGACGAGCGCGACGTACGCCGGGCCGGAGGTCTGCCGCGCCGCCTCCCGGACGACGTCCCGCCACTGTCCGGCCGCGTCGGCGTCGAGCGGGGGCTGGACGGGCTCCTTCGGCGAGCCCGTGGCCTTCCGGTCGGCCACGAACACCAGCCGCGCCCCACCCGGTTGGGCGCCCTCGCCGACCAGGTCCGAGAAGGCGCCCAGGGTCGCGGCGAGCTGGTAGACCGCGAGCTGCGGGTGCTCGGCGGCCGACGCGGCGCTGACGGCGGTCCGCCCCGTCTTGACGTCGACGACGACCGGGCGGCCCTCCGCGTCGACCTCCAGGCGGTCGACCCGGCCACGCAGCCGCACGGTGGGACGGGGCGTGCCGACCTCGACCTCGTCCGGGTCGTCGCCCTCGATGTCGAGCTGGACGGGGTGCTCGACCGCGACCAGCCGCAGGCCCTGCTCGCGGCTCTCCCGCAGCCACTGCGCGTAGCCGGCGAGCATGCCGCGGACCCGCGCCAGCTCGCGGCGGCCGAACCAGGGCGCGCCCGCGTCGAGCCGGGCCCAGGCGGTGCGCAGCGCGGCGTCGAGCTCCGCGGGCTCGGCGCCCGCAGCCTGCGCCTGCACCAGGGCGTGGACGAGCGAGCCGGTGACGGCCGACAGCGCGCCGGTCTCGTTGCCGCCGTGCCGCTCCAGCACCCAGCGCAACGGGCAGGACAGGATCCGCTCGATGTCCGACGGCGACACGGGCACGATCTCGCCCTCGGGGCGCAGCGGCGCCGCGGCCGACGGCTCGGGCAGGCCGTACCAGTCGTCCGGGTGGGCGCCGGGCACCTTCTCCGCGGCGAGCCGGGCCAGCTGGGCCGCCGCGCGCCGGCGCCGGGCCGCGCGGGCGGGGTCGCCGTGGTCCGGCTCGGTGACGGCGCGGCGCAGCTCGCCGACCAGCTCGGCCAGGACGAGCGCGCGGCCGGGCCGGAAGGTGGGCCGGCCCTCGGTGGCGTCGGCCGGGAGCGGGTCGAGCTCGTCGAGGAACCGGGAGGGCTGCTCGTCCTCCGCGTGCACCGCGCTGACCAGCAACGTGCGCCGGGCGCGGGTGCAGGCGACGTAGAACAGTCGCCGCTCCTCGGCGAGCAGCGGGGCGACCCGGGACACGACCGCCTCGGCGCCGGTCGGTTCGGCGACCCCCGCGACGACGTCGACCAACCGCTCGTTGCCCAGCAGACTGCCGCGCAGCCGCAGGTCCGGCCAGCTTCCCTCCTGCACACCCGGGACCGCGACGACCTCCCACTCGCGGCCGCGGGCGGCGTGCGCGGTGAGCAGCGCGACGGCGTCCTCCCGCGGGGCCCCGGTGGTCTGGGTGTCGCCGGGGAGGTGCTGGTCGCCGAGGTACTCCGCGAAGCCGGCGACGTCCGCACCCGGAAGCCGGTCGGTGTAGCGCGCCGCGGCGTCGAACAGCGCGAGGACGGCGTCGAGGTCCCGGTCCGCGGCCGCGCCCACGGGACCACCGCGGGCGCTGGCGGCGGCCCAGCGGCGCGCGAGCCCGCTGCGCTGCCAGACCCGCCAGAGGACCTCCTCGACCGCGCGGCCCTCGCCGGCAGCCTCGGCGGCTGCGGCGAGCAGGGTCGACACCGCGCGCAGCGGCGCGCTGTCGCCGGGTGGGAGCGCGGTCAGGGGGTCGGGACGGCCGGCCGCGGCGGTGCGCAGGGCCTCGACCAGCAGCGGGTCACTGCCGACGCGCTCGACGTCCTCCGCGGAGAGGTCGTGGGGGTCGGGGGACGGCGCGGGCTGGGAGCCCGGGACAAGGGTGGGGCCGACGAACGACCCGAGGTCGGCGGACGGGGCGGAACCGGCGCGCAGGGCGGGATCGGCGAGCGGAGCGGGATCGGCATACGGGGCGGGACCGGCGGGCAGGGCGGGATCGGCAGGGGCGGCGGGGTCGGCGGCACGGCGGCGCCGACCCTCCTCCCCCGCGGCGTGCAGGCGCAGGAGGCCGCGGCGCAGCCGGCGCATCCGCATGGGGTCGCCGGAGCCGAGCGCCGAGGTGAGCAGCGCGGTGGCGGCGTCGGCGTCGATCTCCTCGGGCCGGGTGGCGGCCCGCAGGATCAGCAGGAACGGCAGCACCGCGGGCTGCCGCGCGAGCGGCAGCTCCTCGGGCGGCGCCGCGATCGGGACCCCCGCCGCGACGAGCGCGCGCCGCAGGGCCGGGAGGGTCCGCCGCGCCGACCGCGACAGCACCGCCATCTCCGACCACGGCACGCCCTCGACGAGGTGGGCGCGCCGCAACCGGTCGGCGATCCAGGCCGCCTCCGTGGCCGCCGACGAGAACGTGCGGACCAGCACGGAACCGGGATCCGGGACCTCGTGCGACATCGATGCGGGGGCGACCCGCAGCCGGCCCTCCCCCGAGCCGGACAGCCGCGACGCCAGTCGGGCGCCCGCGGCGCGCACCGCGTCCCGCTGCCGGTGGTCGACGGTGAGCACCGCGGTGGGTGCGTCGACCGCGCGCAGCCCGTCCGGGTCGGCGCCGCGGAACCCGAGGACGGCCTGGTCCGGGTCGCCGGCGATCAACGTGCTGGTCGCGGTGCGGGCCAGCACCCGGACCAGCTCGAGCTGCTGGGGGTCGAGGTCCTGCGCGTCGTCGACCAGGAGGTGCCGGACGCGTTCGCGTTCGGTGTGGAGCAGCTCGGGGTCGAAGGCCAGCGCGTCGAGCGCCGCGGCGACCAGCTCCGCGGAGTCGAGGGCGGGTGCGGTGGCCTGCGGCGCCGCCCCGCCCGCGGCGCCGCGCAGCAGGATGACCTGCTCGTACGTGCGGAAGAAGCGGCCGGCGGCCTCCCACTCCGGCACCCCGTGGCGCTCCCCGAGCCCCAGGAGCTCCTCGGGCCCGAGCCCGCGCTCCTCCGCACGCAGCAGGAGCTCGCGCAGCTCGGCGGCGAACGCGGGGATGCCGAGCGCGGGCCGCAGCCGCTCGGGCCAGCCCGAACCGGGAACGCTGCCGTTCCAGTTCGCGATCTCGCCGGCCAGGAGGTCGCGGACCACCGCGTCCTGCTCCGCGCCCGCGAGCAGCCGGGGCGGCGGGTCGCCGGCGCGCGCGGCGTGCAGCCGCATGATCCCGAACGCGTACGAGTGCACAGTGCGCACGAGCATCTCGCGCGAGGTGCGGGCCTGGATCGCGGTGGACGCCGGGTCGTCGGGGTGGATCCTGCGGACCAGGCGTTCGCGCAGGTCCGCGGCCGCGCGCCGGCTGCCGACGAGGAACAGGATGCGGCCCGGGTCGACGCCAGCCCGCACCCGCCGCGCCACGCTCTCCAGCAGCGCGGTGGTCTTTCCCGTGCCCGGCCCGCCGATCACCCGCAGCGGCCCCGCCCTGTGCTCGACGACACGCCGCGCCGCCGCCTCCCACTCCGGCTCCGGCGCCGCCGGCCGGGGCGGGCGCACCAGCAGCGGCCCCTCGGCCGCGCTCGCACGACCGCCACCGACGGGCAGACCGTCGACCGCGGCGCGGCGGGCGGGATCGGGCGTCACGTCCGAGATTCGACCACGCCCCACCGACAGTTTCGAGCGGGGTCGGGTCGCGGGCAGCACTCCTGAGGCGCTCGCGGCGGGAGGCGCGGATCACGGCCGATCCTGTCGGGGTGGGGTGGCACGATCACCGCATGCCCGACTCCCCCCTCCACGTCCACCTCGCCGGCGACCCCGCCGGCGCGCCGGTGCTCGCCCTGCACGGCGTCACCGGGCACGGGCTGCGCTTCCGCCCGGTGACAGAGGCGCTGCCGGCGCTGCGCTGGCTCGGCGTCGACCTGCGTGGGCACGGGCGGTCGCCGTGGGCCCCGCCGTGGAACCTGGAGCAGCACGTCGCCGATGCGCTCGGGGTGCTCGACGCCCACGGGGTCGAGCGCGCGGCCGTCGTCGGGCACTCGTTCGGTGGTGCGGTCGCCACGCACCTCGCCCGTACGCGCCCGAACGCGTCACGAAGCTGGTGCTGCTCGACCCGGCGATCGGCCTGGACCCGCAGGACATGCTCGAGACGGCGGAGGAGTCCCGGGGCGACGAGTCCTACCCCGACCGGGAGGCGGCGCGCGCGGCCAAGGCGGAGAGCTGGGCCGGGGTGCCGGCGGCGCTGGTCGACGCCGAGGTCGAAGCCCACCTCGAGGAGCGGGACGGGACCTGGCGGTGGCGCTACTCGCGCGCGGCGCTGGTCGCGGCGTGGGGCGAGATGGCGCGCGAGGCCGTGGTGCCGCCGGCGGGCCATCCGACGCTGATCATGCCCGCGACCGGGGCGGACTTCGTCTCGGAGAAGTGGCTCGAGGCCTGCCGCACCGAGCTGGGCGAGCAGCTCACGGTCATTCCGTTGGACACCGGGCACATGCTGTACCTCGAGCGGAGTGCCGAGGTCGCGGGGCATCTGCGGCGCTTCCTGGAGGGCTGATGGACGAGGAGACGCTTGAGCGGGTGCGGGCCGTCGTCACCGCGATCCCGCCGGGCGCGACCAGCACGTACGGCCAGGTCGCCGCCGACGCCGGCCTCCCCGGTCGCGCCCGGCTGGTGGGCCGGATCCTGGCGGAGGACGGGCACGACCTGCCCTGGCACCGCGTCCTGCGCGCCGACGGCACCTGCGCCCCGCACATCGCGCAGGAGCAGTCCGCGCGACTGCGGGCCGAGGGCGTGCTCCTCGTCGACGGCCGCCTCCCCCGCGACCGCCGCTGATCAGCGTTCCCGTGCAGTCAGAGACGCGGCTCCTGAACAAACTCGCTGATGATCAGCAGTCGGGTGCGCCGACGGCACCCCAGCGAGCCGACACTGCACCCAGTCCGCGATCACATGCGGCGCGCTCACTCAAGATCGAAACGCGACTGCACGAAGGGCCATCAGACCAGCCCGCGACGAGCGCTCGGCGATGGCGGCGCAGAGCCTTCTCGACGAGGCCCGACCATGATCAGCGGTGGGCTGCGGCAACGGTTCCCAAAGGCCGTGCATGCACGCTCCCGACGATCACGGGCCGGCGCGTCCTAATGATCGCTGTTCCAGTGCCTACAGGGCATTCACACCAGCCCTCGACGCACTCATCCGGCGATCATGAACAAGACACTGCTTCTCAGCGACCTCGACCATGATCAGCAGTCGGGTGCAGCGACGGCCTCTTGGCGAGCCCCGGGTGCACGCCCTCAGCGATCACAGGCGGCGCGTCCCGTGATGATCGCAGTTCGACTGCGCGGACGGTCCTTTCGCCAGCCCTCGGTGCACCCGCTTGATGATGATGGACGTGACGCGGCTTCTCGTTCGGCTGACACCGTGATCAGCAGTCGGGTGCAGTGGCGGTATCCCGGCGAGCCGTCGAAGCACGTACTCCGCGATCACTCGCGACGCGCTCCCTGATGATCGCGATTCGAGTGCGCACAGGGCATTCAGGCCAGCCCTCGACGCACGCAGCCAGCGATCATGAACGGGGTGCGGCTCCTCGACGAACCCAACCATGATCACCAGCTGCGTGCAACCACGGTCCCTCAGCAAGCCGTGGGTGCACGCACCCGGCGATCATCTGCGGCGCCCCTGACGATCCGCCCCACCCCCTTGGTCGTGAGTGGGGATAGTCGCCATAGCGACTATCGCCACTCACAGGGGCTGTCAGGCCGCGACCGTCCCGGTCCCGACGCCCGCGTGGTACCGCGCCACCACGGCGTTGACCACGTCGGGGTGCGCGCCCAGCGGGTCGCCCACCACGTCCGCACCGGAGTCCCGGATGCGGGTGTGGAAGACCCCCGGCGCGAGCAGCCAGGACACCACGGAGATCCGCTCGGACCCGGCCCGGCGCAGGCCGTCGACCAGCGCGTCGATCCGGGGGGCGGCGGTGGCGGCGAACCCGACCCGCACGCCCCGGCCCAGGGCGTCGGCGAGCATCTTGCCCGCGGCACGGACCTCGGCGATCGCCGCGGCATCGGAGGACCCGGCCGCCGCCAGGACGACCGTGTCGCCGACCCGGTGCCCGGCGTCGGCCAGCCGGGCCAGCGCGGCGCGGACGAGCAGCGGGTCGGGGCCGAGCGCGGGGGTGACCACGAAGCGGTCCGGGTCCGCGCCGGCCTCGGCGAGCTGGGCGGGGAGGTCGGTGCGCACGTGGTAGCCCGAGGCCAGGAAGGCGGGCAGGACCACGGCGCCGTCGAGCCCCCGGAGCGCGTCGGCGACGGCCGGGTGCCGGACGTCGACGTACCCGACCCGTACCTCGACGCCGGACAGCGCGGCGCGCGCGCCGGCCGCGATCTCCTGGACGACGGCGTCGGCGGCGTCGGATCGACTCCCGTGCGCGACGAGGACCAGCGGCGACCGCGCCCCGGCCCACTCCTCCGACGGCGACGACGCCTGCACCGCGACGGACAGGTCGCCCGGCGGAACGGCCCTCACCGCTCGTCCCCGGAGACGCAGTGCCCGCCGACGGGCGAGGGGCCGGCGTTGGGGTCGAGCGCGAGCCGGTACCCCCGCTTCACCACGGTCTGGATCAGCTTCGGCACCCCCAGCGCCGACCGGAGCCGGGCCATCGCCGTCTCGACCGCGTGCTCGTCGTCGCCCCCGCCGGGCAGCGCGCGCAGCAGCTCGGCGCGTGAGACCACCCGACCCGGACGCCGGGCGAGCACCCGGAGCAGGGCCATCCCGGTGGGCGGCACCGCCTTCAGCTCGCCGTCGACCAGGGCGGCGTGCCCGCGCAGCTCCAGCCGGTGCCCGGCCACGGGCAGCCGCCGGGCTCGGGCCGGGGCCTCGGCCTCTAGCGCACGGACCATCGCGCCGAGGCGCGAGCGCTGCGGCTGCAGCGTCGGGACGTCGACGGCCTCCAGCGGGGCGGCCGTGACCGGCCCGACGCACACGACCAGCACCGGACCGCGCAGCGCCGCGATCAGCTCGTCCCGCAGCCTGCGCTCGGCCGCCCGGGCCAGCAGGCTCGCGGCCGCGGGCGCGCTGGTGAACGTCAGCATGTCGACGCCCCCGGCCAGCACGAGATCGGTCAGCCGATCCATCGGGGCGAGGTCGGCGGGCGGCACCCACCGGTAGACCGGTACCTCGACGACCTCGGCGCCGGCCATCTCCAGGGCCTCGACGACGTCGGGCAGGGGTTCGCCGTGCAGCTGGACCGCGATGCGCCGGCCGTCGACCCCCTCCTCGAGCAGGTGGTCGAGCACCTCGGCGGACGACTCCGACGGCGGCGACCACACCTCCGTCAGCCCGGACGCGCGGATCTGCCCGCGCGCCTTCGGGCCGCGGGCGAGCAGCTCGCCGCGGGCCAGGGCGGCCAGCAGGTCCTCACCCATCCCCCAGCCGTCGGCGGCCTCGATCCAGCCGCGGAAGCCGATGCCGGTGGTGGCGACGGTGACGTCCGGCGGCCGCGCGATCAGGTCGCGCGTGCGGGCCTCGAGCTCGGCGTCGTCGGCCAGCGGGACGATGCGCAGCGCCGGGCCGTGCTGCACGCACGCCCCCCGGCGCTCGAGCATCGTGCCCAGCTCCTCGGCCCGGCGGGCCGCCGTGACACCGACGGTGAAGCCCGCCAGCGGAGGGACCTGCGCCTCGGTGGTGGTGGGGGCGCTCATCGGGGCATTCTCCGCTACGTCGGGGTCGATGCTGAACGCCGGAGTGGTCACCGTAACCCGATCTGCACGAGACCGTCGTGCAGCCGGACCGGGTAGACCGGCACGGAGACCCCGCGGGCGTCGAGGCACCGGCCGTCGACCAGGCTGAACGACTCCTTGTAGACGGGCGAGGCGACGGTCGGCTCGCCGCCCCGGTCGCCGACGATGCCGCGGGACAGCACCGCCGCCCCGGACCTCGGGTCGACGTTGCCCAGGGCGTACAGCTCGCCGCCGTGGGTGCGGAAGATCGCGACCTGCTCCTCGCCGAAGAGGGCGGCGACGCCGCGCTCGGGCTGCAGCCGCTCCAGCGGGCAGGCCGTCTCCCAGCGCCGGGCCGTCGGCGTGGTGTCCGTGGCCGGACGCTCGTCGGTCGTGGTCATCACTGAACCTCCTGGCGGCCGAACGCGGGCACCCCGATGAGGACGGGCTCGGGGTCACCCGCGCGCGGCGTCGGGACGGGCTGGCCCCGCTCGGTCACGAACGAGATGGTCGGGTCGGGCGTCCCCGGCTCGTTGACGAAGGAGACGTAGCGCTCCAGCTTCTTCGGGTCCTCGAGGACCCCGCGCCACTCGTCGGCGTAGTTCTCGACGTGGAGGGCCATCGCCGCGTCGAGCTCGGCGCAGATGCCCAGCTTGTCGTCGACGATCACCTCGCGCAGGTGGTCGAGGCCGCCCTCGAGCTCTTCGAGCCACGGCGCCGTGCGCTGCAGCCGGTCCGCGGTGCGGATGTAGAACATGAGGAAGCGGTCGATGGTGCGGATCAGGGTCTCCTGGTCCACGTCCTGCACGATGAGCTGCGCGTGCCGGGGGGTCGCGCCGCCGTTGCCGCCGACGTAGAGGTTCCAGCCCTTCTCCGTGGCGATCACGCCGAAGTCCTTGGACCGGGCCTCGGCGCACTCGCGCGCGCAGCCCGACACGCCGGACTTGAGCTTGTGCGGGCTGCGCAGCCCGCGGTAGCGCAGCTCCAGCAGCACGGCCATGCCGACCGAGTCCTGCACGCCGTAGCGGCACCAGCTCGACCCGACGCAGGACTTCACCGTGCGCAGCGACTTGCCGTACGCGTGCCCGGACTCGAACCCGGCGTCGACCAGGCGCCTCCAGATCGCGGGCAGCTGCTCGACGCGCGCGCCGAACATGTCGATCCGCTGGCCGCCGGTGATCTTCGTGTAGAGCCCGAAGTCCCGCGCCACCTCGCCGATCACGATCAGGCCCTCGGGCGTGATCTCGCCGCCCGCGATGCGCGGCACGACCGAGTAGGTGCCGTTGCGCTGCATGTTCGCGAGGAAGTGGTCGTTGGTGTCCTGCAGGGCGGCCTGCTCGCCCTCGTGGATGTGGCCGTTGCCGAGCGAGGCGAGGATCGAGGCGACGGCGGGCTTGCAGAGGTCGCAGCCGCGGCCGCGGCCGTGCTTCTCGACGACCTCGGTGAACGTCCGCAGCCCCGTGCTCGCGATGATCTGGAACAGCTCGGCGCGCGAGAAGCCGAAGTGCTCGCAGAGCGCCTTCGACACCTCGACACCCTCGTCGACCAGCAGCTTCTTGAGCAGCGGGACGCAGGAGCCGCAGCTCGTGCCGGCCTTGGTGCAGGCCTTGAGGTCCGGGACCGTGCACGCACCGCCCCCGATGGCCTCCTTGAGCGCCCCCTTGGTCACGGCGTTGCAGGAGCAGATCTGCGCGGAGTCCGGCAGCGCGTCCGCGCCCAGCTCGACGCCGCCGGGCGCGATCATCGCGACCGGGTCGGCCGGGAGCTTCATGCCGACCATGGGGCGGAGCGTGGAGTACTTCGACGCGTCGCCGACCAGCACCCCGCCGAGGAGGGTCTGGGCGTCGTCGGACACCACGAGCTTCGAGTAGGTCCCCGCCACCGGGTCGTTGACGACGACCTCGAGCGCGCCCTCGGTGGCCGCGTGCGCGTCGCCGAAGCTCGCCACCTCGACGCCCAGCAGCTTGAGCTTGGTGGACATGTCGAGCTCTTCGGGGGTCATCCGGGCCTGGCCGCCGAGCAGCCGGTCCGCGACGACCTCGGCCATCGCGTACCCCGGCGCGACCAGGCCGTAGGTGCGGCCCTCGAGGGCCGCGACCTCGCCGATGGCCCAGACGTTCTCGTCGTCGGTGCGGCAGGTCGCGTCCACCCAGACGCCGCCGCGCTCGCCGAGGCGCAGCCCGGACTCGCGGGCCAGCGAGTCCGCCGCCCGGATGCCCGCCGAGAAGACGACGACGTCGGCGTCGAGCTCGACCTCGTCGGACAGCGTGGCGACCAGCCGGTCCTTCTCCTCGCGGATGCCGCTCACGGCGACCCCGGTCCGCACGGCGATGTCCTGGCTGGTCACGAGGTCCTTCAGGAGGGCGCCGCCGCCGTCGTCGACCTGCACCGGCATGAGCCGCGGCGCGATCTCGACGACCTGCGGGGAGAGCCCGAGCAGGCGCATGGCCCGGGCCGCCTCCAGCCCGAGCAGGCCGCCGCCGACGACGACCGCGGAGCGCCGCCCGGGGCCGGGCCGGGCGACGGCGGCCGCGGCGGCCGCCTTGATCGCGTCGAGGTCGTCGAGCGTGCGGTAGACGAAGCAGTTCGGCAGGTCGCGGCCGGGGACCGGCGGCACGAACGGCACGGACCCGGTGGCGAGGACCAGGGCGTCGTAGGTGAGCTCGGCGCCGGAGGCGGTGCGGACGGTGCGGCGCTCCCGGTCGACCGTGACGGCCGGGTCGCCGAGCCGCAGGTCCACCAGCGGGTCGGCGAGCTCGGCGAGCCGCAGCTCCTCCTCGCTCTTCCCGTCGACGTACGACGACAGGGCGACCCGGTCGTACGCCTGCCGGGTCTCCTCGCCGAGGACGGTGATCCGCCAGTCGCCGCGCCCGTCGCGGTCGCGCAGCGCCGAGACGAGCCGGTGCCCGACCATCCCGTTGCCGACCACGACGAGATGCCGTGTGTCCGTCACGTCGTACCTCCTGTGCCGCATCGGGTGCGGCGTTCGTGCTGCTCGTCCGGGTGGATCGGGGTGCGGTCAGACGCGGGCGAGGGCGAGCTGGCCGTCGCCGGTGCGGACCGAGGACGTCTGCCGCTGGTAGACGGCCCAGGTGATGCCGGCGCAGACGACGTAGAAGGCCAGGAAGGCCCAGAACGCCGGGACACCGGACTTCGTCGCCGCGAAGGACTGCCGGAACGCGAGGTTGATCAGCAGGCCGCCGAGCGCGCCGACCGCCGAGATCAGGCCGATCGCGGCACCGGAGACGCGGCGGGCGTGCAGCATCGCCGCGGCACGGTCCGCACCCTCACCGATCCGCTCCAGCGCCTGCCGGCGGAAGATCGCCGGGATCATCTTGTAGGTCGAGCCGTTGCCGATGCCGGAGAAGACGAACAGCAGGATGAACCCGAGCGTGAACAGGGCCAGCGAGCCGGTGCCCGACGCCAGGATGCAGACCAGTGCCGACACCGCCATCAGCCCGAAGTTGACCGCGCTGACCTTGGCGCCACCCAGCTTGTCGGCCATCCAGCCGCCGATGGGCCGGATGAACGAGCCGAGCAGCGGGCCGATGAAGGTGACGGTCGCGGCCTGCAGCGGGGTGCGGCCGAACTGGGTCTGCAGGACCAGGCCGAAGGCGAAGCTGTACCCGATGAAGGACCCGAAGGTGCCGATGTAGAGCACCGACATGATCCCGGTGTCGCGCTCCTTCAGGGCCAGCGAGAAGGCGCCCTTGTCGTTGCTGACCGACGCGAGGTTGTCCATCGAGAAGGCCGCGACGACCGAGCAGACCACGATCAGCGGGATGTAGACCGCGAGCAGGATCTTCGGGTGGCCGGCGCCCGAGGTGGCGATGACCAGCAGCGCGATGAGCTGGATCACCG
Organism: Pseudonocardia halophobica; assembly: GCF_027922425.1. Taxonomy (GTDB): domain Bacteria; phylum Actinomycetota; class Actinomycetes; order Mycobacteriales; family Pseudonocardiaceae; genus Pseudonocardia; species Pseudonocardia halophobica. The sequence continues at coordinate 22,810 of NZ_BSFQ01000017.1, read as the reverse complement.
CGACGCCCAGGTTCCCGCCGCCCGCGTTGAGGCCCAGGGCGGTGCCCTTACGACCCTCCGGGAAGAAGGCGTTGATGTTCGTCATCGACGAGGCGAAGTTGCCGCCGCCGAAGCCGGCCAGGGCCGCCATCAGCACGAACACCGAGTACGGGGTGCCCGGCTGGAGCACGAACGCCGCGGCGATCGTCGGGATCAGCAGCATCGCGCCGCTGATCACCGTCCAGTTGCGGCCGCCGAAGCGGGCGACGGCGAAGGTGTAGGGCACCCGCAGGATCGCGCCGACGAGCGTGGCGGTCGCGCCGAGGAAGAACTTCCCGGCCGCGTCGACGCCGTACTCAGGGCCCATGAACAGGACGAAGACCGACCACAGGGTCCAGACGGAGAACCCGACGTGCTCGACGAAGATCGACGCCCAGAGGTTCCGGTTCGCGACCGCCCTGCCCGTGCGCTCCCAGAAGCCGGCGTCCTCCGGCTCCCAGTGCTGGATCCACCGCCCCCCGACGATGCCCCGGGACACGGTCCCGGTCTCGGTGTCGGTCGGTCCTTCTGCGGTGGCTGTCACGCCGGCCCTCCTGGTCGCATCCGTGGTCGTGTCTCTCGGATGCGCAGGACGGTAGGCAGCCGGGATTACCCCGGAGTGGCCGCGTGTGACACGGGCGCAAAGCCCCGCTCACGTGCGTTCAGCTGCGGTGTGAGGTCACAACGCGCTGGTCAGGGAAGTGAGGGTGGGTCAGAGGCGGGCGCTGACGAGCCCGGCGACCCGCTCCAGCCCGGCCACGCTGCGGGCCGACGCGTCGGGGTGCTGGGCGTGCAGGGCCAGCCGGTACAGCGCGGCGCGCAGCAGCGCCTGGGGCCATTCGTCGAGGTGCGCCCACCGGTCCATGAGGCCCTCGTCGGCCCCGCCCCAGGCGATCGCGTCGACGACGACGACCGCCGCCGCCCACTCCGGCGGCCGCCAGAACGGGACCAGGTCGAGGACCACGGGGACGCCGTCGCCGTCGAACAGCACGGCGCCGAACAGCTCGCCGTGCACGACCTGCGGCGGCGACTTCATCGGCCGCCGGTGGGCCGCCAGCTCGGCGAACAGCCGGCCGCCCGAGGCCTCGTCGAGGGCGAAGCGGCGCTCGCCGAACGCCGCGGCGGCGGAGCGGGCCAGCAGGTCGTCGCGGTTGTCGAGCAGCCGGGGGCGCTGGACGGTGGCGGTCGCGGCGTGCAGGCGCAGGCTGGCCGAGACGACGTCGTCGTGTCGGGGCTCGGAGGCGCCGGCGAGGAAGCGGGACGCGGCCCAGCCCGCGACGACCCAGCGGCCGTCGGACGAGCGGACGGGGCGGGCCAGCCGGACCGCCTCCACGTCCAGGGTCTCGAGGACGCCCGCGGACCACGCGGCCATCGCGTTGTCGGCGACCGGGCGGAGCAGGACCTCGCCGCAGTGCCAGGCGCGCTGCCCGGCCCAGACCACGGGCCGGGGCGTCGCGTCCTTCACGCCGAAGGCGACGCGGACGTGCTCGGGGAGCGCGCTCGCCTGCGGGACCGTCGGTGCTGCCGTCACGGGGCGCCACGCTACCTGCGCCGACCCGTGGATCAGGTGTGCCACGCGGAAAATCGTGCGCAGGGCGGGTCGTGGGCCGGGGCCGCGTCCGGGGTGCGGGGCTCGTGCCAGGGCAAGGAATCTGGTGCGAGCTAGTCGTGGTCGATGGGGTCGCGGTGGTCGTGGGAGCTCCGGTCGTGGGGGTGCGAGTGGTCCTCGTATGAGCGGGACGAGCGGTGCGACCTGCTGTCGTGGTCGTCGCCGGAGCTCCGGGATGCGCTGCCCCGGTCCGACCGGTCCGAGCGGTCCGAGCGCTCGCGGTGTGTGCGTTCGCGGTCGGAGTGGGCGTCGGGAGCCGCGTCGGTCCGGCGTGCGGCGCGGGCTCGTTCGGGGGCGCTCTCGCGGTCCGACCGGGACGTGTGGGAGGCCCAGCTGCTCCGGGCCCGAGCGGCCGGGTCGGAGGTGCGGGTCCGTGAGGAGGGCGAGGCGGAGCGCTCGGAGCCGTCGTGCCCCGCGCGCTCGGCGGCCGAACGCAGGGCCACGTCGCGAGCGCGCGAGTCGACCGAGGACGAGCGAGCAGACTCCGGCTGCCGCTCGCCCCCGCCGTGGGCCCGGGTGAACTCGCGCGCGACGGCCTCGCGAGCGGCAGCCTCCGACGAGCCGCCGGTGGACCGCGAGGCACGAGCCTGCTGCTCCTCGGCGGCCCACGTGGCACGGCGCTGCTCCGGGGTGCTGCGGTCGGCCTGCGACGCGGCCGGAGCCCGACCACCGGACGCGGCCGATCGCTCGACCGCCTCGCGCATCGCGGCGGTGGACGGGGCGGCCGTGTCGGGCGCGCCGGAGGACAAGGCCCGCCCGCTCGGCGCCGGGGCCGCCTCGGCCGCGGCGCGACGATCGACCTCGTGCAGCGCGTCCTCCACGTACGGTGCGCCGGTCCCGCCGGTCGTCGACCGGGCCGCAGGTCCTGCCGCCGCGGACGCGATGCTCGACCCCTCCGCCGACATGGCCGGCGTTGCAGGTGCCGCTCCCGCCGCGGGACGTGCCGCAGCCAGGCCGCCCGTCACCGCGGGCCCGGCCGGAGCGGAGCCGCCCTCCTCGCTCGCGGATCGGCCGACGCCGGCGACCGGCACACCACCCAGCCCCGCGAGCCCTGCGGCCGCGGGAGCCGAGCCGAAGGCCGAGCCGCCCTCGCCACCGGCAGGTTCGCCCACGCCCTCGACCGGCACGCCGGCCGCCGCGAGGCCTGCCGGGACCGAGCCGTCCGCACCGACGATCCCCATCGGTACAGCGGCGGCTGCCGCCCCGACCGCAGGACCCTCGGGCAAGGCCAGCACGTGGGCGGGCGAGCCGGCCGGCGAGACCCCTCCGGGCCCGGCCGGCGCAGCAGCAACAGCCGCATCGACCGCCGCCGCCAGCAGCCGAGCGGGCGAACCGGCCGGCGAGACATCTTCAGGCCCGGCGGGCGCAGCAACAGGGGCCGCACTGAGCGCCGCCGCGAGCACCTGAGCGGGCGAGTCCGCCAGGGAGGCTGCTCCAGGCTCGGCGGGTGCAGCAGCAGCCGCCGCTTCGACCGCTGCCGCCACCACCTGCGCAGGCGAGTCCGCCGGGGAGACCGCTCCGGCCGGGGCAGCCGCGGCGGCTGCGTCGACCGCCGCCGCGAGCACCCGAGCGGGGGCGTCGGCCACGTCGGACGTCACAGCTTCTGCGGCAGGCCTGCCCTCGGCCGGGCGAGGCGAGAGGGCGGGTCTCCCAGTGCCCTCGGCAGGCGCGGGTGACACGAGGGGTGCACCGGCCGCAGCCAGGAGGGGCGACGCAGCCGGTGCGTCGGCGGAGGTGGCGGGACGCTCGGCCGAGGCGGGTGCGTCGGCGGCCGGCGCAGAACCCGCCTTCGTCCCCGCCCCCGCGACCCCACCCAGCTCGCGGACCACGTCGCTCCCGCCGCTGCCGAGCGCGCCCACGCCCCGCCCGGCGGCCGATCCGACGGCGTCGACCCCGTCCGAGGCGCCCGGCCCCACCGACCCGACGCCCTCAGCGGCGCCCTCGGACAGCGCGCCGGCCGCTCCGCCGACCCGACCCCGTCCGGCCTGGTCGAGGGCGTTGCCGGCGCCGGTCGCCGTCGCGCCGGCACCATCGCCGACGCCCTCGGCCGTCGACCCGACCGCCTCGCCGCCGCCCTCACCGACTGCGCCGACGGCCTCCCCGGCCCCGCGCGACCCGGATTCGACCGCACGCCCGGCACCCTCACCCGCCGGTCCGGCCCCGGCGGCCCGGCCGACCGACCCGACCGCCCGGCCGGCGTCCTCCCCGGTCCGGCCCACACCCTCACCCGCGGCCCGCCCGGCCCGGCCGACCCCGTCGCCGGCGCCGCGCCCCGCGGAGCCGACAGCCCGTCCGGCCCCGCGCCCGCCGGATCCGACCGCGTCGCCCGCCTCCCGGCCGACGGAGCGCACGGCCCCACCGGACCGGGCCCCGCGCCCGCGGTCCCGCTCCGCGGTCTCGTCGACCGGGCCGCGCGGATCCGGCGGCCCGCTCGTGCCGACGACGGCGGCCGGCCGGTCCTCCTCCTCGTCCCGGGCCTGCGCGACCGGGGGCTGGGTGTGCAGCCCGGGTGTGGGGCCCGGTGCGGGCCGTCCTTCGGCGGCGTCGAGCACCTCCGCGGAGACGCGGTCGGTGCGGGCCTCCTCCACCGCGGGATCGGGCAGCGGCGTGCGGGAGGCGGTGTCGACGCCGGTGCGCAGCGCCTCGACCTGCTGCCGGAGGCCGTCGCGCTGCCGGATCCGCAGGTCGCGTTGCGCCGCGAGGGCGGTCGACCACGCCTGGTCCCCGGCCGGGTCCGCGGCCAGCAGCTTCTCGATCGCCGCGAGCTGCGCCTCGGCTCGCTCCAGCTCGTCCGCGCTGCGCTCCAGCTCCCGGTAGCTCTCGAGCTGGGCCTGCAGCGTGGCGCGCTGCCGTTCGAGGAGCTGGCGCCGCTGCTGCAGCCGGCGCACCGCGGAGGGCGGGGTGCCGGTGCGGGCCGCCTCGCTGGCGTTCCACCTCTGCTCGGTCCGCGCGAGCACGTCGAGCTGCCGGTTCACCCCGACCAGCAACAACTCCGCCCGGCTCGCCCACTGCTCGGCCGACGTCGGCCCCGCGACGACGCCCTGCGGCGCCTGCCCGGCCGACGACGCCACGGTCAGCGCGTACCCGCCGACCAGCACCGCCGTGGCCGCGAGCACCGCGACCGCACGACGGCGCCGGGCGAGCACCCGCGTCCACCGCGACCGGCCGGCCGCGGCCGGTGGCCGGGGCCGCGGGACGACGACCGCCGCCGACGGGCCCGGGAGCGCCGGCTCCGGAGCAGTAGGCTCGCGCAACCACGGCAACGTCTCCATCACACGGGGGTCCTGCGCGGCATGGGCGGCCGCCCGGCGCAGCCGCCGCATCGCCGCCCGGTGCGCCGTCGAGCAGTACTTCCGCTCCGGGCGGCCGACGACGGGTTCGATCGCCGCACCGCAGCCGGGCAGCGCGCAGACCACATCGGACGGCTCTCGACCTGCGTCACCATCCGCCCGCGGACCCACCACCCGGCACCCCCTCGCCCCGGCGGATGATCACCTGCCGCCGGGGAACGAGATGCTACGGCGCGGGATCCTACGACCGTCCTCATCGGAGCGGAGCCGCTCACGGGGGGTCAGCGACGCGGCCGCGACGCTGCTCCGTTCCGCGCGCCACCGACACCCGGTCGCCTCGAGTTGATCACGGTCCGCGACGCCCGCGGGAGCACCGAGAAGCCCCGGAAATACGGCACCGCCCGGTCCGGTGAAAACCGGGCCGGGCGGTGTGAGCCGAATGCGGCGGGTGGGATCAGTAGGTCGGCTTGTCCGGCTCGACCTGCTTCACCCAGGCCAGGACGCCGCCGCCGACGTGCACGGCGTCGGCGAAGCCGGCCTTGTGCAGCACCGCGAGGGCCTCGGCGGAACGGGCGCCGGACTTGCAGTGCAGCACGATCGGCTTGTCCTGCGGCAGCTCGGACAGCACCTCACCCGACAGGATCCTGTCCTTCGGGATCAGGGTGGCGCCGGGGATGTTGACGATGTCCCACTCGTTCTGCTCGCGGACGTCGATCAGCGCGAAGTCCTTGCCCGCGTCGATCATCTCCTTGAGCTCGAGCGCGGTGATCGTGTTGCCGGCCGCGGCCTGCTGCGCGTCGTCGGACACGGTCCCGCAGAACGCCTCGTAGTCGATCAGCTCGGTGATCTTCGGAGTGTCCGGGTCCTTGCGCACCTTGACCTGGCGGTAGGTCATCTCGAGGGCGTCGTAGATGACCAGCCGGCCGAGGATCGGCTCGCCGATGCCGGTGATCAGCTTGATGGCCTCGTTGACCATGATCGAGCCGATCGACGCGCACAGCACGCCCAGCACGCCACCCTCGGCGCACGACGGCACCATGCCGGGGGGCGGTGGCTCCGGGTAGAGGTCGCGGTAGTTGAGGCCCTGCCCGTTGGGGGCGTCCTCCCAGAACACCGACGCCTGGCCCTCGAACCGGAAGATCGAGCCCCACACGTACGGCTTGCCGGACAGCACCGCGGCGTCGTTCACCAGGTACCGGGTGGCGAAGTTGTCCGTGCCGTCCAGGATCAGGTCGTAGTCGGCGAAGATCTCCAGCACGTTGGACGAGTCCAGCCGCGTCTGGTGCAGGCGCACCTCGACGTACGGGTTGACCTCCTTGATGGAGTCCCGCGCCGACTCGGCCTTCGAGCGCCCGACGTCCGACTGGCCGTGGATGATCTGGCGCTGCAGGTTCGACGCGTCGACCTCGTCGAACTCGACGATCCCGAGCGTGCCCACACCCGCGGCCGCCAGGTACAGCAGCGCGGGCGAACCCAGCCCGCCGGCGCCCACGACCAGCACCTTCGCGTTCTTCAGTCGCTTCTGACCGGCCATCCCGACGTCCGGGATGATCAGGTGGCGGCTGTACCGCTCCACCTCGTCCTTGGTCAGTTCGGCGGCCGGCTCCACGAGCGGCGGTAGCGCCATGTCCACAACTCCCTGCGCATCTTCAGCGGTCCCTTGCCGCAACACGTCCGTCGCCGGACATGTTCCCATCCCCGAGCGAGTCCCAGAACGCCCCGACGGCGGCGGCGACCCGGTCCGGGGTCTCGATCTGTGCGATGTGCCCCACGCCGTCGAGCATCACGAGGCGTCCGTCGGGGAACGTGCGGGCCGTCCGCACCGCGAGCCGGGGCGCGACGAGCCGGTCCCGGTCGCCCCACAGCACCAGCGTGGGAACCGGGACACGCGCGGCGGCGCGCCACAGCCCTGGCCCCATCCAGCTGCGGAACATCCCGAACGCGGTCCGGTCGATCGCCCGCCCGGCCCACGGCTGGCGACCCCGGGCGCGGATCTCCTCGGCCGTCTCCTCCAGCCGTACGTCCGTGGCCCGGGTGGGGTCGCCGAAGCAGAGCCGCATCGTCGCCTCGGCACGGGCCCGCGGGGTCATCGCGGCGAGCTGGGCACGGGCCCTGCTGCCCAGGCCGGGGATCCAGGCCAGGGCCATCCGCGGGTCGGACATCCGCCGGGGGTCCGGCCGCCGGTCCGGCATCGCGGGCGAGACGAGCGTGAGCGTGCGCACCAGCTCCGGCCGCCGGGCGGCGACGAGCATCGCGACGACGCCGCCGAGCGAGTTCCCCAGCAGGTGCACCGGACGGCCCCGGCCGGCGAGCCAGCACAGCAGCGCGTCCGCGTGCCCGGCGGGACTGTAGTCGCAGGACGGAACCGGCTCCGTGTAGCCGAACCCCGGCAGGTCGACGGCGGTGCCCGCGACCCGCGGCGCGAGCAGGCCCGCGATGTCCGTCCAGTTGGTGGCCGAGCCGGAGAGTCCGTGCACGTAGACGGCGTCCGCCCCGACGGTCGCAGGCCCTCCCTCCGGCCCGCCCCTCGGCGTCTCCCGCACGTGCAGCGTCACGCCGCCCGCCGTGACGTGCCGTCCCGGCCAGGCCGGCAGGTGCGCCGGCAGCGGGGGCAGCGTGCCGGGGTCACCGGGGTCGCCCATCGGCGCCCGCGACGACGCCGGGGCGAACCGCGGGTGAACGAGCGGCAGCGAGAGAGAGACCACGTGTCGAGGATGGCAAGAACGGCGGGCCTCCGGCCACTCCCGACCGTCGCACCGCCGTCGAGGCTGGTCAGCGGGCCCGTGACGCACCCCACCCCGGCCCCCGGGTCCGGCGACGCATACCCCCCGCTGGTATCTTCGACCTGCCGGGCGGAAGGTCGGCGGAAGGAAGAGGGCATGCTCACGGCGGTACGTCTCGGGACCTACGTCGGGGTTCTCGGCGTGGTCTTCGGTGCGGCGTGGGGCGCGGGCTCGCTCGCCCGGCCCTCCGTCGCCCCCACCACGCCGGCCGCCGTCACGGCCGAGAGTCCCGCGGGCGCCCACACCGGCATGGACATGGGCTCCGGCACCACGGAGGCCCGCGCGGGCACGGACGGCCTGGCCGCCACCGCGGGCGGGTACACGCTCGTTCCCGCGACCACGGCGCTCGCCGCCGAGCGCTCGTCCGACCTCGCCTTCGCCGTCACCGGGCCGGACGGGCGGGCGGTCACCGCCTTCACCCCGCGGGAAGACGGCTCGGCGCTGCGGCTGCTCGTCGTCCGGCGGGACGGCGCGGGCCTGCAGGTCGCCCACCCCGAGATGACGGCGGACGGCACGTGGCGCGCTCCCGTCCGGCTGCCCACCGCCGGGACCTGGCGGATCCTCGCCGAGTTCACCCCGGAGGGCGGCACGCCGACCGTGCTGGGCACGGACGTCTTCGCGCCGGGGGACTTCGCTCCGCTGGAGTTCCCGGTCGCGCGGGCCGCCCAGGTCGGCGGCTACCAGGTGCGCATCGACGGCGACCTGCGCGCCGGTGCGGAGTCGGCCGTCTTCGCGACGGTGAGCCTCGACGGGCGGGCCGTCACCGACCTCGAACCGGAGCGCGGAGCCTTCGGCGACCTCGTCGCGCTGCGCGCCGGCGACCTGGCCTACACCCCGGTCACCGCGCAGACCCGCGCGGAACCCGGCGACCGGTCCGGCCCGGGCATCGCGTTCACGACCACTGTTCCGACGGAGGGGACCTACCGCCTCTTCCTCCGGTTCCGGCACGCGGGTGAGATCCACACGGTGGACTTCACCGTCCCGACGACCGGCGCCGCCACGACCACGACGGGAGGTGCCCGATGAGCGCGCCGACCACCCCGGGGGCCGGCACGGGCAGCGCTCCCGACCTGCGGATCGAGCTCGCGATCGGCGGCATGACGTGCGCGTCCTGCGCCAACCGGGTCGAGCGCAAGCTCAACAAGATGGACGGCGTCACGGCGTCGGTGAACTATGCGACCGAGAAGGCGACGGTCAGCTACGCCGAGGGCGTCACGCCGGAGGAGCTGGTCGCCACCGTCGAGGCCGCCGGGTACACCGCCGAGCTGCCCGCGCCGCCCGCCGCGGCGGAGGAGCGCGAGGACCCGGCCGCGCGGCACGCCCGCGACCTGCGGAACCGGCTGACGGTCAGCGCCGTGCTGGCGATCCCGGTGATCGTGCTCGCGATGGTCCCGGCCCTGCAGTTCACCTACTGGCAGTGGATCTCGCTGACGCTGGCGGCGCCCGTCGTCGTGTGGGGGGCGCTGCCCTTCCACCGGGCGACCTGGACGAACCTGCGGCACGGCGCCGCGACCATGGACACGCTCGTCTCGCTGGGCACGCTCGCCGCGCTGGCCTGGTCGTTGTACGCGCTGCTGTGGGGCGGGGCGGGTGTGCCGGGCATGCGGCACCCGTTCGAGCTCACCGTCGCCCCCGGCGGCGGCGCCGACGCGATCTACCTCGAGGTCGCGGCCGGCGTCACGATGTTCATCCTGGCGGGCCGATACTTCGAGGCCCGTTCCAAGCGCACCGCCGGGGCCGCGCTGCGCGCCCTGCTCGAGCTCGGCGCCCGCGAGGTGTCCGTGCTCCGCGGCGACACGGAGATCCGGGTCCCGGTCGAGCAGCTGAAGGTCGGGGACCGGTTCGTGGTCCGGCCCGGCGAGAAGGTCGCCACGGACGGCGAGGTCGAGGAGGGGACGTCGGCCGTCGACGTCTCGATGATCACCGGCGAGTCCGTGCCGGCCGAGGTCTCCCCCGGTTCCGGCGTGGTCGGCGGGTGCGTGAACTCAGGCGGCCGGCTGGTCGTGCGGGCGACCCGGGTCGGCGCCGACACCCAGCTCGCCCGGATGGCCGCGCTCGTCGAGGAGGCCCAGAACGGCAAGGCGGCCGTCCAGCGGCTGGCCGATCGGATCTCCGGCGTCTTCGTGCCGATCGTGATCGCGCTGGCCGTCGGCACCCTGGGGTTCTGGCTGGGCACCGGGGCCGGCGCCACGGCCGCGTTCACCGCCGCCGTCGCGGTGCTGATCATCGCCTGCCCCTGTGCGCTCGGCCTGGCCACGCCCACGGCGCTGCTGGTCGGGACCGGGCGGGGCGCCCAGCTCGGCGTGCTCATCAAGGGCCCGGAGGTCCTCGAGTCCACCCGCCGCGTCGACACCGTGGTCCTGGACAAGACCGGCACGGTGACGAGCGGGCGGATGCGCCTGCTGGAGGTGCACCCCGCCGGGCGGGAGACCGTGGAGCAGGTGCTGCGGCTGGCCGCGGCGGTCGAGGACGGCTCCGAGCACCCCGTCGCGCACGCGGTCGCCGCGGCCGGGCGCGAACGGTTCGGCGGGCTGCCCGGCGTCTCGGACTTCGAGAACCGGCCCGGGCTCGGTGTGCAGGGCGTGGTGGCGGAGCTCGCGCAGCTCCCCGGCCTGCCCGCCCCACTCCGGGCCGCCACCGGCACGTCCCCGATCACGCCGGCGGGCGGCGCCGGCCGGGTCGTGGCACACGCGGTCCTGGTCGGGCGGCCCGCGCTGCTCGCCGAGTACGGCATCGAGCTGCCGCCCGAGCTGGTCGAGGCCCGCGAGCGGGCCGAGGCGGCCGGACGGACCGCGGTGTGCGTGAGCTGGGACGGCCGGGCGCGCGGCGTGCTCGTGGTGGCGGACTCGCTCAAGCCGACCAGCGCCGAGGCCGTCCGGCGGCTGCGCGACCTCGGGCTGACTCCGATCCTGCTCACCGGCGACAACGAGGCCGCGGCCCGCTCCGTGGCCGCGGAGGCCGGGATCGACCCGGCGGACGTGATCGCCGACGTGCTGCCCGAGGAGAAGGTCGCCGCCGTGCGCCGGCTGCAGGCCGAGGGCCGCTCGGTCGCGATGGTCGGCGACGGCGTGAACGACGCCGCCGCCCTCGCCACCGCCGACCTCGGGCTCGCGATGGGCACCGGGACGGACGTGGCGATCGAGGCGAGCGACCTGACCCTCGTGCGCGGCGACCTGCTCGCGGCGGTCGACGCGATCCGGCTGGCCCGCCGCACCCTCGGCACCATCCGCGGCAACCTGTTCTGGGCGTTCGCCTACAACGTCGCGGCCCTCCCCCTGGCCGCGCTCGGGCTGCTCAACCCGATGATCGCGGGGGCCGCGATGGCGTTCAGCTCGGTGTTCGTGGTCGCCAACAGCTTGCGGTTGCGCGGTTTCCGCAGCGTCGTCGCGGGGCACGGCCAGGGGTAGGTCGGCGCCCGCCGGTGACGCGCCGCACGTTTCGCGGCACGCGTCGTCCCACGTACGTGGCTACCGGCGGGTAAGGTGACCCGGCACGACAGCGGTACCGAAGGGGAGCACGATGAGCGAGGCGGCAACGGCGGCGTCCGGACCGACCCACATGCCCGCGCGCGGGACCCGGCTCTCGCGGAGCGCCCGCCGGGCCCAGCTCCTGGTGGCGGCGCGGGACGTGTTCGCGGCCCAGGGCTACCACGCGGCGGCGATGGACGACATCGCCGAGAAGGCCGGGGTCAGCAAGCCGGTCCTCTACCAGCACTTCCCCGGCAAGCTCGAGCTCTACCGGGCCCTGCTCACGACGTACGCGGACGAGCTGGTCAACCGGGTGCGGGAGGCCATCAACCACACCCAGGACAACCGCGAGCGCGTGCACGCCGCGGTGGCGGCCTACTTCGACTTCGTGGCCGGCGAGGGCCACGCCTACCGGCTGGTCTTCGAGTCGGACCTGCGCGGCGAGCCCGAGGCCGCGGCATTGGTCGACGGCGCCCTCACCAAGTGCATCGACGCCGTCGCGGCCGTCGTCACCGAGGACGCGGGGATCGACGGCGAGCGGGCCCGGCTGCTGGCCGTCGGCCTCGTCGGGCTGAGCCAGGTCACCGCGCAGTACTGGCTCGACTCCGAGCAGACGATCCCGCGGGACGAGGCGGTCGCGCTGATGTCCGCCCTGGCGTGGAAGGGACTGGCGGGCTTCCCGCTGGTCCACGAGCAGGCCGCGCAGTAGTCCTGCGCCGCAGCCCTGCGCAGTAGGTCTGCGCAGTAGCTCTGCGCGCCGGCCGGCCCCGGGGACCGGCCGCCCTGAGAGCCCCGGGGCGGCCGGTCGGCCGGGCCGCCCGACCGGCGCGACGCCGGCGGGGGCACGCCAGGCGCCGCGACGATCGGACGACGTTCAGGCGGCCCGGGTCCCGGCCGCGGTCCGCGCCAGCGCGGCGATCCGGCCCGCCACGCCCGCGGTGCGCTCGACGGGCAGCATGTGCCCGGCGTCGGGGAAGACCGTCAGCTGGGCCGCGGGCAGGCCCTCCCGGATCCGCCGGGAGTAGCGCGGCGGGGTGAGCCGGTCCCGCGTCCCGACCATGACGTGCGCCGGGACCCGCGAGTACAGGGCCAGGGCGGCGTCGCGCTCGTGCGCCTCCAGCGTGGGCCGGAAGCCGGAGACGGTCAACGGCCGGCACTCGGAGACCGAGGCCGTGGTGATCCGCAGCGCCTGCCTGCCGGCGTCGGGCCCGAGGAGCAGCCAGCGCATGGCCGGCGACAGCAGCTTCGGGTGCCGGCTCAGCGCCCGGCGGGTGGACCAGCCCTTCGACGCGTACAGCTTCTTCTCCGCCGCCCGCACCAGCTCGAACGCCGCCGACGGCATGCCGAAGGTCTGCCCGCCCAGTCCACCGCTCGCCGTCGCGACCAGGGCCAGGCCCGCCACCCGGTCCTCGACCAGGTCGGGATGGCGGTCGGCGAGGGCCATCGTGGTCATGCCGCCCATCGAGTGCCCGGCCAGCACCAGTGGGCCGCGGGGCGCGACCTGCCCGATCAGCGCGGCCAGGTCGTCGGCCAGCTGGTCGAGCGTCATCGTCGCGGGGTCGACGGCGCCGGAGCGGCCGTGCCCGCGATGGTCGTAGCGGACGACGCGGACGTCGCCGGCCGCCAGCGACTCGGCGACGGGTGCCCAGCACCGCTCGTCGAGGGTCCAGCCGTGCGCGAGCACCACCGTGACCGGGGCGTCGGCCCGGCCGGACTCGACGACGTGCAGCGGCGTGCCGTCGGCGCCCTGAACGGTCGTCATACGAGGTACGCCTTCTTCCACAGCAGCTCGGTCGGGCCGCCGATCAGGCCCTGGTCGCGCAGGAACTCGACGCACTTGGCCGCCGACCAGCGCAGCGACTCCTGCCAGTGCGGGTTCGCCAGCGCGGCCTTCCGGCCGATCTCGGGGTCGATCCCGACGGACGCGTAGACGTCCGGGTGGATCAGGTTCCGCGCCACGACGAACGCGATGCGGGCCAGCAGGTAGCGGCCGATCTCGCGCTGTGCCCGGGTGGTCCTCGGCATGATCCGCTGCAGCTCCTCGCGGGCGTAGCGGACGTGCCGGGCCTCCTCGGTCACGTGGATCCGGTTGACCATCCGGGTCAGCGGCTGCACCGTCTCGTCGCGCATCGACTCGCGCTGGAAGCGGTCCAGGATCTCCTCGACGAACAGGGTGCCGCCGAACATCGCCGGGCCGTAGCCGACCGTCTTGAACAGGCGACCCAGGTTGTGGGTCAGCCCCGACGGCGCGTAGTCCGGCACGCCGTACCGCTCGGTCATCTTCGCGAACATGATCGAGTGCCGGCACTCGTCGGCGATCTCGGTGAGCGCGTACTGGATGTGCGCACGGCGCGGGTCGCGGTCGTAGGCGTAGCGCAGCAGCATCTGCATCAGGATGATCTCGAACCACAGCCCGATGCGGGCCACGCTGCAGACCTCGTGGATCGTCAGCGTGCGGCGCTGCTCCTCGGTCAGCCCGTCCCACAGCGCGGTGCCGTGGAGCGACGACCGGTGCGGCGGGATGCCCCACAGCCCGTCGACCAGCGGGGCGTCCCAGTCGATGTCCAGGTGCGGCTCGTAGGACTTCTCTACCGAGGACCTCAGCAGCCGCTCGGCCGTGGCCTCGCGGTCCTGCACCGGCTTGCGCACGGCGGGGGCGGTCATGACGCGCTCCTCTCGGGGGTGCGGTCGGCGGTGGTCACGGCGGGGACGGCCCGCCCGGTGAACCGGCGGATCAGGCCCGCGGCGACCGGGGAGGAGTCGAAGCGGCCCGCGGCGGCCTGCTGCCGGATCCGCCGGACGACGCCGCGGCCCAGCAGTCCGGGCGCGTGCCGGCCGACCCACAGCTCGGCCTGGCCGGCGAGGGTGCCGGCGGTGTCGCGCGGCGGCCGCGGCGCGGCGAGCGCCCCGACGACGGTGCGCACGATGTCCTCGACCTCCTCGCGGCGGACCTGGCCCTCGAGCGACAGCCCGACCTCCCGGCCGGCCTCGTGGATCGGGGTCCGCACGTAGCCGGGGTAGACGGTCGTGACGTGCAGGCCGGTGCCGTCCTGCGCGTAGCCGTACTCGAGGCGCAGCGCGTCGGCGTAGGCGGACATCCCCCGCTTCGCCACGCTGTAGGCCGACAGGAAGGGCAGGGTGACGTAGGCCAGCTCGCTGGCCACGAACACCACGCGGCCCTTGCCCGGCCCGTCGAGCAGCGCGGGCAGCGCCGCGCTGGTGACCCGCCAGGCGCCGAGCAGGTTCGTGTCGATGACCTTCAGCGCGTCGGGCTCGAGGGGGCCGCCGGCGTCGTTCGGGATGCCGATGCCCGCGTAGTGGACGACGGCGTCGAGGCCGCCGAGGGTGCGGACCGCCTCCGCCACGGTCCGCTCCACCGCCTGCGGGTCGGTGATGTCGCAGGCGAGCACGCCGTCACCCGCACTCCGGTCGAGGCCGACCACCCGCGCGCCCTGCTCGCGCAGCCGCGCGACCGTGGGGGCGCCGAACCCGCCCGCGGCACCGGTGACCAGCACCCGTGTTCCCGCCGGGACCGTGCCCCGGGTCCTCCTGAGCGACACCCGCCCGCTCCTCTCCGTCGAGACGCTTGCTGTTACCGCCGGTAACTGTTACCACTGGTAACGTGCCGCAGAACGACGGACCTGTCAAGAGGAACGCCCGCGACCGCCGCGCCGCGCGCCGCGCGGAGATGGTCGAGGCGGCCATGGCGGCCGTCCGCGAGCACGGCGCGGCCGTGTCGGTGGCCGAGATGGCGGCGAGCGCCGGGATCACCAAGCCCGTGCTCTACCGCTACTTCGACGATCGCGCCGACCTGCAGCGCGCCGTCGGCCTGCGCGCGGCGGAGTGGCTCATGGAGCGGATGGCCCCCGCGCTCGCCGCGGACACCGGGCCGCAGCACCAGATCGCCGCCGTGATCGACGCGTTCCTCGCCGGCATCGAGGAGGAGCCCGAGCTCTGGCGGTTCGTGGTGCACAACCCGGCCGAACGCCAACCGGGCACGGAGATCGTCGAGGACGTCCGCGAGCAGATCGCGCGGCTGCTCGCCCAGCTGATCGGTGCGAAGCTGCGCTCCGCCGGGAGGGACTCGGGCGCGGCGGAGGCCTGGGCGCACGGCCTGGTCGGGATGGTGCAGAGCGCCGGCGACTGGTGGCTCGAGCGCCGCACGATGAGCCGCGAGGACCTGACCCGCTACCTCACCGCGCTGATCTGGGACGGGGCCGCCGGGATCCTCGGCGACGCGCCCGCGGAGGCCGCGGCGGAGAGCCGCGACGAGACGGGCGAGGAGACCGCGCCCGTGCTGCACATCTTCCCGAAGGAGGCCGGCGATGGCGCGTGAGCAGGTGCTCACCACCGAGACCCACTCCCCCGAGCACGAGCACGAGCACGAGCACGAGCACGAGCACGAGCACGAGCACGACGAGGGCTACTCCGGCCCCGCCACGCTCACCGTCGCCGGCACACCCGTCGAGGTCCGGGTCCGGGTCGAGGCCCACACCGAGCCGCACGACGGGCAGCTCCACTGGTTCGGGCGTGTCGACCGGAACGAGGAGCTCTCGGCCCTGCTGGGCGGCAAGGCCGCGGACGTCCTGGTCGTCACCCCGAGGGGGCGGGCGGAGGGGCGGATCGGCGACGTCGACCTGTGGGACCGCTACCGGCTCACCGGCGTCGGCACCCCGCCGTTCCCGCTCGACGAGCCGCCCGCGCCGGACACGGACTGAATCCCCCGGACACACCAACGGCACTGACACACGAACGGCACTCCCGCGCCGCGGCGCGGGAGTGCCGTCCGGGAGCTGCGGGTGCCCGTCAGGCGCCGAAGCCGACCCGGGTCGCCGAGGACGGCGCGATCTCGACGTAGGAGATCCGGGCGGAGGGAACGACGTACTTGCGCCCCTTGTCGTCGACGAGCGTCAGCGTGCCGTCGCCGGCCTTGAGCGCCTCGCCGACGAGCTTCTCGACCTCGTCCGACGTCTGGTCGCTGGACACCACGAGCTCCCGCGGGCTCTCCGCGATGCCGATCTTGACCTCCACCGGGGACCTCCAGGTGACGTGCGGGTGGATGACTCTCTCTGCCTTCCCGGCGGGCGTGCGGGCCAACCGGCGCGGCCCAGGCTAGTCGAGCGCCGTGCCGCGGCCCGGCCGAGTCCGCCAGGGGCGAACGGCGATCACGACAGGCCGAGGGCGGACATGCGCTTGCCGTGGTTGCTCTGCAGGCGCTTGATCAGGGCGCCGATGCCCGCGATGTCGCCGGAGCCGCGGACGATGAAGTCCGCCAGCTCGTCCCGCTCGGCCACGATGTGCTGCGCCTGGGTGACCGCCTCGCCGAGCAGCCGGCGGCCCCACAGCGCCAGCCGGTCCCGGACCTGGCGGTTCGCCGCGCAGGCCGCGTGCACCTCGCGCTCGGCGAAGGCGCTGTGCCCGGTGTCGGCCAGCACCGTGCGGACCAGATCCGCGGTCGCCGGGTCGACCCAGCCGGCGACCTCGCGGTAGAAGTCCGCGGCCAGCCCGTCGCCCACGTAGGCCTTGACCAGCGACTCCAGCCAGGTCCGCGGGCGGGTGGTGGCGTGGTAGGCGTCCACCCCCGCGACGAACGGCGCCATGGCCTCCTCGACGGCCACGTCGAGCCCGCGCAGGTGGTCCTCGAGCAGCCGGAAGTGCCCCATCTCGGCGGCGGCCATCGCGGACAGCGCGGCGCGCCCGGTCAGCGTGGGGGCGGTGCGGGCGTCCTCCGCGAGGCGGTCGAAGGCCGAGAGCTCGCCGTAGGCCAGCGCCCCCAGCAGGTCGACGACGGCCGCGCGCGAGGTGGCGTCGAGAGGGGTGCGACCAGCGTTCTCGCCGGTCCCGACCGTGCTGCCGGCGCCGTCCGCGGCCTCGCCCGTCATGGTCGTCGAGCCTAGTCGTCCGGTCGGGTCGCCCGCCCGTCGGCGGTGCACGTCACCCCGGCGTGACGGCGGCGACGCTGACCCGGGCGGCACCCCCGGGGTATGATGCACGTGCGCGCAGCAGATCGGTCCGTGACCACAGGGGTCGTCGGGAACCGATGCGCAGCGCGGACCGACTGCGACACCCGCCGGGTAACGGGTCGGCGCCACCGGGCGCCCGACTCACCGGCGCGCAACACGACCTGGTGCGTACAGCGCCTCGACGGCTCTCCCACGCGGCTCCCCGAGCGCGTGGTCGACGAGCCGGTGCAGGGCTCCTGTACGCGGAGAGAGGCGATTTCACTGTCCGTCCAGAACGAGACCCCCGAGACCACCGAACCGAACACCGCGCCGGCGCCGGCCGAGACGGTCGACGCCGACGCCACCGAGGAGGCGCACCCGCTGCAGGCGGGCGCCCCGGTCAAGCCCGAGGCCCCCACCTTCGCCGAGCTGGGCGTCCGCCCCGAGATCGTGCGGGCGCTGGCCGAGGCCGGCATCGAGCGCACCTTCGCGATCCAGGAGCTCACCCTCCCGCTGGCCCTGGCCGGCGAGGACGTGATCGGCCAGGCCCGCACCGGCATGGGCAAGACGCTGGGCTTCGGCGTCCCGCTGCTGCAGCGCGTCACGCCGCCGTCCGAGCAGCCGGCCGCGACCGCCGAGGGCGAGGCCGCGGACCGGGAGAAGGACGTCCCGCAGGCCCTCGTCGTCGTCCCGACGCGCGAGCTGTGCGTGCAGGTCGCGCAGGACCTGGCCGACGCCGGCAAGCACCTCGGCATCCGGGTCACCGCCATCTACGGCGGCCGGGCCTACGAGCCGCAGCTCGCCGCGCTGCGCAAGGGCGTCGACGTGGTCGTCGGCACGCCCGGCCGGCTGCTCGACCTCGCCGAGCAGCGGCACCTCGTCCTCGGCCGGGTCACGGCCCTGGTCCTCGACGAGGCCGACGAGATGCTCGACCTGGGCTTCCTGCCCGACGTCGAGCGGATCATGCGGATGCTGCCGGACGAGCGGCACACGATGCTCTTCTCGGCGACCATGCCGGGCCCGATCATCCAGCTCTCCCGCACCTTCCTCACGCGTCCCACGCACATCCGGGCGGAGGAGGCGGACCAGGGCTCGGTCCACGAGCGCACCAAGCAGTTCGTCTACCGCGCGCACGCGATGGACAAGGTCGAGCTGGTCACCCGGGTGCTGCAGGCCCGCGAGCGCGGCCTCACGATGATCTTCGCCCGGACCAAGCGCACCGTGCAGCGCGTCGCGGACGACCTGGCCGAGCGCGGGTTCGCCGCCGCGGCCGTGCACGGCGACCTGGGCCAGGGCGCCCGCGAGCAGGCGCTGCGCGCGTTCCGCTCGGGCAAGGTGGACGTGCTGGTCGCCACGGACGTCGCGGCCCGCGGCATCGACGTCACGGACGTCACGCACGTCATCAACTACCAGTGCCCCGAGGACACCAAGACCTACGTCCACCGGATCGGCCGCACCGGCCGCGCCGGCAAGGAGGGCGTGGCGGTCACCCTCGTCGACTGGGACGAGATCCCGCGCTGGAAGCTCGTCTCCGAGGAGCTGGACCTGGGGATCGACGAGCCGGTCGAGACCTACTCCACCTCGGACCACCTGTACTCCGACCTCGACGTCCCCACGGACGTGACCGGCCGGCTGCCGCTGAGCAAGCGCACCCGCGCGGGCCTCGACGCGGAGTACGTCGACACCGAGGGCGACCACGGCGGCCGCAAGCGCAAGGGCCGCGAGGAGCGGACCGCCAAGCCGCGTCGCGAGCGTCAGCGCACCCGGCGCCGCAACGGCGTCCCGGTCGCGGGTCCCGCCGGGGCCCGCCCGGCGGCCGAGGAGGGCGCCGAGCCCGCCGACGCGCCCGCCGAGGTCGACGAGGCGGCCACCGGCACGGACGGCGAGGACCCGGCCAAGCCGCGCCGCCGCCGTCGTCGCGGTGGTCGCCGCCGCTCCGGGGGCGAGGGCGGCACCGCCACCACCACCGAGGGCGGCGCCGAGCGCGCCGAGCCGGACGCCGCGGCCAGCTGAGCCGCCGGTAGGTTCGGCCGGGTGCTGCGCGCCCGACGAGACGTTCCGGTACGCCGCCGCCGCGGGGATCTCGCGGCGGCGGCGTTCCTCGTTCTCGTGCTGGTCGTGGTCGCCGTCGTCTACGGGACGCGCAGCCCGGCGGCCGAGACCGGGTCCGTCCCGGCCACGGCACCGGGCGCGGCCCCCGCGGCGGCCACCGCCGTGCCCGCCGGGTTCGCGGAGGCCTGGCGCGCGGCGAGCGGCGCCGCGCCCGTCCCCGTCGTCGTCGGTCCGGGGGTCGTGACGGCGGACGGCGGGACCGTCGTCGGGCGGGACGCGACCACGGGTGCCGAACGCTGGCGGTACACCCGGGACCGCCCGCTGTGTACGGTCGCCGAGGGCTTCGGCCGGGCCCTCGCCCTCTACCAGGACGACTCCGGCGAGTGGTGCAGCGAGCTGACCGCGCTAGACGCGGACCTCGGCACCCGCGGGCCGGCCGCGAACCTCGACGTCCGGCCCGGCGCGCGCCTGCTCGCCGCCGGCAGTGTGGTGTCGGCCAACAGCCGGGACTACATCGAGACGATGCGGTCGGACCTGGTCACGACCGCCCAGTACGGCGCCGTCGTCGCGCCCGCCCAGCCGGGCCGACAGCCGCGGCCGGGGTGCAGCTACACCTCGCTCGCCCTGGGCAGCGGGCGGCTCGGCGTGATCGAGAACTGCGCCGCCGACAGCGGAGACCGGCTCACCGTGCTGCGCCCGGACGGCTCCGGCGACGCCGACACCCCGAACGTCGAGTTCTCGACGCAGCTCTCCGCCCGCGGTGCGCAGCTGCTCGCGGTGTCGGTGGACCGGGAGGCCGTGCTGCTGCCGGGGCCGCCGGAACTGCAGATCCTCGACCGCAGCGGCAACCAGGTGGGCCTGATCGGGCTGGACGTCCCCGAGTCGGAGATCGCCCCGCCCGCGGACGGGATCGGCGCCACCGCGAGCGACACCGCCCGCACCTACTGGTGGAGCGGCTCGCGGACGATCGCGCTGGACCGGACCGGCCTCGCGCCCGTCTGGACGTTGCGCGGCACACTCGGTCCCGGCACGGCCTACGCGGGCGGCTGGCTGGTCCCCGTGCCGGCGGGGATCGCCGTCGTCGACCCGCTGCGCGGCACGGTCGAGCGGACGATCCCGGTGGACCGAGCCGGGTACACCGGGAAGGTCCTGCTCGCCGCGCAGGGCGGGATGCTCTACGAGCAGCGCGGCGGTGAGCTCGTGGCCCTGCGGCCGCTCTAGAACTCCTCGTAGGTCTCCGGGTCCTGGTCCCAGATCCGGCCGCGCTCGAGCGCGGACAGGGCCGCCATCTCGTCGTCGGAGAGCTCGAAGCCGAACAGGTCGAGGTTGGTGCGCTGCCGCTCCGGGTCCGCGGACTTCGGGATCGGCACCGCGCCGAGCTGCACGTGCCAGCGCAGGATCGCCTGCGCCGGGGTGACGCCGTGGGCCTCGGCAATGCGCACGACGGTCGGTTCGGCCAGCAGCTCGCCGCGGCCCATCGGGCTCCAGCTCTCGGTGACGACGCCGAGCTCGGCGTGCACCTCGCGCAGCGCGGCCTGCGGGAAGTACGGGTGCATCTCGACCTGGTTCATCGCCGGCACCACGCCGGTCTCGTCGACCAGCCGGCGCAGGTGGGCCTCGGTGAAGTTCGAGACGCCGATCGACCGGACCAGCCCCTCCTCGCGCAGCCGGATCATCGCCTTCCAGCTGTCCACGTACTTGTCCAGGCGCGGCAGCGGCCAGTGGACGAGGTAGAGGTCGACGTAGTCCAGGCCGAGGTTGTCGAGGGACTCCTGGAAGCCCTTGAGGGTCTCTTCGTAGCCGTGGTGGCGGCCGGCGAGCTTCGTCGCGACGAGGATCTCCTCACGCGGCAGGTCGTACTCGCGGACGGCGCGCCCGACCCCCTGCTCGTTCTCGTACCGCAGCGCGGTGTCGAGGAGCCGGTAGCCGGCGTCGAGGGCGGAGCTCGCGGTGGTCCGGGAGTCGTCGCCGGCGTGCGGGTAGGTGCCGAAGCCGACCGCCGGGACCTCGCGGCCGTCGAGCATCGTGAGCGAGGGGATCGTCATGGAACGACAGTATGTCAGGACAAAGATGGTCGCGAGACCTCGCGCGTCGTCAAGACTGACGATGCCCGCACAGTGGGCGAAACGGAGCAGCGCAGACGCCCGATGAGGGCAGCGTGACCACCTCGTTCCCGCGCTCCGCCACCCGCTCCGGCCGGCACGCCGCCCCCTCCCGCCCGGCCGCGTCGACCGGTGCCTGGGTCACCGGCCGGCACGCCCGGCCCACCACGCCGGCTGGTCTTCCGGAGATGCCGCCCGCCGCCCCCGCGCAGCCCGGCACGCCGCTGCGCTCGCGGACGCCGTACCCCCCTCGCCCCGCCGTCCCGACGCAGCGCACCAACGGGCAGTACCCGCTGCCGTCGCAGGCGGGTGGTGGGCGGATGCCGCGGCCGGTCGAGCCGGCCATGGCGCAGTACGGCCCCCACACCACCTCCGCGGCAATGGTCGCGGCCATGCCCGTCGCGCCCGCGGGTGCGTCGGCGGTGCACGCGGTCGGGTCGGGGGTGCACGCCGTCGGGTCGGCGGTGCATGCGGCCGGGTCGGCGAAGCCGGCGCCGGGGATGCCCGCGTCCGCGCCGGCGATGCTCGCCCCGAACCCGGCATGGATGTCCGCTCCGGTGCCCGCTCCGATGGTCGCGACGCCCGCCCGGGAGGCCCGCAACGGCCTCGGCCTGGCGGCCGTGGTCCTCGGTCCGATCGCGATCCTGTTCGGCCTGATCCCGCTGACCGGGTTCGTCGCGATCATCCTGGGGATCGTGGGCCTGGCCCTCGGGCTCGCCGGGGTCGGCCGGCTCCGCAAGGGCCGGGCCACCAACAAGATCGGCACGACGATCGGCGTCGCCCTGTCCGCGATCGGCCTGGCGATGGGGATCTACGGCATGGTCGTGCTCTTCCAGGCCACGAACCAGCTGGTCGACGACCTGAACAGCATTCCCGCACCGCCCTCGGTCTCCGTCCCGGCCACCTGATCCACCCCCTCCCTGCGCCACACCGGGCCGCAGGTGGTCGTGACCCCCGGCCGCAAGGGATGTGCGAGGCCCGCGACCGTGTGCGAGGTCCGCCCCGGGTGGGTCGAGTACCGAAGCAGGCGGCGCGACGGACCAACGAGCGGCACGAGCCGCTCAGAACAACCAGTACCCCCCGAGCACCGCGGCGGCGATCGCGATCGCCAGCCAGGCGGCGAGGGCGCCGCTGCGCCCGTCCCGCCGGTCCGCCACCACCTGCGCGACGACGGCGGCGGCCGCAGCCAGGCCGTGCCCGACGAGCATCCCCGTGCCCGGCCCCGCGGAGCCGGTCCGGGTGGTGAATGCCCAGCCCGCCAGGAGGACCACGAACAGCCCGACCAGCCCGGCGGCCAGGACCCCGGAGGTGCCGCGCAGCACGCGTCCGGGCAGGCCCCGGCCCCGGCGCGCCCGGGTCCGCGCGGCCGTCACGGGACCAGGTCGTCCCACGGCGCCGCCGCCGGCCCGGCGGCCTGCCCCTCGGGGCAGTGCCGGCGGACGTCGCACGCGGCGCACCGGGAGCCCGGGCGCGGCGGGAAGAGGGTGTCGGGGTCGCCGCCGGCGGCGAGCGCGTCGGCGGGGTGGGGGGGCTCGGGGGGGCCGCGC
>NZ_BSFQ01000016.1 GCF_027922425.1 Pseudonocardia halophobica | reverse complement strand
CGCACCCGCACCCTGACCTTCACCTTCGACGGCGAGCAGTACACCGGCCACCCCGGCGACACCCTGGCGTCGGCGCTGCTGGCGAACGGGGTCCGCCACGTCGCGACCAGCGTGAAGCTGGGCCGCCCGCGCGGCATCACCGCCGCCTGGAGCGAGGACCCCACCGGGCTCGTCCAGATCGAGGAGCCCTTCCCCGAGCCCATGCTGCTGGCCACCACCATCGAACTGGTCGACGGCCTGGTCGCCCGGGGCCTCGGCGGCCGCGGCCGGCTCGCGGAGGTCCCCGACACCGCCCGCTACGACCGCCGGTACGCGCACTGCGAGACGCTGGTGATCGGCGCGGGCCCCGCCGGCCTGCTCGCCGCCCGGACCGCCGCACGCCGGGGCGACCGCGTGGTCCTCGTCGACGACCGGCCCGCCGCCGGTGGGTCGCTGCTCGGTACCGAGCGGATCTGCGGGCGGAGTGCCTACGAGTTCGTCGCCGACACGATGGCCGAGCTGCGGGCGGACCCGGACGTCCGGATCCTGTCGCGCACCACGGCGTTCGGCCAGTACGACGACGGCTTCGTCCTCGCCCTGGAGCGCCGCACCGACCACCTGGCCGAGCCTCCGCGCAACGTCTCGCGCCAGCGGGTCTGGCGCATCCGGGCCGCCCGGGTCGTCGTCGCGACCGGGGCGCACGAGCGGCCGATCGTGATCGAGGACAACGACCGTCCCGGGATCATGCTGGCCGCCTCGGCCCGCGACCTCCTGCACCGGTACGGCGTGCTGGTCGGCCGGAAGATCGTGGTCTTCACGACCGACGACGCCGCGTACGGCGCCGCCGCCGACCTCGAGGCCGCCGGCGCGCGCGTGACGGTCGTCGACCCTCGCCCTGTGAGTGCGGATAGTCGCCATGGCGACTATCGCCACTCACAGCTGGTGGGGACGAGGGGTGACGCCTCCGGGCAGGTGTGCGCCGCACTGCTCGACACGGGCGAGGAACTCCCCTGCGACACCCTCCTGCTCTCCGGCGGCTGGAACCCCACCGTCCACCTGTTCTCGCACGTCCGCGGCGCGCTGCGGTACGACGCCGAGCTGGGCGCGTTCCGGCCGGGCGAGCCCCTCGACGGCGTCACCGTCGTCGGCGCGGCGAACGGGACGTTCGACCTCGCCGGCTGCCTGGCCGAGGGCAAGGGCGAGACCCCGGCGGCGCCGACGGTCGGCCCCGCAGGCTCCGCCTCAACGCCGCCGCGCACCGGGATGGTCCTGTGGCGCACCGAGGGCGACCGGACGAGGCAGTTCGTCGACCTCCAGCGCGACTCGACGGTCGCCGACATCGCGCGGGCCGTCGGCGCGGGTATCCGCTCGGTCGAGCACGTCAAGCGCTACACGACGATCGGCACCGCGCACGACCAGGGCAAGACCTCCGGCGTGATCGCCTCCGGGATCACCGCCGAGTTGCTGGGCGTGCCGGTGGAGTCCCTGGGCACCACCACCTTCCGCCCGCCGTACACCCCGGTCGCCTTCGCGGCGCTGGCCGGGCGCGACCGCGGCCGGCTGTTCGACCCCGAGCGCACGACCGCGCTGCACGGCTGGCACGTGGAGGCCGGCGCGGTGTTCGAGGACGTCGGCCAGTGGAAGCGGCCGCGGTACTACCCGCAGCCGGGCGAGGACATGGAGGCCGCGGTGCTGCGCGAGTGCGCGGCGGCCCGCACCGGCGTCGGCATCCTCGACGGCTCCACCCTCGGCAAGATCGACGTCCAGGGGCCCGACGCCGGCGTCTTTCTGGACCGGATCTACACGAACATGATGTCGAGCCTGAAGCCCGGCCGGGTCCGCTACGGCGTGATGTGCGGGCTCGACGGCATGGTGATCGACGACGGCACCGTGCTCCGCATCGCGGACGACCGGTTCCTCGTCATGACCACCACGGGCGGCGCGGCACCGATCCTCGACCACCTCGAGGAGTGGCTGCAGACCGAGTGGCCCGAGCTGCGGGTCTCCCTGACCTCGGTGACCGAGCAGTGGGCGACCTTCCCGGTCGTCGGGCCGCGGTCTCGGGACGTGGTCGGTGCCCTGGCCCCGCACGTCGACGTCGCGAACGAGGCCTTCCCGTTCATGAGCTGGCTCGACACCGAGGTCGACGGCGTGCCGATCCGGTTGGCGCGCATCAGCTTCTCCGGAGAGCTGGCCTGGGAGGTGAGCGTCGACGGCTGGCACGCGGCGGCCGTCTGGCGGCGCCTGCTGGACCTCGGCGCACCGTACGGGATCACCCCCTACGGCACCGAGACCATGCACGTCCTGCGCGCCGAGAAGGGCTACCCGATCATCGGGCAGGACACGGACGGCACCGTCACCCCGCAGGACCTCGGCATGGACTGGGTCGTGTCGAAGAAGAAGCCGGACTTCGTGGGCAAGCGGTCCTTCGCCCGCCCGGCCAACGCCGACCCGCTGCGCAAGCAGCTCGTGGGCCTGCTGCCGGTCGATCCCGACCTGAAGCTGCCGGAGGGCTCGCAGATCGTCGAGCCGGCCGACGTGCTACCGCCGCCCCCGGTGCCCATGCTCGGCCACGTCACGTCGAGCTACCGCAGTGCCGCGCTCGGCCGGACCTTCGCGCTCGCCCTGGTCAAGGGCGGGCACGCGCGGATCGGCGAGCGCCTGACCGTGCCGGTCGACGGGGCGCTGGTGCCCGTCGAGGTGACCGGTTCCGTGCTGTTCGACCCCGAGGGGTCCCGTCGGGATGGTGAGCCGAGTGTCCACTGATGTACTGCGCCCGGTGGGGGCGCTCGACGGCTGGGCCGGCCGGTTCGCCGAGCTGCCGGACTCGGTGGCGCTGCTGGCCGAGCCGTTCCACGCGATGGTCGACGTCCGCACCGCGGACCCCGCCGCGCTGGAGGAGCTGGTCGGCGCCCCGCTGCCCGGGCCGAACGCGTGGAGCGGCGGCGAGCGCGTCACCGCGATCTGGCTCGGGCCGGACGAGTGGCTGCTGACCAGCCCCTTCCTCGCGCCGGCCGAGCTGGAGGCGGCGGTCCGGACGGCCGGGGCGACCGGGGTGGACGTCTCTGCGCAGCGCACCACGGTCCGGCTCCGCGGCGCCCACGCCCGGGACGTCCTGGAGACGGGCTGCGCGGTCGACCAGCACCCGCGCGCCTTCGGCACCGGATCGGCGGCCGTCACGCTGCTGGGCCAGGCCGGGGTCGTGCTGCTCGGCCTCGGGCCGTCCGACTACCGCCTCCTCGTGCGGTCCTCCTTCGCGACCTATCTCGCGGAGTGGCTGCTCGACGCCGCGAGCGAATTCCGATGAGGGGGCGGTGACGAGAACCGTGACGGTCTCCGCGTTCGACCTGTTCAGCGTCGGCATCGGCCCCTCGAGCTCGCACACCGTCGGCCCGATGCGGGCGGCGCTGCGGTTCGCCGGGCGGCTCGACCGCGAGGGCCTGCTCCCCCGCGTCGCGCACGTGAAGGCGGAGCTGTTCGGCTCGCTCGGCGCCACCGGGAAGGGCCACGGCAGCGTCGGGGCGGTGGTGCGCGGGCTGGCCGGGGAGGCGCCCGAGACCGTCGACCCGGGCAGCCCCACCGTCGACGACGTCTGGGGGACCGGACGGCTACGGCTGCTCGGCCGGCACGAGATCGGCTTCCGGGTCGAGGACGTGGTGCTGCACCGGCGGCGGACGTTGCCCTTCCACCCCAACGGTATGCGGTTCACCGCGCACGGCGGGACCGGCACGGCGCTGCTCACCGCGGAGTACTTCTCCGTCGGCGGGGGCTTCGTGCTCGACGAGGCGCAGCAGGCGCTCCTGCCGCCCGAGCCCGAGGTTCCGTACCCCTTCGCGGCCGGCGCCGAGCTGCTCGCCCGCTGCCGCGAGACGGGGCTGCCGGTCAGCGGGATCGTGCTGGCCAACGAGTGCGCGCGGATGCGGCGCCTGCGCCCCGACGTCGACCCCGAGGCCGAGGTCCGGCGCGGGCTGCTCGCGCTCTGGGCGGTCATGCAGGAGTGCGTGGAGCGGGGCTCGACGACGGGCGGCGTGCTCCCGGGCGGGCTGAAGGTCCGGCGCCGCGCGGCCGCCCTGCGGGAGGCGCTGGAGGCCGAGCCCACCGTGGAGTCCGGCGAGTGGGTCACCCTCTTCGCCCTCGCGGTGAACGAGGAGAACGCGGCCGGCGGGCGGATCGTCACCGCCCCGACCAACGGCGCGGCCGGGATCGTGCCCGCCGTCCTGCACTACTACCGCCGGTTCTGCAAGGCCTCCTCCGACGACGGCGTGGTCCGGTTCCTGCTCACGGCCGCCGCCGTGGGCTCGCTGTTCAAGGAGAACGCCTCCCTCTCCGGTGCCGAGGTCGGCTGCCAGGGCGAGGTCGGCTCGGCCTGCTCGATGGCCGCCGCGGGCCTGGCCGAGGTCATGGGCGGCACCCCGGAGCAGGTGGAGAACGCCGCGGAGATCGGCATCGAGCACAACCTCGGCCTGACCTGCGACCCGATCGGCGGGCTCGTGCAGATCCCGTGCATCGAGCGCAACGCCGTGGCGTCGATGAAGGCGATCACCGCGGCCCGGATGGCCGTGCGCGGCGACGGGCAGCACCACGTCAGCCTGGACAAGGCGATCCGGACGATGCGGATCACCGGTGCGGACATGAAGACCAAGTACAAGGAGACGAGCCGGGGCGGGCTGGCCCTCACCGTCGTCGAGTGCTGAGCCGGGAGTGGCGATGGTCGCCATCGCGACCATCGGCACTCACGGCCAGCGGTTGCGGTGCGCCGGTCCACGACGGACCGTGCTGCCATGCGTGATCCGGAGCCGCGCCCGTCGCGCCGCTCGCTGTGGTGGCTCCTCGGACCGCCGGTCCTGTTCTGCGTGGCGGTCGTGCCCGCGAACCGGGTCGAGCCGTGGGTGCTCGGGATGCCGTTCCTGGTCTTCTGGCTGCTGCTCGCCACGCTGCTCTCGCCGGTCTGCGTGTGGCTCGCGGCCCGCGGCGACCCCGTGTGGAAGGCGCACCGCCGGTGAGCATCGCGATCGTCGCCCTCTTCCTGGTCGCGGCGTGCGTACTCGGGATCCGGGCCGCCCGGGGACAGGACAAGGTCGACCTGGCCGCGTGGTCGGTGGGCGGGCGCAGCCTCGGGCTGCTGATGACGCTCGTGCTGATGGCCGGCGAGACCTACACGACCTTCAGCTACCTCGGCGCCGCCGGCTGGTCGTACACCCACGGCGTCTCCGCGCTCTACGTCGTGGCCTACCTGAGCATCGGGATGGCGGCGAGCTACGTCGTCGGCCCGCTGCTGTGGAGCTATGCGCACCGGCACGGGCTGCACAACATCACCGACATCGCGGCGCACCGCTTCGGCGCGCCGTGGCTCGGTGTGGTGCTCACCGTCGCCGCGACCGTGTTCCTGCTCCCGTACGTGCAGCTGCAGATCACCGGCATGGGCACGGTGGTGGCGAGCGTGAGCTACGGGGCGGTCGGGCTGGGCCTGTCCTACCTCGTGGCGTTCGCGGTGTCCGAGGTGTTCGTGCTGGCCAGCGGCCTGCGCGGGAGCGCCTGGGTGTCGGTGCTGAAGGACGTCACGGTCGTCGTGACGCTCGCGGTGGTCTTCGTGTTCGTGCCGCTGCACTTCTTCGGCGGCTACGGCGCGATGTTCGCGCAGATCGGCGCCGAGCGGGCCGCGTGGCTGACCATGCCCGGCCCGGGCTCGTCGACCTACGGGCTCGCCTGGTTCCTCTCCACCGCGCTGCTCAACGGCGCGGTCTACAGCGTCATACCCACGACCGTCGCGGGCTTCCTCGGCGCCGCGAGCCCGCAGACCCTGCGCCGCAACGCGCTGCTCCTGCCGCTCTACCAGGTGCTGCTGTTCGTGCCGGTGATCCTCGGGCTGGCCGCGACGCTCGTGGTGCCGGGGCTGAAGGACTCGAACCTCGCGCTGTTCGAGATGCTCGGCACCGCCCTGCCGGAGTGGCTGTTCGGGCTCGTGGGCGCGGCGGGCGCGCTGTCGGCGATCGTGCCGATGGCGGTGTTCATGCTGGCCATCGGCACGATGTGGAGCCGCTCCGTGCTGGGCCTGCACGAGCGCACCCGCGGCCGGCAGCGGCAGCTGGCCCAGGTCGTCACGCTCGTGGCCGGCGGGCTCGCGCTCGGGATGACCTACGTGTTCCCCAACGCCCTGGTCCGGCTCTCCGTGATCTCCTACGAGGGGCTCGCGCAGCTCCTGCCGCTCGTGGTGATCGCGCTCGTCTGGCGCCGGATGTCCCTTTCCGGGGGCGTCGCGGGGCTGGTGGCCGGGCTGCTCGTCGTGGTGGTGTTGATGGCGACGGGCAACGACCCCTGGGGCGGGGTCAACGCGGGCGCGATCGGGCTGGTGCTCAACCTCCTGGTCGCGGCGGCGGTGTCGCTCGCCCGCCCCGGCTCGGCGCCCGACGGCCGGCTGGCCGCACCCGAGCCCGTCCCCGCCCGCTCCGGCACCGAGGAGGACCACCGTTGACCCGCAGCACCACCCGGCTCGCCGACCTGACCGCCCGCGAGCTGCTCGCGGGCTACCGCGCCGGCACCTTCTCCCCCGCCGACGTCGTCGACGACGTCCTGGCCCGGATCGAGGCCGACGAACCCCGGCTGCACGCCACCTACGCCCTTGATCCAGACGGGGCGCGGGCCGCCGCCGCGGAGTCGGTCGGGCGTTGGCGGGCCGGTGAGCCGCGCCCGCTCGACGGCGTGCCGATCACGGTGAAGGACAACATCGCGACGCGCGGGGTGCCCACCCCGGTCGGCACGGCCGCGACCGAGCTGGTGCCGGCCGAGCGGGACGCCCCGGCGGCGGCCCGGGTCCGCGAAGCCGGGGCGGTGATCCTCGGTAAGACGACCATGCCGGACCTGGGGATGCTCGGGTCGTCGCAGTCGAGCTTCCACCCGGTGACCCGCAACCCGTGGGACCTGACCCGGACGCCCGGCGGGTCGAGCTCCGGTGCCGCCGCGGCCGCCGCGGCCGGCTACGGACCGCTCCACCTGGGCACGGACATCGGCGGCTCGGTGCGCCAGCCCGCGGGCTGGAACGGGATCGCGGGGCTCAAGCCGACGTTCGGGCGGGTGCCGGTGGTGCCGCCGTACGCGGGCCGGGTGGTCGGACCGATGTGCCGGACGGTCGGCGACGTCGCCCTGCTCATGTCGGTCGTCGCCGCGCCGGACGCGCAGGACCACACCGCCCTGCCCGCCGCCGACATCGCCTGGCCGGCGGCGCCGGGCGCGGTGCGGGGGCTGCGGATCGGCCTGCTCCCCGACGTCGGCGTCGGGCTGGCCACCGAGCACGCGGTGCGCGACGCCGTCGAGGAGGCGGCGCGCACGCTCGAGGCCGCCGGCGCGGTCGTCGAACCGGTGGCGCCCTTCCTGACCCGCGACATGCTCGACGGCATGGACCGCTTCTGGCGGGCCCGCGCCTGGTCGGACCTCGGCGCCCTGCCCGAGGAGCGCCGCGCGAAGGTCCTGCCGGCGATCCTCGAGTGGGCGGCTCCCGGGGCGGACCTGACCGGCGCCGAGGTCTTCCACGGCTACAGCCAGATGGACGCGATGGCCGTCGCCGCCCACCGCGCCCTTGCCGACCTGGACTTCCTGCTGCTCCCGACCGCGCCGATCCCACCCTTCCCGGTCGAGTACGCCTCGGCCTTCGACGACCCGGCCCGGCCCTTCGAGCACATCGCGACGAGCCTGCCGTTCAACATGTCCGGCCAGCCCGCGCTCTCGGTGAACTGCGGCTACACCGCGGGCGGGCTGCCGATCGGGTTGCAGATCGTGGGCCGGCGGTTCGACGACGCGGGCGTCCTCGCCCTCGCGATGGCGTACGAGGAGCTCCGCCCGCCCCAGCGCCCCTGGCCCACCCTGTGAGTGGCGATAGTCGCCATGGCGACTATCGCCACTCACAGGTCAGCTCCGCTTGATCACCACCTTGAGCGCCTCGTTGGCGGCGGCGTCGGCGAACACCTCGTAGGCGCGGTCGATCTCGTCGAGGCCGAAGGTGTGCGTGCCCATCTTCTCGGCGGGGATCTTGCCGCTCGCGACCATCTTGAGCAGCGTCGGGATGGAGACGGTGTCGACCAGGCCCATGGTCAGCGTGACGTTGTGGATCCACAGCTGCTCGAGGGGCAGCTCGACCGGCACGCCGTGCACGCCGATGTTGGCGATGTGACCGCCGGGGCGCACCAGCGCGGCCGCGGTCCGCAGCGTCTCCGGATAGCCGACCGCCTCGATCGAGACGTCGACGCCCAGGCCGTCCGTCAGCGCCTTGACCGCGTCGACGACGTCCGGGCCGGCCTCGACGGTGTCCGTCGCCCCGAACTCGACGGCCTTGCCCAGCCGGAACTTGTTGGTGTCCACGGCGATGACCCGGGACGCGCCCCAGAGACCGGTGGTCAGGATGGCGGCGAGCCCCACCGCACCGGCGCCCACCACCGCGACCGTGTCCCCGGGCCGGACCTGACCGGCCAGCACGCCGACCTCGTACCCCGTCGGCAGCGAGTCGGCGAGGAAGATCGCCTGCTCGTCCGTGACGTCGTTCGGCACGGCGTAGATCGACGTGTCGGCGTAGGGCACGCGGACCGACTCGGCCTGCGTGCCGTCGACCAGGTGCCCGAAGATCCACCCGATGCCGCCGACGGTCTGGCAGTGCGACGGCATGCCGCGCTGGCAGTACTCGCACCGGCCGCAACGGGTGATCGCCGGGACCAGCACCCGGTCGCCCTCCCGGAACCCGGTCACGGCCGAGCCCACCTCGGTGACCGTGCCGACGGCCTCGTGGCCGAGGATGCGGCCGTCGGTCACCGCCGGGACGTCGCCCTTGAGGATGTGCAGGTCCGTTCCGCAGATCGTGGTGGTGTCCACTCTGACCACGACGTCCGTCGGTTCCTGGACCGCCGCGTCGGGGACCTCCTCCCACGCCTTGGACCCCGGTCCGTGGTAGACGAGCGCCTTCATCCGTGCCCTCCCTCGGTCGGTACCGCCGCAGGAGGACGTTAGTGGCGCCGGTCACATGCAGGTGTCTCAGTCTGCGACCGGCCCGGCTCGGCCGCCCGGCGTCAGCCGACCACGCCCCGGTCGTGCAGGCCGCCGATCTCCGCCGCGCCCAGGCCCAGGACCTCGGCCAGCACCTCGTCGGTGTCGCGGCCCAGCTCCGGGGCCTCCCCCGCCGGGCCGTGCTCCCCGCCCCACCGCAGCGGCGAGCGCGCCGTGATCGACGCCGTGCCGTCCGGCAGGGTCAGGTCGGCCAGCACCGGGTGCCGCCCCTGCCGGTGCGCGCCCACCACCTCGGTCATCCCGCGGTAGCGGCCCCACAACACGCGGGCAGCGTCGAGCTCGTCGGACACGGTCTTGAGGTCGCGCGCGGCGAACCAGGGCCGCAGCACCGCGGCGATGGTCTCGCGCAGCCGGTAGCGCTCCGACTCCTTGGTCAGGTCGGCGTCGAGGGCCTGCTCCAGCGCCGCGAACACCTCCCCGGTGCCGGTCACCTTCCGCAGCGCCGCCCACTGCCCCTCGGTCAGCGCCACCACCATCACCCGCGCCCCGTCCGAGCAGGCGAAGTCGACGCCGAAGGAGCCGTAGACGTGGTTGCCGTGCCGCGGCCGCTCCCGGCCCCGTTCCGCGGCCTCCGACAGCCAGCCGAGGTTCGCCACGCCGGCCAGTGCGACGTCCGCCAGCGCCAGCTCCACGTACGTGCCGCGGCCGGTGCGCGAGCGGTCGTACAGCGCCGCGAGCACGCCCGTCGAGACGCTCAGCCCGGTCACGAGGTCCCACGCCGGGAGCACGTGGTTGACCGGCGCGCCGCCCTCCTCCGAGCCGGTGATCTGCGGGATCCCGACCTCGGCGTTGACCGTGTAGTCCACCGCCGGGCGGCCGTCCGGGTAGCCCTGCACACGCAGGTGGATCAGGTCTGGACGGCGCGCGACCAGCACGTCGTTGGCCATCCAGCGGCGCCCGACGACGTTGTCCACCAGCACCCCGCGGTCCGTGCCCGGCGCGGTGATCAGCGCGGTCACCAGCTCGCGGCCCTCGTCGGAGCGCATGTCCACGGTGACCGAGCGCTTGCCCTTGTTCAGCGAGGCCCAGTAGTACGACTCCGCGTCGGCCGGGCCGGTCCCGTTGCCCACGACCGGCCAGCGCCGGTGGTCGGTGTTGCCGCCGATCGGGTCGATCCGGATCACGCTCGCGCCCAGCTGCGCCAGCGTCATGCCACCCGTCGGGCCGGCCACGAAGCTCGCGCACTCCACGACCTGCAGGCCCTCCAGCGGACGGTTCATCTCGTTCCTCCCCGACTCGCGCTCGCTCGAGATCCTGCCTCCCGTGGACTCCGGGCGCAGGACCCGCCTATCGTACGAACGATCGTTCGTACCCTCATCGTGGAGGTCAGCCGTGCCGGTCCCCGACGCCCTCGAAGCCCGCCTGCGCCGCCTGGAGGACGCGCACGAGATCGCCCAGCTGCGCGCCCGCTACTGCCAGTACCTCGACGACGGCCGCTGGCCCGAGCTGGCCGCCCTCTTCACCCCCGACGGCGTGTTCACCGGCCTCGCCACCGCGCGCGGCACCGCCGAGCTCGAGTCCTTCTTCGGCGCGCTGCAGGAGGGCCCGCTGACGGCGTGGTGGCACTACAGCGCCAACGAGACCGTGGAGATCGACGGCGACACGGCCACCGGCGAGACCTGGCTCTGGCAGCCGTGCGTGGTCGACGGCGAGGCGCAGATCGCCGCCGGCCGCTACCGGGACCGGATCACCCGCGGCGCCGACGGGTCCTGGCGGTTCGCGGAGCGGGTGGTCACGTTCTTCTACTGGACCCCGCTCGCCGGGGGCTGGGACAAGGGGAAGGTCGGCTTCCCGCCCGCGGAGGCGGCACTCGACCGGGCGTGAGGCGTCGCTGCAGTGTCGTGATTACACTGCAACACTCACACCTGCGCGTCCTTCGGGAGGTGTCATGCCCTCGCTCTACGAGTTCGCCGGCGGTGAAGCCGCCCTGCACCGGCTCGAGCAGATCTTCTACGACAGCGTGCTCGCCGACCCGGTGCTCCAGCCGCTCTTCGGAGCCGGCCGGGCGTCGCACGTCGACCACCTGACCGCGTTCACCGCCGAGTCCTTCGGCGGTCCGGACCGCTTCTCCCGGGAGCTCGGCTTCGCGCACCTGATCGACGTCCACCGCGGCCTGCGGATCACCGACCGGCAGCGCGAACGCTTCGTCGAGCTGTACCTCGCAGCGCTCGACGCGGCGGACATGCCGACCGATCCCGACTTCCGCCGGGCCGTGCGGGAGCACCTCGAGTTCGGCACCCGGGTGGCCCAGCAGAACTCCCACGCCACCACGGACGACGAGCTGCACCCGCTCCGCGAGGTGCCCCGCTGGACGTGGCGGGGCGACGAGGAGGACCTCCCCGGAGGATCCGACTGAGCAACCGTTCGGCGGTCACGGGCCCTTGTGCCCGACCTTACGATCGTTAGTCCGGTCATGTGACGCCGTCGTCACGTCGGCGGCGCCGTGTCGGGTCAACGGAGACCAACCGGACGAGGAGAACCATGTCCCACGCGCACACGGACCAGGTCCCGGAGGAGTTCGACGCCGTCGTCGTCGGCGCCGGATTCTCGGGGCTCTACATGCTGCACCGGCTCCGCGACACCCTCGGCCTCTCCGCCCGGGTGTTCGAGGCCGGCGACGACGTCGGCGGAACCTGGTACTGGAACCGGTACCCGGGCGCCCGGTGCGACTCGGAGAGCTACTTCTACAGCTTCTCCGACCGGCTCTCGGAGGATCTGCTGCAGGAGTGGACCTGGAGCGAGCGCTTCGCGGCCCAGCCGGAGATCCTGAGCTACCTGCGCCACGTCGCCGACCGGTACGACCTGCGGAAGGACATCCGGTTCGGCACCCGGGTCGTCGGCGCGGAGTACGACGACGCCACCGGGCGGTGGACGGTCCGCACCGACGACGGCACCCAGGTGACGGCGACCTTCCTGATCACCGCGGTCGGCTGCCTGTCGACGACGAACCTGCCCGAGTTCCCGGGCCGGGACAGCTTCCGCGGCGAGTCCTACCACACCGGCGTGTGGCCGCACGAGGGCGTCGACTTCACCGGCAAGCGGGTCGCGGTGATCGGCACGGGGGCGACCGCGGTGCAGGCCGTCCCGGAGATCGCCGAGCAGGCGGCAAACGTGTATGTGCTGCAGCGGACCGCGAACTACGACATCGCGGGCGGCAACCGGCCGATGGACGCCGAGGACGGCCGGAAGATCAAGGCGGAGTACCGCGACATCTGGAAGGCGACGCGCGAGACGGCGTTCGGCTTCCCCTACGACGTCGCGCAGCGCACCGCGCTGTCGGTCTCGGACGAGGAGCGGCAGCGGATCTTCGCGGAGGCCTGGGAACGCGGCGGGTTCCGGCTCGGCACGACCTTCAACGACCTGCTGCTCGACGAACAGGCGAACGAGACCGCCGCGGAGTTCCTGCGGGCCCGGATCCGCGAGCGCGTGCAGGACCCGGAGGTCGCGGAACTGCTCTCGCCCCGCGACCACCCGTTCTTCACCAAGCGACCGCCGCTGGAGAACGGGTACTACGAGACGTTCAACCGCGAGAACGTCACGTTGGTGAACGTCCGGGAGGCGCCGATCCAGGAGATCACACCCGCCGGGGTGCGGACCGCCGAGGCCGAGTACGAGGTCGACGTCATCGTGTACGCCACGGGGTTCGACGCGATGACCGGAACGCTGTTCAAGCTCGGCATCCGCGGGCGGGACGGGCTCGGGCTCGAGGAGAAGTGGGCCGACGGACCCCACACCTACCTCGGCATCGCCACCCACGGGTTCCCGAACCTGTTCATGATCACCGGTCCGCAGAGCCCGTCGGTGCTCAGCAACATGCCGGTGTCCATCGAGCAGCACGTGGACTGGATCACCGACTGCCTCCGCCGGCTGGAGGAGCAGGGGTACGACACCATCGAGGCCCTGCCCGAGGCGGAGGACGACTGGGTCTCCCACCACGACGAGGTCACCGCGACGACGTTGCTGCCGCGGGCGAACTCCTGGTGGGTGGGCGCGAACATCCCGGGCAAGCCGCGCCGGCTGTACCCGTACGCGGGCGGGGTGGGGGTGTACCGGCTGCTGTGCGACGAGGTCGCCGCGCGTGACTACGACGGGTTCGCCCGCGGCAAGAGCGGAGCGGCCACGAACGGCAGGTTCAGCGGGATCGCGCGGGCCCGGTACACCGAGCTGGCCGAGGAGGCGGCCGCTGCGGCGTCCTAGAACTCCAGCACGAGCCGCCCCCGGGTCCCGCCCTCCTGCAGGCGGGCGTGGGCCTCGGGGGCGCGCTCGGCCGGGTAGGTCGCGGCGACCCGCAGCGTGACGGCGCCGGACTCGGCGAGCACGCGCAGCGCGTCGAGCCGCTCGCGGTCCTCGGCGATGTCCCGCACCCACACCGGATGCCAGGTGATGCCCCGCTCCTCCGGCCCGCGGTACCCGCGGACGGTGGCGATCCGGCCGCCGTCCCGGACCGCGGGCAGCAGCAGGTCGCCCTGCACCGACCCGTCGGCCAGCGCGTCGACGCCCCCGGGGACCGCCT
Organism: Pseudonocardia halophobica; assembly: GCF_027922425.1. Lineage (GTDB taxonomy): Bacteria > Actinomycetota > Actinomycetes > Mycobacteriales > Pseudonocardiaceae > Pseudonocardia > Pseudonocardia halophobica. Next base: position 137,982 of record NZ_BSFQ01000016.1, on the reverse strand, counting down.
CGCGGATCCGCTCGGCCACGGCGTCGCCGCGCGGGACGACGACGTCGGCGCCGAGCTTGCGGAGCAGCTCGACGTCGGCGTCGGCGGCGTCGGCGACCACCCGCAGCCCGGCCGCCTTCGCCAGCTGCACCACGTACCCGCCGTAGGCCCCGGCCGCACCGGTGACGGCGAGGGTGGCCCCGGGCTCGGGGTCGAGCAGGTCCAGGGTCCGGCGCGCGGTCATCCCGTTCATCGGCAGCGTGGCCGCGTGGGCGTGGTCGGCCCCGGCGGGCGCGCGCACGACCGAGCCGACCGGCACCACGACGTACTCCGCGTAGGCGCCGTGCGCGCCGTCCGGCACCACGACCGCCATGACGGCGTCGCCGAGGGCGAGCCCGCCCTCCGCGCCCTCACCGATCTCGTCGACGACGCCGGCGGCGTCCATCCCCGGCACGTACGGCGGCGGGTCCTTGCGCTGCCGCTCGGCCCGCGACCCGTCCCGGACGTAGGTGTCGGTGGGGTTGACCGCCGCCGCGTGCACCCGGATCCGGATCTGCCCCGGCCCGGCGTGCGGCTCCGGCAGCTCGACGACCTCGAGGGCCTCAGGCCCGCCGTACTGGTTCACCCCGATCGCGCGCATGCCCCGAGACTCCCATCCGCGCGTCGCGGCGGCGCGCCCGGGACCCCGAACGGGTGCCGGGGTCTCAGCCGGCGTTCCGCAGCACCTCGACGCCCACCGGCGCGTCGCCGCGCAGGGTCACGCGGTGCATGACGCGGCGGGCGTCGCCGTAGTCCCGGTTGGCGTAGTGGGCGGTGGCCCGGTTGTCCCACATAGCGACGTCGCCCTCGGCCCAGCGGTGCCGCACGACGTGCTCGGGCTTGGTGAGGTGCGCGAAGAACAGGTCGAGCAGGGATCGGCTCTCGGCGTCGGACACGCCGTCGATCCGCACCGTGAAGCCGGGGTTCACGAACAGCGACCTCCGCCCGGTCTCCGGGTGCACCCGCACGACGGGGTGGACCACCGGGTCGAGGCTGGTGACCGTCTCGCCGTCCCACTCGCTGCCCCGGCCCTGCCGGCGCTGGGCGAGGTAGTAGCCGAAGTCCTTGGTGCCGTCGTGCACGGCGTCGAGCTGCTCGGCGAGCCGCTGCACTGGCGGGGCCAGCGACTCGAACGCCAGCTCCAGGTCCGCCCAGTTCGTGTCGCCGCCGGCCGGGGGCAGGGTGACCGCACGCAGGATCGAGCCCAGCGGCGGGCGCTTCATGAAGGTGACGTCGGTGTGCCAGACGTCGGCGTACCCGTCGTCGGCGGAGTCGAGCGCGTAGATCTCGGTGTGGTTCTCGTCGATGCCCGGGACGACCGGGTGCGACGCCGTGAGCTCGCCGATCCGGTTGCCGAGCCGGACCTGGCCGCTCGGGTCGAGGTCGTGCTGGCCGCGGAAGAACAGCACCTTGCGGGCGGTGAGCTCGGCCCGGATCGCGGCGACCTGCTCGTCGGAGGCGGTGGCGAGGTCGACGTCGTGCACGATCGCGCCGAAGCGCGGGCCGAGCGGCTCGAGGTTCAGGACCGCGGCGGCCGGGGTGGGCAGGGCGGACAGGGACGCAGGCGACATGAGTGGCTCCGGGAACGTCTGCGCGGCGTGCGCACGCCGCGACCGGGGAGATCGGGAGGGTGACGACGTCGTCGACGGGCACGGGACGTCCGCGACACGGTTCGTGCAGGCGGACGTGCGGTGAGGGCGGGCAGGTGCCCGCCGCGCTCAACCGAACCAGCAGCGCGTCGCCGACCCCGTCCAGAAGAGGTCGAGGTCCACCGGACAGAGGTCCACGTTGGTCCGACACAGGTCGACGTAGAGCCGAGCCACGAGTCGGAGTTCCGGGGTCACGATCGGATACTCGCGTCACTCGCCCCTGGTGCGCAAGGCGATCCGCCGAGTGTCCGCCGTCACCCCTGCCGATCGTCACACAACGTCAACCCGTCGGTACGTTCCGTGCATGGAGCTCGGCTACCTCACGCACGTCGGGGGCCTGGGCTCCCCGCGCGACGCCTACCGCGACACCGTCGAGCTGGCCGTCGCGGCCGAGGCCGCCGGGTTCGCCTCCTTCTGGGTCGCCCAGCACCACGCGAGCGAGGCCCAGGGCTACCTGCCCTCCCCCTTCGTCCTGCTCGCCGCGGTCGCACAGGCCACGAGTCGGATCCGGCTCGGAACGGGGGTGATCGCGGCGGCACTGGAGGACCCGCGGCGGGTGGCCGAGGACGCCGCGGTGCTCGACGCGCTGTCCGGCGAGCGCCTGGAGCTGGGCGTCGGCGCGGGCTCGGACCCGGCGGCGTCGGCCCTGTTCGGCCGCGACCACGAGCGGCGGCACGCCGACTGCGCCGCGGCCGTCGACGAGCTGCGGGAGATCCTCGGCGGCGCCACGCTCGTGCCCGACGCGCCCGGCCTGCTCGACCGGATGTGGTGGGCCACGGGCTCGCGCCGCGGGGTCGACGCGGCCGCGGCCCGCGGGATCGGCGTGATCAGCGGCCGGCCGCAGGGCGCGGCCCCGGACCTCGAGCGCTACTGGGCGCGGGCGGCCGCCGAGCCGCGGGTCGCGGTGTCCCGGCTGATCCGGGCGGGCGAGCCCGCCGCCGAGGTCGCCGCCCGCCTGCGGGCCGACGCCGCGCTGCCGTGGGCGAGCGCACTGCTGCTGCAGACCCAGCCGACCCGTACCGACCTGGCCGGCCACCTGCGCACACTCGCCGTCGCCGCCGATGCCGTCTCCGCCGCCGTCTCCGCCGTGCGCGAACCCGTGGCGGCCGGGCCGCGGCGGACGGCAGGATGGACGGCGTGACGACCTCCCCCGAGACAGCGAACGGGACCCGCCGCAGCGGTCTGGACCTGCGGTGGGTCGACACCGGCACCCGCCCCCAGGACGACCTGTTCGGCCACGTCAACGGCGCCTGGCTGACCAGCCACGTGATCCCGGACGACCGCGCGCAGGACGGCGCGTTCCGCGACCTGCGGGACCGGGCCGAGGAGGACGTGCGGGCGATCGTCGAGGGCGCGGGCGACCTCGAGGGACCCGAGGCCCGGCAGATCGCCGACCTCTACGCCTCCTTCATGGACACGGACGGGATCGAGGCCCGGGGCGTCGAGCCGCTGCGCCCGCTGCTGGCGGAGATCGCGCAGGCCGCGGACAAGGCCGAGCTCGCCGCGGTGCTGGGCCGCCGGCAGCGGCACGGCCGGGCCTCCCTGTTCGGCGTCTACGTCGCGACGGACGCGAAGGACTCGGACCGCTACCTGGTGCACCTCTCGCAGTCCGGCCTCGGGCTGCCCGACGAGTCCTACTACCGCGAGGACGCCTACGCGGAGATCCGCGCCAAGTACGTGACCCACCTGGAGCGGCTCGCCGGCCTGGTCGGGCTCGAGGACCCGGCGGGGCTCGCGGCGACGGTCATGGAGCTGGAGACCGCGCTCGCCGCCGTGTCCTGGGACCGGGTGACCAACCGGGACGCGGAGAAGACCTACACCCTGATGACGTGGCCCGCGGTGCAGGCCAACGCCCCGGAGTTCCCCTGGGAGTCCTGGCACGCGGCGCTGCGGGCCGGGCGGGCGGGCGACGGCGATGCGGCGTTCGCCGAGGTCGTCGTCCGGCAGCCGTCGTTCGTGCTGGCCGCGGCGAAGCTCTGGGCGGAGCTCCCGCTCGAGCAGTGGCAGGCGTGGCTGTCGATCCGCACCGCATCGGCGTCCGCGGACTACCTGACCGGAGCCGTCGTCGACGAGGACTTCGACTTCTACGGCCGCACCCTCTCCGGCACCCCGGCCCTGCGCGAGCGCTGGAAGCGCGGCGTCTCGGTGGTCGAGAGCGCGATCGGCGAGGCCGTCGGCAAGCTCTACGTGGAGCGGCACTTCCCGGCCTCGTCCAAGGAGCGGATGGTCGAGCTGGTCGCGAACCTCGTCGAGGCGTACCGGCAGAGCATCTCGGCGCTGGACTGGATGAGCCCGGCCACCCGCGAGCGGGCGCTGGAGAAGCTCGGGAAGTTCACGCCGAAGATCGGCTACCCGGACAAGTGGAAGGACTACTCGGCGCTCGAGGTCAAGGGCGACGACCTGCTCGGCAACGTCCTGCGCGCCGCCGAGTGGGACTTCGACTACGACCTGAACCGCATCGGCGGCCCGGTCGACCGGGACGAGTGGCTGATGACCCCGCAGACGGTCAACGCCTACTACCACCCGCGGATGAACGAGATCGTCTTCCCGGCCGCGATCCTGCAGCCGCCCTTCTTCGACCCCGAGGCGGACGACGCCGCCAACTACGGCGGCATCGGCGCGGTGATCGGGCACGAGATCGGCCACGGCTTCGACGACCAGGGCTCGCGCTACGACGGCGACGGCAACATGACCGACTGGTGGGAGGCCGCCGACCGGGCGGAGTTCGACCGGCGCAGCAAGGCCCTGATCGACCAGTACGACGGGCTCTCCCCCGCCGGACTGCCGGAGCACAAGGTCAACGGCGCGCTCACCGTCGGCGAGAACATCGGCGACCTCGGCGGGCTCACGATCGCGATCAAGGCGTACCGGATCGCGACCGAGGGCACGGAGCCGCCGGTGATCGACGGGTTCACCGGGCTGCAGCGGGTGCTGATCGGCTGGGCGCAGGTGTGGCGGGCCGTGACCCGGGACGCGGAGGCGATCCGGCGGCTCACGATCGACCCGCACTCGCCGCCGGACCTGCGCTGCAACGCCGTCGTCACCAACCTCGACGCCTTCCACGAGGCGTTCGACGTCCGGGAGTCGGACGCGCTGTTCACCGCTCCCGAGGCGCGCGTGCGCATCTGGTGAGCCGCGCGTGACCGTGACCGACGGGCCGGGTGAGCGCTTCGGCCTCACCTGGCCCGGCCGGGCGGAGTGCCTGCGGGTGATCGGCGAGCCGCCCACCGGCGCGCTCGAGCCGATGCCGGCGGAGTCCGTCGACTGGGACACCACCGGCAACGTGATCGTCGAGGGGGACAACCTCGAGGTCCTCAAGCTGCTGTCCCGCGCCTACCACGGCGCGGTCAAGCTGATCACGATCGACCCGCCGTACAACACCGGCCGGGAGTTCCTGTACCCGGACGACTTCGCCGACCCCATGGCCGCCTACCTGCGCTTCTCCGGCCAGGTCGACGACCTCGGGCGGCGGGCGAACGCGGCCGTCGAGACCGCGGGGCGCCGGCACTCGCGCTGGCTGTCGATGATGTACCCGCGGCTGGTGCTGGCCCGCGAGCTGCTGCGGCCGGACGGCGCGATCTTCGTGACGATCGACGACACGGAGGTCGCGCACCTGCGGCTGATCATGGACGAGATCTGGGGCGAGGAGAACTTCGTCGCCACGGTGGCCTGGCAGAAGGTGTTCGCCAAGAAGAACCGGGCGTTGATCTCCGGCAGCCACGACCACGTGCTCGTCTACGCCCGGGACGTCGAGGCGTGGGACCGGCGGCTCCTCCCCCGCGGCGCGGCGCAGGAGAAGGCCTTCGGCAATCCCGACGCCGACCCGCGCGGGCCGTGGCAGAGCGTCTCCTTCTCGGTCCGCTCGGAGGGCGTGGAACGGGCCGGTACCTACCGGTACCCGGTCACGCTGCCGTCGGGCCGGGAGGTGTGGCCGCCCGCGGGCCGGCACTGGAACGGCGACCGGGTCCGCTACGAGGAGCTGCGCGCCGACGGCCGGATCTGGTTCGGCCGGGACGGCGACCACCCGCCGCGGGTCAAGGGCTTCCGCAGCGAGGTGCAGGCGGGGATCGTGCCGGACACGTGGTGGCGGCACGACGAGACCGGGCACAACCAGGAGGCCAAGCGCGAGGTGGTCGCGCTGTTCGGGGCGGACGAGCCGTTCACCACGCCCAAGCCGACCCGGCTGGTCCGCCGGATGCTGCAGATCGGCACAGGCCCGGGCGATCTCGTGCTCGACTTCTTCGCCGGCTCCGGGACGCTCGGGCACGCCGTGTTCGCCGAGAACCTGGCCAGTGGCGAGGAGCGGCGGTTCCTGCTGGTCCAGCTGCCGGAGCCGACGCCGGGCACCGCGTACTCGTCGATCGCCGACGTCACGCGGGAGCGGGTGCGGCGGGCCGGGGCGGCGCTGCGGCCGGAGGCGGAGCCCGACGCGGACCTCGGCTTCCGGGCCTACCGGCTCGTCGCCGGGGGCGGCACCGACCTCACCGGCCTGATGCTGGCCGCCGGGCACCCGCTCACCGCGCCCGTCGAGGAGGTCGACCTCGCCGGCGTCGCAGGCTGGTCGGTCGCCGACGGCGCCCTGCTCGCGTGCTTCGCCCCGCTCACCGAGGCCGTCGTCGAGGCGATGCTGGCGCGCGAGCCCGCAGTGCTGGCCGTGACCGAGGAGGGCTTCGGCGGCGACGACGCCCTGCGCCTGCACACCCTGCACGCCGTCCGCGAACGCAACCGGCGGGGCGTCGACCTCGCGCTCCAGGTGGTGTGAGTGCTCCGCTTCGACGCAACGCTCCCCCACCAGGCCGCGGCCGTCGCCGCCGTCGTCGACCTCTTCGCCGGGCTGCCCCGCGCGCCGCACCCGGCCTTCACCGAGACCGGGGTCGCCAACCCGCCCGGTCCCGGCTTCGACGCCCGGCTCCCGGCCAACCTCCGTGCCGTCCAGGGGCGCCACGAGCTGCCGGCGACCGGCGGTCGCACCCGCGACTTCGCCGTCGAGATGGAGACCGGGACCGGCAAGACCTACGTCTACCTGCGGACGGCGTTCGAACTGCACCGCGCCCACGGCTTCCGGAAGTTCGTGGTCGTGGTACCGAGCGTGGCCGTGCGGGAGGGCGTGCTCGCGAGCATCGAGGCCCTGCGCGAGCACCTCACCGCGCTCTACGCCGAGCCCTTCGACGCCGTGGCCTACGACGCCCGCCGGCTCGGCCGCGTCCGCCGCTTCGCCACCTCGGGCAGCGTCCAGTTCCTGGTGATGACGCTGCAGGCCTTCCGCCGCGACGTCGCGGGCCGGGGCGGGAACGTCGTCCACCGCGCGCAGGACCAGATGGCCGGACGGCGGCCGATCGAGGTCGTCGCGTCGACCCGGCCGGTCGTGATCCTCGACGAGCCGCAGAACATGGAGTCCGACGGCGCGGCCGCGGCCATCGCCAAGCTGAACCCCTTCTGCACGCTGCGCTACTCGGCCACGCACCGGAACCCGCACGAGCTGGTGTACCGGCTGGACCCGGTCGAGGCGCGGGAGCAGGGCCTCGTCAAGGGCATCGAGGTGGCCTCGGTCGTGCCGGACGGGCGGGCGTCGGAACCCCTGGTCCGGCTGCTCGCGGTCGACGCCGGCCGCTCCCGCGCGCGGCTGACGATCCACCACGAGCAGCGCGAACGCACGCTCTGGGTGCGGCTCGGCGACGATCTCGCCACGCTCTCCGGCGGGCGGCGGGAGTACGCGCGCGGGTTCGTCGTCGCCGACATCGGGTTCCGGGAGCCGGCGGTGCACTTCTCCGGTGCCCTGGTCGTGACGCCGTCGACCCCGGCCGGGACCTACGACGCCGGCGTGCGCCGGGCGCAGGTGATCGAGACGGTCCGCCGGCACCTCGACCGGGAGCGCGCGCTCGCGCCGCGCGGGGTGAAGGTGCTGTCGCTGTTCTTCGTCGACCGGGTGGCGAGCTACCGGGCGCCCGACGGCGGGCTCGGCGAGGCCGGGCGCTGGTTCGAGGAGGCCTACACGCGGCTCGCACCCGGCTATCCCGAGCTGGACCTGCCGCCCGTCGGGGCGGCGCACGGCGGCTACTTCGCCGGCGACCCGCGGACCGGGTACGTCGACGGCGGGGAGACGGACGCCTCGGCGTTCGACCTGATCATGCGGGACCGCGAGCGGCTGCTCTCGGCCGCCGAACCGATGCGGTTCCTGTTCAGCCACTCCGCCCTGCGCGAGGGCTGGGACAACCCGAACGTCTTCCAGATCTGCACGCTCAACGAGACCCGCTCCCCCGACCGGAAGCGCCAGGAGATCGGCCGCGGCCTGCGGCTGCCCGTCGACGCCGCGGGCCGGCGGGTCCGGGACCCGCGGGTGGCGCGGCTAACCGTGGTCGCCAACGAGGCCTACGACGAGTTCGCCCGCACCCTGCAGGAGGAGTACCGCGCGGACACCGGGCGCGAGATCGTGGTGCGGCGGGCCGGCGACCCCGACACGGCGGTGCGCGGGGCCGAGTTCGCGGCGCTGTGGGCGCGGGTCGGGCTGGGCCTCCGGGCCCGGCTGCCGCTGTCGACCGAGGACCTGGTCCGGCACGCCGTCCGGGCACTCCGGGCGGCGCGGCCGATCACCCCGCCCCTCGTCCGGGTGCGGACGACGGACCACGCCACCGGCCGGTCCGAGGCGGGGCCGGCCTACGCGCTCGAGCCGGGTGCCGGCCTCACCGAGGCGGAGGTGGTCGCCGAGGTGCAGGCCCGGACCGGGCTGACCCGCGCGACCGTGTGCCGGGTGCTCGGCGACGCCGGCCTGCTCGGCTGCGTGGGCGCCAACCCGACCGCCGTGCTCGACCGCGCGGCGTCCGCGCTGCTCAGCGGCCTCCGGGCGCAGCTCCCGCCGGTGCTGGAGATCGTCGGCGGGGAGCTCCGGTCCGCCGACGGGGCGCGGGGCGAGCCGGTCGTGCTGCCGCGCGCCTTCACCGTCGACACCCCGTTCGGCCCGGTCGCGCCGCGGGCCGCGCACGTCGACGGCGAGGCGGTCTACCTGCTCACGGGACCAGGACGTACTTCCCGGTGACCCGGCGCTCGGCGTAGAGCCGCAGCACCGCCCCGGCCTCCTCGAGCGGCGCGGTCGTGGGACGCGGCGGGTGCAGCTCGTCGCGCCCGATCCGGCCCAGGACGTCGGCCAGCAGCGCGGCGTTGCCCTCCGGCCCGCCGACCTCGCGGGCCCAGTCGCCCCAGTCCACCCCGATCACCGAGCGGTTGCGTAGCAGCACGATGTTCGCGGGCAGGCGCGGGATCTCACCGGACGCGAAGCCGAGCACGCAGAACCGGCCGCCCGCGCGCAGCGCCCGCAACGACGACTCGGCGGCCGGGCCGCCGACGGGGTCGATCACGACGTCCGCGCCGCCGTCCGTCGCCGCGCGGATCGCGTCCTTCAGGTCGGTGTAGTCGATCGTCACCTCGGCGCCCGCGGCCTTCGCCGCCGCCCGCTTCTCCTCCGACGACGCCACGGCCACCACCCGCGCGCCCAGGCCGCGGGCCACGTCGACGGCGGCCAGCCCGATCCCGCCGCCCGCGCCGAGCACCACGACCTGCTCGCCGGGCTCGATCGTGACCCGCCGCGTGACGGCGAAGACGAGCGTCGCGTAGCTCTCCATCGCGCAGGCGGCGACGGTGGCGTCGACGCCCGCAGGAAGCGGGACCGCGAGCGGGGCGGGGACGGTGACGTGTGAGGCGAAGCCGCCGAACCCGGTCGCCGAGGCGGCCACGGCCGTCCCCACCGGGCAGGTCTCCACGCCCTCGCCGACCGCGACGACCCGCCCCGCGACCGCCATCCCGGGCGTGAACGGCAGCGGCGGTCTCACCTGGTAGCCGCCACGGACGATCAGGCCGTCCACGAAGCTGACGCCGGCCGCGCCGACCTCGATCAGGACCTCACCCGGCCCGGGGGCTTGGGTGGGCTCCTCGACCACGGTGAGCAGTTCCGGATCGCCGAACTCGGTGCAGACGACGCGCAGCATCGGTCCACCCTGGCCGATCGTCCGGTCGGTGTCCCCCGGCCGTGAGCACGGCCACGCCGCGGTCGTGCGTCAGAGGCTCTTCAGCACCGCGTCGGCCGAGCTGACGGTCACGTCGGTGGGCTTCTCCTCCACCCAGACGCTCTCGACCACGCCGTCCTTCAGCACCGCGGCGTAGCGCTGCGAGCGCAGGCCCAGGCCGAAGCCGGTGCCGTCGAGCGTCAGGCCGACCGCCTTGGCGAAGTCGCCGTTGCCGTCGCCGAGCATGAGGACCTTGTCCCCGACCTCGCGCGACCTCCCCCACGCGTCCATCACGAAGGCGTCGTTGACCGCCACGCAGGCGATCGTGTCGACGCCCTTCTCCTTCAGCTCGTCGGCACGCAGCACGTACTCGGGCAGGTGCTGGTCCGAGCAGGCGGGGGTGAACGCGCCGGGCACGCCGAAGAGCACCACGGTGCCCGAGCCCAGGACGTCCGAGCTCTGCACCGGCGTCGGAGCGCCGTCGCGGACGGTGATGAGGGTGACGTCCGGGACGGTGTCGCCGATCGAGAGGGTCACGCCGAGCTCCTCGCTGTCAGGGAAGATGCGGACACCCCACGCTAGCGCCGGACCGGACCTCGTCGTCGGGTGAGTTGCGGGCTCCCCACCTTCCGGTGAGGCACCGGCCGGCACGCGAGCCGGGTGCGGTCGTGGGGCACCCTGGTCGCGTGCCCCGCTCGCAGCCCGAACCGCCGCCGCCCCGGCTGTCCCGCTACTGGAACGGCTACGTGTCGGCGTGCGAGGACTCCGTCGCACGATTCCGGCGCATCGTGTCCGCCATCCCGGCCTCGCCCGCACGGGAGTGGCTCGCCCGGATCGCGACCCAGCTCGACACCGAGCTCGGCGCCGTCCGCAGGCTGGCCACGGTGGGCGACTCGATCGAGCCGGCGTGGTGGTGGGTGAGCGAGGCGCCGGCGAAGCGGATCTCGCAGCGGCTCGACGAGGCCCGGTCCTCCTTCGCCGACGCCGTCGCCCAGGCGGCGACCATCGCCGAGCAGGCCGCGCTCGACCCGGCGCACGCCGACGTCACCGCCCAGCTCGAGGTGCTGGCCCAGCAGGCGTCCGAGCTGGCGCTCGGGCCCGCGCCCGCCGAGCCCGAGCCGGAGGAGCCGCGGCGCCGGTGGGGGCGCCGGCGGGAGGCGTGAGGAGTCAGTCCCACCAGAACCGCCACTGCCGCGCGCCGCGGATCAGGTCGGCGTAGCTGCGGAGGGTGAAGATCCGGCCGTCCTGCGGGTCCTGCTGGTCGGGGCAGAAGGCGAAGTGCTCGGCCGCGACCGTCTCGCACTCCGGGCGGGTCATCGGCGGGGCGGCGACCGACAGGAGCAGCGTGTCGGCGTCGAGCTCCACGAGGACGGCGCCGAAGCGCTCCTCCCAGCTGCGCAGCACGGCGGAGATCTCCGTGACGTGCTGGTCGTGGTTGCACGCGCCGCTCCAGTCGACCACGGCCGGGACGTCCGCCGGGCGCGCGGCGTCGACCACGGCGAGCGCCGAGTGCCACGCCCGTTCGCGGGCCCACCGCGCGGCGGCGACGACGGCGAGGTCGCCCTCCAGGGCCGTGGCGTTCCGGTCCGGTACCGGCAGCAGTCCGGGCCAGGCCGGCAGCGGTGCCGAGCAGGAGCAGGCCGGCGGGCAGGGCCCGGGCCACGCCCGCTCGAGGAGCCGGGCCGCGTCTGCCCGCGCCACGTCGAGCAGCCGGGCCGTGCGCTCGGCGCTCGTGAGCGGCGCGACGCGGCCGACGGTCCAGTTGGTGATCCACACCGGACACCGCCCGGTCGTCGGGGCCGCGCGGAGCAGCTCCTCGTAGACGTCCGGGTTCGGCAGGTCGTGGAGGTCGAAGGGGAGGTGGGCGTCGATCGTCGTCATGCCGGGTTGGACGGGGATGGTGACGATGCGGGTCCCGGGGGCGCCGAGGTGTTCGCACCTGTGAACGGGCCGGGAGGGTAGGAGCTGCGGTCCTGGTTCCTGTCGGTGCCCGAATCATGATCGGGGTGTGAACCGGACCGGGCTCAGGTCCCAGGGACTTTCCCGGTACTCCGGTGCTGATGCACCACCGCTTCACCCTCGCCGACGGCTCCGTCGCCGCCCTCACAGTCTGCCCGTGGATCCGGTGCGGACGACGCATCTCGGCTGCTAGGCGTCGCGGGCGGAGAGGCGACCGGCGGGCCGCCCCCTCCTGACCGGCTCCTCCGAGTCCCGTCGGGTGAGCACCAGGGGGCCGTCCTCGGTGATGGCGACGGTGTGCTCGGAGTGGGCCGCGCGGGAGCCGTCGGCCGACCGGATGGTCCACCCGTCAGGGTCGTGGACGATCTTGTCGGTGGTGCGGGCGAACCAGGGCTCGATCGCGAGGGTCAGCCCCGGCCGGAGCGTCAGGCCGCGGCCCGCCCGGCCCTTGTTGGAGACGTGGGGGTCCTCGTGCATGGTGCGGCCGATGCCGTGCCCCCCGAACTCGTCGTTGACCGGGTAGCCGTGGTCCTGGGCCACCGCCGAGATCGCCGCCGAGATGTCACCCAGGCGATTGCCCGGACGCGCCACCTCGATCGCCGCCTCCAGGGCCTCCTCGGTGGCGCGGACGAGGCGCAGGTCCTCCTCGGCGGCGGTGCCGACGACGACCGTGCGCGCCGAGTCCGCCACCCAGCCGCCGATGCCGACCGCGAGGTCCGCGGTGAGCACGTCCCCGTCGCGCAGCGTGTAGTCGTGGGGCAGGCCGTGCAGGACGGCGTCGTTGACCGCCAGGCAGATGACGTTGCGGAACGGGCCGCGCCCGAACGACGGCGCGTAGTCCCAGTAGCACGAGTCCGCCCCACGCCGCCCGATCATCCCGCGCGCGTGGTGCTCCAGGTCCAGGAGGTTGACGCCCACGTCGGCGAGCCGGCCGACCTCGGAGAGCACCTCGGCGACGAAGCGCCCGGCCACGCGCATGCGGTCGATCTCCGCAGGCGTCTTCAGCTCGATCACGAGTACCTCGCGTCCCTGGTGCCGGTATAGTTATACCGACACCCTAACGCGTGGCGGTATAGTAATACCAGTCGAGTCCCAGGCGGGGTCTGCCCGCTGCTCACGCCTGGGCACACCACAGTCGTCAGGCGTCCTTCTGCGCGTCGGGCCCGAGGGAGACTTGCCGGAAGTCGCGCACGCCGCCGATATCTCGCCGGAATCCCTGCGCGCGATCGGGACCGGACGACCACCCCGTCCCGGATTCAGCACGACCATCTGCCCCGGCGCGGCGCTCGACCTTGCCGACGCAGCAGTTGCTCGACACCTTGCGCGGTTGCAGCCGACCACCGGAGGTCGTCGACCGAAGGGCCTGCGCGCTCGACGCTGCCCATTCCGTCCGCACCGCCGTTCGGCGCGGCTGCCGGCGCGACGAGCGGTCGCAGCCCGAAGGCCCCCGCGGAGCTGGCGATCACCGCTGCACACACTGCAGGCCGAACAGCCTCCGACCTGCGGCGAGAGGTATTTGTTCGAACTGATGTTCGACTATGCTGTGGCCATGGATCGGGCCCCCGTCGACGCCGCGCACGGCCGCCTCACGGAGGGGGTCGACGAGCTGCGCGGCGCGGCGGGTCCGGCCGCGTCGGACGACGAGCTGGTGGCAGTCCTCGTGGCGGCCGAGGAGGTGAGGCGGAGTCTCGACCGCGTCGTGGTCGACGCCGTGGCCGATCTTCAGCGCCGCGGTGTCTTCGCCGAACGCGGCTACCGTTCCCCCGCCGGCGCACTCGGCGACCTGCTCGGCTGGGAGCGGTTCGAGGCACGCCGCCGGGTGGTCGCCGCCGAGTCGGTCCGTACGCGCATCGGCCTCGACGGGACGGAGCTGCCCGCCCGGGTGCCGGCCACCGCAGAGGCGTTCGCTGTCGGCAGGGCCGGCCTCCGGCACGTCGAGGTGATCGCCAAGGTGCTCGACAGTGGCGCGGCCCGGCGGCTCTCGCCCGAGGTGTGGGCGGGCGCCGAGCTGGAGCTCGCGAGCAAGACCGGCGTGTACACGCCGAGCGAGCTCCTCGCCTGGGGCACCCAGCTCGTCGAGGTCCTCGACCAGGACGGCGCCGAGCCGAACGACGACCCGCCGCCGCAGGTCAACGAGCTGCGCCTGCGTCGCTTCCGCACGAAGCCCGGTGGCAGCCTCACGTGCCGATTCGACGACGCCGCGATGTTCGATGCGATCGCCGCCGCGGTCGACGCCGGCGCCGCACCCCGCGACGCGGACGACGAACGCACCACCCCGGAACGCCGGGCCGAGGCACTCGCCGAGGTGTGCGGCCTGGTCCTCGAGCGCGGCCGACTCTCCGAGACCGGCGGCCGGCGCCCGCTGCTCAACGTCGTGATCAGGCTCGACGACCTGGAGAACCGCTGCCGTACGGCCGTGCTCGACTTCGGCGGCCGGCTGAACGCAGGGTCGCTCCGCATGCTCGCCTGCGACGCCTCCGTGCTCCCGGTCGTCCTCGACGGCGAGGGCGTCCCTCTCGACGTCGGCCGGATCGCCCGCACCGTCCCGGACGGACTGCGCCGCGCGGTCGCGATCCGCGACCGCGGGTGCGCGTTCCCCGGCTGCGACCGCCCACCCTCCTGGTGCGAGGTCCACCACGTCGAGGAGTGGCAGCACGGCGGCGCGACCGCCCTCGGCAACCTGGTGATGCTCTGCAAGGTCCACCACCGGCTGATCCACTGCTCGGGCTGGGAGGTGCGCCTCGCCGGCGGACTCCCCGAGTTCGTCCCGCCGTACTGGCTGGACCCGAGCCGCTCCCCACGGCGACGACCACCCCCGCTCCTCCAGCCGACGGGGTGACGGGCGGAGTCGGTCGGCGCAGCTCCCCCGGCTCCTTCACGTCTGTAGTTCAGCGGCCGCCGGCCGCCCACTCGACGTGCGTCGCTGCCCAGCCCGGGTCTGTTCCCGTGGTGGGTCAGCGAAATCCATTCCAGGTCGTGGCCGTCGACGGTCACGGCCCGCGGCCGCGCGTACCCGTCCCCGCGCTCGAGGAGCAGACGATCCTCCTCGGCGATCGCGGCAAGGATGTCGGCGGCCTCCTCCCGAGCGTGACGATCCATGGCGCCCGCGACTCAACGATCTGCCCGAGCAGGTCCCGACGCTCATTGGCGAGGGTGCGCCGGACCAGCTCCGCGGAGTGAGGCCGACAAGGGAGGCCCGCGGGGCTCGACGCCGAGTGCGGCAGCGACCGGGTCGTACACCTGGCGGATGCGGTCGCCCTGAGAGCCGGGACCGGTCTTCACGAAGTAGTACGGCAGGCGGTCCGTGAATCAGGTCCGCTCCGGGGACTCGTCCAGGGGCCCGAGCACGTCCGTGACCACCTCGCTCAGGCTGCTGCGCGCTTGGCGCGATCGATCGGCGGCGGAGCCCCTACCCCACCTGCCCCTCAGTCCCGACCCCGGAGGCCGGGTCGGCGGGGCGGAGGGTGAAGAGGATCTCGGCACCGGTCACCCGCAGCACCCGGCGCAACGTGCCGCTGGCGCCGGCGAGGGTGACGGTCCCGCCGCGGCGGGCGGCGCGGCGCTGCAGGCCGATGAGGGCGGCGAGACCGGCGGAGTCGCAGAAGTCGAGGGCGGCGACGTCGATCACGAGGTCCGCGGGCAGGTCCGGCCCGGCGGCCTCGGCGACCTCGCGGACGTGCTCCTCCAGGCTGGGTGCCGTGCCGAAGGTCAGGTCGCCGACGAGGACCAGGACGACCCGCGGGGCCTCGGCCCGCGCCTCCACGCGCAGCGGCTGGGGACGGGTGGGGTCGCGGTGCACGCCGGAGCTGGTGCTCATGCCGTGGCCTCCCTGACGGTGGCCGCGCCGTCGGTGGGCACGGCCGGACGGTCCTGCAGCTGCGCGGAACCGCGGCGCAGGCACTCCTGGGCGAACGGGAAGTCGTGCAGGCCGGCGTGGAACTCGGCGAGCACGGCACGCGCCGAGCCGGTGTCCACGCCCCGCGCGTCGAGGAGGTCGGCGAGCCAGCCCAGGTAGCCGGTGAAGACCTCGGGATCGGACAGGTAGACCGCGGCGGTGAGGAAGTCGACGGCGTGGGTCAGGTCGTCCTCCAGCCCCGCCTCGACGACGCCGCCGGGCGCACCGAGCGCGGTGCGGCCGTCGAGCACCCGGGTGGCGGCGACGACGAGGTCGCCGCGTCGCGCGCGCAGGCCTGCGTACTCGGGGCCGGGACCGCCGTCGCCGACCTGGTCGGGTTCGGGCTCCGGCCAGGGGAGCTCGTCGAGCAGCCGGACGGCCTCGACGGCGTCGGGCGCCCAGGCGTCGACGCCCAGCCTGCGGGCCCAACGGCCGTCGGCCCCGAAGCCCGGCCCGCCGGCCAGCACGGGTGTGCCGGTGCGCTGCGCCGCGACGATCGTGCGGTGCGCGGCGGGCAGGTGCACGGGCAGCGCGCAGCTCACCGCCACGACGTCCGGCCCCTCCTGGTGCAGGTAGCTCACGAGTTCGGCGGCGGGCACGCTGGCGCCGAGGAAGGTGACGTGCCAGCCCGCGAGCCGCAGCACCTCCGCCACGATCCGGCCGGGCAGGGCGTGCCACTCGCCGTCGAGGCAGGCGAGGACGACGTGCCCGCGCGAGCCCCGCCGGGTCCGGCGGCCGAGGGCCGCGACCACCCGCTCGTTGACGGCGGTGGCGGCGTGCTCGCGCGCGACGCTCCACTCCCCGCGCTGCCAGCGCAGCCCGACCTCCTCCTGCGTGCCCGCGACCAGCCCGAGGAGGACCTCCCGGGCGGCCACGCCCGCGTCGACCAGGCCGAGGGCCAGTGCGACGGCGGCGTCCTCGTCCGCCCGGCCGAGGGCGGCCATGAACTCCGCGCGGCGGGCGGCGACCCGCGGGTCGGACCCGGCGGTCATGCGCGCTCCTCCGCGACCGGGCCCGACGGATCGGGGAGCACCCGCGGCGCCTGGACGACGAGGACGGCGATGTCGTCGTGCGCGCCGGACGCGAGCCAGCGGGTGGTGTGCTGCTCCACCCGCTCGGCGATCGCGGGCGCGGGCATCACGTGCGCGCCGGCCAGCAGCCCGGCCAGCCGCGTCTCGCCGAGGGTCTCGCGGCCGTCGACGCCGCCGCGGGCTTCGCTGACCCCGTCCGTGTAGAGCACGCAGGCCTCGCCCGGCGCGAGCCGGACGGTGCGCGAGGCGAACCGGGCGGAGGGCACCGCGCCGACCAGCATGCCGCCGATCCCGATCTCCTCCACCCCGTCGCGGCGCACGACGAGCGGGGGCAGGTGCCCGCCGCCGGCCAGCTCCAGCTCGAGGCCGCCGTCGGTCAGCGGCGTGGCGGTGCCGAGCACGACGGTCGCGAAGCCCGGGTCGGCCTCGGGGTCCGCGGCCTCGAGCATCGTCTCGTTGAGCAGCCGCAGCAGGCTGACGGGATCGTGGTCGAGGCGGCGCAGGGCCTGGACGGACTGGCGCAGCTGCCCGGTGCTGACCGCCGCGTGCACGCCCTTGCCGCACACGTCGCCGAGCACGAACATGGCCGACCGGTCCGGCCCGACGAGCACGTCGTAGAAGTCACCGCCGATGAGCAGGCCCTCCTCGGCCGGCCGGTACGCCGCACCGAAGACCATTCCGGGGACCCGCGGCAGCGCGGGCTGCTGCAGGCTCCGCTTGAGCACGGCGGCGGTGCCGGCCTGGCCCGCGTAGAGCGAGGCGGCCGCGAGCGCCAGCCCGGAGCGCTGGGCGAACTCCTCGGTGAGGGCCTCGTCGGCGCCCGGGGCGGCGGCCGAGTCGGCCTCGTGGCGCAGCAGCACCAGCGCGCCGGCGGGGACGCCGTTGCCGGGCAGCGAGATCAGCGCGGCAGCGGACGGCGCGCCGGCCGCCCAGGGCTGCCCGGCGAGGTCCTCGGCGAGCAGCGGGCGCGGCCCGCCGGCGACGCCGGCCAGCGCGTCCCGCAGCTCGGCGGGCATGTCGGCGACGTCCGTGCGGCCGCTGCTGGCGACCCGGTCGCCGGTGCAGGCGTACCACTCCGACACCCCGCCGCGGACCGGCAGCACGACGACCGCGAGGTCCGCCAGCTCGGACGACGCCAGCTCCACGACCGCCCGCGCGGTCCGCCCGGGGTGCAGCGACAGCCCGAGGCGGCGGCTGGCGGTGGCGAGGAAGCGCGAGCGGGCGCGCTCGGCGAGCAGGTTGTCCAGCCGGCGGCGGTGCTCGGTGACGTCCTCGACGTGCCAGGCGACCCAGCCGTCGGGCAGCTCCTGGCGACGGGCCCGCAGGGCGCGGCCTGCCAGCTCGAGCTCGGCCGCACCGTCGCCCGCACCGTCGCCCGGGCCGGCGCAGAGCCCGGCCGCGACGGGCCCGGGCAGCAGCTCGGCCTCGCGCACACCCGGCAGCAGGCGGCGGGCGGCGGCGTTGGCCCGGCGGACGAGGCCGCGGTCGTCGAGGGCGAGGACGCCGAAGTCGGCACCGTCGAGCAGCCGGTCGGCGAGGGTCTGGGCGGGCGTGCGCGGAGAGACGACCGCCGGTGTCACCGGGTCGGTCGGGTCGACAGGGCTGTCGACGGATCCCCCGCCGATCCCCGCCGTCACCCGGCCCGCATCGGCGTCCTTGCTGCGGATGATCGCGCTCCCCTCCCGACACGGCCACGCGCAGGAACGCGCACCCGCACGTGAGGTTAACCGTTGGCGTGGCGCCCGCGGGCACGGACCGACGGCGTCGCCTCCGTATCCTCGCCCGGTGAGACGACGCCGCCCGGCCCCGCTCCCGCAGCGGCACGGGCTCGACCCGGTCCGGCTGCGCACGCCGGACGAGGGCCCGTGGCGGACCATGCGCGAGCACCTGGTCGAGCGGCTGCCGCGGGTGGATCCGGGCCGGATCGAGGAGATGCTGCGCGAGGAGCGGATCGTCGACCTCGACGGGCCGCTCGCCGTCGACGCCCCGTTCGTGCCCGCGTCGTTCGTCTGGTTCCACCGGGACCTGCCCGACGAGGTGCCGGTCCCCTTCGAGATCGGGATCGTGCACCGCGACGACGACATCCTCGTCGTCGACAAGCCCCACTTCCTGGCCACGATCCCGCGCGGGCGGCACGTCGTGGAGACCGCGCTCGTGCGGCTGCGGCACCGGCTCGACCTGCCGCAGCTCTCCCCCGCCCACCGGCTCGACCGGGTCACCGCCGGGCTGGTGCTGTTCGTGGTGCGCCCCGAGCTGCGCGGCCGCTACCAGACGATGTTCCGCGACCGCCGCGTCCGGAAGACCTACGAGGCGGTCGCCCCGTACCGGCCGGGCCTCGAGCTGCCACGCACGGTGCGCAGCCGGATCGTCAAGGAGCGCGGCGTGATCCGGGCCTACGAGGTGCCCGGCGAGCCGAACGCCGAGACCCGCGTGGAGCTCCTCGAGCGCCGCGGCGACCTCGGCCGCTACCGCCTGCGGCCGCTCACCGGGCGAACCCACCAGCTGCGGCTGCACCTGGCCGGGCTCGGCATCCCGATCGTCGGCGACGACTTCTACCCCGACCTGCACGAGACCCCGCTCGACGACTTCTCCTCGCCGCTGCAGCTGCTCGCCCGCACCCTGGAGTTCACCGATCCGGTGAGCGGCGAGGAGCGGCGGTTCGACAGCCGCTCGACGCTGCGGGCCTGGCCGGAGAACGGTCCGGTGGGCGGGTGAGCGGCCGCCAGGGCCTGCGCCGTCATCGTTCCTGAGGACGGCCTACGGCGTTCGGAGCAGCGCCGGTGCGCGTCGGCAGCAGACGGCGGCCGCTCGGCGCGCCGGTCGCGTCGCGTGCCGTGATCGTCTCTCAGCGTGGCAACTCGGGACGCCCGCGACTTCATAAGGTCGCCCTCAGCGGTTCCCGTCCTCGGCGCACCGCCCCCCGCCGCCGCGGGCGGGGACCGCACGACTCGCTCCCCGCGAAGAACTGAAGGAACCACCGAGATGACGCTCCCCCGTCTCCTCCGACACGCCCGCCTGCGCCCCGTCCTCGTGGCGGCCGCGGCCCTCACCGCCGCGACCGCGCTGTCGGCCTGCGGATCGTCCGGGTTCGTCGACGCCAGCGACGCGCTGCCCGCCGGCAGCTCGTCCGGCAGCTCGTCCGGCAGCGCCAACGGCAGCGCGAACGGCACGACCGTCGCCCCGACCGGCGGCCTCGGCACCGGCGTGACCGCCGTCGGCACCGTGGTGACCACCGACGGCTTCACCGTCTACCGCTTCGCCAACGACCGCAACGACCCGTCCGCCGCCACGTGCACCGGCGACTGCGCCAAGAAGTGGCCGCCGGTGCAGGGCGACGGGCAGCCCGCGCTGCAGGGCATCCCGTCCGGCCTGGTCGGCACGATCGGTCGTCCCGACGGCACCCAGCAGCTCACGCTCAACGGCTGGCCGCTCTACCGCTACAGCGGTGACACCAGGCCCGGTGACTCGAAGGGCGAGGGCGTCGGCGGGACCTGGGCCGCGATGGGCGTCAACGGCACCCCCGCCGCCAACGGCCCGGGCGCGAGCCCGGCGGCCGCGCCGGCCGCCGTCCCGGCCGGGTCGCTGGGCGTGACGAGCCCGGCCGGCAAGGCCGCCACGACCGGCGGCGCCCCCGTGACGACCGGGGCCGCACCCGCGGCGGGCCGCTGATCGAAAGGGGCTCGGGGAGGGGCCGGGGCGCAGTCCGCATGCGACTGCATCACCGGCCCCTCCTCGAATCCGCGCGAGAGGGCTATCGTCGGTCCTCATGAACGAACGATCGGTGAGGATCGGGAACTTCTCGGGCTACCTCGGTGACCGGTTCACGGCCATCGACGAGGCGATGGCGGGCGACCCCGTCGACGTCCTCATGGGCGACTACCTCGCCGAGGTGACGCTCGCCGCGCTCGCGGTGACCTACGACCCGGCGCGCGGCGGCGGCTGGGTCGACTACTTCCGCAAACAGCTCCGCCCGCACCTGGCCACGATCGCCGAGCGCGGCATCAGGATCGTGACCAACGCCGGCGGGTTCAACCCCGAGGGGCTCGCCGCGGCCCTGCGCGAGGACCTCGCCGAGGCCGGCGTCGACCTCACCGTCGCCCACGTCGAGGGCGACAACGTCCTCGACCGGCTCGGCGAGTTCCACACCGACGGGCACGCCATGGAGCACCTCGACACCGGCGCCCCGCTCAAGGACTGGGGCGTGGACCCGATCGCGGCCAACTCCTACCTGGGCGGGTTCGGGATCGCCGAGGCGCTGAGGGCCGGCGCCGACATCGTCGTCACGGGGCGGGTCACGGACGCCTCGCTCACCGCCGGTCCGGCCGCCTGGTGGCACGGCTGGACGCCCGACGACTGGGGCCCGCTCGCCGGCGCGATCACCGCCGGGCACATCATCGAGTGCGGTGCCCACGCGACGGGCGGCAACTTCTCGGGCTTCACGCAGGTCCCGGGCATGGTGAAGTGCGGCTTCCCGATCGCCGAGATCGCGGCGGACGGCTCGTCGGTGATCACCAAGCACGCCCGGGACGGCGGCATGGTCACCGTGGACACCGTGACCGCGCAGCTGGTGTACGAGATCCAGGGGCCGCGCTACCTCAACCCCGACGCCACGGTCCACCTCGACACCGTCCGGCTCAGCCAGGTGGGCAAGGACCGCGTCGCGATCGCGCCCGTCACCGGCTCCCCGCCCCCGCCGACGGCGAAGGTGGCGGTGTTCGCGCAGATCGGCTGGCAGATCTCGCAGATGCTGTTCTGCACCTCGCCGAACGTCGCCGAGAAGGTGGCACTGCTGCGCGACCAGCTCCGCGCCCAGCTGGAGGGACACGTCGACCAGCTCGACGTCACCCCGCTCGGCACGGCCGCGGAGGACCCGCACTCCCAGTGGGAGGCCACGGTCCCGATCCGGGTCATGGCGACCGCCCGCGCGCCGGAGGCGCTGAAGCCCTTCCCCGCCGCCGTCGGCAGCCTCTACCTGCAGGGCTTCCCCGGCTTCCACCACGACGGCGGCGCCCAGCCGGTCCGCGAGCCGTGGCCCCGCATCGACTACTGGCCCGCGCTGCTGCCCGCCGAGCTCGTTCCGAACACCGCGGTGCTCGCCGACGGCACGCGCCTCGAGGCGCCGGTCTCCTCGCGCTGGGCGACGCCCGAGGAGCTCGAGCAGGGGCGCTCGCCGGAGCCGCCCGCCGCGTCGACCGCCGCGACGGCCGGGGGCCGCCGGATCCCGCTCGGCGAGCTCACCTACGCCCGCGCCGGCGACAAGGGCGGCAACTCCAACGTCGGCATCTGGGCGCCCGACCCCGAGCACTGGGAGTGGCTGCGGTCCACGCTGAGCACCTCGGCCATCCGCGAGCTGCTGCCCGAGGCCAAGGACTGCGACGTCGTCCGGCACGAGTTCCCGTACCTGCGCGCGGTGCACGTGGTGCTCAAGGGGCTGCTGGGCACGGGCGGGTCGTCGAACCTGCGGGTGGACCAGATCGGCAAGTCCGTGGGCGAGTACCTGCGGTCCAAGCACGTCACGGTGCCGGAGGAGCTGCTGTGACGGCACTGCTCGGGCTGGGCGAGCGGATCGGGGCGGCGGTCGCGAACCCGGCCACCGACGACGCGTTCGACGTCCACGGCGCGCTCGACGCCCTGCTCGGGGGGATCGGCCTGGCCGCGTCGGACACCGGCGGGCGGGTCACGTTCCTCGGCGCCGACCCCGTCGTCCCCAGTGCGTTGCGGCTGGGTGGGGCGGCGGCGCTGGCGCTGGCCGCGAAGTCGGTCGCCGTCGCGGCGCTGCACCGCGACCGCGGCGGCGCGGGCCAGGACGTCACGGCCGACCTGCGCAGCGCCCCGCACCGGCTCTGCCCCTTCTACGACCGGCGCTGGGAGCTGCTCAACGGCTATCCGGCGGCGTCGGCGGCGAACCCGTCGCCGGCGTTCGGGTTCCGCTTCTACCGGACCGGCGACGGCCGCTGGGTCATGCCGCTCAACGGCTATCCGGCGCTGAAGGTCGCCACGCAGCGGCTGCTCGACTGCGCCGACACCCCGGAGGCGGTCGAGCGGGCGGTCGCCCGGTGGGACGCCGCCGACCTGGAACGCGCGGGCGCCGAGGCCGGCGTCGTCATGCCGCTGGTCCGCACCACCGCCGAGTTCCTCGCCACCGAGCAGCACGCCGCCCTCGAGGACACCCCGCTGATCGAGATCACGCGCATCGGCGACGCCGCCCCCGAGCCGCTGCCGGGCGGCGCCGAGCAGCCGCTCGACGGCGTCCGGGCGCTCGGCATGGGGCACGTGATCGCCGGCGCCGGGACGGGCCGGACGCTCGCGCTGCACGGCGCGGACGTGCTGAACCTGTGGCGCCCCACGGAGTTCGAGCACGACACCACGTACGTGACCGCGAACGTCGGGGTCCGGTCCGCGACCGTGCACCCCGCCCGCGGCGACGGCCCGCGGATCGTGCGGGAGCTGCTCGCGGGTGCGGACGTCTTCTACGCCAACCGCCGGCCGGGCTACCTCGCGTCGATCGGGTTGTCGGCGGAGGAGGCCGCGGCGGTGCGGCCCGGCATCGTCCACGCCACGAACACGCTGAACGGGGAGCGGGGGCCGTGGCGCGACCGCGTCGGCTTCGACCAGACGGCCGGCGCGCTCACCGGCATGTTCGACCTGGAAGCCGGCGGGATCTCGCCCGGGGTGGAGCCGCGGCTGTCGCCGATCCTCGTGGTCAACGACTACATCGTCTCCTGGCTGACGGCCGCGGGCATCGTCGCGGCGCTGCGGCGGCGGGCGGTGGAGGGTGGCAGCTGGAAGGTCCACGTCTCGCTGACCCGGGTGGCGCTGTGGATCCTCGGGCTCGGCGTGTTCGACCTCGGCTACGCCCGGTCGGTCGCCGGGACCGGGGACGAGCACGCCTACCTCGACCCCGAGACCTTCACCGCGGACACCCCGCTCGGGCTGTACCAGGGCATGACCGACCAGGTCCGGATGTCCGGCACGCCCGGGCGCTACCGCACGGTCCTCGTGCCGCGCGGCAGCTCCCGGCCGGCCTGGCTCACCTGACCGTCTCCGCAGGTCACCCGGGATCGTGAGTGGCGACTGCCCCTCTAGGGGCAGTTGCCGCTCACAGGTGGACGGGGAGGCTGCCCAGGCCGTGGATCAGCGTGGACTGCCGCCAGCCGAGCGTCTCCGGGTCGTCGGCGAGGGCGAGGCCGGGGAACCGCTCGAGCAGGGTGCGGAAGGCGATCTCGCCCTCGAGCCGGGCCAGCGGGGCGCCCAGGCAGTGGTGCACCCCGTACCCGAAGGCGACGTGCCCGCCCGCGTCGCGGGTGACGTCGAGTGTCGCGGCGTCGCCGTACCGCTCGGTGTCCCGGTTGGCCGAGACGAGCGAGATCAGCACGACCTCGCCCTCGGGGACCGTGGTGCCGCCGATCTCCACCGGCTCGGTGGTGTAGCGGAAGGTCGCGAGGTTGATCGGGCCGTCGAAGCGCAGGAACTCCTCGACGGCGTTGGGCACCAGGTCCGGGTCGGCACGCAGGAGGGCGAGCTGGTCCGGGTGGCGCAGCAGCGCGAGCGTGCCGTTGCCGATCAGGTTGACCGTGGTCTCGTGCCCGGCGACGAGCAGGAGGAACGCCATCGACGTCGCCTCGCGCGCCGAGAGCGTGTCCCCGTCCTCCGACGCCTTCACGATCGCCGACAGCATGTCCTCGCCCGGGTTCGCGGCCTTGTCCGCGACGAGCCGGGCCAGGAACTCCGCCATCGCCGCGGCCGCGGCGCCGCGCTCCTCCGGCGGGGCGGCCGACAGCAGCGTGGTGGTCCAGCCGCGGAAGTCGTCCCGCTCCCCCTCGGGCACGCCGAGCAGCTCGCAGATGACGGTCATGGGCAGTGGGTAGGCGAACTCGTCGAGCAGGTCGACCGTGCCCTCCCGGGCGGCCCTGGCGGCCATCCGGTCCGCCAGCCCGTGCGCGATCTCCTCGATCCGCGGCCGCATCCGCGCGATCGCCCGCACGGTGAACGCCCGGTTCACCAGCTTGCGCAGCCGCGTGTGGTCCGGCGGGTCGGTGTTGAGCATGTGCCCGGCGAGCGAGTCGGCGAACTGCATCCGCCGCTCCGGCGCCACCGAGCGGCGCTCGAGGATCTCGCCGAACTTCGCGCCGTCCTTTGACAGCCGCGGGTCGTTCAGCGCGGGCCGCGCGTCCTCGTAGCGGGTGACCACCCAGGCCTGCAGGCCCATCGGGGTGTTCACCCGCACGACCGGCGCCTCCCGCCGCAGCGTCCGGTACAGCGCGTCCGGGTCGTCGAAGAACTTCCCGTCCAGTTCGACGACCTGGGTCTCCGCGTTCGTCATCGCGTCCTCCCCCGGCCGGGCTCGCCCCGGCCCGGGGCCCACGCTAGGCCGCTCCGCCCTGAGACGTCCTCAGAACGGACAGCCCGCAGGCCCTCGTCGGACGGTCAGCGCTCGTCGCCCCAGAGGCCCTCGCCGGTCCACGGGTCGCGCGACTCCTCGTAGCGGCGCTCCAGCGTGGGGCCGGGCACCGGGCCCTGCACCGGCGAGTCCGCATCGGACCCCGGCTCGCCCGACTGGTACGACGGCTCGTCCTCGGGATCGGCCGCGCGGTGCCGGCCGGCCTCCAGCCCGCGCTGGTAGGTCGACAGCCGGTTGCGCACGCGGTCCGGCTGCCGCTCGGCGGAGGCCTCCCCGCCGCCGGCCGAGGCCCCGGCCGCGCCCCGGCGGCTGCGCAGTGGCGGCGTGACCATCTGCCGGCCGGGCCGGCGCCGCGGGAGGCCGCTCCCGGTGGTCGGCAGCTCGGTCTCGGCCCGCGCCGCGCGCTCGGCGGCCGCGCGCCACTCGTCGTCCCCCGAGCCGGCCCAGTCCCCGCCGGCCCGGTCCCCGCCGGCCCAGCCCCCACCGGCCGAGTCACCGTCGGTCGAGGTCCCGCCGATCGTGGTGCTCGAGCCGAGCCAGCTGTCCGCGAGCCCCCGTCCGTTGCCGTTGTGGCCGTTCGTGTGCCCGTTGACCCCGTTTCCACTGTGGCCGTTCAGCCCGTTGCCGTGGGACCAGCCGTTGGTGGCCGGGGCCGGGTCGTCGTTCGTGCGGAACCACGCCGAGGCCACGGCGGCGAAAATCGGGGTGCCGGCCAGGTCGTCCTCCGTCCGGGAGAGCCCGGCGTCGAACGAGCCGAACAGCTCGTCGACCGAGGCGGGCGCGGGGGCGGACCCGGCGCGGACCGGCTCCCACGTGATCTCCGACGACTCCTCGCGCGGCTCGCGGGGCGCGGGGGCGGGCGAGGGCGAGGGCACGGGGGCCGGGGCGGCCTCGCGCGGGACCTGGACGCCCGCGGCCGGCTCGACCAGCGCCCGCGGGAAGCGGACCAGCGCGATCGTGCCGAAGCCCGGGGTGGCGGGGCCGCCGAGCGGGGCCTGCAGCTCCAGGCGGGCGCCGCAGCGGCGGGCCAGCCGCGCGGCCAGGTGCAGGCCGAGCCGCTCCGGCGGGATGGGCGCGCTGGCGCCCCCGGCGATCTCGTTCTCCAGCGCCGCGGCCTCTTGCCACGGCAGCTCGACGCCCTCGGCCTGCAGCTCGATCGTGACGCCGCCGTCGCCCGCCCAGCGGCCGACCAGCTCGATGCGGCTGCTCCGCGGCACCGTGCGCTCCGCGTGCGCGACCAGCTCGGCGAGCACCTGCCCGGCGCCCACGGCGCTGCCGGCGGCGAGCGAGGCCGACGGGGCGGGCGGGACCGACACGCGCTGCGGCTCCTCGGCGCCGGCCGCGGTGTCCGCGAGGATGCGGCCGATGCCGGTGGGGACGGGGCCGCGCCGCTCGGGGCGGCCGCCGACGAGGCTGAGGACGCTCTCGCCGTCGCGCAGCAGGCGCCGAGCCCCGGCCGCGATCTCGGCACCCTCGGGCGAGTCCGGGCCGAGCCGCTCGGCGACCGAGAGCTGCCGCTCGGCGTGGCCGCAGATCCGCCGCGCGAGGCCCGCGAGCAGCAGGTCGGGCCGGTCGTCGGGGGCGCCGACGGCGCCGCCGGTGCCGGTCGCACCCCCGCCCGGCTCGTCGAGCCAGGAGGCGGACGAGACGTCTCGCTCCACGCTGTCCTCCGCTGGTTCGTACCCCGATCCGGCCGGGACGCCGCACGGACCCGGCCGCCCGCCCGCGACCGCCCGCCGAAGCAGGCGGGCGCCCTCGGGCCCCGCGTCCGCCGGGGGAGCTGCGACCCGACATCTGTAGGTCCACGGGACATTACCCGGCGGTCCGGCGCCCGGCCGCCCGTCCGGCGGGCGTGCGATGACCGGTCGGCGGGAGGTGGACCGGCGGCGATCGGCAAGCCGACACGCCGGACCGGAGGGAGTGATTCCTCCGGCGGCCGGTCGTCGCACGGGTGCGGGCACGGGTGCGGTCCGGCGGGAGGAGGGGGCCGAGAACGGAACAGGCGCCCCGTCCGCGACGCTGCGGCGGTGCGCCCGGTCACAGAGGCTAGGTCAGCACCTGCCCGGTCGTCCAGGGTCCGGTGGGGACCGATTTCCCGAGATCACTCGAAACGGGACGGATCACCGGCGCCCTTGCGGACGATCTCGGGCTCCGGACCGGAGAGATCGACGACGGTGGTCGGCTCGGTGCCGCACTCCCCCGAGTCGAGGACGGCGTCGACGGCGTGGTCGAGCCGCTCCTTGATCTCCCAGCCCTGGGTGGGCGGGACGTCCGGCTCCGGCGAGTCCGGCAGCAGCAGCGTCGACGAGAGCAGCGGCTCGCCGAGCTCGGCGAGCAGGGCCTGGGCGACGAGGTGGTCCGGGATGCGCACGCCGACGGTCTTCTTCTTCGGGTGCAGCAGCCGCCGCGGCACCTCCTTGGTGGCCGGGAGGATGAACGTGTACGGCCCGGGCGTCGCCGCCTTGACCGCGCGGAACACCGCGTTGCCGACCTGCACGAACTGGCCCAGCTGCGCGAAGTCGCTGCAGACGAGGGTGAAGTGGTGGCGGTCGTCGAGCCGGCGGATCGCGCGGATCCGGTCGAGGCCCTCCTTGTTGCCGAGCTGGCAGCCGAGGGCGAAGACCGAGTCGGTGGGGTAGACGATCAGGCCGCCGCCGCGGACGATGTCCACCGCCTGGCCGATCGCGCGGCGCTGCGGGTTGTCCGGGTGCACGTCGAAGTACCGGGCCACCGCGGCAGCCTATCGCCGGAATGCGCAGCGGGGCAGGGATCACCTAGCGTCGACGGGAGCCGGACCGCCGACCACCCTGGAGGACGCCGTGACCCCCGCCGAGCTGCTCACCGACGCCTTCGGCCGGATCTCGGAGGGCGTGCCCGCCGTCGTCGACGGCCTGTCCGAGGAGCAGCTCGCGCTGCGCCTCAACGGCGACGGCAACTCGATCGCGTGGCTCGTGTGGCACCTGACCCGGGTGCAGGACGACCACCTCGCCGACGCCTTCGGCACCGAGCAGGTCTGGCTCGCCGACGGCTGGCAGCAGCGCTTCGGCCTCGACCTCGAGCCCGCCGACACCGGTTACGGGCACGGCCGCGACCAGGTCGCCGCGGTGCGCGCGCCCGCGGACCTGCTGGCCGGCTACCACGCCGCCGTTGCGCAGCGGACCGTCGAGCTGCTGGCGAAGCTCACGCCGGAGCAGCTCGACGAGGTGATCGACGACAACTGGGACCCGCCGGTCACCCGCGGGGTCCGGCTGGTCTCCGTGGTCGACGACGACGCGAAGCACCTCGGGCAGGCCGAGTACGTCCGGGGGCTCCTGCCGGGCTGACCGCGGTCTGGCCGCCGGGCCGCGCCTGGTGTGAGGTGGGGACATGGATCTCCAGTTGACCGGCAGGCGGGCGATCGTGACCGGCGGGAGCCGCGGCATCGGGCTCGCGGTGGCGGCCGCCCTGGCCGCCGAGGGCTGCGACGTCGCGATCGTCTCGCGGGGCAAGGAGGCGCTCGACGAGGCCGCCGCCCGGCTCGCCGCGCACGGCACCCGGATCGTGCCCCTCGTCGCCGACACCACGGACGACGCGTCCGTCCGCGCGATGGTCGACGAGGTGGTGACCACGCTCGGCGGCGTCGACATCCTGGTCAACGCGGCCGCCAGGCCCGCGTCGGCGGGCGCCCAGGCCGGCGCCTCCACCACCGGCGACGACCTCATGCGCGAGCAGTTCGAGACCAAGGTGCTGGGCTACCTGCGGTGCGCCCGCGCCGTCGCCCCGCTGATGACCGGGCAGGGCTGGGGCCGGATCGTCAACATCAGCGGGCTCAACGCGCGCGGGTCGTCGTCGCTGGTCGGCTCGGTGCGCAACGTCGCCGTCTCCGCGATGA
This sequence comes from Pseudonocardia halophobica, assembly GCF_027922425.1. Classification (GTDB taxonomy): domain Bacteria; phylum Actinomycetota; class Actinomycetes; order Mycobacteriales; family Pseudonocardiaceae; genus Pseudonocardia; species Pseudonocardia halophobica. Next base: position 109,161 of record NZ_BSFQ01000016.1, on the reverse strand, counting down.
CCGCCGCGCTGGCCGACGAGCTGGGGCCGCAGGGCGTGAACGTCACCGTCGTGCACCCCGGGCTCACCGTCACCGAGCGCACCCCGGCCATGGTCGCCGCCAAGGCCGAGGCCGACGGCACGTCGGCGGAGGAGGCGGAGCGCGCCCTCGGCCGGACGACCACGGTCGGCCGGATGATCACCGCCGAGGAGGTCGCGGACGTCGTCGCCTTCCTCGCCTCGCCGCGCAGCGTGGCGATCAACGGCGACGCCGTGGCCGCGGGCGGCGGGCAGCCGGGGGTGACCTTCTACTGAGATCGCGGGCCGGGATACTCGGGCCGTGGCGGACGACCGGCGGCCCCTGTACCACCTCGTCGGGACCGCGGGGTTCCCGAACTACGGCGACGAGCTGATCGCCGCCGGCTGGCTGCGGCACCTGGCGCGCACCGCGCCGGGGGCGGACGTCTGGCTCGACTGCCCCTCCCCCGGCACCGCCGCCGTCCTGCTCGACGGCCTGCACCCGCGGGCGCGCTTCACCGACACGATCTGGCGGCTGTGCCACGCGGCGCCGGAGGGCGGCCCGTGGGAGACGGCGGCGTGGGTGCGCAGCGCGGTCGCCGACCCGGGCCTCGCGCCCCGGTGGGTCGCAGGGGTCGAGCTACTGCGCCGGGCCGACGTGGTGCACGTGGTCGGCGGCGGGTACGTCAACGGGATCTGGCCCCGGCACGCCGGGGTGCTCGCCGCGGCGGTCGCCGCCGTCGAGCACTCGGGCGGGCGCGCCGTCGCGACCGGACAGGGCCTCACGCCGGAGGCCGACGGCGCCGGGCCGCTGCTCCGCTCGCTGCTGGAGCGGTTCGCGCTGGTCGAGGTGCGCGACGAGGCCTCGGCCCGGCTGCTCGACCGGCCGGACACCCTCGGGCTCGACGACGCCTTCCTCCCCGCCGCCGCGGTCCCGGCGGTCGACGACGCGCCACGGGTCGTGCTCTGCCTGCAGTCCGACCTCAGCGACCGGCCCGCCGAGGCGCTGGCCACGTTCGTGCTCGGGGCGCTGCGGCGGTGGGAGGTCGACCCCGGGGAGGTCGCCGTCGTCGAGGGGAGTCCGGGGCAGGACCGCGTGGTCTACGCGCTGCTGGAGCACGAGCTGCCCGGGGCGCGGTTCGTGCCGTTCGACGCCGTGTGGCGGGACGGGCTGCCGGTGGCGGCCGACCAGACGTGGATCTCCACCCGCTTCCACCCGCACCTCGTCGGGGCGGCGGTGGGCGCGGGCGGGATCGCGGTGAGCCTGAACGGCGACTACTACCCCACCAAGCACCGCTCGCTGACCGCGCTGGGCAGCGGCTGGGAGCTGGTCACCGACCTCGGCGCGACACCGGACCGGCCGGGCCCGGGCGGCTTCCCGCCCGCGGTCCTGACCGACCTGCGGGAGCGGAAGGCCGCGCTGGCCGACCGCGTCTACGGGCGGCGCGCCGGCCACGGGATCCGCCGCTCGGCCTGACGAGTGGCAAACGTGCCGATCATCACCCGGATGGAGGGACACGTTCGCCGTAGCCGCCGCGATGAGTGGGCATGGACGCGATCAGCAACGACCACGGGGCCGCGGCCGTCCCGGTTCCCGCGCAGCGTCCGGCCCCCGGGGACTGCACGGACCCCGTCGCCGCCGACGACCGCCTGATCGAGGAGATCAGGACCGGGCGCCGGACCGCCGACGACCCCGACCCCCTCGTCCGTGTCCTCGTGCGCTGGCGCCAGGTCATGCGGCTGCCGCGCACCGGGCGGAGCGGCGGACGGCGCCGCTGCGGCCGGGTCTGAGCCGCGGGTGAGCGTCAGGCCTGCTGCAGCTGGGTGAGGCGGCGGGTGGTGGGCCAGCGGACGTCGTGCGCCCAGCCGAACCGCTCGAACAGCCAGATCACCCGGGCCGAGATGTCGATCTGCCCCTTGAGGACGCCGTGCCGCGCGCAGGTCGGGTCGGCGTGGTGCAGGTTGTGCCAGCTCTCGCCCATCGACAGGATCGCCAGCGGCCAGAAGTTGCGGGAGCGGTCGCGCGAGCGGAAGGGCCGCGCCCCGACCATGTGGCAGATCGAGTTGATCGACCAGGTCACGTGGTGGCAGATGCCCATGCGCACCAGGCCGCCCCAGAAGAAGCCGGTCAGCGCGCCGGCCCAGGACCAGGTCAGCAGGCCGCCGAGCACCGCGGGCAGGACCAGGCTCACCGTGACCCACAGCCCGAACAGCCCGCTCACCCGGCGCAGCACCTTGTCGGCGAGCAGGTCCGGGATGAAGCGCTCCCAGTTCGTCTTGCGGCGGTCGAAGATCCAGCCGATGTGCGCCCAGAAGAACCCGCGGGCGACGGCCCACGGCGTGGTGCCGTAGCGCCACGGCGAGTGCGGGTCGCCCTCCTTGTCGGAGTAGGCGTGGTGGCGGCGGTGGTCGGCGACCCACGCCATCATCGAGCCCTGGATCGCCATCGAGCCGGTGATCGCCAGGACCACCCGCAGCCACGGCCGCGCCTTGAACGAGCGGTGCGTGAAGTGCCGGTGGTAGCCGACGGTCACGCCCAGGATCCCGACGGTGTAGAAGACCGCGGCGATCACGACGTCCCACCAGCCCAGGCCCCAGCCCCACAGCACGGGGACGGTCGCCAGCAGGGCCAGCACGGGGAGCACCACGAACGTCCAGACCAGCCCCTGCTGCCAGGTGCTGCGGTACTCGCCGATCATCGGCTTGGGGCCCTTCGGGGCCGTGCCCGACTCGGCACCGGAGACGGGGTCGGGAGCGGGGTCGGGGGCGGGGAGGTCGGGGGCCTCGACGCTCAAGCGGGTCACCTCGTGGTGTCGGGGGCGGAGCGGGACGGACTTCAGGCCAGCCTAAGGGCGGGAGTCCGGTACCCGCTGAGTGCAGGGGTAGTCCTCACGCGGCCGCCGTCCGCGTGTCACCGGTCCGGTACCGGCGGGCCACCGCGTGAGGACGTGCCAGGATCACCGGGCCCGGCGCCCCGGCGACGAGAAGGAGCCCCATGACCCGCTACGAGCGCGTGCCCGCCCCCGACGGCGACGAGTTCGACGCCTACCTGGCCCTCCCGGAGGACGGCCGCGGCCCCGGCGTCCTCGTGTTCCAGGAGATCTTCGGGATCAACGACAACATCCGCGGGATCTGCGACCGGCTCGCCGGCGAGGGGTACGTCGCCCTGGCGCCCGACATGTTCTGGCGGCTGGAGCGCCGCTTCGAACGCAAGGACGAGTCCGCCCTGGCCGAGTGCATGGGCATGGTCCAGCGGCTGGACTTCGCCGCCGCCGCGGGCGACATCGCCGCCGCGTTCGCCCACCTGCGGGCGATGCCCGAGAGCACCGGCAAGGTCGGCGCCATCGGCTTCTGCCTCGGCGGCACGCTCACCTGGCTGTGCGCCACCACCGCGCGGGTCGACGGCGCCGGCATCGACGCCGCCGTCCCCTACTACGGCTCCGGCATCCAGGACATGCTCGACCGCGCCGACGCCCTCGAGTGCCCCGCCCTGTTCCACTACGGCGACCGCGACCCGTTCATCCCGCAGGAGCAGATCGAGAAGGTCGAGGCGGCGGTGGGCGGGAAGCCGCAGGTCGAGGTGCGGCACTACGACGCCGGCCACGCCTTCTCCAACTGGGACGCCCCCTCGATGTACGACGAGAAGGCCGCCGTGGAGGCGTGGGGCCACACCACGGCGTTCCTCGCCCGGCACCTGCGGTAGCGCGCTACTCCCCCTGCGCCCGGAGCAGGGCGCGGGTGCGGGAGCGCTCCTCGGGGTCGGGCGAGAAGGGCAGGGCGACGTACTCGTCCACCCCCGCCTCCCGCAGCTCCCCGAGCCGCTCGGCGACCTCCTGCTCCCCGCCGACGATCGCCGCGTCCTCGGGGCCCGCGTAGCCCTCGCGGTCGAGCATCGCGCGGTAGGAGGGCAGCCGGCCGTAGACCGCGAACTGGCGGGCGGCCTCGGCGCGGGCGGCGTCGACGTCGTCGGTCACGGTGATCGGCAGCGAGGCGACCACCCGCACGGTCCGGCCGGCCTCCTCGGCGGCCGCCCGGATCGTCGGGACCACGTGCTCGGCGAGGGTCCGCGGTCCGGTCATCCAGGTGACCGTGCCGGCGGTGCGGCGGCCGGCGAGCCGCAGCATCTGCGGGCCGAGTGCGGCGAGGTAGACGTCCGGCGCGGGCGCGCCGGGGACCTTCAACGACCCTCGCGTGGTGACGAGCTCGCCCTCGGCCGCGGCCTTCTCCCCCGCCAGCAGCGGGAGCAGCCCGTCGAGGTACTCGGAGAGCCGCCGGACCGGGCGGTCGAACGGCAGCCCCCACACCCCCTCGACGACGGGCCGGTGACTGAGCCCGAGCCCGAGCGTGAGCCTGCCCTCGCCGATCAGGTTGACGGTGAGCGCGCGCTGGGCCAGCGCCATCGGGTGCTGCGGCTGGATCGGGACCACGCCGGTCCCCACCTCGATCCCGGGCACCTCGCGCAGGGCCACGGCGAGGACGGTGAGCAGGTCCGGCTCGTAGGGCAGCTGCGCGGTCCAGTACCGGCGGAAGCCCTCGTCGCGCAGCCGCGCGAGCTCCTCGACGTAGGTGTCGACGACGGAGCGACCGCCGCCGTCGCCCAGGTACCCGAACATGCTGATCCGCATCGCCATGCGGCCAGCATCGCAGTCCCGGGGCCGAGCACTCGCCGTGCTGGCGCGGCGGGCCCTCCATCGGGCCGCAGGCGGTCGTCGAGAACGTGCTCGCGAACCTTGCCGAGGACGCCGAGGCGCCCTCAGCCGCGCATCGCCGCCAGGAACGCCGTGACGTCCCGGTGCACCACGAAGTGCCGGTCCAGCCCGAGCAGCACCGCGACCCGGCTCACGCCCGGGTGCGCGTGCAGCCCGGCCAGGTGGACCCGGCCACCGGAGCGGGTGTAGACGCCGAGCAGCGCGCTGACGCCGACCGAGCCGAGGTAGGTGACCTCCGACAGGTCCACCACCATCGCGCGGGCGCCGACCGCGGCCGCGTGCAGGGCGTCGTGCAGCCGCGCCGCGGAGTCCGCGTCGAGCTCGCCGACGAGCCGGAGCGCGACCACCCCGTGGTCCAGGGTCCGGCTCTCCGCCGTGAAGGAGCTGGGCGATCGTTCCAGTGCCCGCGTCACGCCGATGGCCTCCTCGTGCCGTCACACCGCCGGGCCTCACCTTCCCGCCAGGTCAGCGAGGGGTCAACCGACGGGTGGGTGACGCGATCACCACGTTTGATCGACGTCGGGGCGAGCTACACGTGACACCCGTGCCCGGTCGGCGCACCGGCTCTACGCTGGACGGCGACGGCGGGAGGAGGCCGGCGTGCCGAAGGTGCTCGGGGGGTCGCTCGCCGCCCACCGCGACGAGGTGCGGGCCCGCGTGTTCGCGGCGCTGCGCGAGCTGCTCTACGAGCGGGGCTTCGACGCCGTCACGCTGGCCGGCGTCGCCGCCGCGGCCGGGGTGGGCCGGACGTCGATCTACAACCACTTCCCGGACCGCCAGGCGCTGCTCGTCGCGTTCGTGGAGCACGAGGCGGACCGGTACGTCGCCGACCTCGAGTCGGCGCTGGCCGCCGCGGCCACACCCACCGATCGGCTCGCCGTCTTCGCGCGCCTGCAGCTGCACCGGCTGGCGGAGTTCCACCTCCCCCCGGGCCAGGGCCTGGCCGGGACCCTGGATCCCGAGGCGTACCGGCGGATCGCGGCGCACGCGGACCCGATCGGCGACCGGCTGGCGCGGATCGTGCGGGAGGGGATCGAGTCGGGCGAGATGGCCGCCGAGGACCCGGCCGTCCTCGTGGCGATGATCGGCGCGGCGCTGTCCGCCCGGCAGATCGTCGACGTGCCGCCGGAGGAGCTGGCGGGCTCGGTCGAGGCGGCCGTGCGGATCGTGCTGGGCATGGTCCGACCCTCGAATTTAGGCTAGCCTCAGTCCGCCGGGTGCTCTAGCATCTTTTCTGACACGGCGTCAGGAAGATTGCGGGAGGAACACCCATGGGCGAGCTCTCCACCGGCCTGCGCCGGGCCACGGCCGAGGTCCACGAGCGCGCCCACCACTCCACCTACATGGCCGCCCTGCTCGACGGGCGCCTCCCCCTGTCGGCGTACACGCTGCTCGCCGAGCAGTACCTCGCGGTCTACGGCGCCCTCGAGGCCGCGGGCGACGCGCTGGCCGCCGACCCCGCCGCCGGGCCCTTCGTGATCGACGAGCTGCGCCGGCTGCCCGCGCTGCGGCGGGACGTCGAGGCCCTCGGCGGGTCCGTCGACGCGCCCCGGGTGCTGCCCGCGACCGCGGCCTACGTGGCCCGGCTGCGCGAGGCGGCCACCGACGCGCCGGTCTTCGTGGCCCACCACTACACCCGCTACCTGGGCGATCTCGCCGGCGGCCAGGTCGTCGGCAAGCTCCTGGAGCGCACCTACGGCGTGACCGGGCCCGGCGCGCTGTTCTACGACTTCTCCGCGCTGGGCAGCCCGTCGAAGTTCCGCGTCCGCTACCGCGCGCTGCTCGACGGCGCCCCGTGGGACGAGATCGAGCAGCGCCGGGTGGCCGACGAGGCGGTCCGGGCATTCGAGCTGAACATCGCGATGCTCGACGGGATGGCCGAGGCGACGGGCCTGCCCGCCGCGGCCTGACCCGCGGCCCGTCCGGCCGCGGCCCGGTTCAGAAGACGATCACGCCCCGCAGGTTGCGGCCGGCGTGCATGTCGTCGAAGCCGGTGGCGACCTCGTCGAGGGTGTACCGGGTGGTGATCAGCTCGTCGAGCTTGAGCGCGCCCTGCCGGTACAGCTCCAGCTGCGCCGGGATGTCCGCGGTCGGGGCGCTGGCGCCGAACAGCGAGCCCTGCAGCCGCTTCTGGTAGAGCGTCAGCTCCATCAGCGGGATGTCGCCCTCGTGGGTGCGCACGTCGCCCAGCCCGACGACCACGCACGTCCCGCCCTTGCGCACCGCCCGCAGCGCCTGCCCGACATGGGCGCCCTTCGTCACCCCGACGCAGACGATCGACGCGTCCGCCCCCTGGCCGTTGGTCAGCGAGCGGCCGATCTCCGTGGCCTCGCGGATGTCCTCGACGGCGTGCGTCGCGCCGAGGCCGAGCGCCGACTCCCGTTTGAACGCGACCGGGTCGACGGCGATCACCGCGGACGCGCCGGCGTGCGCCGCGCCCTGCACCGCGTTGATCCCGATCCCGCCGATGCCCATCACGATCACGACCTGGCCGGGCCGCACCTCGGCCGAGTTGACGGCCGCACCCCACCCGGTGCCCACGCCGCAGCCGGTCAGGCAGGCGATCTCCAGCGGGATCGACGGGTCGACCTTCACCGCCGACGCCGTGGAGACGGTCGTGTACTCGCAGAAGGTGGACAGCCCGCACATCTGCCCGACCGGCTCGCCGTCGAGGGCGAGCCGGAACGACGTCGGGTCCTCCCAGCGCGCGTTCGTCGCCAGCGAGGCCCCGAGGTCGCAGAGGTTCTGCATGCCGTGCGCGCACCAGCGGCAGCGGCCGCACGCGGGCAGGAACGAGAACACGACGTGGTCGCCCTCGGCGAACCCGGTGGTCCCGGGGCCGACGGCCTCGACGATCCCGGACCCCTCGTGCCCGCCGGCGAACGGCAGGATCCCGACCTTCTGGTCCCCCGTGGCGTGGTGGTCGTCCGAGTGGCAGAGCCCGCTCGCGACCATCTTGACCCGGATCTCCCCTTGCCTCGGGTCGTCGACCTCCAGCTCGACGACCTCGAACCTGCCCGGGACCTCGCGCAGCACCGCGCCTCGCGTCAGCACGCGATCACGCTACGCCAGGAACGGCCTCAACCCACGCGTGCGGCGGCCTGCGTCACGCCCGGGCCGTCGAGGGCGTCGAGACCGGCGGGGCGGCCGGTGGCGAGCAGCAGCAGGTCGGCTGCGGGCCCGCGGACCTCCTCCCCCTCGCCCGCGGACCAGTCGGGGTCGGTGGCGCGCAGACGCAGGCCGGCGAACCGCTTCCGGGCGCCGTAGAACGAGCTGCCCCAGGCGTGGTCGAGGGCCGCGGCCACCGCCGGCGCGGGCATCTCGCGCGGGCGGCCGAGCGGGCGCGCGATGTCCTGGCCGTGGACGAGCATGTCCACCAGCGGGTCCGGCGGCTGCGTGCCGAGCGGGCGGTCTCGCGCAGCTGGGCGACCAGCTCCGCGGGCGTGTCCACCGGTCCCCTCGCGCCCCGCGGGCCGGACGGCCGCGGATGCGGCACTGTAGCGCCCCCGGAGGGCGCCGCCGCACGCGTCGGTCCACACTGGAACCCGTGCGACTCGTGCTGCTGGCCCACGCCGCCACCGAGGCCACCCGGCGGTCCGGGTTCGCCGACGACGAAGGGCTCGAGGCCGACGAGCTCCCCGTCCCGGCCCTCCCCCGCTACGAGGAGGTCCGCTGCGCGCCCTCGCTGCGCTGCCGGCAGACGGCCGACGCGCTGGGCCTGCCCGCCGCCGTCGACGCCGGCCTGACCGGCCTCGACCACGGCAGCTGGGCCGGCCGGGCGCTCGACGACGTCGCGGCCGCCGACCCGGACGGTCTCACCCGCTGGCTCACCGAACCCGACGCCGTGCCCCACGGCGGCGAGTCGATGGCCGCGTTCGTGGGGCGGATCGGCGGGTGGCTGCGGGCGGTGCCGAACCGGCCGGGCGGGCTGCTCGCCGTCGTCGACCCGGCGGTCGTGCGGGCCGCTCTGACCCACGCGCTCGGCTCCCCGGCGACGGCGGTCTGGCGCGTCGACGTCGATCCGCTGTCGGTGGCCGTGCTGGCCGGGGAGCCGGGCCGGTGGAACCTGCGCGAGCTGCGGACGGGCCCGGGGCGGGGCGCCGACGGCACCCCGCCCTGAGATCGCCGTACGTCCGCCGCGATCGTCAGGCCCGGCCGCCGGCCTCGACCGCGAGCGGCTGGTACTCCCGCCAGGAGGCGAGCCGGCTCTCGTAGTCCGCCTCCGCGATGGCCAGCGGGGCCTCGCCGAAGAAGGCCCGCAGCGGCGGGTTGTCGGAGTCGACCAGCTTGAGCACCGCGGCACTCGACGCCGCCGGGTCGCCCGACCCGGCCGTGCGCCGGCGACGCTGCTCCGCGGCCTTCTCGCGGAACTCGTCGTAGGCCGGGTCCGGGGTGGCGTGCTTCGCCGAGGCGCCGCCCCAGTCCGTGTCGAACCCGCCCGGCTCGATCAGCGTCACGTGCACGCCGAAGTCCGCGACTTCCTGGGCGAGGGCCTGGCTGAAGCCCTCGAGGGCCCACTTGGACGCGTTGTAGATCCCGATGTTCGGGAAGGCCGAGATCCCGCCGATCGAACTGACCTGCAGGATGCGCCCCGAGCCCTGCGCGCGCAGGTACGGCAGCGCCGCCTGGGTGACCCAGAGGGCGCCGAACACGTTCGTCTCGATCTGCGCGCGGGCCTCCTGCTCGGAGAGCTCCTCGATCATCCCGAACTGGCCGTACCCGGCGTTGTTCACCACGACGTCGAGCCGGCCGAAGTGCTCGTGCGCCTTCGCCACGGCGGCGAAGTCGGCCTCCCGGTCGGTGACGTCGAGCGTCAGCGGCAGGATCCTGTCGCCGTACTTCGCGACCAGGTCGTCCAGCGTGGACGCGTCGCGCGCGGTGGCCGCGACCGAGTCGCCGCGCTCCAGCGCCGCGATCGTCCACTCGCGCCCGAAGCCGCGGGACGAACCGGTGACGAACCAGACCTTCATGTCTCCACCTTCTCGAGGATCGGCAAGTCTGCCGTCCCGCACAAGGAGCGGAGGAGCCTCCGTATTTCGGCGGGTGGGCGCGCTCACACCCGCCGGCGGCGGACGGTCCGGTCGAGGATGCCCAGCGTCGCCTTGAGCGAGGCCTCGGAGACGATCGGGAAGATGTCCTTCTCCCGCCACTCCGGGGCGATGTCGGACCAGTCGTAGTACTGGACCACGCGGGTGCCGCCGTCGGCCGGCTCGAGACGGTAGCCGTAGACGTGCCCGATCGGCGGCCGGGCCACGCCGACGATCGTCCAGGCGATCTCGCGGTCCTGCTCGTAGCGGGTGATCGAGACCGTGACGTCGTACTTCCCCAGCTCCGGGATGTCGCCGAGGGCCTCGCGGTCCATGTGGACCACGAAGGTGTCCCCCACCGCCGAGACCGGCTCGCCGGTCGCGTCCATCAGCATCCCCGACGCGTCGACGTCGACGTGGCCCTGCGGGTCGCGCAGCACGGCGAACACCTCGCCCGGATCGGCGTCGACCGTGCGGGAGACCTCGATGCGCTCGCTCATGCCCGCACTCTGCACGGTGATCATCCGTACCGCTCGGCGAGCAGCCGCCCGATCCGCGCGAGCCCGGCACGGACCTCGACGTTGTCCACACCGTCGGACTCCACCTCCACGTACCCCGCCCACCCGGCCAGCTGCTCGGCCAGCGCGCCCGGGGTGTGCGCGGTGACCGTGACGCGCACGCGGCCGTCGCCGGCGTCGGCGACGTCCGGGCCGAGGTGGCGGCCGAACCGGTCGCGCAGCACGGGGACCAGCCGCGCCTCGACCAGCACCGTGGCGGTCGCCGAGGAGCGGCGGCGCTCCAGCAGCTCGACGGTCTCGCGCCACGCCTCGGTGAGGGACAGCTCGTCGGGCCGGTCCGCGGCGAGGTCGGTGAGCTCGGCGTCGGCGATCCGGTCGACGCGGAAGGTGCGGCGCCCGTCGGCCGTGCCGGCGAGCAGGTACCAGGTCGCCGACTTGTCGACGAGGCCCCACGGGTCGACGAGCCGCTCCCGCCCGCCGTAGCCGAACCGCACCTTGCGCCGCCGCACCACCGCCTCCTGCAGCAGGTCCACCCGGGCGTCGCGAGGCGCCTCCCGCTCGCCCCACCGCGCCGGGTCGACGAGCACGGCACCGGCCGCCGCCTCCGCCTCGGCCCGGAAGGTCTCGGGCAGGGCCCGGGTGAGCTTCCGCAGCGCCGAGCGCAGCTCGGGCGCGGCCCGCGCCTCCGGGCCGGCGAGCAGGAAGAGCGCCCGGGCCTCCCCCGCCGTCAGCCCGGTCAGGTCGGTGCGCGCCCCGCCCACCAGCGACCACCCGCCGCCGCGACCGGGCTGCGGGTAGACCGGCACGCCCGCGGCGGAGAGCGCCTCCAGGTCCCGGCGGGCGGTCGCGACCGAGATCTCGAGCTCCTCGGCCACCTGCCGGGCCGTCACGCGGCCGCGGGCCTGCATCAGCAGCAGGATCGCGACGAGTCGGTCGGCACGCACGGCCGGAAGTATCCTCCGGAAAGTGCTCATTCGGTGAGCACTTCCCGGGCGCATGCTCGCTCCGGACACCGGATCGAGGAGGACGACATGCTCCAGGGAATGGCCACCCAGAACTTCTTCGCCGCCGACCTCGGCGCCGCGCGCGCCTGGTACTCGGACCTCTTCGGCGCCGAGCCCTACTTCGTGGTGGAGGGCGGGTACATCGAGTGGCGCCTCGGCCCGCGCGAGGACGAGTTCGGGATCGTGAACGCCGCCTACGCCCCGCACCCGACCGGTACCCCCGCGGGATCGATCACCTTCTGGGCCGTCGACGACGTCGCCGCCGCCCTCGACGACCTGCTCGCCCGCGGCGCCACCGAGCACGACGACGTCCGCGAGCGCGGCCCCGGCTTCGTCACCGCCTCCGTGGTCGACCCGTTCGGCAACGTCCTCGGGATCATGGAGAACGTCCACTTCGCCGAGGGGGTCCGCGCCGCGGGCGGATGACGGGACCCGCTTGCCGTGTCGAACCCGGGATGGTCGGGTAGGGGTCAGGTGATCGGGGACACGGCGGACGGAGGAGCACAGATGGCGATCGCGGACGTGGTGCGCAAGGTCCGGAGGCAGCCGCCGCCGGGGTCCGGCGACAACCTGCCGCACGTCGTGGTGGTCGGGGCCGGGTTCGCCGGGCACACCGCCGCGAAGGGGCTGCTGCGCCGGCTGCGCGGCCGGGCCCGCATCACCGTGATCGACCAGAACGACCACTTCCTCTACCTGCCGCTGCTGCCCGAGGTCGCGGTCGGCACGCTCGAGCCGCGGAGGATCGCGGTGCCGCTCGTGCAGTCGCTGCGCGGCGCGGAGATCGTGGTCGGCGAGGTGAAGCACATCGACGTCGACGCCCGCACCGTGACCTGGACCGACCAGGAGGGCGGCACCGGGCAGGTGTCCTACGACCGGCTCGTCCTCGCGGTCGGCAGCGTCAACAAGCTGCTGCCGGTGCCGGGCGTCGCGGAGTACGCGCACGGCTTCCGCGGGCTGCCCGAGGCCCTCTACCTGCGCGACCACATGACCCGGCAGATCGAGCTGGCGGCCACCGCGAGCGACCCGGCCGAGAAGGCGTCGCGCTGCACGTTCGTGGTGGTCGGGGCCGGCTACACCGGCACCGAGGTGGCCGCGCAGGGCGCGTCGTTCACCGCGCAGCTGGCGAAGGACCACCCGTCGCTGCGGGACGTCCCGGTGCGCTGGATGCTGCTCGACATCGCGAAGCGGGTGCTGCCCGAGCTCGACGAGCGGCTCTCGCACACGGCGGACGCGGTGCTGCGCGAACGGGGCGTCGAGGTCCGCATGGGCCAGTCCGTGGCCGAGGCGCTGCCGAAGTGCGTGCGCCTCACCGACTCCGACGAGGAGGTGCCGACCCACACCCTCATCTGGTGCGTGGGGGTGCGGCCCGACCCGATCGTCGAGGACCTGGGCCTGCCGGCCGAGCGCGGCCGGCTCGTCGTCGGGACGGACCTGGCCGTGGCCGGGCACCCGGACATCGTGGCCTGCGGCGACGCGGCCGCCGTCCCGGACGTCACGCGGCCCGGCTCGGCCACCGCCATGACCGCCCAGCACGCCACCCGGCAGGGCGCGCTCGCCGCCCGCAACGTGGCCGCGTCGCTGGGCCACGGCGCGCCGCGGGCCTACAAGCACAGCGACCTCGGGTTCGTGGTCGAGCTGGGCGGCGTGGACGCGGCGGCGAACCCGCTCGGCGTGCCGCTGTCCGGGCTGCCCGCGACCGCGGTCACCCGCGGCTACCACCTGCTCTCCATGCCGGGCAACCGGATCCGGGTCGCCACGGACTGGCTGCTCGACGCCGTGCTCCCCCGCCAGGCCGTCGCGCTCGGCGTGGTGCGGGGGCAGCACGTGCCGCTGGACACGTCACCGGCGAAGGCGGGCTGATCCGCCGGGAGACACGGTTCACCGGCCCGTCCGCCGGGCATCCCGCCCGACATGAGGAGCCGAACCGACACGACACGCGCGGGCCGCGGGAGCTGGGACGTCGACCACCGGCGCAACGACGGACCTCCGGGGCGCGAGGCCGACAACCCGGTGCGGATCCCGCCCCGCGGCTGGCTGCAGGTGGTGAAGCGGGCCTGGGCCGAGGGCAAGGACGACAACGTCCCGATCCTGGCGGGCGGGGTCGCCTTCTTCGCCTTCCTGGCGCTCTTCCCCGCGATGATCGCGGCGCTCACGCTCTACGGCCTGGTCGCCGATCCGGCGCAGGTCGCGGCCCAGGTCAACGACCTCGCCGCCGCCCTGCCCGAGACCGCCCGCCCGATCATCACCGACCAGCTCAACGCCGTCGCCAACAGCAGCGACCGCGCCCTGGGCATCGGCTTGGTCGTGTCGATCCTGGCGGCCCTGTGGAGCGCCTCGGGCGGCACGATGAACCTGATCAAGGCCACGAACCTGGCCTACGACGAGAAGGAGACCCGCGGGTTCCTCAAGCTCCGCGGCACCGCGCTGGCCCTGACCCTCGGCGCGGTGGTGTTCGTGCTGCTCGCGGTGGCGCTCGTGGCGGTCGTGCCCCCGGTGTTCGACGCGCTCGGCCTCGGCGGCATCGCGCTCGTCGTCGCGCAGATCATCCGCTGGGCGCTGCTGGTGGCGCTGGTGGTCGTGGCCCTCGCGGTCGTCTACCGGGTCGCCCCGGACCGCGACGCACCCCGCTTCGCCTGGGTCAGCACCGGCGCGCTGGTCGCGACGCTCCTGTGGATCATCGGCAGTCTCGCCTTCAGCTTCTACGTGAACAACTTCGGCAGCTACAACAAGACCTACGGCGCCCTGGCCGGCGTCATCGTCCTGATGCTGTGGCTGTACCTGACCAGCTACATCGTGCTGCTGGGCGCGGAGATCAACGCCGAGAGCGAGCGGCAGACCGAGCAGGACACCACCAAGGGCGAGCCGCTGCCGATGGGCGAGCGCGGCGCGACGGCGGCCGACACCATCGCCGACCCGCCGGAGCCGCAGAAGGAGAACCGGCAGGGGGCGAACCGGTAGCCGGCCCGGTCAGGCGCGGCCGCGGATCCGCGGCACCCCGGCCAGCAGCCCCCGCTGCGGGACGCCGTCGACCGGTTCGGCGGCGGCGCCCGCCTCGGCGAGCACGTCGTTGGCGGCCAGGACCCCGGACATCGCCGCCCGCTCCATGAGCCCGGCGAGGTAGGGCAGCTCCACGAAGTCCCCCGCGACGCGCACCCCGCGGGCGTCGGTGCGCACCCCCGGGCGGGTCCCGGCCCGCCCCGGCGGGAAGGCCGGGGCCGTGGCCTCGTGCCGCTGGTGGGTGTGCAGCACCTCGGCCCCGCCGACCTCCGGCCAGAGCCCGACGAGCTCGGCGTACATCGCCCCGGTCGCCGCCTTGGCGTCGGGCTCGGGGCAGGCGTAGGAGTGCAGCTCGACGACCGACCCGCCGGTCCGGGCCGCCCACTCGGCCGACGGCGCCTCCAGCCGCGAGTACACCGTGATCGAGTCGAGGGTGCGCTCCCCGCTGACCGCGCTGAACACCGCCCGCGCCGGCGCGACGTCCCGGTCGAGCCACAGGCGCGTCACGGCGAAGGGCGGTGCGGTCCCCAGCCCCGCACAGTGGGCCGCGAGCCGCGGGGCCGATGCCGCCGCCGCGGGCGAGGCCCCGAGGAGCCCGCGCAGCCCGGCGGGGTCCAGGGCGAGCACGACGTGCCGGGTGGTCAGGTCGCCGGCGTCCGTGGCCAGCCGCCACCCCTGACCGTCGGGCTCGAGGCGGGTGACCCGGCTGCCGGTCCGCACCTCCGCCCCGTGCGCGCGCAGGTGCGCGGCGAGCGGGTCCCAGATCGCGGTCCGGTGGTCGGTGACCGGGGCGTCGAAGCCGATGCCCTCCGGGTTGCCCAGGAAGTAGTAGTGGAACATCGCGACCAGCTCGCCCGCGGAGAGCCCGTCCTGGTCGCAGAAGAAGGACCGGGCGAAGGCCTCGAACAGCATCCCGCGGGTGCGCTCGGACATCCCGAGCCGGTCGAGGAAGGCGGCGGCGTCGACGCCGTCGAGCTCCGCGGTCGTCGTCGCGCGGTCGTAGGCGAGGAGGGCACGACCGGCGTCGGGGTCGGCGCCCGCCATGTCCCGCCAGCTCAGGCTCTTCGAGCGCAGGATCAGCGTGAGCAGGTTGAGCGGCGGCGCGGCGGGCAGGCCGGAGAGGTCCTCGTCCGGCCACCGCCGCGAGATCACCGGATAGCCGTCGACCGGCCCCAGGAACCCCAGCCCGGGATCGATCCGGCCCAGCACCGCCCGCCAGGTGTAGTAGTGCCGGAAGAAGGCGTGGAACCCGTGCTCGACGACCTGCTCGGTCCCGTCCGGCAGCACCTCGGGCCACGCGCCGAGCCGACCGCCGAGGTGCTCGGCGGCCTCCAGCAGCCGCACCCGCACACCGCGCTCCGCGAGCACCACCGCGGCGCTGACGCCCGCCACCCCCGCCCCGACGACCACCGCCTCGGTCCCGGGCGGCACCTCCCGCGGCAGCGCCGGGTCGGGCACGACGAGGCGGCGCCGGCGCATCCGCAGCGGGGCGGCCCGGCTCGTCAGCGGATCGGTCATCGCCGGGCTCCCGCGAACCGCGGCAGGGCCGCGCGGGCGAACGGGACGGCGACGGCCCCCATCAGCACGCCGCCGACGAGCGCCGAGCCCGGCAGGCCGAAGAAGGCCAGGTGGGCGAGCACCGAGGAGCCGTAGACCCACAGGTAGAGCGCCGTGGCCGGGGCGGACGGGCGCTCGTGGGCGGGCAGGACGGCGTGCAGCGCCGCGACGACCAGCGCGGAGACCAGCAGCCAACCCGCGTAGTTGGTCAACGGGATCCCGGGGATCAGCGGCAACCCGGGCCCGGGGTCGAGCCAGCGCCAGTGCCCCGCGTCGACCATCTGCGGGTCGAGGAAGACGTCCCAGGCCGCCAGCGCGACCGCTCCGACCGCGACGACGCCGACGCGCGACCGCGCCAGCGTCCGCCCGACGACGAGCGCGGGCCAGGCCATCATCGTCCACGCCAGCGGCACGACCACGGGCACGTCGAGCAGCTCCGGCCCCAGGGTGCCGGTGTAGGCGTAGGCGCCGAACGGGATGCCCGTGCGCAGCCCGACGGCCTCGGCCACCAGCCCGCCCCCGCCGGCCACGGCGAGGAGCAGCAGGCCGCCGCGGGCGCCGTGCAGCCGGGTGGCGTCGCACAGCGAGGCCGCGGCGAACACCACGACCGAGAGCACGGTCACCTGCGTGCGCAGCGCCTCCGGGGTGAGCGGGTAGGCGATCTGGACCAGCACCGCGCCCGCCACGAGCATCCAGGTCAACCCGGGCGTGCGCCCGCGCACGAGGGGAGCGGTTCGGAGCACGCGTCGTCCTTCCAGGGGCACGGGACCGGGCGCGGGGCCACCCGGGCCCCCCGACCTTCCCGCGTGTGCGACGGGTCCGCGACTCGAACGCCCGGCCGGGTGGTCGAGTCGCGGGCCCGGCCGGTGGCTCCTAGGGTTCGGCCGTGACCGCCGCGCGCCTTCCCGGACCGCTCCGGGCCGCGGCCACCGCCGGCTCCGCGCTCGCCGTCCTCGGCACCCTGCACCAGCTGCGCAACCAACGGCTGCTGCGCACCCCGCCCGCCGCTCCCCCGCCGGTCACCGTGCCCGTCTCGCTCCTGGTGCCGGCCCGCGACGAGGCCCACCGCATCGGCCCGACGATCCGGTCGCTGTGCGCGCAGACCGGGCTGGCGGAGGCCGAGATCCTCGTGCTCGACGACGGCTCCACGGACGGCACCGCCGCGGTCGTCCGGGCGGCGGCCGGCGGCGATCCGCGGCTGCGGGTGCTCACCGGTACCTCGCCCCCGCCCGGCCGGCTCGGCAAGCCGCACGCCTGCGCCCAGCTCGCCGCCGCGGCCCGGGGGGAGGTGCTGGTGTTCGTCGACGCGGACGTCGTCCTCGCCCCGCACGCGGTGGCCGCGGCGGTCGCCGTGCTCCGCGGGCCCGCCCCGCTCGACCTGCTCTGCCCCTGGCCCCGGCAGGTCGCCGAGGGGGTCGCCGCCCGGCTCGTCCAGCCGCTGCTGGCCTGGTCCTGGCTGGTCACGCTGCCGCTGCGGGTCGCCGAGCGGTCGGGCCGGCCGTCCATGGTCGCTGCCAACGGGCAGCTCCTCCTGGTCGAGGCGGCCGCGCTCGCGCGGGCCGGCGGCTGGGAGGCAGTGGCCGGCGCGGTGCTCGACGACATCGCACTGGCCCGCGCGGTCCGGCGAGCCGGCGGGCGGACGGGGGTCGCCGACGGCTCCGCGCTCGCCACCTGCCGGATGTACGACGACGGGCTGCAGCTCGCCGCGGGCTACCGCAAGTCGCTGTGGGCGGCGTTCGGGTCCGCCCCGGGCGCAGCCGCGGTGGCCGCCCTGCTCGCACTGGTCTACGTCCTGCCCGCGGTCGCGGCCCTGCGCGGCTCGCGGGCGGGCGCGCTGGGGTACGCCGCGGGCGTCGCGAGCCGGGTGCTCGCCGCCCGCCGGACCGGCGCCCGCACCTGGCCCGACGCCGCCGCCCACCCCGTCTCGATCGCCGCGCTCCTCGGGCTGCTCGCCTCCTCGTGGGCGGGGCGACGGGCGGGCACGCTGAGCTGGAAGGGCCGCACACTGTGAGCCGGGTGGTGGTCGTCGGCGCCGGGGTCGGGGGGCTGGCCGCGGCGGCCCGGCTGGCGGCCCTGGGGCACGAGGTGGCGCTGCACGAGCGTGCGGACACCCACGGCGGCAAGCTCGGCGTCGCCGAGGTCGGCGGGTTCACGTTCGACACCGGACCCTCGCTGCTCACCCTGCCCGCAGTGCTCGAGGACGTCTTCGCGGCGACCGGCGGACCGTCCGGGCTGGTCGTGGAGCCGGTGGATCCGGTGTGCGCCTACACGTTCGGCGACGGCACCCGGCTCGAGATGCCGCACGATCCGGACGCCGTGCCGGCCGCCCTCGACGCCGCGCTCGGCCCCGGCTCCGGCGCCGCCTGGCGGGCGCTGTACGAGCGGTCCGGGCGGCTCTGGGACCTCGTCGGCGAGCCCGTGCTGCGCCGCCCGCTCGACCTGCGCACGCTGCTGCGGATGTCGGCGCGGCTGCAGGACCTGCGGGCCGTCGCGCCGTGGCGGACGCTCGACGGGCTCGGTCGTGCGCTCCTGCCCGACCCGCGGCTGCGCACCTGGTTCGCCCGCTACGCGACCTACTCCGGCTCGGACTTCCGCCGCACGCCCGCGGTGCTGTCCGTGACGCCGTACGTCGAGCAGCGGTTCGGCGGCTGGTACGTCCGCGGCGGGCTGCGCCGCATCGCAGACGTGCTCCTCGAGCGGTGTCGGGCGCTGGGCGTCGCCGTGCACCTCGGGTCCGAGGTCGAGGCGGTGACCGTCGCGGACGGGGCCGTGCGGGGCGTCCGGGTCGGCGGCCACGAGGTTCCGGCCGACGTCGTCGTGTGCAACGCCGACGCCTCCGTGCTCTACGAACGGCTGCTGCCCGTCGGGACCGCGCGGCGGGCTCGCCGCGACCTCCGCCGCGCCCCGCGCTCGCTGGCCGGGTTCGTCCTGCTGCTGGGCCTCGACGGCCGCGATCCCGGCCCCGCACACCGCGTCTGGTTCCCGCGGGACCACGCCGCCGAGTTCGACGCGATCTTCGCGCGGCGCCCCCGGCCCGTCCCCGACCCGACGATCTACGTGCACGCCCCGGACGACCCCGCCCTCCGGCCGGACGACGCGGGCGAGGGCTGGTTCGTGCTGGTCAACGCGCCCGTGCACGACCCCGGCCGCGGCGTGGACTGGGACGGGCCCGGGCTGCGGGAGCGCTACGCCGACCACGTCCTCGCCACGCTGGCCGCGCGCGGCACGGACGTCCGGGACCGGATCCGCGTCCGGGAGATCCGCACGCCGGCCGATCTCGAACGGAACACGGGCGCTCCCGGCGGGGCGATCTACGGCACCGCCTCGCACGGGCCGCGTGCCGCGCTGCGCCGCCCGGCCAACCGCTCCCCCGTCCCCGGGCTCTACCTGGTCGGCGGCTCGGCGCACCCGGGCGGCGGGCTGCCGCTCGTGCTGCTCTCCGCCGAGATCACGGCCGGGCTCATCGGTCCGGCGGGAAGTCAGGCGGGATCGCGCGCAGGATCCCCGCCACGAGCTGCACGAGTCCCAGCACGCCCACGACCGTCCAGGCGACCACGAGCACCATGGCCCAGTCCCAGCCGGTGAGCGGCGTGCCCGCGGGCAGCGCCCCCGCCCCCAGCGCGGCCACCGCCACGACGATCACCCGGGTCGGCCGCTCGGCCACCGTCACCGCGCCGACCCCGGGCATCCCGACGGACTGCGCCCGCGCCCGCAGGTACTCGTGCAGCAGCACCAGCGCCGCGGCGGCCACCGCCCACGCCACCGGCGCAGCGAGCGCCACCAGCACCGCGACCAGCAGGAGGTCGCCCACGCGGTCCGCCGCGGCGTCGACGACCGCGCCGAGCGGCCGGGCCCGGCCGGTGCGCAGGGCCACGGCGCCGTCGAGCCCGTCGAGGATGCCGCCGGCCACCACCAGCGCGGCGGCGAGCAGGGGCCAGCGCCCACCCGCGGCGGCGGCGCCCCACGCGCCGGCCAGCACCAGCACCCCCGCCAGCGACAGCAGGTCCGGGGGTACGCGGCCGGCCGGACCCGCGGCGAGCCCCTGCACCAGGCGCAGCCACCCGCGCACCACCGCCGACGGCCGCACGCCGGAGTGCAGGGCGGACCACCCCGCGGCACCTGTCCGTGGCTCCTCCACGGCGCCAGCCTCGCACCGCCGTGCGGTCCGCGCCCGCCACGGGAGCGGCCGATGACCTCGGAACGCACGCCACGCGCCCTCCTGCGCGAGACGGCCCGGTCCTTCCCGGGCAGCGACGTCGCGCTGTGGGCCGCCGGTGCCACGTTCTTCGGGCTGCTCGGCCTGGTCCCGCTCGCGCTGGTCTCGTTGCGGGTCGCGGGGGTGCTCGTCGGGCCGGACGCGCTGCGGGCCGGCATGGACACCGCGATCTCCGGGCTCCCGGGCGGGCACGGGACCCCCGCGGCGCTGCGCACGCTGACCGCGACGGCGCTCGACATGTCGTGGGTGCAGACGCTCGTCGTGCTCTTCCCGGCCAGCCTCTACGGCGAGGGGTTGCGCCGCGCGTTCCTGCAGCTCTCCCCCGCCCGGGACCGGTTCACCGGGTGGCGGGGGCGGCTGGGCCTGCTCGCGCTCGCCGTCGTCGCCCCCGTGCTGGTGCTCGCCGTGCTCGCCGCCGCCCCGCTCGTCGCGCCCCTCTACCTGCGCGGCGGGTGGTGGCTGGTGCTGGGCGTGGTCGTCGCCTTCCACGTCGTGTGGGTCACCGTGTCGGTGGCCCTGGTGCTGGTGTTCCGGCTGGTCGGCCCCGGCCGGATCGGGTGGAAGGCGCTACTGCTCGGCGGGTTCGGCACCGGGTCCGTGCTCGCCGGGTTCCTGCAGGGGTTCCTGCTGTTCCTCGCCATCCCCGTCGAGTGGTCGGCGCCGTTCGGCGGGCTCCCGATCGTCGGCGCGGTGTCGGCGCTCGCGCTGTGGCTCTACCTGCTGCACGTCCTGCTGCTCGCGGGCTACCGGGCCACGCTCGTGGCCGACGACGTCCTGCGCGGCTGACTTCCCCCGCGTCGACTCGCGCGGGGCCCGATCCCGGGTCATGCTCGACATGAACAACGTGTGGCGCGGTACGCGCCCGCGGTCGGACCCGGACGGACGGAGCGGACATGACGGCCGTGGCGCCCCCGGCGGCAGAAACCCGGACCGAGACCGGGATGGATTCCCGGACGGATTCCCGCGCGGACACCCGCCCCGGCAGCCGGCACTCCGCGCAGCTCCCGCGCCTGCGCACCCTGCACGCCATGGCGGCGGACGACCCGCGCCGGAGCGCGCTGCGCAACTCGATCGCGGAGGCCTACCTGCCCATCGCCGAGCGGATGGCCCGCGGGCAGGCCGGCGCCTCCCCGGCGGCCTACGACGACCTGCTCCAGGTCGCGCGGCTCGCCCTGCTCACGGCCGTCGACCGGTGGGACCCCGAACGCGGCGACGGCACGGACTTCGTCGGCTACCTCGTCCCGTGCATCCGCGGCGAGTTCCTGCACCACGTCCGCGACCGGACCTGGGTCGTCCGGGTGCCGCGCCGGGTCAAGGAGATGGCCACCCGGGTCAACCGCGAGACCTCCGCCCTCCACCAACGCCTGGGCCGGTCGCCGCGGCCCAGCGAGATCGCCGAGGCCCTCGGCGTCGACCGCGAGGTCGTGCTGGAGGTCCTGCTCGCCCAGGGCTACCAGGCCGCGGACTCGCTCGACGAACGGCGCGGCCCCGGCGAGCCCGACGACGCCCGGCTCGGCGACCTCGACGCCGCCCTCGACCGCGCCGAGGACCGCGCCACGCTGCGCCCGCTCCTCGCGGCCCTGCCCGAACGCGAGCGGACCATCGTCGGCCTGCGGTTCGTCGACCAGCTGACCCAGTCGGAGATCGCGCGCCGGGTCGGGATCTCGCAGATGCACGTCTCGCGGCTGCTCGCCCGCAGCCTCGCGACCCTGCGGGCCCACGCCACACGGGACCACGCGGGACACCACGTTGGACACCACGTTTGACGAGCGCGTTCCGGACCTATCCCACAGGAGACCCCTGAACCGGGACGACAGGAAGGACACCATGACCAGCACCGAGTCCCGTCAGCAGATCCACTACACCGTCCCCGGCATGAAGACCGACCAGGCCGCCGAGGTCGTCACCCTCCTGCAGGACCGCCTGAACGCCCTCAACGACCTGGCGCTGACGCTCAAGCACGTGCACTGGAACGTGGTCGGGCCGAACTTCATCGCGGTGCACACCATGCTCGACCCCCAGGTGGAGGGCGTCCGCGGGATGGTCGACGACGTCGCCGAGCGGATCGCCACCCTCGGCGGCTCGCCCTGCGGGACCCCGGGCGCCCTGGTCGCGCAGCGCAGCTGGGACGACTACTCGATCGGCCGGAGCGACGCGATCGCCCACCTCGGCGCCCTCGACCTCGTCTACGCCGGCGTGATCGAGGACCACCGCACCGCGATCGAGAAGACCGAGGAGCCGGACCCGGTCACCCAGGACATGCTCATCGCCCAGGCCGGCGAGCTCGAGCAGTACCAGTGGTTCGTCCGCGCCCACCTGGAGAACGCCGACGGCTCCCTGCGCTCGGCGAGCGCGGACACCGAGGTCGACGCGGCGAAGGCCGCCGGCCGCTGACCCCCGCGCCGGACGGGCGGCCCGGCCGGGCCGCCCGTCCGGCGGGACGGCCCCCGCGCGGTTAGTCTGCGAGCGCCCCGCTACCGGCTCCTCCCAGGCTGGTGAGCGATGTACGACACAACAAAATCCCGGCGCGCCGCGCGTCGCCGGGACGCCCACGGGACCCCTCCCTGGTCCCGACCCCCCGAGCGTCGGCGGTGTGCCGGCGCTCCCGATCGTGCGCCCGGCGGCATCCGGGGGTGGCGCCGTGGCTGACACGCGCCGTCTCCCCCTGCCCGTGGTCGAGACGTGGGACTGGCAGAAGGCCGCGGCGTGCCGCGGCATGGACAGCGAGGTCTTCTTCCACCCGGAACGCGAACGCGGCCCGGCCCGGGCCCGCCGCGAGACCCGGGCGAAGGAGATCTGCCGCGGCTGCCCGGTGCTCGACGAGTGCCGCCGCCACGCGCTCAGCGTCGACGAGCCCTACGGCGTGTGGGGCGGGCTCTCCGAGCACGAGCGGCTGGCGATCACCCGGCCACAACGCCGCCGGCCGCGCACCTGACGGCCCTGACCATCGGCGTCAGAGCGCCCCCGGGTCCGCCTTGAGCCTGCTGGTGAGGTCCTCGATCTCGTCGCGGGCGTCGTCGAGCTGCGCCCGCGCGCGGGCCAGCTCGTCGACGCGATCCTGCAGGTCCGAGCGGGCGGTGTCGAGCGCCTCGGCCGCGCGGTCCCGGGCGTCGTCCGCCTCGCGGCGGGCGCTCTCGGCCTCGCGGCGGGCGTCGTCCGCCTGCTCGCGGGCCCGGTCGCTGACGACCAGCCGGTCCTCGAGGTCGGCGATGGTCTGCGCGGAGGCGAGGGTGTGGCCGTCGTCGAGCAGCTCCCGCAGCCGGCCGGCGAGCGTGAGCTGACGCCGCGAGTACCGGCGGTGCCCGCCGCCGGTGCGGTGCGGGTGCAGCACCCCGGCGGTGTCCAGGCTGCGCAGGAACGCGGGCTGGACGCCGAGGAGCTCGGCCGCCTGACCCATGGACACGGACGGGTAGTCCTCGTCGTCGAGCCTGCTCAGCTGGTTGGCCACGACCTCCCGCGTCCCTCCTCGCGCTCCCTCTCCCGGTCACGAACGAACGTCGTGCATCGAAGAAACTTGTAGCAGCTGCTGTAGGTTCAGGCAAGAGAACCGGAGGAATCCGGGCCCGGAGTGCGGCGGCACCGTCCGCCTCAGCCTGAATCCACCGGGCTCGGCGCGGG
Organism: Pseudonocardia halophobica; assembly: GCF_027922425.1. Lineage (GTDB taxonomy): Bacteria > Actinomycetota > Actinomycetes > Mycobacteriales > Pseudonocardiaceae > Pseudonocardia > Pseudonocardia halophobica. Next base: position 85,519 of record NZ_BSFQ01000016.1, on the reverse strand, counting down.
TTCGGCGTGGTGCGTAGGTAGAGGGTGCTCCTGAGCTGGACGATTGCGGTTCTCACGCCAGCAGTCGGTCCGGAGCAAGGGAGCACCCTCTTGGTGTCAGCATCGCACGTACTCGACCGCCTGTCGGTGACCGCGGACGACGCGTCGCTGATCGCAGGAGCCGGGCTGGTGTTGCCCGCGACGCTGGGACAGCGGTTGGGCCTGCCTGAGCTGCTGGACACGCAGGTCCGCGCGGGTCCGCATGCGGCTGAGAAGTGTTTGACGGTGATCCATTCCGCGCTGGCGGGTGGGGACTGCATCGACGATGTCGACGCGCTGCGGGCCGGAGCGACCGCGGCGGTGCTCGGACATCGGGTGGCGGCACCTTCGACCGTGGGGACGTTTCTGCGGTCGATGAGTTGGGGCCATGCTCGCCAGCTCGACGCGGTCGCCCGCCGGCTGGTCGTGCGCGCCGCTGCTGCAGGGGCGCTGGCCGGTGGGGCGGCGCCGGTGGTGGTCGATATCGACGCCACCCTGGTCGAGACCTACGGGCTGGCCAAAGCCGGGGCGCGGCAGGTGATGCGCACCGGGCGGCGCGGCTATCACCCGCTGTTGGCCGTGCTCGCCGGCACCGGGGACGTGCTGCACGCCCGGCTGCGCCGCGGGCGGTCCAACGACGCCACCGGGGCCGGGTCGTTCGTGGCCGAGACCCTGGCCCGCCTCGAGCAGGCCCGGGCCGCCGCGGACCGGTCCGGGCCGGTGGTGTTGCGCGCGGATTCGGGGTTCTACCTGGCCGAAGTCCTCGCGGCGTGCCGCCGCCGCGGGGTCGGGTTCTCCATCGGTGCCCGCATGCTCGGCCGGATGCGCGCGGCGATCACCGCGGTCCCCGAACACCGCTGGACCCCGGTGCCCTACTTCGAACCCGGCGCCGCGGTCACCGAACTGGACTGGGTCGTGTTCGACCAGCATCGGCCCACCCCCGACTCGAACTGGCGGGGCAACGGGCTGCGGGTGCGGCTGATCGTGCGCCGCACCCCGACCCCGCCCGGCATCCGCGAACGCGGGGCCGGCCGGGCCGGCCGGGCCGGCCGGGCCGGCCGGGCCGGCCGGGTCGATCCCGCCCAGCAGGAGTTGTTCCCGACCTTCGAATACCACCCGTTCATCACCGACCAGCCCGGCGACCTCGTGGAGCTTGACGTCTTCCACCGCGGCCACGCCGAGGTCGAGCTGGCCATCCGTGATCTGAAGTACGGGTTCGGGCTCAACCACCTGCCCTCGGGCCAGTTCGGGACCAACCAAGCCTGGCTGGTCCTGCAGACCATCGCGCACAACCTCGCCCGCTGGACCGCCCGGCTCGGCGGGATCGCCGCGACCGCCCGACAGACGATCAAAACGCTGCGCCGCCGCTACCTGGCCGTCCCGGCCCGGCTGGTCCACCACGCCCGCGGTCAGCGACTGCGCCTGCCCACCGGCTGGCCCTGGGCCAGCGGCCTGCTCACCGCGCTGACCCGCCTACGCGCACTGCCCGAGCCCTCCGGCTGACCCCACGCCGCCCGCTACCCGCCCACGACCAGGACCTCGGAGCCCGCCCGCGGACCTCTCACGCCCTGCGCCTATCACCACGAGCCGACCCACGCCAAAGATCAACAAATTCGGACGACGGTGGATTCAGGCTCAGGCCGCCAGCAGCTCGAGGAGGCGAGCGCGGTCCGGGCCGGGCGGCGCCGGCGGGACGTCGCCGGCGTGCCGCTCGACGGCGGCCCGCACGGCCGGGCGGGCAAACACCTCCTGCGACTGGGCGGTGCAGAGCACGATCTCCAGCACGCCGCGGAAGGCGTCGGGATCGACGGCGGCCGCGGCCAGCAGCGATCGGGTCGCCGGGTCCGGCGCCGGCGGCTCCGTCCCCTCGCGCGCGGCGGTCATCTCGGCGATCCGGATCCGGTCCGCGGCGACCTGGTTCCGCACGGAGGGCGCGACCACCGCGTCGGTCCGCTCGTGGAAGTCGCGGGCCAGCGCCGCGGGGTCGCCGAGGTTCGCGCGCACGGTGTGCCGCAGGAGCTGCGCGTGCACCACGCCGACCGACAACCCCCGGCCCGCCGACGGGTTGGTGCAGGCCCAGGCGTCGCCGACCGGGACGAACCCGGTCACCACCGGCCGCCCGTCCACGACGTAGCGGCGGTGCGAGTCCAGGATCCCGGCCATGGGACGGACCCCGCCGAGCGGCGTCCCGTCGAGCCAGTGCGCCTGCAACGGGCAGTCCGCGACCAGCCGGTCGAAGACCCGCGGCTCGCGCAGGGCGCGCAGGGCGTGGTCCGCGCTCGCCCCGAAGACGGTCACCGACCAGGTGTCGTTGTCGCTGCGCAACGTCAGCAGCGAGATGCTGCCCATCGGCATGATCGCCCGGCCGCGCAGCTGCGGCGGGGAGTCGCCGTGGAAGAAGCGGGTGTAGTAGACGAAGCCGCGGTCCTCGGACTCCTCGCGCAGCGGCCGCGCCCCGACCGCCTCCAGCCACGTCGCCGCCCGCGTCCGGCGGCCCGTCGCGTCCACGACGAGGTCGGCCGGCAGGGTCTCCCCGCCGGTCGTGACCACGCCGGTGACGTGCGGGACCCCGTCGAGGGCCGACGCCCCGCTCGCCACCGCCGCGACCTTCGTGCCGCGCCGCACCTCCACCCCCGGCTCACGGTCGGCGAGCTCGGCGAAGACCGCCTCGACCACCGGCCGCCGCCCCGTGACGAAGCGCAGGTCCCCGTCGCCGGGTCGCGGGGTCCGGTCGCGCAACGTGGGCGGGGCCGCGGCCAGGTAGTCGACCCACACGCAGCCGGCCTTCTCCAGCAGCCCGGCCACCTCGGGCAGCTCGTCGTCGCACACCTGCCGGAAGCGGGCGAACAGGTTGTGCGGCTGCCGGAACTGCGCCACCCCGGCCCGCTTCCAGCTGCCCCACGCCTCCTCGGCCGTCGCCGGCGCCCGCTCGGTGTCGCCCTCCAGCACCGTGACGGCGTGCCCGTCCCGGGCCAGCATCACCGCGGCGGCCAGCCCGATCACTCCGCCCCCGCACACCACGATCGACCCCACCGCGTCACCGTCCCGCTCCGGCCCGTCATTTCCGGGCGAACCACCTGTTCCGGGAGGGGAGCAGTCCGATCTCGGGGCTGATACGGCCATTCGGTCCGTGCCTCCCTGCAGGGCATGAGAAACCTGCACTTGAGCAAAGTTGCACTTTCTGCAAGATCGTGCGTAGCGTAGTTCCGTGAGCACGGCGGGACCCGGGCGGCGGGAGCGGAAGAAGCAGCAGACGCGGGCGGCGTTGTCCGCGGCGGCGCTGCGGCTGGCGGCGGAGCGCGGGGTCGACCACGTGAGCGTGGAGGACATCGCCGAGGCGGCGGACGTCTCGGTCCGGACCTTCTTCAACTACTTCTCCCGCAAGGAGGAGGCCGTGCTCGGCCGCGACCCCGAGCACGCCGAGCGGGTCCGGGAGCGACTGCGGACGGCCCCGCCGGACCTGCCGCCGCTGGCCACCGTGCGGTACGCGTTCGCCGGGCTCGTCGAGCAGCTCGAGTCCGAGCGGGAGTCGTTCGGCCGGCTCGCGACCGTGCTGGCCGGCTCGCCCCGGCTGCTCGGCGAACTGGTCGCCATCGGCGCCGAGGACGAGCGCCGGCTCGCCGACCTCCTCGCCGAGCTGCGCGGGATCTCCTACCCGCACGCCCTGCTCGTCGTCTCGGCGACCGGCATCGCGCTGCGCATCGCCGTCGAGGAGTGGGGCCTGCTGCCGCCCGACTCCCCGCACCCTCCGCTGCGCGAGCTCGCCGACCGCGCGCTCGACCGCCTCGCCGCCGGCCTGGACAGCGTGGACCGGCCCGGCGCCGCTCCGTCCGACACCGACCCGACCCCGAAGGCCGCCGAATGAGCACGCTCTCCACGCCACCGACCGCCGCGCCGGCGGACGCCTCCCGCGGGCGCACCCTGCAGGCCCTGTCCGGCCTGATGATGGGGATGTTCGTCGCCGTCCTCGCCGGCACCGTCGTCTCCACCGCGCTGCCCCGGATCATCACCGACCTCGGCGCGAGCCAGTCCGTGTACACCTGGGTGGTCACCGCCGAGCTGCTGGCCATGACCGCCACCGTCCCGCTCTGGGGCAAGCTCGCCGACCTCTACGACAACAAGGTGCTCGTGCAGCTCTCGCTCGCGTTCTTCGTGGTGGGCTCGCTGGTCGCGGGCCTCACGCCGAACGTCGAGATCCTCCTGGTCAGCCGGGTGGTCCAGGGCATCGGCGCCGGTGGCCTCACCGCGCTGGTGCAGATCGTGCTGGCCGCGATCATCCCGCCGCGCGAGCTCGGCCGGTACTCCGGCCTGCTGGGCGCCGTGTTCGCCGTCGCCACCGTCGGCGGCCCGCTGCTCGGCGGGCTCCTGGTCGACTCCCCGCTCGGCTGGCGGGCCTGCTTCCTGATCGGCGTGCCGTTCAGCCTCGCCGCGATCGTGCTGCTGCAGCGGACGCTCACCCTCGAGTCGGTGCGCCGCGAGGTCCGGATCGACTGGCTCGGCGCCTTCCTGATCACCGCAGGGGTCAGCGTCGTGCTGATCTGGTCCTCGCTCGCCGGCTCCACGTTCCCCTGGAACTCCGGCTGGACCTACGGGCTGCTCGGCGGCGCGCTGGTCGCCCTCGCCGCCGCGATCGTCGTCGAGGCGCGGCACCCCGAGCCGGTCGTCCCGCTCGGCATCTTCCGCAACCGCACGGTTGCGCTCGCCACCCTGGCCAGCCTGTTCGTCGGCATCGCGCTGTTCGGCAGCGCGGTCTTCCTGGCCCAGTACTTCCAGATCGCGCAGGGCTACTCCCCCACCGCCGCCGGCCTGATGAGCCTGCCGATGGTCGCGGGCACCCTGGTCTCCTCCACCGTGGCCGGCGCGCTGATCACCCGCTTCGGTCGCTGGAAGGTGTTCCTGGTGACGGGCGCGGTGCTCATGCCGGCCGGCACCGGCCTGCTGGCCACGATCGACGCGCACAGCGGCGTCCTGCACGTCGGGTCCGGGATGCTGGTGCTCGGCGTCGGGGTCGGCCTGCTCATGCAGAACCTCGTGCTCGCCGCCCAGAACGACACCCCGGCCCGCAGCATCGGCGCCGCCACCTCGGTGCTGAACTTCTTCCGCAGCATGGGCGGCACGATCGGGGTCAGCGCGCTCGGCGCCGTGCTCGCGAACCTGGTCGGTTCGGCGCTCGGCGGCGGGGCCTCCGCCGGCGGCCACGGCGCGCTCCCCGACCTGGGCGCGCTGCCCGGCCCGGCCCTCGCCGCCGTCCAGGCGGCCTACGGCGACGCCACCGCCACCCTCTTCCTGATCGCCACCCCGATCGCGCTGCTCGCGCTGGTCGCGGTGCTGTTCATCAAGGAGAAGCCGCTGCTCACCACCACCTCCGCGCAGCGACGGGCCGAGGAGGGCTGAGGACGGCCCTCAGCGCTCGTCCACCACCCGGCGGGCCTTGAAGGTGGTCTCCGGGAGGGTGCCGGGGGCCAGGATCGTCGCGGGGACCCGGATCCCGAGCACCCGCTTGAGCGCCTCCTCGGCGGGTGCGCGCAGGGCGGGGTCGCCCTCGGCCTCGACCGTCATCTCGTCGAGGGCGCCCTCCTTGCGGACCCGGATGCGGAACTCCGGGCCGAGCCCGGGCACGGAGCGGAGGGCGGTCTCGACGGCGCTGGGGAAGACGTTGGCGCCCCGGATCACCAACATGTCGTCGAGCCGCCCGAGCACGCCCTCCGGCATCCGGGGGTAGGTCCGGCCGCAGGGGCAGGGATCGGTGGCGAGGTAGGTCTCGTCGCCGGGAGCGAAGCGGATCATGGGCTGCGAGTCGCGCCAGAGGTGCGTGTAGACGACGGCCCCGCGCTCGCCGGCCGGGACCGGCGCGTTGAGGTCCGCCGGCGCGACGACCTCGGTGAACACCTCGTCGGTGTAGAGGTGCGTGCCGGTCCCCTCCTCGCACCCCACGCTCGTCTGGAAGGGGTACATCTCCGAGGTGGAGCCGGCGTCGGCCACCGTGGCGCCCCAGCCCTCGGCGATGATCCGGGCGGTCCCGGGCAGCGAGCCGCCGGGCTCCCCGCCCACCAGCAGGTGCCGGATCGTCGACTCCCGCAGGTCGATCCCGATCTGCTCGGCGACGGACAGCAGGTGGATGCAGTAGGACGGCGTCGCGCTGAACACCGTGGACCCGAGCCGGCTGATCAGCTCCAGGTGCTTCTGCGACTCGGTGATGCCCAGCGGGAACAGGGTCGCGCCGATCCGCTCGGCGCCCTGCACCACGCCCCAGCCGCCGAAGAACAGGCCGAACGGGAATCCGACCTGCACGATGTCGTCCGGCCGCACGCCCGCGCACCACTGCGCCATCGCGTGCACCTCGCCGGCGCGTTCCCAGTCCGCCTTGGACACCGCGTACATGGTCGGGACGCCGGAGGTCCCGGACGACCCGTGGATCCGCGCGATCCCGCCGGGGGGCAGGTCGCGGGCGTAGCTGCCGAACGGCGGGTGCGCGGCCTGGTCCGCGACGAGCATCTTCTTGGTGATCACCGGGACCTTGGTGGTGAAGTCCTCCAGCGACCGGACCTGGTCGGGGTGGAAGCCGTGCGCGTCGTAGTGGCGGCGGTAGAAGGGCAGCTCGGCGTAGGCGTAGCGGAGCTGGTGCTGGACCCGGTCGAGGATCAGCGCGTCCCGCTTGGCCGGGTCGAGGGTCTCGCGCTCCTCGTCCCAGAACCGGGGGAACCCGCGGGCGTCGGTCCGTACGGAACGGGGGCCGGTCATGGACACTCCTCAGCCGATGGCCCGGTCCCGGCCCGCCCAGTGCGGCGCGCGCAGGACCTTCTTGTCGATCTTCCCGAACGGCGTCTCCGGCAGGTCGGCGACGACCTCGACGGACTTGGGCCGGGCGTAGGCGGCCAGCTCGCCGCGCGACCAGGCGACCAGCTCGTCGGCATCGAAGCCGGCCCGCGGGACGACGACGGCGTGCACCGCCTCGCCCCAGTCCTCGTGCGGCACCCCGATCACCGCCACTCGCGCGACGGCGGGATGCCGGGCCAGCGCGTCCTCCACCTCCCGGCAGTAGACGTTCATGCCGCCGGAGATGACCATGTCTTTGGTGCGGTCGCGCAGGTGCAGGTAGCCCGCCGCGTCGAGGAACCCGACGTCCCCGGTGCGGATCCAGCCGTCGGGCACGAACTTCGCCGCGGTCGCCGCCGGATCGTCCAGGTAGGACTCCAGGGTGTAGGGCGAGCGCAGGCAGATCTCGCCGGTCTCCCCCACCGGCAGCGGGGTGCCGTCCTCGGCGACGACCTGCACGTCCGCCATGATCGACGCCCGCCCGCAGGAGCCGAGCAGCTCCGGCCGGGCGGGGTCGTGGTCGGAGTTCGCCAGCCGCGTGCCCCAGTTCGGGCACTCGGTCTGGCCGTAGAGCTGCACGAAGACCGGGCCGAACGTCTCGAGGGCCTGGGCCAGTCGGGACGGCGCGGTCGGTGCGGCGCCGTAGACGACGGTCCGGAGCTCCACGTCCCCGGCGGAGCCGACCGTCGGCGCAGCGGCGAGGTCCAGCAGCCGGTAGATCATCGTGGGCACGAGGAAGGTCCACGTGATGCCGCGGGTGCGGACCAGCTCCAGGGTGCGGGCGGCGTCGAACCCGGGCTCGATCACGCTCGTCGCGCCCCGGATCAGCGCCGACTGCGCGAACAGGCCCGCCGCGTGGGCGAGCGGCGTGGACAGCAGCAGCCGGTCGGACTGCGCGATCTCCGCCTCGACGATCTGCGCGTAGTGCACGGCGACGGCGGAGGCCTGGGTGTGCACGACCCCCTTCGGCAGCCCGGTGGTGCCACCGGTGAAGTAGATCGCGGCCCGGTCCCCCTGCCCGACACCCGGCCGCTCGGGAGGGGCCGCGTCCTGCGGAGCGGCCAGGGGCTCGCCGGACGGGTCACGGCCGTCGTCGGACACCCAGAGGTCGGCGCGCCCGCCGAGGCTGGTCGCGCCGATCACCGCGCGGGCCTGCGACACCCGCAGGATGTGTGCGACCGTGGCCTCGGGCAGCAGCGGGTTGACCGGGACCTTCACGGCCCCGAGCCGCGCCACCGCCACGTCCGCCACCACGAACTCGACGCCGTTGGTCAGGTGCAGCGCGACGGCGTCGCCCGCCCCGACACCGCGGCCGCGCAGCTGGGCGGCCACGGCCGCGGACCAGCGGTCGAGGTCGGCGAAGCTCCAGCTCCGCTCCCCCACCTCGACCGCGGTCCGCTCCCGGTACCGGGCGAACGCGGCCTCGAACTCGTCCCCGAGATTCCGGCGCACCGCTCAGGTCGGCCTCTCGACCAGGCCCTGCGCGAACGCGACGTCCCAGTACGAGTGCAGCCCGCGGACGTGCTGGCCGCCGTCGACCGGGATGAAGTGCCCCGTGATCCGTTGCGCCGCACGGGACATCAGGAACAACGCCACGTCGGCGATGTCCGACGGCTCCTGGTTGCGCCTGTCGGCGACCAGGGTCCGGTCGGTGAACTCCTGCCCGATCTGCCCCACGGAGAAGCCCTCGCCGAGCGGGGTGTTGACCAGGCCGGGGCCGATCGCGTTGACCCGCACGTTCCGCCGCCCGAGCTCCCCCGCGCAGACCTCGGTGAAGCTCTTGACCCCGGCCTTCGCCGCGCAGTAGCTCCCCATCCCGTCCGTGGCGGCGATCGCGTTGAGCGAGGAGATGTTGACGATCGAGCGGGGCGCCCCGTCGTCGGGCAGCCGCCGCGCGAACTCACGGGTGCACAGGAAGGTCCCCTTGAGCAGCGTGTCGACGATGAGGTCCCAGTCCTCCTCCGTCGTGTCCTCGACGAGCGCGACCGTCGCGGTGCCGGCGTTGTTGACCAGGTGGTCGACCGTGCCGAACCGCTCGACGGCCAGCGCGAACGCCGCCTCGACATCCGCGGCCACGCACACCGAGCCCTCGCGCCAGGCGATCCGGTCCCCGCCCCCGAGCTCCTCGGCGGCGGCCTTGATGTTCGTGGGCTCGATCTCCAGGACGACGACGTTGCCGCCCTTCTCGAGCACCGCGGCGGTGATCCCCTTGCCGATCCCGCTGCCGCCGCCCGTGACGACCACGGTGCGGCCGGCGAGCTCCGGGACCGGCGAGGACAGCCCCGCGGAGGTCGACCCGGCCATCAGGCGAGCCCGAGCGCGACGTTCGCCAGCTTCTGGCGCCGGGCCAGCCGCTCCCGCTTCGTGAAGTGCGGCATGACGTACCGGGCGAACATCTCCAGCGACCGGTTCCACTTGTCCGTGGTCACCCAGTCCCGGACGTTGATCAGCAGCGTGCCGAAGCCGCCGACCTCCTCCTCCAGCTCCTTGATCTGCCAGACGCAGTCCTCGGGGCTGCCGATGATCCACGGGATGTTCTCGACCATCCAGTCGAGCGTGAGGTCGGCGTCCGTCATGCCGTCGCCGATCTTCATCAGCGCGCCCAGGCCGAGGCCGAAGAGGTAGTCGTAGGAGAGCTTGACGCCCTCGCGGATGTCGCGGAGCGCCTGGTCCTTGTCGTCGGTGACGTAGACCTCGCGCACGATCCGCCAGTTGTCCCTGGTGACGGCCGGGTCGATGCCCGCCGACGCCCCCGCCCGGAGCATCGCGGCGGCCATGGCCTTGAGGTCCGGGGCGTCGGTGTAGGTGCCGTTGTCCGTGGGCGCGAAGTGCACCGAGAGCGGCTTCCAGCCCTTCTCGCCGCACTTGGCGTAGTTGTGCACGCCGGTGAGGCCGGCGATCGCGAACGGCGGGACGTCCTGGTACGGCCCGACCTGCAGCTGGCGGTTCTCGTACTTCCAGTACACGCCCTCGTAGGTGACCGGGTCCTCCGAGGTCAGCAGCTGCCAGATGATCTCCAGCGCCTCGTTGGTCCGCGGCGAGGCCTCGGAGGGCTCCAGCCCGAACAGCGCCTTGTCCGTGGGCAGGCCGCCACCGCCGAACCCGTACTCCAGCCTGCCGTGCGTGAGGTGGTCGAGGAACGCCATCCGCTCGGCGACCATGAACGGGTCCTGGTACGGCAGGTTGATCACACCGGTGCCGAGCCGGATCCGGTGCGTGACCGCCGACGCCTTCGCGATCATGTACTCCGGCACCGGCACGTTCTCGTAGCCGCCGGTGTGGTGCTCGCCGATCCAGTACTCGTCGAAGCCCAGCCGCTCCGCCTCCACGATGCCCGCGATGTCGCGGTCGTAGGACAACGTCCAGTTCTCGCGCGGCGGGTGCTCGGGCATGGTGAAGAAGCCGAACTTCATCGGTCGGGTCCTCTCGGGGTCCGGCCGCGGACCGGGCGCACGCAGGCACGACGACGCCCGGAACACGACATCAAGGACGAACACGGGTTTGCTGATCGCAGGCGAAATCACTGTGTCGCGGGCCACGATCCGTGTCAAGGGCGGTCCCCGGGCCGAGTTGGACTCCCCGGCAACCGTTGATAGCCGAACCGAGGTTTGGTTTCATGACCCGCGTGACCACCCCCGACCCGCGTCCCCGGGTCGTCGCCGGAGCCGAGGGCGGCGGCCTGGTCGAGGGCCGCCGCTGCACGGCGTGCGCCGAGGTCGTCGCCTTCGCCTGGCCCGCCTGCCCGGCGTGCGGCGGCCCCGTCGAGCCCGCCCGGTTCGGGCCCGAGGGCACCGTGTGGAGCGCGACCGTCGTGCGCGTCCCGGTGCCCGGCCGGACCCCGCCGTACGGGATGGCCTACGTCGATCTCGACGACGGGCCCCGCGTCCTCGCCCACACCGGCGGGCCGGTCCCGATCGGCGCCAGGGTGCGCCTCGTCCCGGGCGGGGACGACGGCGACGTGCGGGTGGAGGTCGTCGGATGAGGGTCGGGATCGAGGGCGTCGGCACCTCGCACTTCGGCCGGCAGCCCGGCGTCGACCTGGTCGATCTCGCGTTCGCGGCCGTCGACGAGGCGTTCCGCGCGGCCGGCGGACCCCGGTCCGTCGACGCGGTGTGGGTCGGCACGGTCTTCGGCCCCGCCGGGGTGGCGCAGCGGGTGCTGCGTGCGATGGGTCTGACCGGGATGCCGGTGCTGACCGTCGAGAACGCCTGCGCCAGCGGCACCACCGCCTTCGCCGAGGCCTGCGAGGCCGTCCGCTCCGGGCGGTACGGGCGGGTGCTCGCGCTCGGGATCGAGCGCATGGGCGACGGCGCGATCACGCCCGAGCCGACCGACCCCGAGGGCCGTTCCGGCCTGGCCCTGCCCGCGCTCTACGCGATGGCCGCCGCCCGCTGGCTGCACGAGGGCCGCGTGACGCCCGAGCAGCTCGCCGCCGTGTCGGTGAAGAACCACGCGCACGCCCTGCACAACCCGCGCGCCCAGTACGCCGGCCGGTACACGGTCGAGGAGGTGCAGGCGTCCCGCATGATCGCCGATCCGCTCACGCTCCTGCAGTGCTGCCCGACCTCCGACGGCGCGGCCGCGGCGATCGTCGGGCCCGCGGCGCCCGGGCAGGTCACCGTGCGGTCGGTCGCGCTGCGCTCGGGAGCGCCCTGGAACCACCGGTCACCCCACGTCTGGGGCCACGACGTCGTCCGGGACACCGCGGTGGCGGCCTTCGCGGCCGCGGGTGTCGGGCCCGAGGACGTCGACGTCGCCGAGGTGCACGACGCCTTCACCATCGGCGAGATCGTCACCACCGAGGCGCTGGGGCTCGCGGGCCCCGGGGAGGGTGGGAAGGCGGCCGCCGCCGGTCGCACCGCCCTCGGCGGGGAGCAGCCCGTCAACCCCTCCGGCGGGCTGCTCTCCCGCGGTCATCCGCTCGGCGCGACGGGCCTCGCCCAGCTCGCCGAGATCGTGTGGCAGCTGCGCGGCGAGGCCGGCGCCCGGCAGGTCGACGGGGCGCGGATCGGGCTGGTGGAGACGATGGGCGGCGGGGTGTCGGTGCTCGACGGGAACGCCTGCGTCGTCGCCGTCCTGGAGGCCCCGTGACCGTGCTCGGACCGGGCACGCAGGCGGACCTCCTCTCCCCCGAGGCCGTCGCCGACCCGTACCCGCTGCTCGCCGAGCTGCGCGAGCACGACCCCGTGCACTGGAGCGAGCGCTACCGGTCCTGGTTCGTCACCCGGTACGCCGACGTCGACGCCGCGCTGCGCGATCCCCGCTTCTCCTCCGACCGGATCTCGCCCTACCGGCGTGCCCGGCTCGACGGCCCGGACGCCGACCCCGGCGTTCGGGCGGCGTTCGGGGTCCTCGAGGACTGGATGGTGTTCAAGGACCCGCCGGACCACACCCGGCTGCGGAAGCTGCTGAGCCGGGCGTTCACGCCGCGGGCGGTCGAGCGGATGCGCCCGCGGATCGCGGAGATCGCGGACGGGCTCCTCGCCGACCTGGGGCCGGAGGCGGACCTGATCGGCGAGTACGCCTACCCCCTGACCTCGTCCGTGGTGGCCGAGCTGCTCGGGGTGCCGCGCGCGGACCGGTCGCGGTTCAAGGACTGGTCGGACCGGATCACCGGACTGGTGTTCGGCGGGATGGGCGACCCGGACCGGCACGCGGACGGCGCCGACGGGATGGCGGAGCTGACCGCGTACCTCGGCGCGCTGGTGCAGCAGCACGAGCGTGACCCCGCGGACGATCTGCTCACGGCCCTGATCCGGGCGCGGGACGCGGGCGACGCGCTGTCCCACGACGAGGTCGTCGCGACCGGGGTGCTGCTGCTCTTCGCGGGGCACGAGACCACCACGAACCTGATCGGCAACGGGATCCTCGCGCTGCTCCGGCACCCCGCGGAGGCGCCCGACGCCCCCGGGACCGTCGAGGAGCTGCTGCGCTGGGACGGCCCGGCGAAGACGATCGCGCGGCTGATGGCCACGGACGTCGAGCTGGGCGGGCGGACCCTGGGCAGGGGCGAGCGGGTGTTCCTCTGCCCGGCCGCCGCCAACCGCGACCCGGCGGTGTTCCCGGACCCGGACCGGCTCGACGTCTCGCGCAGGCCCGGCCGGCAGCTCGGATTCGGGATCGGGCTGCACTACTGCCTCGGCGCACCCCTGGCGCGGCTCGAGGCGTCCATCGCGATACCTGCTGCGCTGCACCGCTTCCCGCAGCTCCGCCTGACCGAGGACCCGCTGTCCTGGCACCCGGTCCTGCTCTCCCGCGGCCTCCTGCGCCTCCCGGTCGTCACGACCTGAGCGGCTGCCGGCATCGTCGTCGGTTCATGATCGAACGACGCGGGGATCGATCTCACTGCGGCGTCGGAGGAGGAGGGCGCGCTCCACCGGGTTGGTGGTGAGGGCGAGGGCGTCCTCGTACGCCGCGGCGGCCTCTGCGGTGCGACCCAGCCGGGTGAGGAGATCGGCCCGGGTCGCGGGAAGGTAGCGGTAGTCACCGAGGTCCAGGGTGTCGACCTCGTGCAGGATCGCCCGCAGGTCGGCGCCCGGGAGCCGGCTCCGGGCGGCGGCCCGGTTGAGCGCCACGACCGGGCTCGGCCAGGTGCGCAGGAGCGCGTCGTAGGTGGTCACGACCTGCGCCCAGTCCGTCTCCGCCCAGCTCGGCGCCACGGCGTGCAGGCCGGCGACGGCGCCCTGGAGCGCGAACCGCCCCTGCGGACCGGCCCGCAGCGCCGCGGTCACCAGCTGCAGTCCCTCACGGATCAGATCGCGGTCCCACTGCGTGCGGTCCTGGTCGGCGAGCAGCACCGCCTCCCCCGCCGCGTCCGTGCGGGCGGGTCCGCGGGCCTCGGTGAGCAGGATCAGCCCGAGCAGTGCCCGCGGCTCGGGCTCGGTGGGCAGCAGCCGGACCAGCATCCGGGCCAGTCCCGACGCCCGGGCGGTCAGGTCCGCGTCGGTCAGTCCCGTCCCCGGCCCGACGTGCCCGGCGGTGTGCAGCAGGTGCACCACCGTCAGCACGACGTCGAGCCGGCCGGCCAGCTCGTCGTCCGGCGGCACGCGGTACGGGATCCGGGCCGCGGCGATCTTGCGCTTGGCCCGCGTGATCCGCCGCGCCACGCCCGCCTCGCCGGTCAGCAGCACGTCTGCGACCGTCCGGACCTCCACCCCGCACACCAGCCGGAGCGTCAGCGCGACCTGCGACGCGCGGGCCAGCGCGGGATGACAGCAGGTGAACACGAGCCGGAGAGGGTCGGTCGGTCCGGGCCCCGGGTCCGGGTCCTCCGGCACGACGAGCAGCGGGAGCTTGCGGCGCAGGGTCGCCTCCCGTCGCAGCCGGTCCAGGGCGATCCGGTGGGCCGTCGTCGTCAGCCAGGCGGCGAGGTTGTCCGGCCGGGCCCGCAGTGCGCGCTCGACCGCGTCCTGCACGCAGTCCTCGGCGAGGTCGAGGTCGCGGGTGAGCCGGGCGGTGGAGGCGACGACGAGCGGCCATGCTTCCCGGAACACGGCTTCCCGGAACACAGTGTCCCGGTACACCGTCTCCACCGGCATCATTCCGGCAGGTCCATGATCGGCCGGACCTCGACGTTCCCGGCCGGGCACAGCGTCGCGAGCCGCAACGCGACGTCCAGGTCCGGGGCGTCGAGGACGTAGAAGCCGCCGAGCGCCTCCTTGGTGTCCGCGAACGGCCCGTCCGTCACCAGCGGCTCGCCGGAACCTTTGCGGACCGTGCTCGCCGTCGACGAGCGTTCGAGGGCCTCGCCGCCGAGCACGGTCGCGCCCGCGGCCTTCACGGCCTCCATGAACTCCTCGTGGAGCCGCATCTCGTCCGCGACGGACTGCGCGTCCGCGGTGTCGTACCAGTCCTCGGCGTCGTACATCAGGAACACGTAGCGGGCCATCGGGGGATCCTCCCGGAATCGGTCGTTTCGGTCATCCCTTCGACGAACGGACCGCGCCGGATCGGACACCGCCTACTTCATGGACCAGCCGCCGTCGACCGTGAGCGTGCTGCCGGTGATATAGGAGCCCGCGTCGGAGGCGAGGAGCAGGAGGGGGCCGTCGAGCTCCTCGGGGCGGCCGATCCGGCCGAGCGCGGCGGACTCCGCGAGCTGCGCCGCCCGGTGCTCGCGCTCCAGCAGCGGTCCGGTCATCTCCGAGGCGAACCACCCGGGCGCGAGGGTGTTCACCCGGATCCCGTGCCGCGCCCACTGCGCGGCCAGGTCCCGGGTCATCCCCGCGACCCCGGCTTTCGACGCCGAGTACGCGGCCTCCGGGAGCGGCCCGGTCGTGCTGCCCAGCGCCGACCCGATGTTGACGATCGACCCGCCCTCGCCCTGCGCGATCAGCGCGCGGCCCATGTGCACCGCCATCTGGTAGGCGCCGAGGAGGTTGACCGCGAACAGCTCCGCCGCCCGCGCCGGGTCGTCCTTCTCCGACCGGGCGGCGTAGCCGATACCGGCATTGTTGACCAGGACGTCCACCCGGCCCAGCTCCTCGACGGCGGCCGCGACGAGGGCGGCGCAGTGGGCGTCGTCCGAGACGTCCGTGGGGACCGCCGCGCACCGCCGTCCGGCTCCCTCGACGGCCTCCCGGGCCCGGGCCAGCCCCTCGGCGCGCCGGGCACCCACGGCCACGTCCGCGCCGGCCTCCGCCAGGACCCGGGCGAACCGCAGCCCGAGCCCGGACGAGGCGCCGGTGACGACCGCGACCCGGCCGTCGAGCCTCACCGGGACTCCGGGCGGGGCTCCGGGAGGGACCGGGCGATCCCGCGCATCCCGCCGCCGGACACCAGGCCGCCCAACGCGAACGCGAACAGCTGGTCGGCGAGCTCCCGATCCTCCTCGGGTCCCCGCGGCACGAACCAGTGCTGCATCCAGTCCAGCATCCCGACGACCGCGCGCGCGACCGTCCGCGGGCTCCCGGCCAGCGAGAACTCCCCCGTCCGGGCGCCCTCGGCGACGAGCGCCTCGATCGCGGCCATGTAGCGCGCGTCCATCTCGCGGAACTCGGCGAACAGCGGCGCCGTCATCCGGCCGATGTGCTGCAGGTACACGAAGGCCGCCGGGTAGAAGTCGCCGAAGATCCGCACCTGCATCCGGATCAGCTCGCGCAGCCGCACCGCTACCGTCTGGCCGGTGTCGGCCTGCAGGCGTTCGAGGTCGGCGAGCAGCTGCTTGGCGGGCTGCTCGACGACCGCGAGGAGCAGCTCCTCCTTGCTGGCCACGTAGTTGTAGATGCTGCCCTTGAGGATCCCGACCCGGGCGCCGATGCCCTCCAGGGTCGCGTTCTCGTAGCCGCGGTCGCGGAACTCCTCGCCGGCGGCGGCGAGGATCTCCGACCAGCGACTGGGGCGGGGCACCCGCGCAGCCTAACGCCGGCCGGCGATCACGGGGCCCGCCCCGGTCACGCGGGCTCGAGGCGGAACGCGGCGCAGCGCCCTGCCAGCGCGGCGAAGGTGTCGGGCTCGAGGTCGGGGACGACCCCGGCGTCGCGCATGATCTTCGCGCCCTGCGGGATGCGGACCGGCCAGGCGCGCAGGACCGGGACGGCCTCGTCCGCGGAGAGCTCCACGAGCCGGACCCGCTCCTCCTGCCGCCCGACGGCGAGCGTCCCGACCCCGGCCGCCCGCGCGTTCGCCGCCCAGTCCGCCCCGGGGAAGCCGGCGAGCAGGTACCGGCCGCCCTCGAACTCCAGCACCGAGACCGGCGTGTGCCGGAGCTTGCCGGTGCGCCGGCCGGGCAGGACGAGCACGGGCAGCTCACGGGCCCAGCCCAGCCCGAACCGGCGCGCCACCAGCAGGACCGCGTTCACGGGCCTGAGCCAGCGCGGCGGGGCGACCTTCTCGGGCATGCCGGGCGCGCTCAGCCGCGCTCCTCCCGTCGTCGCGCGAGCGGGGCGCCCGCCAGGTCCTCCTCGTTGCACAGCAGCTTGACCTCGTAGTACGGCGCCCCGGCGCGGTCGTCGTAGTCGAGGTGGATCGCGATGACGTCGAGCGGCTCGCCGAGCCACTCCTGCGCCCCGCGCAGCCACTCCGCGGAGCGGGCCAGCGCCGACGGGAGGTCGTCGTCGCGGAACACCACGGGCCGGAAGGGCACGTCCTGGATCTCGTCCTGTTCCCCGCCGTGGGGCCGGGGCAGGTCGCCGGAGAGGCCGGCGTCGTCGAGCTGCAGTTCGACCAACTTGTCGCTCACGCCCCGAGCCTGATGGTTCGGGCGGGGCGCGGCAAGTGCCACGGCCGGGTGTGCCGTGTCAGGGCAGAGGGCCGGTGGCCGGCAGCGCGGCGCCCGGATCGAGGTCGCGGCCGTCGGGGGCCGGGGTGCGGCCGGGGAGGAGGACCGCCGCCGCGACCGCACCGCCGAGCGCGAGGAAGGCCAGCACGAGCACGGCGAACCGCTGCCCCTCGACCGACGCGCCGAGCGGGGTGTTGCCCGCCGCGAGGGCGCGTGTCGTCGCGGTCGCCGTCAGCACGGTGACGACGGCGATGGTCACCGCCGCGCCGATGGCCTGCGTGCTGTTCAACGCGCCCGCGCCGACACCGTGCCGGGACCGCGGGACGCCGGACATCGCCGTCACCGTGCAGCTCACGCTCGCGGCCCCGGTCCCCGCGCCGAGCATCAGGAACGGCACCAGCAGGTCGGGCACGAACGCGACCGACGGGCCGTAGGCGCGGGACAGCAGCAGGGCACCGGCCGCCGAGACCAGCATCGCGACCGGCACCAGGACCCGCGGGCCGATCAGGTGCAGGGTGCGCGACGCGACCTGGGCGACCACCGCGGTCAGCGCGGCCCACGGCACGAAGGCCAGGCCCGCCCGCAAGGCCGACCAGCCGAGCGTCTCCTGCATGAACAGCGAGGTGGTGAAGTAGGCGCCGATCCCGGTGCCCGCGGTGACCAGGACCAGCGCGAACGCGAACGAGGTCCGCCTGCGGAACAGACCGAGGGGCAGCAGCGGCTCGGGGCTGCGCACCTGCGAGACCACGAACGCGGCGGCGAGCGCGACGGCCGTCCCGAGCAGGACCGTCGCGACCGGGAGCCCGCCGGGGACGCGGAGCTCGCCGAGCCCCAGGACCAGCGCAGCGACGGCCGCAGTGCACGTCGCCCCGCCGAGCAGGCCGAGCCGCGGCCGGCGTCCCTCGGGGACCCCGGCGGGGACGAGGAGCAGCACCGCGGCCGCCGCGACGATGCACACCGGCACGTTCACCAGGAAGATCCACTGCCAGCCGCCCGCGGAGGTCAGCAGGCCGCCGAGCACGTTGCCCAGGGTGGCGCCGATCGCGCCGACGGCGGCCCACGCGCCGAGCGCGGTGCTGCGGTCGCGCGGCGCGACGAACACCGAGGTCAGCAGCGCCATCGCGGCGGGCGAGGCCATCGCGGCTCCGAGCCCCGCGATCGCCCGCGCCCCGATCAGCACCCAGGACCGGTCCGCGACCGCGCACAGCAGCGAACCCGCCCCGAACACCAGCAGCCCGGTCAGGAACAGCCGGCGCCTGCCGAAGACGTCCGCGCACCGGCCGCCGAGCAACAGCAGGCAGCCGAAAGTCAGGGGGAACGCGGTCAGCACCCACTGCAGCTCGCCGGCCCCGAGCCCGAGCTCACGGCGGATGACGGGCAGCGACACCGTCACCACGGTGCCGCCGACCAGCATCATGAACTGCACGCTGCACATCAGGACCAGGAAGGCGCCACGCCGGGCGACGACCGGCGTCGCGCCGGGCGGGGCAGCAGCGGATCGGGCCGTGCCGGACCGGGCCGCGGAGATCGGGCCCACCCGTCAGCCGGCCCGCGCGACCCGGGCCGCCGTACGGTCCGGCGGAGCGGGCGGCGCCGGGACCACCCCGGCGGGCCGCGGGAGCGACAGGGCGGCGAGCCGCGAGATCGGCAGGGCCGGCACCCCGAGCCGGCGGGCGAGGGCGCGCGCCGGCCCGGCGACTCCCGGCCCGAGGTCAGGTGCCGCCGCGACCAGGCCCGCCGGTGCGAGCCCGGCCCGCAGGCACAGGTCGACGGCCGCCTCGGCGGGCCGGGTCCGGGCGGCGAGCCCGTCCGGGTGGGCGCGCAGCGGGAGCACGTGACCCGGCAGCACGAGGTCCGCGGCCGTGGTGGCCGGGTCCGCGAGGGCCCGGACCGTCGCGGCCCGGTCCCGGGCCGAGATCCCGGTGGAGACGCCCACGGCCAGGTCCACGGACACCGCCGCCGCGGGCCGCTCGGCCGACCAGCCCGCCGTCATCGGGGGGATCCGCAGCGCGTCGAGCCGCTCCCCCGGCAACGCGACGCACAGCAGCCCGCCGGACTCCCGGACGACGAGCGCCACAGTGGACGTGTCGGCGAGCTCCGCGGCGGCGACGAGCACGACCTGCGGGGTGGCCGCCAGGTCGTCGAGCAGGACGACCGGACGCCCCGCCGCGATGGCCTCGACGGCCCGATCGACCGCACTGACCGGGCCGAGGGCCGGCGCGCTCACCGGTCGGCCCCGAGGTAGGCGGTGATCGCCGCGAGGGTGTCGTCGAGGTACTCCACGACCATGCCGTGCCCACCCCGCGGCAGGACCTGCAGTGTGCCGTGCGGCAGCAGCTCGGCCATCTCCACGGACTGCGCGACCGGCGTCAGCACGTCCTCGGCGCCCGCGAGCACCAAGGTGGGGGTGGTCGCCGAGGGCAGGTCGGCGCAGGAGTCGTAGACCCGCAGGCCCGCGGCCTGCGCCTCGAACCCGGCGAGCGTGGTCGGGTGCGGGTCCTTGCGGGCCAGCTCGGCCTGCGCCTGCGCGGCGGCGTGGTCGGCGAGCAGGCGCGGGGTGAACGCCCAGGGCATCCCGTGGATCCCGACGGACACCGGATCCACGCCCGCCCGGCGCAGCGCGAGGCCGGCGTCGAGCCAGGCGTCCTGCACGCCGGTGTACGAGGGGAAGGCGTTGAGCAGCACCGCCTTCGACAACACGTCGCCGTGCCGGACCAGCATCGACTGGAGCACCGAACCGCCCAGCGACCACCCGACGGCCGCGACCGGGCCGAGCCCGAGGTGCCGGACCAGCGCGGCTGCGTCGTCGCCCAGGGTGTCGATCGGGTACGGGCCGGGCGGCACCTCCGACAACCCGGTCCCCCGGTTGTCGAAGGTGATCACCGTGAAGTCCTCGCGGAGCCGCGGCACGACAGCGGCCCACGCGAGGGAGCTCAGACCGAGTCCGGCGATCAGCAACAGCGGCGGGCCGTCGCCCTGGACGTCGTAGCGGAGCCGGACGCCGTTGACCGTCGAGGTGCTCATGCGCCCGCCACCAGCGAGGGCGCCCCGACCCGGGCCTGGCTGACCGCCGGGGTCCAGTGGTCCGGCTGGTCCGCCCACAGGTCCCGCAGCTGCGGGATCACCTTGGTGCCGAACAGGTGTGTGTTCATCGCGGCCGTCTCCTCCGGCAGGTTGCCCATGTGCAGCGACGCGATCAGCTGCCCGACCCGCAGCTCGGTCGCCAGCTCGCGCAGCCGCTGCGCCACCCGGTCCGGGGTGCCGGCCACGATGTAGCCCTTCTCGTCGTACTCCCAGAAGCCCATCTCGCCGGTGACCGCCCGCCGCTTGTCCTCCACGGCCTGCGGCGACGTCGTCCGGCCGAGCATGCCGCGCAGGGCCGCGGACGAGTGGTAGCCCGGTGGCGTCGCCCACCGCACGGCGGGATCCCGGACGCGCTGGAAGTAGCGCACCGCCTCGGCGTACTTCTCCTCGGCCTCCCGGTCCGTGTCGGCGACACAGACGATCTGCGTGAACGCCATCCGGTGCGGGTTCATGTCGCCGTCGTGCGCCGCCACGTAGTCCCAGTAGCCGTCGACCAGCGGCTTGGCGGCTTTCAGGCCGGAGAAGGACAGGTGGCCGTAGCAGTAGTTCTCGCGGGTCACGAGCTCCCAGGTCTCCGGGCTCGTCGAGCCGGGGACCCAGATCGGCGGGCGGCGCTGGATCGGCCGAGGCCAGAGGTTGACCTGGCGGAGCTGGGTGTAGCGGCCGTTGAAGGTGAACGGCTCCGGTTCCACCCAGGCGCGCAGGATCAGCTCGCGCGCCTCGTGGAAGCGCTCGCGCAGCTCGATCGGCGGCCGCCCGTAGGCGTGGGTCGAGTCCATCGGGGTGCCGAACACGAACCCCGCGATCAGCCGCCCCTCGGACAGGCAGTCCAGGTAGGCCATCTCCTCGGCGACGCGCGTCGGCGGGTTGTAGAGGGCCAGGGAGTCGCCGATCACGAGGATCGCGGCCTTCTCGGTGCTGCTCGCGACGCTGGCCGCGAGCAGGTTCGGCGAGGGCGTCATGGCGAACGGGGTCTGGTGGTGCTCGTTGACGGCCAGCCCGTCGAAGCCGTCGCGGTCGGCCTGCTGCATGAGCCGGATGAACATCCGGTAGTTGGCGCCGACCCGCTCGGCGTCGGCCATCGCGATCGGGCTGTCGACCCAGCCGCCCTGCCCCGCCGCCGGGAACCCGGGCGGCAGTCCGTCGTACGTGACCTCCGCGAACCAGTGGAACTTCACCGTTCCGCCTCCTGACCTCACCGCGGCGCCCGGCACCTGCCGGGCCCGGGGCCAGCGTGGGCGGCCGTCGGCGGGGGAGACAATGGGGATCCGCACAGCAGTTCCGGCGCCGTCGTGGACATCGTCCCAATGCGCGGGCCGGATCGAGCGGGAAACGGCGCCCGGACGATTTCCCGGCGAAATCGGACGCGCCGCCCATTGCCCGCCACGGGCCGCCTCGCTTAGCGTCCGAAGCCGACGCCGACCGTCGATCCCCCTGCTGAGACCGGCCCGAAGAACCCGCCGACGGGTTCTGCCGGCCCCTTCCCGGGCGACCCCCGGAACGGGGCCGCGTGCTGCCCGGAATTTCCCGAGAATCGATGCGCCGACTTCAACGAGGAGGTTGAGCATCCCGTGCTGAAGTTCTTTCTGACGCGCGTGGCGACCACCGTTCCCGTACTCCTGCTGGTGACCTTCGTCGTCTTCGGCCTCGTGCTGCTGATCCCGGGCGACCCGGCCGTCACGATCGCCGGCCCGGAGGCCACGGTCGAGCAGGTGGCGGCCGTGCGGGAACGGCTGGGGCTCGACCGCCCGATGGTCGTGCAGTACTGGGACTGGATCACCTCCGCCCTGTCGGGCGATCTGGGCACCTCGCTGTTCACCAGCCGTCCGGTCGCCACCTCGATCGGGGACGGGCTCCCCGTCACGCTCGCCCTCGCCGGGTCCGCCCTGGTCATCTCGTTGCTGATCGCAGTGCCGACCGCGATCGTGTCGGCGCTGCGCCGCGGGACCTGGCTGGACCGCATCTCGAGCATCGGCTCGTCGCTCGGCATCGCCCTGCCGTCTTTCTGGCTCGGCCTGATGTTCGTGCTGCTGTTCAGCCTCACTCTCGGGTGGCTGCCGGCGACGGGCTACGTCCCCATCGAGAAGGATCCCGCCGCCTGGGCCTCGCACATCCTGCTGCCGGCCCTGACCCTCGGCATCGCCGGCGCCGCGGAGAGCGCCCGGCAGCTGCGCGGCTCGATCATCGGTGTGCTGCAGCAGGACTACGTCCGCACGGCGCGGGCGAAGGGCCTGCGGGGGCGGGTGGTGATCGGCAAGCACGTCATGAAGAACGCGAGCGTCCCGCTCGTCACGGTCCTGGGCCTGCAGATCACCGCGCTGCTCGGCGGCGCCGTGCTCGTGGAGCAGATCTTCGGCGTCCCCGGCCTCGGCCAGGTCGCGCTCAACGCGGTGACCACCCGCGACATCCCGGTGATCCAGGGGATCGTGCTGGTCGCGGTGCTCGTCGCGATGCTCTCGAACCTGCTCGTCGACCTCACGTACGGCTACCTCAACCCGAAGGTGCGGCCCCGATGACCAATGTGGAGAAGAAGTCGGAGGCCGCCCGGGAGCCGTCGGCACAGGTCGCGCCGGAGGCACCCGCGGCCTCGGCGATGCCGGCCGGCGCCCCCGCGTCGGTCTCGGCCGAGGCACTGGCCCACGGCGGTGGGGCGTGGGCGGACTTCCGGCGCCGGGTCGGCGGCAACCGGGGCGCGATGATCGCGCTCGGGGTCCTGTCCCTGCTGGTCGTCGTGGCCCTGATCGGACCGTTCATCACCCCGGCGGACCCGAACGCGCAGAACCTGCGCGCCGTGCTGCTGGACCCCTTCTCCCCCGGCCACCTCCTGGGCACCGACCAGCTGGGCCGCGACATCCTGAGCCGGCTGATCGTCGGCACCCGGGTGTCCCTGCTCGCCATCGCGCTGGCGCTGGCCGTGGCGATGGCGATCGGGGTGCCGCTGGGCTTCCTCTCCGGCTTCCTGTCCGGCCGCTTCGACCAGGTCGTCATGCGGCTCAACGACGCGGCGATGAGCTTCCCGCCGCTGCTGCTCGCGATCGCTCTGGTCGGCGTCCTCGGCCCGAGCCTGCGCAACGCCATGTTCGCCGTCGGGATCCTGATGGCGCCGCGGTTCCTCCGGCTGGTCCGCGGCGTGGTCCTGGGGCTCAAGGAGGAGACCTTCGTCGAGGCCTCGCGCAGCATCGGCACCCCGACCTGGATGGTCATCCTCCGGCACATCCTGCCGAACACCCTGTCCCCGTTGACCGTCGCGATCGCCGTGACCGCCGGCTACGCGATGCTCTCGGAGGCGGGCCTGAGCTTCCTCGGCCTCGGCGTCCAGCCGCCCGACGCGAGCTGGGGATCCATGATCCGCGAGGGCTTCCTCTACTTCGGACGCTCGCCGTGGCTGGGCATCTTCCCGGGCGTGCTGATCGCGCTGACGGTGTTCACGTTCGTGACGCTCGGCGACGGCCTCCGCGACGCCCTCGGCCGCGAGGAAAGGACCGAGTCGTGACGGCGACCCAGAACGCAGCCACCCTGACCGACACCACCCTCGAGGTCGACAACCTCGTCGTCGACGTCCTCACCGAGTCCGGGTGGGCGACGGTCGTCGACGGGGTGAGCTTCTCCGTCCGGCGCGGGGAGACGCTCGGGATCGTCGGCGAGTCCGGTTCCGGCAAGAGCGTGACCTGCCTGTCGATCGCCGGACTGATGCCGCCCAAGCAGACCCGCGTCCGCGCCGACACCCTGCGGCTGCTCGACCACGACCTGACCCGGCTCTCCCCGAAGGAGATGTCCGACGTCCGCGGGCCGACGATCTCGATGATCTTCCAGGAGCCGATGAGCAGCCTGAACCCGGCGTTCACGGTCGGCGACCAGATCGCCGAGGTGCTGCGCAGGCACGAGGGCGCGAGCCGGCGGGAGTCGAAGCGCCGGGCGGTCGAGCTGCTGGACCGGGTCGGGGTGCCCAGCCCGGCCCGGCGCGCCACCCAGTACCCCTTCGAGTTCTCGGGCGGCATGCGTCAGCGCGTGATGATCGCGATCGCGCTCGCCTGCAACCCCGACGTCATCGTGGCCGACGAGCCGACCACGGCCCTCGACGTCACCGTGCAGGCCCAGATCCTGGAGCTGCTGCGGGAGATCCAGCGCGAGCACGGGATGTCGGTCATCTTCATCACCCACGACCTCGGCGTCGTCGCGGACATCTGCGACCGGGTGCTGGTGATGTACGCCGGGCAGATCGTGGAGAGCGCCGGGCTCGACGAGCTCTTCGAGGACCCCCGGCATCCCTACATGGAGGGGCTGCTCGCCGCCATGCCCCGGATGGACAACCCGTCCGAGGCGTTGGCGAGCATCCCGGGCCACCCGCCCCGGGTCGGCGCGATGCCGGAGGGCTGCCGTTTCCACCCGCGGTGCCGGTACGCCGCCGAGGCCTGCACGGGCGGGCCGACGCCGCCGCTGGAGCTCGTCGCCGCCCATCACACCACCCGCTGCCTGCGCCACGCCGAGCTGACCCTGAAGGGGAACCCGTGACCGCCCAGTCCCTGCCCGGGAGGGCGGATCCGCTGCTGACCGTCCGCGACCTGGAGGTCACCTTCGCCCCGCGCAAGCGGCTGTTCCGCGAGCGGATCGAGCTGAAGGCCGTCGACGGGGTGAGCTTCGACCTGACCGAGGGCGAGACCCTCGGCCTGGTCGGCGAGTCCGGCTGCGGCAAGTCGACGACGGCGCGCGGCCTGATGCGCCTGGTCGAGCCGACCGGCGGGTCGGTGCGGCTGGAGGGCCGCGAGCTCCTCGGCCTGCCCGCGAAGGAGCTGCGCAGCGCCCGCCGGGACATCCAGATGGTGTTCCAGGACCCCTACTCCTCACTGGACCCGTCGATGCTGGTCCGGGACTCGATCGGCGAGCCGCTCGACGTGCACGTCAAGCTGGGCCGCACCGAGCGCGTGGAGCGGGTCGCGGAGCTGCTGCGCCGGGTCGGACTCCCGCCGGAGTACATGACCCGCTACCCCCACGAGTTCTCCGGCGGCCAGCGCCAGCGGCTCACGATCGCCCGCGCGATCGCCGCGGACCCGAAGATCCTGGTGCTCGACGAGGCCGTCTCGGCCCTCGACGTCTCCACCCAGAACCAGGTCATCGGGCTGCTGGAGGAGCTCTCGGCCGAGATCGGCCTGACGTACCTGTTCATCGCGCACGACCTGTCCGTCGTCCGGCACATCTCCCACCGGGTCGCGGTGATGTACCTCGGGCAGATCGTCGAGCACGGCGACGCCGCCCGGGTGTTCGACGCCCCCGCCCACCCCTACACCGAGGCGCTGCTGTCCGCCGTGCCCGTGCCGTCGCCCCGGACCCAGCGCAGCCGCGAGCGGATCGTGCTGTCCGGCGACCCGCCGGACCCGTCGCGGGTGCCGCCGGGCTGCCGGTTCCACACCCGGTGCACCTACGCGATGGACGTCTGCCGCACCGAGGTCCCGCCGCTCACGCCCGCCCAGGGCTCCGGCGAGGTGGCCTGCCACCTGCACACGGCCGGTCCTCGCCTCGCGGGCGCATCGGTCCGGACCCTGGCCCGGGTGTCCGCATGAGGAGCGCGGTCTGGGAGGGCGTGGGGCGGATCGGGCTGGTCGAGGTCGAGGATCCCGTCCCCGGCTCCGAGGACGTGGTGCTGGACGTGGCCGCCTGCGGCATCTGCGGGTCGGACGTGCACGCCTTCGCCGAGGGCGTCTGGATCACGCCGGGCGCGCCGATGGGCCACGAGTTCTCGGGCACGGTCTCCGCGGCCGGGTCCGGGATCCGCGGCCTGGAGGTCGGGGACCGGGTCGCGGTGAACCCCATGGGCCCCTGCGGCTCCTGCCGCCAGTGCTCCCTCGGCCGCACCAACCTCTGTGCGGCGCCGGCCTCCAGCGCGCGCGGCGGGCTCTCGGACAAGGTCCTCGTGCCGAACGCGGAGTCCGGCGCCCGGCTGCACCGGATGCCCGACTCGATGAGCGTCGAGGAGGGCGCCTTCCTCGAGCCGCTCTCGGTCGCGACCCGGGCCGTCGCGACCGCCGCGCCCGAGCTCGACGGGCCGCTCGTCGTGGCCGGGCTCGGCTCGATCGGGCAGTGCGTGCTGCGGGTGCTGCTGGCCTACGGCGCGCGGGACGTCGTCGGGATCGACGTCTCCCCCGCGCGGCTCGCCGCGGCAACGGGACTCGGCGCCACGGTCCTCGACGCGCGCACCGACGACCCGCGGACGTACCTGCTGGACCGGTGGGGCACGTCGACCTCGCCGTACCAGGTCGCGGGGAACGTCGGCACCTTCTTCGAGTGCTCCGGCGCCCCCGCGATGACCGCGCTCGCCACCGAGGTCGTGCGGGCGGGCGGGACGGTCTCGGTCGCCGGCCTGGTCGGTGCGCGCCCGCCGGTCGACCTGGACACGGTGGTGCAGAAGGAGATCCGGCTGCTCGGCAGCTTCGCCTACACCGGACCCGACGCGACCGAGGCCTTCCGGCTGCTCACCGACGGCCTGGTCGACGTCGCCCCGCTCGTGTCCCACCGCGTCCCGCTGAGCCGGGTCGCCGACGCCTTCGACACCCAGCACGCCGTCGACGGCTCGGTGAAGGTGCTCGTCCTGCCCGACCCCGTCGCTCCCGAGGAGTCCTGACATGTACGCCGTGGGCATCCCGCACCCGGGTGGTCCCGAGGTGCTGCGGCTCGTCGAGTTGCCCACCCCCGAGCCCGGTCCGCGGGAGATCCGGATCCGCACCACCGCCGCGGCGGTCAACCCGACCGACACCGCCTTCCGACAGTGGGGCCCGCGGGAGTCGGAGGGCCTGCCCGCCCCGTGGGTGCCGGGAATGGAGATGGCCGGCGTGGTCGACGCCGTCGGCCCCGACAGCGCCTGGGCCGTCGGCGAGCGGGTGATGGCGATCGTCATGCCGCGCCGCGCGCTGGGCGGGGCCCAGGCCGAGTACGTCGTGGTGCCGGACAACGCGGCCGCGGCGATCCCGGACGGCATCAGCGACGTCGAGGCCTCCACGCTCCCGATGAACGGCCTGACCGTCTACTCCGCACTGCTGCACCTCGGGCTCACCGCCGGGCAGACGCTCGGCGTGACCGGCGCGGCCGGGGCCGTCGGCGGGTACGCGATCGAGCTCGGCCGGATCGCCGGCCTGCGGGTCGTCGCCGACGCGTTCGCGCAGGACGCGGAGCTCGTCCGCGGCCTGGGCGCCGACGTGGTGGTGCCGGCCTCGCGCGACGTGGCGGAGGAGGTCGCCGCGTTCCGGGCCGCCGTGCCCGACGGGGTGGACGGGCTGATCGACGCGGCGGTCCTCGACGCGGGGGCCCTGCCGATGGTGCGCGACGGCGGCGCCCTGACCACCGTCCGGTTCTGGGCGGGCCCGACCGAGCGGGACATCCGCGTCCACCCGGTCATGGTCCGCGACCACCTCACCGACGGCGCGGAGATCGCCAAGCTCGCCCAGCTCGTGCTCGACGGGCGGCTGACCCTGCGCGTCGCCGACACCTACCCGGCCGCCGAGGCCGCCGCCGCGCACCGCCGGCTGCAGGCGGGCGGCACCCGCGGCCGACTCGTGCTCACCTTCGGAAAGGACCCTCGATGAGGTTGACGGGCAAGGTCGCCGTGATCACCGGCGGCGCGAGCGGCATCGGGCAGGCGACCGCGGTGCGGTTCGCCGAGGAGGGCGCCGACGTCGTCGTCGGCGATCTCCGGGACGGTGCCGAGACGGTCGCGCTGGTGGAGAAGGCCGGCCGCTCCGCGCGGTACGTGCGAACCGACACGACCTCGGAGACCGACTGCGAGGCGCTGGTCGCCGCCGCGGTCGAGGCCTTCGGGCGCGTCGACGTCGGCGTGGCCGCGGCGGGCGTCGCCACGGCACAGGGGGCCAGCAACATCCAGACCCGCGCGGCGCGGGGCGACGCCACGCACGTCGTCAACCTCGAGCCGGACAACTTCCGCCGCGTGCTCGACGTGAACGTCCTCGGCGTGCTGTTCACCGACCGGGCCCTGGCCCGGCAGATGCTGGAGCAGGGCACGGGCGGGTCGATCGTCAACATCGCCTCGACCGCGGCGAAGATCCCACTGGCCGGCGCGTCGCCGTACTGCGTGTCGAAGGCCGGGGTCTGGATGCTCACCAAGGTCATGGCCCTGGAGCTGGCGCAGACCGGGGTACGGGTCAACGCCGTCGGCCCCGGCTACACGGCGACGCCGATGATCGCCGGGCTCGAGGACGACGAGCCCGCCTACGCGATGGCCATGAGCATCACGCCGATGAACCGGCTCGGCACCGCGACCGAGTCCGCCGACGCGTGCCTGTACCTCGCGAGCGACGAGTCGTCGTTCACCACCGGGCAGATCCTGCACCCCGCCGGTGGCCAGTTCACGGGCTGACGCCCCGACCCGAGAGGAGCGCCCGGTGAGGGCTCCTTCGTCCCGGCGGCTGATCGCCGGGCTGATCGCCGTGTTCGCGCTGCTGGTCACCGCGTGCGGAGGCGGTGGCGCGGGCTCCGGCGCCGCCGCGCAGCCGGACCCGAACGCGATCCTGCGCTACGCGTTCGTGCAGAACGTCTCCAGCTTCGACCCGCACCGCTCCAGCAACGCCTGGGACATGGTCAACCTGCGGCTGGTCTACGACCAGCTCCTGCAGGAGGACCAGAACGGCGAGATCGTCCCGATGCTCGCCACCGGGTACGAGTTCCTCGACGGCGGCACGGTCCTGCAGCTGACCCTGCGCGACGACGTGACCTTCCACGACGGCACGAAGTTCGACTCCGCCGCGGTCAAGGCGAACCTCGAACGCGCCAAGACCCTGGAGACGAGTGCGGTCAAGGGCGCGCTGCGGGCGATCGCCTCGATCGACACCCCGGACCCGACCACGGTCCGGCTGAACCTGAGCTCGCCGGGCGGCAACCTGCCCGCCCTGTTCACCGAGCGGCACGGGTCGATGATCAGTCCCGCGGCGTTCGACAACCCCGACCTGGACCAGAAGCCCGTCGGCTCCGGCATGTTCACCATGACCGAGTACGTGCCGGGCCAGGTGACCCGGTACACGAAGGCGCCGAACTACTGGGACCCCGACGCCGTCAAGGTCGCCGGCGTCGAGGTCTACGTCCAGACGTCGTCGCCGACCCGGCTGAACATGCTGACCACCGGCCAGATCGACATGACCTACCTGGACCCGTCCACCCAGGACCAGGCGGTGGCCGCGGGCCTGCACGTCGAGCCGTCGCAGAGCACGACGATCTTCCGGATGACCGTGAACACCGCCAAGGCGCCCTTCGACAAGCTCGAGGTGCGGCAGGCGATGGAGCACGCCATCGACCGCCGGGCG
The DNA here is from genome assembly GCF_027922425.1 of Pseudonocardia halophobica. GTDB lineage: Bacteria > Actinomycetota > Actinomycetes > Mycobacteriales > Pseudonocardiaceae > Pseudonocardia > Pseudonocardia halophobica. Next base: position 56,080 of record NZ_BSFQ01000016.1, on the reverse strand, counting down.
ATCGTCGACGGCGTCCTGTTCGGCATCGGCGCGCCGACCTCGCAGCTGATCCCGCCGGGGCACTGGGCCTACGACGACAAGGTCGCGTGGGACGGCCCGGACTACGCCTACGACCCGGAGAAGGCGAAGCAGCTGCTGGCGCAGGCCGGGTACCCGGCGGGGGCGGACTTCGAGATGCTCATCCCCGCGCTCGACGACCACCGCGCCGTCTCCGAGGCCGTCATCCCGATGCTCGAGGCCGTGGGCCTGCGGCCCAGGACCCGGGTGATCGAGCCCGCGACCACGCCGGCCACGTTCTTCGGCCGCCAGGAGGGCAACGCCTACATCGGTGCGAGCGCACCGTTCGTCGACCCGTCCACCCAGTACGAGTCGAACCTGACCGGGCAGTTCACCAACCCGTGGAACACGACGTCGCCGGAGTTCACCCAGGCCTGGAACGACTCCCTGGTCGGCGCGACGCGCGAGGAGCGGCTGCCCGCGGTGCACCGGATGATCGAGGACGAGAAGGACCTGCGGCGCCAGTTCGGCATCTACGCGGCCCAGCCGCCGAGCGTCTGGACCGACAAGGTCATCTTCCCGCCGGGCTACCGGCCCGCGTACGCGCCCGTGTTCCGCGGCATCGCGGTGGCGGCGGGCTGAACCGGCTCCGCCGGGCGGCGGCGGTCGGTCGGAGGAGACGAGGGAGACGAGGAGCGCAATGGGGCGTGACAGGAGAGCGTCGTCGAGGGTGCTGGCGGTGCTGGTCGCCGTGGTGGCCTTGCTCGCCGCCGCGTGCGGCGGCGGGAGCGGGGGCGGGACGGGTTCGGGGCAGGCCACACAGGCCGACCCGAACGCCACCCTGCGCTTCGCCTGGTCGCAGGCGGTGTCGACCTTCGACCCGCACAGGTCCGGCAACCCCTGGGACAACGTCGTCTACCAGCTGCCCTACGACCACCTGATCAGGGCGGACACGTTCGGCGAGCTCAAGCCGCAGCTCGCGACGAAGTGGGAGTTCGTCGACGACGGCAAGGCCCTGGTGCTCGACCTCCGGGACGACGTCACGTTCGTCGACGGCACGAAGTTCGACGCCACCGCCGCGAAGGCGAACCTCGACCGGGCGCGGTTCTCCGAGACCAGCGCGGTGAAGGGCCTGATCCGGGCGATCCAGGACGTGCAGGTCGTGTCGCCGACCCAGGTGCGGATCAACCTGAACGGGCCGGGCGGGAACCTGCCCAACTTCTTCTCCAGCTCGGCGGGCGTGATGATCAGCCCGGCGGCCTTCGACAACCCCGACCTGGACCAGAAGCCCGTCGGGTCGGGCATGGCCACGCTGGTCGAGTACGTGCCGAACCAGGTCGTGCGGTTCGAGCGGAACCCGAACTACTGGGACAAGGAGGCGGCCAAGGCCGCCAAGTACGAGATCTACGTGCAGCCGCAGGCCACGACGCGGATGAACATGCTGATCGGCGGCCAGGCGGACATCGCCAACCTCGAGGCCTCCCAGGCCGACCAGGCGAAGGCGGCCGGGCTCAACGCCGAGGCCTCGGCGAGCACCGCGATCCTCAACTTCTTCATGAACCCGGGCAAGGCGCCGTTCGACAAGCTCGAGGCCCGGGAGGCCCTGGAGCACTCCATCGACCGCACCGCGATCGTCGACGGCGTGTTCTTCGGCTACGGGACCCCCGTCGCCCAGTTCCTGCCCCCGGACCACTGGGGCTACGACCCGGCCGTCACGCCGGACGCGCCGGGCTTCAACCACGACCCGGCACGGGCGAAGCAACTGCTCGTCGAGGCCGGCTACCCGAACGGCGTCGACATCGAGTTCCTGATCCCCGGCATCGACAGCCACCGCTCGGCGGCCGAGGCCCTGATCCCGATGCTCGAGGCGGGCGGGTTCCGGGTGAAGCCGCGGGTCATCGACGCCGCCACCACGGCGGACACCTTCTTCGCGCGCGAGGAGGGCAACGCGCTGATCGGCATGGGGTCCCCGGTGGGCGACCCGACGACGGCCTATCTCCCGGAGCTGCCGGACCAGTTCTACAACCCGTGGAACGTGAGCACGCCGCAGTTCGTGACGGCGTACGGCGCCGCGCTCCTCGGGACCGACCCGCAGGCCCGCAGCCCGGCGGTGCGGCAGATGGTCGAGAGCGAGAAGGACATCCGCAAGCGCGTGCCGATCCACCAGCACACCCCGCCGATGGCCTTCACGAGCAAGGTGGTGCTGCCGTCCGAGGGCTACCGGGTGAACTTCATGTTCAGCCTCCGGGGGGTCGGCGTGGGGGCCTGACGGTCCGGCTGGTCGCCGCCGGTCAGGCGGCGACCAGCCGGAAGACCGGCACGGCCTCCGACCCGCCGTCCGCCCGCTCGTGGTGCAGCCGCACCCGCGCGCCGGTGGTGACCTCGTGCGGCTCCGCGCCGACCACGCACGACCACCACCAGGGCCCCTCGTCCAGCTCGACGATCACCAGCGGGAGGGTCGTGCCGTCCCGCCGGTGCGCCGCGGCGTGGCTCACCACCGTGCCGCCACCCTTGGCCGGGGTGGCGGTGAGGTCCGCCGCGGCGCAGGTCTCGCAGGCCGTCGCGTACGGCGAGGACAGGTGACCGTCGTGGCAGCGGCGCAGGAGCAGCTCGCCGCGGGCGGTGCCGTCGAAGAACTCCGCGGTCGCGGCGTCCCGTGCGACCTTCCCGACCATCAGGCCCTCCCGGGGGCGTGCGGGGACAGGACGAGGGTGGAGTGGTGGTCGAGCACGCCGCCGTTGCCGGACACCAGGACCACGTCGTGGTCGGCGACCTGCCGCTCCCCCGCTTCCCCGCGGGCCTGCAGCACCGCCTCGGACAGCGGCGTCATGCCCCACAGGTAGTAGGACGACAGCTGGCCGCCGCCGGTGTTGACCTTGAGCTTGCCGTCGGGGCCGAGGGTGCCGTCGGCGACGAACCGCCCGCCCTCGCCCTTGGGGCAGAACCCGTAGTCCTCCAGGGTGATCAGCACGGTGAACGTGTAGCAGTCGTAGAGTTCCACCACGTCCACGTCGGACACCGACAGGCCCGCCATCGCCAACGCCGCAGGTCCCGACCGGGCGGCGCCGGAGACCAGCCCGAAGTTCTCGTGGCGCAGCAGCGAGCGGCCCGGGTGCGCCTGGCCCCAGCCGTGCACGTGCACCGGCGGCCGGGCCAGGGACCCGGCCCGCTCCGCCGACGTCACGACGACGGCGATGCCGCCGTTGGACACCAGGCAGCAGTCGAGCAGGTGGAAGGGCTCGGTGATCCAGCGCGAGGCGTGGTACTGCTCCAGGGTCAGCGGGTCCCGGAACTGGGCGCGCGGGTTCATGCCCGCCCACGCCCGCTGCCCGACGGCGATGTGCCCCAGCTGGTCCTGGGTGGTCCCGTAGGTGTCCATGTGCCGGCGGGCGGCGAGCGCGTACATCGACGTGGTGTCCGCGATCCCGCTCGCGCCGAGCACCCCGCGCCAGCCCACGGCACCCCTCGAGCCGTAGGCCGCGCCGGTGGACGTGCCCTGGCGCAGCGGGGCGTCCGCGAACACGCACGCGATCGTCCCGGCCATCCCCGAGGCCACCGCGAGCGAGGCGTACTGGACCATCTGCCCGGCCGTCGACCCGTACGACTGCATCTCCGACAGCACCGCTAGGTCGCGCAGGCCCAGGTCGCGGGCCAGCCCCAGGCCGACTCCGCCGCCGACGCCGGCCGAGGTGAGCAGGCCGTCGACGTCCTCGAGCGAGAGCCCGGCGTCCGCCACCGCCAGCCGCACGGCGTCCGCGGCGAACTCCGCGGCGGTGCGGTCGTAGACCTTGCCCATCTCCGTCATCCCGAGCCCGACGATCGCGGGTGTACGGCCCCGGGGCATCGTCCGGGGTGTCAGAGGATCAGCCGCCGCCTCACCCACCGCGCACCTCCGAGAACGGGACGTCGCGGTCCACCTCGTACTCCTTCGGCAGGCCGAGGATCCGCTCGGCGATGATGTTGCGCTGGATCTGGTCGGTGCCCCCGCCGATCGAGGTGAAGTAGGCGTTGAGCGCCAGGAAGGTCGCCTCGTCGCCGATCGGCTCCTCCGGGCCTTCCACCATGGCCCGCGGGCCCGCCAGGGCGGTGCGCACCCGGGCGCTCTCGTGCAGGATCCGGGACATCGCGAGCTTGCCCAGCGACATCACCGACGACGAGGAGCCCTGCTCCACCTCGGCCTTGGCGCGCAACGCGTTCCACTCGTTGACCGTGCGCAGGGCCGCCACCCGGGCGAGGTCCTGGCGCACCACGGGATCGCCGAGCCGGCCGGTCTCGGCGGCCAGCCTCACGAGCTCGTCGCCCACCTCGGCCATGCCCCTGTCCGAGCGCCCCGCGCGGGCCCGGTCCCCCATGACCGACCGCTCGTAGGCCAGCGCGGTCTGCAGCACGCGCCAGCCCTCGCCGAGCCCGCCGAGCCGGTGCTCGTCCGGCACGCGCGCCCCGGTCAGGAAGACCTCGTTGAACTCCGACTCCCCGGTGATCTGCCGCAGCGGCCGGACCTCGACACCGGGCTGCCGCATCGGGAAGAGGAAGAAGGACAGTCCGCGGTGCTTCGGGACCGACCAGTCGGTGCGGCACAGCAACATCCCGTAGTCCGCGGTGCGGGCCGACGAGGTCCAGACCTTCTGCCCGTCGACGACCCACTCGTCCCCGTCGGGGACCGCCCGGGTGCGGACGGCGGCGAGGTCCGATCCCGCGCCCGGCTCGCTGTAGAGCAGGCACATCGCCACCTCGCCCCGCAGCATCGGGCCGACGAACCGCTCCTTCAGCGCGTCCGAGCCGAAGCTCAGCACGGTGGCCGCGTACAGGTTGTGCCGGTCCTGCCCGGAGCCCGGGGCGCCGACGCGGCGGAACTCCTCCTCGACGACGTGGCCGTCGTCGTCGGACAGACCGCGGCCGAACCAGCGGCGCGGCCAGCGCGGCGCGGCCCACCCCGCCTCGACGACCGCCGCGACGAACTCCGTCCGGGGTCGGCCTGCGCTCATCGTCGCGGGGTCCCATTCGGCTGCCAGCCAGGCGGCGACCTCCGCGCGCACGCTCATGTCATGCTCCTCTGCAGGTGGCGCTCCCGGTGGTAGGCGGCATCCCCGAGCAGCTGGGCGCTCGTCCGGGCCCGGCGCAGGTAGAGATGGGCCGCCTGTTCCCAGGTGAAGCCGATCCCGCCGTGGATCTGGATCGAGTCCGCCGCGATCCGCACGAAGGCGTCGGAGCAGTAGGCGCGGACGAGGCTCGCCAGCGCCGGCAGGTCCGGGTCGCCCTCGTCGGCCGCCGCGGCCGCCCAGCGCGCCGCGGAGATCGCCGACTCGGACTCCAGCAGCAGGTCCGCGAGCATGTGCTTGATCGCCTGGAAGCCGCCGATGGGCCTCCCGAACTGCACACGCTCCTTGGCGTAGGCGACCGTCCGCTCCAGCACGAAGGCCGCGGCACCGGCCTGCTCGGACGCGAGCGCGACGGCGGCGAGGTCGAGCGTGCGGTCGAGCACCGGGCCGGCGCTCCCGTCCCGGCCGAGCAGCTCGCCCGGGGTGTCCGCGAACGTCACCCGCGCCAGCCTGCGCGTCCGGTCGACGGTCTGCAGCGGGTGCCGCTGCGCGAGCCGGCCGTCCACGGCGAAGAGCGAGAGGCCCGCCGGGGTGCGGGCGGGGACCAGCAGGAGATCGGCCGCGTGCCCGTCGACGACGTACGGCTCCTCCCCCGTCAGCCGCCAGCCCTCGGCGGTGCCCGCCGCGGCGACCCCCGAGCCGGGCGGACGACGGCCCGGGTCGGGCGCCGACACCGCCACGGTCGCGACGGTGTCGCCGGTGGCGATGCCGGGGAGGTACCGGGCCTGCGCGTCGGCGTCGTCGCACTCCAGCAGCAGGGTGGCGGCGAGGGCGACGGTGGCGAACAGCGGTGCGCAGAGCAGCGCGCGCCCGGCCTCCTCCAGCACGATCCCCAGCTCGACGCGCCCCGCGCCGGCGCCGCCGTGGTCCGCGGGGACGATCAGTCCCTGCAGGCCGAGCTCGCCCGCCATCCGCTTCCAGACCGCGGGGTCGTGCCCGGCCCCGGTCTCCATCAGCCGGCGGACCTCGGCCTCCGGCGAGCACTCGGTCAGGAACCGCCGCACGGCCGCCCGCAGGTCGGCGTGCTCGGGCGGCACGGCGAAGGCCGGCATCTCCACCTCCGTCGGTTACGGACGACCGTCATCCGATATCACCCGACCGTAGGCGCCGCCCGCGCGACATCGCAAGAGTGGCCCGGGTGGCCGCCACCTCGCCGGTCTATTGCGGACGACAAGAGTTCGTTTTAGCGTCCGGAAGGCTGTCTGACCGGCGCAACGGGGCGAGGTGGGCATTCCGCGATGACCGACGGTGAGCTGCCCCTGCACGGGGTCCGCGTCCTCGACCTGGCCGACGGCGTCGCCGCGGTCACCACCCGCCTGCTGGCCGACCTCGGGGCGGACGTCGTGCGGGTCGAGCCCCCGGAGGGGGCGCCCGCGCGGCGCCGCGAGCCGGTCGTCGCCGGGACCGGCGTCGCACACCTGGTGCAGGACGCGAACAAGCGCTCGGCCGTCGTCGACGCAGCGGACCTGGCCCGGCTCGTCCGGTCGGCGGCGATCCTGGTGCACGACCGCCCGCCCGGCGCCGACGACGGGCTCACGGCGGAGGAGCTCCACGCGCTGAACCCGGCGCTGGTCGTGGTGGCGGTGACGCCGTTCGGGCAGACGGGGCCCTACCGCGACCGGGTCGCCACGGACGAGGTGCTGCTGGCCATGAGCGGCGCGCTCGCCCGCTCCGGCAGGCCGGGGCTGCCGCCGCTGCCGCCGCCCGCGGCGATCGCGGGCCACTCCGCCGCCGTCCAGGCCGCGTGGGCCACGCTCGTCGCCTACGCCGGGGCCCTGGAGTCCGGTGTGGGCGATCTCGTCGACGTGTCCCTGCACGAGGCCCTCACCCACGCCGTGGACCCGGGCTTCGGCATCTCCGGCAGCGCGACCGGCGGGGCGCGCGCCATCGGCACCCGGGACCGGCCGGACGTCGCACACCTCTACCCGATCTTCCCGTGCGCCGACGGGCACGTCCGCATCTGCGTGCTCAGCGGCGGCAGTGGCGCGGCATGTGGGGCTGGCTGGGCGAGCCCCCGGAGTTCGCCGATCCCCGCTTCGAGCACATCGGGATCCGGTTCGAGGCCCGGGACCGGCTGTACCCGCTGATCGCGGCGCTGTTCGCCGGGCGCACCCGCGACGACCTGGTGGACGAGGGCCAGAAGCGGGGCGTCCCGACCGCCGCGGTGCTCTCCCCCGCCGAGGTCCTCGCGGCCGACCACTTCGCCGAACGCGGCGCCTGGGCGGAGGTGGCGACCGGCGCCGGGCCCCTGCGCGTCCCGGCGGGTCCGGTCGAGCTGGACGGCCGGCGGGCGGGCCTGCGCACCCCGGCCCCCGCCCTCGGCGCCCACACCGCCGAGGTCCTGACCGAGTGGGTGCGGCCCGCGCCCCCGCTGCCCGCCACCCCGCTCGCGGGCCTGCGCGTGCTCGACCTCGGGGTCATCGTCGTCGGCGCCGAGATGGGCCGGCTGTTCGCCGACCAGGGTGCCGAGGTCATCAAGATCGAGAACCGGGCGTTCCCGGACGGCAGTCGGCAGACCGTCACCGACACCCCGATCACCCCGTCGTTCGTCTGGGGCCATCGCGGGAAGCTCGGGCTCGGGCTGGACCTGCGCCGTCCCGAGGGGACCGAGGTGTTCCGGGCCCTCGTCGCCGAGTCCGACGTGGTCCTCACCAACTTCAGGCCGGGGACGATGGAGTCGCTCGGCCTCGGCTACGCCGACCTCGCCGCCGTCAACCCGCGGATCGTGGTGGTCGACTCCAGCGCGCTGGGCGCGACCGGCCCGTGGAGCAACCGCATGGGGTACGGGCCGCTGGTCCGCGCGTCGACGGGACTCGGCGCGCTCTGGCGGCACGACCCGGCCGACGGCGGCGCGTTCGGCGACGGTGCCACGGTCTACCCGGACCACGTCGCCGCGCGCCTCGGCGCCCTCGCCGCCCTGGCCGCGGTGCTCGACCGGCCGCGACGCGGGCGGGGGCGCCGCGTCAGCGTGTCCCAGGCCGAGACCATCCTGGCCCAGCTCGCCGAGGTGCTGGCCCTCGAGTCGCACGTGCCCGGCTCCGGCGTCGAGTGGGCACGGACCGGCCCGGACGCCCCGCGCGGCCCCTTCCCCTGCGCCGGCGACGACGAGTGGTGCGTCGTGGCGGTCCGCGACGACGCCGACTGGGCCCGGCTGCGGGCCGTCCTCGACCTGCCGGACGATCCCGGCCTGCGGACGGCGGCGGGACGGCGGGCCCGGCGCGGCGAGATCGGGGCGTGGGTCGCGGCCTGGACCCGGACGCGTCCGCCCGAGCAGGTGGCGGAGCTGCTGCAGCGGGCGGGGATCCCCGCCGGGGCCATGCAGCGGCTGGTCGACCACGCCGACGACCCGCACCTGCGCGCCCGCGGCTACTTCCGGCTGCTGCACCAGCCCCAGCTCGACGAGGTGCTGCCCACCGTCAACGGACCCGCGGTGTTCCGCAGGCTGCCGGAGCCGCGGCTGCGCCCGGCGCCGCTGCGCGCCGAGCACACCGAGGAGGTGCTGGGCCGGGTGCTGGGCATGCCGGAACAGCGGATCGACGAGCTGGTCGAGTCCGGGGTGCTGGAGTCCCGCCGGAACGGCTGAGCTGTTTCCGCGCGCAGCCGGCGCTCGAGCCCGCGCCCTCGGCCTGCCCCTCAGCCCGCGCCGGGCCGTCCCTCCAGCACGAGGTCGACGAGCTCCGCCGCGTACCGCTCGCCGCCCGCGATCACGACCTTGCGCAGCCGGTCCGGGGTGGCGAGGGCGTGGTTGAGCATGGCGCCGCACACCGCGTCGAGGACGAGGGTCGGCGAGGTGCCCGGGGCCAGCTCGCCCCGGGCGATGCCGCGGCGGACGATCGCCCGGGCGGCACGCACGCGCTCCTCGTTGCGGCGCGCGTAGAGGTCGGCGAACACCTCGGGATGGGTGCGGGCGTCGACCAGCAGCCGCAGCCCCGCGATCCCCGGCGCCCCCAGGTACTCGACGAGGAGCTGGCGGGCGAGCACCACCAGCTGGTCCCGCACGGAGCCGGTGTCGGGCACGTCGATCCGGGTGCCCGAGCGCTCGATCGCGTCGACCAGCAACGCCCGCGCGGACAACCAGCGGCGGTAGAGGGCGGGGCGGCCGACACCCGCGCGGCGGGCGACCGCCTCGAAGTTGAACCCGGCCCACCCGAGGTCCGCGTAGACCTCCAGGGCGGCCTCGAGCACCTTGTGGTCGACCTCGGGGTCGCGCGGGCGGCCGGCCCGACGCGCGGGCGCCCCGGCCGCGCCGCCCGGGACGCCGGCGCGGTCCGCGGCCCCGTCCGCTCCGGGACTCGTCGACATGGCCGGAGTATCGCACCCGATGTGCGTCCGCCCATTCGACGCGGCCCACGGCTGGTCGGACTTCCGTTGTCCCCCGACGTGCCCGCGGTCACAGTGGCGGACGTCCCTGTGCGCGGGCGGACCCGGGTGGTCCGGCGCCCCGCGCTTCCCCGGCCCGCTCAGACGAGGAGACCCGTGTGACCACAGCAACGACGCTGCGCCGCACCCGTTCGAGAGTGGTGGCGGTCCTGCTGGCCGTCCTGGCGGTGGTGCTGGCCGCCTGCGGCGGCGGCACCGCCGGCTCCGGCGGAACCGGCGGGTCCGGGGGCGGGACGATCGACCCGAACGGCACGTTCCGCTACGTCTTCGTGCAGAACCCGTCCACGTTCGACCCGCACAAGTCCGCCAACCCGTGGGACATGATCTTCTTCCGGCTCGTCTACGACCAGCTCATCCGGGAGAACGAGAACGGCGAGCTCGTGCCGCAGCTCGCCACCTCGTGGGAGTTCGTCGACAACGAGACCGCGCTGGTCATGAAGCTGCGCGACGACGTCACCTTCTCCGACGGCACGAAGTTCGACGCCGCGGCAGTCAAGGCGAACATCGAGCGGATGAAGACCCTCGACGGCAGCACGCAGAAGGGCGCGATGGCCCGCGTCGCCGGTGCCGACGTCGTCGACCCGACCACCGTCCGGATCAACCTGTCCGGCCCCGGCGGCAACCTCCCCGCGCTGTTCAGCGGCACCCCGGGCAGCATGATCAGCCCGGCCGCGATGAAGAACCCCGACCTCGACCAGAAGCCGGTCGGCTCCGGGATGGCCCGGCTGGTCGACTACGTCCCCGGCCAGGTCAGTCGCTACGACCGCACCGAGGGCTACTGGGACCCGGAGGCCGCGAAGGCCGCGCACTACGAGATCTACGTGCAGACCTCGGCGCCGACCCGGCTGAACATGCTGCAGACCGGCCAGGCCGAGCTCACCTACCTGGACCCGTCCCAGGCCGACCAGGCCAAGGGGGCCGGGCTCAACACCGCCGAGTCCAAGAGCCTGTCGATCATGTCGATGTACATGAACACCGGCAAGCCGCCCTTCGACAAGCTCGAGGTGCGGCAGGCGTTCCAGCACGCGGTCGACCGCCAGGCGATCGTCGACGGCGTGTTCTTCGGCCTCGGCAAGCCGGTCGCGCAGTACATGCCGCCCGACTACTGGGCCTTCGACCAGGCCGTGACCCCGGACAACCCGGACTACAGCTACGACCCGGCCAAGGCCCGGCAGCTGCTCGCGCAGGCCGGCTACCCGAACGGCGTCGACTTCGAGATGCTCGTCCCGAGCCTCGACGACCACCGCGCGGTGGCCGAGGCGCTGGTGCCGATGCTGGCGGAGTCCGGGCTGCGCGCCACGACCCGGGTGATCGAGTCGCCCACCACGCCGCAGACCTTCTACGGCCGCCAGGAGGGCAACGCCTTCCCGGGCATGGGCGCGCCGTTCCAGGACCCGACCACCGTGTACCAGGCGAGCCTTCCGGGCCAGTACGCCAACCCGTGGAACACCACCACCCCGGAGTTCGAGAAGGCGTGGCTCGACGCGCTCAGCGGCGCGACCCGGGACGCCCGGCTCCCCGCGATGCACCGGATGATCGAGGAGGAGAAGAAGATCCTCAAGAGCTTCCCGCTGCACGCGCACTACCCGCCGTCGGCATGGACGGACAAGGCGGTGTTCCCGGAGGGCTACCGGCCCGCCTACGCACCGACCTTCTACGGCGTCGGGGTCACCGCGGGCTGACGCCGACGGGCCCGGTGGGGACGGGGCGCACCCCCGCCGGGCCACCGCGGCGGCGCGGGTGGAGGAACACCCACGGATCCCGCCCGAGGGGTGGGCATCCGTCCGTTGTCCCTCCCCCGCGCCGATCGCAGACTCGGTGCGGGGCGACGCTCGTCAGGACCGGCCCCGCACCCCATCTCACCAGCACGGGAGGCCCGGCATGCGGCTCGACGGCAAGGTCGCGGTGATCACCGGCGGCGGCTCCGGCATTGGCGCGGCAACCGCGCGGACCTTCGCCCGGGAGGGCGCGGCCGTCGTGATCGCCGACATCGACGAGGCGGCGGCCGAGAAGGTCGCGGCCGAGGTCCGGGAGGCGGGCGGGACGATCGAGGCGCGGGTCTGCGACGCCTCGCGGCCCGAGGAGATCGACGCCCTGATCGGGTTCGCGCTGGACCGCCACGGGGCGCTCGACGTGCTGCACAACAACCACGTCGCCTTCGAGCCGGGCCGTGTCGGCGACCTCTCGCTGGAGGGGTTCCGGCGCTCGCTCGACGCGAGCCTCGTCGCCTACTGGTACGCGATCAAGGTCGCGCTGGTGCCGATGCTGGCGCAGGGCCGCGGGGCGATCGTCAACACCGCCTCGGTGTCCGGGCTCGCCGGCGACTACGGGCTGGGCGCCTACAACGTGCTCAAGGCCGGCGTCGTCAACCTCTCCCGGGTCACCGCGATCGAGTACGCCCGCAAGGGCATCCGCTGCAACGCGGTCTGCCCGGGCCCCATCGGCACCCCGCCGATGGACCGGCTCCACGACGCCGCCCCGCAGATCTGGTCGGACATCCGGGAGGCGATCCCGATGGGCCGGTACGGCCGGGCCGAGGAGATCGCCGACGCCGTGCTGTTCCTCGCGTCCGACGAGGCGTCCTTCGTCACCGGCACCCACCTGGTCGCCGACGGCGGGCTGTGGGCCCACTCGGGCATGCCGCCGATCGGCGGGCTCGGCCCGGACTTCTGACCTGCTCCACACCAGAACCTGCTCACGAACCGGGAGCGACATGACCACGCTGGAGATCCCGAACATCGGGACGTTCGACGTCGAGCTGTGGGAGGAGGGTGCCGGCACACCGCTGCTCTACCTGCACGGGTACGAGCGCCATCCCGGCGGCGCCGGGTTCCTGAAGCGGCTCGCCACGGACCACCGGGTGCTCGCGCCCGAACAGCCCGGGTACGGGAACTCGACCGGCTTCGAGCACTTCACCGACGTCCAGGACGTCGCGCTGTTCTACCGCGAGCTGGTCGAGTCGTGGGGTCTCGGGTCCGTCGACGTCGTCGGCCACTCGCTGGGCGGGATGTTCGCGGCCGAGCTCGCCGCGATCGCCCCGCAGCTCGTGCGCCGCCTCGTGCTCGTCAACGCCTACGGCCTCTGGCTCGACGACGAGCCGACGCTCGACCCGTTCGGGCCCGCCGACCAGGTCAAGGCCGCGAAGTGGCACGCCGGGCCGCCGGACGTCGAGCCCACCAACTTCGTGCCCGACCCGGACGACCCGCACGCGCCCATCCTGTTCTCGGCCCGCAACCTCGGGTCCGCCACCAAGTTCATGTGGCCCATCGCCGACCGCGGGCTGCGCCGCAGGCTGCCGCTGATCGACGCGCCCACGCTCGTCGTGCACGGGACCTCCGACGGGCTGCTCCCCGTCTCGTACGCCGAGGAGTTCGTGCGGCTGATCCCGGACGCACGGCTGCACCGCATCGAGGCCGCCGGGCACTACCCGATGGTCGAGCAGGAGGACGAGTTCGTGTCCGCCGTGTCCGCGTTCCTGGCCGGCTGAGGGAGGGGATCCACATGGGACGAGTGGAGGGCAGGATCGCCCTGGTCACCGGCGGTGCCGCCGGCATCGGCCGGGCCACGGCCCGCACGCTGGCACGCGAGGGCGCGAGCGTCGTCGTCGCCGACATCGACCTCGACCGGGCGAAGGTCGTCGCCGAGGAGATCGGTGGGGAGGCGCTGCACTTCGACGCGACCGACGCGGAGTCCATCGAGGCCCTCGTGGCCGCGGTCGTCGACCGGCACGGCCGCATCGACGTGATCCACAACAACGCGGCGCTCGTGGGGCCGGACGCCTGGTTCACCGACGGCTCCGTGATCGACACGAGCCTGGAGATGTGGGACCGGGCGTTCGCCACCAACGTCCGCAGCATCTTCCTGATGTGCAAGTTCGCGCTGCCGCACATGGTCCGGAACGGCGGCGGGTCGATCATCAACATGGCGTCCGTCGGGGGGCTGCGCGGCAGCCCCGCCCTCACCGCGTACGGCACGACCAAGGCGGCGGTCGTGGGCCTCACCCGGTTCGTCGCGGCCCAGCACGGCAAGGACGGTGTGCGCTGCAACGCCATCGCCCCCGGCGTGATCCGGACCCAGCAGCTGCTCGACGCCGTGCCCGAGCTGCCGGTCCGCGCGCTCGAGGGGGTGGCCTCGCCGCGCGTCGGCGAGCCCGAGGACATCGCCAACATGGTGCTGTTCCTCGCCTCCGACGAGTCCGCCTTCGTCAACGGCGAGACCTACCGCGTCGACGGCGGCGCCATGGCCACCGCACCCGCCAACCGCACCCTGGAGACGCAGAAGTGAAGTTCCACTGGTTCGCCCAGCAGTACTACAGCAAGCTGCCGCCGGAGTACGGCGACACCGTCGAGAGCTCCTGGGTGACCCCGCCGGCCGCCTACGCGGACCCGCGCCAGGTCGGCGAGGACTACCACACCTACATCCGGCTGATGCAGCAGGCGGACGGCCTCGGCTGGGACTCGCTGCTGCTCAACGAGCACCACCAGACGTCCCTGGCGATGACGCCGTCGCCCAACCTGATCGCCTCGATCCTGGCCGCGACCACGGAGAACGCGGCGATCGCGCTGTGCGGCAACTCCCTCGCCCTCTACAACCCGCCGATCCGGGTGGCCGAGGAGATCGCGATGCTCGACGCGCTCTCCGGCGGGCGGATCATCGCCGGGATCGTGTTCGGCACGCCCATGGACAGCGCCTTCTCCTACGGCGTCCCGCCCGTCGAGCTGCGCGAGCGGTTCCACGAGGCCCGCGACCTGATCACCCGGGCCTGGAAGGCGACGGAGCCCTTCGCGTTCAACGGGAAGTACACGCAGCTCCGGTACGTGAACCCGTGGCCGCGGCCGGTCCAGGACGAGATCCCGGTGTGGATCCCGGGCAGCGGCAGCGTCGAGACCTGGGACGTGGTCAACGCGCTGGACTACTGCTACGGCTACCTCTCCTTCTCGGGCCGGCAGTCCGCCGAGCCGATCGTCAAGGGCTTCTGGGAGCACACCGAGGCCACGGGCGGGAACATGAACCCGAACCGGATGGCCTTCACCCAGGTCATCTGCTGTGCGGACACCGACGAGGAGGCGGAGCGCCAGTACTCCGAGGCGGTCAAGTACTTCTACCGGCAGAACCCGACGGCGATCTGGCAGGCCACCCCGCCCGGGTACACCTCCCAGGCCTCGATCCGGGAGAACCTGACCCGCGCGAAGACGATCTCGGCGGAGGAGCGGCTGAAGGCGCAGCGCGGCGAGCTGAGCTTCTGGGAGTACGACGAGCTGGGCTACATCATCGCCGGCACCCCCGAGCGCGTCGAGCAGCGGGTCCGGGCGCTGTGCACGGACCTGCGGATCGGGCAGCTCATCACGTGCATGCACGTCGGGAACCTGCCCGAGGACGTGGCGGCGAAGAACAACCACCTGGTCGGCACGCAGGTGATCCCGAAGCTCCGGGACGTCTGGGCGGACGAGGAGGACCGCTGGACCCCGAAGGTGAGCCAGGAGCGGGTGGCGGCGAAGTTCGGGGCGCCCGCGCCCGTGTGACGGACGCGGCCTCGTCACGGTCTGCGGCAGCCGTCGCCCGGATTGGGCTGTTCGTGGGATCCCGCTCGGGGTGCACGCTCCGTAGGCTGCCGGTGACTGAACGATCGATCAGCCACCGGTAGCCGGAGGGATCCGTGCCCGACGAGGACCTCAGTGTCGAGGAGACGCTCGCCAGGTTGCTCCGCCTGCTCGCCACGGAGGCGCCCGACGAGTCCTTCCACCGGCTGGCGGAGCTCGTCGAGGCCTGCGAACCCGGGCCGGGGCGGGAGACCCTGCTGCACGCGCTGCGGCGCGGCGCGATCGTGCGGACGAGGCTCCAGCGCCGCCGGCGGCGGGAGAAGGAGACCCAGGCCCTCCTCGAGACCGCCCGCGGGCTGGCCGCGCTGCGGGACGTCGACGAGGCGCTGAACGCCATCGTCGCGCAGTCGCGCCAGCTCCTCGGCACCGACGCGACCTACCTCGCGCTCGTCGACCCGGTCCGCGGCGACGTCGCCATGCGGATCACGCTCGGCACGGTGACCAGGGCGATCGAGTCGGTGCGCCAGCCGAAGGGCACCGGTGTCGGCGGGATGGTGGTGGCCACCGGCGAACCCTTCGCGACCCGCGACTACCTCGCCGATCCCCGCATCACCCGGGACCCTGCGGTGGCCGATGCGGTCGTGCAGGACGGCATCGTGAGCATGGCCGGGGTCCCGATGCGGCTCGGCGACGAGGTCATCGGCGCGCTGTTCGTGGCCAACCGGCACGAACGCGGTTTCGAACGCGACGAGATCTCGCTGCTCTCCGCCCTCGCCGACCACGCGTCCATCGTCATCGAGAACGCGCGGCTGTTCGGCGACGCGGAAGCCACTGCGCGCCGCCTGCGCGACGCGAACGCCGAGCTCGCCCGGCACGGCGAGGCCCTCGAGCGCGCGAGCGCCGCGCACGAGCGGCTCATCCCGATGGCGCTGCACCGGGCCGACCTGGCCGACCTCGTCGGCGCGGTGGCCGAGATGCTCGACGCGGACGTCGCCGCCGTCGACCCGGACGGGGCGGTGCTCGAGGCCGCGGCCCGGCCCGGCGGCCCCGGTTCCGTGCCGCCGCCCGACCCGACGGACGGGCTCGCCGCGGACGCGACCGGCGCGGTGCGCGTCGGCCCCACGAGGTGGGCCGCCCCGATCCGCGCCGGCGGGGAACGGTTCGGTCATCTCGTCCTCGAGGCCGCGGGGCCGGTGCCGGACACCGATGTGCGGATCCTGGAGCGGGCGGCGCAGACCGCGGCCCTGCTGCTGCTCATGGAACGGCAGGTGTCGCTCACCGAGCAGCGGCTGCGCGGGGAGGTGGTCGAGGAGCTGCTCGCCGAGCGCGAACCGGACTGGGCCGCCTTCGACCGCCGGGCCCGCCGCGCCGGGCCGCGCGGGCTGGACCTGCGGCGCCCGCACACGGTCCTGGTCGTGACGGCCGAGGGCTCCGGGCGCCGGTCGCTGGTGCGCGCGGCCTCCGCGCAGGCGTCCCGCCGGGGCGGCCTCGCCCTGGAGCACGGGGCGCACGTCGTGGTGCTGCTGCCCGGCGTCGACCCGGCCGTCGCGGCCCGCGAGGTCCCGGAACAGCTGAGCCGCGCGACGTCGGCGCGGGTCACGGCCGGTGTCGCCGGGCCCGCCGCCTCCGCGCGCGAGCTGCGGGCCGCCCACCGGCAGGCGGACCGGTGTCACCGGTTGCTGCTCGCCCTGGGCCGGGAGGGCGAGGGTGCGACGACGGACGAGCTCGGCGCGCTGGGCCTGATCCTCGACGGGACCTCCCGGGCCCAGGTCCGCGCGCTGCTCGCCCAGACGGTCGCCCCCCTGCAGCGGTACGACGAGGAGCACGGCGCGGAGCTGCTCCGGACCCTCGACGGGTACTTCGCCGCGGGCCAGAACCCGCGCGCCGCCGCGAAGGCGCTGCAGCTCCACCCGAACACCGTCTACCAGCGGATCGACCGGATCGACCGGGTGCTGGGCCATCGGCGCTGGCGCGAGCCGGACGGCTCCCTGAGCGTCCAGGTCGCCCTGCAGCTGCACCGGATCCTCGACCACATCCCCCTCGAGGACCTGGTCCCCGGCTGAGCCCGCGCACCGTTGATCGGAGCGCTCCCGGCCGCCTACACTATCTGAACGATCGTTCGTCAAGTCCGTGCCACGTCCCGGAGGGCCGACGATGTCCCCCCTGCAGTCCCCCGAACGACCGGCCCCGGCGACGACCGTCGCCGACACCCTGACCCGCGTCGTCGAACTGCTCGCCGACGACGCTCCGGCCGAGGCCGTCACGGCCGCGGTCGCCGGGCTGCGCTCGCCCGCCGCGGCGAGCGCCGCCGCCGATGCGCTGGCCGTCCGCGACCTGCTCGACCTGCGCCGCCGCCGGGAGCGGGAGGGCGCCGCCCTCTACGCGACGGCCCGCGACCTGACCTCGCTGCGCAGCAGCGACGAGGTGCTGCGGGCGATCGTGGAGCGGGCCCGGCGGCTGCTCGGCTCGGACTCCGCCTACATCGCCCTGGTCGACGCGGCCACCGGCGACGCCTACATGCGGGTCACCTCCGGCACGCGGACCGAGGGCATCCGGGCCGTCCGCCAGCGGCCCGGGTACGGGGTCGGAGGCTTCGTGATCCAGACCGGGCAGGCGCTGGCGACCCCGGACTACCTCGTCGACGAGCGCATCCGGCACGACCCGCTGGTGGCGGCCGCGGTCGGGGCCGACGGCATCGTCAGCATCGCGGGCGTGCCCATGAAGACCGGCACCACCGTGATCGGCGCCCTCTTCGCCGCGAACCGGGTCCGTCGCCACTTCGACCAGGCCGAGATCGCCCTGCTCTCCTCGCTCGCCGCCCACGCGTCCGTGGTGATCGAGAACGCCCGGCTCTACGAGCGCACTCAGACCGTCACCGCCGAGCTGCGCGAGGCCGGGGCCCGGCTCGCGGCCCAGCGGCATGCGCTGGAGCGGGCGGCGTTCGCCCACGAGCAGCTCATGCCGCTCGCCCTCGAGCGGACGGACGTGTCCGAGCTCGTCCGCGCCGTGCGGCGCGTCCTCGGCGGGAGTGCGACGCTCCTGGCCGCGGACGGCACGGTGCTCGCCGGGTGCCACGAGGAGCCCGGCGCCGACGACCGGGAGACGCACGAGGTCGAGATCCGCGTGGGCGAGGAGTCGCTCGGCCGGCTGCGGCTCGTCCGTCCCGGCCCCCTCTCCCCCGCCGACGAACGCACCCTCGAACGCGCCGCACAGACGGCGGCGCTGCTGCTCGTCATGGGCCGCCAGACCGCGCTGGTCGCCCGCGAGCTGCGTGCCGAGCTGCTGGCCGACCTGCTGGCCGACCGCGCGCCGAACTGGGCCGTCCTGCAGCGGCGCGCGGCCCGCTCGGGCATCGCGGACTTCGACCGGCCGCACACGGTGGTCGTCGCCGGCGGGCCCGCGGCCGGGGAGCGCCCGGCCGGGGTCCCCGAACCGGACCACCCGCTCCTCGGCATGGCCGTCGACATCGCGGAGCGCCACGGCGGGCTGGCCGGGACGCACGGCGACACCGTCGTTCTGGTCCTCCCCGGGCTCGAGGCCGACGACGCCGCCCGCCTCGTCGTGCACGAGCTGACCACCGCGAGCGGGCAGC
This sequence comes from Pseudonocardia halophobica, assembly GCF_027922425.1. Classification (GTDB taxonomy): domain Bacteria; phylum Actinomycetota; class Actinomycetes; order Mycobacteriales; family Pseudonocardiaceae; genus Pseudonocardia; species Pseudonocardia halophobica. Next base: position 37,472 of record NZ_BSFQ01000016.1, on the reverse strand, counting down.
CCGTCACCGCGGGGGCGGCCGGACCCGGCGCGACCGCCCGGGTGGTGCGGGGGCTGCACCGCTCGGCGGCACGCTGCCAGCGGCTGCTGCTCGCCCTCGGCCGGGAGGGGCAGGGCGCCTCGCTGTCCGAGCTCGGGATGCTGGGCACGGTGCTCGAGACCGCCGACACCCAGCAGGTCCGGGGTCTGCTGGACCGCACCCTCGGCCCGCTGACGGAGTACGACCGCGCGACCGGGTCGACCCTGCTGGCCACCGTCGAGTCCTACTTCTCGGCGGGCCAGAGTCCGCCCGCGACCGCCCGGGCGCTCGGCATCCACGTCAACACGGTCTACCAGCGGCTGGAGCGCATCACGGCCGTCCTCGGCGGGACGCGGTGGCGCGAACCGGACGGCGCCGTCGAGATGCAGCTGGCCCTCGCGCTGAACCGGCAGATGGGCGAGCCGCTGGGGTGAGGGACGCTCACCGCGAGAACAGGTCGCCGTTCAGGTAGATGTCCCAGTCCGCACCGGTCAGGCCGTGCCCGCCGGAGCGCAGGTGGTAGCTCATCGCCGGACCGCGGAACCCCTCGTCCGTGGGCGGTCGCCAGCTCGTCGACGGCAGACCGGTGTCGCCCAGCCCGTAGAGCTCGTACACCTGCGCCGCGGCGACGTAGGCCAGGAACTCGCCCTCGGGGTCGGCGTTGGCGTCGTCCGTGGCGCTCGCGACGACGACCCGGCGCGGTGCCATCAGCGCCACCAGCTCGTGCTGGTCGACCGGCAGCGAGTCCACGCGGTCGTTGTAGGCCTTGTACGTCTGCGGGAACCAGTGCGGGAACGAGCCGTTGATGCGCGCGACGGTCTCCGCGCCGACGCCGCCGTCGCCGCGACGGGCGAGCTTGGTGCCCGTCGAGCCCGAGTTGTTCGGGATGGCCACCGCGAAGCGGGTGTCCTGCGCCCCGGCCCACAGCGCCGCCTTGCCGCTGCGCGAGTGGCCGATGACCGCCACCTTCGTGGGGTCGATGTCGGGATCCGTCTGCAGGTAGTCCATGGCCCGGCTGGCCCCCCACGACCAGGCGCTGATGGCCCGGCCCGCGTCCGCGGGCAGCTCCTGGTCCGCGGGGTGGAACAGGTCGATCATCGCGCTGCGGTAGCTGCCGCTGTCGTCGGGAGCGACCTCGCCCGCGTCGAACGCCGCGAACGCGTAGCCGGCCTCGGTGATCGTCGACACCGGTGCGATCCCCGACGACCGGTCCGGGTCGTCCCCCACCTCGCCTCGGTGGTCGATCATCAGGAACGTGCCCCGCGGCTTGGCGCCGGTCTTCGGGACGAACAGCTTCACGTCGAAGCTGCCGGTGCCCTCGGGGCCGGTGACCGTGATCGTGATGATCTTGCGGGTCACGGCCGGGAAGTCGGTCGTCGCGACGTCGAAGGTCTGCGCCGTCGGGGCGGGCAGGCTCTGCCCGTAGACGTTCTCGCGGAAGTCGGCCAGCAGTTCGGCGCGGCGCGTGTTCTCCCACTCCGCGGCGGTGGTGACGGCGGCGCCGCTGTGCAGCCGCAGCGGGTTCGGGTAGTCCTCGCCGTCGATCGTCACCGTCTTGTCGGCCTGTGTCACGGCCGCCGTCCGGACCGGCTGCGGCTGCACGGCCGAGCCGCCGCCGGCGCACAGGGCGGCGACGACGACCAGCGACGTCGCACACCTCGTCACGATGTGCAGTCGGTCGCGGTGACGCGAGGGGCTCGGGGTACGCACGAGGCGGAATCTACCCACCCGTGATCACCCGGCAACTACTCTCGGCGCAGAGCCATCCATCGGATGACGCGTGCAGGTACCGAGAGAGTGATCGCGCCCCGGGGTCTCCTCCGGGGCGTGGGGCGGACGAGCTGGCCTGTAAGCCGGATCCTGTTCCCGGGCGCCTCGCGGCGCTCCGTTCGGCGACCATCCATCTAGGCCTGCCGTCGCCGGCAGGCTCGAGCGGCCTACCCGCAGGCTCGGACGGGCCGTCCTCGAACACCTGCGCAGCCTCCCGGGGGAGGCCTCTTGGCCTTGCTCCGGGTGGGGTTTACCGAGCCACCCCGGTCACCCGGGGTGCTGGTGGTCTCTTACACCACCGTTTCACCCTTACCGCGCGCCCGGGGGCGCACGGCGGTCTGTTTTCTGTGGCACTGTCCCGCGGGTCGCCCCGGGTTGCCGTTGACAACCACCCTGCCCTGCGGAGTCCGGACTTTCCTCGGCGGCGTGATGCCGACGCGGTCGCCCGGCCAGCTCGTCCGCGCCACGGATCGTAGCGCGCGGATCACGGCGCGCTGCACGCGTGTCCGCGGGCGGTGCGCGGGGCGCGGAGACACTCCCCCGACCTGGGCGGACGCGCGGACGTCAGCTGGGCGGCGGGGTCGTGGTGGTCGTCGTGAGCGGCACCGTGGGCGGCGTGGGCGGTGTCGTCACGGGCGCCGGTGGGGTGGGCGTGGTCGCGACCCGCTTCTTGGTCCACGTCCGGGTGGACGGGGACGAGGCGGTTCGGGTGGATGCCGCCGTGTCGCCCTCCGTCGCGGGAGCCGTCGGGGTGGTGGACGGCCGGGGCGGTCGGGACTTCGTCGGCGTCGGCGTCGGTGCCGGCGCCACCGTGGGGCTCGACGGCGGGCTCGACGGTGGGCTCGACGGCGAGCTGGGCACGGTGGAGGTCGGCGAGGGCGTGGGGGCTTCGGGCTTCGGGCCTGTCGGGGCGGTGGGCTCCGTCGGGCCCGCGTTCTGGACCGGGGCGGGCCCCTGAACGGGCCGGGCCGCGACGGGCACGGCCGGCCGGGCGGGGGCGGCCTGGCGGGTCGCCGGCTCACCCTCGGTGCCGGCCGAGGTCCCGGCCGAGCTCCGTGCCGGCGGGGCGTCGTTGCGCACGTCGGCCGGTACTGCCGCGGCCCGCGGCCGCGGTGCCTGGTCGCCCGTGTCCGCCTGGGCCGGCGTCTCCGAGAAGTCCGAGGAATCCGGCGAGTCCGCCGCAGAGTCCGCAGAGTCCGCAGATTCTGCGGCCCCCGACGAGTCCCCGGAGTCCGCGAGGACCCGCTCCGGCGGGGGCGCGGCGGGCTGTTCCGGACCGGCCTCGACCGGTGCGGCCCCGGTCGCGCCCTCGGACGGCGACGTCGACGAGGCCGCCGACGAGGCCGTGGACGAGCGTGCCGGCGCGGGGGCGGCCAACGGCGGGCGGGCCGCCGTCGTCGGACCGGTCACGAAGGTCCGCAGCGTGCCCTCCCCGGAAGAGGTCCCCACCCAGGCCGCCAGCAGCGCTCCGAGCCCGACGACCGCGACCACCCCGGCCACCGCCGCCCGCACCGCGCGCGTGGCGCCCTCGGGCCGGTGCAGCAGCAGCCAGATCGGCACCACGCACCAGGCGAGGATCAGCACCGTCGCCAGGACCACACCCCACCGCTGCGTCATCGCGGACTCCCCCCACGGCCCCGCTCGGCTCCGGGACCTCACCCCATCGTGCTCCCGCCCCCCGACCGTTGCGCAATGCAGTAACTCGCCCCTGCGGCACCCGGACGTTACGGACGACGGCCGAGCGGCCCGCCGGGCGGCCGTCTACTGTTCCGGCCGTGGTGGGCGCGTCGCCGGGTCAGCTGGTCTTCCTCCTCGTCGCGGGGCTGGTGGCCGGCGCGATCAACGCCATCGCGGGCGGCGGCTCGCTGCTGGTCTTCCCCGCGCTGCTGGCGGTCGGCCTGAACCCGCTGGCCGCGAACGTCACCAACTCGATCGCGCAGTGGCCGGGCTACGTCGGGATCGTCGTCGGCAACCGGCGCGAGCTGCGCGAACAGCGCCGGCGCATCGTCCTGACCTGCATCATGGCGGCACTGGGCTCGGTGGTCGGCTGCGTCCTGCTGCTGGTCCTGCCCGGCTCGGTGTTCGACGCCGTCGTACCCGCACTGGTCATCCTGGCCAGCGTCGTCATGGCGCTCGGCCCGTACCTGAAACGCTGGATCGGCACCCCGGACCCCGACGCGCCGGACCGCACCGCGTGGCTGCTGCCGGCGGTGTTCCTCGCCGGCGTCTACGGCGGCTACTTCGGCGGGGCGCTCGGGGTCATCCTGATCTCGGTGCTGTCGCTGCTGGCCAACGACACCCTGGTCCGGCTCAACGCGCTCAAGGGCCTGCTCTCGCTCGTGGCCGCCTCGGTCACCGTGGTGATCTTCTCGCTCCGTGCGCCGGTGGACTGGACCGCGGTCGCGATCCTCGCGCCGACGACGCTCGTCGGCGGGTATCTCGGCGCCCGGATCGCCCGCCGGATGCCCGACGCCGTGCTGCGCTGGTTCGTGGTCGTACTCGGCCTGGCCGTCGGCGTGTACCTGCTCCTCGACTGATGGCGCTCGCCCTCTCGGTCGCACTCCTCGCGGTGGTGCTGGCCGCGGCGGTCCTGCGCCCTCGCGGGCTGCCGGAGGCCGCCGCGGCCGTGCCCGCGGCGGTCCTGGTCGTCGCGCTCGGACTCCTGCCCCTCCCGGCGGCCGTGGCCGAGATCGGCGACCTGGGCCCGACCGTCGGCTTCCTGGCCGCGATCCTGCTGCTCGGGCGGCTCGCCGACGCCGAGGGCGTGTTCGGCTGGCTCGGGGCCCGGCTCGCGGTGGCCGCCCGGGGCCGGGCCCCACGGCTGTTCGGGCTGGTCTTCGCCGCGGCCACGGCGGTCACGGTGGTGCTGAGCCTCGACGCGACCGTCGTGCTGCTGACCCCGGTCGTCCTCGCGACGACTGCCCGGCTGCGGCTCCCCGCGCGCCCGCACGCCTACGCCTCGGTCCACCTCGCCAACGCCGGCTCGCTGCTGCTGCCCGTGTCGAACCTGACGAACCTGCTGGTGTTCGAGGCGTCGGGGCTGTCGTTCCTCGGCTTCGCGGGCCTGATGCTGCTGCCGTGGCTGGTCACGCTCGCCGTGGAGTACGGCGTGCTCCGCGGCTTCTTCCGCGGTGATCTCGGCGAGTCCGTCCCGGTGCCCGCGAGGCGCAACGGCGAGCGCACGCCCCGGTTCGCGCTCGTCGTCCTCGCCCTCACGCTGGCGGGCTTCGGTGCCTCGTCGACGGTGGGGGTGGAGCCGGTGTGGGTGGCGGCGGCCGGCGCCGTGGTGCTCGCGGTGCGGGCCGTCGTCCGCCGGGAGATCGGGATGGCCGGGCTGGTCCGCGGGACGTCCCCGCTGTTCTGCGTGTTCGTGCTGGCGCTCGGCGTGGTGGTCGCCGCGGTCGCCACGCACGGGCTCGCGGGGTGGCTGGCCGGGATCCTGCCGGACGCGCCGACGCTGACCGGGCTGCTCGGGGTCGCGGCGGTGGCCGCGGTGCTGGCGAACGTGGTCAACAACCTGCCGGCCACCCTGGTGCTCATCGCCGCGCTGGGACCGGCGCCGCACCCGGCGCTGGTCCTGGCGCTGCTGCTCGGGGTGAACATCGGCCCGAACCTGACCTACGTGGGATCGCTGGCCACGCTGCTGTGGCGCCGGGTCCTGCCCCGCACGCCGAGCCTGCGCACGTTCACCGTCGTCGGCCTGCTGACCGTGCCCGTCGCCCTGACCGCCGCCACCGCGGCCCTGTGGGCGGTGTGGAGCCTGGTCGGTTAGGACGGGTCGCCGGGCACGTGGGACGTGTCGTTGACCAGCCGGACGGACGCCCCGCCGTCGGGGAAGAAGTCCGCGATGCAGAGCGACGCCAGGTCCAGGTGCAGCCGGTAGAGGATCGAGCTGCCGCTGGCCAGGGCCTCCTGCAGGATCAGCTTGATCGGCGTGACGTGGCTGACCACGACGACCGTGCGGCCCGGGAAGTCCGCGACGATCTTGGCGCGCTCGGCGGCGACCCGGACCCCGGCCTCGGCGAAGCTCTCGCCGCCGGGCGGGGCGACCTCCGTGCTGCCCAGCCACCGGGCGAACACCTCGGGATCGCGCTCGCGGGCCTCGACGAAGGTCAGGCCCTCCCACTCGCCGAAGTCCGTCTCGATCAGCCCGTCGCGCACCTCCACCGGGAGCCCGGTGACCGCGGCGACGGCCTCGGCGGTCTGCCGCGCCCGCAGCAGCGGCGAGGTGAGGATCGCGTCGACCCCGCCGAGGGCGCCGATCCGCTCGGCCGCGCTCGCCGCCTGGGCCTCGCCCCGCTCGGTCAGGGCGGGGTCGCCCAGGCCGGAGTAGCGCTTCTCCACGGACAACGGCGTCTGGCCGTGCCGGAGCAGCAGCATCCGGGTCGGGGCGCCCTTCTGCCCGGTCCACGCGGCGGAGCCCGACGGGGTCGAGGCCGTCACAGCCCGGACTCCCCGGTCCGGACCAGGATCGCGCCGCACTCCTCGCAGTGCACGACGTCGTCGGCCGCCGCGGCCTTGACCCGGCCCAGGAAGGTGCGGTCCAGCTCGAGGCGGCAGGCGCCGCAGCGGCGTTCGCGCAGCAGCCCCGCCCCGGCCCGCCCCTGCTCGCGCCGCTTCTCGTAGACGGCGAGCAGGTCCTCGGGCAGCTCCGGGAGGATCGTCTCGCGGTCGCGGCGCCGGCCGCCCTCGGCCGCGTCGATGTCGGCGAGCGCGGTGTCGCGGCGCCCGGTCACGGCCTGCAGGTGCTCCTCGGCCTCGGCGAGCACGCGGCGGGAGTGGTCGAGGTTGCCGCCCAGGGCCTCGCGCTGCTCCATGACCTCCAGCTGCTCGTCCTCGAGGACGCCCTGGCGGCGTGCGAGGGTCTCGAGCTCGTGCTGCAGGTCGGCGGCCTGCCGGGCGCTCACGCCGGAACCCGCGAGCACCGCCCGGTCCTTCTCGGTGCGCGCCCGCACGCCCTCGACGTCCCGCTCCAGCCGGCGGATGTCCCGGTCCAGGTCGCCCGCCGCGGTCTCGGCCTCGACCACGGCGTCCTTGCCCGCCCGGACGCGCGCCTCGGCCTCGGTCAGCTCCGCGTGCTCGGGCAGTGCCCGGCGGCGGTGCGCGAGCCGCGTGAGCTCCGCGTCGACCTCGGCCAGGTCCAGCAGCCGCCGCTGCGCGGCGGGATCGGCCTTCACGCCCCTCGTCCTCCTTCTCGGGTGGTCACGCGCCGAGGGTCCAGGGATCGGTCCGGAGCCGGGACACGCGGGTCTCGACGCTACCCCCCAGGGCCTTCTCGACGACGGCCGCCGCCTGCGCACACCAGGGCCACTCGGACGCCCAGTGCGCGACGTCGACCAGCGCCGGCGTCGGGCGGCCGGGCAGCGACCCCGCCAGCAGGTGCTCCGACGCCGGGTGGTGGCGCAGGTCCGCGGTCACGTAGGCGTCCACCCCGGCCGCGATCGCCGCGGACAGCGCCGAGTCGCCCGCACCGCCGCACACCGCGACCCGCCGGACCGGGCGGTCCGGGTCCCCGGCCGCGCGCACCCCCCACGCGGTCCGCGGCAGGGCCGCCGCCACCCGCTCGGTGAAGGCGGACAACGGCTCCGGCTCCGGCAGTTCCCCCACCCGGCCGAGCCCGCGCGCCGACGGCAGCGCCGCCAGCTCGAACACGTCGAAGGCGGGCTCCTCGTAGGGGTGCGCCGCGCGCAGCGCCTCGACCACCGCGCGCCGCCGGTGCCGCGGCAGGACCATCTCCAGCCGGGTCTCCGCGACCCGCTCCAGCTTCCCGACCTCGCCGATCGCCGGGTGGGCGCCGGCGTGCGGCAGGAACTGGCCGGTCCCGGCCGTGGCGAACGAGCAGTGGCTGTAGTCGCCGATCTCCCCCGCCCCCGCCGCGGACAGGGCCTCGTGCACGCTCCGCAGCGCGGGGCCGGTCGGGACGAACGCGACGATCTTGTCCAGCGGCTGGTCCGGCTGCGGCTGCAGCGGCGCTCCCACCCGCAGCCCCAGGGCCTCGGCCAGCGCGTCGGACACCCCCGGATCGGCGGAGTCGGCGTTGGTGTGCGCCGTGAACAGCCCGACGCCGCCGCGGATCAGCCTGTGCAGCAACGCCCCCTTCGGGGTGTCGGCGCCGACCCCGTGCACCCCGCGCAGCAGCAGCGGATGGTGCGTGACGAGCAGCTGCGCGTCGGTGGCGAGGGCCTCGTCGACCGTCTCGGCCACGGCGTCGACGGCGAACAGCACGCGGCGCACCGGGTCCGCCGGGTCGCCGCAGACCAGGCCGACGGCGTCCCAGTCCTGGGCGAGGCCGGGCGGGTAGGCGGCCTCGAGGGCCGCGGTGACATCGGCCAGCGATGCCGGAGGGTGCTCGCTCACGCCGCTACACCTACCAGGGCCGCGGCCAGTGCCTCGACCAGGAGCGCCACCCGCGCCGGCTCGCGCACCGCGACCCGCAGGTGGTCGGGCCCCAGCCCGGGGAACGTGTCGCACCGGCGCACCGCGATCCCGTTCTGCCGCAGCCGTTCCCGCACCTCCGCGCCGCGTCCGGCGGGCAGCCGCAGCAGCAGGTAGGGCGCCGCGCCGGGCAGCACCTCGACGCCGGGTAGCTCGCGCAGGGCGGCCGCCTGCGCACTCCGCTGTTCCGCCAGCTCCCCGGCCACCCGCTCCGACTCGGCGACGGCCGCGGGTTCGGAGCAGGCGATCACGGCCTCCAGCCCGAGGGTGCCGACCGGCCAGTGCGGCCGCGGGGCGGCCAGCCGGGCGAGCAGGGCGGGGTCGCCGAGGGCGTACCCGGCCCGCAGCCCGGCGAGCGCCCAGGTCTTGGTCAGCGAGCGCATCACCAGCAGGCCCGGCAGCCGTTCCGCCGCGAGCGACTCCGGCTCCCCCGGCACGGCGTCGGCGAAGGCCTCGTCGACGACCAGCACCCGCCCGGGCCGGGCCAGGGCCCGCAGGTCGGCGGCGGGGTGCAGGACCCCGGTCGGATTCGTCGGGTTCCCGACCACGACCAGGTCGGCCTCCTCCGGCACGGCGGCCGGGTCGAGCCGGTGCCCGTCCGCCTCGGAGGTCAGCACGTGGTCCACCGCGAGCCCCGAGCCCCGCAGGGCGGCCTCCGGCTCGGTGAACCCCGGGTGCACGACGACCGGCCGGCGCGGCGCCAGGCCCGGGAGCAGCGCGAACCCCTCCGCGCTGCCGGCCAGCACCAGCACCTCCTCGGGCTCCCGGCCGTGCCGGCGCGCGACGGCCTCGCGGGCGCGCCGGTCGTGCCCGGCCGACGGGTAGCGGGCCAGGTCGTCGAGCGCGGCCGCGAGCCGGGCCCGCAGCCACGCCGGCGGAGCGTCGCCCTGGACGTTGACGGCGAAGTCGACCAGCCCCGGCGTGGCCTCGGCGTCACCGTGATGACGCAGGGTGTCGAGGTCCGGACGCGCGGCGACGGCACGCGATCCGGACACAGTGGCCTTGATCTCCTCCGGCGGCTCCGGGACGCCCTCCATACCGGGGCACCCTACGGTGACGGGGTGCATGTCAGTTTCGTCTGTACCGGCAACATCTGCCGCTCCCCGATGGCGGAGAAGGTGTTCCGCGCCGCCCTGGACGAGGCCGGCCTGGCCGCCGGCGTGGCGGTGACCAGCGCGGGCACGGGCGGCTGGCACGTCGGCGAGCCGATGGACCCGCGGGCGGCCGAGGTCCTGCAGCGGCACGGCTACGACACCGCCCACACGGCCCGCCAGATCGACTCGCACACGCTCTCCGCCGACGTCCTCGTCGCCCTCGACCACGGCCACCGCCGCGCCCTGCGGGACTCCGTCCCCGAGCCGGACCGGGTCGTGATGCTCCGCTCCTTCGACCCCGGGTCCACCGACGACGCCGAGGTCCCCGACCCCTACTACGGCGGCCCGGACGGCTTCGACGAGGTGCTGCGCATGATCGAGGCCGCCGTCCCGGGCCTGCTGGAGCGGGTCCGCAAGGAGGTCTGACCCGCGTGACCGGCGCGCTCGCGGAGGTCGGGCTGGACCCGGGTGCCCTGCGGGGTGGCGGGGTCCGCCGGGTGACCCTGCCCGACGGGCGGGCCGCCGTCGTCAAGCGGGACCCGTCCGTGCCGGCCGAGGCCGCGGGCCTGCGGTGGCTGGCCGTGCCCGGTGGGCCGCCCGTGCCCGAGGTGTACGCGGCCGACGAGGAGTGGCTGATCAGCCAGGAGGTGCCGGCCGGGAGCCCCACCGCGGCCGCCGCCGAGGACCTCGGCCGCCGGCTCGCCGTGCTGCACGAGGCCGGCGCCCCCGCCTTCGGCGCTCCCCCGCCCGGCGGCCCCGCCGACGCCTGGATCGGCGCCACGGGGATGCGCAACGAGCCCGCCGAGTCCTGGCCGGAGTGGTACGCCGAGCACCGGGTCCTCGCCTACGTCCGGCGCGCCGACCTGCCGGACACCGCGGTGTTCGACGAGGTGTGCGCCCGGCTGCCGGAGCTCGCCGGGCCGGCCGAGCCGCCCGCGCGCCTGCACGGCGACCTCTGGTCCGGCAACGTCCTGTGGTCGGCCGACGGCGCCTGGCTCATCGACCCCGCCGCGCACGGCGGCCACCGCGAGACCGACCTCGCGATGCTGGCGCTGTTCGGCCTGCCGCACCTCGACCGCGTGGTGGCGGCCTACGACGAGGCGGCTGCCATCGCCGAGGGCTGGCGCTCGCGCGTGCCGCTGCACCAGCTGTTCCCGCTGCTCGTGCACACCGTGCTGTTCGGCGGCGGCTACGCGAGCCAGGCGATGGCCGCCGCGCACGCCGCCCTCCGCGCGTGACGGCTCAGCGCCAGTCGTCGATCACGAACACGTCGTCCCGGTCGTAGCCGGCGTCGTTGGGCGCGTGCATCGTGACGCCCGGGACGTCCGTGACGAACCCGCGCCCGACGAGGTGCCGGTAGGCCCGGTGCCGGGCGGTGTTGACCCCCACGACCAGTCGTTCCGCCCCGAGCACCGCGGCGTGGGCCAGGCACGCGTCGACGAGCGCGGCGAAGTCCGCCTCGACGCCCGGCCGGACCAGGCCGACCTTCACGTAGGCCACGCCCGAGCCCGCCTCCGACCCCGCACCGTCGTGCACCACGGCCACGCCGGTGGGCGCGGCGGCCGGCCCGCTCAGCACGACCTCGCCGATCTTCTGGTCCAGCACGCTCGCGATCTCGCCCGCGAGGTCGAGCCCCGGGTACACCGCGCCGGCGAGCCGCCCCGCCGCGGCCGTGAGCTCCTCCCGGTCCCGTGCCGACCCCGGCGCCCACTCCACGGCCGGCGGCGCGGCGGGCACCGGCCGGGACATCAGCGCGGTGAGGAACCGCGGCCAGTACCCGAAGCGCTGGTAGAGCCGGTGGTGGCGGGGGCTGTGCGCGAAGGTGAAGAGCCCGCGGCGGACCACGCCCCACTCCCGCAGCACGCCGTCGGCCGCGGCGAAGAGCTGCGACCCGATGCCGCGGTCCCACCACTCCGGCTCCACGGACAGCGGCCCCACGAACCCGACGCTCCCCCACCGCGTGGCGAACACCGACCCGACGAGCCGGGTGCCGGCGAAGGCGCCCAGGGCCGCCGTGTTCGGCGCGGCCCAGCGGGTGCGGACGAGCTCGGCGTCCCGCTGGTCGTCGGCACCGACGAGGGCGGCGAAGGCCCGGCGTTGGATCCGGTCGGCGGCGTCGAGGTCCGGTTCGCGCAGCGGCCGGATCTCGCACTCCGCCCGGCGGCGCAGGTGAGGACCCATGCGCGAACGATGCACGCGCACCGGGCCCGCGGGAAGGGCTGCGATGGACCGTTCAGCCGGACGTGCGTTCCGCCTCGGCAGCCGGTGCCTCCTTGAGCTCGGCGAGCGAGTCGTCGATCGCGGCGGCGAGGGTGTCGACGTCCGGGAGGGCGTCACGGTCCGCGTTGAGCCCGTAGCAGACGGTGCCGTCGTAGGAGGTCACGCCGATGGCGACGGCCTGGCCGTGGGCCAGCGGGACCACCGGGAACATGTCCCGCATCCGCGCGCCCATGGCGTACAGCGGCCGCGGCGGCCCGGGGACGTGCGTGACGACGACGTTGAACAGCCGCGAGGAGAGCCGGGAGGACAGCCGCGCACCCATCTGGTGTACGGCGGGTGTGGTCAGCCCCGCGAGCCCGACCACGGCTGTGGTGCCCGCCGACCGGCCGAACCGCTTGCGCGCCTCCATCTGCACGGCGATCGACCGCAGCCGCTCGACGGTGTCCGCGATGCCCACCGGGAGCTCCACGAACACCGCGGAGATCTGGTTGCCGGAGGTCGCGGCGCCCGTGCGGCCGCGCATGCTCACCGGCACCATCGCCCGCACCACCGAGTCGGCGAAGATCGGCTCGCCGCGACTGACCAACCAGCGCCGCAACGCCCCCGCCACCACGGCGAGCACGACGTCGTTGACCGAGCCGCCGCCGGCCCCGTGCCGTCGCCGGATCACCCGGTGCTCGAACAGCGAGGTCCTGGCCATCCCGAAACGGCGCTGCTCGCCGATGGGCGCGTTGAGGGCGCCGACGGGGCGGCCGCGGCTGGCCGTGCGCACGGCGTCGGCCAGCCCGCCGAGGGAGCGGCGGACGGACGACGCGGCCTGCCGCAGGTCCGCGGCCGACCGCGCGACCGCGTCGACGGCGCTGCGCGGGCGCAGCATGTTCTCCACGACCGCCGACGCCGCCAGCTCCAGCCCGGTCGGCTCGCGGGCCGGCCGCCAGTCGTCCGGGTCGACCTCGCGGGGCTTCGGCGTGGTGTCGAGCAGGACGGCGCCGATGTCCATCGAGGCCAGCCCGTCGACCATCGCGTGGTGGGTCTTCGTGACGATCGCGAGCCGGTGCCCCTCGAACCCCTCGACCAGGTAGATCTCCCAGAGCGGCCGCGACCGGTCGAGCTGGCGGGACAGCAGCCGCCCCACCAGCTCGCGCAGCGCCACGTCCGACCCCGGCGCAGGCAGCGCCGAGCGCCGGACGTGGTAGCTCAGGTCGAAGTCCGGGTCGTCGACCCAGACCGGCAGGCCCAGCCGCCCGGGCACCTCGCGCACCTTCTGCCGGTACCGCGGCACCAGGGCGAGCCGATCACCGATGAGCCGGACGAAGGCGTCGACGTCGAAGGGCTCGTCCTCGTCGGACCCCGTCTCGAAGGTCATCACCCCGCCGACGGTCATCGCCGTCGTGCGCTCCTCCATGAACAGGAACGAGGCGTCCAGGGGCGTCAGGCGCTCGGGCACGGGCGGAACCCTAGTGCGCGGTCACCAGACCCCTTCGGCGCGCCAGCCCCGCAGCGGCATGCCCGACGCGCCGTGCTCCCCCAGCTTCACGCCCAGCATCTGGTGCAGCTGGATGTTGTCGAGCTCGAAGCCGAGCCGGCACGCCGCCATGTACAGCCGCCACACCCGCGCCCGGCCCACGCCGACCTCGGCGACGGCCTCGGCCCAGTGCTCCTCGAGGTTGGTGCCCCAGTCCCGCAGGGTCAGCGCGTAGTGCTCGCGCAGGTTCTCCTCGTGCCGGATCTCGAAGCCGGCGTCGTTCATCTCGGTCATCAGCAGGCCGGGCGACTCGAGCTGCCCGTCCGGGAAGACGTACCGGCCGATGAACGGGTCGACCTTGCGCTTGTTCACGGTGCGCGGCTGCGTGATGCAGTGGTTGAGCAGCCGGCCCTCCGGGCGCAGCTTCCCGTACAGGAAGCGGAAGTAGGAGCCGAGCTGCTTCCGGCCGATGTGCTCGGTGAGCCCGATCGAGCTGACGGCGTCGAACCCGGTCTCGGGGACGTCCCGGTAGTCCAGGTGCCGGACCTCGGCGAGCTCCTGCAGGCCCTCGCACCGGATCGCCTCCTGCGCCCACGACGCCTGCTCCCGGGACAGCGTCACGCCGAGCGCCTGCACGCCCATCCGCGCCGCGTGCCGGACCATCCCGCCCCAGCCGCAGCCGACGTCGAGCAGCCGCATCCCCGGCTCCAGCGCGAGCTTGCGGGCGACGAGGTCGTACTTGGTCTCCTGCGCCTCCTCGAGCGTCGCGTCGGGACGCGGGTAGGCGGCGCAGGTGTAGGTCATCGACGGCCCGAGCACCCACTCGTAGAAGCGGTTCGAGACGTCGTAGTGGTGCGAGATCGCCTGGCTGTCCCGGAACTTCGAGTGCAGCCGCCCGCGGGGGCGCGCCTCGAGCTCGGGCGGCGCCGGCCGGTACTTCAGCCAGACCGGACCGAGGGTCGCGAGCAGCTTCGCGAAGTCCGCCTTGGAGACCCCGTGGAGGGTCACGTCGGACAGTGCGGACAGGGCGGCGTAGAGGTCGCCCTCCACCTCGATCTCGCCGGTGACGTACGCCCGCGCCAGCCCGAGCGTGCCCGGCGCCGACGCCAGCCGGGCCAGCGCCCGCGGCGACTCGATCCGCAACGCCACCTCGGCGTCGTCCGGACCGGACTTGCTGCCGTCGTAGGCGATCAGCCGGATGGCCGCGTCCGCCCCGATGACGTGCCCGAACACCTCCGCGACCCGCATGCTCATGCTCCCCCTCCGACCTTCGTGTACAGATCCGGTACCCGCCCCGCCGGGTCGTATCGCTGCTTCACGGCCCGGTACGCCGCTCCGTTGTAGCGCTCCCAGAACTCCGTCTCGCCGTAGTGGACGGTCGAGTAGAGACTCTTGTGGCCGTCCAGGTCGGCCACGAGCTTCTCGACGAAGCGGTTGTGCTCCTCGCGGTCCGCCCCCACCGGCACGGACGACCAGAAGCCGACGTTCACGTACGGCGTGTGCGGCTCCATCGGGTACAGCGGCCAGGTGCGCTCCCCGCGCAGCTGCAGCGGGCAGAGCCACACCGGCGCGATCCCGACGTGGGAGTGGAAGGCCGCGAGGAACTCGGGCAGCCGCGGCGTCGGGATCTCGACGTCCTGGATCACCATCTCCTCCTCGGGCCGGCCGAGGGCGCGCCGCACGGTGTTCGACGCCTGGTACCGCTGGTCGAGCGCGACGAGCCGGCGGTACACGTCGGACCGGCGGTACCGCTTCGGCCACACCCGGCGCACCGCGGGCACCTGCACGCCGAAGGCGCGCGAGCACCAGAACCAGTCGGTGTCCCAGCGCCACAGGTAGTCATGCACCGTGAGGTGGTCGACGGGCCGGCGCTGCAGCGACCGGTAGAACACGTCCATGCCGGTGTAGTCGGAGACCTGCGCGCCCGGCGTGGGGGCGTCGACGAAGCGGCCGACGCTCACGTAGTGCTCGTCCGCGGAGAACACCGTGCCGTCGACGAAGTCCGCGGGGCCGTCCGGCCGGGCGAACTCCGCCAGCGCGGCCGTGGCCTCCTCCGCGGTGCGGAAGCGGTGGTGGGTGAGCTTGACGTAGGGCTTGACCGGCAGCAGCTCGATGCGCAGCCGCAGGGCGTAGCCGAGCGTGCCGTAGGAGTTGGCGAAGGCGGCGAAGAGATCGGCGTGCTCGTTGTCCGGGGCGGCCGTGACCAGCTCCCCGGCCGGCGTGAGGACGTCCATCTCCAGCACGGACTCGTGCGGCAGCCCGTGCCGGAACGACGTCGACTCGATGCCCAGCCCGGTGACGGCGCCGCCGAGGGTGATGGTCTTGAGCTGCGGCACGACCAGCGGCATCAGCCCGTGCGGCAGGGTCGCCGCGACCAGGTCCTCGTAGGTGCACATGCCCTGCACGTCCGCGGTGCGCGCCGCCCGGTCCACCTCGATCACCCCGGCGAGGCCGGAGGTGTCGAGCAGCACCGACTCCGCGGCGTGCGTGCCGAACCGGAACAGGTTCGACGTCCGCTTGCCGAGCCGCACGGGGGTGCCGGCCGGGACCGCGCGAGAGGCGCGGAGGAGCTCCTCGACGACGGCGTCGTGCCGCCGCCGTGCCCCCGAACGCGCCGCCGGATCCGCCCCCACCCGCTCGATCGTGCCCACGAGGCCACGCTAACGCCGCAGAGGCGCGTCCGTCAGGGGTACTGCGTCACTCACCTGCGCGGAAGCACGGCGAAACGGACACACCTCACCCGCGCCGGCGGGACGCGACGAGCTTCGGGATCGCCGGGAAGCCGGTGATCGGCTGGTAGGCCTCGGCCGCGGCGGTGAGCCCCGCGTACTCCTCCTCGCTCAGCCGGATCTGGGCCGCCGCGACGTTGCTCTCCACCTGCGCGACGCTCGACGCCCCGGGGATCGCGACGACGTTCGGCGGGTGCACCACCCAGGCCAGGGCGATCTGCGACGGCGTGGCGTCGTGCGCCGAGGCGACGTCCCGGAGGGTGTCGAGCAGCGGCTTCGCGGCGTCGAGGTTCTCCGGCAGGAACATCGCGTTGGCCGCGCGCACGCCGTTGGTCGGGCGGTGGTCGCGGTCGTACCGGCCGGACAGCAGGCCCTGCGCCAGCGGGCTGTAGGCGATCACCACGTGCCCGGTGCGCTGGGCCCACGGCAGCATCTCGGCCAGCGGCGCGCGCTGCACCAGGCTGAACTGCACCTGGTTGGAGAGCACCTTCGACCCGAACCGCGCCTCCGCGGACTTCCAGCGCGCCAGCTTGTAGTTGGACACGCCGACGTCCCGGACCACGCCCACGTCCCGCAGCGCCTGCATCCCGCGCATGGTGGTGCCGTCGCTGACCAGCGGGTTCGGCTGGTGCACCTGGTAGAGGTCGAGGGTCTTCACCCCCAGCCGCTGGGCGCTCGCCACTCCCCGCTGCTGCACCACCGCCGCGGTCGGCAGCACCGGGAAGATCTTGGTGGCGACCACCACGTCGTCCGTCCCGCCGGTCTCGGCGAGGGCCCTGCCCAGGATCCGCTCGGAACGCCCGAACCCGTACACCTCGGCGGTGTCGAACACGGTGACGCCCAGCTCGCGGGCCCGCGTGACGATCCGGCCCGCCTCCGTCTCGTCGTACCCGCCGCCGTAGCCCCATTCCTTGGACCCGAACTGCCAGGTCCCGAGCCCGATCACCGAGTACGGTTTGTCCGTTCCCACGTTCTCCACATGGCGCATGGACCCAGTGTGCCCACCCGACGGCCGCCCGCCGGTGATCACTCAGTGCTCGCTCAGGAAAGCGTCCAGCGCGGGCCAGGTGGTGGTGCGCGCCCTGCGCCCGGTGAGGACGCCGAGATGGCCGCCCGGCGCCGTCGCGAACCGCACCTCGGGGGCGCCGGTCAGCAGCGGGACCGCCCGGCGGACCGCCCGCAGCGGGGCGATGACGTCGTCCCGCCCGCCGACGGCCAGGACGGGCACCTTCACCGACGACAGCGAGACCTCCCGCCCGGCCAGCTGCAGGCTGCCGCCGGCGAGGTCGTTGCTGCGCAGGAAGAGGTGGAACAGCTGCCCGAACACCCGGCCCGGGTAGCCGTGCATGCTGGCCATCATGTGGTCGACGGCCTCGATCTGGGCGAGCGTGTCCCGGTCGTCGAGCCGGGACAGGATCGCCAGCGGCCGGGTGACCATCTTGTCCACCGTGGTCAGCTGGAACACCGTGCTCACCAGCGGCGCCGGCCAGCTGCCCACCGCGCGGTAGAGCGCCGACACGGCCCGGCCGCCGGCCACCTCCGCCAGCGGCCGCAGGGGCGCGACCAGGGGCACCGCGGTGACGTCGACGGGGCTGCCGATCGCGGCGACGGCGCGGACCGGCAACGGCTCCCCCGCCTCCTCCGCCGCGGCCAGCGCGAGCAGGCAGAACAGCCCGCCGAGGGACCAGCCGACCAGGTACACCGGACCGTCCGTGAGCCCGGCGACGCGCCGGACGGTCCGCGGCACCACGTCGTCGACCCAGTGCTCGATGCCCAGCCTGCGGTGCCCGAACGCGATCCGGCCGTAGTCCACGAGGTACACCGGCCGGCCTTCGTCCAGCAGGTGCTCGACGAGCGAGCAGTCCCGGCGCAGGTCGTAGGCGAAGTCCGGGGCGCCGAGCGGCGGGACGAGCACGACCGCGGGTCCCGACGGCGCCACCCCGGGCAGCGGGTCGTAGCGGTACAGCGTCCCGCCGGGGTCCCGGGCGACCTCGGTGCGCGGCATGCGACGCAGGTCGGCGACACCGCCGGCGACCGTCCGGTCCCAGGCGTTCGCGGCGGCGGCCCCCAGGCGGGAGCCGAGCTCGTCCCTCAACGCACGGAGCACGGCGGCAGCCTACGGCCCGCACAGGCCGCGGACGGCCCGCGGGGTTACCGACGAGTATGTGAGACTGCCGCCATGCAGCGCGACATCTTCGACGCCGAACACGACGCGTTCCGCGACCTCGTCCGCACCTTCCTCGAGAAGGAGGTCGTCCCGCACCACGCGCAGTGGGAGAAGGACGGGCAGGTCGACCGCGACATCTGGCTCTCCGCCGGCAGGGCCGGCCTGCTCGGCACCGACGTCCCCGAGGAGTTCGGCGGCGGCGGCACCCCCGACTTCCGTTACAACGCGGTGGCCCTCGAGGAGATCACCGCGGCCGGCACCAGCGGCCTGGGCTTCCCGCTGCACAACGACGTCGTCGCGCCCTACCTGCTGCGCCTCGCGAACGACGAGCAGAAGCAGCGCTGGCTCCCCGGCTTCTGCTCCGGCGACATCATCACGGCCATCGGCATGACCGAGCCCGGCACCGGGTCGGACCTGCAGGGCATCGCCACCCACGCCAAGAAGGACGGCTCCGGTGACGGGGCTGACTGGATCCTCAACGGCGCCAAGACCTTCATCACCAACGGCATCCTCGCCGACCTGGTGGTCGTGGTCGCCAAGACCGACCCCGAGGCCGGGGCCCGCGGCTTCTCGCTGCTCTGCGTGGAGCGCGGCATGCCGGGCTTCGAGCGCGGCCGCCGGCTGGAGAAGGTCGGGATGAAGGCGCAGGACACGGCGGAGCTGAGCTTCACCGACGTCCGCGTGCCGGCCGCGAACGTCCTCGGCGAGGTGGGGCAGGGCTTCATCTACCTGATGCAGAACCTGGCCCAGGAGCGGCTGTCCATCGCCGTCGGCGCGGTGGCCGGCGCGGCCGCGGCGCTGAGGATGACGCTGGAGTACACGAAGGAGCGCAAGGCCTTCGGCCGCGCCGTCGCGAACTTCCAGAACACCCGCTTCGAGCTCGCCGAGATGGACACCGAGATCGACGTGACGCAGACCTACGTCGACCGGTGCCTCTCCGAGCACGTGACCGGCAACCTGTCGGTCGCCGACGCCGCGAAGGCCAAGTGGTGGGCCACCGACCTGCAGAAGCGCGTGGTCGACCGGTGTCTGCAGCTGCACGGCGGCTACGGCTACATGATGGAGTACCCCATCGCGAAGGCCTTCGTCGACTCGCGCGTGCAGTCCATCTACGGCGGCACGAACGAGATCATGAAGGAGATCATCGGGCGGGCCCTGATCGGCTGAACCTGCGCGGACGGGGCCGACGTCAGGACGCCACCGGTCGGCCCCGCGCGGGATGAGACGCGGGTGAACGGGTAGAAAACCCCCCATGGCCTTCCGGTTGACGCCGCAGGAGCGCGGCTTCTACCCGCTCTTCACCCGCGCCGCGGAGAACATCGCGCTCGCGGCGGACGAGCTCGCCGCGCTGGTGGACGCACCGGCGCCGGAGCGCGCCGCGATCGCGAAGCGGGTGAAGGACGCCGAGAACGCGGGTGACGAGGTCACCCACGAGATCATGGTCAAGCTGAACTCGGTGTTCGTCACCCCGTTCGACCGTGAGGACATCTACCGGCTCGCCTCCTCCCTCGACGACGTCGTCGACGCCATCGAGGAGGCGGCGGACCGGATCGTGCTCTACCGGCTGGAGCGGCTCCCCGCGGGCATCGCGATGCAGGTCGACGTCCTGCGCCGGGCCGCGGCCGCCACCGCCGAGGCGATGCCGCGGCTGGAGAAGATGGCCCAGCTGCAGGACTTCTGGATCCACGTCAACTCGCTCGAGGACGAGGCCGACGAGGCCTACCACGCCGTGCTGGCCGGCCTGCTGTCCCCGGACGAGGCGATCACCGACCCGGCCGCGGTGCTCGAGGTGATCAAGCTCAAGGAGGTCGTGGACACCCTCGAGGAGGCCGCGGACGCCTTCGAGACGGTCGCCAACACCGTCGAGAGCATCGCGGTCAAGGAAGCCTGATGCTCCTCGCGTCGGTCATCGTCGTCATCGTGGTGGCGGTGGCGTTCGACTACACCAACGGCTTCCACGACGCCGCCAACGCCATCGCGACCTCGGTGGCCACCCGGGCCCTGTCCCCGCGGGTGGCGCTGCTGATGGCGGCCGTGATGAACCTGGTCGGCGCCTTCCTCGGCACCGAGGTCGCGTCCACGGTGGGCAGCGGGATCATCGAGGCGCCCCAGGGGCTGCCCGGCCTCGCCGTGGTGCTGGCCGCGCTGATCGGCGCGATCATCTGGAACCTCGTCACCTGGTGGTTCGGCCTCCCCAGCTCCTCCTCGCACGCGCTGATCGGCGGGCTGGTGGGCGCGGCGCTGGCCTCGGCGGGCACCGTGAAGTGGGGCGGGGTGCTCGACAAGGTGATCATCCCGATGGTGCTGTCCCCGGTCGTCGGGTTCGTCCTGGCCGGGATCGTGATGATCGTGCTGCTGTGGATCTTCAAGGACAGCAGGCCGGCGCGGACCACCCGCGGGTTCCGGCTCGCGCAGACCGTGTCCGCGGCGGCGATGGCGCTGGGGCACGGCCTGCAGGACGCCCAGAAGACGATGGGCGTGATCGTGCTGGCCCTCGTCGTCGGCGGGTTCCACCAGGGCAGCGAGGTGCCGTGGTGGGTCGTGCTGGTCTCCGCCGGCGCGCTGTCGCTCGGTACCTACGCCGGCGGCTGGCGCATCATGCGCACCCTCGGCCGGCGGATCATCGACCTGGACCCGCCGCGCGGGTTCGCGGCGGAGCTCACGGCCTCGTCGGTGCTCTACACCACGGCGTTCGTGTTCGCCGCGCCCATCTCCACCACCCAGACGATCACGTCGTCGATCCTGGGCGTCGGCGCCACCAAACGGCTGTCGGCGGTGCGGTGGACGGTGGCCGGCAACATCGCGGTGGCGTGGGTGGTCACGCTCCCGGCGGCCGGGTTCTGCGCCGCCGTGGCGTACTGGTTGCTCCACCTGATCTTCGTGCACTGAGACGTGCGCTGATCCCGGCCGGCCCGTCGACCGGTGTCAGCCGAGGCCGGTCGAGGCCTTCAGCCGGGCGCGCTCGGCCTCGAGGTCGTAGTCCGGCGGCGGGAACTGCGGGGCCAGGTCGTCGAGGGTCTCGGCCAGGAGCGCGGCGACGGCCCAGTTCCGGTACCACTTGCGGTCCGACGGCACGACGTACCAGGGCGCCACGTCCGAGTCGCAGCGCTCGAGCGCCGCGGCGTACGCCTCCTGGTAGCCGGGCCACTTCGCGCGGGCGTCGAGGTCGCCAGGGTTGTACTTCCAGCGCTTCTGCGGGTCGTCGAGCCGGGCGAGGAGGCGCTCCGCCTGCTCCTCCGGCGAGATGTGCAGCATGCACTTGAGGATCGTGACGCCCCCGTCGGACAGCTCCCGCTCGAGGTCGGCGATCGCCTCGTAGCGGGCCTGCCAGACCTCCTCGGGCACGAGCCCGTCCACCCGGGCGACCAGCACGTCCTCGTAGTGCGAGCGGTCGAAGACGCCGATCCGGCCCGGCACGGGGACCTGCCGGCGGATCCGCCACAGGAAGTCGTGCGCGAGCTCCTCCTCGGTGGGGCGCTTGAACGAGGCGACGTGCACGCCCTGCGGGTTCACCATCCCGAGGACGTGCCGGATCGTCCCGCCCTTGCCCGAGGTGTCCATGCCCTGCAGGACGAGCAGGACCGCGCGCCGGCCGCCGGCGGCGCCCTCGGCGTAGAGGGCCTCCTGACGGGCGTCGAGCCGCGCGCCCAGGTCCTCCATCTCCAGCGCCGCGTCGGCCTTGTCGCGCGGGCCGATCGGGCGGCCGCGGGGGTCGATCGCCTTCAGGTCGACGGGTCCGGACGGCACCCGGAAGGTCTCGCGCGCGGTCGCCATGGCGGCACCCTACGGGCTCCGAGTGGCGGTCACTGCCCGGCGGCCGGGGCGGGAACACCACCTGGTGCCGGCGGGCCCGGCGGGCACCGCGCGGGCGGGCTGAGCCGCCCCGCGCCGGATCAGCGGGTCCCGACCGGCACCACGAGCGGGGTGCCGGCGACGGGATCGGTGATGACCTTGGCCTCCAGTCCGAAGACCTCGCGCAGCAGCGGCTCGGTGATCACGTCGGCCGGCTCGCCCTGTGCGACGATCCGGCCCGCCTTCATCGCCACGAGCCGGTCCGCGTAGCGCGCCGCCAGGTTGAGGTCGTGCAGGACCATCACGACCGTCCGGCCGCGCTCCTCGTGCAGCCGCTCCACCAGCTCCAGCACCTCCACCTGGTGGGCCAGGTCGAGGAAGGTCGTCGGCTCGTCGAGCAGCAGCAGGTCGGTGCCCTGCGCGAGCGCCATCGAGATCCAGGCGCGCTGCCGCTGGCCGCCGGACAGCTCGTCGACCGGCCGCTCGGCGAGGTCGGAGATGCCGGTCCAGGCGAGCGCCTCGGCCACGGCCTCCTCGTCGTCCCCCGACCACTGCCGGTACCAGGCCTGGTGCGGGTGCCGGCCGCGCGCGACGAGGTCGCCGACGGTGAGCCCCTCGGGCGCGGTGGGGGCCTGCGGGAGCAGGCCCAACACGGTCGCGACCTGCTTCGTGGGCATCTCGTCGATCTTCCGGCCGTCGAGCAGCACGTGCCCGCGGGTGGGCCTGAGCAGCCGCCCGAGGGCGCGCAGCAGGGTCGACTTGCCGCAGCCGTTGGGTCCGATCACCGCGGTGACCGTGCCCTGCAGGACGTCGAGGTCCAGGTCGTCGACCACGACGCGCTCGCCGTAGCCGAGCCGGACGCCCTCCGCGCGCAGCCGCACCCGCGTGCCGTCGGGCCCGACGGGGGCCTGCGTGTCCTCCGCCAGGGCGGTCTCGGCGTTCGGTGTCATGCGCGGGCCTCCCGGCCTTGGGTGACGAGCAGGTAGAGCAGGTACGGGGCGCCGAGCACGGCGGTCACGACGCCGACGGGCAGCTCGACGCCGCCGAAGGCCGTGCGCGCCACGAGGTCGGCAATGACGGTCAGCGCGGCACCGATCACCAGCGAGGCGCCGATGGGCGGGCGCGAGGAGCCGACGAGCCGCTGGGCGATCTGCGGCGACACCAGCGCGACGAACGCGATCGGGCCGGCCGACGCGGTGGCGACACCGGCCAGCACGACCGCGACCAGCAGCAGCAGGCTCCGGGAGCGGTCCACCCGCACGCCGAGCCCGCGGGCGGTGTCGTCGCCGTACTGCAGCGCGCCCATCACGAAGGAGAGCACCAGTGCGGCCGGCACCAGGATCAGCAGGGCGATCCCGACGGGCACCACGTGCTCCCAGCCGCGGGCGTTGAGGCTGCCGTTGATCCACACCGTGGCGCGCGCGGCCTCGTAGACCTGCGCCACGATCAGCAGCCAGTTCACGACGGCGACCAGCATGGTGTTGATGCCGATGCCGACCAGGACGAGGCGGAAGCCCTGGATGCCCTTCCGCCAGGCCAGGCCGTAGATCACGATCGCGGCGACCAGCCCGCCGACCAGCGCCGCGATCGGGAGCCCGACGGCGGCGAGGGCCCCGACCAGGCCGGCGCCGCCCAGCACGATGAGTGTGACGGCCGCGGCGCTCGCGCCCCAGGTGATGCCGATGATGTCCGGGCTGGCGAGCGGGTTCCGCGCGATCGACTGCATGATCGCGCCGGACACCGCGAGCGCGCCGCCGACGAGCAGGCCGGTCAGCGACCGCGGGAGCCGCAGCTCCAGGATGATGAACCGTTGGCTCGGGTCGCCGCCGCCGACGAGCGTGGCGAGCACGTCCGGGATGCCGATGGGGAACTCGCCGCGGCCCACGTTGAGCGCCACCGCGAGCACGAGCACGACGAGCGACACCACGAGGACCAGCACGTTGCGCGGGCGCCAGACGCCCGAGACCCGCCCGCGGCGAAAGGGGCGGCGGCCGGGCACCCGCTCGAGGACCTCGCGCGCGGCCGGGTCCAGCGTGGGCCGGGTGGGTGCCGCCATCAGATCGTCACCAGCTTCCGGCGGCGTACGAGGGCGATGAAGAACGGCGCGCCGATCAGGGCCAGCACGATGCCGACCTGCAGCTCGCCGGGCCGGGCGACCAGCCGGCCGACCACGTCCGCCGTGAGCAGCAGGACCGCGCCGAGCAGCCCGGACGCCGGCAGCAGCCACCGGTAGTCGGGCCCGGTGAAGGCCCGGACGACGTGCGGCACCACCAGCCCCACGAAGCCGATCGGCCCGCACGCGGCGGTCGCGCCGCCGGCGAGCAGGGTGATCGCGACGATCCCGAGCACCCGGGTGCGGCGCACGGACTGGCCGAGCGAGCGGGCCACGTCCTCGCCGAGGGACAGCGTGTTGAGCGCCGGCGCCGTGGCGAGCGCGATGAGCACGCCGATCACGATGAACCACACGACCTGCCCGGCGACGGCGGTGTCGCGCCCGGCGAGCGAGCCGACGTTCCAGAAGCGGTAGGCGTCGAGCGTGTCGGTGTCGATCAGGATGATCGCCGAGACCAGGCCGCTGAGCAGGAAGGACAGGGCGGCGCCCGCGAGGGCGAGGCTCACCGGTGTCGGGCCGCCGCGGCCGCCCGCGGAGCCGAGCAGGAACACCGCCACGCTCGCGACCATCGCGCCGGCGAAGGCGAACCAGACGTAGCCGAACAGCGTGGTCACGCCGAACACGTAGATCCCGACGACCACGAAGAACGCCGCGCCCATGTTCACGCCCAGCAGGCCGGGGTCGGCGAGCGGGTTGCGCGTGTGCCCCTGGATCAGGGCGCCCGCCAGCCCGAGCGCGATGCCGACCAGCACGCCCAGGACGGTGCGCGGGACCCGCAGCGAGCGGATCACGATGTCGTCCTCGGTGCCCGTCGGCGCGACCAGCGCGCTCCACACGTGCGACAGCGGGATGACCTTCGTGCCGAACGCGATGCTCGCCAGCACCGCCAGGACGAGGAGCACGAGGAGCGCGCCGAGGCCGATCAGCCGGCGACGTCGCAGGGACCGCTTCGACCGGGCACGTCCGCGCCCGCCCGCGGTCGGCACCACCGGCGCCGATCCGACCGTCACTTCTCGCCCTCCCGTTTCTCCGGACAGGTGAGGCACACCTGGCTGTGAGCACAGGGTCACCACAGTGCGGCACCCCTCAGTCCTGGTGAGGCTATCCTTAGCCCGTCCGTGCGAAAACCCCTGGCGCCCTTCCCGTGGATCACACCCGTGTGCATCCGTGCAGCTGGACGGGTCGGTACGAGGGCGCGCCCGCGGCCGCGGGGTGCTGGGATGGGCCCGTGCGCCGACTGCTGCCGCGGGACCCCGCGCCCGCCGACCCCGCCGAGCTCGCCCCGGAGGACCTGCCGGAGGTCTACGCCTACCCGCCGGACCCGGGCCGGCCGTGGGTCCGCGTCAACTTCGTGTCCAGCCTGGACGGCGCCGTCTCGGTCGACGGGCGCTCGGGCGGCCTGGGCACGCCCGCGGACAAGGCGGTGTTCGGCACCCTGCGCCGGCTCGCCGACGTCGTGCTCGTCGGCGCCGGCACCGCGCGGGCCGAGCGCTACCGCGGGGCCCGGAGGCCCACGATCGGCCGGGACACTCCCCCGCCCATCGCCGTCGTCACCGGGTCGGCCGGGCTCGACCCGTCCCTCGGGCTGTTCACGGACACGTTCGTGCCGACCATCGTGCTCACCACGGGCGAGGCCCCGGCCGAGCGACGGGCGGCACTGCGCGCAGCCGGCGCCGACGTCGTCGAGCTGCCGGACCTCGGCCCGGCCACCCTGCTCGGCGAGCTGGAGCGGCGCGGGCTGCGCAGGGTGCTCTGCGAGGGCGGCCCGGGGCTGCACGGCGACCTGATCGCCGCCGGCGCCGTCGACGAGCTCTGTCTCACCCTCTCCCCGCTGCTCGCCGCGGGCGACGCCGGCCGCATCGCGCACGGGCCCGGCGGCCGGGCCCCCGAGGGGATGGCGCTCGCGTCGGTCCTCGAGGAGGACGGCACGCTGCTGCTGCGCTACGTCCGCGCGGCGACGTGAGGGCGACAACCCGCCGATCGGGTGATGTGGCGTGAGGGTGCGGGAGCCCGGCCCGTCGGATGCTGTGTACGGCGCCGGACACCGGCGCACCCCACGGTTCTCCGAGGAGTACGCATGAGCAGCAGCACCGGCAGCACCACCGGCGGCACCCCCGCCGCCGCCACCCCGTCGACCTCGGCCGGCGCGGGCACCTCGGGCAGCCCGGGCCGGCTGGCCGAGGAGACCGCCCAGGGCCGCACGACGATCGCGGCGTCCGTCGTCCAGAAGATCGCGGGCATCGCGGCGCGGGAGATCTCGGGCGTCTACTCGATGGGCGGCGGCCTGTCCCGGACGTTCGGCGCGCTGCGCGAGCGCATCCCGGGCGGCGGCACCGGCGCGTCGAACATCGCGGGCGTGCAGGTCGAGGTCGGCGAGAAGCAGGCCGCGATCGACCTGGACATCGTGGTGGAGTACGGTGCGTCCATCGTGGACCTCGCGCGCGCCGTGCGGCGCAACGTGATCACCGCGGTGGAGCGCATGACCGGGCTCGAGGTCATCGAGGTCAACATCGCGGTCAACGACATCCACCTGCCCGAGGAGGACGGTCCCGAGGCCCCGCCCGTGCCGGCCACGCCGGCGCCGTCGCGCGTCGAGTGACGGGCGCGGGGACGAGCGGCTCGCGGGCGGCCGACGACGAGCTGGCCCGCCGGGTCGCCGAGCTGGTCGCCGCGCACCCCGCGGTCGTCCGGCTCGACGGCGGGATCTTCGGCGCCGTCGCCACCTACCTGCCGGGGCACCGGCTCGTCGGCGTGCGCGTCGACGAGCACGGCGGGCCGGTCGAGGTCGCCGTCGTGCTGTCCCTCGCCGCGCCGATCCCCGAGGTCGTGGCCCAGCTGCGGGCCCGGGTGGCGGCGGTGGCGGGCGGGCGCCCGGTCGACGTCACCGTGTCCGACGTCGTCGCCGGGCCCGACCCGCAGGGCGGGCCGGTCGCCCCGGTGGAGATCGGCCCGTGACCGACGGGGACTCCGGCCCGGAGGCGTGGACACGCGAGGAACGGGCGGCCTACCGCGCGTTCGTCCGCGACCACCACCCGGACCGCGGCGGCGATCCCGAGGCGTTCGTCGAGGGCCTCGCCCGCCTCCGGGCGGCGCGGGCGGCGCCCGCCCCGGGGACGCCCGACGACCGGCGCTACGACGCGCCGGTCGAGATCGTCCCCGACCTGCCGCTGGCGGTGCGGATCGTCGTCGCGGCGATCCGGACCGCCCGCGCCCGGGCCCGCACCCGCGTGGACCGGCCCACCTCCCACCCAGGTCGCCCCGACCCAGATCCAGGAGCGGAACGAGAATGACTGCCACCCAGACCGGCCTGCTGGCGGGTCTCCTGCTCGGCCTGGCCGCCGCCTTCGGCGGGTTCGTCGCCTTCGTCATCGTGCTGGTCCTCGGCGCGATCGGGCTCGCGGTCGGCCGGTTCCTCGACGGCGAGCTCGACCTGTCCGGCGTCCTCGGCCGGGCCCGCGACAAGTGAGCGCCCCGGCTGCGGCCGGCCCGGTGCCTGCCCCCGCGAGCCGGCCGCCCGCCGCCGTCGCGCTGCCCGGCTGGGCGCCCGACGCGGACGAGCGCGGGAACCTGGACATCGCGCCGGCCGTGCTGCGCAAGATCGTCGAGCACGCGACCGACCTGGTCCCCGGCACGCTGCACCGCGAGCGCCGGGTGGCCGGGGTCGAGGTGGGCGACGCCGGCCCGCGGGCGCGGGTCAGCGCGACCGGCGACGCCGTCGACGTCCGGCTCGAGCTGGCCTGCGCCTATCCCGCCCCCGTGCGCGAGACCGTCGCGGCGGTGCGGGACATGGTCGCCACCGAGCTCGAGCGGATCTCCGGGTACCGGGTCCGCTCGCTCGCCGTCACCGTCTCCGGCCTGCGCGAGCCCACCCGGCCCGCGCAGCCCCGGATCCGATAGGGAGGTCCACGTGCGCGTGCTGCTCCGCACGCTGGCGCCGCTGCTGGGCCTGGCCCTGGCGGCGGTCGGCGTGATCCTCGTGATCGAGGTCGTCGCCGCCTGGGTCCGGCCCGCCGGCCGCGGGCTCGTGGTGCCGTGGCCGGCCTGGCAGGCCGCGCTCTCCGGGCTGCCCTGGTCCGCCCGACCGGTGATCGTCGTGTCGATCTGCGTGGCCGTGGTCGGGCTGCTGCTCCTGCTGATCGCCCTGCTCGCCCGCCGGCACGACGTCGCGCTCACCGCGCCCACCCCGGAGATGACCGTGGCGACCTCGCCGCGGGTGCTCGCCCGCCTCGTCGGGCGGACCGTCCGGGAGTCCGACGACGTCGCGGCGGCCACCGTGAGCGCCTCGGCCCGCAAGATCGTGGTCCGGGCCGAGGGGTGGCCCGACGCCGGCGGCGGGTTCGCCGGGCTGACCGACACCGTCCGCGGCCGCGTCTCGACCCTGCTCGACGAGCTGCCCCTCGCCCGGCGGCCGCGCGTCGCCGTGTCCACCCGCGGCCGGAAGGAGCCCCGATGAGCACGCCGACCGAGGTGCCGGCAGGCAGCGACCCGGGCACGGAGACCGCCGCCCCGCCGCGGCGGGTCCTGCGCGGCTCCCGGAAGGCCGTCGCCCGGTCCGCCAACCTCGATCGCGTGTGGCTCGCGCTGCTCGGGTTCGTGCTGCTCGCCGCGGGCACCCTCGCGGCCCTGCTCGGTTTCGGCGTGTTCGGCACCGGCCGCGCCGCCCGGCCGCTGCTGGACCCGCTGATCGTCGACGCCCTCCGCGCGCAGCAGCAGCTGTGGCGCTGGGTCGCGATCGCGGCCGGCGTGGTGCTCATGGTGCTCGGGCTGTGGTGGGCCGTGCGGTCCCTGCGCCCGGAACGCCGCCCCGACCTGCTGCTCGAGGAGGACCCGGACACCCAGCTCCTGGTCACGGCCGGGGCGCTCGCCGAGGCCGTCGCCGACCGGGCGGCCGCGCTGCCCGGCGTCGGGAAGGCGCGGGCCCGGATGGTCGGCTCGTCCGGCACCCCGGCGTTGCGGCTGACGGTGTGGGTCACCGACGAGGCCGACGTCGCCGAGGTGTGCCGCCGGCTGGAGAACGAGGTCGTCGCCGAGGCCCGGCGCTCGCTCGGTCTCGCGCACCTGCCGGTCGCCGTCCGGCTGGAGCTCGACTCGGTCACGCACGCTCCCCGCGTCGCGTGACCTCTGGTTAGCCTCGACGGCATGACGCGCAGCACCGATCCGGTCCTGTCCGGCCGCACCGCCCTCGTCACCGGCGCGGCGAGCGGGATCGGGGCGGCGATGGCCCGCCGGCTCGCCGCGGACGGGGCGCGGGTCTACGCCGTCGACCTGTCCGTCGACGCGGTGAAGGCGCTGGCCGCCGAGGTCGACGGGATCGAGGCCCTGCCCTGCGACCTCACCGACCTCGCGGCCGTCGACGCCCTGCCCGGGGACGTCGACGTCCTGGTCAACAACGCCGGCCGGCAGCACGTCTCCCCCATCGAGGACTTCGACCCCGACCTGTTCCACCAGATCCTCACGATCATGCTGGAGGCGCCGTTCCGGCTGGTCCGGCGCGTGCTCCCGCACATGTACGGGCGGGAGTGGGGCCGGATCGTCAACGTCTCCAGCGCGCACGGGCTGCGCGCCTCGCCCTACAAGTCGGCCTACGTGGCGGCCAAGCACGGGCTGGAGGGGCTGTCGAAGGTCACGGCGCTGGAGGGCGCGCCGCACGGCGTGACCAGCAACTGCATCAACCCCGCGTACGTCCGGACGCCGCTGGTGGAGAAGCAGATCGCCGACCAGGCCCGCCACCACGGCCTCGACGAGGACGAGGTCGTGGAGAAGATCATGCTGACCCCCGTCGCGGTGAAGCGGCTGATCGAGCCGGAGGAGGTCGCCGAGTTCGCGAGCGTGCTGTGGGGCCCCGCGTCGGCGTCCATCTCGGGCGTCTCGCTCGTCCAGGACGGTGGCTGGACGGCCCACTAACCGCCGGTTCACCGGTGGCCGGGCAGACTGGGAGCGTGGGGGCCCGGGCACGCGTCGTGATCGTCGCGCTCCTGGGCGTGCTCGTGCTGGCCGCGTGCTCGGTCGGGCCCTCGCAGCGCCCGCCGGTCGCGGTGCGCGGCGAGACCACCTCCGGGCCGCCGCCGACCACCGCGGCCGTCCCCGCCGACCCGGACGCCCTGCCCGCGCCCCAGGACCAGGACCCGCTCGTCGACTACGCGGACTGCACCGCGGACACGGTCGAGGCGGTGGCCGCGGCCGGGTTCCCGGTCCCGGCCGGCCGCGCGCTCTCCGCGAGCTGCGGCGAGCTCTCCGTCTCCACCGACCCGGCCCGCCCCGCCGCCGGCGCGTCGCGGCTCGGCGTGCTGCGCGTCGCGGCCGCCGGCGCCCCGCGCACCCGCCCGGCGCTCGTCGTGGTCGGGGACAGTGCGGGCGGCGGCTCGGCCCGCTCCGCCGGCCGCCTGGCCACCCTGGTCTCCGACACCGTGCTGGCGCAGTACCAGCTCGTCGGGCTGGACCGGCGCGGGACCGGCAGCGACCTCATCGACTGTGCCCCGCCCGAGGCCCGAGCGGCGATCACCGACACCCCGCCGGTCGGCGGCGCGACCGACCTCGGCCCGCTGCTCGAGCAGGCGCGCTCGGTCGTGCAGGACTGCTACCTGCTGCTCGACAACACGATCAGCTCGTACCGCACCGCGTCCACCGCCGCGGACCTCGAGCAGCTGCGGACCGCGCTGCGCGTCGACCGGCTCGACGTCGTCGGGATCGGCGACGGGGCCAGCGCGGTCGCGGCGTGGGCGGCGGCGCACCCGCGGTCCGTCGGCCGCGTGGTGCTGGACTCCCCCGTCGACCTGGTGTCCGACGAGCCGGAGCGCAGCGAGGCCCGGGCCGGGGCGGCCGAGGCCACCTTCGACGCCTTCGCGGCCGCGTGCGTGGCCCGGGGCGGCTGCCCGCTCGGGTCCGACCCGCGGGCCGCGGTCGCCGGCGTCGTCAGCGGGCTGGGCACGCGCCCGCTCGCCTCGGCCGACGGCGACCGGCTCACCGCGGGCGGCGCGCTCGCCGCCCTGCGCGCGGGCCTGGGCGAACCCGCCCGTTGGCCGGCGCTCGCGGCCGGGCTGGCCGCGGCCGGCTCCGGCGACCCCACCGGCCTGATCGCCTTCCTCGCCCCGGTGCTCGGCGCCGGCGGGACGTTCGACGACGAGCTGGCCACCGCCTGCAACGACACCACCCGCCGGCTCGCCCCGCCCGAGGTCGCGCAGCTCGCCGACCGCTGGTCGCGGCAGTACCCGCTGTTCGGGGCCGCCGCGGCGCAGCGGCTGCTGGCGTGCGGGCCCTGGCCGGCGTCGACGGGCGCGCCGACCCTCACCGCACTGCCCGCGGACACCCCGCCGGTTCTCGTGCTGGGCACGGCGGCCGACCCGCGCGCCCCCCAGGACGGCTCCCGCCGGGTGGCGCAGCTGCTCGGCCGGAGCTCCTTCGTCGGCTGGCAGGGGGCCGGGCAGGGGGCCTACCCGCGCAACGCCTGCGTGACCGCCCTGGTCGAGCAGGTGCTCGTCGCGGGGTCGGTCCCCCGCGACGGCACCGTCTGCCCCGCCTGAGAATCGCAGTATGGAACCATAACGCGCTCTTTGACGTCTCCTGATCGCGTTATGGAACCATAATGCGATCAGGAGCGGCGCGATCGCGCATTATGGTTCCATAACGCGAGCGTTCACGACGTGTCCGGGCCGATGAAACCCTTGGAGATCATCCAGTCCCGGGCGACGATGCCCGGGTCCTCGCCGTCGACGTCGACCCTTTTGCCGAGCTCGATCATCTCGTCGTTGTTCAGGGCCATGGCCACGGGCTGCATGACCTGCTCGATCTCCGGGTGCTCGCGGTAGGTCTCCTCCCGGAGCACCACGGCGATGTTGTACTGCGGGAAGAACTTCTTGTCGTCCTCGAGCACCGCCAGGTTCAGCCCCGCGATCCGCCCGTCCGTCGTGAAGATCTCCCCGAAGTTGCACGTGCCGTTGGCGATGCCGGCGTAGATCGCGCCGGTGCCGAAGGTCTTCACCTCCGTGGGCTGGAACCCGTAGGTCTTCTCCACACCCGGCAGCCCGTCCTGACGGCTGGCGAACTCCGTCTCGACGCAGAACACGCCCTGGTCCGGGTTCTGCTCGAGGAACTCCGTCATGTCGGAGTTGCTCTTGAGGTTGTGCTGCTGCGCGTAGGCCTCGGTGGTGCCGAAGGCGTAGGTGTTGTTCAGCTCGGAGTACGGCAGCCAGCGCAGCCCGTTCTGGGCCAGGTCCTCGTCCCGGACCGCCTCGTACTGCTTCTGCTCGTCCGGGATCGGGTCGGTGTGGCCCAGGTAGTTGATCCACCCCGTGCCGGTGTACTCCCAGGTCAGGTCGATGTCCCCGGTCTTCAGGGCGAGCCGCGAGTTCGACGAGCCCTGGATGTTGGTGAGGTCGCGGACGTCGGCGCCGGCCGCCGAGAGCGCCAGCTCGGCCATGTAGCCGACCAGGATCTGCTCGGTGAAGTCCTTCGAGCCGACGGTGAGCGTCACCCCCTCGAGCGCGGGCACGGGTTTGATCGACCCCGGCGTGACGGTGAAGGGGACGGCGGTGTTGGTCTCGAGGCCGCACCCGGCCAGCACGGCCGCCGAGGCGAGCGTGGCCACGGCGGCGGCGACCCTGCGGATCACTGCTCCGCTCCCTTCGGGGCCAGCCACCGCTCCGCCATGCCGCCGAGCCAGTCGACGAGGAGGGCCAGCCCGATCGCGAGGACCGCGCCCACGTACATCACGGAGTTGAGCTGCAGCTTGTAGCCGGTGTCGATCAGCTCGCCCAGCCCGCCGCCGTTGACGAAGAACGCCAGCGTGGCCGTGCCGACCGCGAGCACCAGCGCCGTGCGCAGGCCGGCGAGGATCAGCGGCACCGCGAGCGGCAGCTCGACGCGCATCAGCACGCCGCCCGCCGACATCCCGATACCGCGCCCGGCGTCGATCAGCGAGCGGTCGACCTGCTGGATGCCGACCATCGTGTTCCGCAGCACCGGCAGCAGCGTGTAGAAGACCAGCGGGATCGCCACGGCCCACAGGCCCTCGATGCCCGACCACAGGAAGAACAGCACGATCACGCCCAGCGCGGGCGCGGCCTGCCCGATGTTGGCGATCGCCAGGAACACCGGAGCGAGCCACTTCAGGGCGGGCCGGGTGAGCGCGATGCCCAGCGGCACCGCGATGGCCACCACGAGCAGGCTGACCACGATCGTGATCAGGATGTGCTGGCCGAGCAGGGTCATGATCGTCGGGAGGTTGAGGGTCTCCCGCTCGTTGGCGTTGAGCTCGCTGGACAGCGCCCAGATGACGACCGCGGCCACGATGACGACGACGGCGATCGGCTGGAAGAACAGCCGGAACCGGTCGGACCGCGAGGTGACGCTGGGCCTGCGCTCGACGGCGCTGGTCTTGCTGACGCCGGGGAAGCCCTCCGCGACCGCGGTCATCCGGCCTCACCCACCCCGTGCTCCTCGCGGACGCCCGCGATCACGTCGGTGACCGTGGTGATGTCGATGGTGCCGACGACCTCGCCGCGCGAGCCCGTCACCACCGCCCGGCCGCCCTCCGTGAGGATCGCCTCCAGCGCGTCCTGCAGCGTGGACTGGGTGCTGATCGCGTCGCCGACGGGCTTGCCCACCTGCAGCAGCGAGCTGCGCCCGGCGAGCTCCCGCACGTGCACCCAGCGCAGCGGGCGGTGGCGGTCGTCGACGACCAGGGCGTACGTGCGCCCGGCCTTCGTCAGCCGGTCCGCCACGGTGGCCGGGTGCTCGTCCTCGGTCACGACCATGACCTCGTCGGTGCTGTACTCCACGTCCCGCACGCGCATCAGCGTGAGCTGCTTGAGCGAGGCACCGGCGCCCACGAAGCCGGCGACGGTGTCGTTGGCCGGGTTGGCCAGGATCGCGTCCGGGGTGTCGTACTGCTGGATCGTCGAGCGGTCCCCCAGCACGGCGATCTTGTCCCCGAGCTTCACGGCCTCGTCGAAGTCGTGGGTCACGAACACGATCGTCTTGCCGAGCTCGGACTGCAGCCGCATGAGCTCGTCCTGCAGGTTGCCGCGGGTGATCGGGTCGACCGCGCCGAACGGCTCGTCCATGAGCAGCACCGGTGGGTCGGCCGCGAGCGCCCTCGCCACCCCGACGCGCTGCTGCTGGCCGCCGGACAGCTGGCGCGGCAGCCGGTTCGCGAACGTCCCCGGGTCGAGCCCGACGAGGTCCATCATCTCCTCGACGCGGGCGGCGATGCGCTTCTTGTCCCACTTGAGCAGGCCGGGGACCACGGAGATGTTCTGCGCCACCGTGTAGTGCGGGAACAGGCCCGCCTGCTGGATGGCGTAGCCGATCGTGCGGCGCAGCTGGTCGGGGTCGATGTGCAGCGCGTCCCGGCCGCCGATCGTGATCGTGCCGGAGGTCGGCTCGACCATCCGGTTGATCATCCGCATCGTGGTGGTCTTGCCGCAGCCGGAGGGGCCGACGAACACGACGACCTTCCCGGCCGGGATGGTCATCGTGAACTCCTCGACCGCGGGGGCCGCCGTGTTCGGGTAGCGCTTGGTGACGCGGTCCAGCCGGATCTCGGCTCCGGAGACTCCCGGGGAGTCGCTGGCGGTCACATCGGTGGTCGGCGACGTCGTCATCTCAGTCACGCACACCCTTCGGGATGGTGAGACGGGAGATCAGGACGAAGACCCCGTCGAGGAGGAGGGCCAGGATCACGACGCCGAGCGTGCCGGCGAGCGCCTGGTTGAGGGAGTTCGCCGAGCCGGCCCGGGTCAGCCCGGAGAAGACCTCCGAGCCCAGCCCGAAGCCCTTGGCGTAGGCCGCGATCACCGCGATGCCCATCAGCATCTGGGCCGAGACCCGCATGCCCGTGAGGATCGCGGGCCAGGCCATCCGCAGCTCGACGCGGCTCAGCACGCCGGTCCGGCTCATCCCGATGCCCTTGGCGGCGTCGGTGACCGCGGGATCGACCCCGGCCAGCCCGACGATCGTGTTCCGCACGATCGGGAGCAGGCCGTACAGGGTCAGCGCGATCACGCTCGGGGTCACGCCCAGGCCGACGATCGGGATCAGCAGGCCGAGCAGCGCGAACGACGGGATCGTGAGGACCGTGCTGGACAGTGCGGTGGCGACCGCGGAGCCGGCCGGACTGCGGTAGACCGCGATGCCCACGGCCACGCCGATGATCGCTGCGAGGATCGTGCACTGCACGACGCCGCTCAGGTGCAGCCACGCCTGGAGCGACAGCCGGTCCCACCTCTCGGTGACGTACTGCCAGAGGCTCACCGTCGCCCTCCTCTCGTCACGTCCGAGAACGTTCACCCGGAGCGGGTTTCGTTCGAATGTGGGAGGGAACTTACGGCCAAGAAGACGGTCTTGCCCGGTGGACGACGCCCTGCGGTCGCGGCGTGTCCCCCTCAGTGGCAGGCGTGATCGCCCGGACGGGCCAGTACGGTGCCGCCGTCGTCAACAGTGATGAAACCGGCCGACCGGGCGACACGTTCTGGGCCGGAAGCGCGACGACCTGGGTGAACACAGAACAATCGGACTTCTCCTCGGGGGTAGAAGCCAGCATGACCGCGATCCTCCCGGACCGCCCCGCCGCACCCTACGTCGCCGTGCCGACGCCGGCCGCCCCGGCCTCAGCCCGGGTGGCCGGCGTCGTCGACACCGCCTGCCGCTGTGGGCACGGCTCCACGGCCCACGAGCACTACCGTCGCGGCACCGAGTGCGTGACCTGCGACTGCCCGCGCTTCCGCCGCGCGGCCGGCATCCGGCTCTTCCGCCGCTGACCCGCGCGCAGCGCGCGGCTCACGGGGGCGGCTCGACCTCCTCGTCCTGCTGCGCGTCGCCGCCACGGTCGTCCTGGTCGGCCTGACCGCTCTCGACGTCCTCGGTCTCGTCGGGCGGCAGGGGCGCGAGCGTGGGCGGGTCGGTCTGGTCCTCGGCCTCGGCGAACGTCTCGACCTCGTCCGCGGGCTCGGCGCCGCCGTCGCGATCGCTCGTACCGAGCACGACCGCGACGCTCAGCCCGAACAGCACGACCACCAGCCCGATCGCCGCCATCCGCGCCGGATCCGGCCGCCGCGTCGGCTTCGCGGCAGGCGCGCCGTGTGCGCGGCGCCGGCCTCCGACGGCCCGTCGCGCCGCACTCGCGGGCACCGACACGAGCGTCTCGAGCGGGCCGCGGCCGAACGTCCGCCGCCACGCCAACGCCGCCGCGAGCGCCCCCACGATCATCGAGACGAGCAGCAGCACCGGCTCGTCGGACAGGACACCGCTCGCCAGCACCACCAGGTGCGCGCAGTACAGCGTCAGCGAGAGCTCGCCCGCCGCGGCGAGCGGCGACAGTAGGCGGCGCACAGCGTCGACGCGGGTCAGCAGCAGGAGCGCGCCGAGCAGCGCCATCGCGCAGCCCAGGGTGTGCGCCAGGTCGACGGGCGTGTGCCCGTGCGGCGTGGGCAGGGCGAGGTACCACCACGTCGGCATGGGGTAGGCCTCCCACAGCAGCCGCTGCGCGACCTCCGCGGAGGACGCGTCGCCGGCGGGGACCATCGCCGTGAGCTCCGCGAGCCCGCCGAGCGGGTACAGCAGGATCCACGACACGATCCGCGACCCGGCCGCGAGCACCAGCCCGCCGCCGACCAGGGCCCAGCCCACCCGGCGCGACGACAGGTCGAGCCGCCCGATCGCGAGCCCTGCCGCGAGGTACCCGACGTAGACGATCGCCGGGTACTCCCCCGTCACGAACAGCTGCAGGAGGAGGCCGCCCGGGTCCTGGACCAGTGTGAGGAGCGTGGGGTCGGTGGCCGCGCGCGGTAGCCCCGCGGTCGCCACCAACGCGACCGGGCCGAGCAGGAACGCCACGGCGGTCACGGCGGCCAGGGCGCGCGGGCCCAGCCAGAGCAGGGGCACCGCGAGCAGGAAGAAGACGCCGTAGAAGGGCAGAATCCCGTCCACGCCGTTCAGCGGGGCGACGAAACCGAACAGCAGGCCCAGCAAGCCGATCAGCACCGCACGAACGACGAGCCCGGCCGCGGCCGCCCCACGCCCACCGACGCGGCTGCCGGCCAGGAACGCCACGCTCACCCCGGCCACCAGGACGAAGGTCGACACCGCCCGGCCCGCCGCGATCACGGTCGCCGCCGTCGGTGAGCCGTCCTGACCGAACACCGGGAACACGTGCGTGGCGAACATGCCCAGCAGCGCTACGCCGCGCGCGGCGTCGACCCCGACCACCCGCCCGTCCGGCCGCGTCCGCGGTGCCCGGAGCGGCACCGTCGGCGGATCGGTTGTGAGCGGAACGGTGGGGGCCTCGGCCCATGCTGGCCCGGCCCGGACGAACGACGTCGACACAGTGAGTCCTCCCCGATGGTCGGCGCCCCGCCCGGGGCGCGCCTCGGGGATCGAGCCTGGCAACGCCCGACGGCCCCGTCGCTGGGGCGGACCCCCGGACCCCCGGGTGCCGGCCCCCACCGCGGTCGACGGAACCGACACAGCCTGATTCCCTGTGAGTGGCGATAGCCGCTATAGCAGCTATCGCCACTCACGACGGGAATCGAGCCGAGAACGCGAGAAAGGCCCCGGAACCGAAGTTCCGGGGCCTTCCCCAAGGTTTGATGTCGGCGGCGACCTACTCTCCCACACCCTGGCGAGTGCAGTACCATCGGCGCTGGAGGGCTTAGCTTCCGGGTTCGGGATGGGA
>NZ_BSFQ01000015.1 GCF_027922425.1 Pseudonocardia halophobica | reverse complement strand
CCTTGGGGGAGGGTCCGTTGCCGGTGAGCAGCACGGCGCCGACGTCGGCGGAGGTGCGGGCGTGTTCGAGGGCGGTGTGGAGCTCGTCGACGGTGTGTGGGCGGAAGGCGTTGCGGACCTCGGGGCGGTCGAAGGCGATCCGGACCACCCCGCAGTCCACCGCCCGGTGGTAGGTGATGTCGGTGAACGCGAACCCCGGCACGGCCGCCCAGGCCGCGGGATCGAACGTCTCGGACACGGAGCGTGATTCCAGGGTGGTCACGACCGGCACCCTAGAGCCGCCGTCGCACACCCGGACCCGTTGTGAGCGAAGGGGAACACAGCGGTTTCGGCGCCCACACGAAGCGCAACACCCGCCCGCCTAGCCTCCGGCGGGTGAACCCGTCGACCCTCCTCGCCCGCGTCGCCGTCGACGAGCTCGCCCGGTGCGGCGTCCGCGACGTCGTCCTCTGCCCGGGCTCGCGCAACGCGCCGCTCTCCCTCGCGCTCGACACCGCCGACGCCGAGGGCCGGCTCCGGCTGCACGTGCGCCTCGACGAGCGGGGCGCCGGCTTCCTGGCCCTCGGCCTCGCGCTGCGCTCCGGCCGGCCGGTCGCCGTGGCGTGCACCTCCGGCACTGCGGTGGCGAACCTGCACCCGGCCGTGCTCGAGGCCGCGCACGCCGGCGTCCCGCTGCTGCTGCTCACCGCGGACCGGCCCGCCGGCCTGGTCGGCACCGGCGCGAGCCAGACCGTCGCCCAGTGCGGGATCTTCGGGGACGCGCTGCGGCTCGAGGGCGTGCTGTCCGCCGAGGGCACCCGGCCCGAGGCGTGGCGCGCGACGGTCGTCCGGGCCGTGGCGGCCGCCCGGGGGACGCTGAGCAACGACCCGGGGCCGGTCCAGCTCGACGTCCCGCTGCGCGAGCCGCTGCTGCCCCCGCCCGACGACGACGGCGCCTTCCCGCCCGGGCGGCCTGCCGGCCGGCCGTGGTCCGAGATCCACTCCGCGCGGGTGGCGCTGCCGCCGCTGCGGCTCGATCCCTCCCTGCCGACGCTCGTCGTGGCCGGGGACGGCGCGGAGGACCGCGACGCGCCCGCCGACGTCCCGGTGGTCGCCGAGCCGTCGTCCACGCTGTGGGGCAGCGCGGTCCGCACCGGCCCCTGGCTGCTCGGTGCCGCCCTCTCCGGGGCCGCGCCGGAGCTGCTGCCCCGCCAGCTCGTCGTCCTCGGGCGGCCGACGCTGCACCGCGCCGTCCAGCGCGCCCTCGCCGACGAGCGCATCCGGGTGTTCGCCGTCCCGCCCGCCGCACGGCCGTGGTGGAACGACACCCAGGGCTCTGTCGTGCAGGTCGGGTCGTTGCCGCCGAGCCCGTGGGGCGACAAGGCCTTCGCCGCCCGGTGGCGGCAGGCCGACGCGGCGGTCCAGCGCGCGCTCGACGACGGCCTGGACACCCATCCCGTCGGAGCCATGCGACTGGCGCGCGAGCTCGTCCGGGCCGTGCCGACCGGCGGGCTGCTGGTCGTCGGGCCGTCGAGCCCGATCCGGGACGTCGCGCTGGCGGCGGCTCCGCGACCGGACCTCACCGTGCTGTCGAACCGGGGCGTTGCGGGCATCGACGGGGTGGTGTCGACGGCCGTCGGCGCCGCCCTGGCCCACGACGGACCCGCCGTCGCCCTCCTCGGCGACGTGACCCTGCTGCACGACGCCGGCGGCCTCCTCGCCGGCCCCCGCGAACCCCGCCCCGACCTGACGATCGTGGTGGCCAACGACGACGGCGGCAGTGTGTTCACCCTGCTCGAGCAGGGTGCGCCGGAGCACGCGCGCTCCTTCGAGCGGGTCTTCGGCACCCCGCACGGCACCGACCTCGCCGCCCTCTGCGCCGCGTACCACGTGGGCCACCGCCGGCTCACCGACCTCGCGCAGCTGCCCGGAGCGCTCGGCCGCCCCGGCCTCCACGTCGTCGAGGTGCCCGTGGACCGGGCGACCCGCCGGACCGGGCACGCCGCCCTCCGGGCCCGGATCGAGGAGGCCGCCGGGGTGGCGGGTCAGGTGGGTGTGCGGTGAGCAACCGCTCCTGGTGAGCGGGGCGACGAACGGACGGGCGAACGGGTGGTGATCCAAAGGTGAACGGGTGACGTAGCGGCGGTAACGGATCGCAATGCCGTACGAGTTCCTCTTGTCTGTGTCCGGGGTCACAGCCGTAGCCGCCGGGCCGGATCGGCGGAAGGAGTCCTCGTGGACGACGAGGCGTTCGAGCCACCCAACGACGGCACGTGGGAGCTGGACACGACCCACAACAGCAAGCCGATCAGCTGGTTCATGAGGTCGCCGCTGGTCTCCGG
Source organism: Pseudonocardia halophobica (assembly GCF_027922425.1). Lineage (GTDB taxonomy): Bacteria > Actinomycetota > Actinomycetes > Mycobacteriales > Pseudonocardiaceae > Pseudonocardia > Pseudonocardia halophobica. The sequence goes on along the minus strand of NZ_BSFQ01000015.1, from coordinate 154,908 downwards.
CTTCCCGCGCGGGTTCGCCGAGGGCCTGGCGCGGTACGGGCTCCTGATCGGCCGCTACGACGTGGCGGTGATCGGCGGGTTCATGTACGCACAGACCCTGCCCTTCGGCGCCGGCGGGACCGCGACATCCGAGCAGATGCAGTCCCGGGTCGCGACCTCGGCCCGGGCGTTCGCCGAGCGGTTCTGGCGGGAGGACCTGGCCCGGTGGGACGAGGTGGTCAAGCCCGGCGCCGTGGCGGCGCACCTGGCCGTCGAAGCGGTCGACCCCACGGCGTTGTCCGACGAGGAGTTGGCCGCGCACGTCGAGCGGTGCCGGGACCACCTCGAGACGATGATCGAGCTACACCACCGCTACAGCGCCCCGTCGCTGATGGCCACCGGGGACTTCCTCGCCGGTGCGCTGGAGTGGACCGGCGCCACCGCCGGGGAACTGATGGGGCTGCTGCGCGGAACCTCGGTTATCTCCACCGGCTTCGCCACCGTCGAGCTGGATGCGCTGGCGGACGTCGTCGCGGCGTCCGACAGCGCACGGGCCGTCCTCGCGTCGCCCGGCGACCCGCAGGCGATGCTCGACGCCCTCACCGCCGACCCAGATGCGGGCGCGGCCGCGCGGACGTACCTCGACGCGGTCCGCTACCGGGCGATCGACTACGACGTCGGTGAGCCGTGCGCGGGCGAGCTGCCGGCGATGCTGGTCGGCGCGATCCGGGCAGCCGTCGCGACCCGGAAATTCGGACCCAGCGGCGACGGGGACGCCGCCCTGACCGTCATACGCGCGCGGGTCCCCGCCGAGCACCTGGCCGAGTTCGACGACCGCCTCCACGAGGCACGGCTGGCCAACCGGCTGCGGGACGAGCGGGCCACGTACTCCGACGGATGGGCCGTCGGCCTCGCCCGCCGCGCCGTGCTCGAGGCCGGGCGACGGCTCGCGGCCCGAGGCACGCTCGCCGACCCCGCACACGCGGTCGACGCGGACGCCGCCGAACTCGTGGCGCTGCTGCGGGACGAACCGGGTCCGGCCGCGCAGGAGGTCGCCGAGCGGTTCCGACGGCGCACTACGCGAACCGTCGACGACGCCCCGGCGGTGATCGGGCCGCTGCCGTCGCCCCCTCCTCCGGTGGAGGAGCTTCCGGAGCCGGCCCGCCGCGCCGCGCTCGCCGTCGGCGCCGCGATGGTCAACCTGTTCGGGGTTCCGGACACCGCCAACTCCGCGACGGTGCTCCGCGGCCTCGCGGTCAACACAGGTGTCTACGAGGGCCCGGCCCGGCTGGTCGCCGACGGCACCGACTTCGACCGGGTCCGACCCGGGGACGTCCTGGTCACCCGCATGACCTCGCCGTACTTCACGGTCGTCCTGCCGCTGCTCGGAGCGATCGTCACTGACCGGGGCGGCCAGCTCAGCCACGCCGCGATCGTGGCCCGTGAGTACGGGATCCCAGGCGTCGTCGGGACCCGCGAAGCCACCCGGCTGATCCCGGACGGCGCGCGCGTGCGGGTCGACGGGACGACGGGCGAGGTGCGGTTGCTGAAGTGAGGGCGGCATGCTCCGGTTGACCCCGCTCGCGTGGGCCTCCGACCAGGCGGAGTTCGGCGGCAAGGCGGTGGCGCTCGGGGCGGCCGCCCAGGCCGGACTGCCCGTGCCGGCGGGGTTCGCGCTGTCCGTCGACGCCGTCGAGGCGGTGGTGCGCGAGGACCCCGAGGTCCTGGCGGCCCTGCACGACGCGTGTGCGGACGGCGGTCCGTGCGCGGTCCGGTCCAGCGCCGTGGGGGAGGACTCCGGCGCGGCCAGCTTCGCGGGTGCACACCGCACCGTCCTCGGGGTGTGCCGGCCCGAGGCCGTGGTCGCGGCCGTCCGGAGCGTGTACGCCTCCGGCGACGCGGCGGGCGCGCGCGCCTACCGGAGCCGGCTCGGCCTCGGCCCCTGCCGGATGGGCGTGGTGATCCAGGAACTCGTGCCGGCGGATACAGCGGGGGTGCTGTTCACCCGTAACCCGCTGACCGGCGCCACGGAGCGGGTGATCGAGGCGAGCTGGGGCCTCGGCGAGGCCGTCGTGGCCGGTCTGGTCGTCCCGGACCGGTACCGGCTCGACTCATGGGGCCGGGTGCTCGAGTTCGCGGCCGGGGAGAAGGACGTGGCGCTGCGCGCCGGCCCGGCGGGCACCGAGGAGGTCGAGGTCACCGGAGCGGCGGTGCACACGCTCTGTCTGGACGCCACGCAGCTCGCCGCGCTGCACGCACTCGCCGAGGCGTGCGACGCGGTCTACGGCACCGCGGAGCACGATATCGAGTTCGCCTTCTCCGACGGCGCCGTGTTCCTCCTGCAGCGGCGGCCGATCACCGGTGGCTGACCCCCGGGCCAGGCGGTCGCTCGGCGCGGCCCTGCTCGCCTCCTCGCTGCTGCCGCTGAACTCCACCATGATCGCGGTGGCGCTGCCCGACATCGCCCGCGAGTTCGCTCGCCCGCCCGGGACGGTCGCGCAGGCCGTCGTCGCGAGCTATCTCGTGGCCGCGATCGTGCTGCAGAGTCCGGGCGGCAAGCTCGGCGACCGCCTCGGCCACCGGCGGGTCCTCGCCCTCGGCGAGGTGCTGATGGCCGCCGGCGCCGTGCTCGGGATGGTCGCCGGATCGCTCGGCGTGCTCGCGGTGGCCCGCGTGCTGATGGCCGCCGGCGGGGCCGCGGTCGTGCCGACGACGGTGGCGCTGCTGCGGATCGAGCTGCCCCCGGAGCGCCGCGGCCGGGCGTTCGGCCTGTTCGGTGCGATCATGTCGCTGGCGGCCGGTGTCGGTCCGGTAGTGGGCGGCGAACTCGTGCGGGCCTTCGGCTGGGCCAGCATATTCGCGGTCAACCTGCCCGTGCTCGCGATCGTGGCGCTGCTCGCGGCCACCCGCAGGAGGCGGGAGGCGGACCTTCGGGACGGCTCGCGGTTCGACGTGCTCGGCAGCGTCCTGCTCACGGTGACGCTGGCCGCGCTGGTCCTGGGCCTGGAGGCGAGCGGGACGCTCGCCGCTGTCCTCCTGGCCACGTGCGCCGTGCTCCTCGTGCCGTTCGTGTGGTGGGAGCGCCGCGCCGCCGACCCGGTCGTGGCCTTCGGACTGTTCAGATCGGTGCCGTTCACCGCGGGCTCACTGCTGGTCGCGCTGCAGAACCTGGTGACCTACACACTGCTGTTCGAGCTGCCGCAGATGCTCGGCGCCCTGCTCGCGGTCGACTCCGCGGGGACCGGCCGGCTCCTCGTCGCGATGACGGCCACTGTGATCCTCGCGTCCCTGGTCGCCGGGCGGCTCACCGACATCGTCGGGCCGCGGCCGATGGCGGTCGGCGGGGTCGTCGTCTGCCTCGCTGGGGTGGGCCTGCTGGCGGCGGGGGACCTCTCGTCGCTGAGGCAGCTGGTGCTCCCGCTGGCCCTGCTCGGTCTCGGGGTCGGACTGGCCACGCCCGCCGCGCAGGCCGCGTCGCTCACGGCTGTCGCGCGCGAGCACAGCGGTGCCGCCGCCGGGATCGGATCGACGATGCGCTACCTCGGCGGGGTCGTCGGTGTCGCCGTGCTCGGGCGCCTGGTCGACCTCACCGGCGACCGGTCCGTCGTCCTCGGGCAGCACCGGAGCGTCCTCACCGTGTTCGCCGTGGCGCTGGTCGTCAGCCTGGCCTGCGCGGCCGCCCTGCCGGGGCGGTCGGCAGCACGGAAGCCGGCCCGGACGCCGAACGGCCGGTGACCGGATGCAGAACGGGGCGGGAGCGCCGCCGCTCCCGCCCCGCCCGATCCCCTGTCGGTCCTCGTGTCCCCCAGGCTGCCCGCCCGGCCCCGGTACCGGGTCAGGCTCCCTGGTCGTCCGACCCCGGGACGGCCTCCAGGACACTGACCGGGGACGCCGTGGGCACCACCCGCCGCAGCCGCAGGCCCGCCCGCGCGAGCAGCCGCCGGTACTCCTCCTCGGTGCGCTCGCGGCCGTGGGTGAGGGTGGCCATGAGCAGGTCCAGGGTCCGGCCGGGGTGCGGATCGTCCCCGGCCGGCAGCACGTTCTCGACGACCAGCAGGCGCGCGCCCGTGGTCATGGCGGCGGCGACGGTCCGCAGGATCCGGACGCAGTCGTCGTCGGTCCAGTCGTGGAGGACGTAGGAGAGCAGGTAGGCGTCCGCCCCGCGGGGGACGCTGTCGAAGAAGCTGCCGCCGCTGACCTCGGCCCGGTGGGCGAGCCCGGCCCGCCGGAGGGTCCGCTCGGCCCGGGCGGCGACGTCGGGCAGGTCGTGGACCACGCCGCGCAGGTGGGCGTTGGCCTCGAGCAGGGCGACGGTCAGTCCGCCCGTGCCGCCGCCGACGTCCACGACGGTCCGGGCCCAGCCCAGGTCGTAGGCGGCGGCCACCGCGCCGTACTCGCCGCCGTGGATCGCGACCATCATCCGGTCGAAGGAGGCGGCCAGCCCGGCGTCGGCGCGCAGGTTCTCGAACCAGGTGCGCCCGTGCGCGACCTCGGGGCCGGTCCGGCCGCTGCGCACCCGGTCGGGTAGTGCCTCGAGGCAGCCGAGGACCGTCGGACCCTGCATCATCAGCACGAGGTCGCGGGTGGCGCTCGGGTGCCCGGGCAGGAGCATCTCGCCGGTGTCGGTGAGCGCGAAGACCTCGTCGGACCCGGTGCCGCCCAGCGAGCGCAGCAGCCCCGCGCTCGCGGTGCCGCGCACGACCTGGTGCAGCGGTTCGGCGGTCACGCCCAGCACGCGGGCCAGCTCGGCGCAGCTGCGCGGGCCGTGGGCGAGCTCGTCGACCACCCCCAGCTCGACGACGGTGTAGATCGCCCGGGCCAGGAAGGCCTGGTGGACGGTCGCCAGCACCGAGCGCGGGGCGTGGGCGGGCGGGGCCGGGAGACCTGCCGTGGTGAGGGCCGGGTCGGCGGCGGCTGTCACGGGACGGACCTCCGGTGGGTCGGGAACCGGCTCAGGAGCCGAGCGCCTCGGTGACGGCGCGGAGCTTGGCGGCGGTCTCGGCGAGCTCGAGATCGGGATCGGAGTCGGCCACGACGCCGCAACCGGCGAACAGGCGGGCGGTGCGGCCGGAGAGCTGGGCACAGCGCAGCGCGATGCCGAGCTCGCCGTCGCCGTGGGCGTCGACCCAGCCGACGGGGCCGGCGTAGCGGCCGCGCTGCAGGCCGACGCGGCCCTCGAGCTCGGCGATCGTCGCCGCCGCGAGGGCCGGCGGGGTGCCGCCCACGGCGGCGGTGGGGTGCACGGCCCCGGCGAGGGCCAGCACCGACGGGTCCTGCAGCGGGTCGAGATGGCCGCGGACGTCGGTGGCGAGGTGGGTGACGGTCGGCAGCCGCAGCAGGTGCGGCCCGTCGAGCTCCAGGCGGCTGCAGGAGGGGCCGAGGGTGCGGCAGAGGGACTCGACGGCGAACCGGTGCTCCTCGCGGTACTTCCCCGCGGCCAGCACCTGGTCCTCGGTCCCCTCTGCGCCCGGCCAGGTCGTCCCGGCCAGCACTCGCGACTCGACGACCGCGCCGGACCGGCGGAGCAGCAGCTCCGGGGTGGCGCCGACGAGCCCGTCGACCGAGTAGGTCCAGCACCGCGGATTGCCCGCGGCGAGGGTCCGGACCAGGAACCGGGGATCGACGGGGCGCCCGAGGCGGGCCACCACGTCCCGGGCGAGCACGACCTTGTCCAGTGGCCCGTCGGCCATGCGCGTGACGGCCTCGGCGACCGCGTCGCGGTAGGCGGCGGCGGACATCGCACCCGGCGCCCAGTGCGCGGGACCCGGCCGGCGCACCGGCGCGGGGCGCTCGTCCGGGCCGAGCCGGGCCGGGTCTCCGGCCACGTCGCCCCAGGGGGCGGGGTGGCCGGCCACGGGGCCCAGCTCGGTGATCCAGCACCGTCCGCCGCGCCGTCCGACGACGACCCGGGGAACGACGAGCACGGAGCGCTCGCCGCCGCGGGTGCGGGTCCGCCCCAACGGTCCGTCGCCGAAGGCGAAGGACGCGAAGGCGACGGGTCCGGTGCCCGGCAGGCCCACCTCGTCGTGGACCTCGATCCGGGCGGCGAGGGCCCGCCACACGGCCTCGGCGTCGACGAAGCGGCCGGGACCGCCGGTCTCCAGGGTCGTCGTGCGACCCCAGGCCACGAGCCCCTCGCCGCCGCGGACCCAGGACAGGGCGTCGGCGGCGGTGGGCAGCAGGCCGACCAGGTCACCCGGGTCGGCGATCTCGCGGGTGGTGCAGCGCAGGCCGGCGGGGACGGGCCGGGCGCGGGGGATTGCGGCGCGGGTGTCGCGGGCCGCGAGGTCCCGCGAGCCCAGGGCCGCGTCGGTGGCGGTCAGGGCGCTCTCGGTGGTCACGAGGGGCTCCTCAGATGAGCGTGGCGATCGACGGCTCCACGCCGAGCAGCGCGCGGCCGTAGATCTCGGTGCCGGTGATCGGGTTGGCCACCGCGTGCCGGCTGGCGGCGTGCATGTCGCGGACGGTGGCCTGCAGCGGGTTCGTCTCGGCGAAGGCGGAGGCGCCGTAGCAGCTGACGAGCTGGTCGAGGGCCTCGCGGCACTGCGCGGCGACGTGCCCGGTCCAACCGCGGACCCGCGCCCGGTCCGCCGTCGAGGGGCGGGTCCCGGTGCGGGCCCACCAGTCGACCTCGCGGCCGGCGTGGTGGGCCAGCGCCCACATGGCGTCGATCGTCAGCGCGGCCTTCGCCACGGCGGTCTGCACCCCGCCGGACTCGGCGGCGCGGGAGTAGGTGGTGAAGGTGAGGCCTTTGGTGCCCGAGGTGGCGAGCACGACGTCGAGCGCCGAGGCGGCCATGCCGAGGTAGACGGCCATCATGTGGGTGGACAGCGTCGGCATCAGCGGCGAGCGGTGCCGCCAGGAGGCGCCGTACGAGCCGGGGAACCGGCCTTCGAGGGCCGGGCCGAGCCGCAACACCCGGTGCTCGGGGACGAACGCGTCGACGGTCTCGAGGGTGTCGCTGCCGGTGGCACGCATGCCGATGGCGTTCCAGCTGGCCGTGACCGTCAGCTCGCTCATCGGGATCAGGACGCTGGCTCGGGTGGTGGCGCCGCCGGCCCTGGGGTCCTCGGCCAGCGGGACGCCGAGCAGGGCCCAGCTCGCGTGCCGGCACCCGGAGGCGGGCAACCACCGCCCGCGCACCCGCCAGCCGCCGGGCACCCGCTCGCTGGTGGAGCTGGGGTTGAACACCGCGCACACCGAGGTGTCCGGGCCGGCGGACCAGACCTCCTGCTGGGCCCGCTGCTCGAGCATCCCGACCAGGAAGTCCGCGCAGGAGAGGATCATCGTGACCCACCCGGCGGCCGGGTCGGCCGCGGAGATCCGTGCGGTCGCGTCGATCACCGTGGGTGTGTCGGTCTCCAGCCCGCCGAACCGGCGCGGGACCCAGGTGCGCAGCTGGCCGGCGTCGGCCAGCGCGGCGACCGTGGCGTCGGTCAGCTGGCGCCGGGACTCACCGATCGGGCGCTGCTCGGCCAGCAGCGGCGCGACGGCCGCGGCGCGCGCGACCGGGTCGATCGGCTCGGGGGTGCGGCCCGCGCCGCTCGGCGCGTCGACCGGGAGCGCGGTCGTGGTCACGGGAATCCTCCTCGTCCGGCGGGTGGGCGTCTCTACAGCGAGGTGACGACCTGGTCGAAGTCCGGTCGCGGCAGCCGCGGGTACGGGCTCTCGCCCGCCGGGCGGCCGGCGATCAGCACCAGCGCGGTGTGCAGGCGACCCTCGGGGAAGAACTCGGCGTCGACGCCCTCGCGGTCGAAGCCCGCCATCGGGCCGACGCCCAGGCCCGCGGCCCGCAGCCCGAGGATCAGGTAGCCGGCCTGCAGCGCGGCGTTGTACTCGGCGGTCCCGGCGCGCAGCGCGGGGTCGGCGAAGTAGGCGTCGGCGTCGACGAACGGGAACAGCGTGGGCATGTGCTCGGTGAAGGCGTGGTCGGCGGCGAGGACCAGGACCAGCGGCGCCGCGGCCGTCTTCTCCCGGTTGCCCTCGGCCATGTGCAGCAGCAGCCGGGCCCGCGCGCTCTCGCTGCGCAGCGCCAGCACCCGCAGCGGGCAGCAGTTCATCGAGGTGGGGGCGGCGCGGACGAGGTCGTACACCGCGTGGAGGAGGTCGTCGCCGACCGGCTCGTCGGTGAAGGCAGCGACGGTCCGCGCGTCGCGGAACAGCAGGTCCTGCGCGGCCGGTTCGAGGACGAGGGTCTCGGTCAAGGTGCTGGTCATCGCGGCGCTCTTCCTGGGTGGGATGTACGGGGGCTCCCCGCCCCGCGCGGCACTGCACGGGGCGGGGGAGAGGGGTGAGGGCCCGGATCAGACCTGCGGGTAGCCCTCGCCGATCGGGAACTCGTCCGGGATCGGCGCCTGGCCGGTCATCATCTCGACCATGTGGGTGTGGATGCCGACGTACTCGACCGGGTCGGACGTCGCGAACGGGATGTCGTTCTCGACCAGGCTGTGCTGGTAGTGGTACTGGCCCCAGTGCGCCACGAAGCCGTCGACGACGTGCCCGACGACCTCCTCGACGGGGGCGGCCGGGTTGGCCGTGCCCTCGGCCGGCTCCTTCTCGGGGACCGAGTGGCCCTCGTGGGCGGACGCGGTGCCCGCGGCGACGGCCGACAGGGCCATGACGCCACCGGCGACGAGCACGCCGGCCTTCCCGGCGCGACGCAGAACGCTCTGGCGCTCGGACATGTGTGTCTCCTTCTGACTTCGTGGGGAACGAACCGAGGTGCGGCCGACGCCCGGATCGGGGTCCCGGGCGGAGCGGGGAGCCCTGCCGCCCCCGGCTGCCACTGAGCGAAGCAGCAGGACCGTTGCGTTCGGTGGGGCCGCAGTTACGCCGCGGTTAATCGCGTTTCCTTCACCCGATTGTGGCCGTTCGTGTCGAGGGCGTATCGCTCCCCTCACCGGCCGATCCGGGAAGGTGTGAGCACGTCAGGGAAATGCGACCGGAGCATCGGTGCTGGTCGGCATACGCTGTCGCACAACGGTTGCGAAGGCGAGGTTCGCCAGCGAGCCTCGATCACGAATCGGATTCCGGTCGCGTGAGCGAGTGTTGACGAAATGGTCACGGGGCACGACTTGTGCGAATCTCGGGGGGATGGTTCTAGTCGTTCCGCAACCGTCGACGCGCATTCCGGGGAGAAGTCGTGCAGATCCTGGTGCTCACCTCCAACCCCGACGTGCACGCCGTCCTGCCCGCGCTCGACCTCCTGCCGCACCGCGTGCGCACCTGCCGGCCCTCGGTCCAGGAGTTCCTGGCGGCGGGCCGGTGCGACGCGGCCCTCGTCGACGGGCGCACCCAGCCCTTCGCGGCCTGCCAGCTGAGCCGCGGGCTGGTGGCGACCGCGCGGGGGATTCCCGTGATCGGGGTGATCGAGGAGCTGGTCGCGCCGCAGATCGACGAGGACTGCGCGGTGGTGCAGCTCGTGCTGGCCTCGGCCGGGCCCGCGGAGATCGATGCCCGGCTGCGGCTGGCCGGCCGTCGTCGCCTGGTCGACCCGGAGCCCGAAGCCGCCGCGGCCGTCCTCGCGGTGGGGCCCTTCGTCCTCGACGTCCACGCCTGGACGGTGACGCTCGACGGCGCCCCGCTCGCCCTCACCCATCACGAGTTCGAGCTGCTCAAGGCCCTGCTGTTGCACGCCGGGCGACCCCTGACCCGTGCGCAGCTGGTGAGCGAGTGCGACGGCTGGACGGACGGGACCGGCCCACGCGCCGTCGACTGCCACGTCCGCGCCATCCGCGCGAAGCTCGGCCCGCACCGCGGGCTGGTGCGCACGGTGCGCGGGCACGGGTACGTGCTGCCCTGGCAGCCGCCCGGCACGAGCGCGCCGGCGGGTCACCCCGCGGCGACCAGGTAACCGAGCCCGCGGACGGTGCGGATGCTGCTCCGGTGCGCACCGAGCTTCGCGCGGATGGCGCGGATGTGGCAATCGACCGCCCGCGGGCTGGTCCCGTCGCCGCCGCCGTCGACGAGACCGAGCAGACGTTCCCGGGACAACGGGCGCCCGGCCTCTGCCAACAGGGCGCCGAGCAGCTCGAACTCCCGATGGGTCAACGGGAGCGGCCGGTGCTGGAGCCGGATCGTGTAGGCGTACGGGTCGAGTTCGAACGGGCCCACCCGCACCACGACCGGATGCTCGGAACCGTGTCGCGGGTCGACCGACCGTCGTCGCGCCAGCCGTAGCCGGGCGTCGACCTCGGCGGGGCCGGCGTCGGACAAGACCAGCTGAGTTACGCCGAGTCCTCGTGGGAGGCCGGCGAGGCAGGTCTCGTCGGCGACGAACACGACGGGTGTGCCGCGCGCGGCCGTCGCGACCAGGGCCACGAGCTCGAGGGCGGCCCGTGGCTGGCGGCGTCCGTCGACGAGCACGACGTCGCAGCGCCCCGCGTCGAGGAAGGCGCTGACGGACGGCGCCGTCGCGCGCACGGTGTGGTCGAGCAGGTCGAGTGCGGGCAGCACCGAACGCCCGCCGGGTGCGGTGGTCAGGACCAGGACCTCCATGCCGAGCTCCTTCCGCGGGACGTCACGTCCGGGCGGGGGTGCCGGACGGATGCGGGAGATCCCTCCCGGTGTGCGTGTCCGGACCGGGGCCGCTCGATGACGGCAGGGTCAACTCGCCCTCACACGATGACGAACAGGGTTGAGAAGCTCGGGCCGCGGGGCGCTGACCTGGGTGTTGTCACGCGCCGCGATCGCCCGCGGGGGTCGTCACCCACATCGGTGCGGTCGTCGCGCGGCAGGTGCGGGGCGGCATCGCGCGTCGGTTCGGGGAGCGATGCGCGTCTGACGTGCAGGTCCGTGCGGATCTCACTGCGTGGGCGCTCCACGGTGAAGCACTCGTCATCGCGTCTCGACGCACGGTCATGCAGGTGACACGGGGACCGGCATCTCCGCCCAGAAGGGCGCGCGCTCGTACCGCGACGGGAACGTGTCCGGAACGCGGAGACGGTGCAGTTCTCTCGTGACGGCCCGCACCGGGTCACGCACTCTCCGGAGGTGCCCGCCCAGATCTCCTCGCGACGAAGGGACCCGCCCGCCCATGGCCTGGTTCGATGCCGGAGTGTCCGCGGTCCTGGTCGGCGTGGGCCTGCTGCACGTCGTCCGTCTGGTGACCGCCCGACGCGACGGCCGCCCCGCCGCCGGGGAGCTGGCCCACGTCGCGATGGCTCTCGGGATGGCCTCGATGTTCTCGCCGACCCTCGACCCGTTGCCGTCCGTGGCCTGGTCGGTCCTGTTCGGCCTCAGCGCCGCCTGGTTCACGGCCGCCGCCCTCCGCGACGGCCCGGCCGCCGACGACGCCGCGCACCACGTGGTCTGCGGCCTCGCGATGCTCTTCATGCTGGTCCTGAGTCCGCACGGTGGTCAGGTGCCGAGTGCCGGGCACTCGGGGCACGGAGCGGTGGCCGGTGTGCCGATCTGGGTCTCCGGGGTGTCGCTCCTGCTGGTCGGCTACTTCGCGTGGCACGGGATGCGGTGCGGCGACCGCTGGGCCTGCGCCGCGCACCGGGTCGTGCCGCACCTCCCGGTCACGGTCGGCGGTCCGCCCGCCGCCGCGCCCTGCGCCGGCTCGGACCGGGTGGCTGCGGGTGCGCGGCTCGGCGCGCTGCGCACGGCTCGGGTCGCCGCCGTCGCACACCTCATCGCTGCCGCTTCCATGGCGGTCATGCTGCTCGGAGCGATCTGAGGGGCGGTGGGTGGTCGGGGGTGCTGGTCGAACCGCGGTGTGGGGCGGCTGGGCGAGGTGCTGTCGGAGGGTCGCGTCCGTGCGCGCCGGCTGGCTGGCTGCGGCCGACTCTGGCCGTCGAGATGAACGTCTGCCGACCACCATGTTCATCTCGACGGATCGCTTCGATCACCGACCGCCCCGGCCCTGCGGGGACGATGCTCCCGACCCGGAACCCGGCGCTCGCGAGCAGGTCCCGCCACTCCGGTTCGGTGCGAGGTTCTCCTCCCGATGCTCGTGCGAGGGGCTCCGGACGTATCACCGCCGGTAGGCCTCGGCGAACCGGTCGTGGTCGACCTGCCGCGCCACGGGACCGTAAAGCTCACCGCGGTCCACCTGCACGCCGACGACGTGGTCAGGCTGGTCGGCGCGGTCCGGGCGGTGTGCCCGCAGCGGCGATGAAGGCCCTACCGCGCAGGCGGCTCCCGGCCCACACTGCGAGGTGGGGCAGCGAGCGGGAGGAGCGGCGATGGCCGTCTGTCTGGTCGAGCCCGGGGTCCGGCCTCTCCGCCGGACGCCCGAGCGGAGTGTTCTCGCGGTGGCCCGCGGGATCGTGGAGCGCGGGTGGTTGCAGCACGGCTGGTGCACGGACAACCGCCCGTCGAGGGTGGCGCGGCTGCTCGCCGGGCCGCCGCGGCCGGACGAGGTGGAGCAGGCCTGCCTGGTGGCGGCGCTGACCGTCGCGGCCCACCGCGGGGGCCGGCTGGTCAACGTCGAGCGGGACGCGATGCCGTGGATCGCGCACGTCTGGCGGTGCCTGCCGGGCGCGGCCGGGCGGCGCGCGCCGGCGCTGCGCGGACCGTGGGGCGCGGCCGTGATCCGCGACCTCACCGCGTGGAACGACGCGCCGCACCGCACCCGCGACGACGTCGTCGCCCTGCTCGAGCGGGCGGAGCGCCTCGCGCCGGTCGGCTGACGGGAGCGGGGCGGGCCCCTGAACCACCTCCCCGGGCCGCCGGATTCACCGCGTGAGCACCTGGCCGAAGGAGTCGAGGGCCTGCACGGCCGTCGCGTCGGCGGCGTCGACGACCCCGAGGAAGGCCGCGTAGCCGTGGATGAGGCCGGGCCCGGGCAGGTGCTCGACGGGCACGCCCGCGGCGGCGAGGCGCTCGACGTAGGCCCCGCCCTCGTCGCGGAGCGGGTCGAACTCCGCGGTCGCGACGACGGCGGGCGCCACCCCGCCCACCTCGGCCGCCAGCAGGTCCACCTCGGGTACGCCGGTCCCGCCGCCCGGCGCGTACTGCTCGAGGAACCAGACCATGTCGGCGTGGGTGAGGAAGTAGCCCTCGCCGTTGTCGCGCACCGACGGCGAGGCCATCGCCGGGTCGGTGGCGGGGTAGAACAGCAGCTGGCCGGCCAGCGGGAGGCCGGCGTCGCGCGCCCGCAGTGCGACGCCGGCGGCGAGCGAGGCGCCCGCGCTGTCCCCGGCGGCGCCGACCGGCCGGTCGGGGTGGCGGGCGAGCGTCCAGCGCAGCACGGTGAGGGCGTCGTCGAGCCCGGAGGGGAAGGGGTGCTCGGGCGCGAGCCGGTAGTCCACGGACACCACGACCGCGCCGAGCGCATTGGCCACGCGGCGGCACAGGGGGTCGTGGGTGTCCAGGTCGCCCATCACCCAGCCGCCGCCGTGCAGGTACACCACGGCGAGCCCGCGGTCCTGCGCCGGCATGAAGATCCGAACCGGGACCCCGTCGGCCGTCGTGTCCTCCACCGCGGCGACCGGCTCCGGCACGAACCCCGGCCCGCGCCGGGACAGTGCCAGCGTCCGGTACCGCTCGCGCACGGTGAGCGCGTCGCCATCGGTCAGGCCGGTGAAGCCGGCCGCGGCGAGGGTGTCGAGGACAGTGCGGAACTGCGGGTCGAGCGGCACGGGCGGGCTCCCGGGTGATCGCGGTCGCGGGGACTTCCCTGCCAGTGGATCACGACGGGCGCCGTCGTGCCGCCGCTAACGCCGCCCGCTCCCGCGGCGAACCGGCCGTCAGGACCCCAAGGCCGGGAGGGACACGTGCCGGTACCCGAACGCTCCGTCGACCCGCCGCCGACGGCCGAGCTGCCGGTCGTGCCCGCCGAGGAGGACCAGGGGCCGCCGCCGGTCGTCCTGCGGCTGCTCGGCATGACGACCCACGTCGGGCTCGCCGGGTTCGTCGTGGCCGAGATCGTGCAGGTCGCGACGTCGGGCTGGGCCGGGTTCACCGCCGCGAGCCTGCTCAACGCCCTGGTCTGGCTCGCGGGCGTCAACTCGCTGATCGTCGGTTGCGGGCACCTGATGTTCCCCGACCCCATCGCGAGGTCGATCGGCTGGCCGGCCGGCAACCCGTTCCAGCGGGAGGTCGGGCTGGCCGGGGTGCTGATCGGGGTGCTCGGGATCCTCGCGGGCAGCGGTTTCGACCGGCAGTTCCAGCTCGCCGCCGTGCTCGCCTTCGCGATCTTCTACCTCGGTGCCGCGGTCGGGCACGTCGTGCAGATCGTGCGGCAGGGCAACCGGGAGGCGGGCAACGCCGGCTTCATCCTCTGGTACGACGTCCTCGCCCCGCTGCTCGTGATCGCCCTCTACGTGGCCTCCTGACGCGCCGGGGGCCCTCCGGCTCTATTCGCGGCCGGCGCCCCCGGGGACCGTCGTCCGGTCCGATGGAGGCACCGGGAGGGGTCATGGGCCAGATCTACCTGCAGAAGTTCGTCTACCGCGACGGCGCGACCAAGGCCGACATCGACGCGGCCTGGGCCGAGGCTTTCCGGGCGATGGCCAGGACCGGCAACTACGGCAACGTGGACAAGGGTGTCGCGCACCAGAAGAGCCTCGGCTCGGCGTGGGGCGGCTACGTCCTCATCGAGGTCGACGACCCGGACTCCTTCGCCGCGTACCAGGTCTTCCACATGCAGAACTACGGTCACGTCGCCCACATGACCTGGGAGCCGGTCTACGACACGGACCGTGTGTTCGCCGAGGCCGTTGCGGCCGCGCTCTGAACGGGCGGCCTCGGAACCAGACAAACCCGGCGCTAGGATCTCGGCCGTGCGCGCACTCCCGAGATCCCGCCGGCTCCTGACCGGCCTCGCCGCGGCCGTCCTCACGCTCGGCCTGGCCGGGTGCGGGGGCGGGTCGTCGAGCACCCAGTGCGGGCTCGACGGCTGCACCGTCACCTTCCCGCGCAGCGGGGACGCGTCCGTCTCCGTCCTCGGGGTCGAGGCGCGGCTGGTCGGCGTGGAGAACGACGTGGCCGAGATCCAGGTCGCCGGCCAGCAGGTCCGGGTGCCGGTCGGCGGCCAGACCGAGGCCGGCGGCTTCACCGTCGGCGTCGAGCGGGTCACCGACGCCGAGGTCGTCGTGCGGGTCCGGCCCTAGGAGGGTCGGCGGCGGGCTCCGGCTGTTCGACGCCGAGCTCCCGGCCTCGGACTGGTCCCTGTACGGCACCCAGATCCACGCGCACGGTGCGGTCGCGCTGCACTACCGCCGCACCTGAGCGGACCCGCTCAGGGGATCGCGCCGCCCTCGCGGGCCCGCAGCACCGCCTCGTGCCGGGTGTGGGCGTCGAGCTTCGTCATCGCGCTGCGCAGGTAGCTCTTGACGGTCTCCGCGGACACCCCGAGCAGCACGGCGGTCTCGCCGTTGCGCAGGCCGAGGGCGGTGTGGGCGAGGACGTCGATCTCGCGGGCGGACAGCGCCGGCGCACCGGTCGCGGGTCGGCCCGGCGTGACGATCTCGACGAGCCGGGCCTGCAGCCCGGTCAACCGCCCGCGCAGCGCCGGTTCCTGCGTCGCGGCCCGCCGGAGCCGCGCGAACATCCGGCGCACCTCTTCGCGATCGGCGGCTGACAGCGGCCCCTCGGGGATCATCGCAGCAGGCCGCGGGCCCGCGCCGCGCTGACGGCGGCGTGCCGGGTGCGGACCCCGAGCCGTCGCATGGCCCGCCGCAGCTGGGACTTCACGGCGTTCGTGGAGGTGCCGAGCAGGCCGGCGATGTCGGCGTTGCGGCAGCCCGCGGCGGCCAGGGCGAGGACGTCGAGCTCGCGCGGGGTGGGGTGGGCGTCGGCGAGTTCCGGCGGGTCGCCCCCGAGCCGGTCGCACCCCGCGACGATCTCGGCGCGCAACTGCGCGTCGCCGATCCGGCCGGCGAGCTCGCGCAGCTCGGCGACGACCGCCGAGAGCGACGCCTCACGGACCTGCGGACATGTCGGAGAGCCCATCCCCAGCCCCCACCTCGTCGTGGTCCCGATCACGGTAGGGCGCTCGCTGACGGAGTGTCAATCGACGAGACGGGGCGCCATCGAGGTGTCACTTTCGGGGGTGCCGGACCGGAACTGATCGTTCGTACAGTTCGGTTCGGCGGCGACCGGAAGAGGACGCGATGACCACTGCGGTACAGGTCCAGGGGCAGGTCGAGGCGGGATTCGAGGAGGTCCGGGACGAGTTCGCCCGCAACTTCACCGAGCGCGGCGACGTCGGGGCCGCGCTCGCCGTGTACGTCGACGGCGCGCCCGTGGTGGACCTGTGGGGCGGCCTCGCCGACCCCGCGACCGGCCGGCCGTGGGAGCGCGACACCGTCGGGCTCGTCTACTCCGCGACCAAGGGCGCGACCGCGATGGTGGTCAACCTCCTCGCCGAACGCGGCGAGCTGGACCTCGACGCCCCGGTCGCCCGGTACTGGCCGGAGTTCGGTGCCGCGGGCAAGGACGCCGTCTCGGTCACCCAGCTGCTGAGCCACCAGGCGGGCCTCCCGGTGCCGTCCGCGCCGCTCACCCGGGCCGACCTGATCGGCGGCGCGCCGGTCGTCGAGGCGCTCGCCGCGCAGGAGCCGCTGTGGGCGCCCGGGACCGCGCACGGCTACCACGCCCTGACCTTCGGCTGGCTCACCGGCGAGCTCGTGCGCCGCGTCACCGGCCGGACGCTCGGCACGGTGTTCGCCGACGAGATCGCCCGGCCGCTCGACCTGCACTTCTGGATCGGACTGCCGGCCGAGCTGTCGGGCACGGTCGCCCCGCTGATCGACGGCGTGCCCGACCCGGCCGAGCTCGACCTCATCACCGACCCGGCGGCGAAGGAGCTGGTGCTGCGGGTCGTCGCGGCGATGAGCGACCCGTCGTCGTTGTTCGCCCGGGTGCTGTCCACCAACGGCGCGCTCCCGACTCCCCACGCGGCCACCTGGAACGACCCCGCGATCCACGCGATGGAGCAACCGGCCGCCAACGGCGTCACCAACGCCCGCTCGCTCGCCCGGCTGTACGCGGCCTGCGTCGGCGAGGTCGACGGCGTACGGCTCCTGTCCGGGGCGGCGCTCGACCGGGCGCGCACCGAGCAGGTCCGCGGGCCGGACCTCGTGACCGTCGGCGAGAGCCGGTTCGGTGTCGGCTTCCAGCTCCCGACGCCGGCGTCGCCGCTGCTCGGCGAGGGCTCGTTCGGGCACCAGGGCGCCGGGGGCGCGCTCGGCTTCGGCGACGTGAGCTCGCGCGTCGGCTTCGGCTACGTCCAGAACCAGCTCGGTGCCTCGCTGCTCGGCGAGCCGCGCACCGCGGCCCTGATCGCGGCCCTCCGCCGCGCCCTCGCCCGAACCCGAGCCTGAACGAACCCGACCCCCACCAGCACCGATCAGGAGGCACCGCCGTGCGTGTCGGAATGACGATGTTCTTCCAGAACTACGCGGACTGGGACCGCTACGAGGCGAAGGAGCGCGGCGAGGACGTCCCCGCCCTCGACCCCGCCACCGACGGCCGTCGGTACCGGGAGGAGCTCGACGCGGCGCTCGCGGCCGAGGACCAGGGCTGGGACTCGCTGTGGACGGTCGAGCACCACATCAGCCCCTACACGATGATCCCCAACCCGGTGCAGCTGCTGTCCTACATCGCCGGGGCGACCTCGCGGATCGACGTCGGGACGATGGTCGTCGTGCTGCCGTGGCACCACCCGCTGCGGGTCGCCGAGGACATCACGGTCCTGCAGTACCTGCTCGGCGAGGGTCGCACTCCGTACATCGGGTTCGGCCGCGGCGCGGCCCGGCGCGAGTTCGCCCAGCTCGGCCTGGAGATGGGGGAGTCGCGCGGCCGCTTCGACGAGGCGATCCAGGTCGTGAAGCTGGCCCTGACCGAGGAGTCCTTCAGCTTCCACGGCGAGCACTACACGTTCGACGACGTGACCATGCGTCCCCGCCCGCGCGACCCGCAGCAGCTGATCGACAACTTCCACTTCTCCTGGGGCAGCCCGTCGTCGGCCCCGATCGGCGCGCGCTTCGGCCTGAAGCCGCTGATCATCCCGCAGCGCCCGTGGGACGACTACCACGCCGAGCTCGCCGAGTTCGGGCGCGCCCGGGCCGCCGCCGGCTACGCCCCCGCCCGCCCGCGCATCCACATGAACGTGTTCTGCGGCGAGACCGAGCAGGAGGCCGAGGAGCACGCCCGCCGGTTCATCCCGGAGTACGCCGACAGCGCCCGGCGCAACTACGAGCTCGACAGCAACCACTTCGCCACGACCAAGGGCTACGAGCACTACGCCGCCCAGTCCGCCGCGCTCGAGCAGGTCGGCGACGCCGCCAAGGCGATGGGCGACGCCTACCTCGCCAACCACGTCTGGGGCACCCCCGACCAGTGCGTCGAGAAGATGCGCCGGATCGCCGCCGCGTTCCGGCCCGAGGAGTTCATGCTGGTCATGCGCTACGGCGACATGCCCCGCGAGGTCGCGGAGAGGAACGTCGCGCTGTTCTCCCGGGAGGTGCTGCCGGCGGTGCAGGCCATCCCGCTCGAGGAACCGGTCACCTACGACGACGCCCTCACCGCCTGACGACGCCGGGCCGGTCGCGTACGAGGGCGGGCCGGGTCCGTGCCACTAGGGTCGCCGACGACGGCGCGCGGGCACGTCGCGCCGTCGTCGGACTCCGTGGACGAGGACGGGACGATGAGCGCAGCCGCGGGCCGCAGCGGGGTCGCACCGGACGATCGGCGCCCGACGCTGCGCGAGGAGCAGCGCCTGCTCACCCGCAGCCGCCTGGTGGAGGCGGGCATCGCACTGTTCGCCGAGAAGGGCTACGTCGCGACGACGGTCGAGGACATCGCCGCCTCGGCCCGCACCTCCCGCGCCACCTTCTACCTGCACTTCGAGAGCAAGCTCGCGCTGCTCGGCTTCGTCGGCGCGCAGCACGAGACCTGGGCGCCGGCCACGCTCAACCTCATGGACGGCGCCGGGCCGGTGCCGCGCGAGCGGGTCGAGGCGATGGTGCGGGAGGGCTTCCGGCACTGGCGCGAGCACGCCTCGCTGATCGGCGCGTTCCTGCAGGCCGAGGCCGTGGAGGTCGGGCTGCGCGAGCGGACCCTGCCGCACCTGCACGAGGTCGTCGAGACGGCCTTCCCGCGCTACCTCGGCCAGTTCGCCGGAGCGGACCGCGACCTCGCCCGCACCGAGATGGTCATGCTCGTGCTGCTCACCTACCGCTACATGTTCTACGAGTTCACGAGCAGGCCCTTCCCCGACGACCTCGACCTGCAGGTCCGGGCGATGACGGACCTGGTCTGGCGGGTCGTCACCGCCCGCGCCGGATCGCTCGACGCATCGTGAACCCCGTGGCCCGGAACGCCGTCGTCTGGGACCGTACGGACGGGCGGTTCGGTGAAACGGACGGTGGGCGATGGGGCACGTCACCTTCGGGAAGGGTCGCGCGCGCCTGATCGCCGCGACCGCGCTGCTCGTTCTCGTGGCGGCCTGCGGCCAGACCACGGTCGCGACCGGGTCGGGGAACGTACGGACCGAGAACCGCCCGGTGCCGGGCTTCGACTCGGTGGAGTTCGCCTCCGCCGGGACCCTCACCATCGAGCAGACCGGCACCGGGTCGGTCGAGATCCGGGCGGACGACGGCATCCTGCCCTCGCTCACCAGCGTGGTGCAGGGCACCACGCTCAAGCTCGGCATCAAGGAGGGCACGATCCCGGCGAACGCCGATGTGATCAACTATCGGGTCACCGTCGAGCAGCTGACCGGCCTGACCGTGTCGGGTGCCGGTGCGGTCACCGTGACCGGGCTCGACGGGCCCGAGCTCGCGGTCACGCACGGCGGCGCCGCCCGGGTCGCCGTGTCCGGGCGGGTGACCCGCCAGGTGGTCGACCTGACCGGCATCGGCGAGTACGACGCCGCGAACCTCACCTCCGAGGAGGCCGAGGTGACGGTCGGCGGGGCGGGCTCGGCCGTGGTCGACGTGAGCCGCACCCTGCAGGCCCGGGTCACCGGCGTCGGCAGCATCCGGTACGAGGGCTCGCCGCAGGTGACCCAGGAGGTCACGGGCCTCGGCGAGGTCACGCGCCACTAGCGACCGCTCACGGATCGACTTCTGGCCGTTCGCTGTGGTCTCCGTCACACTGCCGCCGGGCGGTGGGAAGGAGGGACGGCGATGACCGCAACCGAGACCGAGAGCGGCACCTACGTGGTCGAGGGGCGCCTGCTGGAGGTCTGCACGTGCAAGGCGGTCTGCCCCTGCTGGGTGGGCCTCGATCCCGACGGCGGCATGTGCGACGGCTCGGTCGTCTGGTACGTGGACAGCGGCACCGTGCAGGGCGTCGACGTGTCCGACCGCGGCCTCGCCCTGCTCGCCTACATCCCCGGCAACGTGCTGGCCGGGAACTGGACCGCGATGGTCTACGTCGACGACCGGTGCTCCGAGGAGCAGGAGAAGGCGCTGCTCGACGTGTTCACCGGCGGGCTCGGCGGCCCGATCGCGGACCTCGCCGCGCTGATCGGGGAGGTCGTGGGCGTGGAGCGCGCGCCCTTCGCCGCGACGGTGGAGGAGGGCAAGGGCACGCTCAAGATCGGCGACGTGGTGGAGGCCGAGTTCGAGCAGCTGGTGGGCGCCACCGGCAGGCCGACCACCCTGTCCGACTCGGTGTTCTCCACCATCCCGGGCTCGCCGGCCTACCCCGGCACGGCCTCGGTGTACCGGCGCAGCGGCAAGAAGCTCGGCCGCCCGGACATCGACATCTCCGGCTACAACTCGGTGCAGGGCCACTTCCGGTTCACCGGCTGATGTCCCCGGTCGCGGTCCCGGCCCGGCTCCGCGACCCCGCGACCGGGCTGTGGGCCGCCGCGGGCGCGTGCTGGCTGCTCAGCGGCTGGCTCGTGCTCGCGGGCGGCCACCACCACGGTCCCGCGGTGCCCCGGCCGGGCCCGTTCCTGGTGGCCTGGCTGGTGATGGTCGGGGCGATGATGCTGCCGACGGTCGTGCCGCTGGTGCGGCTGTTCGCGCACGTCCGGGCGCGGGCCCCGCAGCCGGGCGGGGCGCTGCCGGCGCTGCTCGGCGGCTATCTCGCGGTGTGGACGGCCGTCGCGGGGCTCGCCTTCGCCGTGGCGCTGGGCGTGGCCGCGGCGACCGGCGCGGTCCCGTGGCTCGCCGCCCGGCCGGAGGTCCTGCTCGGCCTGGCGATCCTGCTCGCGGGCGGCTTCCAGTTCAGCCGGCTCAAGGAGGCGTGCCTGCGCGCCTGCCGCAGCCCGGCGACCGTGCTGCGCCGCGAGTACCGGCGCGGCCCGGCGGGGGCGGCGCGCCTCGGCCTGCGGCACGGGGTGTCCTGCGTGGGGTGCTGCTGGGCGTTGATGCTGGTCATGGTGGTGGCCGGGGCGGCGAGTCTGCTGTGGATGCTCGGCCTCACCGCGCTGATGGTGTTGGAGAAGACGAGCCGGCACGGGCCCCGGCTGGTCCCGGTGATCGGGACCGGGCTGCTCGTCCTCGGTGGTGCGCTCCTGATCGCGGGGGTGGCGCGGCCGGCCTGACCGGCCCGTTCAGACGAGGTCGCTGCGGCTGAGCATCCCGACGAGGCGTCGGCCGCGGGTCACCGGCAGGACCCGGAAGCCCCGGTCGACCACCAGGTGCCGGGCCTCGGCCAGCGGCGTGTCCGGCCGGACGACGGTGGGGGAGCGGGTCATCGCGGCGCCGACGGTCCGCGGGGGCCCGCTGCGGCTGCCGTCGAGCGGGTCGCGCAGCAGGTCGGCCTCGCTCACCACGCCGACCAGCCCGCCGTCGTCCTCGACCACCGGCAGCAGGCTGAACCGGCGGGTCAGGAGCAGCTCGACGGCCTGCGAGCAGGGGGTGGTGGGCCGGACGACGACCAGGTCGGTGCTGGTCATCACCTCGCCGACCGTCCGGGCGTCCGGCCTGCGCTCCCGCGGCATCCGGGCCGGCACGGGATCGGGCAGCGTGGTCCGGCCGAACAGCCGCGACAACAGCCCGGGCTGCTCGCGGGGGCCGCGGAGCAGGTCGCTGCGGGTGACCACCCCGACCAGGAGCCCGCGCTCCACGATCGGCATCACCCGCAGCTCGCCGTAGGTGCGCAGCCGGTGCGCGACGACGGCGGCGCTCGTCGCGGGCGACATCGTCAGCACGTCCGTGGTCATGATCGACCCCACGGTCGCGCCGGCGGGCGCGCCGTCCTCCTGATGGCGCAGGACGTCGACCAGGCTGACGATCCCGACCAGCCGGTCGACGCCCCGCACCACGGGCAGCGCGCTGAACCCCGCCCGCAGCATCCGCCGGGCCGCGAGGTCCACGGGATCGTCCGCCTGCACCGTGACGAGCCGCCGGGTCATGACATCGCGCACGCGGACGGGCATTCGTCCGACCCTAGTGGCGGGGCGGTCCCCGACCCCCGGTTCAGGGCGTGGGAAGGCCGACGAGCTCGCTCTGGTGGGCCGCGAACAGCGCCAGGATCGCCTCGCGGTCGGGCGGATCCTGGGCCATGAGCTCGTTCGCCTGCTCGACGAGCCGGATCGCCTCCGGCGTGGTGATCACCAGGAGCCGGGCGGGCTCGGGTGCGGGGTTGCCGAAGCCGTGCACCGCTCCGCGGCCGACGAAGGCGCACGACCCCGCCGGGCACTCCGTCGTGGTGCCGTCGACCGTGATGGCGATCGTTCCTTCGAGGACGTAGAAGGCCTCGTCGTAGACGCGGTGGATGTGCGGCGGCGGGCCGTCGGCGTGCGGCGGCAGCGCGGACTCGAACACGGCGAAGTCCTCGCTCTGGCCGAACTCGACCTTGGTCGTCATCCAGGGGCCGAAGCGGCGGCCCGCGCCAGGGGGAAGCAGGGTGCTCGACATGTCTCCACCTGCCCGGAGTAGCTGGTGACCCGTCCCGGAGACGGTACCGGCGGAAGGCCCGTTCCCGGCTACGCAGGTCTGCGTACGGGCGGACCGTTGACGCCGGGCGAGGCGCGCAGGACCCTGGCCGTCCCGCTCGGCAGGCCGACGGGTGCCGTCGCGGTCCGCCCGCCGGCTTCGAGATCGACCCGGTGAGCGCCTTCGACCTGGAGGAGATCGCCCGGGCCGACGCTGCCGCTGCGTGGAACCTCTTCATGTCCGTGAACCCGGGCCTCGTCGGGATGTGGCTGCCGGAGCAGGGCGCCGACGAGGTGTTCGCCGGGGAGCCGCGGTTCGCCGGGACGCTGGTCCCGCCGATGACCGCTGTTCCCGTGGACGGCGGATACCGGATCACGGGCCGGATACCGTTCGTCAGCGGCTGTCACGCCGCGACGTGGCTGATCTTCACCGCCGTGCCGACCGACGACGGGATACCACGCACGACGGAGGACGGCCAGCCGGTCACGGTGCTCGTGTTCCTGCCGCGGGCCGAGTGGCAGATCGTCGAGAACTGGGACGTCCTGGGCATGCGGGGCACCGGGAGCCACGACGTGACCGTCGACGGCGTGTTCGTCCCGGACCACCGGGCGCCGTTGCTCGTGCCCTTCGCCGACGCCCCACCGGGATCCGCCTTCCAGGGGCCGCTGTACCGGATGGTGATCTGGCAGGGCACGGCCGTGATGGCCGCAATCGCCCTCGGCATTGCGCACACCGCGATCGCCGAGGTCACCGAACTCGCGACGGCGAAGACGCCCGCGTTCACGACCGTCCCGCTGCGGGAGCGCGCCGTGGCCCAGTCGGAGATCGCCCGCGCCGAGGGGCACCGGTGCGCGGCCCGCGCGTACCTGCGCGAGGTGCTCGCCGAGGGCTACGCGGCCTGCGAGGCCGGACGCCCCTTCGACACCGACCACCGCCGGTCCATCCAGCTGGCGGCCTCCCACGGGGTCGAGGCGGCCGCCACCGCCGTACGGCTCGTGCACCAGGTCGCGGGCACCTCGGCCATCCGCAACAATCGCCCGTTCGCGGCCCACTTCCGCGATGTCCACACCGTCACCCAGCACGCCTTCGTCTCGCCCAGCCGGTACGAGTCCGTCGGCCAGCTGATGTTCGGGCTGCCGCCGGAGTGGCCCCTGTTCGCCTTCTGACCGGTAGCGGCGCGCTCAGCGCGGCGGGGCCACCAGCAGGCCCCACCGCGTGGCCAGCCGCGCGGCCTCGACCCGGTTGCGGCAGCCCGTCTTGGCCAGGATGTGCTCGACGTGCGTGGCGACCGTGCGGCCGCCGATGCCGTGGGCGGCGGCGATCTCGGTGTTGCTCAGGCCGCGGGCGACGCCGTCGAGGACGTGCAGCTCGCGCACGGTGAGCCCGGCCGGCGAGGGCGCCTCGCGGTGCAGGACGACCACGCCCGAGGGGGAGGCGTACAGCTCGACGGCGACCACGCCGGCGTCCCGGACGAGGTGCAGGACCGGGGCGGCGGGCGGGACACCCGCGCGGAGCTGTGCCACCACGCCGGCCAGTGGCGACGGCGGGGCGACGAGGTCGGGGCGCGGCGCGGGCGAGAGCGGGGTGACGGTCCCGTCGGCACTCGCGACGAACCCGTCGACCTCCCCGCGCGCCAGCCGTTCGGTGGGGGACCGGGGAGCGGCGACCGGGTCGAGCGCGGCGGCGAGGTCGGGGCCGAGCAGGTCGAGCAGGGCGACGGTGTCGTCGTCCGGATGGCGGGCGTCGAGCGTGCTCGCGTTCAGCATGCCGACGTACCGCCCGTCGGCCGCGAACAGGCACTGCGTGACGCCGTCCCGGAAGCCGAGCGGCGTGATGATCCGGTCGAAGATCTCGCCGTGCCGGCGGCGGGGCGCCAGGTCCCGGACCCGGACCGGAACGCGGCCGGAGCGGACCGAGTCGAACAGCGGATCGGTGTGCATGCGCCCGTCGAGCAGGGCCGTGACCGCGGGCGGGTACGAGGTGGCGAGCGTGCGGTGCCGGGACGCCGCGGGGTCCCAGAGCGACAACGCCAGACAGTCCGCCGGCACCACCGGGCGCAGGGCCTCGAGCGCCGCGGACGCCGCACCGGGGGTGCGGCTGCCGTTGCGCCGCAGGAAGGACCGCAGCTCACGGGCCGCGGCGAGGGCGGTCACGCGGCGCACGCTACCGGGCCCGCAGCCTCCTGACCAGGGACGACGGCGGGTGCCCGGGCATCCGTCAACCGACCGATGTGCACTGGCGCGGGCGTCCGTACCGTCGCGCCTCCCGACCACGGAGGACGCCATGAAGCCCGACGAGTACGCCGACCTCGACGCCACCGCGCTCGCCGCCCTGATCCGCTCCGGCGAGGTCACGGCCGGCGAGGTGCAGGCCGCCGCGACCGAGGCCCTCGACGCCGTGCAGCCCGCGCTGAACGCACTGGTCGGCAAGCGGTTCGCCGCGCCGCTCGACCACGCGGAGGACGGGCCGTTCGCCGGCGTGCCGTTCGCGATCAAGGACCTCATCGTGCACGCCGCGGGAGTCCCGCAGCGGGCCGGCAGCCGGCTGCTCGGCGACGGGGTGCCGATGCCCGCGGACACCCACCTCATGGCCCGCTTCCGGCGTGCCGGGCTGGCCACCCTCGGCGTCACCGCCACCCCGGAGCTGGGCTTCAACGCCAGCACGGAGCCCGTCGCGACCGGTCCGGTCCACAACCCGTGGGACCTCACGCGCAGCCCGGGCGGGTCGAGCGGCGGCTCGGCCGCCCTGGTCGCGGCCCGCGCGCTGCCCGTCGCCCACGCCAACGACGGCGGCGGGTCGATCCGCATCCCGGCGGCGGCGTGCGGGCTGGTCGGGCTCAAGCCCAGCCGCGGACGGACGTCGCCCGGCCCGGACTACGCCGACCCGCTGCTGGGCCTCGGCATCGAGTTCGCCGTGACGCGCACCGTGCGGGACTGCGCGGGCTTGCTCGACGCCGTGCACGGGCACGAGCCGGGCGACCGGTACCTGCTGCCGGAGCCCGTCCGGCCCTTCGCCGAGGAGGTCCGCGCCGGGAGCCGGCCGCTGCGGATCGCCCTGCACACCGCCGCGTTCTCCGGGCACGGCTCCGTCGACCCGCGCTGCGTGGCGGCCACTGAGGCGGTCGGGCGCACGCTCGAGGAGCTGGGGCACACCGTGGAGCCGGCGGCCCCCGCGGTGGACGCCGCCGCGTTCGACGACGCCAACCTGATCGCCTGGACGAGCTTCCTCGCCGACGGGGTGGACTCGCTGGCCGCGGCGCTCGGCGTCGACCCCGGACCCGAGCACCTCGAGGCCACCACCCGTGCCTGCGCCGACCACGGGCGCACCCTCCGGGCCTCGGACCTGTTCGCCGCCGACCGCGTCTTCAACGCGACCACCCGCGCCGTCGCCGCCTTCCACCAGCGGTTCGACCTGATCCTCACGCCGACGATGAACGTCCCCAACACGCCCCTCGGCCACCTCGACGCCGACGACGACTCCCTCGACGCGCGCGGCTGGTACGACCGCATCTTCGCGACCGCCGGCTTCACCGCGCTGTCCAACGTCACCGGGAACCCGGCGATCTCCCTCCCGCTCGGCCGCACCGACGAGGGCTGGCCGATCGGTGTGCAGCTGACCGGTCCCTACGCCGGCGAGGGCATGCTCCTCGCCGTGGCGGCCGACCTCGAGAAGGCCCTGCCGTGGGACGGCCATCGGCCGGCGACCGTGGTCGGCCGAGCCCTCTAGCCTGGGGCGCATGACGACCGGCGGACCGTTGACCAGCCCGTGGGGCGGGGACCGGCCGTTCACCGCGGTGGTCACCGGTGCGGCCGGCGGAATCGGTCTCGCGCTGGCCGAGCAGTTGCGCGGGCGGGGCGCCGAGCTGGTCCTCGCGGACGTCGACGAGGCGGGCGTGCACACGGCGGCCGAGCGGCTCGGGGGGGCCGGTGTGGTCGTGGACGTCGCCGACCCGGAGGCGATGGAGCGGCTCGCCGAGCAGGCGGCCGCCGCCCGCTTCGTCTGCCTCAACGCCGGGATCGTCGGCTCGTCGGTCGGCGCGCCCTGGGAGGTGCCGGCCGCGGAGTGGGACCGCGTCTTCGGGGTGAACGTCGCGGGCGTGGTCAACGGCCTGCGGGCCTTCGTGCCGAGGCTCCTCGCGGCAGCGGAGCCCGCGCACGTGCTGGTCACCGCGTCCCTCGCCGGGATGACGGTGTTCCCCGGAGGCGGCGCGTACGGCCCGTCCAAGCACGCGGTGGCGGCGGTCGTCGCGCACACGGCGATGGCGCTCGAGGGCACGCCGGTCGGGATCAGCATGATCTGTCCGGCCCTGGTGGCGACGGGGATGTCCCCGGTGGGCGCCGACCCCGCCGACGCCGCCCGCGAGGCCCTGAGTGCAGTCGACGACGGCGTGTTCGCCGTGGTCCCGCCGGAGTGGCGGGCCGCCGTCGTCGACCAGGCCAGCACCGTCGCCCACGGCGGCCGGCCGGCCCCGCCCGCGCCGACCGGCTGACGTCGCTCAGCCCGGGTCGTCCGCCTCGTCGCCCACCCTGATCTCCGTACCGACCACCGTGACCGGGAGCCGCCGCAGCGGCTCCTCCGCCGGCCCGCCGACGACGACGCCGTCGGCGATGCGGAACCGGCTGCCGTGGCAGAAGCAGTTGATCGTCCCGGCGGCCACGGCCCGGACCGCGCAGCCGCGGTGGGGGCAGGTCGTGGAGAAGGCGACGAACGTGCCCTCCACCGGCTGCGTCACCACCACCCCGCGCTCCGCCACGATCACCCCGCCACCGACGGGAACCCGGTCCGTGGTCGTCAGCGTGGCGGACACCGGCGGACTCAGCGGTAGACGAGGCCGTCGTCGAGGTCGGCCTTCGGCAGGATCTCCTGTTCCTCCTCGTGCTCGAGCATGTGCGTCCAGGGCTCGCGGTCACCCTGCTTGAACAGCACGTGCTGGGAGCGCATGACGTAGCCGGAGTTGAAGTTCTCCGGGTCCGACCACGGGAGCAGCGGCATGTCGGCGTCGCCCGGCCGCAGCATCGGGACGACCATCGTGGCGCCCTTGTCCTGCATGTGCTCCCAGAGTCGGCACACCAGGTCGGCGACGAGGTCGAGGCGCAGCGTCCAGCTGTGCCGGAAGTAGCCGAACACGTAGGCCATGTTCGGCACGTCGCTGATCATGACCCCGCGCCAGGTGACCTTCCGCGTGAAGTCGACCGGCTCGCCGTCGACGGTGAACGCCACGTCGCCGAAGGCCGAGAGGTTGAAGCCGGTGGCGGTGACCACGACGTCCGCCTCGAGCTCCTGGCCCGAGGCCGTCCGGATCCCGGTCTCGGTGAACTCCGCGATGTCGTCGGTGACGATCGACGCCTTCCCCGCGCGCAGGGCCGCGAAGAAGTCGCCGTCCGGCACGATGGCGATGCGCTGCTGCCACGGGCGGTAGCGCGGGGTGAGGTGCTTCTCGATGTCGAAGCCCTCCGGCAGCAGCGGGCGCATCGACTCCATGAGATACGTGTGGACCTCGTCGGGCGCGTCCAGCGACGTCCGGGCCAGCCAGTGGTACTGCGACATGTACTGGCGGCGCAGGATCTCGTGGGTCCACTCCTCCGGGATGTCCAGTGCCCGCAGCTGGACGGCGAGCTCGTGCGTGACGGGCGGGGCGTAGTAGTAGGACGGCGAGCGCTGCAGCATCGTCACGTGGTCGGCCGTCTCGGCGATCGCCGGGATCAGCGTCGAGGCGGTCGAGCCCGAGCCGATCACGATCACGCGTCTTCCCGTGAGATCGAGGTCCGCGGGCCAGTCCTGGGGGTGCACGATCGTGCCGCCGAAGCGGTCCACGCCCTCCCACTCCGGCCGGTACGGCTCGGCGTGGTTGTAGTAGCCCTGGCACATCCACAGGAAGTCCGTGGTGAAGCGCAGCCGTCGACCCGTCTCCTCCTGGTCGACCTCGACGGCCCACCGGCGCTCGTCGGACGACCAGGCGGCCGCGACGACCCGGTGCCGGTAGCGGATGTGGCGGCGCAGGTCGTCCTCGTCGAGGACCTCGTCGAGGTACGCGAGGATCTCCTCCCCGGCGGCGATCGACGGGCCGCGCCACGGCTTGAACCGGTAGCCGTAGGTAAACAGGTCGCTGTCGGAGCGCACACCCGGGTACCGGTGGGTCCACCAGGTCCCGCCGCGGTCCGGCTGGGCGTCGAGGAGGAGGAAGGTCCGGTCGGGGAAGCTCTCCTGCAGGTGGTGGGCGGCGCCGATGCCGGAGACGCCGGCGCCGACGATGAGGACGTCGACGTGTCCGGCCTCCTCGACGGCGGTGTCCTGGGGAGCGCTCGCGGGTGCAGACGTCATCGGCTCGACCTCCGGTGCGCACGATGTGACTCAGCTCATGTTAGTCCGGATTTCGGCGCGCAACGTCGGCCGAGCGGGTCCGCGCGAAGTAGGGCGTTGTCAGGCGCCCGCCCGGGGGTGCACCGTACGTGGACCACACCGACGGGAGGCCCGCCGTGGCTGACCCCTGGGGTTTTCTGCGCACCGAACGCCGGCCCACGCCGAGGCGGCCGGTGGACCTGCGGCTGCGCGACTGGCGCGAGGTGTACGAGCCGCTGCCGGAGCCGGCGCTGCGCGCGCAGGCCGGGCGCTGCATGGACTGCGGCGTCCCGTTCTGCCACGCGGAGTGCCCGCTGGGCAACCTCATCCCCGAGTGGAACGACCTCGTCCGCCGCGGCCGCTGGCGGCAGGCGAGCGAGCGGCTGCACGCCACGAACAACTTCCCCGAGTTCACCGGCGTGCTGTGCCCGGCCCCGTGCGAGGAGTCGTGCGTGCTGGCCATCAACGCCGACGCGGTGTCGATCAAGCAGGTGGAGCTGCAGATCGTCGACCACGCCTGGGACCAGGGGTGGGTGCGGCCGCTCCCGCCGCCGCGTCGGACGGGCCGGTCGGTCGCGGTGATCGGGTCGGGCCCGGCCGGGCTGGCGGCCGCCCAGCAGCTCACCCGCGCGGGCCACGACGTGGTGGTCTGCGAACGGGCCGACCGGATCGGCGGCCTGCTCCGCTACGGCATCCCCGCGTTCAAGATGGAGAAGCGCCGGCTGGACCGGCGGCTGGCGCAGATGCTCGCCGAGGGCACGGCCTTCCGCGCCGGGGTGGAGGTCGGCGTCGACGTCAGCGTCGAGCGGCTGCGGGACGAGTCCGACGCCGTCGTCCTGGCCTGTGGCGCGACCGCCGCCCGCGAGCTGCCGGTGCCGGGCCGTGACCTGGCCGGGGTGCACCTCGCGATGGACTACCTGACCTGGGCGGACCGGGTGCAGGAGGGCGACCTCGCCGAGTCGCCGATCAGCGCCGAGGGCAAGGACGTCGTCATCATCGGCGGGGGCGACACCGGCACGGACTGCCTGGGCACCGTGCACCGCCAGGCCGCCCGGTCGGTGGCGCACGTCGACATCCGGCCCCGCCCGCCGGAGCGGCGCACCCCCGAGATGCCGTGGCCGACCTATCCGGCGGTGCTGCGCACGTCGCCGGCGCACGAGGAGGGCGGGGCGCGCCTGTTCTCGGTCGACACCGTCGAGTTCCACGGGGACGCCGACGGCGGACTGCGGGCGGTCACGCTCGTGGAGGGTTTCCGCGACGAGACCAAGCGGTTCCACCCCGCCGGGGCGACGACCGACGTGCCGGCCCAGCTCGCGCTGATCGCCCTCGGCTTCACCGGCCCCGAGCAGGGTGACCTCCTCGCGCAGCTGGACGTCCGGCTCGACGGGCGCGGCAACGTCCTGCGGGACGAGGACTTCATGTCCACCGAGGAGGGCGTCTTCGTCGCCGGGGACATGGGCCGCGGGCAGTCGCTGATCGTGTGGGCGATCGCCGAGGGCCGCGCCGCGGCCGCCGCGGTCGACGCCTACCTCACCGGGCGGGACCTGCTGCCCCGGCCGATCCGTCCGGACCGCGTCCCGATCGCCTGATCGAGCGCCGGAGCCAGAGGATCGCCGCGACCGCCACGACGACGAGCCCGACGGCGACGGCGACGGCCACCGTCAGGTTCGTGCCCGCGCAGTCGTTGACGGGGTCGTCGTGGCTGAGTGCGCACGCCATGCGTTCGCCGCGCTCGGTCCCGTACCGCGCGACCAGCTCGGAGCGGAAGTCCTGCCACTGGCGGTGGGTCTCGGTGACGGCGCCGGTCACGGCCCTGGCGAAGTTGGTGCCGACCATCCCGCGCGGCGTCGTCGGGTCGGCGGCCGCGCCGGTGACGGGGTCGATCTGCCCGCGGTCCTTATTGAGGCCGGCATGGGTGACGCGCAGCTGGCAGGCCCCGACGCCGGGGACCTCGTCCCGGGCCACGAAGCACCCGGTGCTGAGCGCGTCGGGCGGGTCGGGCGCCGCGCTGCCGCGC
The DNA here is from genome assembly GCF_027922425.1 of Pseudonocardia halophobica. Taxonomy (GTDB): domain Bacteria; phylum Actinomycetota; class Actinomycetes; order Mycobacteriales; family Pseudonocardiaceae; genus Pseudonocardia; species Pseudonocardia halophobica. The sequence continues at coordinate 123,786 of NZ_BSFQ01000015.1, read as the reverse complement.
AGGTCGAGCAGGGGACTGGGCGCGGGGAGGGCGAGCCCGGGCGGGTTCTCGTCCCCGATCGGGCGGGCCGGGTCGGGCTGGTCGGCCCAGTTGCTGTGGGCGTAGAAGTCCTGCGCGCCGTGCAGGGCCCGGCCGAACGCCTCCAGGGTCGCGCACTTGGCCCGTTCCTCCCGTTGCTCGCGGGACCGGCACTCCGGGTGCGACTCGACCTCGGCCGGGAGCACCTCGCCGTCGGGACCGAGCAGGCCCCGGGCGTCGTCCAGCCCCTCGGCGAACCGCATGCGCATGTGGTTCAGGCAGTCGACGAGCGAGGCCGTGGCCTGGTCGCGGGTGCGGGGGTAGGTGCCCGCCACGTAGTCCGCGTCGTCGCAGTGCGCGGCCGGGTCGGACAGCTCGTCGCTGTCCGGCGCGCCGACGGCCCCGAACTCGCGGTCGTGCCCGGCCAGGTAGTCCATGGTCAACGGCTGGAAGCAGTCCGGGTCGGAACCGGCCGTCCCGGCGCAGCTCAGGGCGGCCCGGGTGATCCGCTCGTGCTCGCGGCTCTGCCCGCCGCTGTCGATCGTGCCGAACCCGGCCGCGGAACCGGGTGCCAGAGCGAGGCCGAGCACGACGAGCAGGCCGAGCAGCGTCGTGAACCGCCGTCGTCGCACCGCGGTGCCACCCCCTCCGACCGGCCGCCGAGCGGAGCGTGCCGCGCGGAAGATCGCGTCGACCTCATCCCGGCGGGGTGACCGCGGGACCGAGCCCCTCGTTCGCGGTGAGCCGGGCGCCGGCCGCGCGGGCCGTGCCGGGCCGGGTGAGCACCCAGAAGACACCGAGCAGGATCCAGGCCGCGGAGATCGCGGGATAGGTCCCCGCGCCGCCCTCCGGGTACGGGACGATGTTGCGGAACAGCGTGTACCCGAGCAGGACCAGTGCGAGCGCCGGGACCACCACCTCCCACGCCGCCACCTCCCGGTGCCCCGAGAAGAACAGCAGCCGGGCGGCGCCGATCGTGGCGAGCGCGTAGACCACCAGCAGGATCAGCGTGCCGATCGTCGCCGAGGCCTGGAACAGTGTGAACGGCGCCGAGTCCAGCACGAACCACGCGAGCGCGACCTCGAGGTACATCGCCCCCACCACCACGCACGTCGCCCGTACCGGGGTCCCGCGCTGCGGGGAGACCTCCGCGAGCGCGGCCGGCCCGACGCCGTCGCGGGTCAGGGCGAACAGGAGCCGGGAGGCACCGACAGCGCAGGCGAGCGCGCAGCCGAACGCACTGACCGCCGCGCCCACCGTGATCAGGTGGCCGACCCAGCCGGCGACGTACTCCGCCCCGAGGTCGCCGAGCAGCGACGACGAGGCCGTGAACGCCGCGATCCCTGCCGGGTCGGTGCCGAAGCCCATCACCTCGACGGTGGTCACGAACACGAAGTAGACGCCGCCGAAGACGGCCGTGCCCAGGATCGCCCGCGGGATGCTGCGGCGCGGGTCGCGGGCCTCCTCGCCGAGCGTGGCCGCGGCCTCGAACCCCGCGAAGGAGAGGAACCCGAACACCACGCCGAGGAACAGCGCGGACACGCCGGTGCCGGGCGCGACGCTGAACACCGACCCGTCCAGGGTGTGCCCTCCCGGCGCCGTACCGTCGGCCAGCCGGACGAGGACCACCACGCACACCGCGAGGATCAACCCGACGGTCACGCCCTCGATCGTCAGCAGCACCCGCGTCCCGCCGCGCACCCGGACGACGGCGAGGGCCAGCACACCGAGCAGGGCGATCGCCGCCAGGGCGAACCCCGCCCAGCGGGGCTGGTCGGGCCAGATCCCCAGCACCCGCAGGGCGTCGGCGCCGAAGATGCCCGCCGCCGTCGACGTGACGACCCCGTAGAACACGTACGTGCCCAGCAGCGACCACCCGGCGACCACACCGGCGCGCGGGCCGAGGGTGGCGCCGACGAAGCCGTAGACGCTGCCCGCGTGGTGGAACCGCTGGCACAGTCGCACGAACGTGTAGGCGACGAGCAGCACGCCGACCGTCGCCAGCGCGAAGGCCAGCGGGACCGCGCGGCCGACCGAGCTCGCCGTGCCCTGCGGGTTGATGTTCGCGGCCATCGAGGGCGCCATCAGCGCCAGGGAGAGCCCGATCGCCTCCCACACGCCGAGGCCGCGGCGGAGCCGGGAACGGGGGGTCGAGCTCTGCACCATCGCGCTCACCTCTTCCGACCCGGGGAGGTCGCCCGGGCGGGGGTGAGGGTTACGCGCGGACCACCGGCCGGGCGCAGACTGTCGCCCATGCCCGACAGCCCGACGGGGAGCGAGCCTCCGGCACGGACGTCCCGCGCCAGCCGCCGCCGGTGGCGCCGCATGCTGGCCGACGAGCGCGAGGAGGCCAAGGTCTACCGCGACCTGGCCGCCCGGCGCAGCGGCGACGAGCGGGAGATCCTGCTCGGGCTCGCCGAGGCGGAGGAGCGGCACATCGCCCACTGGGCGAACCTGCTCGGCGACGACGCGACCTCGGCCGGGCGCGGCTCGCTGCGGATGCGGCTGCTGGCGCTGCTCGGGCGGCGGTTCGGCTCGGTGTTCGTGCTGGCGCTGGCGCAGCGGGCGGAGACCCGCTCGACCTACCGCTGGGACGTCGACGCCACGCCGGCGATGGCGGCCGACGAGCGCATCCACGAGGAGGTCGTCCGGGGCCTCGCGGTCCGCGGCCGGGCGCGGGTGTCCGGCACCTTCCGCGCCGCCGTCTTCGGCGCGAACGACGGCCTGGTCAGCAACCTCTCGCTCGTCCTCGGCGTGATCGGCGGCGGGGCGAGCCGCACGGCGGTCCTGCTCACCGGTCTGGCCGGGCTGCTCGCCGGGGCGCTGTCGATGGGGGCGGGGGAGTACGTGTCGGTGCGCTCGCAGCGCGAGCTGCTGGCGGCCTCGGCCCCGGACATCAGCGACGCCTCCCGGGTCCTGCCGCAGCTCGACGTCGACGCCAACGAGCTCGCCCTCGTCTACCGGGCGCGCGGGCTGAGCGCCGACGAGGCCCGGCGGCGGGCCGAGCAGGTGTTGCGCAGCAACGACCCCGCCCTCGCGGTGGCCGCGACGAACCCCGCCCCGGAGGGGCACGACGTGGTGGGCAGCAGCTTCGGCGCCGCCCTGTCGAGCTTCCTGTTCTTCGCCTCCGGCGCCGCCATCCCGATCCTGCCGTTCCTCGTCGGCCTCGCGGGCGGTCTCGCCGTCGCGGTCTCGGGAGTGCTCGTCGGGATCGCGCTGATGCTCACCGGGGCCGTCGTCGGCGTGCTCTCCGGCGGTCCCCCGTTGCGCCGCGCGCTGCGCCAGCTGGCGATCGGCGGGGGCGCCGCCCTGGTCACCTACGGCCTGGGAGTGCTGTTCGGCGCAACGCTCGGGTGAGGGCGGTCGTCCGATTCGCGGAACGGGGACGGGGCCGAATCCCGGCCATTCCTCGATATGTCTGTTTCCTCACGGAAGCCCCAGGTGAGACGACGGCAAAATCTCACCGCCGGGTACTTGGTCCCATTGTTCCGAGGGCCCCGCCGGGGACACCCTCGGACGGCCGAGACGAATCGTCGCAGCGACGATCTCCGTCGTGTGGCGCAGCAGATGTCGTGCTGGGGTGGGGGCCTCATGTCGATCGTCACGCCACGGGACCCCGGTCCCGAGCTCCCGGGTGCCGTCGGGCGTCCGGACGTCCCGCTGTCGGACCTCGTGGTCGTCGACCGCCACGAGGCGCAGGGCTGGCGGGTGCGCCGCCACGAGCGGCTCGACGCCGTGTTCGAGGAGCGGTGCGACTGGATCCGGGAGTACGGGCGCGCGACCCAGCTCGCCGTCGACGCCCCCGGCGCCGCGCTGACCTACGACGAGCTCGACGCGCGGGCCAACCGGCTCGCCCGCTACCTGCGGGTGCGCGGGACCGGCGCCGGCGACCGGGTCGCGTTGCTGTTCGACGACCCCGTCGACGCCTGCGTCGCCCAGCTCGCCGTGTTCACCCTCGGCGGGACCTGCGTGCCCCTCGATCCCGGCGCCCCGGCGGACCGGCTGGCCTTCGTCGTCGCCGACTCGGGGGCGCGCGTCGTGCTCGGGCGCAGTCACCTGCGGGACGCGCTGCGGCAGAGCACGGCCGAGGTCGTCGCGATCGACGCCGCCGCGCGGCTGATCGCGGAGATGAGCCCCGGGCGGCTGCAGCCGGCCGAACGGGGTGAGCGCGCCGACCGGCCCGCCTTCGCGCTGTACGCGCCCGGTGCCTCGGACCTCCCGGAGGCGGTGGCGATCGACCACCGCGGCCTCTGCAACGCGGTGCGGATCGCCTCGGAGACGTTCGGGATCGGCGGTCACCGCGTGTACCAGGGGCGACCGCTCTTCACCGGGGCCGGGATCGCGGAGACGTGGATGGCGTGGGTCGCGGGCGCGACCCTCGTGCCCGGTGATCCCACGCTGTCCGGACGCGCGCTGCACACCGAGATCGCCGATCGTCGGGTGACCGCGTGGTGCACCACCCCGACCCTGCTCTCGACGGTCGAGCCGGACCTGCCCGCGCTGCGGTTGCTGGTCGTCGCGGGGGAACCGTGCCCGCAGCCCCTCGTCGCGCGGTGGTACCGCCCCGGCCGGCGCCTCCTCACCGCGTACGTGCCCGAGGGCGCGGCGGTGGCGGCCGCGTGGGCCGAGGCCGACCCGGACATCCCGGCGTCGATCGGCGTACCGCTGCCGACCTACGCGGGCGTCGTCCTCGATCCCGACTTCCCGATCGCCTTGCGGCACGGCGAGACCGGGGAGGTCGGGCTCGCCGGGCTCGGGCTCGCCTGCGGGTACCGGCCGGGAGGCCCGGCGGAGGTCGAGGACTTCCTCGGGATCCCCGGCAACCCGTCCGGCCGGATCCACCGGACCGGCGATCTCGGGCGGGTCGACGACACCGGGCGGATCGAGTACCGCGGCCGGATCGCCCTGCAGGCGGACCTCCGCGGCGAGCGGGTCGACCTCGGCGCGGTCGAGGCGGCGATGCTGGCCGTGCCCGGCGTGGCCTCCGCGGCCGCCGCGGTCCGGGACCTCGCCCCGGACGGCGCCGGGCTGGTCGGCTACTACACCTGCCGCGCCGACGCGCCCCCGGTCGACGAGCAGGCCGTCTCGTCACGGCTCCGCGAACGCCTGACCGGCAGCCACGTCCCGGCGCTCCTGGTCCGGCTGGACTCCCTCCCGATCGGGCTCGACGGGAACGTCGACCGCGCGGGCCTCCCGACGCCGACGGCGCCGGCGGCGCGCCCGGCGCCGAGCCCCCGGACCGCGCCCGACGCTGGCCTGGCCGCGGCGCTGGCCGGCGTGCTCGCCGAGGTCCTCGCGGTGGAGCACGTCCCGACCGACCGCAACGTGTTCGACGACCTCGGCGCGGACTCGATGGTGATGACCCGGTTCTGCGCGCGCCTGCGCACGCGGCCGGACCTGCCGTCGATCTCCATCAAGGAGGTGTACGCGCACCCGACGCTCGCCGGGCTCGCCGTGGCGGCGACGCCCGTGCCGCAGGCACCCGCGCCGTCGGCGTCCCGCGACGACGTCGCGCAGGGGCTCGCCCGGGTGCTGGCCGAGGTGCTGGGCGTCGAGCAGGTGCCGACCGATCGGAACGTGTTCGACGACCTCGGCGCGGACTCGATGGTGATGACCCGGTTCTGCGCGCGCCTGCGCAAGCGCGACGACCTGCCGTCGATCTCGATCCGGGACGTCTACGCCACCCCGACGCTCGACGGCATGGCCGCCGCTGCTGCCGGCCCGACGGACGCGGCGCCCCCCACTCCGGCCGCCCCACCGGCTGTCGTCCCGGTGCGGCACAGCACCGCGGGGTACGTGCTCACGGGCGTCCTCCAGCTGCTGATCTTCCTGCTCTACGTCACGGGCACGGGCGTCGTCATGGACCGTGCCTACATCTGGATCTCCTCGGGCGTCGGGCTGGTCGAGATCTACCTCCGCTCGCTCGTGGCGGGAGCCGTGGCGTTCCTGGCCCTCACCCTGATGCCGATCGTGGCGAAGTGGCTGCTGATCGGACGCTGGAAGGAGACGGAGTTCCCGGTCTGGAGCCTGCGCTACGTCCGGTTCTGGCTGGTCAAGACACTCGTGCGGGGCAACCCGCTGGTGCTGCTCATGGTGGGGTCGCCGCTGTACACCCTGTACCTGCGCCTGCTCGGCGCGAAGGTCGGGCCGAACGTCGTGATCCTCACGCGTTTCGTGCCGATCTGCACGGACCTCATCTCGCTGGGCGCCGGGACCGTGGTCCGCAAGGACACCTTCCTGCTGGGTTACCGCGCACACGCGGGGAAGATCCAGCAGGGGCCGGTCACGCTCGGCCGCGACGTCGTGGTCGGGGAGAAGTGCGTGCTGGACATCGGCACCGCGATGGGCGACGGCGCCCAGCTGGGCCATGCCTCCTCCCTGCACCGGGGACAGAGCGTGCCCGCGAGGGAGCGGTGGCACGGCTCGCCGCCGGTCCCGACCCACACCGACTTCCGGGCCGTGCCCGCGGTCCGGGTGCGGCGCCTGCGCAGGGTCACCTACGTGACGAGCCAGCTGGCCAAGCTGTTCGCGATCTACCTGCCGCTCGGCTTCGGCGGGCTGTTCCTCCTGCTGACCGAGGTGCCGCGGCTGCGGATCCTGCTGGAGCCCGGCGCCGTCGGGTACACGACGTCCGAGTTCTACCTCGACGCCCTGCTCGGATCGGTCGCGATCGTCTTCGGCGGCCTGCTCGTGGGGTTGATGGTCGTGTTCACCGTGCCGCGGCTGCTCGCAGCCTTCGTGCGGCCCGACCACGTGTACCCGGTGCACGGGATCCGGTACTCGCTGCACCGCACCATCACCCGGCTCACCAACGTCAAGCTGTTCGTCACGCTCTTCGGTGACAGCTCGTACATCGTCGGCTATCTCTACCTGCTCGGCTACGACCTCGGCAAGGTCGAGCAGACCGGCTCGAACTTCGGTTCATTGGTGGCACAGGAGACGCCGTTCCTCGTCTCGGTGGGCACCGGCACCGTCATCGCGGACGGGCTGTCCGTCAACAACGCCGACTTCTCCAACACCTCGTTCCGGGCCTCCCGCGTCTCGATCGGTGCGCGGAACTTCCTGGGCAACCAGATCGCCTACCCCGTCGGCGGCCGCAGCGGCGACGACTGCCTGCTCGCCACCAAGGTCGCGATCCCGATCGACGGGCCGGTGCGCGAAGGCGTCGGTCTGCTCGGTTCGCCCGCCTTCGAGATCCCGCGGACGGTGCGGCGGGACCGGGGCTTCGAGATCGACCGGGACGAACGGCGGCGGCTGCTCCGCAGGAAGAACGCGCACAACGCCGTCACGATCGTCCTCGCCCTGCTGGTCCGGTGGGGCCACGTGTTCGGGCTCCTGCTGCTCGCGATGGTGGCCGTGGACCACTACGCCGATCTCGGTGCGGTCGCCTTCGCCGCCGAGGTCGCGGCGAGCGTGCTGTTCTCGCTGCTCTGGTTCATCTTCTGGGAGCGGGCGGGGGCGGGCTTCCGTCGCCTCCGGCCGAAGTCCTGCTCGATCTACGACGTGCGCTTCTGGCGGCACGAGCGGTACTGGAAGCTCACGATGCCGCCGATGGAGCGGCTGCTGGCCGGCACCCCGTACAAGAACCTCGTCGCCCGGATGCTCGGCCTGCGCATCGGCCGGCGCGTGTTCGACGACGGCGCGGCGATGACCGAACGCACGATGACCACCGTCGGCGACGACTGCTCGCTCAACGTCGGTGTGACCATCCAGTGCCACTCGCAGGAGGACGGCGCCTTCAAGTCCGACCGCTCCGCGCTCGGTGCCGGGGTCACCCTCGGCGTCGGTGCCCTCGTGCACTACGGCGTGTCGGTCGGCGACGCCGTGGAGATCGAGCCGGACACGTTCGTCATGAAGGGCGAGGAGGTCCCGGCCGGGGCGCACTGGGGCGGCAACCCCGCCCAGGACCTGGGCGAGGCCGTCGCCGCGGTCCCCGACCGCGCCCCCACGGCGGTCGGCGCGCACCGATGAGTTCGGGGCCGCCGGCCGGTCCGAGGGGACATGGACGTCGACCTGTTCGCCGGTGTCGCGGTCAGCGACCTCCCGCGCGCCGTTCGCTGGTTCGAGCGGCTGCTCGGGGAGGTCGGGTCCTTCGCGCCGAACGACACCGAGCGCGTCTGGACGATCGCGGAGCACCGCCACGTGTACGTCGAGCTGTACCCGGACCACGCCGGCTGCGCGCGGGTCACGTTGTTCGTCGGCGACCTCGAGGGGTTCGTGTCCGCCGCGGCCGGCCGGGGCGTGCACCCGGAGACGCGGGAGACCTACTGGAACGGTGTGCGCAAGGCGCTGTACCGCGACCCGGACGGCAACGAGATCGGCGTCGGCGGGGCGCCGGTCGGGGACTGATGCTGCTCCGACGCCACCCTGACGCCGCTCTGCTGCACTGATGCCGCACCGGCGCCGCTCGGACTCAGGCGGCGCCCGGTGCGGGGTCCCGGAGGGCCGGCCCGAGCTCGTCGTACAGCTCGAGCTCGCGGGCCACGCCGGTGATCGCCAGCGGCCGGATCACCACCCGGTTGCCGCCCACCACGAACCGGACGACGGCCCCCGACGCGACGGCCCGGTCCCGGATCCCGAGGAGCGCGGCCAACCCGGCGGAGCCCAGGAAGGCCACGCCGATCAGGACCACGACCACCAGCCGTCCGTCGAGGACCCGCGTCACGGCGTCCCGGAACTCCGCGGCGGTCTCCGCGTCGATCTCCCCGGTCACGTGGACCACGACCGCGTCGCCGCGCGCTTCGGCAGCGGTGGTCAGGTGGGGGACGAACGGATCGCCGGTTCCGGCACCGCCCCCGTCCGGCGCGTCCGCGCACACATCCGGCATCGCCACCTCCTGCACGAGGAAGAAGACGGCCGACTGCTTGACCGGGCCCTGGACCACGACCGGAGGACGGGCGCCTCCGGGAGCGCCATCAGATCAGCGGCACCGGTCCGGAGCAATACGGCATCGGGGTCACGCACGGGCGGGGGTGCCGCCGTCACTCCGAGTCGTGGTGGGGGATGCGGTGGCCGACGTGCTCGGCGAACGCGTACGTCTCCTCCACCAGCCTCCGCACGTGGTCGCTGGTGAGCCGGTAGACCATCCGCCGCCCCTCGCGGCGGGCGCCGACCAGCCCGGCCAGGCGCAACCGGCCGAGGTGCTGCGACACCGAGGACCGTGACGCGGCCACCCGCGCGGTGAGCGTGGTCACGTCCTGCGGGCCCTCGGCGAGCAGGCCGAGCAGGTGGAACCGGGTCGCGTCGCCCAACTGCCGCAGGACATCGGCGGCGAGGGCCACCACCTCGGCATCCAGTGGCTCCCGCACGGGACTGGCAGCTGCGATGTCCTTGTGCGCGCGCATGGTTGCATGATGCCTCTGAGCTGGGCATCCTGCCAACCATGACGGAGGTGCGAGGCGTTGCTCGACAGCACGGTCACGGCCACGGGCACGGGCACGGGCACGGGGACCACGGATCCGGCGGGCTGCTCCGGCTCCTCCGCTCGGTCGTCACGCCGCACAGCCACGACGCGGCGGACTCCGTCGACTCCGCGCTGGAGGCCAGCGCCGACGGCATCCGCGCCCTCAAGATCAGCCTGGCGGCGCTGCTGGTGACGGCGCTGGCGCAGGCCGGCGTGGTGGTGCTGACCGGGTCGGTGGCGCTGCTGGCCGACACGGTCCACAACTTCTCCGACGCGCTGACCGCCGTCCCGCTGTGGATCGCGTTCGTACTGGGCCGTCGCCGGCCCACCCGGCGCTACACCTACGGCTACGGCCGCGCCGAGGACCTGGCCGGCGTGTTCATCGTGGCGATGATCGCCCTGTCGGCCGTCGTCGCCGGGTACGAGTCCGTCCGCCGCCTGGTCGACCCGCAGCCGATCGCCGACCTCGGCGTGCTCGTCGCGGCCGGCCTGATCGGGTTCGTGGGCAACGAGCTCGTCGCGGTCCACCGGATCCGGGTGGGCCGGCGCATCGGCTCGGCCGCGCTGGTGGCCGACGGGCTGCACGCCCGTACCGACGGGTTCACCTCACTCGCCGTGGTCCTGGGGGCGCTCGGGGTGCTGGCCGGGTTCCCGCTTGCCGACCCGATCGTCGGCATCCTGATCACGGTCGCGATCCTCGTCGTCCTGCGCGGCGCGGCACGGGACATCTACCGGCGGCTCATGGACGCCGTGGACCCGGAGCTCGTCGACCGGGCGGACGCGGCCCTGCGTGCGGTGCCCGGGGTGCGCGGGATCGAGCAGCTGCGGCTGCGCTGGGTCGGGCACCGCGTGCGCGCCGAGGTCGGCCTCGAGGTCGACAGCAGCCTGTCGATGGTCGATGCGCACGCGATCGCCGCCGAGGCCGAGCACCGCCTGCTGCACGAGGTCCCGAAGCTGGCCGACGCCACCCTGCACGTGAGCCCGCACGGACCCGAGGGCCACGCCCACCACGCGCGGCTGGCGCACCACCGCGTCCCGACCTGACGCGCCCCGAGCCGCCGGTGTCGCTCAGCGCCGCCCCCACGCCGAGACGAGCGGCGGGACGGCGACCGGCAGCGTCCCGCTGGTCAGCGCCTCGATATGGGCGGCGACGTCGGCGTCGGTGACGAGCCCGGTGCGGGGCAGCCGCGCGCGCAGCTGCGTGACGTTGGCGGCCTCGAGGATCGCGCCCGCCGGCGACGGCAGGGGCAGCACGGCGTCGGCGCCGACCTCCCGGAGTCCCGCCTCGCGGAGGAGCCCCGGGAGCTCCCGGCCGTAGCTCAGGTCCGCGCCCCGGCCGAGGAGCAGGGCGAGGAACGCCTTCCGGACCCGGCGCGCCCGGTCCTGCACGAGATCGTCCGGGCCGGTCGAGCGGGTGAGGCACGGCGCGGACTGCAGGTCGACGTCGAAGTCCTCCACGAGCAGGTACCCGCCCGGACCGACGGCCGACACCATGCGCCGCAACGCCTCTCCGCGGTCCGGCAGGTGCGTGAGGACCAGCCGGGCGTGCACCAGGTCGAAGGTGCCGGGCGGGTCGTCGGCGGTCACGTCGTGCTGCAGCACGCGCACGCCGGGCGCCTCCACCGCCGTCAACGCCTCGGGCGCGATGTCGCTGGCCACCACCAGCCCGTCCGGCCCCACGCGCTCGGCGAGGCCGCGCGGGACGGAGGGGCCGCCCGCCCCCACCTCCCAGACGCGGGCGCCGGGCGCGAGCCCGAGCGCGTCCACGTGCTGGAAGGTCGTCCGGTCGAACAGCGCGGAGAGCGCGGCGAACCGGGCCGCCGCCCCCACTTCGCGATTGTCGAGCAGGTACTCCCCGCGTCCGGTGCCCGTCGTCGTGCCCGTGCTCATGCCGCCCTCCCACCGCCGGAGTTCCGTGCTGCCTCAGAGCGGCCGGAGCCGGGGTGGGATACCGCGACGGGAAGCTGACGAAAGGGTTCGGGCGGCCGGCCGGACCGGGTCGGCCGCCCGGCTCAGCGCGCCCCGGCCTTGCGGCGGTGCCCCGGGCGCTTGGCGGGTGCGGGGGTCTCCTCCCCGCCGTCGTGCCCGGTCGCCTCGGGCTTCGCGGAATCGCCGGAGTCGCCCGAGTCGCCCGAGTCACCCGAGTCGCCGGATCCGGTGGCGTCGGCGGAGTCGGCGGCGTCCGCGGAGGGTTCGGTCCGCCCGCCGTCCTCGTTCGCCTCGGTCGGGGGCTCGGCGAGGTCGGGGTGCCGGCGCTTCGCCGTCGACCAGCGGAGCTCCACCTCGAACTCCACCTCGTCCTCGTCGATCTCCACCTCGACCTTGCACTGCACCTCGCCGGGAACGCGCACGGTCATGCTCGTGGTGCCCAGCGTGAGCTCGACCTTCCCGGTGTCGGCGAGGGCCTCGGCCAGCGCGGACAGGGTGCGGGCGGTCTGCTCCCGCGTCACGGGCTCCTTGTAGGTCACCTCGACGTCGGACATCGTCGTCTCCGATCGGGATCGGTCGCGGGCCCGGGCGGGTCGTCGGGCATCCGACGGAAGTGTCGACGGCCGGTGCCCCTGGCCTCGTCATCCGTTCCGGGTGGTCGCGGGCGGGCTCGCGATCGTGCTCGACGGACCCGGGGCCCGGCTGCGCCGCGGCGCGGCGGCTACGCCGTGACGCGCTCGTAGAGCCGGACGGCCAGGTCGTCCGCGTGGACTCGCACGGGATGGCGGGTGTGCCGGTACCCGCACCAGACGCAGCTGCGCCGCCGGCCCGGCGTGCTCCGCCGGCGCTCGCCACGCACCGCCCGGCCGAGCTCGGCGCCGGCCCACGCGACCGCCACCGCGGCCGTCAGGCCGCCGACGAACACGGCGCCGACGAGCCGGGCCCACGCTCGGACCAGGCGCAGACCGACGCCGGATCCCCGGACGGTCACGTCGGCCTCCCTCCGCGCGGGCCCGGGCGTGTGTGCCGGGACGAGCCCCTGGTACGGAGGGTAGGCGCCGATCGGCGGGTCGAGGTGGCCTCGACCTGACCTGTCGATGAACAGGTGGCCAGGAGGGCCCTCAGCCGTGGCGCCGCTGCTCCATCCGGGGTTGACTACGGCTCCACCGTCATCCGAGGGGCCGAAGCGAAGGGGTGGACACCGTGGCACTCGTGCCGAGCACGTGGATCTCGTCGACCGGGCGACGCCATGCCGTCGCGGCGGTGACGGACGTGATCCGCGACCTGATCCCGTTCGTCCAGACGGCGATCAAGGGGCTCGACGAGCTGCGGGACCGAGCCGCCCTGAAGGTGCGGGAGAGGTCGTCCCGCCGGGCGGACCGGCGTCAGCGCGGCGGGTGGCCGGCCAGCGGCGGGAACACCGCGCGGCCCTCGCCCGCCTCGAAGACGGACGCGGCGGGCCCGACGATCAGCGGGTCCGGCGGGGTCGCGACGCTCGGGTCCTTGCCGGGGTAGTCGAACAGCCCCAGCACGTGCCGGATCGCCTCCAGCCGGGCGCGCTTCTTGTCGTTGCTCTTGATCACCGTCCACGGGGCGTCCGCGGTGTCGGTGTAGAAGAACATGGCCTCCTTGGCCTCGGTGTAGTCCTCCCAGCGGTCCAGGGAGGCGAGGTCCATCGGGGAGAGCTTCCACTGCCGCACCGGGTCGACCTGGCGGATGAGGAAGCGGGTGCGCTGCTCGTTCTGCGACACCGAGAACCACAGTTTGACCAGGTGGATCCCGGAGCGGACGAGCATCCGCTCGAGCTCCGGGGCGGCCCGCAGGAACTCCATGTAGTCGCGCGGCTCGGTGAACCCCATGACGCGCTCGACGCCGGCGCGGTTGTACCAGCTGCGGTCGAACAGCACGATCTCGCCGGCCCCGGGCAGGTGCGCGACGTACCGCTGGAAGTACCACTGGCCGGCCTCGCGCTCGGTCGGCTTCTCCAGCGCCACCACCCGGGCGCCCCGCGGGTTGAGGTGCTCCATGAAGCGCTTGATCGTGCCGCCCTTGCCCGCGGCGTCGCGGCCCTCGAACAGCACCACGATCCGCGCGCCGGTCTCCTTGACCCAGCTCTGCAGCTTCAGCAGCTCGATCTGGAGCAGGCGCTTGACCTGCTCGTACTCGTCCCGGGAGAGCCGCTCGGGGTACGGGTAGCCCTCGCGCCAGGTGTCGACGGGGACGCCGCCGGCCTCGAGCAGCACCGGGTCGTCGTCGTCGGAGTCGTCCACCTCGTACCGCGGGCCCGGGAGCGCGAGCGTCCCCGGCACCTCGGGCCCGGCGCCGTGTTCGTCGTCCATGGCGCCAGCCTCACCCATGTGGGCGACGGGAGGGTGAACGGCGAGGGGCGCGCGGTCGTCCGGCCCGCCCGGCAATCAGCCCGGCTCGTCGAGCGCCGGTCCGACCAGGGCCTCCTCGAGCAGGTGGACCGCCTCGCGGTGGCTCTCGCCCAGGTAGCGGCCGGGGACCCGGCGGCGGGACGGCCGGGTGAGGAAGGCGTTGCCGGCGTAGAAGGCCGGCCTGCCCTGGGCCGCCATGGCGGACAGGGCGGCGACCGCCGGCCGCCGGCCGACGGCCAGGTGGGAGACCACCACGACGGCGGCCGCGTCCAGCGTCTCCGCCGCGATCGTCAGGGTCGGGACGGGGGTCCGCGCACCGAGGACGCGGCAGGACCGTCCGTCCGAGGCGAGGAGCATGCCGAACGCCTCCAGCCCCAGCGAGTGCAGGTCACGCGGGCCGCAGGCCAGCAGGACGCACCCGCCCGGGCGCGGCTCTGGCGCGAAGGCCACGATCCGCGACAGCCAGGTGCGCGCGGCCTCGGTGGCCAGGTGCTCGTGGCCGACGTCGCAGCTCCCGATCTCCCACCAGTGCCCGATCCGGCGCATCGCGGGCACGAGCACGAGGTCGACCGTGGCGCCCAGGCCCAGCCGCCCGGCGGCCTCGTCGAGACAGGCGCGGACCCCGCCCTGGTCCATGGCGCGCGCCGCCTCCAGGAAGCGGTCCACCAGGTCGCGGCCGGGTTCGTCGGAGTCCACCAGCAGGCGGGCGGTCGTCGCGGCGTCGCCGGCGCGCCGGCCGCGGGCGATCTCGTCCCGGATGATCCGCAGCTCGTCGATCACCTGCGCCGGGTAGCGGCGGTGCCCGCCCTGGGTGCGGACGACGCCGGGCACCGAGTAGCGGTGCTCCCACGTGCGCAGCGTGGAGACCGGCACCGCGAGCAGCGCGCTGACCTGCTGGATCGTCAACGGACGATCCGTGCGGTCCGGTGCGGCGACTGGCACGGGATCAGGGTGCGCCTCCCCGGCCCCGGGCGCAGCGAGACGGCAGGTTCGAATGCGCAGGTTCGGCCGTTGCCCCGCGGCCCGCGCCACCGCACGCTGGAACCAGGTCGACCCGGTGCGTGCAGCCCACACCCGCCCCCCAGGTGCGGGACGCGGACCGGGCCGATGTCGGAGTGCCGGACCCGGCGCCGGGGTGGTGCGCGACCCACCCCGGCCCGTCCGTGTTCGCCGGTCCGCTCCCACCGCGGTGCCCGTACGGGTCCATCGCCGCGCGTGGCCCGCCTCCCCCCGCCGGGGGAGGCGGGCCGCTCGCGCTCGCGGCCGCGGTGATCCGGCGTCCGGGTCTGGCCCCCGGGCCCGCGGCGCGGCAGCATCGGATCCCCGGCTCGACTGCGGGGCGAGGACCTCTGCCCGACGACGTGTGAGGTGGCCGATGCAGAAGTACGTCTACGAGTTCACCGAGGGCGGCAAGGACCAGAAGGACCTGCTGGGCGGCAAGGGCGCCAACCTCGCGGAGATGACCCGGCTGGGGCTGCCGGTGCCGCCGGGCTTCACGGTGACCACCGAGGCGTGCCGGCGCTACCTGACCGACGGCGTGGTGCCGGCCGAGCTGCGGGTGCAGGTGACCCGGGCGCTGCGGGCCCTGGAGGACCGGATCGGCCGCCAGCTCGGCGACCCCGAGGACCCGCTGCTCGTCTCGGTGCGGTCGGGCGCCAAGTTCTCGATGCCCGGGATGATGGAGACGGTCCTCAACATCGGGCTCAACGACGCGTCGGTGCGCGGGCTGGCCGCGGTCGCCGGGGACGAGCGGTTCGCCTGGGACTCCTACCGGCGGCTGATCGCGATGTTCGGCAAGACCGTGCTCGACATCGACGGCGAGCTGTTCGCCGACGCTATGGACGCGATGAAGGGCGAGCGCGGGGTGAGCCAGGACGTCGACCTCACCGCGGGCGATCTCGAGGAGCTGGTCGAGGCCTACAAGAAGGTGGTGCAGCAGGAGACCGGCCGGCCCTTCCCGCAGCACCCGCGCGAGCAGCTCGACCTGGCGATCAAGGCGGTGTTCGACTCCTGGAACACCGAGCGGGCCCGGCTCTACCGTCGCCGGGAGCGCATCCCGCACGACCTCGGCACCGCGGTGAACGTCTGCACCATGGTGTTCGGCAACCTCGGTGCGGACTCCGGCACCGGGGTGTGCTTCACCCGCGACCCCGCCACCGGCAAGCAGGGCGTCTACGGCGACTACCTGCCCAACGCGCAGGGCGAGGACGTGGTCGCCGGCATCCGCAACACGCTCACGCTCGCCGACCTCGCCCAGCGGGACCGGGCGTCGGCGGACCAGCTCTACTCCGTGATGCGCCGGCTGGAGACGCACTACCGCGACCTCTGCGACATCGAGTTCACCATCGAGCGCGGCACGCTCTGGATGCTGCAGACCCGGGTCGGCAAGCGGACCGCCGCCGCGGCGTTCCGGATCGCGGCCCAGCTCGTCGACGAGCAGCTGATCACCCTGGACGAGGCGTTGCACCGGGTCACCGGCGAGCAGCTCGCGCGGCTGATGTTCCCGCAGTTCGACCCGTCCGCCGAGCGGAGGAGACTGGCGACGGGCCTGGCCGCGTCGCCGGGCGCCGCGGTCGGGGCGGCGGTGTTCGACTCGGCCGCCGCCGTCGCGCGGCACGCGGCGGGCGAGCACGTGATCCTGGTCCGCCGCGAGACCAACCCGGACGACCTCGAGGGCATGATCGCCGCGGCCGGGGTGCTGACCAGCCGCGGCGGCAAGACCTCGCACGCCGCCGTCGTCGCGCGGGGGATGGGCCGCACCTGCGTGTGCGGCGCCGAGGCGATCGACGTCGACGCGGCGGCCCGCACGGCCCGGGTCGGCGAGGTCGTGGTGCGCGAGGGCGACATGGTCGCGATCGACGGCTCCACCGGCGAGGTCTTCCTCGGCGACGTCCCCGTGATCCCGTCGCCCGTGGCCCGCTACCTCGAGGAGGGTCTCGACGCGGTGCTGGACAGCGCGGACGAGGAGACGGCCGAGCTGGTGGTCGCGGTGCACCGCATCCTGTCCCACGCCGACGCCACCCGGCGGCTGCGTGTGCGCGCCAACGCCGACACGGCGGAGGACGCCGCCCGGGCCCGCCGGCTCGGGGCCCAGGGCATCGGCCTGTGCCGCACCGAGCACATGTTCCTCGGGGAGCGGCGGGCACTGATCGAGCGGCTCGTCCTCGCCGGCTCGGCGAAGGCCCGCGCCGCCGCGCTCGACGCGTTGCGGCCGTTGCAGCGCGGCGACTTCGCCGACCTGTTCGCGGCGATGGACGGCCTGCCGGTGACGGTGCGGCTGCTGGACCCGCCGCTGCACGAGTTCCTGCCCGACCGCACCGAGCTGGCGGTCCGCGTGGCCGTGGCCCGCGAACGCGGGGAGGACCCCGCCGCGGACGAGGCGCTGCTCGCCGCGGTCGAACGGCTGCACGAGTCGAACCCCATGCTGGGGCTGCGCGGCGTGCGGCTCGGCCTCGTGGTGCCCGGGCTGTTCGCGATGCAGGTGCGGGCCGCCGCCGAGGCCGCCGCGGAGCGGATCAAGGCCGGCGGCCGCCCCCAGGTGGAGATCATGGTGCCGCTCGTCGGGTCGGTGATGGAGCTGCACCTGATCCGCGACGAGACAGACGGGATCCTCGCCGAGATCGCCGATCGCGAGGGCGTCGCGCTCGACATCCCGGTCGGGACGATGATCGAGCTGCCGCGGGCCGCGCTCACCGCCGCGCGGATCGCCGAGGCCGCCGACTTCTTCTCGTTCGGCACCAACGACCTGACCCAGACGGCGTGGGGCTTCTCCCGCGACGACGTCGAGGCCGCGTTCTTCGCCCTGTACCTGGACAAGGGCGTGTTCACGGTGTCGCCCTTCGAGACCCTCGACGAGATCGGCGTCGGCCGGCTCGTCCGGCTCGCCGTCGAGGAGGGCAGGCGGACCCGGCCCGGGCTGAAGATGGGGGTGTGCGGCGAGCACGGCGGCGACCCCGACTCGGTGCACTTCTTCCACCACGTCGGGCTCGACTACGTCTCCTGCAGCCCGTTCCGGGTCCCGGTGGCCCGACTCGAGGCGGGCCGCGCAGCGGTCTCCCTCGACGACACCGCCGCGGGGCTGGCCGGGCCGCGCTGATCGAGGGTCGCGTCAGCTCGGGGTGACCCGGGCGAGCAGGGCCTCGGCGACGACCGCCGGTGCCTCGTCGAGCGCGCCGTGGCCCTGGCCCGGGAGCGGGACGACCGTCGCGCGCGGGAGCACGGCGGCGATCGCCGTCGTGGCCCGCCGCAGGTGGTCCGGGCTGCGGTCGCCGAGCAGCAGCACCACGGGCACGTCGACCGCGGCCAGGGCGTCGATCCCGGGGAGCCGGTCGACCTCCCGCATCTCGCGGGTCCACGTGTGCACCAGCGCGACGCGTTCGGCCCAGGTGGGCAGCGTCCGCAGGCCGCGCACGGCGGCGGCCGGCACGCCGACGACCTCGGTCAGGGCCCGCGTCACCGCCCCCGCCCGGTCGCCGTCGGTGATCATCACGTCGAGGGCGTCGATGGTCGCAGGCGGCGTCAGCGGGCCGTCGACCGGCCACGGCGGCTCGTAGAGGAACAGCTCGGAGACCGGGAGGCCGCGCACCGCGGCACCGAGGACCACGGAGGCGCCGCTGGAGTTCGCGCCCACGCTCAGCGGCCCCTGGCTCGCCAGGCGCCCGGTCGCGGCCCGGAGGTCCTCGAACTCGCGGGCGAACGCGTAGGGCAGCGTGTCGCCGGAGTCGCCCTTGCCGCGGCGGTCCATCAGCCAGCAGGCGTAGTGGCCGTCGAGCAGGGCCGCGGTGCGGGCCCAGCGGCGCCGGCCGGCGGGACCGCCCGGGACCAGCAGCAGGTGCCGGGGCCCGTCGGTCACCTGCTCGAGGGCGATCTCGGTGCCGTCGGCCGAACGGACGCGCTCGATGACCGTCATGCGGCCAAGGTCGCACCCGATCACACCGGGGTTACGCGGGCCGCACGCCGCCCGTCCCGAGCGGCTCGCGGCACCTCAGTCGGCGGGGGCCCGCAGGACGACGACCGCGCGCGGCCCCACGGTCACGACGTCGCCGGCCGTGGGCTTGCCGTGGGCGCCCGGCGCGGCGGGGTCGAAGGTGTCGATCTCCGGCTCCCACACCTGGCCGGTGCGCAGCGCCGGCACGGTGAACCCGACGGGCCCCCACCAGGCGTTGACCAGGACGAGGAAGTCGTCGTCGAGCAGCGCGCGACCCTCGGCGTCCTGGTCGGGGGAGTCCCGGCCGTCGAGGTACGTCGCGACGCAGTGGGCGGACGGGTCCGCCCACTCGGCGGCCGTCAGGATCGTGCCGGCGGGGCTGTACCAGCGCAGGTTCCGCCAGTCGACGCCGGACAGGAACCGGCGCCGGCGGAACACGGGATGGGACCGCCGCAGGGCGATCAGCGTGCGGGTGAAGGCGAGCAGCTCGTCGTCGACGTGGGCCCAGTCGAACCAGGTCAGCTCGTCGTCGTGGCAGTAGGCGTTGTTGTTGCCGCGCTGGGTGCGGCCGAGCTCGTCGCCGCCCAGCAGCATCGGGACCCCGAACGAGAGCAGCAGCGTGGTGAGCAGCGCCCGCTGCTGCCGGGCCCGCAGCGCCCGCACCTCGGGGTCGTCGGTCGGGCCCTCCTGGCCGCAGTTCCACGAGCGGTCGTCGTCCGACCCGTCCCGGTTGTCGTCGCCGTTGGCCTCGTTGTGCTTGCGGTCGTAGGTCACGAGGTCGGCGAGGGTGAACCCGTCGTGCGCGGTGACGAAGTTGACCGAGGCGGTGGGCCGGCGGCCGCGGCCGCCGTAGAGGTCGGCGGAGCCGGCGAAGCGGGTCGCGAACTCGCCGAGCAGACCGTCGTGGCTGCGCCAGAAGTCACGGACCGTGTCGCGGTAGCGGCCGTTCCACTCCCGCCACAGCGGCGGGAACCGGCCGAGGTCGTAGCTGTCCGCCCGCCCGACGTCCCACGGCTCGGCGATCAGCTTGGCCCGCGACACCACGGGGTCCTGGGAGACGAGGTCGAAGAACGCGGCGAGGCGGTCGAACCCGCCGTCGTCGCGGGCGAGGGTGGGAGCCAGGTCGAAGCGGAAGCCGTCGACGCCCATCACGGTCAGCCAGTACCGCAACGAGTCCATGACCAGCTGCAACGTGAACGGATCGGCGGTGTTGAGGGAGTTGCCGCAGCCGGTGGTGTCGAGGTAGCGGCGCGGGTCGGCGGGGTCGAGCCGGTAGTAGCCGGCGTTGTCGAGGCCGCGGTGGCACAGCGTCGGGCCGTGCGGGTCGCCCTCCCCGGTGTGGTTGAACACGACGTCGAGCACGACCTCCAGGCCCGCCCGGTGCAGCGCCTCGACCATCGCCCGGAACTCGGCGACCTCCCCGCCGGGCCGCCCGCGCCGGACCTCGGCGGAGTACCCGGGGTGCGGGGCGAGGTAGCCGATCGTGTTGTAGCCCCAGTAGTTCGTGAGCCCCCGCGCCGGGAGGAACGCCTCGGACACGTGGTGGTGCACCGGGAGCAGCTCCACCGTGGTCACGCCCAGACCGACGAGGTGGGCCACGGCGGCGTCGTGCCCCAGCCCGGCGTAGGTGCCGCGCAGGGCGGGCGGCACACCGGGGTGGGTCGCGGTGAACCCCTTGACGTGCACCTCGTAGACGACGGTGTCGGCGTAGGAGTACAGCGGCGCCGGCTCGGAGGTCGTCGCCGGACGGCCGACGACCAGGCTGCGCGGGACGTGCGCGGCCGAGTCCAGCATGCTCGGCCGTTCGGGATCGTCCGGGTCGTGCCCGAGCACCTCCGGGCCGAAGCGGACCTCGCCGCTCACCGCCCGCGCGTACGGGTCGAGCAGCAGCTTGGCCGGGTTGTAGCGCAGGCCGCGGGCGGGGTCGTAGGGCCCGTGGGCGCGGAAGCCGTAGGCCTGACCGGGGCCGACGCCGGGGACGAAGCCGTGCCAGACCCCGGCGTCGTACTCGGGCAGGACGAGCCGGCGCTCGTCCGCCCCGTCGAACAGGCAGAGCTCGACCGCGTCGGCCCGCGAGGCCACGGCGAAGTTCGTGCCGCCCGCGCGCACGGTGGCACCCAACGGGGCGACGGCCCCGGGCAGCACGGGGGACCCGCTCACCGGTCCGGCCCCCGCTCCCGCAGCGTGCGCAGCACGTCCCCGACCGGGTCGACCGCGCCGTGCCGGCGGCGGATCACGTCGGCGACCAGCCCGGTCCAGCCGGTCTGGTGCGACGCGCCGAGCCCCGCGCCGTCGTCGCCGTGGAAGTACTCGTTGAACAGCAGGTTGTCCTTCCAGCGGGGATCGCGCTGCAGCCGCTCGACCCCGCCGAAGCAGGGCCGCCGGCCGCCGTCGCCGACCAGGAACAGCGACACCAGCCGCTCCCACAGGTCCGCCACGACCTCGTCCAGGCGCAGCCGCTTGCCGGAGCCGGTGGGGTACTCGACGGTGTGGTCGTCGCCGAAGAAGCGGTGGTAGCGCTCCAGTGAGGTCACCACGAGGTGGTTGACGGGGAACCACACCGGCCCGCGCCAGTTGGAGTTGCCGCCGAACATCGCGACGGTCGACTCGGCGGGCTCGTAGTCGATCTCGGCGTGCAGGCCGGGCGCGTCGAGCACGTACGGGTGCTCGCGGTGGTAGGCGGACACCGAGCGCAGGCCGTGCGGCGAGAGGAACTCCGCCGGGTCGAAGAGCTGGGTGAAGAGGCTCTCGAGCTTGTCGACGCCGACCACGCCGAGCAGCAGCTGCCGGTTCCCCGGCCCGCCGCGCAGCAGCCCGCGCGCGGCGAGGTCCGCCTCGTCGTCGAGGCCCTTGCGGTCCAGGAGCCGGGAGACGTGCTTGCCCGCGGCGGCCGCGCGCCGCAGCGTCGTCTCGTCCGCGACCCCGGCGGCGAGCATCGGGATCACGCCGACCATCGAGCGCACGGCGACGGGCACGACCGTGCCGTCGGGGGCGAGGAGCCGGTCGGCGAACAGGCCGGTCTCGGGGTCCCACAGACCCTCCGCCTCGACGGCGCCGCGGATGGCGGCGAGGTGCTCGAGGAACTTGCGCACCAGGTCGTCGGCGGGCCGCTGGCCGGCGGCCCGCAGCACGGCCGCCATGACGCCCATGGCCAGCGCGTAGGCGGCCATCCAGCCGGTCGCGTCGGACTGCTCCAGCACGAACCCCGGGGGCAGGTGCGAGCGGTCGATGGGGCCGATGTTGTCCAGGCCGAGGAAGCCGCCCTCGAAGACGTTCGAGCCGTCGGAGTCCTGCAGGTTGACCCACCAGGTGAAGTTGACCAGGAGCTTGTCGAAGACCCGGGAGAGGAAGTCGACGTCGCGGGCGCCGTCCAGGGCGAACACCTCGAGCGCGGCCCAGGCCTGCACCGGCGGGTTGATGTCGCCGAAGTCCCACTCGTAGGCGGGCAGGGCGCCGTCGGGGTGCTGGAACCATTCCCGGCACACCAGGATCAGCTGGTACTTGGCGAAGCCCGGGTCGACGTGCGCCAGCGCGACGCAGTGGAAGGCGAGGTCCCAGGAGGCGAACCAGGGGTACTCCCACTTGTCCGGCATGGACATGACGTCGAAGGAGTTGAAGGTCCGCCACCGGGCGTTGCGCCCGTGCTCCCGGGAGGCGGGCGGCCGAGGCTGGCCCGGATCGCCGTCGAGCCAGCGGGCCACGTCGTAGTGGTAGAACTGCTTGCTCCACAGCAGCCCGGCGAAGGCCTGCCGCATCACGTTCGCCTCGTCGGCGGAGGCCGCCGCGGGCGTCAGCTCGGCGTAGAACTCGTCCGCCTCCGCGCGCCGCCGGTCGCGGACCCGCGTGAACTCCTCGCCCAGGTCGCCCGGCCGGTCCGCCGGGCGCAGCCGCAGCCGTAGCTCCACGGTCCCGCCGGGGTCGACCGCCAGCCGGTACCGGACCGCGCACTTGGTCCCGGCGCCCTCCGGGTTCACCGTGGCCGCGCCGCGCACGACGTGGTCGTTGATCCCGTCCTTCGGGTACTCCGGCCCGGGTGTCCCGTAGAGCCGCCGCAGGTTGGTCTCGTTGTCGCAGAACAACAAATCGGGCCCGGCGCCGTCGGGGGCCGGGCCGGCGGCCAGCTCCAGGCCGCCGAGGAAGGGGTGCGGCACGGCGACCGTCGCGGGCCCGGTCGCCCGCATCGCCGGCGGCGTGGCGTCCGGCTCCCAGGACCAGGTGTTGCGGAACCAGAGCGTCGGCAGGACGTGCAGCTCGGCCCGTTCGGGGCCGGCGTTCGTGACCTCGACGGTGACCAGCAGGTCGTCCGGGTCCGCCTTCGCGTAGTGGACCTCGACGACCCAGTAGCGGTCGTCGTCGAAGACGCCGGTATCGAGCAGCTCGTACTCCGGGTCGTGCCGGCCGCGCGCCCCGTTGGTCGCCACCAGGTCCTCGTAGGGGAAGGCGCCCTGGGGGTAGTGGTACCGCCAGCGGTTCCAGGCGTGGGACGGGACGGCGTCGAGGTACCACCAGTACTCCTTGGCGTCCTCGCCGTGGTTCCCCTCCGGGCCGGTCAGCCCGAAGATCCGTTCCTTGAGGATCGGGTCGCGCCCGTTCCACAGCGCCAGGCCGAGGCAGAGCCGCTGCTCGACGTCGGAGAACCCGGCCAGGCCGTCCTCGCCCCAGCGGTAGGCCTGGGAGCGGGCCCGGTCGTGCGGCAGGTAGGACCAGGCCTCGCCGTCCGGGCTGTAGTCCTCGCGGACCGTCCCCCACTGCCGTTCGCTCAGGTAGGGGCCCCAGCGGTACCACGGGTCCCCCGACCGCAGCCCCTCGTCGAGGCTCGCGAACCCCCGCACCCGCTCGCTCTCCGCACCCACCGCGCCTCCCCCGTCGCCGTCGTCCATCCGGACCGGAGTCTCAGGCCCGCCGGCCGATGTCGATTCACCCCTCCGGGATGGGGCCGCGGCGGTGCCGAGGGGTCAGCGTGACGCTCGACACCTGGACCGCCGAAGGGAGTCCACGATGAGCACGCACGCCACGCCGCACCGCGCCGAGCCCGGCGGAGCGGCGACACCCGGGGGCCGGACGGAGTACACGACCACCTTCGCCCTGTTCGCCGCCGTCCTGATGCTGCTCGCGGGGGCCTGCGGCGTCCTGACCGGCATCGCGTCGATCGTCCAGGACCAGGTCGTGGTGCGGACGCCGCAGTACACCTACATGCTCGACCTGACCACCTGGGGCTGGATCCACCTGGTGCTGGCCGTGCTGCTCGGCGCGGCGGGCGCCGGCGTGCTGTGGGGCGCGTCCTGGGCGCGGGCGCTCGGCATCACGGCGGCCGCGCTGAACATCGTGGCGCACTTCGCGTTCCTCCCGCACTTCCCGATCTGGGGCCTGATGCTCATCGCGCTGAACGTGATCGTGATCTGGGCGCTCGTCCCGTACCGCGGCGAGAAGGCCTGACGGCGCGGCCGGGACCGGGGCGTGAGCAGCGGCGAGGACGACCCGCGGGCGGCGGAGGGCGCGGGAGGCAGCCGTCTCCTCGGGCTCCTGCTCGCGATGGCGATGTTCGTGCTGGTGGTCGACACGTCGCTGATGAACGTGTCGATCTCCGCCGTGGTCCGCGACCTGGGGACGACGGTCAGCGGGGTGCAGTCGGCGATCGCGCTCGAGGCGCTGGTGTCCGCCGCGTTCATCCTGATCGGCGGCAAGGTCGGCGACCTCATCGGGCGCAAGCGTGCCTACGTGCTCGGGCTGCTCGGCTACGCGGTGGGCGCGACGGCGATGGCCTTCGCCCAGGGCCTGACCGCGGTGATCGTGTTCTGGGCGGTGATCGGCGGGATCGGCGCGTCGCTGCTGCTGCCCGCGATGCAGTCGCTGATCCACGGCAACTTCGACGGCGCGGCACGCAAACAGGTGTACGCCCTGGTCGGGGCCGCGGCGGCGATCGCGGCCGCCGTGGGCCCGCTGCTCGGCGGCTTCATCACGACCTACCTGTCCTGGCGGGTCGGGTTCGTGCTCGAGGTCGTGGTGATCGCCGTGGTGCTCGGGGGCGCGAAGCTCGTGCGCGACGTCCCCTACACCGGACCCCGGGGCGTCGACGTCGTCGGCGCGGCCCTCTCGGTCGTCGGGATGGGCGGCCTCGTCCTCGGCATCCTGGTGTGGCAGGAGGGCGGGGAGCGGGTCGGCCTCGTCCTGGCGATCGGCGTCCTCGGGCTCGTGGGTCTGGTGTTCTGGCTGCGGCACCGGGCACGCCGGGCGGAGCCCGCCCTGCTGGACCCCGGGCTGTTCTCCTCGGCGCACTTCCGGGTCGGCGTCTCCCAGCAGCTGCTGCAGCAGATCGCGCTGGGCGGCACCATGATCGTGCTCCCGATCTTCCTGCAGATGGTCCTCGAGTACGACGCCATGGAGGCCGGCCTCACGATCGCGCCGCTGTCGCTGAGCATGTTCGGGCTGGCGATCCTGGCCGGGAAGCGCAGCGGGAGGCGCCGACCGGCCACCGTGGTGGGCGTCGGCTTCGGGCTGGTGGTGATCGGGATCCTCGTCCTGCTGCCGCTCGTGCCGCGCGCCGACTCGGGCTGGGTGCTCGTGGGCCCGCTCGTGATCGCCGGTGCGGGGCTGGGCCTGCTGGTGTCGCAGCTGAACAACTACACGCTGTCCCCGGTCCCGGAGGAGCGGGTGAGCGAGGCGGCCGGGGTGAACTCGGCGGCCGGGTCGTTCGGGCTCTCCTTCGGCCTCGCGTTCGCCGGCGCGATCATGCTGGCCGCCCTGGCCTACACCTTCACGGCGGAGACCGAGGCGAGCACGGTGCTGCCGCCCGCCGAGAAACAGCAGGTCGCGCAGGTGCTGGAGGAGGACGCCGAGCTGATGAGCAACACCCGGCTCGCGGAGCTGCTGGCCACGCAGCCGGAGGCGATCCGGCAGGAGATCATCCGGATCAACACCGAGGCCCGCCCGTTCGCGCTGCAGATCGGGCTGCTCGTACCGCTGCTCGCCGCCGCGCTCGGGGTCGCCAACTCCCTGCGGATGCGGCGGCTCCCGGACCCCGAACCGTCGGGTGCCGCGGAGACGACGCTCGGCTGATCAGGCGCCGAACCAGTCCTTCAACCCCTTGCGGGCGTGCCGGATCGTCAGGCTGCCCATCCCCGCGCTGCCCGTCACCACGAGGTGCGGCCCGGACCCGGAGGGCGTGTGCGGGACCTTGGTCGACACGGATCCCCAGGAGGTCTTGACGCCGTCGACGTCCGCCGACCCGCCGGGCGGCAGGACGATCGTGATCGACCCCATCCCGGTGGCGACGTCGACGGCGATCCGCGGCGGCGTCGCGGTCCCGGTCAGGTCGAGGTGGATCGAGCCCATGCTGGTCGTCAGCCGGAGCTTCGGCGGGACGGGCCAGTCGCCCGTCCGCTTGATCGACCCCATCTCGGTGTTCAGGTGCACGTCCTCGCGGACGGCGGGGACCTGTGCCTGCGGTGCCGCGGGCGGACCGGACGGCGCGGGCAGGTCCGCGAACGGCGGTTCCAGCTCGGCGTAGGTCCTGGCCGCGTAGACGGCGCCCAGGCGCTCCTCGAGCTCGGCCAGCGTGATGCGGCCCTCGGACATCGCGAGGTGCAGCCTCTGCGCGGCAGCCTCGCGGTCGGCGTCCGAGATGCGCAGGTTCCCCCGATCCACGCCCCGAGGTTAGTGCAGACCGTTTGACGCGGGCCGTGGCCGCAGGGCAGAACTACCGGGAGGCGATGGTGCACGACGGGAGGCGTCGATGGGGACGACGGGCTGGACACCCGAGGAGTACGGGCAGGTGACGCTGCTGCGGGCGGCGAACGGCGGCGGCTACCCGTACGGGAACTCGCTGCTGGTCCGGGGCAGCGCGGGCACGCTCCTCGTGGACCCGTCGCTCGCGTTGGTCGAGCAGGACACCCTCCCGGCGGCCGACGCGGTCGTCGTCAGCCACGCCCACGAGGACCACCTGGTGGCGATCGACGCGTTCGACGCCCCGGTCCACGTGCACACCGCCGACCTGCCCGCGGTCCGCGACACGCAGGAGCTGCTCGCCGGGTACGGCCTGCCCGCGGACGCCACGGCGGAGCTCGCGGACTCCCTGGCCGCCGAGTTCCGGGTCCGCAGCCGCCCGGACGCCGTGGGTGTGCCGGACGGCCACCGGTTCGACCTCGGCGACCGCACGGCGACCGTCGTGCACCTGCCCGGGCACACGGCGGGGCACTGCGGGCTGCTGGTCGAGCCGGACGGCTTCCTCTACATCGCCGACATCGACCTCACCTCGTTCGGGCCGTACTACGGGGACCGGGTGAGCAGCCTCGAGGGCTTCGAGCGGTCGATCGAGATCTGCGGGTCCGTCGACGCGCGGTGGTTCGGCACCTTCCACCAGAAGGGCGTGGTCGAGGGGGCGGACGAGTTCCGCCGCCGGCTGCGGGCGTACCGGGAGGTGATCGGGCGGCGGGACGAGGCGCTGACGGAGTTCCTCGCCGAGCCGCGGACCCTCGCCGACGTCGTCGACCACCGGTTCGTCTACCGGCCGCACGTCGAGGCCCCGCACGTCGAGAGCGTCGAGGCGCGCACCGCCGAGCAGCACATCGCCCGGCTCGTCCGCACGGGCGTCGTCGCGGAGGTGGAGCCCGGCCGCTACCGCGCGGTGGCAGGCTGACCGGACCGCGAGAGGAGGGCCGGTCATGAGCTCCGGACCGTCGACCCCGGCCGAGGTGAACCTGCGGCTGATCTGGCCCCAGTGGCAGGGTGCCGGGACCTCCAGCGTCACGGCGCTGGCGCCGGAGTTCCCGTTCGACGTCGCCCGCCGCGGCTACGCCGTCGGCGCCGCGGTGCTGGAGGCGGTCCTGCCCCCGCACGACGGCCCGACGGTCACCGCACCGGTCAGCCTGACCGACAAGGGTCTCGAGGAGCGGGACGGGATCGAGGCGAAGACGGTCGTCGTCACGCAGCTGGCCCGCGCGCTGGAGCTCATCCGGGAGCAGGCGCCGGCGCGGATCGCGACCCTGGGTGGGGAGTGCGCGGTCAGCGTCGCGCCGTTCTCGGTGCTCGCCGAGCGCTACGGGGACGACCTGGCCGTGGTGTGGATCGACTCGCACCCCGACATCGGCACGGGCCGCAGCGCGTACCCGGGCTACCACGCGATGGCCGTGTCCGCCCTCACCGGCCACGGCGACCCCGAGGTCCAGGCGCTGCTCCCGGCCACGGTGTCGGCGGACCGGGTCGCCCTCGCCGGCCTGCACGCCTGGACGGACGACGACTTCCCGAACGTCGCCGAGTGGGGGATCCGGACGTTCGGCCCCGACCGGCTGCGGGAGTCGTCCGCCCCGCTGCTGGACTGGATCGCGGAGACGGGCTGTTCGAAGGTCGCGGTCCACTTCGACGTGGACACGATCGACAGCGACGAGATCGTGCTGGGACTGGGCGCCGAGCCGGGTGGGCTCACCAGCGCCCAGGCCAGGCGGATCGTGGCGGACCTCGAGCGGGTCGTGGACGTCGTCGGGTTCACCATCGCCGAGTTCTTCCCCCGGCAGGTCATGCACCTGCAGCAGATCCTGCGGGGGTTCCCGTTGGTGGCGGGCTCCGACCCGCGGTGACCGCAGCGGCCGGGCCGCACGGCCCGTTCACTCGTCACGGATGAGGACCGGCCCCGCGGCGCCGGGCAGCCTCGCTTCCGGCTGACCGCGCCGCCGACGAGAACGGAGCTTGGCCCATGCACTACGAGTTCCGCGTCGACGGCGTCCTGTCCGAGGAGGCGCGTGCCGCCCTCGGCGACATGCGCATCACGGAGCTTCCGCCGCAGACGGTGATCGACGGCGAGGTGCTGGACGACTCGCACCTGCACGGGATCATCGCCCAGCTCGATGCCCTCGGGCTCACGCTCGTCTCGGTCCTGCCCGATCCGCTTCCGTGAGCGCACGGCGACGCATCGCGCTCGCCCGGACCAGGTGATGCCGCCCGGGGCCTTCCGTCAGAAGGTGCGCTGGTCCGGGCGCCGCAGGCGAGGAGGGCCACGATGTCCGTCGTCGACCGACCCGACCAGCCCGTTCCCCCGGATCCGACGGGAGCGACCGCCACCGTCGCACCGGACGCGGCGCCGTTGACCGCCGAGGAGCGGGCGGAGCTGGAACGGCTGCGTGCCGAGCTGGCCGCGCTGCGTGCCGCACCGCCTGCACCGCCGCCGGCCGCGCGCCGGCGCCGGCCGATCCGGTGGGCCTCGATCGCCTCCGCGGTGCTGCTGGTCCTGGGCCTGGTGCTGGTCCCCGTGTCGGTGCTGGCGGTGTGGACGCACAACCAGCTTTCCGACACCGACCGGTTCGTGGCAACCGTGGGGCCGGTCCTCCAGGACCCGGCGGTGCAGACGGTGGTGTCCGACCGGGTCACCGCCGAGATCTTCACCCAGGTCGACGTGCAACAGCTCGCGAACCAGGCGGTGGACGCGCTGGCCGCCCAGGGGCTGCCCGCCCCGATCGCCGAGCGGTTGCACGGGCTCACCGGCCCGCTGGCCGACGGCACCCGCAGCTTCGTCGGGGGCAAGGTGCAGGAGCTGGTGTCCAGCCCCGCCTTCGTCGCCGCGGCGCAGCAGGCGCTCACGCTCTCGCACCAGCAGATGGTCGCGGTGCTGGAGGGACAGTCCTCGGCGATCGGCATTCAGGGCGGGAAGGTCGTCCTCGACCTCTACCCGTTCATCGAGGCCGCGAAGCAGAAGCTCGTCGCGTCGGGGTTCGAGCTCGCGGCGCGCATCCCCGCGATCCATCCCACGATCGACCTCTTCCCGGCCAGCACCCTGATCCGCGCCCAGACGCTCTACCACCTGCTCGACATCACGGCCACGTGGCTGCCCTGGGTCACCCTGGCCCTGTTGATCGGCGGGGTCCTGCTGGCGCGCCGCCGACGGCGGGCGACCATGGTCGTGGGCATCGGGGTGATGGCGACGATGTTCGTGCTCGCCCTGGCCCTGTTCGCGGTGCGGGGCCTCGTCGTCGGCGCCGTCGCCGAGTCGTCGGCCGCGGCCGTGTCCTCGGCCTTCGACATCGTGATGCGCTTCGTCCGCGCCGCGTTGCGCACGCTGTTCGTGGTCGGCCTGGTGGTCGCGCTGGGGGCGTGGGTCACGGGTCCCTCGCCCGCCGCGGTCCGGCTCCGGGGCGCGCTCGCCGGGGGCGTCGCGTCGCTGCGGCGCGGCGCGGTCGGCCGGTGGCTCGCCGAGGGCCCGGTCGGGCCGTGGGTGCACGCCCACCTCACCCTGCTGCGGACGGGCCTGGTGGTCCTCGCCGCGCTCGTGCTCGTGCTGATCGACCGGCCGTCGGGCTGGGACGTCCTGTGGGTCGTCGTCGCGCTGCTGGTCCTGCTCGGGGTCGTGCAGTTCCTCGATCAGCCCCGCCGGCCCGACCGGGAACCCCCGGCGCCGCCCACCCCGGACGTCCTCGCCGACCCGCAATCACCCGTCCGGGATGGCACACCGGCGCCGATCACGGTCGATCGTCCTTCCTGAGGCACGACACCGGTGACGAACGCCGCGCCGGCGCCGCGGACCACCGGCCGGAGCGACTCCGGCCCCTGACCCGGTACGCCCGGACGGCCGACCAGGAAGAAGGGGTTGGACATGCTCCTCGCACAGACCGCCTACCCGTTGCTCGACCTGTTCTGGACGATGCTCGTGTTCTTCGGCTTCGTCCTGTGGTTCTGGTTGATGTTCGTGATCTTCGGCGACATCTTCCGGCGCGACGACATCGGCGGCTGGGGCAAGGCCGGCTGGACGGTGCTGATCATCGTCCTGCCGATCCTCGGCTCGCTCGTGTACCTGATCGCGGAGGGCCGGAAGATGGGCGACCGCCGGCAGGCGGACGCCGCCGCGGTCCGCGCCGCCTACGAGCGCGACGTGCGCCGGATCGCGACCGCGAACGGCGACGCCGGCGGGCCCACCGCGCAGATCTCCGAGGCGAAGCGCCTGCTCGACCAGGGCGCGATCACCCAGACCGAGTACGACTCCCTGAAGGCGAAGGCCCTCGGCCGGTCGCTCGGTGAGCCGGCGCACTGACCGGCGGCGGCGCCGGCGTGGTGCGGCGCAGGTGAGGTCCGAGGGCCCGGCCGCACCACACCGAGCGGCACGTCGACATCTCCGCGCTGCTCCGGCAGGGCCAGGAGCTGCGGGGATTCTGGGTCGGACTCGCGCAGCTGCCGCGCTCCCACCCGTACACGGTCCGGCGGCTCGAACGGCTCCACGGCCTGGGTCTGCTGCGTCCGGGTCCTGGGCGTCGTCCCCGCTCGGACGGACCGCACGCGGCCACCCGCGGCGACGGGCACGGGCTCGTCGTCGGGGCCGCGGAGCGGGACGGCCGGGCCGGGTGACGCGGCACGGCGGGCCGTCGCGGGGACGGCCCGCCGTGCGCGTCACGACGTCGGAGGGGTCTCGACCGTCGGGATCGCCGGACAGCCCGCCCGGACGCTCTCGACGATCGGGGCCGCCGCGGCCTCGACCTGGGCGACGGACGCGGCGAGCGCCCCCAGCTTCGACGACAGGCTCGCCTGGTCCCCGATGCCGGCGATGGTCGTCCCGAGCGCGGCGAGCGCCTGCTCGAGGGCGTCGACCTGGGGACCGAACTGCGCGTCCGCCGCGGTGGCCAGGTTCCGCCCCGCGTCGGCGAGGTCCTGCAGCGCGGCCTTGACGCCCTCGGTGCCGACCTTCGTCGCGTCGAGCCCGACGATCGCGTTGGCCGCGGTCTGGAACTCCGCGGCGGCCGTGCAGAGTGCGGGCGAGTACCCCGTCGTCGCGGGCGCCGAGGTCGTCGCGGGCGCCGCGGGTGGGGCCGACGGCGGCGCGGGCGGCTGCGCCGAACATCCTGCGACGGCCGCGATGCCGAGGGCGGCCGCCGCGACGCGGAGGGCGACCCGGCCCGGATGTGCCGCCGGCCCGCCGAGCATGTGCACCATGACGCCTCCGACTCCCCTGAACCCTGCCGACACGGACGAGTGTCGGGGCGCCGAGGAGGCGAGTGGTCATCCTGGACGGGTGGTCGTGGCCCGTCGGGCCGCGGGAACCGCCCTGGTCAGCGCGTGGTCAGGGCTGTTCCTGGCGCCGTGGGTCGCGCTGCGGGCCGGCCGGGATCCGCTGCAGCCCGACCAGCTCGATCCCCAGATCCTGCAGCCGCGCGAGCAGTTCCTGCAGCTCCGCCTGGTCGTCCACCCGCGCGCGCAGCTCGGTCTCCGTGGGATGGGCCGGGCGGAGCGGGTCCAGCGCGGCCAGGAGGGCCGGGCTGAGACGTCCCCGCACGCGCACCGAGTACTCGCAGCTCACTGTGACCTCCTCCAGCGGTCGACGGGTCGACGATGCCGGTGCCGGCGGGACGGCACACCATCCGCACGGGATGAGCGCGCCCCCCGGGCCGGCCGACTTCTCAGAGCAGCCCCAGCAGCCGGGCCCGGCGGACCGCGTCGCGCCTGCCCGTCGCCCCGAGCTTGCGGTACAGGGCGCGCTGGTGGGTCTTCACCGTGCTGACCGAGACGTAGAGTTCGGCGGCGATCTCGGCGTTGCTCAGGCTGCTGCTGAGATAGCGCAGGACCGTCCGCTCGCGTTCGGTCGGCGGGTCCGCGAGCGGCCGGACCGCTCCGGTGTCCTCCGGTCCCGCGGCGAGGCGTCCGAGCAGGTCGAGCACGAACCCCGGAGCCGCCGTCCCGCGCTCGAGACACGCCTGCAGTACGGGGCGCAGATCGGTCCCCTCGGCGAGGAACGGACCGCGCAACCCGCAGGGGAAGGCGATGACCAGGGCGTCCTCGCACCGGTCCCGGGCGCGGTCCTGGTCGTCGGCCGCCGCGGCCAGCAGGGCGTCGAGGAGGAGGCCCTGGACGCGGAGCCGGACCGTCGAGGGGTCGCCCAGCCCGGCGCGGTACCGCTGGGCGGTGCGGACGTCCCCGAGCCGCAGCCGGAGCAGCGCCGCGGCCACCAGGCCCTCGGGCGTCGTCGGCGGGCCGGTCCGGTCGAGCAGGGCGAGGGTGCGCTCCGGGTCGCCCGTGTGCGCGACGAGCGAGGCCTCCAGGAGCTCGGCCCGTTCGCGCAGGATCCGCGGGGCGCGGGCGGCCTCCGCGTCGAGTGCCGTCCGGAGCACCGCCAACGCGGACTCGTGGTCCCCGGAGGTCGCGCGCCGTTCCGCGGCCAGGAGCGCGGTCGCGAGCCGGACGTGCGGCTCGGCGCTCATGTTCTCGGACTCCGGCAGCCGGGCCAGCTGCTCGTCGGCGGCCGCCGGATCGCCCCGGTCCAGCGCCACCCGCACGAGGGCGAGGTGGGCCGCGACGACCTGCACCGCGAGCTCCAGGCCGGCGGTGGCCGCGGCGGCGAGGGTCTTGTGCGCCTCCGCCTCGGCGGCGTCGAGCTCGCCGCGCCCGGCCCGCAGGAGGGCCCGGTAGGACGCGGCGTTCAACTGTGCCAGGACGACGCCGGGTACCGCCGCGTCGGTGGCCGCGCTCAGATGGCGTTCGGCGGCGTCGAGGTCGCCGGTCCAGAGGGCGGCCGTGCCGAGGTTGTTGTGGGCCACCACCGGCACGATCTCCGCGCCGGCCATCCCGAGCGACGCGAGCGCACCGGACTCGTGCGGCACCCGGCGGTAGGCCTCCTGCACGGCGGCCCAGTCGCCGAGGAGCCGTCCGAGGCCGCCGGCGCTCATCTGCCGGAGCACCTCGGCACGCCGTCGGCGGTCGTCCGGCAGCCCGTCCGGTGCGGTGCCGGCCGCCTCGAGGAGCCGGGCCACGTCGAGCCCGCTGCCCTGGGCGATGCGGGCCCCGGCCAGCCCCGCCGCGAGCTCCGGGTACGCCCCCGCGACGGCGCTCGGGACCCGTGCCAGCACGTGTTCGAGCAGCGCGCCGTCGCCCCCCATCACGAGCGCCACCGCGTGGACGCCCGTGAGGTCGGCCGCCAGCCGCCACAGTCCGCCGGTGACGGCCGAGCGGATGGCCTCGAGCGGCATGTCGTGGCCGCGGAACCACTCCGTCGCCCGGCGGTGCAGGTCCCGGCGCTCGCGTGCGGGGATCGTGCGCGCGCGGAGGATGTCGAGGACGAGCCGGTGCAGCCGGAACCAGCGCCCCGGACGGTCCGCCTCGCGCACGAAGAGGTGGGACGCCGCGAGATCGGCCAGGACCCGGCCCGCCTCGGAGCGGCCGGTGAGCACGCGGGCGAGATCCGCGCACACGAGGTCGACGACGCTGACCGCGGTCAGGAAGGTCATCAGCTCGGGTGCCTGCTGGTCGAGCACCTCGGTCAGCAGGTACCCCGCGACGCTGTGGTCGTCGCCGGAGAAGGCGTCGACCGCGCCGTCGACGTCCGACCGGTCGTGCAGGTGCAGGGCGGCCAGCCGCAGCCCCGCCGCCCAGCCCTCGGTCCGGTCCAGGAGCCGCTCGACCTGGACGGCGGTGAGGTCCACGCCGAGGCGGGCGAACAGCTCCGTGGCCTCGTCCGAACGGAACGCGAGGTCGGTGGCACGGACGTCGCGGAGCAGGTCGGCCACGCGCAGCCGTTGCAGCGGCCAGGGCGGGTCCCTGCGAGTGGCGATCACGATCGACAGGTTCGGGACCGGCCGCTCGACGAGGCGGAGGAGCCCCGCGTGCACCTCGGCCGAGCCGATCTCGTGGTAGTTGTCCAGGACCAGGACGACGGGGGTCGGCACGTCCCGGAGCGCGTCCGCGACGGCGGCCGGCAGGTACTCCGTCTCCACGCCGCCGGCGACGACCGGGCGGAGGGTGTCGGCCGTGTCCCCGCCCGTCGCCTCGACGAGCGCCGCCGCGACGGCTCGCCAGAAGGGCTGCGGCGCGTCCTGGTCGGCGTCGAGGGTCACCCACGCCACGGCCCGGCCGCCGGCGCCGGCCTCGATCCACGAGCCGAGCAGCACGGTCTTGCCCCACCCGGCAGCCGCGGCCACGAGGGTCGCCGGGGCCGCCGCGCCGTCGTCGAGCAGGTCGTGCAGCCGGGGACGGCGCACGAGACCCCCGGCGACGGGCACCGGCAGGATCGAGCGGTCGGGCTCCGCCCGGTGCCCGCTCGCCCTCCTCAGCCTGACCGACCGGTGCCGCGTCATGCGCCCCTCGCGTCCACCTGCCCGGTCCCCTGCCGACGGCGGTCGTCCGCGTCGGGGCGGGTCCGGTCCCACGAAGGGTGTCCGGGCACGTCAGGGCACCCTCGCAGCTCGACGGTCGGGGGCGAAGTGGCGAAAGTCCTCAGTGTCGTTTCTGTGGATCTCGGCAGGGCGCGGTCCTCATCCGGTCCTCCTCGTCGCTCCTCCCGCGCGGCCGGGGACGTGCCGCCCCGTGCGTGCCGTCCCCCGCCGCGGCGGGGAGACGGTGCGATGGATCAGGCCGTGCTCGTAGCCCACGACGACGGCGTCGCGGCGGTTGCCGACGCCGAGCTTGCCGTAGATCGACCGGACGTGCGTCTTCAGCGTGTTGACCGAGACGGTGAGGTCGGCGGCGATCTCCTCGAGCGACTCGAGGGACGGCAGCAGTTCGAGCACGGCCTGCTCGCGGACGCTGAGCGCGGCGTCGAGTCGCTCGCCGTCCGGGGGCGCGAGCACCAGCGCCCGGCCCGGCAGGGTGTGCGCGACCTCCAGGGTGCCGTACTGCTGGGCCAGCAGCCGGCGCACCGCGGGACGGGCCTGGACGAACGGCCGGAGCAGGTCGTGCGGTTCGGCCAGCCCGACGGCGTCCCGCAGGGCCAGGGCCGCGGCGAACCGGTCCTCCGCGCGGATCGCGAGCTCGCTGCACAGGAGGTGGGCCTCCACCACGGTGGCCGGCAGCACGGCCGGCGGACCGTCGTCGAGGAGGCCGCGCAGGGTCGCGCGGGCCTGGTCGACGCGGCCGCCCAGCACGTCGGCCCGGGCGCGCATGACCACGGCCTCGCCGACGGTCCCGCAGCGCCCGGCGAGCCAGCCCTGCACGGCGGAGGCCGCGGCGTGGTGCCCGAGCCGGAGCGCGATGTCGAACTCCACCGTGGCCGCGAGCGCGATCTCGACCTGGTCGGCGTCGTGGTCCCCGAGCACGACCCGGGCGTGCTGGAGCGTCTCCAGACCGCCGGGCCGGTCACCGCTGTCGGCGAGGGCCGCGCCCTGCAGCGCCTGCAGAGCGAACCGGAGCCGCGGTTCCGCGGTCTCGGCGCGGGGCAGGGCGTCGACGACCAGGTGGAGGGCGCGCCCCGGGTCGGCGGCGAGGAGCGTGGCGTGGGCGAGCAGCGCGAGGGCGTCGAGCGCCGCGGGCGAGGCCGTCCACCCGCGGGCTCCGGCGAGGGCGTCGGCGTGCGCGGCGTGCTCGCGCATCGCGTGCACGTCCCGGTCCGCGGCGGCCGCCGCGGCCGCCGTCGCGCGGCACTGCAGGAGGAGGTGGTCCCGGCCCGTCCGGCGGGCCCGGACCAGCAGCTCGTCGAGCGTGCGCCGGACGGGCCGGGCGTCCGCGGGGCCCTCCCGCTCACGCACCCGGGCCGCACAGTCCGCGACGTGCGACAACAGCTCGGTCGCCTCGTCGAGCGGGAGGCCGTCGGCCTCCCCGGGCGGGGCCTCCCGGACCACGATCCGGGGCAGCCCGCCGAGCCGGTCCGCGATCGTGCCCAGGGTGGCGAGCTGCGCCGGCGGCTCCGGTGGCCACCGTCGGCGGGCCTGCCGCGCGGCCGCGACGCCGGCGGGGCGATCACCGGACTGGTGGGCCGCCAGCGCGGCCACCACCGACAAGGACGGATCGGCGGCCACGACG
This sequence comes from Pseudonocardia halophobica, assembly GCF_027922425.1. Classification (GTDB taxonomy): domain Bacteria; phylum Actinomycetota; class Actinomycetes; order Mycobacteriales; family Pseudonocardiaceae; genus Pseudonocardia; species Pseudonocardia halophobica. The sequence continues at coordinate 87,434 of NZ_BSFQ01000015.1, read as the reverse complement.
GTGTCCCCCGCCCTCCGGAGCGCCCGCCGCAGCGCGCGGTGCTGGCCGGTGACCAGCAGCGGGACGGCGACCCGGCGAACCACCTCGACGAGCAGGGCCGGGTCCTCGGCCACCGCGGCGTGCGCCAGGGCCGCCGCCGGGTGGTCCTGCCCGAGCCACCAGCGGGCCGCCACGGAGTGCAGGTCCCCGGCGATCCGCGGGCTGCGCCGCTGGAGATCGCCGCGCAGGTAGCTGCGGATCAGCGGTTGCACCCGGTACGTCTCCAGCGTCCGGCCGCGCCGGCGGACCAGGGCGGACCTGGACTCGAGCTCGGCGAGGACGTGCCCGGCGTCCTCGCGGCCGGACAGCTCGACGGCGAGCGCCACCGGGACGTCGTCGGAGACGCTGGTGCGGCGGAGCAGCTCGACCGACGACGCGGGCAGCCCGCTGAGCACCTCGCCGACGAGGTAGTCGGCGACCACCCGGTCGACGCCGGAGAACCTCGTCAGGAAGCCCTCGACGTTCGACGACGCCTGCAGCGCCGTGGCGGCGAACCGCAGCCCGACCGGCCAGCCGTCCGTCTGGCCGTACAGGCGGTCGAGCTGCTCGGCGTGGAGCTGGACCCCGACCCGTCGCAGGAGCGCCTCCGCCTCGTCCCGGTCGAGGCGCAGGCGGTCGGTCCGGAGCTCGACCAGGCGGCCCTGGGGCCGGAGGCGCTGCAGCCCGATCGGTGGGTCCCACCTGCCGGCCAGGACCACCGGCACCGTGCCGGGGCGGTGGCGCAGGAGCCGGGCGACGTCGTGGAGGACCTCGGGCGCGCTCAGCTCGTGGACGTCGTCGAGCACCAGGCGGACCGGGCGGTCGAGCTCGCCGAGCGCCGCCACGACCGAGGCCCCGAACTCGGGCCGGCCGGCCGCCGACAGATCCCAGCCCCGGCCGTCCGGGCCGGTGCGCACGGTCGCGCCCGCCGGCACGGTGGGGCAGCGGGCCAGGGCGGCCAGCAGGGCGCCCCAGAACAGGCGCGGGTCGTCGTCGTCGCCGTCGAGGTGCACCCAGGCGGTGTCGATCGACGGCCGCCCGGCCTCGGCCCACTCGGCGAGCAGCAGGGTCTTGCCGTACCCGGCCGGCGCGCACACCAGTCCGACGTCGCGGACCGCGTCGAGCTCGCGGCGCAACAGCGGCCGGCGCACGGTGTCCGCCGGGAGTGGGGGGACGGAGATCTTGGTCTCGGGAACGATCGCCACGTCGCCTCCACAGTCGGTCGGACCGGCCGTCCTCCGGCACCGCCCCGGAACGGCCCACCGAGCGATCGATCGTGCGCGCCGGGGGAGGAGACCGCGTCATCCTGCGAGGGGGACGACCCCGGTCAGGGGGCCGTACGGCTGCCGTCGGCCTACGGGAGAACGAGTCACTGCTGCTCCAGCAGGCCCACTCCGGGCCGAGCGGCGCGCATTCGATTCCGCGCCCTTTCTCCGCCGACCGGCGTTCACCTCCGTGTCGTGATCACCTTTCTCCGCCGCCGCGATTCCACCCTCCGGGGGAACGTTGCGCGACGTATCGGATCGTTGGAGCCGTTATGAGCTCTTCGCTCCCGTCACGCGGTCCGGTGGTTTCGGTGATCACGCCCGCCTACGACGTCGGCCCGTGGATCGGGGAGGCCGTCGACTCCGTGCGGCGGCAGACCGAGGGTCGGTTCGAGTACGTCGTGATCGACGACGGATCCACCGACGACACCGCGGAGATCGTCCGTGCCCGTGCGGCCCGGGACCGGCGGATCCGGGTGATCTCCACCGCCAACGCCGGGTCCGGCGCGGCGCGCAACCTCGGCATCGTCGAGACGTCCGCGCCGTTCGTCGCATTCCTCGACGGCGACGACCGCTGGCACCCGGATTTCCTGCGGCGTCAGCTGCAGGTGATGGAGACCGTCGGCGGTCGGGTCGGCGCGACCTTCTGCCACACCCGCGTGATGCTGGAGAGCGGCCGGGTGGTCGGCCCGCGATGGCAGCCCGCGGGCGCCTGCGACATGGACCGTTTCCTCGCGGAGAACAATCCCGCGCACAACGGCAGTTCACTGCTCGTGCGGCGCAGCTGCTTCGACGAGGTCGGCTTGTTCGACACGGGTCTCACGAGCGCCGTGGACCAGGAAATGTGGCTGCGGATCGGCACCCGGGCGTCGGCCCCGCTGTTCTGGGGAATTCGCCGGTACCACGTGGACATGCGCTTGATGCGGACCGGCAGCATCAGCTCCAACCGCACCGCCCGCTACGACGCACTCGACACCTTGCTGGCCGAGTACGCGCCGATGATGACGCGGCTGCCCTCGGGCCTCGCGTACGTCCAGCCCGCGGTCTTCGCCTACCGCGACGGCTTCGACGACATCGCGGGCCGCTGGGCCGAGGTCGCGCTGACCGCCGGCACCGTCCGGCTGGCCCGCACCCGCTGGGGCCAGGCGCTGCTGGCCTGGCACCGGAGCGGCGCCGCGGGCCGGGCCCGGATGCGCGCCACCCGCAACGGCGTCCGGGCCGGGGTCTACAGCGGCGCGGCCCGCGCGGCGGCCCTGCTCGCCTGATTCCGCGGCGCCGGGACGGCTACCGACGTTCGCGTGGCTGCACGCGGACCCAGCTGCCGCCGGCGTCGACGAAGTCCGCGGTGTCGTCGTCGAGCCAGACCCCGTCCGTGGCGAGATAGCGGAAGCGGTGCTCGCCGGGCGGGAGCACGACCGACACGCTGCGGGTCCCGTTGCGCCGGCGGACCATCTCGTGGCGGCCCGGCTCCCAGGCGTTGAAGTCGCCCACCACGCTGACCTGCCCCGCAGGCTCGTGGGCGGGCAGGCTGAAGGTGACCCGATTCTTGCCGCCGAACAGCGGTGCGCGCCTGAGCATCCGACCTCCCGAGCAGAACGACCAGGAGAACCCTAGGAGGCCGGCGGCGCGGCGGCGCGAGCGACACACGCGTCGGCGGTGAACATCCTGTGTCCGCGCCGGACGGCTCAGCGCGCCAGCACATCGCGGATCACTGCGGCAGCTCGGTGGCGGCCGACCCGACCTCCAGCGGCACGCACTCGAAGAGCAGGACGAAGGTGCGCAGCAACGACAGGTCGACCACGCCGCGACCTGCGCGCATAGACCAGACCTATGTCACCATCACCAGGACTCATTGGCCTCATGGAGGCCGTCTTCCTACCGTGGTCGCGTCACCGGCGGAGGTGGCGGAGAGGCAGGCGGAACATGGCCACGGTCGCCGAGGTGACCTACCGGATCCTGCGGGCCCGGGGACTGACGACGATCTTCGGCAACCCCGGCTCCAACGAGCTCCCCTTCCTGGCGCACATGCCCGAGGACTTCACCTACGTGCTCGGGCTGCACGAGGGCGCCGTGGTGTCGATGGCCGACGGGTTCGCCCTCGCCACGGGCGGCCCCGCGTTCGTGAACCTGCACGCCGCCTCCGGCTCCGGCAACGCGATGGGCGGGCTGACCAACGCGGTCTACTCGCACAGCCCGCTCGTGCTGACCGCCGGCCAGCAGGTCCGCTCGACGATCGGGCAGGAGGTCATGCTGGCCAACGTCGACGCCACGGCCCTGCCCCAGCCGCTGGTGAAATGGAGCAGCGAGCCCGCCTGCGCCGCGGACGTCCCGCGCACCATCGACCAGGCGGTGCACACCGCCCTGCTGCCGGCCCGCGGCCCGGTCTATGTCTCGGTGCCCTACGACGACTGGGCCGCCGACGCCGACCCCGACAGCGAGCTCCTGCCCGGCCGGACCGTGCGCGGGGGCGCGTCGCTGAGCCAGGAGCAGGTCACCGAGCTCGTCGCGCTGCTCGACCGGGCGCAGAACCCGCTGCTGGTCCTCGGCCCGCAGGTCGACGCGGCCGGCGCCAACGCCGACGCGGTGCGGCTGGCCGAGGCGTTGCGCGCCCCGGTGTGGATCGCCCCGTCGGCGCCGCGCTGCCCGTTCCCGACGCGCCACCCGGCGTTCCGGGGTGTGCTGCCGGCCGCCGTCCGCGAGGTCTCGACGGCCTTCGAGGGCCACGACCTGGTGCTGGTCGTGGGTGCGCCGGTGTTCCGCTACCACCAGTACCTGCCCGGGCGGTACCTGCCGGAGGGCACGCGGCTGGTGCAGATCACCGAGGACCCGAAGGAGGCGGCCCGCGCGCCGTTCGGCGACGCCGTCGTCGCCCCGGTCGGGCCGGCACTGGCCGCGCTCGCCGACGGGGTCTCGGTCGCCGCGCGCCCGCCGCTGCCGGCCCTGCCCCCGTTCCCCGCGCCCCGCACGTCGCCGCACTCGGTGCACCCCGACGAGCTCTTCGCCCTGCTGCGCGAGCACGCCCCCGACGACGCGCTCTACGTGGTCGAGTCGACCTCGACCGCCGCCTCGTTCTGGTCCCAGATGGACCTGCGCGAGCCGGGCAGCTACCTGTTCCCCGCGTCCGGCGGGCTCGGCTTCGGGCTGCCCGCGGCGGTCGGAGCCCAGCTCGGGCGGCCCGACCGGCAGGTCGTCGGCGTCATCGGCGACGGCTCGGCGAACTACGGCATCACCGCCCTCTGGACCGCGGCGCGCCACCGGATCCCAGTGGTGATCCTCGTGCTGAAGAACGGCACGTACGGGGCGTTGCGCTGGTTCGGCGAGGTGCTGGGCACCGGCGAGACCCCCGGCATGGACGTGCCGGGCATCGACTTCACCGCCCTCGCCCGGGGCTACGGCGTCCCGGCCCGCTCGGTGTCCGACGGCGCCGCGTTCGTCCTGGCCCTGAAGGATGCACTGAGCGCGGACGGCCCGTCGTTGATCGAGGTCGTCACGGCCGACCTCGACGAGGAGGGCGGACCGCGCTGAGCCCGCGTCAGACGGTCGACGGCTGTCCGATGCGCAGCGTGTCGGCGAGGTAGGCGCGCAACGCAGTGGTGTCGGCCGGGTCCGCGACGAGGCCGAGGTAGCCGTCGGGGCGGATCAGGGCGAGGCCCTCGGATCCCAGGCCGTACTCCCTGCCGAGCACGTCGTCCGGGTCGACGACGCACTCCCCGGACGCCCCCGCGTCGGACACGACGCGGACCACCGTGCCGAGGTCGCCGAGGACGCCGCGCAGCTCGTCGACCGTGGCCGTGTCCTCGGTGCGGACCAGCAGCACCATGCCGGGCCGGCCGAGCAGGTCCTCGACGGTCACCGGGGTGCCGTCGGGTCGGAGCAGGCCGTCGGGGTCCGGGGCGTGCTCACCCGCCCGCGCGGCCCCGTGGCGGTGGTGGCCGCGGTGCACCGCGAGGGCGCTGTCGCGGTAGCCGATCGTCGTCTCGGCCAGCGTCGCGGCGCCGGTGCCGGCGATCCGGGGGAGGTGGCCGACGACGACCATCGCGACGTCGCGGACGGCGGCCTCCGGGCCCGAGGCGGTGCCGACGTTCGTCAGCGTGGTGGTGGTCCGGACGACCATGGCGCCGACCGGGTGGCGCTCGTCGTGGTAGCTGTCGAGCAGCGCGGCGTCCGCCCGGTGCCGGGCGACGAGGGCGAGCTTCCAGGCCAGGTTGGCGGCGTCCTGGATGCCGGTGTTCATGCCCTGCGCGCCGGCGGGGCTGTGGATGTGCGCGGCGTCGCCGGCGAGCAGCACGCGCCCGAGCCGGTACCGGGGGACCTGGGCGTGGTGGACCTCGAAATAGGTGAGCCAGCGCGGGTCGCGCACCGTCACCTTGCCGCCCATGCGCGCGTCGGCCAGGGCCTGGATCTGGGCCAGCGTGGGGTCGGGGGCACCGGACCCCGGGTCGTCGACGAAGAACATGATCCGGGCGCGCGTCCCGGCCAGCGGGAACAGGATCCCCATGCCGTCGGGGTGCTCGAACATGCGGATGGTGTCGGGGGCCCACGCGGTGTCCACGTCGACGTCGGCCATGGCGAAGTGCTGTCCGTGGAAGCCGCCCTCCAGCTTCGTGCCGGCGAGGGTGCGGGTGGAGCTGTGGCCGCCGTCGGCGCCGACCACCCAGCCGACGCGGACGGTCTCCTCCCCGTCGCGGGTGCGCAGGGTGACGTCGACCCCGTCGGCGTCCTGGGTCAGGGCGGTGAGCGTGACGCCGCGCTCGACGACGACGCCGAGCTCGGCGGCCCGGTCGGCCAGGACGGCCTCGGTGTCGGGCTGGGGGACGTCGAGGACGTACGGGTGGCGGCTGGGGACGCCGGTGACGTCGAGGCGCGTGCGGGTCGCGCCGGTACGGCCGTCGAGGATCTCGAGGGCGTCGATCCGCCGGCCGCGGGCCTCCAGCCGGGGCAGGACGCCCAGCGCGGCGAGCATCTCCATGCTGCGGGCGTGCACGCCCACCGCGCGCGACTCCGTGGTCGGCTGCTCGAGGGCGTCGACGATGCGGACCGGCACGCCCTGGCGGGCCAGCTGGCAGGCGGTCGTGAGGCCCACCGGGCCGGCGCCGACCACCAGCACCACGTCGGTCGTGTCCATGGTCATCTCCTGTCGTCCGGGCGCTGCGGCTCGCTCTCGCAGTGCCACGATGCCCGGGCCGGCTCCAAACGCCCTTCAATCCGCCTCGAAGGGTGTCTCCCCAGGTCAGCCGTCGACGGTGGTCGTCGGCCCTGCGGAGCAGCACCGTGGGGCTCCGCCGGCGCCGGTCGCTACGGTGGGGCGGTGCCCTGGCTGACCCTGCTCCCGCAGGTCGCCGTGGACGGTGCGGTGCTGCCGGGCGAGCGGCCCGCCGCCCTGCTCGCCGCGCTGGCCGCGGACCTCGCCGCCGGGTGCTCGACCGGACGGCTGGTCGCCGAGCTGTGGCCGGACGATCCGCCGGCGGACCCGGCGAAGGCCCTGCAGGTCGTCGTCTCGCGGGTGCGCGCCCGGATCGGGCCGGACCTGATCGCGACGACGCCGACCGGCTACCGCCTGGCGGTGGACCCCGCCGACGTGGACGCGTCGGCGTTGCTGCGGTACGCCGACCAGGTCGGGCGCGGCACGGATCCGGTGACCGCGCTCGCCGCGGCGGAGGCCGGGCTGGCGCTCTGGCCGAACCCCGGGGACCCGACGGGGGCGGGCCCGCTCGCCGCGCTGCGGGCCGCGCGCCGGACGACCCTCGCGGCGCTGCGGCGGGGCCGAGCACTGGCGTTGTCGCGGCTGGGGCGGGCCGCGGAGGCGCTCGGCCCGCTCGAGGAGCTGGCGGCCGGCGCTGCGCGCGACGAGGAACTGCTGGTGGAGCTGCTGCGCAGCGAGGCGCGGGTGCGCGGCCCGGCCGCGGCGCTGGCGCGGTACGAGGACTACCGCCGTGACCTCGCCGAGGAGCTCGGCGCCGACCCGGGTGCCGCGCTGCGGGCGCAGCACGCGGCGTTGCTGGCCGAGTCGGCGCCGGCCCGGCGTCGCGGGATCCTCGCCGAACCCAACGCCCTGCTCGGCCGCGACGGTGACGTCGAGGCGGTCCTCGCCCTGCTGCGCACCTCCCGCGTGGTGACGGTGCTCGGCCCCGGCGGTCTCGGGAAGACCCGGCTCGCGCACGCGGTGGCGGCCCGGGCCGAGCAGCGCACGGTGCAGGTGGTGTCGCTGGCCGGCGTCCGGGCGGGGACCGACGTCGCCGCCGAGGTGGCCACCGCCGTCCGGGCCGACGGACCGCTGGCCGGGGCGGCCCCGGACGCGGCGAGTGCGGTGGCGGAGGCGCTGGGGTCGGGGCCGGCCCTGCTGGTGCTGGACAACTGCGAGCACGTGCTCGACGCGGCCGCGGACCTGGTGCACGCGGTGGTGGCGCGGACCCGGGACCTGCGGGTGCTGGCCACGAGCCGGGCGCCGCTGGACCTGTCCTCGGAGTCGGTCCACCCGCTGCCACAGCTCGATCCGGCGGTCACCGTCGCGCTGTTCACCCGGCGCGCCCGCGCGGCGCGGCCGGACGTCGACCTCCCGGCCGCCGAGGTGGAGGCGCTGTGCGCCCGGCTCGAGGGGCTGCCGTTGGCCGTGGAGCTGGCGGCGGCGCGCGTCCGCGCCCTGCCGGTGAAGGAGATCCACCGCAGGCTCGACGACCGGTTCGCGCTCCTGCGCGGCACCGGCCGGGACCGGCCGCCGCGGCACCGCACCCTGGAGGCGGTGGTCGGCTGGAGCTGGAACCTGCTCGACGACGAGGCCCGGGCCGCGTTGCGCACGCTGTCCGCGCTGCCGGGCGGGTTCACGGGCGACACCGCCGCGGGCCTGCTCGGCGGCGACCGGATGGACCTGCTGGAGGCGCTCGTCGGGCAGTCCCTGGTGCGGCCGCCCGACGCGGCGGGCCGCTACCGGATGCTCGAGACCGTCCGCGAGTTCTGCGCCGTCCGGCGGGCCGAGGCCGGGGAGGACGCGCTGGTCACCGCCCGGGTCCTCGGCTGGGGCCGGTGCCTCGCGAAGTCCGTGCACGAGGCCCCGTTCGGCGCGGATCCGCGGCCCGCGCGCGCCGCGATCCGGGCGGAGCAGGAGAACCTGCTGCACGTGCTGCGCCTCGCCCGGGAGCACGACGACCGGGCCGCGCTCGCCGCGGTCGTCGCGGCGCTCGGGGCGTTGTGGACGGTGGAGTCCGGGACGCAACGCCTGCTGGCGACGGGGGAGGAGACCCTGCCGGCGCTGTCGCGGTACCGGCCCACCGACGACGCCGGCCGCGCCGCCCTGCGGCAGGCCGTGGTGCAGCACCTGGCGGTGTGCCTGCTCCTCGATCCGGCGGCCGCGGTCCGCCCGCTGGCGATCCTGCGGCGACTGCCGCCGGGTCCGGCGGACACCGCGATCGGCGCGCTCCACGAGGTTCTGACCGTGCTGCCCGACGCGGCCGCGCTGGGCGCCCTGTGCCGGGACCGCCGCCCGCTCGTCGCCCTCGTCGCGCTCGGGGTGGCCGGCTACGTCCGCGAGGCCCAGGGCGACATGGCGGCCGCGTATGCGGCCGCGCGGGAGATGTTCGCCCGCCTGCCCGCCCGGATGCCGTGGCTGCACACGTTCGTCCACGGCCGGCTCGCCGAGCTGTGCCTGCAGCTGGAGCGGCACGGTGAGGCGCTGGCGGAGCTGGCCGCGGTGGGGGAGGCGCTTGCGGCGCTCGGGGTCGAGGGGGACCCGATGGGCCTGCGGCTGGGCATGGTCGTCGCACAGCTCGGCCTGGGGGCGACCGGCGACGCCGAACGGGCCCTCGCCGCCGCCGGCCCACCGGCCGATACCCCCGACGCGGTGGTGTTCGACCTGGCCGCGCGGGCCGAGCTCGCCCTGGCCAAGGGGGAGACGGACACCGGACTGGCGATGTGGCGCCGGGCGACCGAGGTGCTCGACGTGCACACCTGCGCGTCCTGGCTGCTGCCCTACGCGTGGTCGTTGCGGGCCACGGCCGTGGTCGCGCACGTGCGCCACCACCGCCTCGACGACGTCGGGGAGATCGCCGGGAGCCTGCCCGGCGCGCTCGACGCGCTGCTCGCGAGCGGCATCCCGGACCCGATCTGCGGGACGCTGCTGCTCGCGCTGGGGCTCGTCGAGGTGGAGCGGGGCCGGACCGTGCGCGGGGTGTGGCTCGTCGCGATCGCCGAGCGGTTCCACTACCTGCGCGAGTACCAGCCGACGATGTCCGGCGCGGCCACCCGGGCGGTGGTCACGGCCGCGGCGGGGCCTGCGTACGCCGAGGCGGTGGCGGAGTACGCGGGCCTGGACCGGGACGACCTGCGCGCGGAGGCGCGGGCGCTCGCCGAGGCCTACCGGGACCTGGTGTAGAGGCGCTCCGGCCGCCCCCGGCCGAGCACCGCGACGGGCAGCGACACGACGACGGTGAGCCCGCCGCCGGGGGTGTCCTCTGCGGTGAGGGTGCCGCCCATGACCTCGGTCAGCCCGCGCGCCACGGACAGCCCGAGCCCCACCCCGTTCGCCGCCCGCCGGTCGCCGAGCCGCTGGAAGGGCGCGAACAGCTTCTCCTGCTGCTTCTTCGGCACCCCCGGCCCGGAGTCGACCACCCGCAGCTCCGCGCGGCCCTCGTGGGCGCTGGCCCGCAGGACGACCGGGGCGCCGCCACCGTGGCGCAGCGCGTTGTCGACCAGGTTCGCGACCACCCGTTCCAGCAGCCCGACGTCGGCGGTCACGTCGGGCAGGTCGCCCGGGATCTCGAGGCGGACCCGGGCCGCGTCGGGCACGCCGAGCAGGGCCCGGGCCGCGGCCTCGTCGTAGCCGATGCGTTCCAGCAGTGGTTCGACCCTACCGGAGGCGAGCCGGGAGGAGTCGAGGAGGTTGTCGACGAGGCCGGTCAGCCGGTCCGCCGACTCCTCGACCGTCTCGAGCAGCTCGGCCCGGTCCGTGCCGGACAGCCGGAGCAGCGGGTCGCGCAGGCTGCCCACCGCGGCCTTGATGGAGGTCAGGGGGCTGCGCAGGTCGTGACCGACCGCGGAGAGCAGGGCGCCGCGGGTCTCGTTGACCTCGGCGCGCCGCTGCGCCCGCAGCGCCTCCTCCCCGGCGCGCTGGCTGCGCAGCGCGAGCAGGGCCTGCCCGCCGACGGTCTCCAGGAGTCGCCGGTCGTGGGCGGGCAGCGACCGGCCGGTGCCGATCAGGTGCAGCCCGGGCTCGACGGCGACGTCCACGTCGGCGTCCTCGGGCCGGCCGCACTCCGGCGGACCGGACGTCGCGACCCGCCGCCACTCGCCGCCGTCGTGCTCGAGGAGGGCGACACAGCGCAGCCCGAACGCCTCCCGGACCTTCTCCAGCAGCCGGGGCAGCGGATCGGCGCGGGTCAGCACGGTTCGGGCGAAGGACGCCAGCAGCGCCGCCTCGGTCCGGGCGCGCGCGGCCTGCTCGCCGCGCCGCGCCGCCCGGTCCACGACCAGCGCGACCAGCACCGCGACGATCAGCATCGCCACCACGGTGATCGCGTTCTCCGGCTCGGAGATGGTCAGCGAGTACAGCGGCGGGGTGAGGAAGAAGTTCAGCAGCAGGCCGCCGAGCAGGGCGGCGAGCAGCGCGGGCCCGAGCCCGCCGATCAGTGCGGCGACGACGGTGGCCAGGAAGAACAGCACCACGTCCGTCGACAGCCCGACGATCTCGTACAGGGAAGCGCCGACGAGCGTCGCGGCAGCCGGCCCGAGCACCGCCACCACCCAGCCGAGGACGCGCCGGTCAAGCGGAACCGCGCTGTGCAGCCGGGGCACGTGCAGCACCGAGCCTCCGGCGGAGGCATGGGTGACCATGTGGACGTCGATCGAGCCCGACTCCTGGATCACGCGGGCGCCGATCCCGGCGTCGAACAGCCGGGCCACGCGCGAGCGCCGCGAGGTGCCCAGCACGAGCTGGGTGGCGTTCACCCCGCGGGCGAACTCGAGGAGGGCGTCGGTGACGCCCCCGGCCCCGCTGTCGCCGACCACGGTGTGGAAGCTGGCGCCGACGTCGTCGGCCAGCGTCCGCAGCGCGTTCGTCGCGCCCACGGGTGCCCCGGAGAGGCCGTCGCCGCGGAGGACGTGCACGGCGAGCAGGTCGGCCTGGCCGGCCCGTTTGGCGATCCGGGTGGCCCGGCGCAGCACGGTCTCCGACTCCGGCCCGCCGGTCAGGGCCACGACCACGCGCTCGCGGGTCTCCCAGGTCTCGGAGATCCGCTGCTCGGTGCGGTAGCGCTGCAGTGCGGTGTCGACCTCGTCGGCCACCCAGAGCAGGGCCAGCTCGCGCAGCGCGATCAGGTTGCCGACCTGGAAGTAGTTGGCCAGCGCGGCGTCGACCTTCTCGGCGGCGTAGACGTTGCCGTGGGCGAGCCGCCGACGCAGCGCCTCGGGGGTGATGTCGACCAGCTCGATCTGGTCGGCCCGGCGCACGAACTCGTCGGGCACGGTCTCCCGCTGCCGGACCCCGGTGATCTTCTCGACGACGTCGTTGAGGGACTCGAGGTGCTGGACGTTGACCGTGGACAGCACGTCGATCCCGGCGGCGAGGATCTCCTCGATGTCCTGCCAGCGCTTCCCGTTGCGCGAGCCCGGGGCGTCGGTGTGGGCCAGCTCGTCGACCAGCACGACCTCCGGCCGGCGGGCGAGCACCGCCTCCACGTCGAGCTCGCCGCCGAACCGCGTGGGCCGCCGGGGGAGGACCTCCAGGCCGTCGAGGAGCTCGGCGGTCCTCGCGCGGCCGTGGGTCTCCACGAGCCCGACGACGACGTCCGTACCCCGTCCGGCGCGGCGGTGGGCCTCGCAGAGCATCGCGTAGGTCTTGCCGACGCCGGGTGCCGCGCCCAGGTGGATCCGCAGCTCACCACGGTGCTGCACCGTTCCTCCTGCCGCCGGCCCGCCGGTCATGACCCCACCCCGTTCTCGCGAGACCCGCCCACCCTGCTCACCCGCCGGACCGCTGCGCGGCGACCGCCAGGTTGAGCTCGGTGACGTTGACGGTCGGCTCGCCCAGGAACCCGAGTATGCGCCCGTCCGTGGCCCGCGCGACCAGGTCCCGGACCCGGTCGGCCGGCAGGCCGGTCACCCGGGCGACGCGGTCCACCTGCAGCGCGGCGTAGGCCGGGCTGATGTCAGGATCGAGCCCGGATGCCGAGGCGGTCACGGCGTCGGTCGGCACGGCCTCGGTCGCGACGCCCTCCCGCCCGGCGATCAGCGCACGGCGCTGCGCCACCGTGTCGAGGAGCTCGGCGGAGTCCCCGGCCTTGTTCGAGCCGCCGGAGGTCGTGGGGTCCGCCGGGCCGAGGACGCCCTCCGCCGAGGCCGACGGCCGCGTGTGGAAGTACGGGTCGGCGGCGGGATCCGCCGGCACGGGGTCGACGCCGACCAGCGAGGACCCGGCGACGGTGCCGCCCTGGGTGACCAGGGAGCCCTCGGCATGGCCGGACAGCCCGGGCAGCCGCGAGACCCCCCAGACGGCGAGCGGGTACGCGATCCCGCACAGGACGGTGAGGACGATCAGCAGGCGCAGTCCGGTGCCGGTCTGCCTGCGCAGGGTGGAGAGCACGTCACATCCCCGGGACGAGTCGGACGACGAGGTCGATGAGGAAGATGCCGACGAACGGCGTGACGACGCCGCCGAGACCGTAGATCAGCAGGTTGCGGCGCAGCAGGGTCGACGCCGAGCTCGGCCGGTACCGCACGCCGCGCAGGGCCAGCGGGATCAGCACGATGATGACCAGCGCGTTGAAGATCACCGCGGACAGGATCGCCGACTGCGGCGAGTGCAGCCCCATCACGTTCAGCAGCCCGAGCGACGGGTACAGCGCGGCGAACATCGCGGGCAGGATCGCGAAGTACTTCGCCAGGTCGTTGGCCACGGAGAAGGTGGTCAGCGCCCCACGGGTGATCAGCAGCTGCTTGCCGATCTCCACGATCTCGAGGAGCTTCGTCGGGTCGGAGTCGAGGTCGACCATGTTGCCGGCCTCCTTGGCCGCGGCCGTCCCCGTGTTCATCGCGACACCGACGTCCGCCTGCGCGAGCGCGGGGGCGTCGTTGGTGCCGTCGCCGGTCATGGCGACGAGCCGCCCGCCCTCCTGCTCCGTGCGGATGTAGGCCATCTTGTCCTCGGGCGTGGCCTCGGCGATGTGATCGTCGACGCCCGCCTCGGCCGCGATCGCGCGGGCCGTCCGCGGGTTGTCACCCGTGACCATGACCGTCCGGATGCCCATCGCCCGCAGCTCGGCGAAGCGGGCCGCGATGCCGGGCTTGACCACGTCGGACAGCCGGATCACGCCGAGCACCCGGTCTCCGTCGGCGACGACGAGCGGGGTGCCGCCCTCGTCCGAGATGCGGTCCACGATCTCCCGCACCTCGCCGGCCCCGGGCATGCTCGCCGCGGCACCCTTCCGGATCCGCCGTCCGCCGATGTCCAGCCCGGACATCCGGGTCTGCGCGGTGAACGGCACGAACTCGGCGCGTGCCTCGTCGGCCGAGGCCTCGCCGGGGAGGCCGTACTCCCGGGTGCACAGGTCGACGACGCTGCGCCCCTCCGGGGTCTGGTCGGCGAGGCTGGAGAGCCGCGCCGCCTCCGCCAGTTCCTGCGTCGACGCCCTGTCGACCGGGATCAGCTCGGTGGCCTGCCGGTTGCCGAAGGTGATGGTGCCGGTCTTGTCCAGCAGCAGGGTGTCGATGTCGCCCGCGGCCTCGACGGCCCGTCCGGACCTGGCCAGCACGTTGCGCTGCACCAGCCGGTCCATGCCCGCGATGCCGATCGCCGAGAGCAGGGCCCCGATCGTCGTCGGGATGAGGCAGACCAGGAGCGCGACCAGCACCACGACCGGCTGCGGGCCACCGGCGTACGCGCTCATCGGCTGCAGGGCCACGACGGCGAGGAGGAAGATGATCGTCAGGGCGGCCAGCAGGATCGTCAGGGCGATCTCGTTGGGCGTCTTCTGTCGGGAGGCGCCCTCGACCAGCGCGATCATCCGGTCGACGAAGGACTCGCCCGGCATCGTCGTGATCTCCACGACGATCCGGTCGGACAGCACCGTCGTGCCGCCGGTGACGCTGGACCGGTCCCCGCCCGCCTCGCGGACGACGGGGGCGGACTCGCCGGTGATCGCCGACTCGTCGACGGTCGCGATGCCCTCGACGACGTCCCCGTCGCCGGGGATCGTCTCGCCGGCCCCGACGACGACCCGGTCGCCGATCGAGAGCTCGGTCGCGGCGACCACCCGGCCGTCGACGAGGCGGGCCGTGGTGTCCCGCCTGGTCCTCCGCAGCGTCGCGGCCTGCGCCTTGCCGCGGCCCTCCGCGACGGCCTCGGCGAGGCCGGCGAACAGGACCGTGAACCACAGCCAGACGGCGATCAGCCAGCCGAACAGCGTCGGCTGCCAGAGCGCGTCCACGGTGACCAGCACGGAGCCGACCCAGACGACGAACATGACGGAATTGCGCAGCTGGGCGCGGGGATGGAGCTTGCGCAACGCGTCGGGCAGGGAGGCCCACAGCTGTGCGGGACTGAACGCGCCGGCCCTGACCGGTCCGCCGGGGGCGACGGCCCGCGCCGGGGTGCGTTCGAGGATGGGGGTGGTCATGCGAGTGCCTCCGCGAGGGGCCCCAACGCGAGCGCGGGGAAGAAGGTGAGGGCGGCGACCAGCACGATCGTGCCGCCGACGAGGACGCCGAAGAGCGGCTCGTCCGTGGCGAGCGTGCCGGCGCCCGCCTCGACGCGGCGCTGCTGGGCGAGCGAGCCGGCCAGCGCGAGCACCGCGAGGATCGGCACGAACCGGCCGAACAGCATCGCCAGGCCCAGCGTCGTCTGGAAGAAGTCGCCGGTCACGGTCAGACCGGCGAACGCGGAGCCGTTGTTGTTGGCGGCGCTGGCGTAGGCGTAGAGGACCTCGGAGAAGCCGTGCGCGCCGTCGTTGTTCAGGGCGTCGAGGGTGCCGGGCAGGGCGATCGCCAGACCGGCGCCGACGAGCACGAGCGTCGGCATGGTCAGGATGGCGACCACGGCCGCGGTCACCTCGCGGCGGCCGAGCTTCTTGCCCAGGTACTCCGGGGTGCGGCCGACCATCAGGCCCGCGAGGAACACGGCGACGATCGCCAGCACCAGGATCCCGTAGAGCCCGGCGCCGACCCCGCCCGGCGCGACCTCGCCGAACAGCATGTTCAGCAGGACCACTCCGCCGCCACCGCCGGTGTAGCTGTCGTGCAGCGAGTTCACCGCACCGGTCGAGGTGCCGGTCGTGGACACCCCGAACAGCACGCTCGACGGGATGCCGAACCGCACCTCCTTGCCCTCGAGCGCGCCACCCGCGGCCAGCGCGGCGGGGCCGTTCGGGTGGGTCTCGGCGAACCACGCCACGGCGAGCACGGCGGCCCACAGGACGCCCATCACCGAGAGCAGCACGGTGCCCTGCCGGCGGTTGCCGACCATCGTGCCGAAGGTGCGGGTCAGGCAGACGGGGATGACGAGCATCAGGAATATCTCGAACAGGTTCGAGAGGCCGTCGGGGTTCTCGAACGGGTGCGCCGAGTTGGCGTTGTAGATCCCGCCGCCGTTCGTGCCCAGCATCTTGACCGCCTCCTGCGAGGCCGTCGGCGCCATCGGCACGGTGTGCGCGGCCCCGTCGACGCCGGTGAGGTCCACGCCCGACCGCAGCGACATCGTCACGCCCGCGGCGACCAGCAGGATCGCCGCGACGAAGGCGAAGGGCAGCAGGATCCGGACGACGCCGCGGGTCAGGTCCACCCAGAAGTTGCCGAGCCGGTCCGTCCCGGATCGGACCAGGCCCCGGACCAGCGCGACGGCCACCGCCAGGCCGACCGCGGCCGACACGACGTTCTGCACGGTCAGCCCGGCCATCTGCACGGTGTTGCCGAGCACCTGCTCGGGGACGTAGGACTGCCAGTTCGTGTTGGTCACGAACGAGATCGCGGTGTTGAGCGCCGTCGCCGGGTCGACGGCGCCGCGGCCGAAGGACATCGGCAGCAGCGGCTGGAGCCGCTGCAGCAGGTAGACCAGCACGATCGAGACGAACGAGAAGCCGAGCACGCCGGCCGCGTAGGTCGGCCAGCGCTGGCCGCTCGTCGCGTCGACCCGGACCAGCCGGTAGAGCGCCGACTCGACCCGCCAGTCCCGCTCGCTCGTGAAGACCCGAGCCATGTAGTCCCCGAACGGGGCGTAGCAGGCCGCGAGCAGGACCAGCAGGAGCGCCACCTGGAGGAGGCCCGCGAGGGTGTCGTCCACGTCAGAACCTCTCCGGCCGGAGCAGGGCGACGACGAGGTGGACGAGCAGCGCGAGCGCCACGACCCCGCCCACCACGTTCGTCACGAGGTCGGCGGTACTCACAGCCGCTCCAGACCACGCAGGCACAGCACCAGGACGGCGAACCCGCCGACCAGCAGCAGTGCGGAGAGCACATCGGCCACCGGACAACTCCTCGACACCACGGCCGCCGGTCCTTCCGGCGACGCCGACGGCGAGTCTCGGACCGGCGGGAGCCGCCGGCAGGGGCCCGAACAGGACCTTGACGCCCCGCCGCCCGATCTTGACGCGATCTTGACGACCGGAGACGCGTGTCACGTCGGCGGATGGTCCTGGCTCGTCTGGTGCCTACGGCGGGTCTGATCGGGCGCCGCCGGTGCTGTCGCGGCGCCGGGGCGGGCCGCCGTGCCAGTCCAGGCACAGCACGGTCGCGTCGTCCCGCAGGTCGCCGTCCGTGGCGGCGAGGACGGCCGCACCGAGCGCCTGCACGACCTCGCGCGGGTGCGCGGTGCCCAGCTTGGCCAGCAGGTCGCCCAGCTCCAGGTCCGCGGCGTCGCGCTCGATCATTCCGTCGGTGACGAACAGGAGCCGGTCCCCGGGCTCGAGGTCGAGCTCCTGGACGCGGTACTCCCAGTTCGGGTCGATCCCGAACGGGACGTCGACGTCGAGCGGCACGGTCTCGGCGCTCCCGTGCCGCAGCCGCACCGGGAGCGGGTGACCGGCGTTGATGATCTCCGCGCGTTCGGTCTCCAGGTCGATCCGCACGCTCTGGCCGGTGACCAGCTCGCCGGTCGCGGTGTGCCGGACCAGGTCGTGGTTGAGGGTGCGGGCCTGCTCGGCGAACGACGCGCCGGCACGGCGGCTGTTCCGCAGGCTGTTCACGGCCAGCGTGGCGAGCATGGCCGCCTCCAGGCCGTGGCCGACGGCGTCGGTGATCGACAGCTGCAGGCTGTGCCGGTCGAGGACGTAGTCGAAGGTGTCACCGGCCATCCGCGCCGACGGCTCCAGCCAGCCGGCGAGGGTGAACTGGCTGGCCTCGCAGGTGTAGGCGTCGGGCAGCAGCCGGTGCTGGATCTCGGCGGCGACGGAGAAGCGGGTGGTGCGCTGGCCCCAGGTGTAGAGGTCGGTGAAGCGCCGGCCGACCACGACGATGTACGCGAGGACGTGGCCGGCGAAGGCGAGCTCGGTGAGGATCTCCGGGGTGGGTCGGTCGGGCAGGGTCATCTCGAGGACACCGACGGCGTCGCCCCGCTCGGTCACCGGCACGACGACGCGGACGTCCCCGTCGTCCTCCTCGACCGCGGGCTCCTGTGCCTGCAGTACGTGGTCGTAGACGGTGCCCGCGAGCGGGATCTTCTCCGCGTCGTCGCCGTCCGTCCCGGCGCTCCCGTCCCGGTCGCGGGTGAGCCGGACGACCGCGCGCCCGCTCATGTCCGCGATGAGGAAGGCGACCCGCCGGGCCCGGAACAACCCGGCCAGCTGGTCGGCGACCTCGTCGACGGCGTCCATCGGCGCGGCCGCCTCGACCGCCTCCAGCAGCTGCCGCACCTCCAGCCGCGGCGTCCAGCCCTTCCCCATCCGCGTTCCTCCTGGCGATAGACCAGTGGTCCCGCCCGGGGTATCCCGCTGTCCCCGGAACAACCGGGAAGTCGGCGGCCGTATGGTGGCCGCGACCGGACCGGTCAGGGGGCGGGGGTCGTCGGCTGCAGGACCGCCTCGACCAGCGCCTCCGTGCGCAGGTGGGTGCCCTGCTGGTACTCGGGGTCGCGGACCATGTCCGAGAAGGCGCGGCGGCTCGGGTAGTGCACGAGCAGCACCGCGTCCCAGTCCTGGCCCTGCTCGGCCACGACCGGCGCGCCGCCGTACCCGTAGTAGACGACCTGTGCGCCGAACCGCTCCGACGTGCGCCGGAAGTGGGCGATGTACTCGTCGTAGCGGGCCCGGCCGCCCTCGACGAAGCGCAGCAGGTTGAGCATCGTGACCGGCTCGTCCGGGGCCGCGCCGAGGAACGCCTTCATGTCCGCACCGGTGGGATCGATCGCCATGGCCGCAGACTGCCACGGGCGAGGAGTGCGGTGCGCGAGGTGGGCCCGGGCGCCGGGTGGCGTCTCAGGATGGAACACCAGCTACCGCCAGTCGGTAGCCTTGTCTACCGTGCGCGTCATGCGCTCTGCACCCGGCCGCTCCGCCGCGTCGGTCCCCCGGCTGACCGGCGACCCGGCTGCGCAGCGTCTGCGGGGTGGCGGTGCACGGGCCCGGTTGATGATCGCCGGCCCGGCGTTCGTCGCGGCGATCGCCTACATCGACCCCGGCAACTTCGCGACGAACTTCGCGGCCGGCTCGCAGTACGGCTACCTGCTGCTGTGGGTGATCGTCGGGGCGAACCTGCTGGCCATGCTCGTGCAGACGTTGTCGGCCAAGCTCGGGTTGGCGACCGGGCGCAACCTGGCCGAGCTCTGCCGCGAGCGGTTTCCGCGGCCGGTGAGCCGGGGCATGTGGGTCCAGGCGGAGGCGGTCGCCGTCGCCACGGACCTGGCCGAGGTGCTCGGCGGGGCGATCGCCCTGCAGCTGCTGTTCGGGATCCCGCTGTTCACCGGCGGGCTGATCACCGGGGTGGCCGCGTTCGCGCTGCTCGCCCTGCAGAGCCGCGGGCACCGGCCGTTCGAACGCGCGATCGTCGTGCTGTTCGTGGTCGTGCTCGTGGGCCTGTTCGCGACCCTGTTCCGGGTGGACGTCGACGGCGCCGACGCCGCGCACGGGCTGGTGCCGCAGTTCGCCGGCACCGACAGCCTCCTGCTCGCGACGGGGATCCTCGGCGCGACCGTGATGCCGCACGTGATCTACCTGCACTCGGCGCTCGTCCAACGCCGCCTCCGCACGGAGGGGCCCGACCAGCAGCGGTTCGTCCTGCGCACCACGAGGCTCGACGTCCTGATCGGCATGGGCAGCGCCGGGCTGATCAACGCGTCGATGCTGCTCATCGCCGCCGCCGTGTTCGCCGGCTCGACGCTCACCGGGACGGACACCCTCGACGGCGTCTTCTCCGGGCTCGAGGTCGCCGTCGACCGATGGGCGGCCCTCGCCTTCGCGATCGCGCTGCTGGCCTCCGGCTTCGCCTCCTCGGGTGTCGGCACCTACGCGGGGCAGGTGATCATGCAGGGCTTCCTGCGCCGGCACATCCCGCTGCTCCTGCGCCGCGCGCTGACCCTGGCCCCGGCCCTGGTGGTCCTCGGGATCGGCGTGCAGCCCACCGAGGCCCTGGTGTGGTCCCAGGTCGTGCTGTCGTTCGGGATCCCGTTCGCGCTGGTGCCGCTGGTGCTGTTCACCCGCGACCGCGACCTCATGGGCCCGCTGGTCAACCGACGGCTGACCACGGCCGCGGCCGTCGTCGTCGCGGCGCTGATCATCGCGCTGAACCTGTTCCTGCTGGTCGACTTCGCGACGGCCTGACCGCGACCGGGTTGCCGATCTCACGTCGGGGCGTACCGGAGCACCCCCGCGACGTCCCCGCCTCCGGGCACGTCCTCGTGCCGGACGGCCAGCAGCCGGGCACCGGAGAGCCAGGCCCGCCGGGCGATCTCGCCGACGACGCCGCCCGAGTAGCCCGTGTCCGAGTCCGAGTCCGCGAAGGTCACCTCGCCGAGCTCGTCGACCTCCCCGGGAAGGCGCGCGTCGATGTCGACGAACAGCGTGTCCACGGCGCCGCGGGTGGCGAAGCGGGCCAGCTCGGCGACGTCGGTCGAGGTGCGGCCCTGCCGGCCGCGGTCGGCGAAGGTCCGCTTCTCCTCCTCCAGCCGGTCGGCGTACCAGCCGTCGAGGACCGTGCGGGCCTCGGCGACCAGCTCGCCGTCGCCGCGGCCCTCGGGGTTGCCCGCCACGCTGTGCGGCACCAGGTCCGGGTAGCGGCAGTGGGCGCGGAAGATGCTGTCGAGCGGCTCGGTGGCGGCGAGCACCAGCGGCACGCCGTGCCCGGGCAACACCTCGCGCAGCGCGCCGTCGACCTGCCGGGAGAACTGCGCCATCCGCAGCTTCTGCCCCTCCGTGCCCTGCACCCGGCGGACCGGCGCCCGGTCCTTGATCGACGACTTGCCGACGGCGCTCGCCACGTCCGTGGGCATGTCCGGCACGCGCACCTCGCGCGGGGCGGCGTCGGGCACGGTCTCGAGCAGCCGGACCGAACCCTGGGCGAGTGCCAGCACGAACGCGGTCTGCGGGAAGGTCACGGCGCGCAGCAGCGGCTTGACGAAGAACCGGGTCCCGCCGACGGCGACCGGCGTGAGCCGGTTGGGCAGCCGGAAGCTGCGCAGCGAGGTCGACGTGGCGAACACCGCGAGGCTGCGGGCCTGGTGCCGCCAGAACTCGTCGGAGTCCTCGTCCTCCAGGACGCCCAGCTGTTCCGCGAGGCCCGCGAGATCTTCCTTGTCCGCGCCCTCCAGCTGCGTCAGCGCCTCCCGGACCCCGTTCTTGTAGGCGATCCGCTCCGCCTCCCCCGACGACTCGGGCGCGGTCTCGAGATAGATCGACGCGGCGGCGTGGGCGTCGACCTGCCAGAGCGCGTCGATCTCGGCACGGGTCGGGATGTCGGTGTAGAGCGTCATGCGTCCCCTCCTCGGCGAGGCATCCGTCCACCGCCACCCTGCCGCGACTGCTGCACGCCGGGGAATCGGCTGTCCGGACGAGCGGCTCGGTCCGGGCAGGGGCTGGACGTCGCGGAGAGCCGGGGAGGCAGCGTGGCCGAGCGGTGCTACCGCGTGAGCCGTCCTTCGAGGACGTCGAGGTCCCGCTCGGCGTAGAGGCGGTGCTGCCACTCCTCGGTGAGGACCGTGCCCAGGCATTCCGCGACCGGGTAGCTGTCGGCCGGCGGGTAGCCGGGCCCGTCGACCGGCTCGGTCCGCCCTGCCAGGGCTTCCTCGGTGAGCCCCTCGATCACCCGGCGGACGGTGGCCCTGCGGTCCGCGCGCAGGGCGAGCACCTCGTCCAGGTCCGGCCGGGCCGCGCGGTCCCACGGGACGCCGGGGTCGGGCTCCATCTCGTCGAACGGCAGGCTGAGGGGATGCCACGGCGCCGGGTCGCCGAGGATCGCGCGGCGCACCCAGATGTCGGTCGCGAAGAGCAGGTGCCGGAGCGTCTGGACGAAGGACCACTCGCCGTCGACCTGCTCGTGCAGGAGCTCGGGCGGGAGGGCCCGCGCGCGGTCCACCGTGCCGGCCCACAGGGACTCGAGGATGTCCCAGGCCTCGCGGAAACCGGCGACGTCGTCCGGGCGCATCGCGGCACGGTGGGGATGGCGGCGGTCGAGCTCGGCCTCGATCAGCGGCCCGACGTCGACGCCGTTGATCCGCAGGTCACCGACGTAGCCGTCGATCTCCACCTCGTGGATCCACGCCCCCCGCAGCCGGACGCGCCAGAGGCTCGCCCTGTTCACGTCGACCTCGCCCAACCGCGCGTCGGTGAGGGACACGGCACTGACGTCCAGTCCGGAGTGGCTCGCGTCCGACACCTCGGTCATGCCGACAGCCTCGCACAGCGCGGGTGTCGCGCGATCTCAGTCGTCGGCCTGCGGCCCCAGGTCGCCGTAGGCCACCACGGACAGGAACCGGATGGGGAGTTCGAGGAGCTCACGGGGTCCGTGGGCGCCCTCGCCGTCGAGCTGCAGCGCGTCGCCGCTGCGCATGGTGTAGCTGGAGTCCCCGTGCCCGTAGACCATCTCGCCCTCGAGCAGGTAGAGCAGCTCGGTGCCGGGGTGCTGGAACAGCGGGAACTCCTCGCTGCGCTCGGTCAGCGTGACGAGGTGGGCCTCCATCCGCTTGTGCGGGCCGCGCAACGCCCCGAGCAGGGTGTAGTCGTGCCCGACCCGGGTGCCCCGGGCGACGATCCGGGCGCCCGAACCCGCCGGCGTGAACACGGCCTCGCGGGGCGTGTCCGCCTGGCGGAAGAACGAGGTCACCGGGACCTCGAGGGCGTCGGCCAGCCGGGCGAGCGTGGTGAGGCTGCAGGAGGTCTGCGCGTTCTCGATCTTCGACAGCATGGGCTTCGAGATGCCGGTCCTGATCGACATCTCCGCCAGCGTCGCGCCCGAGGCGCTGCGGATCCGCCGCACCTCGGCCCCGATCGCGCGTTCCAGCCGGCCCTCGACCGGCCGGGGCCGGACGACCTCACGGGTCGCCGGCCCGTGGTCGACCGACACCGCGTCGGTCGACCCGGCCGGCACCTGCACGCACATCCGTTCTTCCTTCTGTCGTCAGCGCATCTCGCCGGCGCCGACGTAGGGGTGGGGGCTGCGGAGCAGGGCACCCTCGGCGAACCGGGAGAGGCGGAAGTCGTACTCGGGGACGTCGGGGTGGCTGCTCTTGCCGTCGACGACGAGGTCGGCGACCAGCCGGCCCACCGACGGCGAGATCTTGAACCCGTGCCCGGAGAACCCGGCGGCGACGACCAGCCCGGCGACCGGGGTCTCCGAGACGGCCGGGTTGAAGTCCGGGGTGACGTCGTAGCAGCCGGCATAGGTCGAGGCGATCGAGGCGTTGTCCAGCCCGGGGAACCGGGTGCCGACCTTGTCGACGGTGAGGTCGAGGAAGGCCTCGGTCGCCTGGTTCGAGTAGTGGTCCGGGTCGGCGGGCTCGAGCTCGGCGAGGTCCGAGTTGCCGAACAGGATCTCCCCGCCGCTCTCGGGCCGGACGTACTGCAGCGACACCAGGTCCGAGAAGACCGGCACGCGCCCGAGGTCCTGGCCCGGGTCGATCAGCACGATCTGCTCGCGGTGCACGGTGATCGGGAGGTCGATCCCGTGTGCGGCGAGCAGCGGCACCGACCAGGGCCCCGCCGCGAGGACCACGGCGCCGGTCTCGATCGTCGAGCCGTCGGCGAGCCGGACACCGGTGACCTTCTCGCCGGAGGCGAGGATCTCCGTGACGGTGGTGCCTTGGCGCAGCTGCACCCCGGCCCGTCGAGCGGCGGCGGCGAAGGCCTGGGCCGTCTGGTAGGCGTCGCCGTAGCCGCCGCGCGCCTCCCAGGCGAAGGCGGCGAACGGGTCGAGGTCGGCGACCGGCCAGAGCTTCTGGACCTCGGCCTTGTCGATGTCCTCCGTGTGCACCCCGACGGCGCGTTGGTCGGCCATCGAGGCGTGCAGGGCGTCGACGTTCTCCGGCCCGACACCGACGACGTAGCCGGTCTGGTGGAAGCCGACGTCCTCGCCGAGGAGCTCGGCGGCGTTCTCGAACACCTCCAGGGCCTGGGTGGCCATGGCGGCGAGGGAGGAGACGCCGTAGTGGCAGCGCACGACCCCGGAGGACTTGCCGGTGCCGCCGGAGCCGACGGTGTCCCGCTCGACGATGACGACGTCGGTGACCCCGCGCTGGGTCAGGGCCCAGGCGGTCGCGCAGCCCTCCAGCCCGCCGCCGACGATCACGACCTCAGGCACGGGTGCTCCCCGGGATCCAGCTCGTCCCGGCCAGCGGGACGCGGGCCATGGCGGCGGCCTCGATCGTCAGCGCGACGAGGTCCTCCGGCTCGAGGTGCTGCAGGTGCGCCTTGCCGCAGGCGCGGGCGATGGTCTGGGCCTCCATGGTGAGCACCCGCAGGTAGTTCGCGAGCCGCTTGCCGCCCTCGACCGGGTCGAGCCGGGCGGCGAGCTCGGGGTCCTGGGTGGAGATGCCGGCGGGGTCGCGACCGTCCTGGAAGTCGTCGTAGAAGCCGGCCTCCGAGCCGAGCTTGCGGTACTCCTCGGAGTACTTGGGGTCGTTGTCGCCCAGCGCGATCAGGGCGGCGGTGCCGATCGCGACGGCGTCGGCCCCGAGGGCCATGGCCTTGGCGACGTCGGCGCCGGTGCGGATCCCGCCGGAGACGATCAGCTGGACCTTGCGGTGCAGCCCCAGCTCCTGCAGGGCCTGCACGGCCTGCGGGATCGCGGCCAGGGTGGGGATGCCGACGTTCTCGATGAACACGTCCTGGGTGGCGGCGGTGCCGCCCTGCATCCCGTCGACGACGACCACGTCCGCGCCGGCCGCGACGGCGAGCTTCACGTCGTAGTACGTGCGGGAGGCGCCGACCTTGACGTAGACCGGCTTCTCCCAGTCGGTGATCTCGCGCAGCTCGAGGATCTTGATGGCGAGGTCGTCCGGGCCGGTCCAGTCGGGGTGCCGGCAGGCGGAGCGCTGGTCGATGCCCGCGGGCAGGGTGCGCATCCCGGCGACCCGGTCGGAGATCTTCTGCCCCAGCAGCATCCCACCGCCGCCGGGCTTGGCGCCCTGGCCGAGGACGATCTCGATCGCGTCGGCCTTGCGCAGGTCGGTCGGGTTCATCCCGTACCGCGAGGGCAGGTACTGGTAGACGAGGTGCTTGGACTGGCCGCGCTCCTCGGGGGTCATGCCGCCGTCGCCGGTGGTGGTGGAGGTGCCGACCTCCGACGCGCCCCGCCCGAGCGCCTCCTTGGCCTGCGCAGACAGGGCGCCGAAGGACATGCCCGCGATGGTCACCGGGATCGCGAGGTGCAGCGGGTACCTGGCGTTGCGGTCGCCGAGGACCACGTCGGTGTCGCAGCGCTCCCGGTAGCCCTCCAGCGGGTAGCGGGACATCGAGGCGCCGAGGAACAGCAGGTCGTCGAAGTGCGGCAGGGCGCGCTTGGCGCCCCAGCCGCGGATGTCGTAGACGCCGGTCGCGGCGGCGCGCTGGATGCCGGCGATGGTGGCGCGGTCGAAGGTGGCCGACTCACGCAG
This sequence comes from Pseudonocardia halophobica, assembly GCF_027922425.1. Lineage (GTDB taxonomy): Bacteria > Actinomycetota > Actinomycetes > Mycobacteriales > Pseudonocardiaceae > Pseudonocardia > Pseudonocardia halophobica. Next base: position 62,159 of record NZ_BSFQ01000015.1, on the reverse strand, counting down.
TGCCGGGTTCGGCTGGGCAGGGTCGATCATCGCGTCGTCTTCCTCAGTACGTGTTGTGCGCGGCGAAGTGGTAGAGCCGGCGGGCGGAGCCGTAGCGGCGGAACTCGGCCGGGTCGTGCGCCATCCCGGCGGCGGTGAGCAGCTCGGCGAGCTCGGCGAGGTGCTCCGCGCGCATCTCCTTCTCGACGCAGTCCGCGCCGAGGGAGCCGACGGTGCCGCGGACGTAGAGGCGGGCCTCGTAGATCGAGTCGCCGAGGTCGGCGCCGGCGTTCCCGCAGACGACGAGCCTTCCGGCCTGGGCCATGAACGCCGACATCGGGCCGATGTCACCGCCGACGACGATGTCCACGCCCTTCATCGAGATCCCGCACCGCATCGACGCCGAGCCCTCGACGACCAGCAGGCCACCGTGGGCGGTCGCGCCCGCGGACTGCGAGGCGTCGCCGGTGACCCGCACGGTGCCGGACATCATGTTCTCGGCGACGCCGGTGCCGGCGTTGCCGTGCACGGTGATCGTGCCGCCGTCGTTCATGCCGGCGGCGTAGTAGCCGGCGTGCCCGCGGACGTCGACGGTGATCGGGGTGGCCACACCGGCGGCGATGGCGTGCGCGCCCTGCGGGTGCTCGACGGCGTAGTGGGTCGCCTTGGGAGCGTGCAGTTCGGCGTTGAGCTCGCGGACCGAGGTGGTGGCGAGGTCGACGACGGTCGTCTCGAGCGTGCTGGTCACGCGGTCACTCCTTGACCCTGCAGTGGAATCGAGCGCTGCCAGTGGTAGACGCGCTCGGGCTCGGGCTCGTAGATCCGGGCGTCGGAGATCCCGGGCAGGTCGGCCAGTGCCCGGAACTCCGAGGCCATGGCCACCCAGCGGTCGGTCTCGGCGATGATCGCCGGCTTGCAGGCGATGGCGTCGCGGACCACGGCGAACCCGTCCGCGCTGGTCACGAGCAGGGTGTAGAAGCCGTCGAACCGCTCGCAGACCAGGCGCAGCGCCTTGTCCAGGTCCTCGCCCTGGGCCAGCCGGTCGGCGACGAACCGGGCGCCGACCTCGGAGTCGTTCTCCGAGTCGAACACGTGCCCGGCCGCGATCAGCTCGCGGCGGATCGTGGCGTGGTTGGCGAAGGACCCGTTGTGCACCAGGCACTGGTCCGGGCCGACCGAGAACGGGTGGCAGCCCTCGGGGGTCACCGCGGACTCGGTGGCCATCCGGGTGTGCGCCAGGCCCTGCCATCCCTGCGCGGCGGCGAGGTCGTAGGTCTCGGCGAGGGCGCGCGGGTGGCCGGTCCCTTTGTAGACGGTCAGGTCGGTGCCCGAGCCGACCACGGTCGCGTCCGGCAACGCGGTGCGCACCGCGGCGACCAGCGCGTCGGGGGAGACCGGGGCGGCGAGGACGGTGGTGTCGCCGGCCTCGGTGACGAGCAGTTCGGGAAGACCCAGCACACCGAAGTCGGTGCCTGCGGGGACCAGGACCGACACCGCGGCGTGGCCCTCGGGGCAGCGGCGGCGGTCACCGTAGACGGCGACGCCGGCCGAGTCGGGGCCGCGCTCGACGACCTGGCACAGCATGGTCTCCAGCAGGCGGCCGAGCTGCGGGTACAGCTCGGGGTCGCGCAGGTGGAGTCCGACGATCCCGCACACGGGCCGTCTCCTCTCTCGTGGGTGAAGGGTCAGAAAGCGGTGAGGTAGCGGTCGTGCTCCCAGGAGCCGACCGTGCCGTGCCAGTCGAAGAACTCCTCGCGCTTGAGGGCGGCGAAGTACTCCGCGACCCCGGGTCCGGCGGCGTCGAGCCCGGCGGTGACGACCGGGTCGGCGCCCAGGGCCTCGACGGCGTGCAGCAGCGTCGGCGGCAGCTCGGGTCGCACGACCCCGTCGGTACCCGGTGCGCCGGGGTCGACGTCCCGCGCGATGCCGTCGAGCCCGGCGGCGAGGGCGGCGGCGAGGGCGAGGTAGGGGTTGGCCGATCCGTCGCCGCCACGCAGCTCGATGCGGTGGTGGTCGGGGATCCGCACGAAGTGGGTGCGGTCGTTGCCGCCGTAGGTGGCCCGGCGCGGGGACCAGGTCGCGCCGGAGCGGGTCGAGGTGGCGCCGGTGCGCTTGTAGGAGTTCACCGTGGGCGCGAGCACCGCCTGCATCCCGGGCGCGTGGTCGAGGATGCCGCCGAGGAAGCGGTAGGCGAGCTCGGAGAGCCCGAAGCCGCGGGCGTCGTCGGCGTCCGGGAACCGGGGCTCGCCGTCGCGCCACAGCGACAGGTGCAGGTGCATGCCGGAGCCGGTGCGGTCGGCGAAGGGCTTGGGCATGAACGTCGCGGTCATCCCGCGCTGCTCGGCCAGCACCGAGATCAGGTAGCGGGCGGTGATGACGCGGTCGGCGGTGGTGAGGGCGTCGGCGTAGGCGAAGTTCTGCTCGAACTGGCCGTTGGCGTCCTCGTGGTCGTTGGCGTAGTTGCCCCAGCCCAGCGCGTTCATCGCGGCGGAGATGCCGGTGAGGTGGTCGTACATGCGGGTCAGGCCGCGGGCGTCGTAACAGGGCCGGGCCTCGACGTCCTTGCTGTCGGCGGGGGCGAGGGTGCCGTCGGCGTCGCGACGGACGAGGAAGTACTCGACCTCGGCCCCGGCGAACAGCTCCAGGTCCTGCGCCTTCGCCTCGGCCAGGAGCTTCTTGAGGATGACCCGCGGGGCGAAGTGCCACGGCCGGCCCTCGACGTGCGGGTCGCAGTGCACCAGCGCCAGGCCCTCGCGCACCCAGGGCAGCGGGGTGTAGCTGTCCAGGTCGGGGATCGCGATCAGGTCCGGGTCGCAGGGCTGCTGCCCGATCGCGCCGACCGCGTACCCGGCGAACCCGACGCCCTCGTGCTGCAGCTCGTCGGCGGCCTCGACCGGCACCAGCTTGGCGCACGGCTTGCCGGTCAGGTCGACGAACAGCGCCAGCAGGAACCGCACCCCGTCGGCCTGGGCGCGCTCGGCCAGCGACGGCGTCGTCACTGCGGCCGCCGGCGTCGCCGGCGCGGGCTCGGTGCGGGGGAGGGTGGAGGTGTCGGAGGCCATCGTGGTGGTCCCTTCGTCGTGTCGCAGTGAGAAACATAGTCTCTGTTGGGGAAACTTGGAAGACCTGCGAACGCTCCCGCCGATGTGGCGGGCGCGACGCGCCGTCAGGTGTCGAGCAGCCAGTGGGCGGCGGCGTCGCGGTAGCGGACGAGGCCCTTGTAGTCGGCCATGTCCTCGGGCAGCTCGGCCAGGACGCGACCGAGCCGCTCCCGCCACGCGGGTACCGAGGCGAGCTCGTCGAGCGCGACGAGGTAGGTGCGGATCAGGAACATGATCGCGCCGGAGGCGCCGAGCCGGATCAGGTGCTGCACCTCCACGCGCAGGTGCAGGCGCCGCGCGAGCTCGGCGGGCCCGGCGTCGACGATCGCCCGCCGGTCCGGTCCCCACTCGGGGTAGACCTCGGTCGACTGGTCGAGCCGGCGGTCGACGGACATGCTCCAGTTCGTGCGGCGGCACTCCTCGCCGGGCTGCAGGCGCATGAGGAAGCGCTCGGCCCGCGAGATGATGCCTTCCTCGTGGATGCGGGGAACGGGGCCGTGGACCTCGAGGAAGCGCATGCCGACGTCGAAGCCCAGCGACCAGTCGGCGGCGAAGGTGACGACGCCCGCGTCGGCCCACAGCGACCCCTCGCGCTGGTCGAGCAGCACGACGTCGTCCTGGATCTGGCTGCCGAGGAAGCCGAGCGGGCCGCCGGGCAGGCTGTCGTCCGCGCCCTCGGTGAAGCGTTGTTCGACGCCGAGCAGGGAGTTGCGCCAGACGAAGGTCGGGCCGTCCTGCTCGAGCGACATCGATCCGGGGTGCTGCGCGTGCAGTTCGCGCAGCACGGTCAGGAGCGCGTCCCAGGCCGCCGGGCGCATGTGCGGCAGGACCTGCAGGCGGGACGGGTCCGCCGCCAGGATCCGCCGTCGTTCGGCCAGTTCGGCGGCGTAGTCGTCGTCGAGGTGCAGGATTCCCGCGCCCCAGCTCCCGGCCTCGGTCTCCACCGGGACCCGGGCGGGCTCGACGTTGGTCGAGTACCGGTAGCTGTCGGCGCGGAAGGGGAACGGGAAGGTCGCGAGCCGTGGGCTGACGGACAGGGTCACAGGTCGATCTCCAGGGTCTCGGTCTTGCTGCGGGACACGCAGCACATCACCGCCGCGCCGCGCTCGTCGTCGGCGAGGAACTCGTCGCGGTGCAGCGGCGTGCCGGCCAGGACGGGGACCTTGCACTCGCCGCAGACGCCCTGCCGGCACATGTTCGGCACCGCCACCCCGGCCTCGTGGAGGGCGTCGAGCAGGCTCCGGCCGGAGGGGACGCGGACGTCGCGGCCGGACCGGGCGAGCCGGGCCACGAACTCGCGGCCCGGGTCCAGCGCGGCGGGCACGAACCGCTCGAGGTGCAGCCGCTCCGGCGGCCAGCCGGCTGCAGCGGCGTCGGCGAGGACGCGGTCCAGGAGCGGGCCGGGCCCGCAGACGTAGAGGTGCGTGCCGATCGGCTGGCCGGTGAGGGCCTTGTCGAGCAGGCGCCCGAACTCGTCCTCGTCGGTCGTCTCGGCGAGGCGGTCGCCCAGCAGCGCGGCCAGCTCGTCGCTGAACGCCTCGCTCCCGGGCCGGTGCACGTAGATCAGATCGACGTCCCGGCCCCACCGCACCGCGTCGCGGGCGTGCGCCAGCATCGGGGTGATCCCGATCCCGCCGGCGACGAGCAGGTGCCGGCGGGCGGTGCTGACCGGGGCGAAGGCGCTGCGCGGGCGGGACACCGTCACCGTGTCGCCGACCCGCAGCGAGTGCATGTGGCCCGAGCCGCCCGCCCCGTCGGACTTGTGCAGCACCGCGATCCGGTACTCGCGGGGGTCGGCGCCCGGGTTGGTGAGCGAGTAGGCGTTGCGCCGCCCCTCGCCGCAGTCGACGACGACGTGGCTGCCCGCCGGGTGGGCCGGCAGCACGCCGCCGTCGGTGCGGGAGAAGGAGAGCTCCCGGATGCCGGGAGCGATCTCCTCGCTGTGGCCGACGACCAGGGCCAGGGTGGTCACACGGCCTCCCCGTCGATCGTCTCGGCGTCGACCATGAACCCCAGGTAGGCGGCGTTGCGCCGGGAGACGTGGTGGTGGACCAGCAGCGAGCGGCCGCAGCCGGAGCAGCCGGTCACGTCCCCGGTCGCCACCTCGGCGAGCGTGGTGGTGTCGCAGTGCGAGCACCACACGCGGCGGTGCCGGTCGTCGGTGACCAGGAGGGTGATCTCCGCGTCGAGCAGGCCGCCGCTGGTCGCGACGGCCCGGGCGGCGAGCACGTCGGCCTGGGGGCCGGCGAGCATCAGCCGCCAGCCCACCCGCGCCGCCTCCACCCGTTCGGCGAGCTCGGCCAGGACCTCGTCGGCCGAGCCGCCGTGCCGGGCCCAGACCGGACGGCCGAGCTCGACGACCTGGCGGTGCCACCCCTCGGCCGTCGGCCGGGCGTCCGGGCCGAACGACAGGATCGCGTAGCTCCGCCCGGTCCGGTCGAGGCCAGGGTCGGAGGTCGGCCAGCGCGGGACGCTGGTGTGCGCGGAACCCATGGGTCCGTTCTCCTCTCGAGGGGAAGCGGCGCGGGGAGGGCAGGTCAGGGCGCGAAGCTGCGGTGGCCGGCGTAGAACCCGAGCGCCCGGTCCGGGGTCTCGAACTTCACCGTGGTGCCCTTCGGGAAGAACAGCACGTCCCCCTTGTGGGCCTCCACGACCTGGCCGGTGTCCTGGTCGGTGAGGACGAACGTGCCGTCGACGACGAACTTGGTCTCGTCGTAGGTGTACTCGTAGACCAGCGGTTCGGAGGCCTTGAGCTCGAAGAATCCCGAGCAGATGACCGCGCCCCCGGGGTTGCGGAACGAGTCGCCGATCCAGGCCTCGCAGCCCGGCTCGTTCATCGAGGGCAGGTTCTCGTCACCCTTCTCGACCTTCATGATCGCGCCTTCGACGGTGGTCATGCCGTGTCCCTTCGTCCGTGTCGGGGGGTCAGTCGCGGGCCGGGGCCGGCCCGTCGGTGGCGAGGGCGGCCTCGGCGGAGGCGACGACCTCGTGCTCGCGGGTGGCGAGGTCCGCGGCCGGGGCGTGCACGTGGCCGTCGAGGTCGTAGGCCTGCTCGCCGTGCACCCGGACGTCGACGCCCTCGGTCTCCACCTCGCGCGAGAGGCGCAGCCCCAGGGTAAGGTCGATGACCTTCGCGATCACCCACGTCACGGCGAAGGAGTAGGCGAGCACGGCGACCACCGCGACGGCCTGGATGCCGAGGACGGAGAACCCGCCGCCGTAGAACAGACCGGCGGCGCCGTTGGGGGCGTCCGGGTCGGCGAAGAAGCCGATCAGCAGGGTGCCGAGGACACCGCCGACCAGGTGGACGCCGACGACGTCGAGGCTGTCGTCGTAGCCCAGCCGGTACTTGAGACGGATGGCGAAGGCGCAGACCACGCCGGCCAGCAGGCCGATCGCCAGGGCGCCGAGCGGGGACACCGCGCCGCAGGCCGGGGTGATGGCGACGAGCCCGGCGACGACGCCGGAGACCCCGCCGAGGGTGGTCGCGTGCTTGTCCATGATCCGCTCGACGGCCAGCCAGCCCAGCATCGCGGCGCAGGCGGCGTTGAAGGTGGTGAGCAGCACGACCGACGCGCTGTTGCCCGCGGCCAGGGCGGAGCCGCCGTTGAAGCCGAACCAGCCGAACCACAGGATCCCGCCGCCGAGCGCGGTGAACGGGACGTTGTTCGGGCGGGGCTGGCGCGGCCACCCGAGCCGCCTGCCCAGCACCAGGATGATCGCGAGCGCGGCGATGCCGGAGTTGATGTGCACCGCCGTGCCGCCGGCGAAGTCGATCGCGCCCAGCTCGTTGGCGATCCAGCCGCCGAGCAGGCTGCCGTCGGCGGAGTCGAAGGCGAACACCCAGTGTGCGATCGGCAGGTAGACCAGCGTCACCCAGACCGCGCAGAACACCAGCCACGAGCCGAAGCGGACCCGGTCCACCACGGCGCCGCAGATGATCGCGACCGTGATCGCCGCGAACAGCGCCTGGAAGACGGCGACGAGCGCGGGTGGCAGCGTCGCGTTCGGGTCCTCGGCGATCAGGTTGCCCAGGCCGAGGTGCGCGGTGACGTCACCGAGCAGGCCTGCGCCGCCGTAGGAGTTCCCGAAGACGGCGGAGTAGCCGAACAGCGTCCAGACGAACGCGGTCACGGCGACCGCGCCGAAGGTCATCATGACGACGTTGAGGATGCTGCGCGCCCCCACCATGCCGCCGTAGAACAGGGCCAGCCCGGGGACCATGAGGCTCACGCCCATGGTGGCGGCCAGGATCCAAGCCGTACTTGCTGCGTCCATCGCGGCTCCTCGCGCGGTGGGCACGAGACGAGGTCTCGTGTCGTGAACCAGAGTCGCACCAGAGGAAATAGCGTGGTTGTGACGGGCAGCGTCTCCGGTTGTGTCGGTTGTGTTTCCGACGCGGGCGGAGGAGCGGCCGCGCTACCGGTGCGGGGAGCGCTCGGGATCGCCTGGCAGGTCCGGGTCCTCGTCCGGGGTGGCGGTGGCCGCCAGGAGCTGCCGGGCCGGGGCCTCCTCGGAGGCGGCGACGAGCACGCGGACCCCCTGGAGCTGGAGCTGGGGTTCCTGGCCCCCGGCGTCGTCGGCGGACACCGCGGCCCACAGCCCGCCGCTGCGCAGCAGCCCGACGAGCAGGTCCGCCTCGGAGCGGCTGGACACGACGGTCAGCACGACGACGTCGTCCACGATCTCCACCTTCCCGTGGCCGGTCAGGACAGGGCTCGCACCGCCGAGGTGCCCGACCGAGCGTGCACACTCGTCGTCCGACGGCGATGCCGCCTCCCTCGGTGGAGGTGAATCGACGTTCTCCGGTCAGGCACGGGGCGTGTGCGACGGCATCAGCGGGCTGAGCATGCACACCACCGTGCCCGTGGTGGCCGGGGAGAACCAGGTGCTGCCGGGAAGACCCGAGGCCCGACAGCTCGGCCCGAGCTTGTCCTCGCCGCCGACGTGCCGGAAGCGTGAGCGGAGCCGCGGGTCGAACGAGTTGCGGGACGGCCAGAGCGACACGTCGTCCATGAGATTCTCGATCAGCGCCAGGCCCGCGCCGGGGTGGACACCCGGGTCGACGAGACGCCAGGAGCCACGGTCGGCCACGGTGACCCGGACACGTTGGCCGGCCGGCTCGCGGATCAGCTCCGCGTCGGCCCGGACCAGGCCAAGGACGTTCGGGTAGGCGTGCAGGACGACGTTCGACACCGCCTCGTCGGTCACCGCGACGAGCTCCGCCGAGAGCCGGACGGCGTGGCGGACCCTGCACAGCCAGTGGATCAGCGAGACGCGCATCGGCGCCAGGATCTTCGGCAGTGCCGGGGCGGTCATCTGCCACCGGCTCGACGACGCCCGCATCTCGGTCGGTGGCTCGAACGACCACGACCCGTCCGCGCCAGGGGGCTCCTCGTTCCGCTCGAACACCGTCCACGACTCCCTGGTTGCTGTGGTCTCAACAACGCCCGGCGGCACGGCCATCTACCCGGCGCTTGCCGGAGCAAACACCGGCAGGCACTGTTCCCCGTGGCGCCGACGCGGCAGCCGAGGGCGGCGAGCTCCACGAGCTCATGACCGGTGACGACGCCCCCTCGGCCTGATCGTGTGTCCGCCGGACCGGAGCAGGGCCACCGACCCGGCGACGGCGTCACCCTGTCGCGCCGCTCCTGGTGTCGGTGAGGGCAGCGTCGAGGATCTCCACGCCCCGGTCGATCTCGGCCTCGGTGCAGGTCAGCGGCGGGGCGATGCGGAAGGTGCCACCCATGCCCGGCAGCTGGACGATGTTCATGTGCAGGCCGAGCTCCGCGCACCGGCGGGTGACCGCGGCCCCGAGCCGGTCGGCGTCGCCCCAGACCTCGTCGTCGACCAGCTCCAGCCCGACGAGGAGACCCCGCCCGCGGACGTCGCCGATCACCTTGTGCCGGGACGCCAGCTCGTCCAGCCCGCTGCGCAGGCGGTCCCCGAGCTCGCGGGCGCGCAGGTCGAGCCGGTCCCGGCCGAGCACGTCGAGCACCGTGTTCCCGACGGCTGCGGGCAGCGGGTCGTTGCCGTGCGTGGTGAGGAAGAGGAAGCCGCGCTCGTGGGCCCGTTCCTCGATCTCGGCGCTGGTCAGCACCGCGGACAGCGGCAGCCCGGCGCCGAGGGTCTTGGAGAGGGTGAGGATGTCGGGGACCACGCCGTCGCGTTGGAAGGCGTACCAGTCGCCGGTGCGGCACAGCCCGGTCTGGGCCTCGTCGAGGATCAGCAGCATGCCGCGCTCGTGGCACTTGTCGCGCAGTGCCGCGAGGTAGCCGGGTGGGAGGTCGACGACCCCGCCCGAGCTGAGGACGGGCTCGACGAGGCAGGCGGCGAGGCTGCCGACGGACTGGGCGTCGATGAGGTCGAAGCCGAGGTCGAGCTGGCGGCGCCAGTCGAGGTTCCCGTCCGCGTCGACGAGTGGCGGGCGGAACCGGTCCGGGACGGGCAGCGCGAAGTTGCCCGGTGCGCCCGGTCCGTAGCCGACCCGCCCGGCGCTGTAGGTGGCGGCGGCGGCACCGCCGGTCATCCCGTGCCAGGAGCGGGCGAAGGACACGACCTCGTGACGACCGGTGACGAGCTTGGCCATCCGGAGCGCGGCCTCGTTCGCCTCCGCCCCGGTCGACAGGAACATCGCCTTCTCCAGCGGCGGGGGCAGCGTGTCCGCCAGCCGCCGGGCGAGGTCGAGGACCGGACGGCTGAGCATGCCGCTGTAGAGGTGGTCGAGCCGGCCGACCTGCTCGCGGACGGTGGCGACGATCTCCGGGTGGGAGTGCCCGAGGATCGCGCTCATCTGTCCGGAGGTGAAGTCGAGGAGCTCGCACCCGTCCCCGGTGACCACCCAGCTGCCCCGGGCGTGGTCGACGATCCCGGGGCTGAAGGAGCCGTACCCCAGGTAGTGGATCAGGTTCGCGGTGGTGTCGGCCTCCATGCACCCCGACGCTACGAAGTCGCCGTGCACGCGTCCATCACGCCCTTCCCGAGCGCGAGGCCTCCGGCCGCGCGTGCAGTGGTGATGAAGGCGCCGTGAAACCGGCAGGTCCGACGCTCTCCGTAGACGCGGTGGGCGCCGGGCTCCCGCACAGGTCAGGCCGAGGAGAGCAATGACCGTCGACCACACCCTCACGACCTTCCCGACCACCCGTCCGGCCGGATGTCCCTTCGACCCGCCCCCGGAGCTGATCCAGGCCCGCGAGCACGGCCCGATCAGCCGCTACACGTTCCCCGGCGGGGAGCCCGGCTGGCTGGTCACCGGATTCGACCTGGTCAGGGCGGTCCTCGCCGATCCGCGGTTCAGCTCGCGCAAGGAGCTCATGCGCCACCCGCTGATCGACGTCACCGGCATGGACATCCCGCCGGCGCCGCCCGGCGAGTTCCTCCTCATGGACGAGCCACGGCACGGGCGCTACCGGAAACCGCTGGTGGGCAGGTTCACCGTGCGGCGGATGCGGCTGCTCACCGAACGCGTCGAGCAGATCACCGCCGAGCACCTGGACGCGATGGAGAAGGCGGGGCCGCCCACGGACCTGGTGGGCGCCTTCGCCACGCCCATCCCCGCGATCGTGATCTGCGAGCTGCTGGGGGTGCCGTACGAGGACCGGGACTCCTTCCAGGAGCAGGTCGAGTCGTTCATGAGCGGGGAGACCAGCGACGAGGACCTGCTCGCGGCCTACACCGCGACCCAGGAGTACCTCGCGGAGCTGGTGGCCGCCAAGCGCGCGAACCCGACCGACGACCTGCTGAGCGACCTCACCGACAGCGACCTGACCGACGAGGAGCTGAAGGGGATGAGCCTGGTCCTCCTGGCGGCCGGGCTCGACACCACCGCGAACATGCTGGCGCTGGGCACCTTCGCGCTGCTGCGCAACCCGGCGCAGCTGGCCGCGCTGCGCGCCGATCCCACGCTCGTCGACGTGGCCGTGGAGGAGCTGCTGCGGTACCTGAGCGTCGCCAAGACGTTCATGAGGACGGCGCTGGAGGACGTCGAGCTGGGCGGCCGGACCATCGAGGCCGGGACGACGGTGATCGCCTCGTACAGCACCGCCAACCGCGACCCCGAGCGCTTCGCCGATCCCCACGTGCTCGACCTCCGGCGGCGGGACGGCGCGCACCTGGCGTTCGGCCACGGCATCCACCAGTGCCTGGGGCAGCAGCTGGCCCGCGTCGAGATGCGGGTCGCGTTCCCCGCACTGTTCGACCGCTTCCCCACGTTGCGCCTGGCCGTGCCGCCCGACGAGGTCGGCCTGCGCCCGGAGACCGCGGACATCTACGGGGTCACGAGCCTCCCCGTCACCTGGGACGGGTGAGCCGGCCGGTGATCGAGGCGGCCGTCGTAGCGGTCACCCGCGGCTCCTCCGCCCGTACTCCTCGCGGAACGTCGCCTCCATCCGGTCCATGTCCTCGATCTCGGAAGGGTCGACGCTCTCGTTCGGGGCGTGGATGAGGCAGCGCGGCTCCTCGACGCCGAGAGCATGATCTCGGCGTCGGGGAAGGTGTCCTGGAAGACGTTGCAGAGCGGGATGGAGCCGCCCTGGCGCTGGTGACGTCACGGCCGTAGACGTCCTTCATGGCGGCGGCCACGTCGTCTCGCTCGGCGTCCGTCGCTGTGTGGCGTCGGAAGTGTCACAGCTGTGGCTTTCGACCTCACGGAGGTGACAGTGATGGTGCGGGTCGCGGCGCGCGTTCCCCCTGAGCTGCTCCGCCGCGGGCGGGTTCTCCGTCCTGTTGACGCCGAGGACGTGTACAGCAACCCTCGTCCGGAGTTCGCCCGGTTGGAGCGGGCAGGGGCGTTGCACCGGCTGGCGCCGGGGTTGTTCGTGGCGGTGCCGGACGATCGTCTGGGCAAGGGCTGGCGGCCCTCGTTGGAGGCCGTGGCGTTGGGTGTGGCGGGAACGGGTGGTCACGGGGCCGAGAGCGCGCTGATGGGGATCAGCGCCGCTCGCGTCCATGGTGCGATCCCGCGGGCGCTGAACGTGGCGGTCGTCGCCGTTCAGCGTCACCGGCGCACGTTGCAGCTCGTCGACCGTCGGGCGAGCGTCCTGTTCGTCCGCCGCGACGTCGCGCGCCTGGACCTCCAACGTCACCGCACGGAGCTGGGGCAGGGGTGGGTGACCACGGTCGAGCAGACCGTGCTCGATCTTCTCGGCCGTCCTGACCTCGGCGGAATCCCCGACGCCGCGGGTGAGGCCGCAGCCGCGCTGATCGCCCGGGCGGATGTCGCGTTGCTGGAGGAGCTCGCGACGCAGCAGCGCCGGCGGCGGGTCGTCGATGTCGCGCTCGCGGCCCGGCGAGAAGCCTGATCGTGCTCGATCCGGCCGAGCTGCAGGACGTCGCCGCCACCTTCGGCGTGGACGAGGCGCAGGTCGTACGCGACCACCTGATCTCGCACCTGCTCGCTGCGGCCAGCGCCGAGGCCGGTGACGACGTCGTGTTGTTCGGCGGTACCGCCCTGGCGCGGACCGTCTAGTCGGATGGTCGGCTCTCCGAGGACATCGACCTGCTCGCCACGGGTCGACGATCCGAGATCGCCGGGCGGCTCACAGCGGCGCTTCCCCGTGGTGCAGGGGCGGGACCACCGTCCTCCCCGGCCTGCTGTCGATCTCCGAACGCCAGCTGCGGCGGCGGTGCCGCGCGGCCGTCGGGGTGGGCCCGAAGGAGCTCCAGCGCATCCTGCGCTTCCACGGCGTCACCGCGCGCATCCAGGCGGCCGTCGACGGTTCGCCCGGGGACCTCGCGGGGCTGGGCGGTCGAGGCCGGCTACCACGACCAGGCCCACCTGACCCGGGAGTGCCGCCGGCTCGCGGGCGTGACGCCGGCGGAGTTCCTCGCCCGGTACCGCGCGGCGTGCGCCTGCGGCGACGACCTACCCGGTCCCGTCGCGTACCTGCGGCCGAGAGCACCGCGTTGCTCAACGCGCTGTCCGCCGCGACCACGTGGGGCGTGCGCCGGTTCGCCGTCGCGAGCTCGATCGCCGTCTACGCGGGGGTGGACGCCCTCCCGTGACGGGAGGACGCCCCGCTCCCGGCGGTGGCCGCGCACCAGATCCCGCTGCTCAAGAAGACCGCCGAGCTGTTCAGCACGCTCGCCGCCCGCGCATGCCGGGTTCGACGTGATCGAGGTGGTCGCCGCGATCAACGCGACGATCCCGGGCGCGGACCTCACCCTGCCCCCGGGCCGTAGCCGGCCCGGCGGCCGTCTCGACATCACCCGCCTGCAGCCGGACACCGGCTTCGCCCCCGAGTACGACGTCGGGCGCGCCTTGGCCGACTACGTCGCCTGGCTGCGGAACCACGAGGCGTGAGGAGCGGAGACGGCAGGAGCCCGCCTCCCTCGGGGGGACACGGGCTCCTGTCGCGCGCGGCAGTCAGATGACGCGGACGCCGTTGGCCTGCGGCCCCTTCTTGCCCTGCCCGATCTCGAACTCCACCCGCTGGCCCTCGTCGAGGCTGCGGTAGCCGGTGCTGTCGATCTCGGAGTAGTGGACGAAGACGTCTGCGCCGCCGCCGTCCTGCTCGATGAAGCCGAAGCCCTTCTCGCTGTTGAACCACTTCACGGTGCCCTGTGGCATGTCACTGCTCCTCGCAGGTCCTGGGCCGTCGCAACGTGCGGGGCCCCCGGCCGATCCTGATGGGCGGGTCCCGCCGTCACCGTGAGGACGGGGCTGCGGCCCATCGCTGTGTCTCCGCGAGCGTGCAGGACACGGACCTCGAAAACCGAACGACCGAGTGCACCCTACTGCGCGGCGCGCCCCGGTGGGGGGAGGCGCGTAGGGTCTGAACCTCAGCAGTCGTCGGGGCGCGTCGCCCCGGTCACCCGATGTGTCGTCACCGCCGGGCGTGGTAGCCGGGCCCGACTACCGATCCGCGCCGGGAGGCGCGGTACGAGCGGCACCTGCGGTGCCGCACCCGAACGCGGGTAACCTCCGCGAGAGATCCGAGGCTTGCATGCCCTCCGCCGCACGCGGATTCACCCTGTACGGCGACGTCCCCGGAGCCGCTGCGCCCTCCGGCCTGGTCGGGGTCAGCCACAGCGCCGTCGACCTGCCGACCGGTCGGATCGAGCTCGTCCACCCCCGGGACGCGCTCGAGCAGATCTACGAGCAGAACTTCGGCTGGGGTGGCACGGAGCCGCCGTACTGGGCGCAGCCGTGGCCGAGCGGGATCGAGCTCGCGGACGCGGTGGCACGCGCGGACCTCAGCGGTGCGCGCGTGCTCGAGCTCGGCTGCGGCCTGGCCCTGCCGAGCCTCGCCGCGGCGCAGGGCGGGGCCCGGGTCCTGGCCACCGACCGCGCGCCCGGCGCCCTGGCCTTCGCGGCCCACAACGCCCGTCGCAACGGCCTCCGGCTTGAGGTGGCGCAGTGCGACTGGTCCGATCCGTGGTCGGCGATCGCGGGTGCTCCGTGGGACCTCGTCCTGGCCGCCGACGTGCTCTACCTCCACGACGGGCTCGACGCCCTCGATGCGCTGCTGCCCCGGCTCGTCCTCGGCTCGGGCGAGGTCTGGCTCTCCGATCAGGGACGCCCACCCGCGCGCGACTTCCTCGCCCGGTGCGAGCGGTGGTCGACCGTCAGCACGACCGGGACCGACCACCCCGAGGTGAGCCTGCACCGACTCCGTCGGCACGCCGTCACGACGTGCGACCCGGTGCCTGCCCTCGTGAACGGGCGGTCGTGACCCCGGGTGCATTAGTTGTAACAGCAAGCATGATCGGGTCGATCTCCGGTCCGTGAGATCTGCCTGCGGGAGGTCTCCGCTGGGGGGCCCGGTCGAGGGGGCGGGCCTGCCGCGGTCCGGTCGTCAAGCAGCGTGCGATCGGGCTGGCAGCTCGTGCCGCGCCGTGCCTCGGGTGCCCTCCGCAGGAGCGGCGGTTTGCTCTTCGGCACGTGCGGTAGTGACAGGCATGGCTATCGAGAACAGCGGGACCTCGCCGGAGCAGCATCCGCATGGCGGGGACGACGCCGCGCCCGAGGACCGGCCCGACCCTGCATCCGAACTGCCCGACGACGATCGCGACGACCCGGACACGGACGAGCAGCCGGTGACCGGGCACGGGAACCTGCCCGAGTAGCGCCGGCCCGCCCGCCCTCGACCGCCCCGGTCCGCTGGGCCGTTCGGCCGAGCTGGCCGAGAGTGTGAGCTGCCACACTCGGCCGATGGTTCTCCTGGAGCGCGGTCGACCCCTGGACCTGCTCGTCGATCGTGCGCGTTCGGCGGTGCGGCGTCGTGGGTCGGTCGTGCTCGTGACGGGGGAGGCCGGGATCGGCAAGACGATCCTGCTGCGGGCCTTCGTGGAGCGCGTGCGAGCGGAGATCGCCGGTCTGTGGGGCATGTGCGACTCGCTCAGCACGCCACGCCCGCTCGGTCCGCTCCGCGACGTCGCCGGGTCGCTGGACCCGGCGCTGCCCACGTTGTTGCGCGGCTCGGCGGACCAGCACGAGGTCTTCGCCGCGGTGCTGGAGGCCCTGCGGGGCGGGCCGCGGGTGTTCGTGGTGGAGGACCTGCACTGGGCGGACGAGGCGACCCTGGATCTGGTGCGGTTCCTCGCCCGGCGGATCGCGGAGCTGCCGGTGCTGTTGGTGCTGTCCTTCCGCGAGCCGCTGCCGGGGAACCATCCGCTGGTCGCGGCGCTGGGGGATCTGGTCTCCTCGCCGGACGCGTGCCGGTTGCCGTTGGAGCCGTTGAGCGTGGCCGCGGTCGGGGAGATCCTGGCCGGACACGGCGTCGACGCCGCCGAGGTGCACCGCCGGACCGCGGGGAACCCGTTCTTCGTCAGCCAGATCGTCGCCCAGCCGGACGCGCCCCTGCCGGGCACGGTGCGCGACGCCGTGCTCGCCCGGGTGGCCGGGCTGGCGCCGCCGGTGCGGCACAGTCTGGAGCAGCTGTCCTGCACCCCTGAACCCGTGGGCCACGCGCTGCTGGGAGCACTCGGGATCACGCCGGCGACCGTGGGGCTGCTGTGTGCGACCGGCCTGGTCGATCCGGTCGGTCACGGGGTGGCCTTCCGGCACGAGATCGCTCGCTGTGCCGTCCTGGAGGCGGCGGCGCCCGGCACCGTGCCCGCCCTGCACACCGCCATGATCGAGGCGCTGGAGACGATCGGCGGCGACGTGAGCGTGCTCGCCCACCACGCCGTCGCGGCGGGCGACACCGACCGCGTCCTGCGCTACGCGCCCGCGGCCGCGGCGGAGGCGTCCCGCTCGGGTGCGCACCGCGAGTCCGTGGCCTTCTACGAGACCGCGCTGCAGGTGGCCGCGGACCCGGCCGTGCGCGCAGGCCTGCTGGAGGCCGTCTCGGACGAGCTGTACCTGACCGACCGGTTGCCCGCGGCGATCGAGCGCCGCGAGCAGGCCCTGCACCTGCGTCGCCGGCTCGGCGAGCCGGCCGCCGTGGGCGCCGCGCACTCGGCGATCTCGCGGTTCTCCTGGTACGCCGCGGACCGCGCCGCCACGGAGGCCCACGACCGGGCGGCCATCGAGATCCTCTCGCAGACCGACGACCGCCGGGCTCTGGGTTTCGCCCTGGCCCATCACGGCCTGCTCGCGGCACAGCGCGGCGACGTCGAGGAGACCCGACGGGCGGCGCAGCAGGTCGACCGGATCGCCGAGGAGCTCGACGACGCGGCCCTGCTGCGCGGCACCGCCGCGATCGGGCTCGCGGTGGCGAGGCTGGCCGCGGGGGAGACCGATGCGCGGGCCGAGCTCCTCGAGGCGAGCGAGGTGGGCGTGCGGCACCGGCTGGACATGCTCGCGACCATGCCGATGAGCAATCTCTGCGCCCTGGACGTCGCGCAGGGCCGGTTCGACGACGCCGAGGAGTCGATCGCCCGGGCCCTGGAGATCAGCCGGGCACGCGACACCCCGATCTGCACCACCTGGCAGACCGGTGTGCGCGCCAGGCTGCGGTTGTTGCAGGGCCGCTGGGAAGAGGCCGAACGAGACGCCGGGACCGTGCTCGCGGCCAGCGACCTCCCGCTCAGCCGGGTCTGGCCCCACCTGGTGCTCGGGCTGCTGCTGGCGCGTCGGGAGGCGCCACCGGAGAACCCCCACCTCGACGAGATGTGGCGACTGGCGACCAGGTTGAACGTCCCGGGCATGGTGATCCCCGCCGCGGCGGCCCTCGCGGAGAACGCCTGGATCATCCGGACCCCCGACGCCAGGCTGGACCATCCTCTGGTCGCGGGCCTGGCCGGTGGCGGGTTCACCGGGCGGAGTGCGCTGGTCGAGGGGCTGCAGCAGTGGCTGCGGCGACTCGAGGGCGCCGCCGGGCCCCGCCCGGCCCCGGGGCAGCCCTACGAGCAGGCCCTGGCGGGGTGGGACGCCGGATCGGTCGACGACCTGCGGGCGGCCCTGGACCTGTTCGACCGGCTCGACGCGCGGGCCGTGGCCGACCTGGTCCGCGCCCGGCTGCGCGACGCGGGCGTCAGCCACGTCCCGCGGGGACGCCGCCTCGACACCCGGACCAACCCGGGCGGGCTCACCACACGCCAGCTCGACGTGCTCGCCCTGCTCGCCGACGGACTGACGAACGCCGAGATCGCCGCCCGCCTCGTGATCTCGACCAGGACCGCCGACCACCACGTCTCGGCGATCCTAGGCAAGCTCGGCGTGCACTCCCGGAACGAGGCCGCGGCCGCGGCCCGCACCCTCGGAGTCACCTACGCGTAGAGGCCCGGATCGTCCTCGACCCGAATGGAGGGCCGTTGGGAGAACTCCGGGGTGCTGAGCCGTCACCACCAGGTCGCACTGGTCGACGGGACCGCCGGGAAGGTGCTGGTCGTGGACGGCGGGCTGCCGCGCCATCCGGGCCCGTGGCCGTGGGCCGCGGACCTGCAGCCGGCCGTGGGGGCGCCGGCGGCGGTGCCCGTGGCGGCGCCGTGGCGTGCCGCGTACCCGGACGTCGACCTCGCCGCGGTCCGGGCCCGGGTGCCCCTGGCGGAGGCGGTCTTCCAGGCGATCACCTACGAGCAGATCCACCGCGCCCAGCCCGAGCGGCCCCGCTGGGAGCCGGCCACCTTCGTCGGGCGGTACATCGACATCCTGGCCGGGCTGCGCGACGACGCCGCGAAGAAAGTGGACCCGTGAGCACGCTGCGGCCCGTCCCACGTACGGCGGACCCGATCACCGGTGCGTGGCCGCGGTTGCCCCGGACCCGGCCGGGTACGAACCGCGGAGAGGTGAACGGCGACGGAAGGGGAGCACGTGCCGACCTGGCTCCTGGCCGGCTTGTGGGGGTTGCTCGCAGGAGGAGCTCTGGTGCTCGGTGCGGCGGTGGCGTGGTGGGTCCGGGTGCCGCCGAAGGTCGTCGCCGGGATCATGGCCTTCGGCGCCGGGGTGTTGATCTCCGCGCTGGCGTTCGAGCTGGTCGACGAGGCCGTCCGGCAGGGTGGGATCGTTCCGACCGCGGTGGGCTTCCTCGGCGGCGCGGTCGTGTACGTCCTGGCCAACGCGGCGCTCGACCGACACGGCGCCCGGCACCGCAAGCGCTCGGGCGATCAGCAACCCTCCGAGCAGGAGCAGTCGGGCAGTGGGGCCGCGATCGCCGTCGGTGCCCTGCTCGACGGTGTCCCGGAGTCGGTGGTCCTCGGTCTCACCCTGCTGACCGGTGGTGCCGTCAGCCCGGCCGTGCTGGCCGCGATCTTCATCTCCAACGTGCCCGAGGGGCTGTCGAGCGCGGCCGGGATGAAACGGGCGGGCCGGCCCGCCCGGTACGTCTTCGGCGTGTGGATCGGCATCGCGCTGGCGAGCGGGCTGGCCGCGCTCGTCGGCTACGTCGCGCTCGACGGGGTGTCGCCGACGGTGGTCGCGGCGATCACCGCGGTGGCCGCCGGGGCGATCCTCGCGATGCTGGCCGACACGATGATCCCCGAGGCGTTCGACCGCGCCCACGTGCTGACCGGACTGATCACCGCGCTGGGCTTCCTGACCGCTCTCGCGGTGCACTCGGCCGGGGGAAGCTGACCCGACGACAGCGCCTCTGGTCCCCGGTGCCCGGACTCAGCCGGCGGGGAGGGCGCCCGCGTCGCGGAGGGCCTCGAGCGCCTCGGGGACGTCCCGAAAGGCGGCGGCCACCTCGGCCGGCCCGGCGACGCGGTGGGCGTTGTCCTGCAGGTACGCGCGGACCGCGGCGTCGAACCGGTCGGCCCCGGCGCGGCGGCGGGCCTCGAGCAGGGCCGCGGCGCCCTGGTCGTAGACGCCGCGGACGTAGCGGGTGAAGTCGCCCGTCCGGGCCCAGTACTCCATGGGCTCGCCGGTGCGCCCGCGCAGCCCGCGGGGGATCCGGTCGAGCCGGTAGCGGTCCTCCTGCCCGGTCGCCAGCGCCTGCGCCCATGTCGCGAAGGCCTCGTCGAGCCACGGGTCGCGGGCCTGGTCGTTGCCGACCAGCGAGTAGAACCACTGGTGGGCGAGCTCGTGGGCGACCAGGCCCGGGATCTCGGCGCGGCGGTCGTCGGCGAACTGCAGCGCCATCGGGAACTCGACGCCGTCGGTCTGGGTGGGCACGATCGTCGCGGTCAGGTCGGGGTACGGGTAGGCGCCGAGCAGCGCCCCGTGCCTCTCCAGGGCGAGGTCCAGCTCGTCGATCCACTCGTCGCCGGTGGCGCGGCTCCCCGAGCGCGGGGTCGCGACGTGCACGCGCACGCCGCGGACCTCGCGGGTGGTCACGGCGTAGGCGCCCACGGACACGGCGGCGTCGCGCACGGCCTCGGCCGTGAACTGGTGCGTGACGCGGCCCGGCGCCGGGGTCGTGGTGCCCGTCGCGGTCCCGGTGGCCACGACCTCCTGGCCCTCCGCGGCGGTGACGGAGAGCGTCAGCGCGGCGTCCTCGCTGGTCGCGGTCTCGCCGTAGAGGTCGACCGCGGCATCACGGACCCAGCCCTCCCCGCGCACCCAGGCCAGCAGTGGGAACGCGGTGCCGAACCAGGCCGTGCCGGTCGCCGGCGAGTAGCCGACGCGCTCGCCCGAGTCCTTCCCGAGCGTCAGCCGGAAGGTCAGGTCCGCGGTGATCGCGGTGCCCGCCGGCACGCAGGCCGACAGTGGGAGGGTGACCAGGGTCGGGTCCGGCGCGATCTGTGGCGCGAGCACGGTGTCCCCGACCCGGGCGCTGGTGATCTCCAGGGCGCTGCCCGCGCGGGCGGCCGTGGGCTTGTTCGGCCAGTTCCGGAAGACCAGCTCGCAGACCTGCCGGTCCGGGGTGAACCGGACGGTCTCGGTGCCGGTCGCGGACGCGAGGTCGGGCGCCGTGTCGAAGGCGACGTCGACGACGGGTCGGTCCAGCGACGGGGCGGGCCAGTCCTCGGCGGCGTCCGGGACCGAGGCGGTGCAGGCGGCGAGCAGCATGACGAGCAGCACGCCGAGCCCCACGGCCCGGATCCTCGTCGGGATCACGCGGCGGCACGTCCCGCGGCCCGCGCCGCCACCCGGACGAGCGACTCGAGCGGGCCGCGGCCGACGGCGCGTCGCCAGGCGAGCGCGCCGAGGGCCGCCACCGCGACCTGCACGAGGTACCCCGGGAGGGCGTCGAACGTGTCGAGCGGCGAGTTCAGGAACACCACGTGCAGCGTGTAGACGGTGAGGGTGAGCGCCCCGACCGCGGCGAGCGGCCGCAGCACGGCCTGTACGAGCGGGTTCGCCAGGCGGCCGAGGAGGAGCATCACGCCGAGCACCGCCAGGGCGGAGCCGATGGTCTGGGCGAGGTCGACCGGGGTCCCCGAGTGCGGGGCGTCCGTGGCGAGCCACCACCACGTCGTCGTCGGGGTGGTGCCCTCCGGGCACACGGCGACGAAGTCCGCGACCGTCGGCGCGGTCGCGAGCAGGTCGGGCGGGGTCGCGGCGGCGATCGCGGCCTCGCCGTCGAGGGGGCCCATGAGCCACCGGGAGACGAGCGTGGCCGCCACCGCGAGCGCCGTTCCGCCGGCGGCCAGCCACACGGCGACGCGGGTGTCGGTGAGCCGCAGCCGGCCGACGGCGATCCCGACGGCGAGGTACGCCAGCCAGGGCAACGCGGGGTAGTACCCGGTGAGGGCCAGCTCGGAGAGCAGCCCGAGCGGGTCGGTGACCAGCTGCGTCACGGTCGGGTTCTCCAGCGACGGGGCGGGCAGCCCGGGCCGGACCCACTGGCTCAGCACCGGCATCCCCGCCGCGAGCAGAGTCGCGACCCCGACCAGCGCGCGGGTCGGGAGGAACACCAGCGGGATTGCGAGCAGGAACATCAGTGCGTAGTACGGGAGGATGTTCGCCGCGATCTCCGCGGAACCCCGGCCCAGGGCCAGGCCGATCGCGCCGACGACGGCGGCGCGGGCGGCCAGCGACGCACCCGCGGACCTCCCGTCAGGGCCCCACGCGACCCGCCGCCGCCCGGTGGTGAAGGCGATCCCGACGCCGGCGAGCACGGCGAAGACCGCCGCCGAGCGGCCCGCGGTGACCAGGTACGTCGTGGTCGGGGCGCCGTCCGGGGTGGTGTCGTAGAGCGAGTGGACGGCCATCATGCCCAGCACGGCGACGCCACGGGCGGCGTCCATGCCGAGCAGGCGCGACGGCGCTGCATCGGCGGGCCGCTGCGGGCCCCTCAGCGGTGCGGGAGCGGTGGCGGTCATGCGAGCACCTCGTCGATCAGGTCGTGCCCGAGGTCGGTGGGCAGCGGGTCGGGGACGGGCAGGCCGGCGTCGGTGAACCAGTCGGGCCCGGCTTCGGGGTGCGGGCCGGAGACGGCGACCCGGCCCGTGCCGAACGGGCAGGCCAGCGCGGCGACGCCGCCCTCCGGGTAGCGGGCGAGGACCTCGACGTCGGCGCCGGCGTCCTGGTCGAGGAGGAACAGCGGGCCGTCCTGGAAGAAGACGGGGCGCGGGCGGCCGCGCCACGAGACGGGCAGGACGAGGTCGCCCGTGTCACCGGTCGCGGCGCCGGGGGAGCCGGCGTAGCGGTCGGTGTCGCCGGGCAGCAGGGCGAACCCGGGGGTCGCGCCCGCCAGGTAGCCGCCGAGGCAGAAGCCCAGGTAGCGACCCCCGCCGGCGACGTAGTCGCGGATCGTCGAGCGGCGTCGGTGCAGGTGCCGCCAGGCGGCGGCGAGGGCGCCGCCGCCGGGCTGGGCGTAGACGTCGGCGGTGGCGAGCACCTCGGGGGTGAGCTGCCGCCTGCTCACGAACCGGACCTGCAGGCCGTGGCGTTCCAGCAGCGCGCCGACGGCCTCGGCGCACCCGGCCGGGCGGGAGGCGCGACCGCGGTAGACCAGGGCCCGCATCAGGCGGCCAGATTCCGGTGCGCTCCGCGGCGGTGCCGGGCTCGGCGGTGCCGGGCCAGTGCCGGGTGGACGTGCGGGATGGGCTCGGTAACGGGGTCCGGGAGGGGCTCCTCGGCCACGCCCTGGGCCGGGATGCCCCGCCAGCGGGTGTGCGGGGGCAGCGACTCGCCCTTCATGACCAGCGACAGCGGCTCGAGCGCGGTCCCCTCGCCGACCGCGGCGTCGTAGAGCACGACGGCCCGGTCCCCGACGGTGGCGCCCGCGCCGATCCGCACCGTGGACATCTTCATCACGCGGTCCTCGAAGAGGTGGGTCTGCAACGAGGCGTCCCGGCCGATCGCGGCGTCGTCGCCGATGTCGACCAGGTCGAACTCGGTGAGATAGGTCGTGGCGAGGTAGGTACGGCGACCGATCCGCGCACCGAGCAGGCGCAGTGCCGGCGGCAGCAGCGGGGTGCCGCGGAAGAGCTGCAGCATCGCCGGGACCGCGGCGGCCTCGTACAACCCGGTGACGAACTCCGACCGCCGCACGAACCGGCTCCACAACGGTTCCACCCGCGAGCGGTAGGTCCCCACGGCGAGCCACTTCACCGCCGCGACCGCACCGGTGACCAGCACCCCGAACAGCACCGCCAGCAGCGGCGCGACCACCACCGCCGCCCACAGCGGCGCCCCCACCGCGGCCATCGTGGACAGCGCCTGCAGGTACAGGTAGACCGCCACCGCGATCAGCGACGAGGGCAGGCAGATCCGCAGGAACTCGATCCCCAGCCGCTCGGCGACCCGCCGGCGCGACGGCCGGAAGGTCAGCCCCTCGGCGAAGTCGCCGCTGTCCTGCCGGGCGGGCAGGTGCATCGCGGGTGAGCCGAGCCAGGCGCTGTCCGCCGGCACGCCCGCGGGCGGCGGCACGGTCTGCACCCCGACCAGGGACCCGGCGCCGAGCCGCGACCCCGGCGGCAGCAGCGCCGCGTTCCCGACGAACGCCCGCTCGCCGACCTCGGTGGTCCGGAAGGAGACCCAGCCGCGGTGGAACGTCGCCCCGCCCGCGCTCGCCATGTCGGCGACGAAGCTCTCGCGGCCCAGGGTGAGCAGGTCGGGATCGACGTGCGCGACGGTCGACACCTCGGCACCGGGACCGACGCGGGCGCCCAGGGCCCGCAGCCACGGCACGGTGTAGAGGGTGGCGTAGAGCGAGTTGGTCATCTCCAGGCTCATCTCGAGCAGCTTGTCGGCGACCCACTTGCGCACGCCGAGGGTCGAGCGGGCGGGATGGATCCCGGTCGGGGTGGTCGGCAGCACCGCCTGACGGCTGGCGGCGATCGTCAGGCAGACCGTGGCCACGAACACCGGCCCGACGCACAGCGCCGCGAGCAGTCCGACGGTCTGTCCGAACTGCAGCAGCGCGCCCCAGACGAGCAGCAGGGTCGGGACCAGCATGAGGATGGGCAGCAGGTCGAGCAGCGCCAGGCCGGCGAGCGTGCCGAGCCGACCGGCGGCGCCCCAGGGCTGGGCCGGTGGCTGCGCGGCGAGTTCGGCCACCGCGTCGTCCGCGCGCCGATCAGGGTCAGGGGCGGCCGGGGAGCCGGACCACCGCTGCCCGACCGGTACCTCACCGGCCAGCAGCGCCTGCTCTCCCAGCACCGCGCCGGTGCCGACGACGGCACCCGGTTGCAGGAGCGCCCCGGCGCCGACGAACGCCCCGGCCGCGACGCGGACCGGCCCGACCACCACCCGGCCGTCCTCGACGACCCACGGGCGCAGGGCCGCGCCGTACCCGATGCTCGCGTCGTCGCCGACGTCGATCAGCTGGGGCAACGAGAGCGAGGCCGTTCCGACGTGCGCGTCCGGCCCGATCCGGGCGCCGAGCCGGCGCAGGAAGCCCGGCATGAGCGCCGACCCGCTCAGCACCGGCAGCGGGGTGAAGGACAGCAGCAGGTCCGTCGCCCACAGCCGAAGGTGCACCCGGCCCCACAGCCGGTACCTGCCCGGCCGCACCCCGCGGCCGAGCAGCCGGATCCCGAGCGGGGCGAGCGCCCAGCGGGTCGCGAGGTAGACCGCGGTCGCGGTGAGCGCGATCGCGGTCAGGACCCCGAGCGAGACCTGGCCGTCCTCGGCCACGTAGATCGCCGCGACGGGGGCGGCGAGCAGCATCAGCAATCCGTAGAGCACGCCCGCCTGCACGGTGCCGGCGAGCCCGTAGCGCACCGGCGTGGTCTTCTCCGGCTCGGCGCGCGTGGTGGCGGTGACGTCGGGCAGGGTGGCGGCGAGCCCGCGCACCGTCGGGTTCTCGTACAGGTCCCGCACCGCGACCGTCGCCATCCCGCGCTCGCGCATCAGCGAGACGGCGGTGGCGGCGAGGAGCGAGTGGCCGCCGAGCTCGGCGAAGAAGTCGGCGGTGACGGACAGCTGGGCCGGGTCGATCCCGCAGGCCTCGGCCCAGGCGTCGCGCACCCGTTCCTCGGCCGCCGTCGCCGGCGGCACCAGCGCGCCCGCCAGGGCGACGAGCCTGGGCGAGGTGGGCGGCGGCAGCCGCTTGCGGTCGACCTTGCCGCTCGGCATGGTCGGCAGCTCGGGCAGCACCTCCAGGTGGCCCGGGACCATGTAGTCCGGCACCCGCTCCCGCAGCCGCGCGTGCAGCCGCTCCCGCAGGCCGTCGTCGGGACGGTCCGTGGTCACGTAGGCCACGAGCTCGTCGTCGACCATCGCGGCCACGGCGCTGCCCACCGCGGGGTCGCCGAGCAGCACGCTGTCGATCTCGCCCAGGTCGACCCGGTGCCCGCGGATCTTCACCTCGTCGTCGGCCCGGCCGAGGTAGACGATCTCGCCGGACGCGTCCCAGCACCCGAGATCACCGGTGCGGTAGATGCGCTCGCCGCGGAACTCGACGAACCGGTCGGCGGTCTTCTCCGGCATCCCGACGTACCCGCGCGCCACGCCCGGGCCGCCGATGCAGATCTCTCCCGCGGCGTCGCCCATGACCTCGCGCAGGTCCTCGTCGAGAATGTGGACGGTGTAGGTCGGCAAGGGCCGGCCGATCGTCACCGGACGCCCGGGGAGCAAGTCGCCCCAGGTCGCGGTCACCGTGGCCTCGGTGGGCCCGTAGGTGTTCAGCATCCGGCGTCCCGGTCGCGCCCAGCGCTCCACGAGGTGGGCGGGGCAGGCCTCGCCCCCGACCATCAGTCCCCGCACGGCCGGGAGGTCCCGCGGGATGGTGGCCAGCAGGGTCGGCACCGCGTAGAGGACCGTCACGCCGGTGCGGTCGAGGAAGTCGGCCAGCTCGGGCCCGAGGCGCCGCTCGTCGTTCGGGCCGACGACGAGGGTCGCGCCGACCGCGAAGGTCGGCCAGATCTCCTCGATCGAGAAGTCGAAGGAGATGGTCATGCCCTGGTAGACGCGGTCGCCGGGGCGGACGTCGTACACGCCGGGAACCACGCGCAGGAAGTTCACGATGCTGAAGTGCGCGACCTCCACGCCCTTCGGGCGGCCGCTGGAGCCGGACGTGTAGATCACGTAGCAGGTCGGGTCGGCGGCGCCGTCGACGTCGTCGACCGGTGGCGGTCCGTCGGCCGGGGGCAGTGGCACGGTGTCCAGGCAGAGCTCCGGGACCCGCAGACCGGGGGCGAGGTCCGACGTCGTGACCAGCAGGTCGAGGCCCGCGTCGTCGGCGATGTAGGCGACCCGGTCCGCGGGCGACGCCGGGTCGATCGGCACGAACGCGGCACCGGCCTTGAGCACCGCCAGCAGCGCGGCGTAGGTCCGCCACGAGCGCTCGAGCAGCAGGCCGACGCGGCCACCCGGACCCACGCCGCTCTCACGGAGCAGGTGCGCGAGTCCGTCGGCACGGGCGTCGAGTTCGGCGTAGGTCAGCAGCTCGCCGTGGTCGTCGACGGACACGGCGCCCGGCGAGCGGCGCGCGGCGGTCTCGAAGACGTGGTGCAGACGGGACCACGGAGGGCCAGGACGGTCGCCGAGGGCATCGGGCGCACGACGGGCCGGGGAGGGGGCCAACGACACGGGGAGCGTTCCTCTTTCTGGGACTTCGGCCTTGCGGGGAGACGAATGTCGGGCCTACCCCCGCAAATCCCACTGGTAACACTTCCGTGATCCACGACGGCCATGTTCGTCACGCTGCGCGGTCGGCCTGGGCCAGACAGGGCATACGTCGGTTAACCTGATCGGCTCTGCGTCCGGCCGGGGTGCCCTCTCCACCTCCGGCGGGGAACAGGACGGACCGGACAGGCGTTCCGCTCGTGC
Organism: Pseudonocardia halophobica; assembly: GCF_027922425.1. Classification (GTDB taxonomy): domain Bacteria; phylum Actinomycetota; class Actinomycetes; order Mycobacteriales; family Pseudonocardiaceae; genus Pseudonocardia; species Pseudonocardia halophobica. Next base: position 35,594 of record NZ_BSFQ01000015.1, on the reverse strand, counting down.
CGTTGCCGAACCGTGGAGGTCCTGTGCTGCCGTCCCTGCGCGACCAGGTCGACCGACTCGTCTCCCTCGACGCCACCGCGCCGCTCACCCCCGAAGAGCTCCGGGTCGCCGCGAAGGCCCTGCCGGACCGACCCGGCCTGCTGGTCGTCGCGGGCGCGACACCCTCCGCGGTCACGCCCCTGCTGCGGCGCGGCGTCAAGGAGGGGTTCGTGGTCGCCGACATGACGGACGTGGACGACTTCGCCCCGACCGTCGAGGTCCCGGACGCGCCGGTCTACCTGGTGGAGGGCCTGGATCGCGGCGACCACCTGGCGAATTGGAGCCCGGAGGAGGCCGCGACCGAGTTCGCCGGCACCGGCCGGACCCCGCTCCTGCTCACCGAGGGCGTGCAATGGGTGCTGCAGGATCCGGAGGTGCTGCAGCGCAACGTCTGCTTCATGACCATCGGGTCCCGCCTGCGCAAGCCCGGCGGGAGGTTCGACGCCCGCACCCCTGCCGTGTGGATCTCCAACGGGACCGGCCGGGACGGGAAGGAGCGGCGGGACGCACCCAAGGTGGGGTGGTGCTGGTGGAACAACCGCCACACGTGGCTGGGCTTCGCCTCCGCGACGACCCGCACCGTCTGAGCGCCCGCCCCGAAGCCCCCGCCACACACGTCGGCGGCCGGTGATCAGCGATCGTCGACGGCGAGCGGGAGCTCCCACCGCCAGACGGGCCCCTCCTCCGGGTCCTCCACCTGCGCGACCCGGGTGAAGCCGCACCGGCGCAGGACCGCGGTCGAGGGTCCCTCCTCGGCGAGGGTGTGGGCGATCATCCGGACCGCCCCGTGGGCACGGGCCGTCGCGATCCAGGCGCGCGCGGCCGCGGTGGCGTGTCCGCGGCCGCGGTGACCGGGGGCCACGCTGTACCCGATCTCGACGACGCCGTCGGCCGGCGGGCCGGTGTACCCGCCGAGCCCCACCACCTCGGCGGCGTCCGGGTCGACGATCAGGTGGCTGGACCACTCGGGCGCGGCGCCGGCCGCGAGTCCCTCCCGGGTGAACGCCAGCGCCTCCGGGAAGGCCAGGTAGCCGTCGGCCACGGACAGGCCGTAGCGCTGCGGGAACCGCTCGGGGGCCTCGATCAGGGTCGTGACCTGCTCGAGCGTCAGTGGTCGGACCTCGGTCCGTGCCCGCTCCCGCGCCGCGGGAGGCTCGCCGGAGGAGTCGAGGGAGCCGGTCGGTTCGTCGTCGGACAACGCAGGCGTACTCCACTCGTCGTCGGGGGCATCGGCGCCAGGGGCGACCACAGGAGAGCTCGGCGACGCTAGCGCCGCGGGCGCGCGGGCGGCAAGGCGATCGGGTCGGTCGGTTGTGCTCAGTGGCCTGTCCCGGTGGTGCATTCGTCCAAAGAGGTGGATCCGCCCGGCGATCGATAACGCGCGTGGCCGCCGCGCGACGGTCAGGCATGGTCGACAACCGGACTGGCCTGGGTCTTCTTCCTCGTGGGCCGCGGCGGCGGACATGGTCAACGTCGTAGGGTTGGTGTGCGGGGGCAGTGCGGTGCTGCTGATCGCCACGGTGCTCATCGCCAACAGAGGGTCGAGTACGTCGGAGATGTCGGCGGTGACCGTCGTGTTCCTGCGGGTGCTCGCCGTGATCGTGCTCGTCACCCTTGTTTCGTGGCTCGTCATGTTCCGGTCCGCATTCTGAGGAAAGTCTCGGACCCACCGGTCCGGGGCCGTGTGCGGACCTCGACGGTCGAGCCGGCCCTGCTGCTCGCGTCCGGCTTGGGAAAACCGCACGCGAAGGGACGAAAGGGAGTGTCGTCCGCGGCGGTTCACCGGGTGCTCGCACGGCGCCGCCTACGGTCGCGGCTGTGCAGAGCGAGCCCCACGATGTGCCGGACCGTCGTGCTGCCGTGGGCGGTCCGGGGGCTGGCGAGGTGGATCGGGGCGACGGGCTCGGGACCAGCCGGCGGGCCGTCCTGCGGGCCGCGATGGTCCTGCCCCTGGCCGCGGCGTGCGCGGCGCCGCAGAGCGGGGTCCGGCCGTCGGCCCCCGCCGCTCCGACGACGACGGCCGCCCCCGCGACGTCGGCGGCACGCCCACCGACCGGCGAGGTCGACCGGGCCACGAGCGGACGGCCCGAGGTCGCCCTGACCTTCCACGGCGCCGGCGATCCCGACCTCGCGCGGCGGGTGCTGGGCACCCTGCACGACCGCGGCGCCGCGGTCACCGTGCTGGCGGTGGGGACTTGGCTGCAGCAGTACCCGGACGCCGCAGGGATGGTCACCGACCTGGGGCACGAGCTGGGCAACCACACCTGGTCGCATCGCGACATCGACGCGATGGGCGAGCGCGACGCCCGGGTCGAGATCGAGCGCTGCCGCGACCGGATCGCCGCGTCGACCGGCGGCCCGGGCGCGTTCTTCCGACCGTCGCAGGCCCAGCACGCCACGCCCGCGGTGCGGGCCCTGGCCGCGGCGGCGGGTTATCCGACGGTGCTGTCCTACGACGTGGACTCCCGGGACTTCACCGATCCGGGGTCCGCGGCGATCCGCCGCAACGTCGCGGCCGCGACCGCCGGCAGCGTCGTCAGCCTGCACCTGGGGCACCCGGGGACCCTGGCCGCCCTGCCGGGACTCCTCGACGACCTCGCCGGCCGGGGGCTCACCCCGGTCACGGCGACACGACTGTTCGGCTGAGGTGGGGGTGGTCCGGGTGAACGTTCGTCGGCGCATCGCGACGGCGGCGGTGCTGGCGGCGACGGTCGTGCTCGGCGGGTGCAGCGGGAGCGGCGGGACGGCGACCGCGCCCCCGACCGCGCCCGCGACCCCGGCGCCGGTGGCGGCGACGGACGGGCTGCCGGGGATGCCGCCGGTGCCCGACGCGCACGACGTGTACGCCGACGCCGGCGCGAACATGCTCTCCGACGCCGCGAAGGCCGCGAAACCGCTGGTCTACGTGCCGCACACCAAGTCCGGCGAGGTCCGGGTGATCGACCCGGCCACCTTCGCCACGGTCGGTACCTACCGGCTGGGCGGGGAGCTGCAGCACGTGGTGCCCTCGTGGGACATGCGCACCCTGTACGCCACGGACGACACCACGAACAAGGTCGTGCCCTTCGACCCGGTGACCGGGAAGCCGGGCGCGGCGATCCCGGTGCAGGACCCCTACAACATGTACTTCACCCCGGACGGCACATCGGCGATCTCCGTCGCCGAGGCGCAGAAGCGGCTGGTGTTCTACGACCCGCACACCTGGGTCCAGCAGGGCGACCTGCCGACCCCCGACTGCGCCGGCATCGACCACGCGGACTTCACCCCGGACGGCCGGACCGCCGTGTTCACCTGCGAGTTCGCCGGGCGTGTGGCCGTGGTCGACGTCGCGCGCCGCACCCTGCTGCGGACGATCGACATGCCGACGCGCAACCGGCACATGGGCCCGCAGGACATCAAGCTGGCCCCGGACGGCTCGGTGTTCTACATCGCCGACTCCGACCAGAACGGGGTCTGGGTGCTCGACGGGGCCGCCACCCACGTCGTCCGGGAGATCCCGACCGGGCACGGGGCGCACGGGCTGTACCTGTCGCGGGACGCGACCCGGCTGTTCGTCACCAACCGGCACGAGGGCTCGGTCAGCGTGCTCGACGCCTACACCGGCGCGCCGCTCACGAAGTGGAGGATCCCGGGCGGCAGCAGCCCGGACATGGGCAACGTGTCCGCCGACGGCGCGCAGCTGTGGCTCTCCGGCCGCTACGACCGGGCCGTCTACGTGCTCTCCACGACCGACGGCAGCCTGATCCGGAAGATCGCGGTCGGCGACGGCCCGCACGGGCTCTGCGTGTGGCCCCAGCCCGGGCGCTACTCGCTCGGCCACACCGGGATCACGCGGTGACTCCGGGGCTGCGGCTCGCGCTTCGTCCACGGACCACCTGGTCGAGGGGCACCGCGGGATCGGCGAGCGCCGCGGGGTCGACCGGAGAGCCTTCACGGATCAGACCACCGAGGGTCTCGGTGACGTCCCAGACGTTGACGTTCATGGCCGCGGCGAGGCGGCCCTGCCGGACCCAGAAGGCGACGAACTCGCGTCGTGCGAGGTCACCCCGGACGACGACGTCGTGGTCCTGCTCCGGGTCGACCCAGCCGGTGTACTCCATGCCGAGGTCGTACTGGTCGGTGAAGAAGTACGGCAGCCGGTCGTAGGCGGCGTCCTCGCCGAGGATCGTCCGCGCGGCGACGACGGGTTGGTGCAGCGCATTCGCCCAGTGCTCGACCCGTATCCGCCGGCCCAGCAGCGGGTGGAAGGCGTCGGCGACGTCTCCTGCGGCGAGGATGTCGCGGTCGGAGGAGACCAGGTGGGCGTCGACCAGGATCCCGTCGTCGACGTCGAGGCCGCAGGACCGGGCGAGCTCGACCTCCGGCTCGACCCCGATCCCGACCACGACGAGGTCGGCGTCGATCTCGGTCCCGTCGGCGAGGACGACCCCGCCCGCCCGCGCCGGCGTTCCCTCGGCCGGACGGATGGCGGTGACGGTGACCTCGCACCTCAGCTGCACACCGTGCTCGGTGTGCAGGTCCGCGAAAACCCCTGCCAGGTCCGGCCCGAGGACGGACAGCAGGGGTCGGGCCGCGTGTTCGAGAACGGTCACCTCGGCGCCGGCAGCACGGGCGGCCGCGGCGGTCTCGAGCCCGATCCAGCCGCCCCCGATGATCACGACGCGGGACCCGGGGGTGAGCGCGGAGCGCAGCTGTCGGCTGTCGTCGACGGTGCGCAGGTACTGCACACCGGGGAGCCGGGCCCCGGGTACCGGGAGCCGGCGCGGTCGCGCGCCGGTGGTGAGCAGCAGCGTGTCGTAGGGCAACCTGGTCCCGCCGGCGGTCTCGAGCTCGTGCGCGTGGCGGTGGATCTTGGTCACGAGGGTGTCGAGCTGCAGCTCGACGTGGTTGTCGAGGTACCACTGGGCCGGTCGCACGTCGAGCGAGGTGCGGTCGGCGCGACCCTGCAGGTAGTCCTTGGACAGCGGCGGCCGTTCGTAGGGCCGGTGCGGTTCGGCGCCGATGAGCGTGATCCGACCGTCGAAGCCGCCGTCGCGCAGGGCCTCGGCCGCCCTCGCGCCGGCCAGCCCGGCGCCGACGACCACGACGGTGCGCGGGCCGCTCATCGCCGACGCGCCCAGGGTGCGGGCCGGTCGAACGCGGCAGCCAGGCGGGCCAGGGCCAGCGCGCCCACGAGCAGCCCGAAGTCACGCAGGGCGATGTCGAAGTAGTCGCCCGCCAGCAGCAGATTCACGATGATCCCGGCGAGCCAGATCGCGACCACGTACCCGCCGACGCGCGGGAGTACGGCGACCAGGATGCCGGCGAGGATCTCCACCACCCCCACCGCGAGCATCGCCTGGTGCGCGGTGCCGGGGAGCAGGCCGTCGATCTGCGGGGCGAGGTAGCGGTCCCAGTCGGTGAGCAGCCCGACGAACTTGTCCAGCCCGAAGAGGATCGGCGCCACGGTGAACCCGGTGCGCAGCAACCAGAAGGCCTGCCGGGCGGCCGGCACCGAGACCAGCGAGCCGCGAGTGGACGGGACGTGCTGAGTGGCCATGACCCCTCCCGAGATCTAAAGGACGCTATCGTGGACGTTAGAAGCACGACACTGTTAAGTCAATGACTGTGTCCGTTAGAAGGGGTTGCCCGGTGGAGGACTTCGTCTCTCAGGTCAGCGGCGTGAGCGCGCTCGCCGAACCCGCACGCCGGGCGTTGTACCTGTACGTGGTGGCGCAGCCGGAGCCGGTGAGCCGGGACGGGGCCGCGGAGGGCGTCGGACTCGCCCGGCACACCGCCAAGTTCCACCTCGACAAGCTCGTCGAGGAGGGGCTCCTCGACACGGAGTTCCGCCGGCTGTCGGGCCGCCGAGGACCCGGCGCGGGGCGCCCCACCAAGCTCTACCGGCGCTCGGCGCGGCAGGTCGCGGTCACGCTCCCGCAGCGGCAGTACGACCTGGCGGGGCAGATCCTGGCCGAGGGCGTCGATGCGGCCGCCCGGGACGCGACGCCCGTACTCGACGCCGTCCGGAGCGCCGCGACGGCGACCGGTCACCGCCTGGGCGCAGAGGCTCGGCAACGATGGGGTCCCGCCACACCGACGTCCGGTGACGTCGCCGCCGCCCTCGGCCGGTACGGGTACGAGCCGCGGCAGGACGGGATCGTGACGGTACTCGGGAACTGCCCCTTCCACGCGCTCGCCCGCGAGCACACCGCCCTGGTGTGCGGGATGAACCTGAGCTTGATCGCCGCCTTCCTCGAGGAGTTCGGGTGTCCGGGGATGCAGGCCCGGCTGGACCCGGCCCCCGAGCGGTGCTGCGTGACGGTGGCCGAGGAGGCCTCGGCCTGAGCGGCGACGCCTCAGCCGTGTGTGTCCTCCGGTCGGTGGACGGAGGGGGCGCCCGGACCACGGCGATGTCGAGCGCGATGATCAGCGTCGACCACCGGGGGAGGACGGCAGGAACAGGACGTTCGCGATCAGGACGCCGGAGACCGCGGTTCGTCGATGTGACGGTGAGGATCGGGTGCTCCGTCGCCGGGGGACAGGGCGGTCGTCGAGGGTGCAGCGCCGTTCCCTGGTTCCTCCTCCGGTTCGAGCCGGCCACCGGACAGGAAGGCGGACATCCACCGGGTCCGGGGATCGACGTCGAGCAGGAGTGCCTTGGCGAGCAGCGTGAGCGGAATGGCGAGCACAGCGCCGAGCGGGCCGATCACGAAGGTCCAGAACACCAGCGACAGGAACGTGAGGGTCAGCGAGAGGTTCACCGCGTCGCTGACGAACTTGGGCTGGATCAGCGACTGGATGACGAAGTTGATGACGCAGTAGGCCACGATCACGGTGAGCATCAGCCGTGGGCCGCCCTCGAGGAGCCCGAGGAGAGCGGGCGGGACGAGGCCGATGATGAAGCCGATGTTGGGGATGTAGTTGGTGACGAAGGCGAGCAGGCCCCACAGCAGGGCCAGCGGCACGCCGACGATCCAGAGGAACACGGCGTCGACCACCGCGACGATCAGGCCGAACACCGTCGAGACGAGCAGGTAGCTGCGGGTCCCGTGGGCGAATCCGCCCAGGGCGGTGGCGACGGCGGTGCGCTCTCCCCCGACCTGCTCGAGCCTGCGCGAGAAGGACACCGCGTCGATGCCCATGAACAGCACGACGAAGATGAGGAAGAGCAGGTTGGTGAACGTGCCGGCCAGTCCGGCCAGCAGCGAGGTCACCAGGCCGGCGACCCGGCCGAACGAGATCTGGGACAACGCCTGCTGGAACTGCTCCGGTCCTATGCCGAGTCCGGCGAACCACGCGCGGAGGTCGTTCAGGAGCGCGACGAAGCGGTCCTGGTAGAGCGGGAGCAGGGTGCCGAGCCGGGCCACCGACAGGGCGAGGGCGGCCGCGAGGCCGACGATGATGGCCAGCAGCACGACGAGGGTGATCGTGGCGGCGAGCCACCGGGGGACGCCTCGCCGGGTCAGGATGCCGGTCAGCGGGTGGACGCCGATCACCAGGACCAGGGCCAGCAGCACCGGGGCCAGGATGGACCGGAACTGCTGCAGGGCCAGGGTGCTGACGAGGAGCCCGGTCACGGCCAGCACGACCACGAGGCCTCGCGGCATGCCGGTGGGCGCCTCCGCAACGGTGTCGCCCGGACCGGGCTGGGCCATCCCACGTCTCCTTCGCTGCGGAGCGGCTGCCGGAATCGGCCGAGGTGTCGGCTACTCCGCAGCACGATCCGCCGGGACGGCCCGCGTTGTCCTCATCCGAAGTGGACGAGACCGGGCACACGGCTCGGCAGCTCACCCGGCCCGGTACACGGCCTCCCGGTAGAGCCAGGCCCCGGTGACGTCGGGGAGCTCCTCGACGCGTTTGTAGACGGCTCCGCGACCGGAGGTCGAGTCCGTCCAGAACAGGCTCGGGAGCGGGATGGACATGTAGCCGTACCGGACGACCTGGCCGCGTACTGGACCGTCCTCGAACCGAACGTTCACCGCCATACCGCGAGTGTGCGCGCGCCGGGACCGGCGAACCTACGCATACCTGGCCGTGTCGGCAGGCTGCCGGATCAGCATCGCGGACACCGCCGCGAGCCAGCCGGCAACGACCAGGAGCTGGGCCTGCTCCACGGTGCGGATGCCGGGGCCACCGGACAGGGCCAACGCGCTGAGCGCGCTCCCGAGCAGCAGCACCGCCGCGCAGCAGGCCACGCCGAACCACCACGACCATCGTCGGGACAGCACGCGCTCGGCCCCGCGCCCGACAAGGACCATCGCCGCGGCCGCCGCGATCATCCCGACGACGCCGGACACGGTGTGCATGTCCGTGAACTGGCCCAGCAGCGACCTCGACTGTTCGATCCGCGCGCAGACCGGGTCCACGGAAGGAGCACAGGCCATCGGACTGACACCGTCCACGATCGACGCCGCCCCGACCGTGCCCACGAGTACGGGGCCCGCCGTCCCCCGGCCGCCGGGTCGGCGCAGCCACTCCCACATGCCCACGGCCAGGAGGAGGATCAGAACTCCGGCGGCGACGTCGGCGGCGCGGAACCAGCCGCTGCCCGGGGAACCACGCACCTCCAGCTCGCTGACGAACGCCCGGGTCGCGTCCAACCGTCCGCCCGCCAGAGGAGCGAGCAGGAACCAGCAGTAGCAACAGGCCCCGGCCACCCCGGCCCACCCTGCGCACACAGTCCGCCGGCGGCGGGCTCGCAGCGCAGCTCGCCACTGGGCGCTGTCCGCACCGGAAGGCCGCGCCGACGACGACCGCCGCGGAGATGACGCCGTCGGAACCTGGGCAGCGCGACGACCCGCCGGCCTGCCGGGCATGCGAACAGGATCGTGGCCGAGTGCACGACGCGCCAGCCGGAGCACCACCGACCCGGCCGTCGGGAGGTAGACGCCGACAGCTCGTCCGGCCAGCTCCTCAGCGGTGGCGCCGGAGAACCCGCGCGCGGCGCCGTGGCAGGTGCACGCGCAAGCCCCCACTGCCCACGGCCTCGAGGGCGCCGAGCATCACCGGATCGAGCCGGCCACCGATCAGGGCCGCGTCGACGAAGTCCGTCGTCAGCGCCGTCCACGCCCGCCACTGCCGCAGCAACACATGGCCGGCACGGGGCAGCTCGACGCGGGCGATCCGGGCACCGACCCGTCGCGCGTTCACCGCGAACCGGTAGGACATCACAGGATCGGTGTGCCGGTCGCGAGCGCCGTGGATGATCAGTACGGCTCGGCCCTTCAGCTGGCCGACGGGATCCGCCTCCTCCAACCACGGGCCGAGGAGGACGACACCGGCCACCCGCGCATCGCCCGCGACGTGGACCGCCACCCGGCCGCCGAGGGAATGACCGACGAGGCCGACGGGTACCGGCCCATACCGCCGCCGGACCTCGGCCAGCGCCCACGACGCGTCGACGACCGGGTCGGCGCGCTCGCCGTTCCACCCCCGGTAGCGGTAGCGCAGCAGGTGAACGGCGAGGCCGTGCCGGCGCCCCCGCCGGGCGATCCGTCCGGCCAGGGGCCACAGGAACGCCTCGGCCAACCACAGGTGCGGCCGCCGGCTCTCGGCCTCTCCGCCGGGCAGGACCAGCACGACCGCACGCACCGAACCCGCCCCGAGGCGACGACTGAGCTCCGAGACGCGCATGCCTCTCCGCACCCGGCCAGTCTGCCCCGGTGTCGTCGGCGCCGTGCCCGAACGGCGCCCTGTCGCGGCAGGTCGTGAGCATCGGGCGGGGATCGCACAGCTCGGTACCGACGTGGTGGTCGGTCCGGTAGCGTCTGCGGCCCGCCTCACGCGGAGCGGCCGACGCGGCCCGCGGCCCGGGTCGGCGGTCGCTGCCGGTGAGGGGGGAACGTGCGCGCGGGATGTGTCGGACGGGCCGTCGCCGCTGTCCTTGCCGCTCTGCTGCTGCTCGCGGGCTGCTCGGTGACCGGGACCCGGTCCGGCCCGGCCCCGACCGCGTCCGCGCTGCCTCCCGCACCGGTGCCGTTGCCGCTCGCCCTGCCCGCCGGCGCCGTGCCCGGCGCCGAGTGGCGGATCACCCATCCCGGGCCGGAGCACGCCGTCGAGGGCTTCGCGGACCGCACCTCCGTCCACCCCGGCGACCCCGTGCACCTGTTCGTCTCGACGACGGCCGCCCGGTACACGGTCACGGCCTTCCGGATGGGCGACTACCCGCCCACCGGGGCCGCGCAGGTGTGGGTCTCGCCGCCGCAGCCAGGCCGACGCCAGGCCGACGCGGTTGTGCAGGCCCCGCGGAACACGGTGGTGGCGCCGTGGAACCCGACGCTGACCGTCGACACCGCCGGCTGGCCGCCGGGCGACTACCTCTTCCGGCTCGACGCCGACAACGGCGCCCAGCAGTTCGTCCCGCTGACGCTCGCCACCCCGGACAACACGGGCCGGCTCGTCGTGGTCAACGCGGTGACGACGTGGCAGGGCTACAACCGGTGGGGCGGGTACAGCCTGTACGCCGCGGGCACCGGCCGGTTCGCCGACCGCTCCCGCGCGGTCTCCTTCGACCGGCCCTACCAAGCGAAGGACATGCAGGGCGCCGGCGACTTCCTCATCTTCGAGCTGCCGTTCGTGGAGTTCGCCGAGCGGTCCGGGCTCCCGCTCGGCTATGCCACCGACGTCGACCTCCACGCGGATCCCCACCTGCTCGACGGCGCCCGGGCCATGATCACGCTCGGCCACGACGAGTACTGGTCCACGGCGATGCGGGCGACGGCGACCGCCGCCCGCGACCGGGGCGTGAACCTCGCCTTCCTCGGCGGCAACGAGATCTACCGGCACATCCGGTTCGAGGACAGCGCCCTCGGACCGGACCGGGTCGAGGTGGACTACAAGTCCTTCGAGGAGGACCCGGCGAGCCGCAGCGACCCGCTCGAGGCGACGCCGCAGTGGCGCGACCCGCCCCATCCCCGGCCGGAGAGCGTGCTGCTCGGCAACTTCTACCAGTGCAACCCGGCGCAGGCCGATCTCGTCGTCGCCGACGCCGGGAGCTGGCTGCTCTCGGGTCTGGTGCGGGACGGGCAGCGGCTGCCCGGCCTCGTCGGCAACGAGTACGAGCGCGTCGACCTGCGGGTGCCCACGCCGCGGCCGATCGAGGTGCTGTTCCACTCCCCGGTGACCTGCCGCGGCCGGCCGGACTTCGCCGACGCGACCTGGTACTCGGTGCCGAGCGGCGCCGGGGTGTTCTCCGCGGGGACCCAGTACTGGATCTGCGGGCTCGACCCGGCCTGCCGCGGCGGGACGAGCGCCCCGGTGATCGGCACGATCACCACACGGCTCCTGACCGCCTTCGCCGCAGGGCCGGCAGGCGCCGCGCACCCCGCCGAGGACAATCTGAGTGCCCTCGGCATCGCGTGACGGCGCCGATTCGTCAGCCTCGTGGTGCCGTCGGGGTGCGACGGGCGGAAGCGTCAGGGAAGTGGAAGCCGGCGAGCACTTCGCAGGGTTCAGCATCGGGTCCTGGCGGTGAGCGGAGGTACGGTCCCGCCCACCCGCCGGCCACGCCGCACGTACTGGTGACGGCGGGCCAGCGCCCCGAGCAGCCGTTTTGGAGAACTCAAGCCAGAGCTTGACAGAACCTCAACTGGAGGCTACATATATGCCCAGTACGCGGTACATGACCTGGTGTCGACGACGACGCTGCCGGGGAGTGAATCGACCATGCCGAACACCAGCCACGCGCGGGTGACCAGCGAGTTCGTCGAGCTGGTCTACGCGGATCAGACCTGGCTGCGCGCCGAGTTCGACGCGATCATGGCCGCGAACTTCGGGAGCCTTCCTCCGTACTTCCCCCCGCCGCGTCCCCTCAGGCCGCGACCTGTCGCAGGGCCGCGTCGAGCGGGCCGCCGAGCCTCTGAGCGCACGACTGGTGCTGCCCGATCAGCGGAGGTGGTGCGGGCGGTGCGGGGTGGGAGCCGGCAGCGCTCCCCTCCGCCGCGCGACGCTGTGCGCGCTCAGGAGCACGCACCGGTCAGAAGAGCGCAGCGAGAGAACGCAACGCGGAAACGGAAGGCAGGTGGTGTGGCGTCGACGCGCCTGGTCCCCGGTGCGTTCGGTGACCGTGATCGACGGATGCCAGGTCCGGCCCGCGGTCACGGCAGCTGCGGCCGGGGCCGGACCTGGGCGAACCACCGTTTTCACGCTGTCGGGAACAAGGAGCCCGATTCCTCGGAGAACCTGAGGCAGTGGGCTGGAGCACGTCGAGCGCAACGTGCTCACGGTCAAGGCCGAGCGCAGCCCCGACCACGGCGAGGGCGCCGAGATGCAGGTGTCCGAACGGCCTCGCGGAGTGTTCTCCCGCCAGCTGTTCCTGGGCGACACCCTCGACGCGGGCAACATCACCGCACGCTACGAAGCCGGTGTGCTGACGCTGCGGGTGCCCGTCGTCGAGCAGGCCAAGCCCCGCAAGATCGCGATCAGCGGCGAGAGCGAGGCCACGCAGATCAACGCTTGAGCACGGACGGGCCTGCGGGCCCGACCGGGCTCGACCCCGCCCGGGCGGACGGACCGCCCGGGCGAGGCCACGCCCGTGCACCTTCACGCACGGCGACGAGCGGGCAGAACGAGAGGAGGGCAGAACGTTGGGCAGCAGCCGACGGGAACCGGCCGCGATCGCGGCCACGCTGTCCGCTGCGGTCCGGGGCATTCGACGTGTGGTCCGCGCCGCTGACCCGGCCCGGCCCGCTACGTTGGCCCTGCTGCGCGATTTCGGCTGGCAACTGACCCAGCTGACCGGCGAGTTGACCGACCTGGCCGCGCTGCTGGCCGAGCACACCGGCTGCCACCTCGAACATGCCGAGCAGGTGTGCCACGCCGACGGCGAGCCGGGCATTCCCCATCTGGCCCGCGCCTGCCGGGACCTCGCCGGCCTGCGGCAGGCACTCGACACCGCCCACACCGCGGCGTGCGAGTACTACACCGAGATCAGTCAGCTCAGCCCGGCCCCACCACCCGGCAGTCGTGTCGGACACCGGACGGCAACGAGCACCGAACCGCGATGAACATCGGACAGCCCCCCGACCCGTACACCGTGCTCGGGCTGGACCCCGACGCTACTGCCGCGGAGATCACGGCCGCCTACCGACGTGCCGTGCGGGACTGCCACCCCGATGCGCCGCATCCCGACCGCGACCGCCTCGCGGCCGTCCTCGCCGCCTATCGGCGCTTGCGCGCTCAGCTCGCTGATCGCGCAAGTGCCGAACATCAGCGCCGCTCCGAGACCCGCTCCGCCGACGGCTGCAGCATCCCGGTGCGGGTTCGCCTGCGCACCCCGGCGCCCACACCGGATCTACGCGTCGGCCCTGTCCGGCACCATCCCGACCCGCGCTGATCGCCCCGACAGCTGTACCGGGGCCGCGGGCTGATCGACCCCGCAGCGAGCCCGGCTGTGCGGAGGCTCGCGCCGGTCAGCGGGTCCGGTATCCGGGCTGGTCGCTCTCGTACGTCCCGCCCGGCTGCGGGTGCGCGGCGGTCCGGCCGGTCACGGCGTGGTCGCCGCGCTCGGTGCCGGTACGGACGTCCTCGCCGGACCGGTCCTCGGCGTAGTCACGGGCGGCCTGGGCGTCCTGCCGGCCCCGCTCCCGGGCGGTCCGCAGGTCCTCGGCGACGGTCTCGGACTGCTCCTGGGCCTTCCGGTACCCGCTGTTGATCATGTCTCGGGCCGCGTCCCGCCCGCCGAGGCCGAAGGCCAGCGCGGCCGCGAGGGCCAGCGCGCCGATCAGTGCGATGTAGGTGGCGGTGACGATGACCGGGGCGATGCCGAGCTGGGTCAGGATCATGAAGACGGCGATGGCCATCACCAGCGTCGGGGCGCCGGCGCGGACGACCCGGCCGGTGGGGGTGTCGCCCATGGTGCGGTGCGCGAGCCCGCCGACGGCGCCGGCCACGGCGGCCGCGACCACGAAGATGACCAGCGCGGCGATGACCCGCGGCAGGTAGGACAGCACGAGCCCGAAGAACGCCGTCAGCGCGGGGATGTTCAGCGTGGCGATCGCCGCGGAGATCACGAACAGCATGATCACCCAGAAGACGACGCCGCCGACGAGGCGTGCCGGGCTGCCGCCGGGGCTGACCTTCTCCACGTAACGCCCGCCGGAGTTCGCGGTGAGCCGCTCGTCGGGACGCCTTGCCCGCCGCGCACCCCGTGACGTACACGCTGGCCGGCGAGGAGGTCTTCTTCCGCACCGGCAGCCGGACGAAGGCCGCAGCCGCATCCAAGGGTGCGGTCTTCGCCTTCCAGGTCGACGACATCGACTTCGACGACCAGTACACGCTCGGCATCGTGCTCAGCCGGCTGAACGGCCGCCGGGTGCGACGAGGCCCGGACTAGGTCGCCGCGCGGCCGGTCGACCTGTGACGGCCGGGCCGTCGCGCTCCGCCCCACTCCTGTCGACGCACCCTTCGTCGGTCACGCGAAGCGGATGGCGAAGGCGACGACGTCGTCGGGCGCGTCGGGGGCGAGCCTGTCCACGGCCTGGTCGACGAGCTCCTGCACGGGGCGGTCGTGGAGGTGTCGGAGCAGACTCAGGAGGGCGTCGGTGCCGGCGTCGATGTCGTGGCCGCGGTGTTCGACGAGTCCGTCCGTGTAGAGGAACAGCGTGCTACCGGACGGGATGTGCCGGTGGTGATCGGTACGCGAGACGCCCGTGGTGGCGGTGAAGCCGAACAGGGCGTCGTGGTCGTGGAGCAGGTCTGCGGTGCCGTCGGGGAGCAGCAGGATCGGGGGCGGGTGACCGGCGTTGGTCCAGGACAGGGTCCAGGTACCGGCGGCGGTCTCGGTGAGGCGGGCGAGGACCGTGGTGCCCCGGGCGCCGAGGTGCAGGCCGTGGTTGGCGGTCTCGAAGGCGCGCAGGAGGGCCGAGGGCGGGTCGGCGGGGTGGTCCCAGGCGGTCTGGCGCAGCATGGACCGGGCCTGACCCATGACCGTCGCGGCGTCGAGGGCGTGGCCGATGATGTCGCCGGCGGACACGACGAGGGCGTGCCGCTCGGGGTGGGTGGGGTGGGGGACGGGTGCGGCGTCGTACCAGTCGCCGCCGACGTGCTCCCGCGAGTCGGCGGGTGCGTAGCGGGCGGCCATCCGCAGTCCGTCGACGGTGGGCAGGGTGGTGAGCATGGCGTTCTGCAGGGCGTGTGCCACGGAGATGCGGTGCTGCAGGAGGCGGGCGCGGGCCAGGGCCTGGCTGGCGTAGCCGCCGATGGTGGCGATGGTGAGCAGGTCCTCGGCCTCGACGACGTTCGGGATCTTCCAGCCGAGCACGATCGACCCGAGGGGTCCGTCGGAGCCCGGCAGCGGCACGGCGACGACGGAGTGCAGGCCGAGGTGGCGCATGATCGCCGCGGCGGCGGGCGGGTTGGCGGCGTCGAAGGCCTGGCGGTCGGGGTAGTGCAGGATCGCGGCCTCGCGCATGGCCCGGGCGGACGGGAGGTGTGCGTCGAGGTCGGGGGTGTGGGCGGGGGCGAGGGCGACCGGGTCGTCGGCGAGCCGGATGATGCGGTGCTGATCGTCGAGGACGACCGCGCCGACGTAGTCGGGGCGTAGCTCGGTGTGGACCAGCGCGCGGATGCGGGCCAGGACGTCGTCGACTTCGGTGGTGTCGGTGAAGGCCTGGGAGGCGAGCAGCAGGGTCTGGGAGCGGTGGAACGAGCGCTGCTGCACGGCCTCGATGCGATCCCGGCGGACTTCTTCCCGCCCGGCGTCGTAGGTGGCCAGCCGCAGACGCAGATCGGTGGCACAGGCCGCGGCGATGCGGCGCAGGCTGGTCAGCTCGGTGTCGGTCCAGTCGCGGGGTGTGCTGTCGATGGCGCACAGCGAGCCCAGCACGTTCCCGGTGGCGTCGGTGAGGGGCATGCCGGCGTAGGCGACGACCCCGAGCTCGGGGATCGCGAGGTTGTCGCGGACCAGCGGGTGCTCGCGGGCGTCGGTGATGACGAGGGGTTCGGTGGTCAGCACGACGTGCTGGCAGAACGAGTGGCTCAGCGGGGTGGAGCGCTTGGTGGCCCACGGTTCGGGGAGCCCGGTCATCCCCGGGAAGACCTGTGCGTCGGCCTGGACCAGCGAGACGAGCGCGACGGGAACGGCGAGAGCCTCGCGCACCCATGCGGCGAACCCGTCGAGCCGCTCATCGGGTTCGGCGGTCAGGCCGGTGTGCTCCAGAGCGCGGAGCCGCTCCGGGTCGCAGAGCTCGGCGCAGCCGTCGACGCTCGACGCGTCCCGGACGCGACCGCCCTCGCCCTGCCCTGTCATCGTCCTCCTGCTGCCGCTCGCCACGACCGTGGCAGCCCCGCGAGTATGGCCGAGAGGACGGCAGAACGACCCCGCTCAGGTGGACAATCGTGACCTGTCCTCACGTGTCGGGGTCGCTCACTGCCTCGGTCGTGATCGCGATCTCGGCGACGACGGTCTTGCCGGTCTCGTGGTGACGGACGGTCCACTCCGTGGCCAGGGTGTCGACCATCTGCAGCCCTCGTCCCCGTGGCGCATGGACGTCGAGGACCTGCAGCAGCGGCTCGGCGGGGGAGCCGTCGGTCACCTCCAGGCGCAGTGAGCGCCCGTCGAGGGCGGCGGCGACGCCGAAGCGGGTTCGGGCGTGGTCGACGGCGTTGCTGGCCAGTTCGCTGGCGACCAGCAGGGCGTCGTCGGTCGTGTCCGGATGAATGCCCCGATCGCTCAGGAAGGAGAGGAGGTCGCGGCGGACGCGGACGCTGGCCCCGGGGGTCGGGTCGTACGCCCACTCCGCTCGCTGCCTCGCCTCGGCCGGGATGTGGGTGATCAGCGCGACGGCGAGATCGTCGCCGCGCAGTGGGGCCCGCCGGTCGACCGCGGCCAGGAGCGCGTCGAGCAGGTCGTCCGGTCGGGCGTCCCAGGCCGGGCCGGCGGTGTGGAGCCGGCTTCCGAGGAGGTCGAGCAGGCCGTCGGTCCAGAGCACCTCCCCGTCGTCGTCGCGGGCCTCCACGAGCCCGTCGGTGTAGAGCAGCAGCGCCCAGTTGGCCGGCAACGGGACGCGGATGGACGGCCAGGTCGTGCCCAGCCGCACGCCGAGCGGGACGCCGAGGGCGTGATCGGGCAGGGGGCGGGGCCTGACCCCGTCGATGAGCAGCGGTGGCGGGTGTCCGGCGAGGTAGAGGTCGACGTGGCTGCGGTCGGCCGCCACGGAGACCATCGCGACGGTGGTGAAGAGGATCGTGTCGTGGCGCTCGGTGACCAGGACCTGGTCCAGGATCGGGAGGACGTGCGCGGCGGGCATGCCGGCGAGGATGAGTGTGCGCCAGGCGATACGGAGGCTCACGCCGATGGCGGCCTCGTCGGGGCCGTGCCCGCTGACGTCGCCGATGATGACGTGGACGGTGCCGTCGTCGGTCTCGATGGCGTCGTAGAAGTCGCCGCCGAGCAGCAGCCGCTTCTCGCCGGGCTGGTAGCGGGTGGTGACCGTCAGGGCGGGGTCGCGCAGCAGCGCGGTGGGCAGCAGCCCCCGCCCGAGCCGGCGGTTCTCCCGCTCCTGGGCCCGGGCCTCCTGCAGCTGGCGGGTGAGCCGGTCGGCGCGGCGGCGTTCGACCGCGTACTGCACCGCCCGCGTGAGCAGCCGCCCGTTGACCTTGCCCTTGATCAGGTAGTCCTCGGCGCCCGCCGCGACGGCGGCCCGGCCACGGGTCTCGTCGAGGTCGCCGGTGAGCACGACGACGGCGGGATGGTCGACGACCTCGAGCAACCGGGCCAGCCCGTCCAGCCCGGAGGAGTCGGGCAGGTTCATGTCCAGCAGGACACAGTCCACCTGGCCGAGCCGGCCCGTGGCCTCGGCGATGCTGCTGACGCGGAGGAGGTCCGGGATCTCGCCGACCTCGGCCAGCAGCTCTTCCACGAGGAAGGCGTCGCCGTCGTCGTCCTCGACGAGCAGCACCCGCGGGGAGGACGAACCGAGTGCGTCCGGGCCGGTCGAGGTCCCCGCCACGGTCTCGCTCACGACGCCCTCATGCGGCGCACTGTAGGCCTTGGTCACCCCCGACGCAGGGCCTGTGCACTCTCGGTCACTTCTCTTCCGCGGAACGGGTGTCGATCTGCCCGAACGGGAGCACGACTGCCCAGGGAGCAGTCGCCCTCGAATGCTCAGGCCGTTGTTCCGGACGGAATGGTGCCGACCCCGATCGTGAGCGCTGCGGTCAGCACGGCCGCGCCGTCGCCGCCGGAGCGCTCCCGGACCATCCCGTGCAGGACCCGGACGATGTCCGCCCGCTGCTCGTCGGAGAGGTCGGCGACGATCATGCTCGGGATCGGGTTGCCGCCGATCGTCCAGTCCCACAGCTCCTCCCCGGAGCGCACGGCGATCCGCTCCTGCGAGTCGGTGGCGACCATGACGTCGGTCAGGCCGGCGTCGACCAGCCGCTGTCGCATCACGCGAGGGTCCGCGACCTGGAACTCGAGGATCGGCTCGTCCTCGGCCGGACCCTCGAACCCGGGAACCACCGCCCGCACCGCAACGAGGAAGAACTGCAGCGCCTCGAACTCGGCCGGGTCCCCGTAGGCGACCAGGAAGACCCGACCGCCGGGCCTGGTGACCCGGACCATCTCCCGCAGGGCCTGCGGCTGGTCGGGCACGAGCATCACGCCGAACTGTGAACCGGTCACGTCGAAGCTGTCGTCCGGCAGGGCGAGAGCGTGGCAGTCCATCACGCGGCCCTCGGCGTCGAGTCCCTCGGCCCTCGCTCGGGCCTCGAAGCGCTCGATCATCCGGGGAGACCAGTCGGTCGCCAGCACGGACGCGCCGAGCCGAGCCGCGGGCAGGCCGAGCCCGCCCGGGCCGGCGGCGACGTCGAGAAACCTGTCCCCTGCCTTGACCCCGGCGAGGTGGAGGCCAACTGCGGCCAGATCGGCCTCGCCGGGTGCCACGTGCTCGTCGTACAGCGCCGCGATCGCGTCCCAGGCCTCCACCGGGGCGGCGTGCTCGGTGGTCGTCTGCTCGAGGTCGGTCATGGCCGGCTCCCTTCCCACTCGGGGGAGGGTGACGCTAGGCGGGCGAGCAGCCGGGGGCTTCGGTCAATCGGTCCAGGTCGCGCCGAACGAGTGGTCAGTTCTGTGTAGCGGGGTGCTCGATGAGGTCGTGCTCGTAGGCGTAGGCGGTTGCCGCGGCCCGCGACGGCACGTCGAGCTTGGTCAGCAGGTTGTGGACATGGCGGGCCACCGTCTTGTCGGACAGGCCGAGCTCGCGGCCGATCCCGCGGTTGGTCCGCCCGGAGGCGACCAGCGTCAACACCTGCAGTTCGCGTGCGGTCAGGACCCCGGGGGTCGGGGCGACAGGCCGTCCCACCAGGCCGTCGAGCCGCTCGACGTCCGGTTCGGCGCCCAGCTGCGCGAAGACGTTCCTGGCGCCGTCCAGCTCCATCGCCGAGGTCTCCGGATCGCCCAGCGCCCGGCACGCCAGCCCGATCAGGACCTGGGCCCGGGCCGCCTCGTACGGAGCATCGAACCTGTGCCACGTGGCTGAGGCGACCCGCAACCTCCGCAAGGCTGATCGCGCGTCCCCCTCGGCGATCAGCACCGCTCCGGCCGCCGAGTCCGCCACGGCCCGCAGATAGGCGACGTCGAGGACCTCGGCGGTCCGGTCCAGCTCCTCGGCCCCGGCCCGGGCCGCCGCGAGATCGCCGACCGCGATCGTGACTTCGACATACGCCGCGAGCAGCCGGCAGCGGGCCGGTGGTTCCTCGGTCTCCGCCAGGGCCCGGTGCAGGACGGCGGCCGCGGCGCCGGTGCGCCCCTGAGCCAGCCGAAGCAGCGCCAGACCCGGTTCCGGGGGACGCCCGGCCGCACCCGCCCTGCGGTAGGTCTCCTCGGCCGCCGCGTACTCGCCGCGCAGCCGGTGGAGCTCGGCGAGCTGGTAGTAGGCCGAACCCAGCGAGTCCCACCGGATCGGGCCCGACAGGAGCTCGCATGCCCTGTGGGCGGCGGCCACGGCGTCGGCCCAGGCGCCCTCCAGCTGCAGCAGCTCGCAACGGTGCACCAGGCAGTTCCCCCGGTACGGGACGAGATCAGGTTGCGCGTCGCACCAGCGGGCCAGCGCCGTCGTCCACTGGCGGGCGCGCTGCAGATCGAAGACCTCGATACAGGCGGCAACCACCGTGCAGTACGCCATCCCGGCGTAGATCGGCGACACCTCCCCGGAGGTGACCGCGACCATGACCTCGTCCAGCAGGACGAGGCCACGGGGGACGGCGCCCTGCAGCAGCACGCACATGCCCTCGCCGAGGCGGGACATCGTCAGCAGGTCCGGGTCGCCGAAGCGCCCGCTGTCCGCGGCTGCTGCCGTGAACACCGGCTGAGCGCCCTTCGGGTCGCCACTCCACATCCGGGTGAAGGCGTCCCAGGTGTGCAGCCAGGCCTGCTCCGCGCAATCCTCGTGCCCCTGGAGGACGCGACCGGCCCTGGCGAACCACCCCCTCGCCGGAGCCGTCTCCCCGCGGAACATCAGACCTGACGCGATCCGGATCGCCTGGCGGGCGGCGCGTCGCGGCTCGTGGAGCTCCATCGCGTGGTGGTGCGCGCGGGTCCAGGCGCGCGTGGCCTCCTCGTCCCGTCCGGTCAGGTAGGAGGCCAACGCGAGCATCTCGAGCCCGTCGATGTCGAGCGGGGCAGCAGCGTCGGCCCGCGCGAGCTCCGCGTACGCCTCGCCCCACGACCGACGGGCGAGCGACGCCCGCGCCCGGGACAACGCGCTGACGGTGCTCATCGCTGTCGCCGTTCGTCGAGGACCGGTGGCAGAGCCACAGTGTGGCGGGACGACCGACGTGAAGCCAGCCGGGTTCCGTCGCGCCCGTGCGAGCGGCTTCTCGCGTGCAGGCGTCGACGCCAGCTGGCCGGAGGACGATCGTCTGTCGCCGCGTCTCACGCGCACCAGCTGCGCGGAATCATCCGTCCGCTGCCGCGACGTCGTCAGTGAGGTTCGGCGTTGCCACCGGTGTGCGGGACACTGTCGCGGACCGCGTCCATGATCCGTTCCAGGTCGAGTCGAGCTCATCGAGCCCGGCGTCGAGCGCGGTCCGGTACTCGGACCAGTGCTTCGCGTCGATCGAGTCGCAGCGCTCGTGGATGCCGTGGAGCCGCACTCGCAGGGCGTGTCGAGCGCGGTCCGGATCCGCGTGCCGTGCGGGCGGGCACCGGAGGTCACGCGAGCAAGGCGCCGTCGACCTTCGAAAGGCGCTCGTCGCGCATGGTGTGCCCGAGGGCGGTCGCACTCATGGCGTGACGGTAGGCAGGGCCGACGACGAGAGGCCCTCGATCCGGCCGACGGACGGTGGCTGTTGCGCGTCGTCGACGAGGCCCGGGCGGCCCCTCAGGCCTCGATGAAGATCAGGTCGTCGGGTGGGTGGGTCATGCGGACCTGCTGCCCCTGGATGGCGAGGACGTTGTCGAAGCCGGTGACGGCTGCGGTGCTGGCGATGATCAGCCGGTCGTCGACGGTGGCGAGGTAGGCGGGGAAGCCGCCGAGCGACGTGTCGCCGTCGCCGAGGGCGAGGTAGTCGACGAGGCGGCGGAAGAGCTTGGGCAGGATCACGGCCTGCTCGGTGAGCGTCTCGAGCCCGGTGACGGTGAACCCGGACTCGGTCACGTCCTCGGCCCAGATCCCGCGGCGGGCGTCGCGGGCGCGACGGTAGGCGACGGTGAGCGCAGCACGGAGGTCCGGGAAGAGCTTGCTGTAGTAGGTCGGGTAGGCCAGCCCGGCGTCGAGCATCCCGCTGTTGGCGCTGCCGGCCAGATCCTCGGGGCGGACGAACACCGACTCCAGGTCCGCACGGGCGCTGTCGCCGCCGAAGGCGAACGCCACACAACGGCCGTACTTGTCCGCGAACCGGGTCAGGATGTAGCCCGGCACCCGCTCCGGGATGGACGAGACGACGGTCTGGTCGTCGCGTTCGACCTCGGTGAAGCCGAGCAGCCGAGGGAGCAGGGCGGCGGCCTGATCGGCGAGCCGGATCGGCTGGTGAAGCTGACCGAGGCCACCGACGCGGGGGCTGTAGTGGGTCTCGAGGGAGTCGATGCCTTCCAGCCGCAGCTGCGCGCCACCGGTGGTGTTGGTGCGCACGGCGATCCCGGCTCTGGTGAAGGCGGCGGGGTCGTCGGGGTGGAAGCGGATGGAGTCCCCGTCCGGGGCGGCGCCGATGATCCGGAAACCGCCCCTGATCAGCGTCAGTGGCACGGGTTCACCTTCCTCCGTCGTGGCGGACCGAGCGACCCTCCGGGTGAGCCGTCACGGGCTGTTCATCGACTGGTCCCGCGCGCCGGTTGCCCGCGCCGGCGACCGTGCGGGACAACTGGAGGAGTGGAACGTGTACTGACTCCGGGGGAGACGCGGGCCGAGGCGGCCGCGATGTTGCTGGGCCGGCTCGAGGACCTCGTCGTCGCCTACGCCTCGTTGCCCGCCGACGAGCGGCTGGAGGTGCTCAGCCGAGACGCGGACCGGATCACCGGCGAGGTCGCCCGGTATCTGCAGGCGGCGCGGCACCAGATCACCGCCTCGCCGCGCCGCTGAGGCCGGCGACCGAGGGACCGACGCCTGATCATCGGGGCCCCGAGCGCACGAAGCCGTCGACGATGCGGCGCTGCAGGGCGAGGTAGAGGACCAGGACGGGCGGGCGGGCCGGCCCGCGGTCGCCATGAGCGGGCCCCGGTCGTTGCCCTCGTGCCCATGAAGCTTCGCAGGCTGGAGCACCGCGTCGGTGTGCTGCAGGACGGGTCGCCTGAATCACGTTGTTCTACCACCGGCGAGGCGGTGTCTCCGCGATGCCGCGAAGCTGAACGGCGCGTGACACGCGGGCGGGAAGCCGTCGCTCACGCGCAACGGTGCTTACGGCGAGGGTGAGCCCGCAACCCGTTCGGGGGCGGAGCCGACGTGTTGTCGACAGCGGAGACCTCACGGCAGGGGGCGTGGGGCACCGATCTGCTCGGCCAGCGACGCCGCGATCTGCCGCTGCTCCAGGGAGGGGCGGCGAACCCGGGTAGCGGCGGTGAGCAGGAAGCGCCCGTCGCCGCGCCGGGTGGGCAGCTCGACGACGTCCATCGTGGGAAGGCCGTCCCGGTCGACGTCGACGGGTCGTTCACTCCAGGTGACGGTGCCGTCGGGGTGGAGCCGCGGCCGGTCAGGCCGGCTCGGCTCGGTGGTGAAGCGGCAGTCGTCGAGGTCGAGGACCTCGGTGATCATGCGCCCCACCGTCGAGATGAGATCCGCGGACCCGGCTCCGTCGCTCGCCATCCGGGCTGCGGTGATCAGTCCGGCCAGGTAGCCCTCACGCGCTGAGGCGCGCTCCAGCTCGCGGTGGCCCCACTGGGCCAGCTCGTTGACCACGATCCCGACGGCGAGAAGCAGAACTGCCGTCTCCAGGTCCCTCGGGCTGTGGATGGTGAAGCGGTAGTACGGCGCGGTCAGGAAGAAGTCGAACGAGGCCGCCGCGACCACCGCCGCGACCACACCTGCCGGTCGGTCGCTGCGCACCGCGACCGCGACCACGACCAGGACGAGGATCAGCGCCATGCTCGTGTTCGCCAGCCACTCGCGGAGCAGGCTCAGGCCTGCCGCGACCGCGAGCGGGAGCAGGATCGCCCACCCGAGCGCCAACGGTCGGGACTGCTGCCGGTTCACGACCGGGACCCAACACCCGGGCGGGGACCAGGACAAGCAGTCCTGACGCGTTCTTGACGCGGGACCACCCGACCGGACGCACCACCGACGGGACGGTACGGCCTCACAGCTCGACGCGTGAGCCCATCACGACGGTCCGGTCCACGGGCAGCTTGAAGTAGGCGGCCGGGGTGGCGGCGTTGTGGGCGAGCCCGATGAAGAGGCGTTTGCGCCAGACGTGCATCCCGGGCTGGCTGCCGCGTTCCAGGGACATCCGGGACAGGAAGTACGACGCTTCCGACGGGTCGACGTCGAGCTCGTCGGCGAGCCCGTGGGCGTGCCGCAGCACGGCCGGGATGTCCTGCTCGTCCTGGAACCCGAAGCGGGCGGCGACGTGGACGATGCCGTCGTCGGCCGGGCCCAGCTGGTCGACGGTCACGCGATCGGCCATGTGGATGTGCGGGACGTTCTCCGCCACCACGGACACGATCACGACGCGTTCGTGCAGGACATGGTTGAACTCGACGTTGGCCCGCAGCGCCAGGGGGGCCGTCTCGCTGGTCGGGTGCGGGAAGATGGCGACGCCGGGCGTACGCGGGACCCGCTCGACCCGCATCCGCTCCACGAACTCCGTCAGCGGCCCTTCCAGCTCGGCGCGTCGGCCGGTGACGATCCTGCGCCCCCGTTGCCAGGTCGTCATCACGGTGACGACGACGATCGCCACGAGCAGCGGCAGCCACCCGCCGTGGGTGATCTTGGTCAGGTTCGCGGCGAAGAACAGCAGCTCCAGACCACCGAACACCGCGGCCACGAGCACGATCCGCCAGCGCGGCCAGCGCCAGGCCGTGGCCGCGTAGACCAGCAGCAGGGTCGTGGTGAGCAGCAGGGTGCCGGTCACCGCGAGGCCGTAGGCCGTGGCGAGCCGGGCGGAGGACCCGAACACCAGGATCAGGACGAGGACGCCACCGAACAGCAGCCAGTTCACCGCCGGCACGTAGATCTGCCCGCTCTCCCGCTCGGAGGTGTGCCGGACGGTCAGCGGGGGCAGGTAGCCGAGCCGGACGGCCTGGCGTGACACCGAGAACGCCCCGGAGATCACGGCCTGCGAGGCGATCACCGTGGCGAGAGTGGCCAGGACGACCAGTGGCAGCCGCGCCCAGGCCGGCGCGAGCAGGTAGAAGGGGTTGTCGATCGCCCGCGGGTCGTCGAGGATCAGCGCGGTCTGGCCCAGGTAGTTGACGATCAGGGCCGGGAAGACCAGGGAGAACCAGGCGAGCCGGATCGGGCGGCGGCCGAAGTGGCCCATGTCGGCGTAGAGGGCCTCGGCGCCGGTGATGGCCAGCACGACGGCGCCCATGGCGATGAACGCCGTGTACGGGTGGTCGGCGATGAAGGCGAGCGCGTAGGTCGGCGAGAGGCCGAGCAGCACCCCGGGGTGCTGCACGATGTGCGGGACGCCCAGCATCGCCAGCGTCAGGAACCACAGCACCATGACGGGCCCGAACAGCCGCCCGACACGATGCGTGCCCCAGCGCTGCACCACGAACAGGGCGGTGAGGATCGCGACCCCGATCGGCAGGACCAGTTCGGCCAGCTCGGGCCGGGCCACCTCGAGGCCCTCGACCGCGGAGAGCACCGAGATCGCCGGAGTGATGAGCGAGTCGCCGTAGAACAGCGACGCCCCGAGCACCCCGAGCGCCAGGGCGAACGCCGCCCGTCGGGCGAACGGCGCCGAGACCTCCCGCACGAGCGCGGCGAGCGCCATGATCCCGCCCTCGCCGTCGTTGTCGGCCCGCAGGACCAGCGTGACGTACTTGAGAGTCACGATGATCGTGACCGACCAGAAGATCAGGGAGACGACGCCGTAGACGTCGTCCACCGTGGGCTGCACGGCGTTGTCGTCGATCGAGAACACGGTCTGCACGGCGTAGAGCGGGCTCGTGCCGATGTCGCCGAACACGATGCCCAACGCGCCGAGCACCAGGCCCGCGAGACCGCCCGAGTGCGCTGCGGGGTGCGCAGGCTTCGTGGGCGGGGTCGGCGGCTCGGCGGGTGTCGGTGCGGGAGCCTCGGGCTGATCCACCCGCGCAGTGTGCACCCGCGGGGTGCCGGCGAGGCAGTGCTCGGGACCGGGTCGACCCGTTACTGATCGCGGTGCCCAGCGTCGGTGCGGGAGGTCGAGGCGAGCCCGATGGGGGAGCCGGGGAGGCCGAAGGGCGTCCGTTCGCGATGTCCGCTGCAGAGCGTTCATGTCGATCTTCGGCTCTGTTCACCGACGAAGCCCGATCTTGTCGGTTCGGTCGCCTTATCTGCCAGAGCCCGTCGCCACCCGAAAGAGGGATCAGTGACCACCCCTGACGCTTCCCACCACACCCCCGCGAACGCCTTCAGGACCGAGGCCGGCCTGAACCGGCGAGCCATGCTGCGCAACTCCGCAGCCGTCGGTCTCGGCATCGCCTTGTTCGGCAGCATCGACGCGATCGCGGGCCGTCCGGCGTTCGGCGCGCCGACCCGCGCCGCGTCCGGGTACGGGCCGCTGGTAGCGGATCCCCGCAAGTTGCTGTCACTGCCCGACGGCTTCAGCTACAAGATCGTCGCCGAAGCGGGCGTCACCCGTTTGACCGACGGCGGCGAGCCCACGCCGAGTGACACCGACGGTACCGCGGCGTTCACCGTCCAGGGCCGAACCGTGCTGGTGAACAACCATGAGATCGGTGGCGACGAAGCCTTCCCCGTACCCCACCGACCCGGTCTCACCTACGACGAAGGTGCTGCAGGGGGAACCACCAACATCGAGGTGAGCGCCTCCGGTGACCGGCTGGCCGAGTACGTCTCCGTCGCCGGCACACACAACAACTGCGCGGGTGGCGTCACCCCCTGGGGGACCTGGCTGACCTGTGAGGAGACCGAGGACAAGGCAGGCAAGCCCGTCGGCTCCGGAGCCCTGGCCAAGGACCACGGGTTCGTCTTCGAGGTCAGCCCGGTGGGGCAGGAGAACCTCGGCAACAGCCCGGTCCCGCTCACCTTCCTCGGTCGCTTCGCGCACGAGGCCGTCGCGGTCGACCCGAAGACCCTGGCCATCTACCTGACCGAGGACGCGAACGACCCGCACGGCCTGCTCTACCGCTGGACCCCGCCGAAGGGGTTCAAGGGCGGCAAGTGGAACCTGAAGGGCCTCGCCGAGAACGCCGGGAGCCTGCAGGCTATGCGTTGCAGCCGCGACGGCACGCACGTCAGGGATCTGTCGGAGGCGACCACACCCGGTACCCAGTTCAAGGTGGACTGGATCGACGTGCCCGACCGGCTCGCCGCGACAACCTCGACCCGCAAGCAGTTCGCCGACGACGCGATCACCCGGAGCCGCAAGTTCGAGGGCGCCTGGTGGGCGGACGGTGGCGCGTACATCGTCGCCAGCTACGCGCGGGCATCGGACGGCAGCGTCAACGAGCACGACGGGCAGATCTGGTTCTACGAGCCGGGTAAGGAGCGGATCACCCTGAAGACGATCTTCACGGTGAACGCGACGCCGGACCAGGACGGCACGAACTTCGACGGTCCGGACAACATCACCGTCTCCCCGTACGGCGGGGTGATCCTGGCCGAGGACGGCGAGGGCGTGCAGCACCTGGTCGGGGTCACCGACCAGGGCATGTCGTACGCGATGGCCCGCAACGACCTGAACGGCAACGAGTTCGGGGGCCCGACCTTCAGCGCGGACGGGAAGCAGCTGTTCGCGGGCATCCAGTCACCGGGACACGTCTTCGCCATCACCGGTCCGTGGCGGCGACCGTCGAACGGGGCCTGAGCGCCCGCGCCCGTAACCACTCACGCCGCGTCCACCGCGTTCCCGCCAGGAGCGCGGCGGACGACCACGGCATGCAGGCTCCACGGCTCACCGACATGGTCGCTCGCGGGTGCTGCGGTACGTGCGGGCGGTGCCGTTCGGGGCGAGGGCAGCGGGGTGAGGCTCGGATGTTGAGCTTCCGTCCCTTGCCGCACGTGGGTGCGGTCGAGGTCGCAGAGTCGTCGGCGGCGGCTCGGCGGCCGCCGGGTTGACGCCCAGGTGGCGCCGGCGCACCGCCCGGTCGAGAGCGGCGTGGAGGATGTGGTGGACCTTCCGGGTGGTGCTGGCCGCGGGCGGGCGGCAGGTGTGGCCGGCGCGCGGTCGGTCGTTGCGCATCTCGTGACACCGCTGAAGACGCGCGTACAGCCGCTCGAGTCATCTCGGCGTCGAGCTCTGCCGCCTGCATCTCGCCGAATACCGACGTGTCCCCAGGGGCGACTGCGGCGCGGCATGGGAGACAACTTCACAGTCAAGTGATTCCACGACTCGCGGTCGAGAACCTCGCCACCAGCAAGTCGCTGGTGAGAGGTGGTGCCCCCGGCAGGATTCGAACCTGCGACACCCGCTTTAGGAGCGTTTACCTATCCGTTCACTGGGTCATCTACCAGCGCCTTCCTCACCATTCCCAGGTCGGTGAGACCCTCGATGGCTCCTCGATATCAGCGTTTCGCTCCCATAATGGCTCCCACGTAGGCGCGAGGCTCGACGCTCACTGGTGCACCTTCCTTGTGTCCGGGCCGGCTGGGATGGTTCGGACGCACCACTGGTGGCCACCGGGTGATCGCCCTGCTCGCTCGACCGTGCGAGGTCCACGCTGAGTTCTGCGGGGCCCGGTGGTCCCCGGCACGCCGACTGGCGACAGGGCTGCGCGCCGACGAGCGCCGATCAGTAAGCGACCGGCTGCCGTGTCGGGAACCACCGGGTGCCTACCTGCTGCGGCAACAGACAGGAGGCGACGATGAGTGTCGCGCCGACAGACCGCTCTCCGCGACCCCCCGAGCATCCCGCCGGGCATCCCGCCGAGCATCCCGCCGGGTGGTTCGGCCCCGCGACGGCGGCGCCGACCGGCGGGATCGACTGGGCCAGCGATACCCACGCAGTCGCCGTCGTGGCCGGCGACGGCACCCCGCTCGACCGGTTCACCGTGCCCCACACCCGGGCCGGGCTGCGCGGGCTGTGCCGGCGCCTGCACCGGGTCGGGGTCGACCAGGTCGGGATCGAACGCGGCGACGGCCCGTCGTTTGCTGTGGTCCTCCTCCGCGGCGTCAGTGTGGTCGTCGCTCGTCGCAGGTCAAGGTCGTTCGTCCTCGCTGCGCTGCGGGCGCTGCACCTTGACCTGCTCCTCGTCGACGACTTCTTGGCCTGGTGTGAAGGAAGGGCCGGGACCGAGGCGACCGGGCCGGAGCTGGGGAGTAGGCCTGCGCTGGTGCTGCGGATGGCCCGCAACTCGGCGGTCAACGCCTCCACCAAGGCGACCAACCAGCTCAAGGCGGTCCTGGTCGGTGCCGACCCGGCGCTGCGCGAGTCCCTGGCCGGCCTGGGCCCGGCCACCCTGGTCCGCCGCTGCGCCGAGCTGCCCGGCCCCTCCCCGGGCGCAGGCGACCTCGCCTGCACCGTCGTGTTCACCCAGCGCACCCTCGCCGCCCGGATCCTGGCCCTCAAGGCCGAGGCCTACCATCTGCACAAGCGACTGCGCGCCCTGGTCACCGCGCACGCCCCCGCACTGATCGCACGGCGCGGGATCGGTCCGGACAGCGCCGCCGCACTGCTCATCGCCACCGGGGACAACCCCGAACGGCTTCACGCCGAGGGCGCCTACGCCGCGCTCTATGGGGTCAGCCCGGTCCAGGCCTCCTCCGGCAGGACCCAGCGGCTCCGGCTCGACCGCGGCAGCGACCGCCAAGCCAACGCCGCGCTCTACCGCATCACCCTGTCCCGGCTGCGCTGGGACCCCCGCACCCAGCAGTACCTGCAGCGACGCCTCGCCGAGGGTAAGATCCGCTGCGAGATGATCCGCTGCCTCAAGCGCTACATCGCCCGCGACGTCTTCAGCCTGCTCACGCCCCCGACAACCGCCACGGTTGCCACCCGCACCAAGACGACCGCGGCTTGGCATCCATAGGGGCATCGGGCTGGCCGGCTTCCCGGAGGCGATCGAGGCCATCTGGCCGCAAAGCAGCGTGCAGACCGGCACCGTGCACCTGCCGCCCGCCGCGAGGCGGTTCGTCAGCTACCAGGACCGCAAGAAGGTGGCCGTGGCCGTCAAGCCGATCTACACCGCCTCCACCGAGAGGCCGCCCGCCTGGAGCTGGATGCCTTCGCCAAGTCCGACCTGGGCCGTCGCTACCCGGCGGCCGTGTTGACCTGGACCAACGCCTGGGAGCGGTTCATCCCGTTCCTGGCCTTCCCACCCGAGCTCCGGAAGTTCATCTACGCCACGAACGCGATCGAGTCGCTGAACTACCAGCTCCGCAAGATCATCAGGAACCGCGGCCACTTCCCGAACGACGACGCCGCGATCAAGCTGCTCTGGCTCGCCATCCGCGACATCGAAGACAAGCGGGGCGAGCTCGGGTGAAGGAAAGGGCCTCCCCGCGAACGAGCGCCGAGCCCCCGGACGCCTCGTCGAAGGAGCCGGGGTCCAGGGCTGGAAACAAGCCCTCGGCGCCCTCGCCCTGGCCTTCCCCGAGCGCATCAGCCCCTACCTGTCCTGACCCTTTCCTAGATCGACTTACACAGACTTCTTGACAGGCCCGAACTGACCTTTTAGGCCAATCGCCGAGCCTCGACGTAGCGTTCGTGCCTGTCGTTAGCACCATCCAGCCTAAAAACGTACGTAGTTTGCGAACCATCGCAGGTGCGGTTCGTAGGGACCATTGCTAGCACCCATCGAGGCGAGGACTATGCCTGCTTGCAAACCCTTGCGCTGGCAAACGACATGATCGCAGTCAGACCCACCGCCAGGGCCGCCTCAGCAGCATCTTCCGCGAGCCCTGGGGGTACCGAGTGAGCCAGGTTATCGATCAGGATGCGCATCTGCAGACACAAACCTTAAGGGACATCCTGCAGCGCAGAAAACCACGGCTCGTAGCGGTTTGCCAAGCAGAGGACGCACTTAACGCCCTCGAGGAGTCGCTCAAATCACTAGAGCGCTTACGAACTGAACTGCTAACGCGCCTATCCACTGATAGCGCTCTTGACCGCCTGGGGGAACTTTCACAAGAGAGTCTCGTTGGTTCGATTCAAGCTGAGCGTCTTGAACTTGGGAAGCTGCAATCTAGATTCGCTCGATCGACAATAAACATTGGCGTCATTGGACGTGCCCGGCAAGGCAAGAGTAAGCTGCTGCAATCCATTACCGGGCTCTCACGACGCGAGATACCAGACGGCTCCGGCTCACACTGTACGGGCGTACGTAGCACTATCTCGCATAGTACGGAAACTGAGCCTCACGGTGAGGTCGTATTTCACAATGAAAGCTCTTTTCTGGAGGAAGTTCTATCACCCTACTACTCAGACATGCGGCTTGGCCGCCCCCCTCGCTCTCTCGACGAATTCAGTACACGGAGCCTGCCGCCTCTTGCAGCAGAACTCAAAAAATCCACGGTCGCTCAGGCCAAATACGAGCACCTCCAGCGCTACCACCAATACCTTCCTGCTTACCAGAGTCTAATTGGAAGGCCAACAAGGCGCATAGGTCTTGACCAGGTCCGCACCTTCGTGGCACAGGACGACGAAGACGGCAACCGCATCTTTCAGAATTACCTGGCAGTAAAGGAAGTGCAGCTCTTCTGCGCTTTTCCTCGAAAGGGGTCGAGCTACTGCAGTGTTATTGACATGCCTGGCCTGGGCGACACCGGAGTGGGTGATCAAGAACGTCTGGTGACTGTACTCGGACATGACGTCGATGCTGTGGTCTTTGTGAAGCTCCCGTCGCCAACTGGCGACTACTGGGGCGACAAGGACGTTGCCCTATTCGATCTGGCGAAGCGTGCTCTGATCGACTTACCTCTCGAAAAGTGGTCCTTTGTCGTCCTCAATCGCACAGGAAGTGCATCTGGCATCGGCAGTAATGACGCCAATTGTCAGCAGCTCCTAAGCAGTGCGCCAAGCAAACATATTGAAGTTACCAAAATGATAGTTGCTGATTGCACTGACCCCGATGAGGTCCAGCTCAGGGTCTTTGCCGAGGTCGTCGATTATCTGAACCGACACGGGGCTCACCTTGACGACGAATTTGCTGCTGCCACACAAGATAGGCTCGATCATTTGCGGGATGACGTCAATCAATATATTGCCGAAGCCGCGGCATGTCTCGGTTCCGAGGGGAGTACGGAACGAGAGTTTACGACGTTCGATAGCTTGTTTGACGACATGTGGTCGCGCTTGACGAATGGCCTAGAGGACCTAGCTGCCAACTTGCGCTTAAATGCGGCGCTGCCGAATGTTGAATTGGCACAACAAGTTGATGCTGCTATTGAGCGCGCAAGAACCGAGGTCGCAGTGCCGGCTCTGGAGGATATTGACAGCCTGGCCCGTAGACATGGTGCTTACAGTTCAGCATTTAATGTTTCGCTCCACAGCCTGAGAACTCGCGTCAACGATCAATTCCAACCCCTCGAGAGTACCCTGCGGCTTTCATTGGAGCATGTAAGGGAGGAAGTTGCTGCTAAATTGCGGGATGATTGCGAGCTTTCGACTATCGACTCAGCCTCAGGCACTGAGTTCTTCCGCAAGCTGGCGACGCTGGTCCCGAGTGATGCCAAAATCTTGGCGACCGCTATCGAGGTACTTTGCTCCGTCGACCTAACTTATCGAGGTTTTCTCCAATACCGGCTGCGTCCGCATTTGATGGTGTTACACCCTGACGGGGCGATCGGACAGGAGCAAATCAGGGTCTCTGCTAATGCTGAAAGTGTCTATGAGGCTCTCGAAGTTCTCCACGAGCGCGCAATTTACCGAATCGAAGAAGCTTTCGATGCTTGGTTGAGCGAGCCGAATCAGGTTGCCGCAGCCGTAGTCGAAGAGTTCGTTGACCGCGCTCTCCGCGCAAGCGGTTCTAAAGCGGCTTGGCGCAGCCTCTACTTAGAGCATCGAGCTCGGATCTGGGAGGCGCAGTTCGACGAGCTTGGCGACAGGACAAAAGTTCGACAAGACTGGAACGAGGCACTCGATGTTGTCAAGCGGGCAGCAGCCAAGCCTCTCCAGGTGACGGGTAGGTGACCTGGGATGCTCAAGTACTCTGGGCAAGCGCTGAGGCGATTTGCCGACCGGCTGAAGCCAGCGACGACTTCGCTGCGTGTTTCAATGCTTGGGCCGAGCGGCGTTGGGAAGACGAGCATGCTTGCTACCATGTACGATCAGATGGAGAGCGTCGTTGTTAGGGAAGATCTTCAGCTAACGCCAGATCCCGACGACGCGGACGAGCTCGATCGCAAAATCGTCCAGCTCCAGCGACTTTTCGCAACCGACGGGCTCAAGCCAGACATGGCCGCTGGCATCTCTGGCACAGCAGACTGGCGCGCTTTTGACTTTGCGTTAGGCCGGCGTGGCAAGAAGCCTACACTCCGTTTGGAGTTCGTGGATTACCCTGGAGGGTGGATAGAGGACAGCGCTGGCTCCCAGCAACGAGAATGGGTGCGGGGACTTATTCGCGACAGCGATGCGATCCTGATTCCTATAGATACGCCAGCGCTGTTGGAACGTAATGGGCTCTGGCATCGGAGCCGGAATCGGCCGGATTTCATTCATAACATGCTGCAGCTAGCCCTCGAGGATCTCCCCTCGCCTAGGTTAATTATCCTCGCACCTATTCGATGCGAACGTTATATACGCGACGGAGTCTCGAGGCAAATGCTTGGAAAGCGAGTGGTTGAAGGGTACGATAAGCTGCTAGGTCATCTTTCCTTCGGGCGCCTTGGCGAGCTGGCGGCAGTGGTAATAACGCCAATACAAACGGTCGGCGAACTTGAGTACCACGGTTCCCCAAAGGACAGGTACCTACCAGTCTTCCGGAAGCAGCAAGCGGATGCGAAGTACAACCCCATCGACAGCGAGCAGCCATTGAGGTACGTGATTCGGTTTGCGCTTCGTCTACATGGAGATCGACGCGACGCGAGCTACTTCCGAATGATGCGCCAACTCCTTGGAAGTGACCGTTACCTTTTGGAGGCGGCTAACGCCTTCGCTACTGGCTGCAAGACGGACGAGGACGGGTTTCTCATCCTCCAGGGGGCGGAATGGCTGACGATGCAGCCCTAAGGCGCCTCGAGGCCTTCCTGCTGACACGGGGGCAGTCGCAGGAGTTCGATTACTCGTGGAGCTGTTTCGACTCTGAGCGAGTTTCCCGTCATTGTGAACCGCCCCCCCTGCTGCGAAATGCGGCCGTGTCGTCGGCGCTCACAATAAGCGACAACTACTTCGCGGCGGTACTTCTGGTAGACAGGGCCATGGCCCTTCTGATTAACCGAGCTGCGTCTCAGCGTCGGATTGACTTCATTGGCCGCGCCATTTGGGCAACAAGCCTGGTCGTCGACAGAAGTGGCTCGCCACTCCTTCTGAAGGTTGGGAGTTCTTTAACAAGGGTGGTGGCGTCTGAGCTTCTGGACGCGCTCATATGCGACGAGCAAGGGGGCGATTATCAGGTGGCGCCAGCGGCGCTTTCGGAAGAATTGAGGCGGATCGCTGCCTCGGCGGTCTCGCCCCGAGTTTCGATCGGCTCAGTAGGTGCGCACAGCGCGCGCATCCTCCTTGTGCGTGGTGCATCGCAACGATCTATACATCTATGCACCCCGCCTTCGCCTTTAACCGATTTACGTCGCCTGTCGCAAAGGGCTGGTGCGATTGACGACAACGAGTCTAGGTCGCACCTTGATTCGAAGAGCCCGCTAAGAAGGCGGACTGGTCGCGCCGAGCGTTGATGTTGAAAGCTTCGTCAGCTTAAGGCATACCCTGGGAGGCGGGAACCAATGAGCGACAGCGAACGCACGGAAAGCTCGATAGGAAAACCGCAAGCCGGTCGCTGGGAAGGTGCTGGAAACTGGCCAGTAACGGTGGTGCCGCTAGAAGAAGTGGAGGCCGCTCAAAGGCTCGGGGTGGCTGGACGCATCGTAGCGGAGAAGACGGTCCGGGATCAGAAACCTGAGGCCCTTGAACGCCTGTTCGATCTTCCGACTGGATCGCTGAAAGAGGGCTGGGCTATCGTCCCGTTGGCGGAGCTTCCGGATGACGCGACGATAGCAGAGTATGGGGGCCCAGGCCTGGCAGAAGTCCCGGGGGGCGTCGCGCCTGGAAAAGACAGGAGCGAAGCTAGGTTCTGGAGTGTTGCGGAGCGGCAGGAGGCCGGACCCATCCGCCGAGTTGACGCGCAGAAGTTAGGCCAAGCGCAGGATGACGAGAGCTTCGAGGACCTCGATGACGTAGTAAAGGAGCTAAATGAAGATGATCGGGTCGACAAGCTACTCAGTGACCCGAGGGCGCCTCTCGCTTCGCGTAACCGTCCGTGGGAACCCGGAGAGGCCCGGAAGTACGCGAACGATCAGGCTGCCGCGTACCGAAGCGCCGAGGGTATGTCCGGTGCAGAAGTGCAGGCGGGCCATACCGCTGCCGCACGCCATGCCTACGAGTCAGGTATTTCCGAAGCGGATTGGGACAGGCAGCCAATGCAGCAGCTCCATAGCCGTCGAGGCCAGGGGCTGGACGTGTCCATACGGGATGACGCGGGAATTGAGAAGACCCGTACCCGGCACACTGCACAGGAGGAATTGATCGATGATGCTGTTGAACGAGTTCGTAGCGCCCAAGGGTCTTTAACACCGCAAGGCCAGCTTGACGCAGCAGAGGAAGTTCGTTGGCGTACGGAGAATACGCCGATGGACCAGCGAGATGTTGAGGCTGTTCGGTCGGGGGATACAACCCGTGCGACGGATGAGAAACCGGACGAACTTGTCCGATCGGCGCCACCGGAAGATGATGACACCGGCGTCTCACGAAAGCCGACTGACACTTTCGAGCCTGCCCCGGACACAGCGCCGCCGGAGACCGCGCTGCCGCCGGAGACCGCGCTGCCGCCGGAGACCGCGCTGCCGCCGGAGACCGCGCTGCCGCCGGAGACCGCGCTGCCGCCG
>NZ_BSFQ01000014.1 GCF_027922425.1 Pseudonocardia halophobica | reverse complement strand
TCTCCAACACCGCCACATTCGTGATCCCATGATTGCGCGCCAGATAGTGCGCGGTGGCCAGCCCGTGCCCACCCCCACCCACGATCACCACGTCGTAGGACCTCCGCGGCTCCGGCGTCCGCCACAAGAAATCGGGATGCTCCGGCAGCTGCTCGGCCATGCAGGACTCCGTCCGACGGTCTGCGCGAAGAGATCGTGCAGACTGGTATATCAATCGTGAGGTACGGTAGGCATACCATCGAGGTCGGTCAAGGGGAGGGAACGTGAGCGTCGCTGCTGCGGGAGAAGTGGGGTCGCTGGCCGATCGCGCGTACGAGGCGATCCGGGATCGCCTCGTCATGCTCGAGATCCGGCCCGGCGACCCGCTCAACGACGACCGGCTTGCCGCCGAGCTCGGCACCGGCCGGACGCCCGTGCGGGAGGCGCTGAAACGGCTGGAGGGGGACCGGCTCGTCGTCGCCTATCCGCGGCGGGGCACCTTCGCGACGGCCGTGGACATCACCGACCTGGCGAACCTGTCCGAGGTCCGGCTGAACCTGGAGCCGCTCGCCGCCCGCTCCGCCGCGCGGAACGCGGGCTCCGTCGACCGCGCGGAGCTGGGCCGTCTCGGCGACCGGATCGCCGCGCTCGACCCCTCCGGCGACCCGCGTGAGCTGCTGCGTGCCGACGTCGAGGTCCACCGGGCGCTCTACCGCGCCACGGGCAACCCGCACCTCGAGGACGTCTGCGTGCGGCTCGACAACCTCGCCACCCGCATCTGGGTACTCTTCCTCGACCGGCTCCCCGCCCTGCCCGGGCACGTCCACGAGCACGCCGACCTCCTCCGCGCCGTGGTCGCGGGGGAGGAGGAGAAGGCCGCGGAGCTGGCCCTCGCCCACGTCGTCGGGTTCGAGAAGGCCATCCGCGCGCTCCTGTGACCCTGTGAGTGGCGATAGTCGCTATAGCGACTATCGCCACTCACGGGGAGTCAGAAGCGTCCGCCGCCGCCCCGACGGCCGCGGCTGGAGGAGCCACCGAAGCTGCCGGGGACGCGACCACCGGATCGGCCGCCCCCGAAGCCGCCCCCGAAGCCCCCGCCCCCGAAGCCCCCGCCGCCGCGGTAGCCGCCGCCCCGCATCGCCTCGGACAGGATCCCGCCGAGCACCAGTGCGCCGAGCTCCCCGCCGAAGCCGCTGCCGCCCCCGGACGGCCCGGACCAGCGCGAGACGTCCGCCTGCGCCAGCTGCAGGGCCTCCTGCGCCCGCGCCTCCGCCTGCTGCGCCTCCCGCAGCGCCGCCGCCGGGTCGCCGCCCGCGGTCGCCGCCGCGAGGTGCCGCTGCGCCTCGGCGAGCCGGGTCCGCGCCGGCGCGCCCACCGCGCCGCGCCGCGTGGACACGAAGTCCGACGCCGCCGCCCCCGCCGACCGGGCCGTGACCAGCGCCTGCTCCAACGCGGCCGTCGCCCGGCGGGTCCGTTCCACGGACTCCCGGGCGTCCGCGATCACCGCGGCGAGGGCGGCGGCCGCCTCGTCGAGCAGGTGCAGCGCCGCGATCGGGTCGGGGAGCCCGGCCGTCCCGCGCGCCGCCGTGACCGCGGCCGCCACCGCCGCCCGCGCCCGGGCCGGCACGCCCGGGTCGACCTCCGGCAGCGCCGAGGCCTCGGCGAGGTCCTGCTCCACCTCCGCCCGCGCGGCCGGCACCCGGGCCGCCGCCTCGGTGAGCTCGGCGCCGCGGCGGGCGATCCCGTCGAGCAGGGTCTCGGCCTGCGTCGCCGCGTCCTCCGCCGCCCGCCCGTCGACCACGGCGAGCGCCGGCTGCGACGCGCCGAGCCGGGCCCGTGCCTCGTCGAGCTCCTTCTGCGCGTCGGCGAGCAGCGCGTAGGCCTGCGGCAGGTTCTCCGCCAGCGGCTCCAGCGCCGTCGGTGCCCACCGCCGGCCGAGTTCGGCCCACTGCTGCTCGGCCTCGGGCACCCGGGCCGTGAGCCCGAAGAGCCGGGCGGCGATCCCGTCGACGTAGCCGGGGGCGTCGGCCTCCAGGGCGCGGAGCCGGTCGAAGGCCTCGACCTGGTCGTCGAGCCGGTCGTCGGCCTGCGTCGCGAGCCGGATGATCTCCGCGTGCATCGCGCGCTGCTCCGGCTCGGTCTCGGGGACGTCGTCGTCGAGCCGCTGGCGGATCTCGAAGGCGGCGAGCATGTCCGCCCGCGAGGCCTCGAGCGCCGTGGCGAACCCGGCGACCGCCTCCTCGCCGAAATGCGCGCGGGCGGCCGAGAGCTCCCGCTCGGAGGTGCCGACGGCGTCGTCGACCTGCAGGAGCGCCTGGCTGGAGCGGTAGGCGAGATCCGCGGTGGACTCGCCGGGCGCGGGGTCGGGCGGCCCGGCCGGTGCCGGTGCCTGCGTCGGGGCCTGACGCGCACGCCGCCGCCGGCTCACCAGCCACGCCGCTCCGCCCGCGACGACCACCCCGCCGCCGACCAGCAGGGGGATGCCGATGCCGCTGCCCGTTTCGCGCAGCCCGTCGGCCAGCCCGACGGCGGCGCCGGCCCAGTCGCCCCGGGCGAGTGCCGGTTCGACGCTGTCCCGCCGGATCTGCAGGATCGACGCGTCGGACTCGGGGAAGCCGTCGTCGACCGACAGCCCGTAGACCCGGTCGTCCGTCGCGACCGCGAGCAGCACCTGGTCGCGCCCGAGCTGGGAGGCGACGGCGGTGGCGTCGGCCCACTGCTGCCCGTCCCGGCCGTCGAAGGACCGCACGTAGACGACGAACAGGTCGTAGCCGCGGTCCGTGCGCAGCCGGTCGACGGCCTCGGTGACCCGGGCGCGGCCGGCGGCGTCGAGCGCTCCGGCCCGGTCGGTGACGCGATCGGGCACCCGGAAGGGCGGGTCGGCGGCGGCGCTGCCGGGCAGCACCAGGAACGGCAGGACGAGCAGGACGGCGAGCGCGGCGAACCGGCGCACGGTGATCTCCTTCGGCAGGGCGACGCCCGCCATCTTGGACCCCCGGCCCGACGGGCTAGAGACCGCCCGCGAGCAGCGCCCGCAGCTCGAGCGCGATCCGCTCCTTCAGCTCCTCGTGCCGCGTCCCGGCCGCGTGCTCGGCGCCGCGCAGGTCGGGGTAGCGCCAGACGGGCAGGAACTTGTAGTCGTCCGGCTCCCACTCGTACCGGGCGTGGACGTGCCCGTGCAGGTGCGGCCAGGTGTTGCCGAGGACCTCGTAGTTGACCCGGCGGAACAGCGGGTCGTCCCGCAGCGCGGTGCGCACGGCCTGGCCGAGCAGCGACAGCTCGTAGAGGAACCGGATCCGCTCCGTCTCCTCGAGGTCGTCGAGGTGCTCGACCTCGGCCCGGTGGATCAGCAGGCAGTAGCCGGGGAGCTTCTGGTGGTCGCCGAACACCGCGAACCCCGATGCCGTCTCGGCGATCAGGTTCGGGAGCTTCTCGCCGCGCCGGAGGGCCTCGAGCCGGGTGTCGGACGACGGGTCAGCGCTGTCGCTCATGGTCCGACGCTAGGACGATTCGCGCGCCGGCGCAGCCGGTGAGTCCTCACGGGACGGTGGGTGCGCCAGCGCCGCGACGTGCCGCGCGACGAGCGCGCGCTGCCGGGCGGCCGGCCAGTCGTCCGGGTCGAAGGCCGCCTCCACGGCGACGCCGTGGGTGAGGGCCAGCAGGGTGCGGGCCTCCTCGTCCGGGTCCCGCGCGGCGTCGACGGTCCCGAGCCGTTGCCCGGCCCGGACGGCGCCGGCGATCAGGTCACGGTGGCCGGTCACGCGCCGCCGCTGGACTGCGCCCAGGTCGGGCTCCCCGACGGCGATGCCGAAGAAGGCGAGCCAGGTCCGCCAGTTCTCCGCCCGGGGCGCGTCGAGCGGGAGCACGGCCTCGCACAGCGCGACGAGCCGGCGCGGGTCGTCCTCGCACGGCGCCTCGCGGACGCGGTCGCGGGCCTGGTCGACGGCCGCGTGGTACGCGCTCTGCAGCAGTTCCTTCTTGCCGGCGAAGTAGTGCGTGATCACGGTCGTGCTGGCCCCGGCCGCGGCGGCCAGGGCGCGCAGCGACAGGCCGTCCGTGCCCCGGCGGGCGACGAGCGCGGCGGCGAGCGCGGCGATCTCGCGGCGCCGGGCGTCGGCGTCGATACGACGGGGCATTTGACGGACGATACAACACGCGTTATACAAACTCGTGCCATCTACCGGGCGTTTGACAGTTAGATCGGCAGGGAGGGTGTGCATGGAGACCGTGGACGTCGTGGTCCTCGGAACCGGCGGGGCCGGCCTGGTCGCCGCGGTCGCCGCCGCCGACGCGGGGGCCGAGGTCGCCGTCGTCGAGAAGGGGGAGCGGGTCGGCGGGACCACCGCCCTGTCCGGCGGCACCACCTGGATCCCCGCCAACCCCCACGAGTCCACGCCCGACGGTCGCGCGGACGCGCTGGCCTACCTGGACTCGTTGTCCCACGGGCTGATCGAGCCCGCGCTCGCCGAGGCGTTCGTCGACACCGGACCCGAGT
Organism: Pseudonocardia halophobica; assembly: GCF_027922425.1. GTDB lineage: Bacteria > Actinomycetota > Actinomycetes > Mycobacteriales > Pseudonocardiaceae > Pseudonocardia > Pseudonocardia halophobica. Next base: position 155,643 of record NZ_BSFQ01000014.1, on the reverse strand, counting down.
TCGTGCGCTGGATCGAGGCGGCCACGCCCGTGCGCTACCACGTGGTGCCCGGGCTGCCGGACTACCACCCGGAGCACCCCGGCGGGAAGCCCGGCGGCGGCCGCTCACTGGATCCCGACCTGTTCTCGTTCCGCGAGCTCGGGGAGTGGGCGGACCGGGTCGTCGTGCCGGAGCGGCTGCCGCGACTGATGCTCGTCGAGACCTTCATGGGCGGCGGGCGGCCGGGGCCGCCGAGCCGCGACGAGCGCCGCGAGCGGGACCTGCGCGGCTGCGGGCACGCGCTGGTCGGCGGGCTGCTCAAGGCGCTGCTGGACCGCGGGGTCGCGCCGCGGACCGGGCTGCGCGCGACCTCGCTGATCCTGGGCGACGGCGTCGAGGGCGTCCGGTTCGCCGACGGCTCGGAGATCCGGGCGCGGCGGGGCGTGGTGCTGGCGACGGGCGGGTTCGAGTGGGACCCGGAGCTGGTGCGGGCCTACCTGCGGGGGCCGATGACCAGCCCGGCATCGGTCCCGACCAACACCGGCGACGGCCTGCGCCTGGCGATGGCCGCCGGTGCCCAGCTCGGCACGATGCGCGAGGCCTGGTGGGTGCCGACCGTCGAGATCCCGGGCGACGAGGCGTTCGGCCGGCAGCGGGCCCGGCTGGTCCTGCGCGAGCGGTCGCTGCCCCGGTCGATCATGGTCAACCGGGCCGGCCGGCGGTTCACCAACGAGGCCGCCAACTACAACGCCCTCGGCGGCGCCTTCCACCAGTTCGACCCGACCACGTTCAGCTACGCCAACCTGCCCTGCTGGCTCGTGTTCGACGCGGAGTACCTGCGGCGCTACGGCTTCCTGTCGCTCCCGCCGGGCGCGGAGCCGCCGGCCTGGATGACCACCGCGGCCACGCTCGACGAGCTCGCCCGCCGGATCGGCGTGCCGCCGCTGGAGCTCGCGGCGACCGTGGCCCGGTTCAACGCCCACGTCGCCGACGGCGCCGACACCGACTTCGGCCGCGGCACGAGCGCCTACGACGGCTGGAACGGCGACCAGACCCACTACCCGGGCCCCGGCGCCACGCTCGGCCCCCTCACCGAGGGCCCCTTCCACGCCGTCGAGATCCACAGCGGGGCGCTCGGCACCAAGGGCGGCCCGCGCACGGACGTCGACGGCCGGGTCCTCGACCTCGCCGGCGCGCCGATCCCGGGGCTCTACGCCGCGGGCAACGCGATGGCCGGTGTGACCGGCATGGTCTACGGCGGCGCGGGCGGCACGCTCGGCCCGGGCATGGTGTTCGGGTACCGGGCCGGGCGGCACGCGGGCGGCCGTGTCGCGGCACTGGCCGAGGCGGGGCGATGACGGGCAGGGCCTGGCGCGAGCTGCCCACCCTCGCCGACCTGCTCGTGCGGGCCGCCGCCTCGGCCGACCCGGCGGCCGGGATCGTCACGCCCGACGGCCGCACCCCCTGGTCCGAGGTCCTCGCCGGCGCCGAGCGGATCGCCGAGCAGCTGCTCGACCTCGGCGTCGGCCCCCGCTCGCGGGTGGCGGTGGCGGCGGACTGCTCGGCCGAGGGGGTCGAGATCCTCTTCGCGTGCGCGGCGCTGGGTGCGGTCGCGGTGCCGATCAACACCCGGTTCGCCGTGCCCGAGGTCCGGCACGTGCTGGCCGACGCCGGCATCGAGGCCGTCGTCGTGACGGAGCACCCGGACTCGCCCGCGGACTACCCGGAGCTGATCCGCGCGGCGGCGGGGCTGGACGGCGACCCCGCGGTGCTCGCGCTCGACGGCCTGCCGTCGCTTCGGATCGCGGCCGCGGTCGGCGCGGTCGACGGGTTCGTCGCACTCGATCTCGCCGGCCCGGACCCGGAGGCGACGGCCGCCCGGATCGGGGAGCTCCGCGAGCGGGTCTCGCTGCGGCAGACCGCTCTCATGGTCTACACCTCCGGCACCACGGCGCATCCCAGCGGCTGCCCGCTCAGCCACGAGGCCGTCGTCGGCGTGGGGGTCGGAGTGGGCCGGACCCGCTTCCGCTGCACCCCCGCGGACGTGCTCTGGGACGTCCTGCCGCTGTTCCACCTCAGCTTCCTCAACCCGCTGCTCGCGATCCTCGACGCGGGCGGCACCTTCGTGACCGACCGCCGCTTCGACCCGGCACGGGCGCTGGCCCAGATCCGCGACGAGCGCGTGACCGTCGCCTTCACCTGCTTCCCGACGATCATCGAGGCCCTGGTCGCGCAGCCGGACTTCGCCCCGGTCTTCGCCGGGGTGCGGCTGATGCTCAACGTCGGCCCGCCCGAGACGCTCCGCCGCCTGCAGGCGCTGGCCCCGACGACCGTGCAGCTGACGTCGTACGGCAGCAGCGAGGTCGGCGGGATCGGCGCCACCACCTCGCCGGACGACCCCGACGACGTCCGCCTCGGCACCAACGGCCGCCCGCTGCCCGGGATGGAGATGGCCGCGATGGACCCCGTCGACGACGAGCTCCTCCCGCCGGGGACGCAGGGCGAGATCGTCGTGCGCGGGCCGGGGCTGTTCGACGGCTACTGGAACGACCCGGACAAGACCGCGCGGACCGCGGCCGCCGGCGGCTGGTTCCGGTCCGGCGACCTGGGCTTCGTCGACGCGGACGGGCGGGTGAGCTACCGCGGCCGGATCAAGGAGATGATCAAGGTAGGCGGCGAGAACGTCGCCGCGATGGAGGTCGAGGTCGTGCTCGCGCGGCACCCTGACGTGGCGGTGGTCGCCGTCGTCGGGGTCCCGGACCCGCGGCTGACGGAGGTGCCCGCGGCGTTCGTCGAGCTCCGGCCGGGCGCGACGGCCTCGGCCGACGACCTGCTGGCCCACTGCCGCGCCTCGCTCGCGTCGTTCAAGGTGCCGCGGCACCTGCGGTTCGTCGACGACTGGCCGATGTCGGCCACCAAGATCCAGAAGGTCGCGCTGGGGCGGAAGCTCGCCGCGGAGCTGGGGGTGGGGTAGGGGTCCGTCCCGCTCCGTATGCCGTGGCGTTGGTGGCGGCCTTCCCGGTCCATGATCGCTGCTTGCGGTACCTGGCGGCTGTGTCGGCTGCCGTGGCGCACCAACTCGTGGTCATGGTGACGGGCGGCCGGGTGATCCTGTCGGGGGTGCGTGGCAGGGTGGGCGGCCCGAGCGGAAGGAATGCCCGTGTCCACTCTCCCGAGCCGGCACCTCGGCGTCCGGATCGAGGCGCCCGCGGCCGAGGTCTACGCCTTCGTCGCCGACCCCACCAACCTGCCCCGGTGGGCGGCCGGCCTCGCCTCGTCGAGCGTCGAGCTGCACGAGGGGCGGTGGATCACCGAGTCGCCGATGGGCACGGTGGAGATCGCCTTCGCCCCGCGCAACGAGTTCGGCGTGCTCGACCACGACGTCACGCTGCCCAGCGGGGAGGTCGTCTCGAACCCGGTCCGGGTGCTGCCCAACGAGGACGGCTGCGACCTCGTCTTCACGGTCCGGCAGCGGCCGGACATGAGCGACGTGGACGTGCAGCGGGACCTCGCCGCGGTGCAGGCCGACCTCGACACCCTCGCCCGCCTGCTCTCCCGCCCGTGACCGAACGCGGGGAGGGCGTGCCGGCGCGGGTCCTCGTGGTCGGCGCGGTCAACGTCGACATGGTGGTGCGGGCGCCGCGGCTGCCCGGCCCCGGTGAGACCGTGGTCGGGCCCGGGGTGGAGCGGTTCGGCGGCGGCAAGGGCGCCAACGCGGCGGTGGCCGCGGCGCGCGCGGGCGCCGAGGTCCGGTACGTCGGGGCCGTCGGCGCCGACGACGTCGGGTCCGGGGCGGTGGCCGAGCTGCGCGCCGAGGGCATCGACGTCGACGCGGTCGCGGTGCTGGACGACGTGCCGACCGGGGTGGCGCTGATCGTGGTCGACGCGGCCGGCGAGAACCAGATCGCGGTGGGCGGCGGGGCCAACATGGCCGTCGACCCGGAGGCCGTGCGTTCGGCCGTCGCCGGATCGGCGGGCTGGGCCGGGTGCGTGCTGGTCAGCACGGAGATTCCCGAGGAGGCCGTGGCCGCCGCGGTCGAGACCGCTGCGGCACGAGGAATCCGGTGCGTCGTGAACCCGGCGCCCGTGCTGCCGGTGATCGGCCGGCTGCTGCGGCACGGGCCGGTGCTGACCCCCAACACCACCGAGATCCGGGATCTGGCGCCCCTGTCGTCCGACGGCGACGCAGGCGGCTCGGTCGAGGAGCGCGCGACAGCGCTGGCGCGCCGGACAAACGCGGAGGTCGTGGTGACCCTGGGCGGGGAGGGGGCACTCGTCGTCGACCCCGGCGGCGGTGTCGAGCACGTCCCGGCCCATCCGGCGCCCGCGGTCCGGGACACCACCGGCGCCGGCGACACGTTCAACGGCGTCCTGGCTGCCGGTCTGGCGGCAGGGGAGACGGCGCCGCGGGCGGTTCGACGCGCGGTGGTGGCGGCCGCGCTGTCGGTCGCGGAGAGCGGGGCGCGCGGCGGTATGCCGCACGGGCCGCGGATCGAGGACGAGCTGGCCGGATCGGAGCGGCGCCGGGCCTGACGCGGGACCACACGCCGCGATCGCGGCCAGCGCCCACCGCGTGGCCGCCGTGACGCCCTGGTACGGCTACCCGCGGCAGGACAAGAAGTCGGCGGCACGCGAGCCGATCTCGGCCCGAGTCGTGCCGCGGACGCTGGAGGCCGTCGGCGTCGACCGGGTGCCGACCATGGACCTGCACGCCGGGCAGCTACAGGGCTTCTTTCGGGTCCCGGTCGACCACCTGACGGCGCTGATGATGCTGGCCGACCACCTCACCGGGCCGGCGGGCCTGGCCGGGGAGGACCTGCGTCAGCGTGTGAGGGAGCGCAGCCGCTCGACGGACTCGCGCATCACGAGCGCCAGGTCCCGCTCCTCGGGTTCGGTGACCCACCGCTCGAAGGCCACCCGCAGGACGGCGACCCCCGCCTCGGCGGCCAGCCGCGCGTCCCCCTCGGCCACGCCGCGCCGGCGCAGCCCCTCGGTCAGGGCCGTCGCCAGCCTGGTCATCTTGATCAGCTCGCGCTCCTGCAGCTCGCCGTTGGCGACGATGACGAGGTGGCGCCGGCGGGAGAAGTCCCGGTTCCGGCCGAGGGTGCCCGCGGCGGCGTCGAGGGCCGCCCCGACCGCCTCCATCGGCGACGCCGCCTCCGGGGCCCGGTCGAGCGCCTCGACCATGTGCTCCTCCAGCAGCTCCGAGCCGGCGAACAGCACCTCCCGCTTGTCGGCGAAGTGCCGGAAGAACGTGCGCGCCGTGAGGCCGGCGCGGGCGGCGATCTCGGCGACCGTGGTCTGCTCGAAGCCGCGCTCGACGTAGAGGTCGAGGGCGGCCTCGCGCAGGCGCCCGCTCGCGTTCGGCTCCCAGCGACCCATCCGTGGGAGTCTAGTGATGACACTCGCTGACATCGAGGCGTAGGGTGATGTCACCAAGTGACATCAGAACTCGGGAGGGTTCCCATGCGCGTCTTCGTCACCGGGGCGTCCGGCTGGATCGGCTCGGCCGCCGTCCGCGAGCTGCAGGGGGCGGGGCACCAGGTGCTCGGCCTGGCCCGCTCGGACTCCGCCGCGGCCGCCGTCGCCGCCCTGGGCGCCGAGGTGCACCGCGGTGGCCTCGACGACCTGGACGGCCTGCGGGCCGCCGCGGCCGGCTCCGACGGCGTCGTCCACCTCGCCTACCACCACGACTTCTCCCAGATGGCCGAGGCCGCGCGGATCGACCTCGCCGCGATCGAGGCGATCGGCGGAGCTCTGGAGGGAACCGGCCGGCCCCTCGTCATCGCCTCGGGCGTCGCCGGCCTCGCGCCCGGCCGCGTCGCGACCGAGCGCGACGAGCCGGACCCCGCCGCGCACCCCCGGACGGCCAACGCCACGGCCACGCTCGCACTCGCGGACCGCGGGGTGCGCTCGTCGGTCGTGCGCTTCGCCCCCACGGTCCACGGCGCCGGCGACCACGGGTTCGTGGCCAGGCTGGTGGACATCGCCCGGACGCAGGGCGTCTCCGGCTACGTCGGCGACGGGACCAACCGGTGGCCCGCCGTGCACCGGCGCGACGCCGGCGTCCTCGTCCGCCTCGCGGTGGAGCAGGCCCGCGCGGGCTCGGTCCTGCACGGCGTGGCCGAGCAGGGGGTGCCCGCACGGGCGATCGCCGAGGCCATCGGGCGCGGGCTCGACCTGCCCGTCGTGCCGGTGCCCGCCGAGCGGGCCACCGAGCACTTCGGCTGGCTCGGCGGCTTCTTCGCCCTCGACTGCCCGGCCTCGAACGAGCTGACGCGCACGGACCTCGGCTGGGAGCCGACGCACCCCGGTCTGCTCGACGACCTGGGGAAGGGGCACTACTTCCGCAGCACGACGGCGGCCTGACCGCGCGGCGGGTGGCACCGGCCGCCGCGCACGGGCGCGTCAGCGCGGGTCTTCGGGGACCTCCAGCAGCAGCGAGTGCCCCTGGTGCGGCTCGAGCTCCACGACGAAGGCCTGCAGGTCGTCGACGACGCCGCACTCCTTGTCGGTGAACATGTCGATGACCCGGCTGCCGGGCACGAGGTGCTCGGAGCGCACGGTGCCGACCACGGCCTCGGCGGCGAAGTTCAGCACCGTGACGTGCATCCGGCGGCCGTCGTCCTCGCCCGGGTCGAGCTCGTGGACCAGCACGAGCATGCCGCGGTGCGAGACGTCCGGGATGTCGACCTGCCGCGCCACCGCGATCCCGTAGCGGGACCGGACGGCCAGGATCGCCTGCAGCTGCCGGGCGAAGCTGCGCTCGTCCTCCAGCTGCTCGGGCAGGGGACCGTAGAGCGAACGGCCGCGCGGCATCCCGGACGCGGACTTCACCGCTTGCGGGGCGGTGCCCATGAGGTCGTGCGCGGCGCGGTGGATCCAGCGGGTGTCGCCCTCGGCGATCAGCTCGGCGACCTCGTCGGCCGGCAGGGTGAGCATGCCCGTGAGGTCCCAGCCGGAGAGGGCGAAGACGCCCGGCTGCAGAGCGTTGTACATCGCCAGCAGCAGGTGCACCCGCATGATCTCGGGAACGTCCTCGTCCGTGATCGCGTCGAGCGAGGACAGCCCGAGCGTCGCGGCGATGACGGTCGCCGTGGTGCAGGCGATGCCGTTGGTCGTGAACACCCGGTTGTACGGCGCGGCGTCGCCGGTCAGAGCGGCGGTGAGGTCCGCGCGCACGCGCTCGGCGAGCTGCTCGCCGGTGAGCTGCTCGCCGGCGAACGGGTAGAGGTCGTCGCGGTGCCCCGTGGCCCAGTGCACGAGCTCGTAGGTCAGCTCGTCGTGGTTCTGCAGCGCGTGCACCAGCCCGGCGGGGTCGACCCCCAGCTCGAGCGAGGTCCGCTGGGTCAGCCGCAGGAACTCGGTGTCGCCGGTGACCAGCGCGTGGTGGTAGGCGGGGCGGTTGACGAAGTCGTAGGACAGGTCCGGGCCGGCCTCGGAGGTGGCGCGGATGTCGTCGATCGTCAGGTTCAGCTCCTGGAAGGTGAACCCGCCCAGCTTGCGCACCATGCTGGCGATGAGGTGGTTGGCCGCGGACGAGAGCGGGTGCCCCTCGGACCAGGCCGGCATGCCCTCGGCACTCTTCTCGACGCCGAGGAAGCCGTTGGCGTCGAGCCGCAGCGCGCCGGAGCCGAGGTCGGCCAGCGAGTGCACGGCGTCGCCGATGACCAGCCGCATGCCGGCGAAGGACGGATCGAGCCAGTTGATCGAGGGCTGCCCGTCCTTGAAGTAGTGCAGGTACACCCACCGCCGGGCCACGCCGTCGACGCCGACCACCGGTTTGGTCGCGCTCCAGTTCGTCTCCTTGACGCCCGGGGCGTAGAAGATCACCCGCTGCAGCCGGCCGATGATGTACCCGGCCTTCTCCAGGGCCTCTTCGGTGGGCACGTCGAGATTCACCGAGTCGCGGCCCGGCGGCACCTCGGGCAGGAGGTTCCAGTCCTCCTCCTCGATCTCCACCATGTGGTAGATGCCGGGGTAGTCGGCGTACTTCATCTCGGCGAGCCGGAAGTCCGCGCCCTTGCCGGTGTGACCGGGCACGATGTCGTCGATGATCGTGCCGCCGGACCACGTGGCCATGCCGCACATCGCGCGGAACTCGGCCTCGGTGCCGAAGGCGGGGTCGATCTCCGTGCCGATCCGGTCGAAGTGGCCGTCGACACTGGACGTGTACTGCCAGCCCGAGATGCCGCCCGCGCGCTTGACCGGTCCGGTGTGGATCGCCTCGATGCCGATCGTGCAGAAGGCGTTCCAGAGCGCCTCGTCGCCCAACGAGGCCAGGAAGGACTGCCCGGGCCGGGTGATCAGCGAGATCGGGTAGGCCGTGAACCACACCGACGCGGACTCGACGGCCTGGCGCGGGCCGGGGTCGGCGAAGGGGTTCTGCCACATCGTGCCCTGGCCGGAGAACTGCCGGGCGATCTCGTTGGAGTCGGCAAGCATCGACTGGCTGAGCAGCCAGGAGACGTAGGCGGGGTTCTCCCCGGTCGCCGCGCCGTCCTTCGCCACCGAGCGCCGGACGACGGGCGACTTGGCCCGGGCGCGATGGCGGAGGGTCCGTGGGCGCGCCGGATGGAGGTGTTCCGCGTACGTGATCTCACTGGGCTCGTGGGGCTGCTGCTCCGCACCGTCCCCGGCCTGTCCCTCGGACAGCGCTGCGTCGTCTGACATCTACTCTCCGTGCTCGCCGCGACCCGGTCGTCGCCCGGGGTGGGTGTACCACCCAACCCTGCGGGGAAACGACGGTGACGCGCCGACGGTGCGCCCGTCCACCCGACCGCACAGGCCGAGCGGTGCGCCCCGCCGCCCGGCGACGGGGCCACCCTGTGGCGGGCTGATCAGTGCCCGCAGGCCGCCCCGCCCGGCCAGGCCACGGCGCCCAGCCGCAGCGGGTCGAGGTCGCGCGGGTCCGGGGTCGGGGTCCACCGGCCGTCGACCTCCCGGTAGTCCCACTTCGGACCCGCGGTGGCGACCGTGCGGACGGCCTCGACCAGCCGGTCGACGTCCTCCTCGGACGTGCTCAGGCCGAGGCTGACGCGCACCGCGTCGGCGCCGCCGGCGAGGCGGGCGAGCAGCGGGTGGGCGCAGAAGCGCCCGTCGCGCACCCCGATGCCGTGCTCGGCGGACAGCGCCGCGGCGACGAGCCCGGCCGGGACGTCGGTGACGGTGAACGAGGCCACCGCGACCCGGTCCGGCGCGTCCGCCCAGATGCGCAGGGGACGGACGCCGGCGATCCCGGACAGCCCGCTGACCAGGCGCGCGAGCAGGGCGCGCTCGTGGGCGGGGGCGATCTCGTCGATCACCGGGTCCAGCGCGCGGCAGGCGGCGGCGAGGGCGGCGGCACCGAGGACGTTCGGCGTGCCGGCCTCGTGCCGGTGCGGCGCCGGGGCCCAGCTGACCTCGGCGGTGCGGTCCTCGACGCCGACCGACCGGACCGCGCCGCCGCCGGCGAGGTACGGGGCGGCGACGTCGAGCCAGTCCCGCCGCCCGATCAACGCGCCGGCGCCGTAGGGGGCGTAGAGCTTATGCCCGGACAGCACCACGTAGTCCACGCCGGACGCCGCGATGTCGACCCGGCGGTGCGGGGCGAGCTGGGCGGCGTCGAGCACCACCCGGGTGCCGGCGGCGCGCGCGATCGCGCAGATCTCGTCGAGCGGCAGGATCTCGCCGGTGACGTTGGAGGCGCCGGTGATCGCCAGCAGGGCGGTCCGCTCGGCGGTCAGCGCGTCCCGGAGGAGATCGAGCGTCTCGCCGACGGTGTCCGGCGCCCGCAGCACGCGGTGGTCGGTGCCGCGCCAGGCGAGCAGCGTGGCGTGGTGCTCGACGTCGAGGCACAGCGTGGAGCCGGGGACCGCGCCGGCGAGCAGGTTGAGCGCGTCCGTGGTGTTGCGGGTGAACACGACGACGTCGTCGGCGCGCGCCCCGACGAACCGGGCCACCGTGTCCCGGGCGCCCTCGAGGACCGAGGTGCAGACCTGCGAGGCGTAGCCGGCGCCGCGGTGCACGCTCGAGTAGTAGGGGAGGAGCTCGGCGACGTGGTCGGCGACCGCCCGCAGCGCGGGGGCGCTCGCGGCGAGGTCGAGGTTCGCGTACGGCACGGTGCGGCCGTCGACCAGCGGGACCGGGAGCCCGGTGCCGACGAGCTCGGGCAGGGGCGTCGCCGCCGGGGCCGTGGTGGGGGCGGTGGTCGGGGTCGTCGCGGCGGTCGCGGTGCGCGTGGGCTCCTCGGCGGCCGTGCAGCCCGGGGCCTCGGTGCAGAGCGGCGCCGAGCCGACGTGAGTGCCGACCTGAGTGCTGACCTGGGTGTCGACCTGGGTGCGGACGTCGGACATCGTGGATCCTCCCGGATCACTCTGGACCCGGTGCGGCACGAGGTACCGGACGGAAGGGTCCGCGCTTGCCGGCCGCGGGTCCGCGGCGGCCCGGTCGTCACCCGGAGCACCCCACCGCGGAGGAGGGTTGCCGGCCAGCGAGCCGGGGCTTGGCGCTGGCGCTCTTGACCTGACGACGACGGTAGGTGCCGATCCGCGGAACGGTCAAGTGTGATCCGGCCCGCGGAAACCGCCGCCGGATTGACCGGACATTGCGGCCGCACGCGTTCCAGATCGGCATCGAATGTCCGATCTTCGGGCGGCCCGGCCCATTTCCCTCGCATTTCCGTCCCGTTTTTCCCGAGCCGGGACCGATGGTCACTCTGCGTGCATGGCCGCCGGGAGAGGCGTCGTCACCCGGTCGGGGAGGGCGTCGGAGAATGGCCAGGTCGAGCCGCTGACTCGTGATCGGTTCCCGGCCAGGCCGACACGATCGCGTGAACAATCCGGCCCGCGTCACACGTCGCCATGGACCCGTTCCGGCGCCGATGAACCGCCGAAACGAGTGACCTGAGCCACGAAAAAGGGTCCGAAATGGGTCCGGAACGGCCGTGGGACGACCCTCTGTCCGACCCCGGTGATCTCCACTGCTCCGTCCGGATGACACAGTTCCGGCCATGCGCCTCACCGACCGCTTCGCCTATCGACGTCACGTCGATCTGCGTCGCGTGGCGAGCGCGCTGTGTAGCGCGACGGTGAGCTGAGGCCCGGGCCCGTCCCGGGCCACCGCCTCGCCGACCCTCGCTCCGGCGCACCGCCCGTCCCCGCCCGCCCGGCTCCGTCCGGTCCCCGGCGGCCGTCGTCCCCCGACACGGCCGTCGCGCGGCGCGGGTGCCGCCCATCGGGCCGCCGGACCGGGCCCTGTCGGGCCGACCTCGTCGACCCGACCCGGCCCCTCCGTCGGACGGTGCACCAGGCCGTGCCCACCGCCGCCCGCCCCACCGTCGCAGGTCCGTCCACATCGGACCTATCGGCAGGTCCCGGGTGCCGGTCCGCCGCCGTCCGCTCCCCAGACGAGAAGAAGTGGAGACACTGTCGTGCCGCGACACCGATACCGACCACCACGGTCGGCACTGACCCGGCTCGCCGGGGCCGCGACCCTGGCGGGCGCCGCCGTGGTCGGCCTCACCGGGCCGGCCCAGGCCGCCACGCCGGACCTGGTGCCGGACCTCGCGCCGCTGCTCACGGCCCACGACGACCCCGCTGACGGTGCCGAGCCGGCCCCCGCGCCGGAGGCCCCGTACGTGGAGCCGTCGTCCACGGCGTTCGATCAGGGCGACCTGCTCAACCAGGGCCGCGACCTCGCCCCCGCCGGCGTCCCGATCGCCGGTCTGACCCAGTCGGCCGTGGGCGCGCCCAGCCGACTCCTGCCGAGCTGAGGCCGGGATGCGCGCACCCAAGAAGATCCTGCTCGGGCTCCTGGCCCTGGGCGTCGTGGCCGGGGTGACCACCCTGCCGGGCGGCGACGCGTACGCCGATGTCGAGACCGTCAAGTCCGCCGTGAAGGGGGCCGACGGCAAGGACTACTGGGTCGAGAACAACATCGACACCGACGCCGCCGAGGACTCGCGCGGCGCCTCCACGCGACCGGAGTACATGGTCGTGTGGGCCGGCGACGAGAACGTCGCCGACACGGTGGTCCCGGACGTCAAGAACCTGCCCGGGTCCCTGACGAACCCGACCGACAAGGTTCGCAACGCCCTCCCGGGCCCGGACTTCATGGCGGTCGTCGACGTCACCAAGGGCTCGCCCAGCTACGGCAAGGTCGTCAACACCGCGACCGTCGGCCCGCTGGTCGAGAACGAGCCGCACCACATGCAGTACTCGTGGCGCAAGGGCGACAAGATCTACGCGGGTGGCCTCTACTCGGCGGCCACCTATGTCTTCGACGTGTCCGCGCTGCCGGAGCTCAAGCTCTCCGGCATCAGCCTCCCCAGCCAAACCCTCTGCGGGTCGGTGCCGGACGCGTACTGGGTTCTGAACGATGGAACGGCCTACGGGACCTACATGGGCGGCCCGGTCGTCCCGGGCCCCTGCACCTACTCGAACGGTGAGGTCCGCACCGGCAACGGGTTCGCGGGCACGCCCGGCGAGGTCGTCCGGTTCGGTCCGGACGGGCAGAAGCTGGTTGAGGCCCCGGCCGCGACCACCACGCCGGAGGACCCGACGCAGTGCCTCAACATGCCGGCGCTCGGCCAGCCCAGCTGCGCCAACCCGCACGGCATCCAGGTCCGCGAGGACCTGAACACGATGGTCACGAGTGACTACGCCGAGCCGCGGACGATCATCCTCGACCCGGTCAAGGCGCCGTCCCCGTACCTGCGTCGGCCCACGGTCCGGACCTGGGACATCTCCGACCTGAACCACCCCAGGGTCAAGTCGGTGTCCTACCTGCCGACCGGCCCGCGGTCCGACGGCCAGGACCCGCTGCACAACGAGAACCGCGCGGCGATGGAGACCACGGTGACCAACCTGCCGGGGCACAAGGGTGCGTTCGCCCAGACCATGCAGGGTGGCGCGCTGTTCTACACGCCGGACATCACGGTCCCGGAGCCGGAGTGGAAGGAGATCTACGACCTCTCCGCCGCGGTGAAGGAGCTGGACCCGAAGGCCGGTGACAACGGCGGCCCGTCGTCGAACGGTGGGTGGCTGCAGACCAGCCCCGACGACAAGACGCTGTACCACGCCGTCATCGGCCGCAAGCCCGGCGCGCTGGGCAAGGACGACCCCGGCACCGCCGGCGGCGTGATCGCGCTCGACATCGAGAAGCTGGTCGAGGCGGGCGACGAGGCGACCTGCTCGATCGACACCACCGACGAGATCGCCGGCGGTGGCGCGGAGTCCGACTGCCCGACGCTCAAGGGGCACCAGGTCATCAACCCCGGCAAGGCCGCAGCCGGCCCGCACTGGGGTGCCCTGGACAACCTCGAGCTGGGTGACGACGGCTTCTACCACGAGACCGACCAGCCGAAGCGCCTGGCGACCGCGAACTACTTCGTGGCCCGCACCGGCACCGACGGCGACCACCGCGTCTGCATCGTGGACATCGAGAAGGACGGCGAGCTCAAGCTCGACGAGGACTTCAGGGACGAGAACACGGGTGACACCTGCATCTCGTTCAACCGGGAGAGCTGGCCGCACGGCTCCTTCGGCAACGCGAAGCCCCACTCGATGCTGTTCGTGGCGAACGATGCCGACATCAAGTAACACCCGGCACCGGGTCTCCCGGTCGCGGCGCGCCCTGGTGCGCCGCGGCCGGGCGGCCGCCGCGGCCGTGGTGGTGCTCCCGCTCGCCCTCGTGGCGAGCGGGGGCACCGCCCTCGCCGGGCCCGTGGTCGTGACCCCCGCCGCGCGTGCGGCCGCGGCGCTGGGGGAGCAGGCCGGTCCGGCGGTGGTGCTGCTGCGCGTGGCCCTGCTGGCGGGGACGGCGCTGGCGGGCGGGATCGCCCTGGTGCACGGCCTGCTCGGTCGGCGCGCACCGCAGGGGTCCTCCCGCGGCCTGCTCGGTGGGCACGTCCCGCGCGGGCTGCTGGTGACGGCGTGGGTCGCGGCGGGCGTCGTGGCCGCCGCGGCCGAGATCACGCACCTGACGGGATCGGTGTCGGTGCTCGGCACCGTCGCGCACGTGGTGCTCGCCCTGGTGGCCGCGGCCCTGCTCGGGACCCGCTGGTCGGCCGTGCCGGGGGCGGTGCTGCTGGTGCTGCTGGCCGCCCAGCTCGGGTCGATCCACACCGGGCTCGCGTTCGCGCTCGACGCGACCTACGCCGTCGCGTCGGGTGTGCTCGTCGGGGCCACGGCGGTCGCGGCCGCCGGGGCCCGGCGGGCCGGGCCCGCGCCGGGACCTCGGGCGGGGGAGCCCGCGGTCCCGGCCGGGTCGGGGCCGGCGACCGGTGCGCCCTCGGCCGGCCTGCGCAGCCGCGCGGCCGCGGAGGCACCGACGGTGCCCTTCGGCGCGGTGGCGGTCCCGGAGAAGGCCGACCGGCCCGACGTGCACCCGCGGTCCGGGGTGCTCGCCCGGGTCGCGATCGCCGCGGGAGCCGTCGCCGTCGGCGCCGGGGTCGCCCAGCTCGTCGTCAGCGGGCCGGACACCACCCACGACCTCACCGGGAGCGGGTACGGACTGGCCGGGCTCGCGGCCGTCGCGCTGCCCGTGCTCGTGATGGCGGGCTGGGCCGCGGCGCTGCTGCCGGCGGGGCGGCTGCGGGCCCGGGAGCTGCACCGCATCGCCGGGGTCACCGGTGTCGCCGGCATCGCCGCGGCGGCGCTGCTCGCGACCCTGCCCCTCCCAGGGCCGGGTCCGGAGCCGGGCCGGCCGCTCCTGCGCACGGTCGGCGCCGGGGCCGACCGGCTCGCCGTGCTGGTCGCCCCGATGCGGCCGGGCCCGAACCTGGTCCGCCTCTCGGGGACCGGCTACCCGCCGCCCGGCACCACGGACGGCACCGCCGTCCAGCCCGTCGCGCTCGCGACCGGCGGGCACGAACACGGCCCGACGCTCCCCACCGCGGCGAGCGTCTCGACCGATCCGACGTCCGCCCCCGCCGTCCCGTTCACGGCGCGGGACGGTGCGGCGGGCGGCTGGGCCGTCGTCGACCTGCCCGCGGGGGCGAGCACGCTGACGGTCTCGGCCGGCGGCGTGACGAGCACCGTTCCCGTGGACACCGGGTCGGCGGCGGCCACCCCCGTCGAGGGGGCCCTGACCGGCCCCGACGGCCCGGAGTGCGCGGCGGCCCTGCTCGGCGACCTCGTCGGGCAGCGGCCGGGCGACGCGACCCCGGAGGCCGGGACGTGCCCGTCGGACACCCTGTCCGAGGCCGACGCCGGTGCGCTGCGGGCCACGATCCGCACGCTCACCGACCACGGCGTGCGCAGCGTGCGCGTCGTGGCGGACGACTCGCCCCGCTCCCTGGCGGCGGCGGAGCTCGTCCGGACCCGGGCCACCGAGGCCGGCGCCCGGCTCGTCGAGCGGCCCGACGCGGACAGCGCCCTGATCGTCGTGTCCGGCTGGGCGCCCGCCGCGGCGACCCTCCGGGAGGCCTCGGCCCGGGCGCTCGAGACCCCGACCCACCTGGGCGGAACGTATCTGGCCCCGTGGTTGTTGACCGCAGGGGTCGTGACCCGGACGTCGTCGTCCGTGGTGCCGCTGGCCTTCAACCCGCAGGACCAGCTTGCGAAGCGGTACGCCGGCGAGGTCGGCGCCGCGTTCCCCGGCGAGGCGCCCTCGACCTCCGGGTACGTCCGGTGGGCCGCGCACTCCGGTGTCCCGCTCGACGAGCGGCCCGCCCTGTTCGGCGCGGCGCCCGTCGACGTGCCGATGACCGTCAACGCCCCGGGCGACACCGACGGGCACCACGGCGGCGGCAACCCGGCCGCGTGGTTCCCCCACGGGACCGTCGTGCCGGTCAGCGCCCCCCTCGATCCCTCGTGAAGGAGACCAACCATGTCCGTGCTCGATGAACCGGTCGGCGGACCGGCGGGGAACCCGCTGGTGCGGGCCCTGCGCGGGGTCCCCGCCCAGGAACGCGCCGCCTTCGGCCCGGCCGACCGCGAGGCGCCGCCGGTGCAGTGGGTTCCGACCGCCGTCGCGATCCTGCTGGCCGCCCTGCTGCTGTGGGGCATCTCGCGCGTCGCCCCGGCGACCATGGTCGGGACCGGCGCGCTGGGCCTCGCCCTCGGCTTCACCCTGTTCCACTCCCGCTTCGGCTTCACCTCCGGCTGGCGGCAGCTGGTCGCCGTCGGGCAGGGCGCCGCGATTCGTGCGCACATGGTGATGCTCGGGGTGGCGACCGTGCTGTTCGGCGTGATCTTCGCGACCGGCATCGGACTGTCCGGGGACCCGCGCGGGTACGTGTCACCGGTCGGGATCGGGCTGGTCGTGGGGGCGTTCCTGTTCGGCGCCGGCATGCAGATCGGCGGCTCGTGCGCCTCCGGCACGCTGTTCGCCGTCGGCAGCGGGCAGAGCGCCATCGTGCTGACGCTCTTCGGCTTCATCGTCGGCTCGGTGTTCGCCGCGCTGTCCTTCCCGTTCTGGAACGACGTCGTGCCGCAGGGCCCGGCCATCTCGCTGGTCGACGTCTTCGGCGGCATCCCCGGCGCCGTCGGCGCGTCGCTGCTGGTCCTGGTGCTGATCACCGGTCTGACCTACTGGGTGGCCAGGCGGCGCACCCCGCCGCCGGTCGAGCGGCCGCCGTCGGCCCGCGGGGTCGCCCGCGTGCTGCGCGGCTCGTGGCCGCTGTGGGTCGGCGCGATCGTGCTGGCGGTGCTCAACGCCGCGGTGCTGTTCGTGTCCGGCCAGCCCTGGGGCGTGACGTCGGCGTTCGGGCTGTGGGGCGCCAAGGTCCTGCAGTGGTTCGGCGCCGAGCCGCAGAACTGGGCGTTCTGGCAGCAGCCCGCCAACGCGAAGTCGCTCGCCGGCCCGGTCCTCGCCGACCGGATCTCGGTGCTCGACCTCGGGATCATGGTCGGCGCGCTCTTCGCCTCCGCGGTCGGCGGCGCCTTCCTGCTGCACAAGCGGATCCCGTGGAAGCTGGCCGTCGGCGCGGTCGTCGGCGGGATCCTCATGGGGTACGGCGCGCGGCTCGCGGGGGGCTGCAACATCGGCGCCTACTTCTCCGGAATCGCCTCGTTCAGCCTGCACGGCTGGATCTGGGGTGTGGTCGCGCTGGCCGGGACGTGGGTCGGGCTGCGGCTGCGGCCGCTGTTCGGGCTCTCGAACCCCAAGCCGGCCGACTCGATCTGCTGATCACCAGAAAGGAACCCTCCATGATCCGTGTGACCTCCGCCGTGCTCGGCGGGATCGCCCTGACCGCGCTCGCCGGCGGCGTCGCCCACGCCGCGCCGGTGATCGCCGAACCGCCGACGGAGCCCGGCCCGGCCGTCGCGGGCAACCCCCTGTGGGCCACCGACCACGTGCCGGTCCCGGTCGACGACCCGACCTTCGGGGTCTTCGACGCGATCGCACCGGTCCACGGCCTCGTCGGCGGCATCAACTAGCGCCGACCTGCCCACCGGGGACCGGAGCCGTCACGACCTCGCGAGCGGTCGTGGCGGCTCCGGTGTGTCCGGGGATCTCCGCCGCTCGCCGGTCCGCAGGGGCCGTTCGCGGACCGGCCGGGTGAGGAACCTCCCGGGTGCTTCCCGCCGCGACGGTCGGGCGACAGGGTGGCGTCCATGCTGTTCATCGGGCCGGCGGCCGACGAGTCGACGGACGAGCACGAGGGCTACGTCGCCGGGCTCGACGCCGCGGGGCGGGCCACCGACATCTGGACGGACGTCCGGGAGCGGCTCTCCGGGTACGTCGCCGTGCTCGCCCGGTGCGAGTGCGGATGGTCGGGCCTGCCGCAGCCGGCCGACCCCGCCGGGCACCGGGCCGCCGAGCGGGAGTGGATCGACGGGCACTTCGCCGCCGTCGTCGGGACGGGGCCGTGGCCGGACGAGATGTTCCTGCGCTCCCCGGTCCGGGCGACCTCCGCCGTGACGTGAGCCGGAGTTCATTGACGCGCCTCAGGGCCGCCGGGCACGATCACGGCGAGGAGACCTAGTCGATCGTTCGTTCAGTGGGACTCTCGTGGCCGGGTGAGCCGGGCGCGTGCGGTTCCCGGCGGGCGGGGAGCGGAGCAAGGATGCGGACGCGCTTCACGGAACTGTTCGGGGTCGAGCACCCCATCGCCCAGGGCGGCATGCAGTGGGTCGGGCGGGCGCCGCTCGTCGCGGCGGTGGCCAATGCGGGCGGCCTGGGCTTCATCACGGCCCTCACCCAGCCCACCCCGGAGGACCTGCGGGCGGAGATCCGGCGGTGCCGGGAGCTGACCGACAAGAACTTCGGCGTCAACCTCACCATCCTGCCCGCGATCACCCCGCCGCCCTACGCGGAGTACCGGCAGGTGATCATCGACGAGGGCGTGCCGTTCGTCGAGACCGCGGGGTCCAACCCCATCGAGCACCTCGAGCACTTCCACTCCGCCGGCATCAAGGTGATCCACAAGTGCACCTCGGTCCGGCACGGGATCAAGGCGCAGAACCTCGGTGTCGACGCCCTGTCCATCGACGGCTTCGAGTGCGCCGGGCACCCGGGTGAGGACGACGTCCCCGGGCTGATCCTGCTGCCCGCCGCGGCCGACGCCCTCGAGATCCCGTTCATCGCCTCGGGCGGGTTCGGCGACGGTCGCGGGCTGGCCGCGGCGCTCGCGCTCGGCGCCGACGGCATCAACATGGGCACCCGCTTCATGGCGACCGTCGAGTCGGGCATCCACCAGAACGTCAAGGACCGGCTGGTCGAGGCGGGGGAGCGGGACACCCAGCTGATCTTCCGGCAGCTCCGCAACACCGCGCGCGTCGCCGACAACGCCGTGTCGCGCGAGGTCGTGGAGAAGCTCAAGGCCGGCGCGCAGTTCGAGGACATCCGGGACCTGGTCGCGGGCAAGCGCGGCGCGATCGTCTACGAGACCGGCGACCTCGACCACGGCATCTGGTCGGCGGGCATGGTGCAGGCGCTCATCCGCGACATCCCCACCTGCGAGGAGCTCATCACCCGCATCGTCCGGGACGCCGAGGAGATCATCACCGGCCGCCTCGCCGGGATGGTCGGCGCACCCGCCGCGGTCTGAGGCTCCGCTCCCGCGAGTCGGGACTTACGGCAGCGCGAGTCGGGAGTTGTGGCAGCGCGAGTCGGGAGTTGTGGCAGCGCGAGTCGCGCCGTGGAAGTCGGGCTGTGCGCTCCGGCGAGTCGGGAGGTCCGGCAGAACGGAGCGGGGGCTGCGTTCGGCGGCCGGGGCCGGGAAAGTGGAGGCATGCCCTCCGATCCCGGCCCCGACGCCGTCGCGCGATCCGCGGCGGGCCGCGAGGAGCCGACGGAGGCTTCGTTGGCCGGTCCGCATCGCCACGCCGACCGGATCGCCGACGCTCGCGCCGCCGCCATCGCCCGGGCGAATGCGCTGGAGGTGCAGGTCGAGGCGCTCGCCGAGCAGCAGGCCCTGACCACGCACGACGACGAGCACGACCCCGAGGGCGTCACGATCGGCTTCGAACGCGCCCAGCTCCTCGGCCTGCTCCGCGGCGCGCGGGACGAGATCGCCGCCCTCGACCGCGCCGCCGACCGCCTGCGGGAAGGCGCTTACGGCCGCTGCGCCCGCTGCGGCGCCGCCATTCCCGACGTCCGCCTCGAGGCCCTCCCCGCCACTGACACCTGCCTCACCTGCGCCGACCTCCGCCGCCGACGCCGCCGCTGAGCAGACAGCTCGCACCCCCGATCGGTCCTCGCACACCCACTCCGACCGCCGGCGCACCCGTCGGGTCCACCCACACCCGTCGGGGCGGCGGCCCCTCAGGACGATTCGTCGCCGAGGGCGCCGAGAGCGGGGGGAGTCCCCAGCCGGATCGCGATCGCCGCGGCCGGCCTGCCGCCGCCGGTGCTGCAACTCGTCGTCCCCGGGGTCGCGCGCGGGGTCGACGGGCGGGTCGACTTCGCCTGGCGGGAGCAGCGCGTGGTCGGGGAGTTCGACGGCCGCGTGAGGTGCGGGCGGCTGCTCGCGCCCGGGCAGGAGGCCGGCGCCGCGGTCTTCGCCGAGAAGGTGCGCGAGGACGCGATCCGCGCCGCGGGCTGGACGGTCCTGCGCTGGACCTGGGGCAGCTGCGGGAGTTCGGGACGGTCGCCGCCCGCCTCCGCCGCGTCCTCGACGGTTGATCGCACCTCGCACACCCGAAGGTGCGTCGCGCGGGCCGTCGACCGGGTGTGCGACGCACTCCACAGGTGTGGGACCGGGTCGGAGCGGGTGTGCGGCGCCGGGATGGGTGTGGGACCGGGCGGAGCGGGTGTGCCGTGCCGAAGCGGGATCGGACGAGCGGACGCGCCGCGGACGGCCGCTACCAGGTGCGACTCCCGCCACCTGATCGGGACAGGCCCCTCTGACCTGCGCAGATGCTCCCATTCGCCCGATCGTTCCGTCCTGCAATCCCCTGGCACCGCGACTAGCGTTCCCCGGCGGTGACGACGGAAGGACAGTAGTGGCCGACGAGGAACGCGACTCCGGGCTGACCCTGGACGAGATCACGATCACCGACGAGGCGACCATCAGGAGGGCGGTCGGCGCGGCCGCGATCGGCAACGTCACCGAGTGGTACGACTTCGGGGTCTACTCGTACCTCGTCGTCACGATCACCAAGGTCTTCTTCACCGACCTGCCCCCGGCGACGGCGACGGTCTACGCGTTCGCGGTGTTCGCGGTCTCGTTCCTGGTCCGGCCCCTCGGCGGGCTGTTCTTCGGCCCGCTCGGGGACCGCATCGGCCGGACGAAGGTCCTCTCGATCACGGTGATCCTGATGGCCGCGGGCACCACGATCCTCGGCCTGCTGCCGGGCTACGCGACGATCGGCATCGCGGCACCGTTGCTGGTCCTGCTCGTCCGGCTGATCCAGGGCTTCTCCACCGGCGGCGAGTACGGCGGCGCGATGACCTTCATCGCCGAGTACGCCCCGGACCGGCGGCGGGGGTTCCTGGGCAGCTGGCTGGAGTTCGGCACGCTCACCGGGTACGCGCTCGGCGCCGGGCTCGTCACCTTCCTGACCTGGATCCTGACTCCGGAGCAGCTGGTCAGCTGGGGTTGGCGGATCCCGTTCCTGCTCGCCCTGCCGCTCGGCGCGGTCGGGCTCTACCTGCGGGTGAGGCTCGAGGAGACGCCTGCCTTCCAGGCGATGCTGCAGTCCTCGGAGGCCAAGGAGGGCACCCCGACCGGCCGCGCCTTCCGGCTGATCTTCACCAAGTACTGGAAGCAGATGCTGATCGCGGGCGGCGTGATCATCGCCTGGAACGTCACGAACTACGTCCTCACCGCGTACGTCCCGACCTACGTCACGGAGACGCTGCCGCCCGAGGACCGGATCAGCGAGACGGCGTCGAACCTGCTCCAGATCGCCGTGCTGGTGATCCTGATGGCGGTGATCACCTTCCTCGGCCGGCTCAGCGACCGGATCGGCCGACGCCCGGTGCTCATGATCGGGTCGGTGGCGCTGGTCGTCCTCGGGCTGCCGTCGGTTCTCCTGCTGCGTATGGGCGGGGTCGGCTCGACCTTCCTCGGCCTGCTGGTGATGGGCCTGATGCTGGTGTGCTTCTCCTCGACGGCGCCGTCGACGCTCCCGGCGCTCTTCCCGACCGAGATCCGCTACGGCGGCCTCTCGATCACCTTCAACCTGTTCGTGTCGGCCTTCGCCGGCACGGCCGCGACGGTGATCGGGGCGCTGGTGCTCACCACGGGCGACCTCAACTGGCCGGGCTACTACCTGATGGCGGCCGGCGCCGTCGGGGCGATCTCCGTCTGGCTGCTGGCCGAGAGCGCCCGCAAGCCGCTCGCCGGATCCCGGCCGGCGGTGTCCAGCGAGGCCGAGGCCCGCGCGCTGATCGCCGAGCGTTAGGCGGCGGCGCGGCGGGCGAGCCGGACCCGCAGGGTGTGGTCCGGTTCGGGGGCCGTGATCGCGCCGGGCACGCCGCCGAGACACTCCAGCTCGCCGCGGTCGACGAGGTAGCGCACGTGCGAGGCGGTCTCGGCGAGCGCGCCGATCCGCATCGGGCCGACCTCCTCCCAGGGCCGCGACCAGGTCAGCCGGGCCGCCAGCTCCCACATCGTCGGCTCGCCGGCCTCGCGGACGATGGCCAGCAGCTCGTGGCACCGCTCGGCGTGGTGCGCCTGGAGCGCCCGGGACCGCGCGGCGAGCCCGCGGAACCGGTACTCGTGGGCGGGCAGCGCCGTGAGCCCGCCGTGCTCCTCGTCGGTGACGGCCACGCGCTCGAGCGAGTCGAGGAAGGTCGCCAGGGCCGGGGCGTCGGAGCTGGGGGTGAGGCCGATGTTCGGGGTGATCCGCGGCAGCACGTGGTCGCCGGTCAGCAGCACGCCGGCGTCGGCCTCGAGCAGGCAGATGTGCCCGGGGGTGTGGCCGGGGGTCCAGAGCGCGCGGAGCGTGCGGCCCGCCAGCGGGAGTGCGTCGCCGTCGTCGAGCAGGACGTCCGGCTCGGCCATGACCCCGTCCGGCCCGCCGGACCGCGGGCCGGTGAGCTCGCCGACCTCGTCCTCCGAGGCGCCGCAGCCGCAGAGCCAGCCGGCCATGACCTGCCGGCGGTCCTCGGCGCTGCCGGAGCCCCAGCGCTGGGGGAGCGTGGCGGCCTCGGCCGTGTGCATCGCGATCCACGCGCCGCTGCGCTCGGCGAGGCGGCCGGAAAGGCCGTGGTGGTCGGGGTGCACGTGTGTCGCGACGATCCCGACGACGTCGTCGAACCCCGCGCCGGCGGCGGTCAGCCCGGCGACCAGCGCGCACCACGTCTCCTCGGTGTCCCATCCGGGATCGACGACGACCACGCCGTCGTCGCCGGGGACGAGGTAGCAGAGCGTGTACCGCAGGGGGTTGTGCGGGATCGGCACCGGCACCGACCACAGGCCCGCCTCGAGCCGCTCGACGGGCGGGAGCACCTTCGCCGCCCACGCCTCGCGCTGCGCCGTCCCGACGACCTCCACGCCCGCGGGGACACCGCCCGCAGGGACCCTCTGCACCACCCGGCCACCCACTTCCTGGACGCCGAACGTCCGAAAACCTGCTCGGACGGTAACCCGGCCCGGGCGGCTCACTCAACCGAGCGCAGCAGGAACGTGACGAGACGCTCCGCGTAGTCCTCCACGTCGATGTTCGGCCGCAGGCGCTCCGGGGTGGACGAGACGTGCAGGGCGACGCCGCCGCACAGCGTGTCGAGCAGCAGTGTGACCGGGGTGTCGGCGGCGATCTCGCCGCGGTCGATCCCGCGCCGGATCATGGCGCGCGCCGCACGCACCTGGGCCTCGCGGTGGCGTTCCCACCGCTCGGCCACCCCCGGCAGCTGCGGCGCGTCGAGCCCCATCCGCTCGAAGGCGCGTCCGGACGGACCGAGGTGCATGTCGAGGAGCTGCCGCGCCAGCCGGACGAGGTCGCCGCGGAGGGTGCCGGTGTCGACGTCCGCGACCACCGGCACGCGCTCGGCGAGCGCACCGACCAGCAGGGCCTCCTTGGACGGCCAGCGCAGGTAGATCGACGCCTTGCCGACGCCCGCGCGGCGGGCCACCGCCTCGACGCTGAACCCCGCCCAGCCCTGCGAGCCGAAGAGCTCGACGGCGGCGCGGGCGACCCGCCGGTCGACGTCCGGGTTGCGCGGGCGGCCCGCGGCGGGGGAGGCGCTCATCTCGCGGCCAGGTTAGCCCCGCGACGACCGGAGCCGCCCCGAGCAGGACGGACCGGGCCGATCGGGACGAGCGGGCCCGGGTGACCCGATGGGGCGAACGTGACGGACCTGAAGTTGCATGGCGCAAGCATCGGCGTATTCTTGCGTGTAGCAACCAAAGGGAGAGGTCCGTGATCAGCACGTCGACGGCGTCCGACCTCGCGGAGGCCATCCGCGAGTTCGTCGACCTCGGCCGTCTCGCGCGCCAGCTGGCCGACGCCGAGCCGCCCGCCGACGGCGCCTGCGTCCTGCACCCCTCGCGGGCCGGGCTGCTCGGCCTGCTCGTGGCGGACGGGGAGCAGCGCCTCGGGGTGCTGGCCGCGTCGCTCGACGTCGACGCCTCCGTGATCAGCCGGCGCGTCGCCGCGTTGGAGGAGGCCGGCCTCGTCGCCCGCCGTCCCGACCCGCAGGACCGCCGCGCCCACCTGGTCGGCGTCACCGAGCGGGGCCGGGCCGTGCTGGCCGCGTACCGCGAGCACCGCGCCGAGCAGCTCGCCACCGCCCTCGCCCACCGCACGGACGAGGAGGTCGGACGGATCGCCGGCGAGCTCCGCGGCCTGGTCGCCGACCTGCACCGGATCACGCCCGCCCCGCGGCGGCGGTCCGACCCGGCACCCGCGCGGTAGCCGCCCGCGCGCCGGGTACGCCCGGTACCGAGATCCCGCACGACCCGAGAGACCCCCAGAGACGAGGAAGCACGCGTGTCCACCACCCGCGCCGAGACACCGGTCGCGCCGAGCGCGCCGGCAGCGCCCCCGACGAGCGGCGAGGCCGGCGGCATGACGCACCGCCAGGTCCTGCAGGCGCTCTCCGGCATGTTGCTGGCGATGTTCACCGCGTTCCTGTCGGCGACGATCGTCTCGAACGCGCTACCGACGATCATCACGGACCTGCACGGCTCGCAGAGCCAGTACACCTGGGTCGTCACCGCGACCCTGCTGTCGTCCACGGCGAGCACCCCGATCTGGGGCAAGCTCTCGGACCTCTTCTCGAAGAAGGTGCTGGTCCAGCTCGGCATCGTCCTCTACATCGGCGGGTCGATCCTCGCCGGCTTCTCGCACTCGGTCGACATCCTGATCGTCTGGCGGGCCGTGCAGGGCCTGGGCCTCGGCGCGCTGCAGTCGCTGATCATGATCGTGATCGCGGCCATGATCAGCCCCCGGGAGCGCGGCCGCTACACCGGCCCGATCGCCGCGGTGATGTCGCTGGCCACGGTCGCCGGCCCGCTGATCGGCGGTGTGATCGTGGACAGCTCGCTGGGGTGGCGCTGGTGCTTCTGGGTCGGCGCGCCGTTCGCGGTGGTCGCGCTGGTCGTCGTGCAGCGCACGCTGAACCTGCCCGTGGTCAGGCGCCGGGTGAAGGTGGACTACCTGGGCGCCGCCCTGATCGCGGCCGGCGTCTGTGACCTGCTGATCTGGGTCACCCTGGCCGGCAACGAGTTCGCGTGGGGCTCGGGCACGTCGTGGCTGCTCATCGCGATCGGCGTCGTCCTGCTGGGGCTCGCCGTGTTCGTGGAGTCGCGGGCGGCGGAGCCGATCGTCCCGCTGTCCCTGTTCAAGGAGCGCACCACCACGCTCGCGGTGATCGCCAGCATCGCCGTCGGCGTCGCGATGTTCGGCGGCGCGGTCTTCCTCGGCCAGTACTTCCAGATCGCGCGGGGCTACTCGCCGACCGCGTCCGGGCTGCTCACCCTGCCGATGATCATCGGGTCGACCCTCTCGGCGACCGTCTCCGGCATGCTGATCACCAAGCTCGGGAAGTGGAAGGTCTTCCTGGTCGTCGGCGCGATCCTGATGGTCGTCGGCTTCGGCCTGCTCGCCACGATCGACCACGCCACGAACATCTGGCTGATGGGCGTCCACCTGGCCGTGCTGGGCCTCGGCATGGGCATGACCATGCAGAACCTGGTGCTGGCGGTGCAGAACACGGTCAGGGTCACCGACCTGGGCGCGGCGTCGTCGACCGTCACCTTCTTCCGGTCGCTCGGCGGCACCATCGGCGTCTCGGTGCTGGGCGCGATCCTGGCGACCCGGGTCGCGGACCTCACCACGCAGGGCCTGTCCGACGCCGGCGTCCCGGTGAGCGGCGCCGCCTCCGGTGAGGTCGGGATCGGCTCCCTGAACGAGCTGCCGGCCTTCGTCGCCGACATCGTCCGCGGCGCCTACGGGGACGCGACCGCCCGGATCTTCCTGGTCGCGGGTGCGCTGGCGATCGTCTCGCTGCTCGCGATCGTGTTCATCAAGGAGGTCCCGCTGCGCACGCTCAGCGGGATCCAGCAGCAGGCCGAGGCCGACGGTGCGCCGGCGGCCGCCCCGGCCGGCGCCGTCGCCGCGGCCGCCGCCCCGGCTGCGGCCGTCGCCGCGCCGGTCACCGCGACCGGCCCGGCCGAGCTGCCGACCGATGACTGGCACCGCGGACGGCACGCCATGCCGCACCACGCCACGGCCGGGCGTCCGGCCGATCCCGACGGCGTCGGGCCCGCGGTGTACGGCTTCGTCGCCGGCACCGGCGGCGTGGGGATCGGGCACGCGGTCGTCACGCTGACGGCCGGCACGGGGGAGCAGATCGGCCGCGCCACCACCGACGCCGACGGCGGCTTCGAGTTCCACCTGCCGACCGGCGGCACGTTCCTGCTCGTCGTGTCGTCCGGCACGCTGCGGCCCTCGGCGTCGATGGTCGCCGTGGCGGACCGCCCCGTCCGGCACGACGTCACGCTCGGCGGCGGCAGCGAGATCTCCGGGACCGTGACGCGGGGCGAGCCCGCCGTCCCGGCCGCCGGGGTGACCGTCACGCTCATCGACGCCCGCGGCGACGTCGCCGGGACCACCCGGACCGACGACGCCGGCCGCTACCGGATCGCCGGCGTCTCCGCCGGCGCGTTCACCCTGGCCGCAGCCGGGCCGGGGGTGCCGGTGGCGACCTCGGTGACCCTCACCGACGAAGCCCCGCTGGTGCACGACGTCGTCCTGCCGAACCGGGCCGGGCTGCGCGGCACCGTCACCGCCGCGAGCAGCGGGCGGGGCGTGCCCGACGCCGTCGCGACCCTCGTCGCCGCCGACGGCCGCGTGGTCGGCTCGACCACCACGGACGGTGAGGGCGGCTTCGCGTTCGCCGACCTGCCGAGCGGCACCTACACGCTCACCGCGGCCGGGTACGCGCCGGACGTCCAGGTCGTCCGGGTCGACCCCGGCGGGACGACCGAGGTCCGGGTCGCGCTCGGCGCGCCCGCCCCGGGCGGGGTCCCGGCGCCCTCGGGCCGCGCGCCCCAGCCCGTCGCGGGCGACTGACGGAGGAACGACGGGCCCGGCACCTCGCGGTGCCGGGCCCGTTCCGTGCCGGCCGTCAGGCGGTCACTCGACGGTCGCGTCGACCGTGACCGGGATGTTGCCGCGGGTGGCGTTCGAGTACGGGCAGACCTGGTGGGCGGCCTGCACCAGCTCGTCCGCCGTGGCCTGGTCGACCCCGCCGATCTCGGCGTGCAGGGCGACGGTCAGGGCGAAGCCGCCCTGGTCGTTCGGCCCGATGCCGACCTCCGCGGAGACCGAGGAGTCGGTGATGTCGATCTTCTTCTGCCGTGCGACGGCCTTGAGCGCGCTGTGGAAGCAAGCCGAGTAGCCGGCGGCGAAGAGCTGCTCCGGGTTGGTGGCGCCGCCGGCGCCGCCCATCTCCTTCGGGGTGGCCAGGTCGAAGTCGAGCAGGCCGTCCGACGAGCGGACGTGGCCGTTGCGGGCGTCCCCGCTGGACATGGCGGCGGCGGTGTAGAGCACCTTCACGATCGGCTCCCTGTAGGTAGAACGAACGGTCTTTCCTTGCTGTTGGCCGACTCTGGCACGGGTCGCGCGGAAGCGCAAGACCGATCGTTCCGTCTGTTAACCTGGCCGCATGCCCGCCCGGCTCGCCGACTCCCCGCCCCACGGCCGCACCCCCGGCCGGTCGGAGGCCCGCGACCGCCTGCTGCGCACCGCGTCCGCCTTGTTCTACGGCGAGGGGATCCGCGCCGTCGGCGTCGACCGGGTGATCGGCGAGGCCGCCGTCACGCGCGCCACCTTCTACCGGCACTTCCCGAGCAAGGACGACCTGGTCGTCGCCTACCTGCGGTCGGTGGACGAGGCGATCCGCACGCTCGCCGGACCCGCTCCCGAGGGGGCACCGCGGCTGCGGGCCGTGATCGGGGCGATGGGGGAGCAGGCCTGTACCGCCGGGTTCCGTGGATGCGCGTTCATCAACGCGGCCGCGGAGTACCCCGACCCCGACAGCCCCGTGCACCGCGCGGTCGCGGAGCACCGCCAGTGGTTGACCGAGCTGTTCGTGCGGGAGCTGGGGGTGGCCGGGCACCCGGACCCGGAGCAGGCCGGAGCGCAGCTGATGATGCTGCGGGACGGGGCGATGGTCGCCGGCTACCTCGCCGACGCGGCGCGGGCGCGGGAAACCCTGGCGCGGGGGCTCGAGGATCTGCTGGCCCAGCCCTGAGCCGTGATGCTCCCCGGCCAGTGACCGTGGAGGCCGGCTCAGCCCCCGTACGCCCATTCCCCGGCAATGAGCGTCCCGCGCACGGCAGCAGCCGAGGGGGAGGCGAGGGCTGCGGCGAGGGGGCGGTGGAGCAGGACGAGATCGGCGGCGACGCCCGGCCGCACGGTCCGCGGCGGGCCGCCGGGGTCGTCGGGAGCGGCGAGGTAGGCGACGAGCGCCTGCCGGGCCGGGACGGATTCGTCGGGACCGAGAGCCGTGCCGTCGGGTGTGTGGCGGCTGGTCGCCGCGGCGATCACCACCCACGGGTCGACCGGGCCGTAGGGGGCGTCGGAGGAGAGCGCGACCCGCACCCCGGCGTGGAGCAGGCTCCGGCACCGGTACAGATCGCGATGCTCCTCGAGCGGCAGCTCCCGCCGGAAGAGGTCGCCGCGGTCGGCCAGGAACCCCGGCTGCGTGACGACGGCGAGCCCCCGCAGCGCCGGGACCAGCTCCTCCGGCACCAGCGCCGCGTGCTCGACCCGGTCCGCGGGGTGCCGGCCGGCCTCGTCGAGCGCGGCCAGCAGCAGGACCAGCGACTCGCGGGTCACGCTGTGCACGGCGACCCCGCGCCCGGCCTCGTGCCCCGCGCGGATCCGGGCCACCAGCTCGTCGTACGGCGGGAGGCCCGAGTCGGCGAGCACGATCTTCAGCGGGCCGACGGCCGCACCCGGGGGCGCGCTCGCCCCGAGCGGCACACCGAGCAGCATCACGCGCTGCACGACCTCGGTGAGCGCCGCGGCGGCCGAGGAGTCCAGGTCGGGCGTCGCGTCCGTCACCGCCGTGATCCCGTGGGCCGCCAGCTCCCGGCCGAGCGCGGACAGGTCGGGGAGCCCGGAGCCGGGGAGCCGGGCACGGAGCCAGTCGTCGGCGCGGAACAACCGGCCGGTGGGGGTGCCGTCGGCTGCCCGCTCGACGCCGGGATGGTCGAGCGGCCCCAGCGCCGCGAGCGCCCGGGAGTTGAGGACCCACAGCGCCCCGCTGCGGTGCTGGACGCGGACCGGACGCCCGGGGTGGAGGGCGTCGAGCGTGGCGGCGTCGAGGTCGTCGCCCGGGTAGCCCGTGCCGCGGACCCAACCGTGCTCGTCCGGCGCGGCCGCGCCGAGCGCCGCGGCGAGATCGGGCCTCGAGCAGTCGACCGAGCGTCGGGCCGCGGCCAGCGCGTGCAGGTGGACGTGGTGGTCGACGAGCCCGGGCAGCAGGGCACCCCCCTCGCACTCCACCGCGGGGCCCCCACCCGAGCCGGCGGGCGACACCGAGGTCACCAGGCCGTCCCGCACCCGGACGTCGACGCGGGCGCCGTCGACCTCGGCGTCGCGGAGGACGAGATCGGTCACCGGATGCCCAGCTCGGCGAGGACGGCCGCGGTGTCGGCGCCGGAGGCCGGTGCGGGCCCGGGTACGGGACGAGTCCGGGGTGCGGCGACCGGCACGGGACCAGAGGAAGTGTCGACCACCCAGCCCGCGCCCTCCCGCCGGGCGCTCCCGCCGGTGTTGCCGTCGAGCGTCCCGGCGACGACCTCGGCCATCGCGACGTCGTGCAGCGCACCCGGCGCGGTGAGGGCCAGGGCGGCGGCGGTCAGCCCGGTGAGCGGGTCGGCGATCGCGTCGCCGGCGAACACCGGGAGGCCCTCGGCGTCGCGGGCGACGAGCCCGGCCGCGGCCGCGACGTCGTCGCCGAACCCGATCCGGTTCGACGCCCGGCCGGCCGCGGTGATCGAGACCCAGGTCGTGCCCCGCGCGACCGCGGCCTCGGCGTCGAGTCCGAACCCGCGCAGCGCCCGCGGCCTCGAAGCCTCGATCACCACGTCGGCCGCCTCGACCAGCGCCGCGAGGGCCCGACGGGCGTCCGACACGGACGGGTCGAGCACCACCGACCGCTCACCGGCGTGCAGGAGCGCGTGGAACCGCGGCTCGCCGCGGCGTGCCCCGTCCGGCCGCGACGGCGTCTCGACCGTGACCACCCGGGCCCCGGCCCGTGCGAGCAGGTGCGCGCACAACGGCCCCGCCCACAGGGCTCCGAACGACACGACGAGCAGACCCGCCACCGACCGCGGGACGCCGATCGACCGCACGGCGCCGGCGGCCTCGCGGATCGGCGCCCCGGCGACCCCGAGCAGCTCGGCGCGCTCGGCGAGGTCGTGTGCCGGCATCCCGGCCAGCGCGGCGGTGAGCAGCGGCCACGGGTCGTCGTCGGGCAACGGGTGCTCGACGAGTGCGCCGAGCAGGGCGGGATCGTCCGGCCGGGCGCACGAGACGGCGGCCCAGCCGTCGGCGATCGGCACGAGCCGGCAGCTCCCGCCCGCCGACACCCGGCCCGCGCGCCGGTGCCCGGTGAAGGCGGCGCGCTCGGCGAGCAGGGCGGCTCCGTCGACGCCGAAGAGGGACCCCAGCTCGGCGGCGACGGAGGCCGCGCGGCCCGGGGGGACCAGCGGCGGCCCGTCGGCGTGGCCGGTCAGGGGCACGACACCCGAGGCCGCCCAGTCCGCCGCGGCGTCGGTCCCCACGCCAGCACCCTAACCGCCGGTCACGGCACTAGGCTCGCCTCGCCATGACGCCGCGCACGGTCCACCCCGCCGACCTCGCCGACCAGGCGCCGCTGCTCGACGCGGAGGCCCGCGTCGACGGGCCGCTGCTGGGCGTCGATCTCTCCGGCCCGCCGGCCGACGTCGCGCACCTGGCCCGGATCGCCGAGGAGTCCGACCGGATCCTGGTCGGGGTGGGGAAGCCCGGCCCGGGCTGGAGCCCGCTGGTCCGGGCCCTGGCACTGACGCTGGTGCCGGCCGGTCGTGACACCGGACCGGAGCTCGTCGGCGTCGGGGACCCCGGGGCCGCGCTGGCCGACCTGCACGCCGCGGCCGAGGCGAACCCGCAGGCCGCGACCGTCCTGGCCGGGCTGCTGCGCTGGTCCGGCGCGCTGTCGGTGCCCGCCGCGCTCGACGCCGAGTCCCTCGCCTACTCCACCCTGCTCGGCGGGCCGGAGTTCCGGGCGTGGCTCGACCGCCGCGGCCCGCGCCCCCTGCCGCCGCCCGTCGACGAGCCGGTCCGGGTCGCCCGGGCGGGCCGCATCCTGCACCTCACGCTCAACCGGCCCGAGCGGCGCAACGCGTACGGCCGGCAGCTGCGTGACGCCCTGGTCGGCGGGCTCGACCTGGCCCTGCTGGACCCGGACGTCGAGGAGGTGGTGATCGACGGGGAGGGCCCGGCCTTCTGCGCGGGCGGCGACCTCGACGAGTTCGGCACCGCACCCGACCTGGCCACGGCGCACCTGGTCCGGACCCGCGCGGGCGCCGCCCGGCCGGTGCACGCGCTGCGCGACCGCGTCGAGGTCCGCCTGCACGGACCCTGCGTGGGCGCGGGCATCGAGGTGCCGGCGTTCGCGGGCCACGTCGTGGCCGCCGCGGACACGACCGTCCGGTTGCCCGAGGTCTCGATGGGTCTGATCCCGGGGGCCGGCGGCACCGTGAGCCTGCCGCGGCGCATCGGCCGGTGGCGCACCCTGTACCTCGCCCTGTCGGGCAGGCCGTGCGACGCGCCGACGGCGCTGCGGTGGGGGCTCGTCGACGCCGTCGCCGAGCAGTGCCAGGCTGACGCCCATGAGCCGTGACGACAACGGTCCCGACGTGGACACCGACCAGCTGGAACCCGAGGACACGCTGGACTACCGCGGGGTCGAGGACGTGCTCGACGAGGGCTACTCGCCGCCCGAACGTCCGTGGGCCGTCGACGACTACGGGATCACCCCCTCCGACGAGCACACCGGCGAGGACCTGGACCACCGGCTCGCCCGCGAGGTGCCCGACAACTGGGGCGACGACGACGAGGACGCCGACTGGCAGTCCGACACCTCGGACACGGACGGCGAGCTGCGCGACGACCAGGTCGGCGACCCGCGCGCCGGGCGCCTCGTCGACGCCGCGGAGGGCGGGGTCTCGGACACGGACGCGGACGCGTGGGCCCGCGACGTCGGCATCGACGGCGCCGGCGCCTCCGCGGAGGAGGCCGCGGTCCACGTCGTCGACGACCAGCAGTAGCCGCCGACGAGGAGGCGCCGAGGAGCAGGTGCCGTTAACGCCCGCGACCCGATGATCGTGGTCGGGCCGTGAACTCACCGTCGTCGACCGTCGGGGGCGGAATCGTGCCCCGCTGGATCCTGCCCCTCGTCCTGCTCAGCGACCTGCTCGTGCTGGGCGTGCTCTACGCGGTCCTCGGCCGGCCCGGGCTGCTCTTCGGACTGCCGGTGCTGATCGGCACGGCGATCGCGCTGCTGGTGCTCCGGCTCGTCACCGCCCCGCACCGGCGGTTGCTGGCCGACCTGCGGAGCGTCGGCGCCGGCGGGCCCGCGCCGTACCGGCACGGCTCACCCGGCGGAGCGGAGGAGCCGTTCTGGGCGTGGCCCGGCGACCGGCCGACGAGCGGCGACGGTTCTGGTGACGACTCCTGCGACGACCGGGACCATCGGCACGGCGTGGATCATTCGTGTGGCGGCTCGTGGACCTCGGATCCGGGCCGGGACGGGTGGGAGCCGAGCTGGTCGGGCCCCGGGGCCGACTCCGGCTGGTCGGGCTCGGACCCGTCGGCCGGCTCCTCCTCCGACTCCTCGTCGAGCTCCTCCTCGTCCGACTTCTCGTCGAGCTCCTCCTCCGACTCGGGCTCCTCGTCGTCGTCCTCCTCGGACTGAGACCCGCGGCGGCCGGGGTCACGGGCCGGGATCGGGCGGCTCGACGAGACGGTGCCGGTAGGCCAGGGCCACCAGCTGCGCCCGGTCGCGGGCGCCGAGCTTGGTCATCGCGCGGCTGACGTGGGTCTTGGCGGTGGCGTGGCTGATGGTGAGCTCGGCGGCGATCTCGGTGTTGCTCAGGCCGTACGCGACGAGGGCGACGATCTGCCGCTCGCGGGCGGTGAGCTGGGCCAGCGCGTCGGGGTCGAGCCGCGGCGACGCGGTCCGGGCGGTGAGCCGGGCGATCAGCCGGCGGGTCAGGCCCGGGGACAGGAGCGCCTCGCCACCGGCGACGACCCTGATGCCGCGTAGCAGCTGGGCGGGTTCGGTGTTCTTGATCAGGAAGCCGGCCGCGCCGGCGGCGAGGGCGTCGACGACGTACTCGTCGTGGTCGAAGGTCGTGAGGATGAGGACGTGGACGTCGGCGAGGTCGGGATCGGCGGCGATCTCGCGGGTGGCGGCCAGCCCGTCGACGCCCGGCATCCGGATGTCCATGAGCACGACGTGGGGACGGGTCCGCCGGGTCAGGTCCACCGCGGTGGCCCCGTCGCCGGCCTCGCCGACCACGACCATGCCGGGCTCGGTGTCGACGAGGACGCGGAATCCGCCGCGGACGAGGGCCTCATCGTCGGCAATGAGCACGCGTACGGGTCCGGCCGCCGGATCGACCGGGAGATGCTCGGACGTCATCGCGGGCCGGGGACGGGCAGCTCGGCGCACACCTCGAAGCCGCCGTCGGGATGCGGGGCCGCGGTGAGGCGGCCGGACAGCGCGCGGGCCCGCTCGCGCATCCCGTCGATGCCGTGCCCGCAGGGTGTGCCCGCGGGGGACGCGTGCCCGTCGTCGCGGATCCGGATGAGCAGCCGCGACGGTTCGTAGGTCAGGGCCACCCGGACGCTGCGGGCCCCGGCGTGGCGGATCACGTTGGTCAGCGCCTCCTGGACGATCCGGTAGGCGGCCAGGTCGACGGTCACGGGCAGGGGCCGCGGCTCCCCGTCGACCTCCCGCTCCACGCGCAGGCCCGCGGCGTCGGCCGTGTCGAGCAGGTCGGGGAGCCGGTCGAGCCCGCCCCGGGGTGCCCGCGGTTCCCCGGACGAGGTGTCGGCGCGCAGGATGCCGAGGATCGTCCGGACGTCCGTGAGCCCGTCGTCGCAGATCGTCTTGATCGCGGCGAGCGCCTCGCGGGCCTGCGCGGGGCGCTGGTCGGCGACGTGCAGGCCGACCCCGGCCTGCACGCTGACGGTGGCCATGGTGTGGCCGACCACGTCGTGCAGTTCCCGGGCGATGCGCAGCCGTTCCTCGGCGGCGAGCCGGCGCGCCCGCTCCTCGCGGGCCTGCGTCTCGCGGGCGTGCCGGGCGCGGGTGGCGGCAAGGACCGCCCGGTGGTAGCCGACGGCCGCGCCGGCGCTGCTCGCGGTGGCCGCCAGCAACACCGCGTCGGGGACCACGCCGACGGTCTCGGTGTCGCCGAGCACGACCCGGATCGCGACGATCTGGACCAGCGCGGTGACCGCGGCGCCCGCGAGGCCCCACCGCCAGCCCCGGAGGGCCGCGAGGGTGTAGCAGCCGATCAGCGGGGCCAGCGCGACCAGGAGCCCGGGATACGGGACGAGGAACCAGAGGAGGGGAACCGCCTCGAGCACGGCCAGGGCCACGACGGGCTGACGGCGGCGCACCGCGACCGCTCCGGCGACCGCGACGGCCAGCGCGGCCGCTCCGGCGTCGAGCGGGCGGGCGTCGGCCACGGCCGGCAGGATCCCGGCCGCCGCGGCGGCGAGGAGCCCCACCGCCACGCAGACCCCGAACACCCCGTCGACCACGGCCGGTGACCGCAGGCCGCGACGCACCGGCTCACCCCTGATGTCGACCATCCGCCCACCCTCGATCCGGCCCGCCCGTCGCCCGGTCCATGGTCGCCGGTGCCGCCCCGGGAGCGCATCCACCGCGAGCGGTGTCCCCTTGCTACCTCCACGGTCGTACGTCGTCTACCACCGGCGGCCGACCGTGCCGCCGCGGGATCAGCCCGAAGTGCCGACCCTCGTCCGACGCGCAGGCCCGGGCCCGGCGCCCACCATTCGCGGACCGGCCGGGACCGACCAGGCCAGGCCTCAACCGAAGGGACCCGTGATGTCCGTCGATCACGTGCTCGCCGTCCACCTCTCGCTCGCCGTCGGTGGCTACGAAGTCGGGGCGGGACGGACCGTGCCCACCGTCGCCGCCGTGCTGGCGTTGATCGGCGTGGTCGTCGGCGGGGTGGCACTGGCCCGCCCCGCCGGTCGTGTCGGTCCGGTCGGCAGGCGGGCCGCGGCCGTCGTCGGCCTGGTGCTCGGGCTGGTCGGCGCGGTCGTCGGCGGGCTGCACGCGGCCAACTCCGCGGGTGGCCTCGGCACCGGCAACGGGCTGGCCGGGGCCGTCGCGGCCGTGGTGCTGGGGCTGGTCGGGACGATCGTCTCCGGGCTGGCGCTCGCCCGCTCCCGCCGCCCCGTCCGACCCGGCTGACCCGCTGGTCAGACGGGCACGACCGCGGTGGCGGCACGGGCGCGTGCCGCCACCAACCGCCGTCGGAACGTGTCCGCGTCGCTGTGCACCGGACTGGTGCCGTGCACGAAGTCGAGGAGCACCTCGGCGAAGCGTGCCGGGTGCTCGGAGTGGGGGAAGTGCCCGGTGCGCTCGAAGACCTCGAGCCGGCTGGACGGGAGCCGGTCGTGCGCGGCGAGCGTGTGCGCGAGGGGGATGACGGTGTCGTCGGTGCCGGCGACGAGCAGGAGCGGGAGCTCGGCGAGCAGGTAGAGCCGGCCCGTCCCGTCGAGGCGCTGGCCGGACCAGTTCAGCGCGCTGCGCACGGTGTGGATGAACGCGTCCCGTGCGCCGTCGTCGGCGAAGGAGGCGAGGGCGCAGGCCAGTTCGTCCAGGTCGGCGGTCGGTACCCCCGGCACGAGCCGGACGGCCCGGCGCGCGAGCCCGGCGATCCTGCGCGGGGTGAGCGTGTGCACGGCCTTCAGGACGGCGGCGGCGCCCGGCAGGCTCGCGGCCCGCAGGGCGATGCTGACGTCCGGGCCGAGGCCGCCGCTGGCGTCCAGGACGAGCCGCTCGGTGAGCTCGGGGAACTGGTAGGCGAACTGCATCGCGACACCCCCGCCGAAGGAGTGCCCCACCACGGTGGCGCGGTCCAGGCGCAGGGCGAGCAGGAGATCGCGCAGGCCGGCCGCGTAGGCGCCGAGGGAGTAGTCGCCGGTCCGGGGCTTCGCCGACTCCCCGTGGCCGAGCAGGTCCGGTGCGACGACGTGGGCGTGGCGGCCGAGCAGGGGCAGCACCGGCAACCAGGTGGCCGAGCTGCTCGCCAGCCCGTGCAGGAGCACGACGGTCGGGCCGCCGCTGCGTCGTCCGGTCTCCAGGTAGGTCACGCGCTGGCCGTGGAGGACGATCTCGCGGCGGGCGACGGACGCGGGTGCCGTCGAGCGGGAGCGGCGGTGGAGCCGGTGGGCTCGGGGCGGCACGCCGGGCGTGGGACCCCGTCGGGGGAGCTGGCTCATCTCGTCCTTCGGTGGCGGAGCCGGGGACGGCGTCGTCCACCTCGGCAGCGGTGTAGCGGGAGCGCCGGGGACATAACCCGATCCCGTGATCGATAGTCGGGCCAGCGCTGTCGGGCGCGTCACAGACGGCCCGGCTCCGGGGAGTGCGCCTACCGGTGTCGACGGCCGTGCAGCCGGGCGAGCAGCCGCCACGCCGGGCGCTGCAGGAGGTCGGGGACGCCGTGCAGGGCGAACGGCAGGCCGTGCCGGACGTTGACGGCGGCCAGCTCCCCGAGCGGCGGGAACCGGCCGCCGCCCGCCAGTGCGCGGAACTGCTCCTCCAGGGGGCCGACCGGCGTCTCCCGCATCCGGATCCGCGCGGCTCGTCGAAGGGGTTGGCGAACGCGTGGACCATCGTGGGCGGGACCGTCACGGTCTCCCCGGCCCGCAGCTCGCGGGTCTCCGCCCCGACGACGACCCGCAGCCGTCCCTCCAGCACGGTGAAGGCCTCGGTCTGCGCGAGGTGCCGGTGCCGCGGCGGGCCGCTCAGCCGCGGTGGGAGGACCGCGTCGACCTCGAACAACGCCCCGGCGTTGTCCCGGCCCGACGCGCGGATGGTGACGGTCTCGCCGGTGGGCAGCCGGAGGACGGGGGACGGGGTGCCGAGGTCGGTCATCGTGGGCTCCTCAGCGGGTCGGGTCGGCCGACCGGGAACGGCGCTCGTCCGTCGCGGCGGCCGGTGCGGTCGCCTGGACCTGCCGCAGGAGCGCGGTGAAGGCGAGGGCCGCCGTCACGGCGCCGCCGACGAGGCGGACCCGGTGCCCGGCGACGAACTCGGCCGCGACGCGGCGCAGCTCCTCGGCGGGGTGGGTGCCGACCGGGTCGACGAACATGATCTCGTTGCGCGGCCAGAAGAACAGCACGGAGAACAGGAACTCGCAGGCGACGAAGACGGCGACGGCCCCCGCGACCCACCACCGCAGGCGCCGGTCGCGCCAGGTCAGCACGACCGTGGCGAGGCCGGTCACCACCACCGCGGCGCCGAGCGGGGGGAAGTAGTCGGCCGGCCCTCCGGCGACGAGGAACTCCCGCGCCCGCTCCAGCGACGCGGGTGGGTCGGCGAAGATGTTCGGGTAGAGCATCACGGTCTCGGCGGCCACGCCTCCGAAGGACAGCAGGGCCGCCCACACGAGGACGACGAGTGCCGTCGTCGTGACGGTCGTGCGGGACATGGGGTCCTCCTCCGCTGGTCGGTGCCGGGCGGTCGGCCCGGAGTGGTGGGGACGCTAGGTCCGGGAGCAGGCCCGGGTCTGCCGCGTGATCGCGCGACCCGGTGTCGCTTCTCGACGTACACGCGGCCGGTGATCGTCGCCTCCGGGCGTCTGTGGTGGCACCGCGCTCCGCTCTACTCTCGACGATCGTGCAGGCCGTCCGCCCCACCCGCGTCGAGGCACTCCTCGGAGTCGCGGTGTTCTGCCTGGTCGCGGTCGCCGTCATCGGGGACGCGGGCCCGGACGGCCGGTCGACCACCGGCACCGTGACCGCGTTCGCGTTCGCGGTGGGGTTCGGCGCCCTGCTGGTGGCCGCCCGAGCGTGGCCGGTCCCGGTGCTGCTCGTGACGGCGGTCGGCATCGTCGTCTACTACGTGCTGGACCTGCCGCCGATCGGACTGGCCGCGCCGATCGCGGCCGCGCTGTACGTCGCCGCGGAGCGCGGGCGCGTGGTGTGGGCCGTGGGCGTGGCCGGCTGCCTGCTCGCGGCGTCGATCGGCGTGCGACTGGCCGAGGGCGACGACCCGGCGATCGTCCTCGGTCTCCAGCTCGGCTCCGAAGCGGCACTCGTGCTCGCGGTCGTCGCCCTCGGCGACGCGGTCCGCAGCAGGCGGGCGCTGCGTGCCGAGCTCGCCCGCCAGGCGGACGCCGCGGAGGAGGAACGGCGCCGCGAGGCCGCCCGGCAGGTCGACGCCGAACGCGTGCGCATCGCGCGCGAGCTGCACGACACGCTCGGGCACACGATGTCCGTGGTCACGCTCCAGGCGGCGGTCGGGGAGGAGGCCCTCGCCGACGGCAAGCCCGCCGACGCACAGGCCGCGCTCGCCGCCATCGGCACCGCCGGTGCGGGCGCGATGACCGAGCTGCGGGCCACCCTCGGGACCCTGCGCCGGGACACCGGCGCTCCGGAACCCGCGGCGGGCCTCGACCGGCTCCCGGCGCTGGTCGACGGGGTGCGCAGCGGCGGGCTGCCGGTCGAGCTGCGCGTCGACGGGGACACCGCCGCGCTCCCCGCGGTCGTCGCCACCACCGCCTACCGCGTGGTCCAGGAGGCGCTCACCAACGTGCTTCGGCACGCCGGGGCCACCCGCGTCACCGTCGCCGTCGAGGTGTCCGGCGGGCGGCTGCGGGTGGAGGTCGTCGACGACGGGCGCGGCGCCCCCGGCGGCCGGGTCGCCGTCGAGCCCGGCCACGGCCTGCACGGCATGACCGAGCGGGTCGCGCTGCTCGGCGGGGAGGTCCGGGTCGGCGACGCCGAGGGCGGCGGCTTCCGCGTCCGTGCCTGCCTGCCCGTCGGGCGGGCGGCCACATGACCCCGGTGCGCGTCGTCCTCGTCGACGACCAGCATCTCGTCCGCGCGGGCCTGCGCGGGCTCCTGGAGCGCGACCCCGGCATCACCGTCGTCGGCGAGGCGGGCGACGGCGCGACCGGGCTGGCCGTCGTCCGGACCGAGCGGCCGGACGTCGTCCTCATGGACGTGCGCATGCCCGGCACCGACGGGCTCGGGGCGACCCGCCGCATCCTGGCCGACCCGGCGCTCGACCGGGTCCGCGTCGTCATGCTCACCACGTTCGACGACGACGAGTACCTGTTCGAGGCCATCCGCGCCGGTGCGGCGGGGTTCCTGCTCAAGGACACCCGGCCCGACGCCCTCCGCGACGCCGTGCACACCGTCGCCGGCGGGGACGCGTTGCTCTCACCCGCCGTCACGCACCGGGTCCTCGCCGCGGCGGCCCGCGCCGCCGCGCCCACCCCGGACCGGATCGCCTGCCTCACCGCTCGCGAGCGGGACGTCCTGGAGCAGGTCGGTCGGGGCCGGTCGAACGCCGAGGTGGGCGCCGCGCTGTTCCTGAGCCCGGAGACCGCGCGGACCTACGTCAGCCGGCTCCTCGCCAAGCTGGGCGCCCGCGACCGGTCGCAGCTCGTCGTCATCGCCTACGAGAGCGGCCTCGTCCGCCCCGGCGAGCCCTGACCCGTGGGCGTCGGCGGTCCGACCGGGTCCGTCAGGCGCTGTCCCGCTCCACCACGTGGGCGGGGAAGCGGCGCACCGCGTGCCCCGGGTCCCACCGCCCCTCGATGGCGGAGAGGACGACCCCGGCGAGCGGGGTGTCGCCGCCGGTGAGGTCGCCGGCGACCGAGGTCAGGCGGGGCCGCAGCAGGTCGCAGAAGGGGTCGTCGTCCATCCCGATCACGGCGACCCGGCCGGGCACGTCGATCCCGGCGTCGGTGAGGGCGCCGAGCAGCAGCCCGGCGTGCCGGTCGCTCGGCCCGACGACGCCGTCGGGCATCCAGCCCCTCCGCCACTCCTCGACGACCCGGTCGGCGGCGTCGACCTCGGGCGGCATGGGCACGTAGCGGGCCTCGAGCCCGCGCTCGGCCGCCGTGGCCAGCACCTCGGCGATCCGGTTGCCCAGCACCAGGTCCGCGGCGCGGTCGTCGTACGAGCCGAGGACGGCGATCCGCCGGCAGCCCCGGTCGGCGAGGCGGGTGGCGGCGACGCGGCCGAGCTCGCCGTCGTCGAGCACCACGGTGGCGGTGAGTTCCGACGTCCGCCGGCCCAGCGCGACCGGCACCGTGCCGGCCTCGGCGAGCATCGCGACGCTCTCCTCGGTGAACCGGTCGAGCGTCGCGACGACGGCCGCGGGCCGCAGCGCCAGCCACGCCCGGGCGGCCGCGAGCCCGCTGACGGTGGGGTCGCCGTGGATGAGGAAGGTGTAGCCCGCCTTGCGCACCTCGGACGCGATCCGGACCAGGCCGAAGAAGGGCAGCCGGTCGCTCATGATCGAGCTGCCGTCGACGTGCCCGACGACGAGGTCGCTGCGCCCGCGCCGCAGCGACCGCGCGCTGACGTGCGGGACGTACCGCAGCGCCTCCGCGGCAGCGAGCACCTTGGCGCGCGTCTGCTCGGGGATCCGGGCGCCGGGCGTCTGGTTGAGCACGTAGGAGGCGGTCGCCCGGGACACGCCCGCCTGGCGGGCGACATCGCTCATCGTCGCCGCTCGAGGCCCTGCGGGGCCGTGCGCTCCGTTCGGACCGGTCGTGCCGTCCACCTGGCCGATCCTGCCAGCCACCACTCCGCCACGATCAGGTTCAGTACCCATGACGCCCAGACGGAGACACCGACGGCCTGCGCGATCACGGTGGGTGCACCGTCGGCGCCCGACAGGGCGCCGGGGGCGTACACCGCCAGGCAGATCGGTGACCACACGCGATTGGCCACGATGGACCACGTGAGGGCGACGCTGCGCACCATCCAGGCCCGGTGCTGCGCGTACCGGCGCCGCCGGGCCGTCCGGTACCCCAGCACGCCGGTGACCAGCCAGAGCACGCCGAGCGCGGTGTTGCCCGCCTGCTGCACCGGCCCCAGCTCGCCGAAGGGGGCGACCGTGAGGACCGCCAGCCCGCCCGGGAGCACCCCGGCGAACAGGTACAGCCGCCCGCTCCACCGGTGCACGCGGGGGTGCGTGCGGCGCAGCCACGGCCAGACCTGCAGCACGCTGGTCAGCAGGGCGACCGAGCCGAAGGCGATGTGCGCTACCAGCATCGGGTAGAAGTGCGGCAGCTCCGGCCGGGGCGGGACGCGGGACCGCGCCGGGTCCAGGCCGACGTAGGGCGGCAGGGCGATGACGAGGAACAGGACCGCGAGGAGCGCGAGCGGCAGGACCCAGGGACGGCGCCAGAAGGACCGCGACGGGCTCGACGGCGGCGGGCTCGACGGCGGGTGCGGCGGGGGCGGCGTGGTGGTGGGTGCGGCCATGCCGTGATCCTGCGGCGCCGCGGCGGGGCCGCGGCACCCGACCGGCCCCCGGATCCGTGGTGGGGGAGTCCGGAGTACCCGCAGCTCAGTGGGGGTCGTGAGTGCCGAGTGCCCCTCTAGGGGCAGTCGCCGCTCACGGGGGAGCGGTGGTGCCCCGGACGACCAGCTCGGGGGTCAGCTCGGTCTCGCCCGGCGCGAGGTCGGGGTCGTCGAGGCGGGCGGCGGCGGCGCGGACGGCGTGCCGGGCGAGCAGGCCGGCGTCCTGCCGGACCGTCGTGAGGTCGACGTGGGAGAGGCGGGCGAGCCGGTCGTCGTTGTAGCCCACCACGGAGACCCGCCCCGGGACGTCGACCCCGTTGCGGCGCAACGTGTCCAGTAGCCCGAGCGCGCACCGGTCGTTGGCGGCGAGGACCGCCGTCGGCAGCTCGGGGCCGGCGAGCAGGGCCTGCGCGGCCGCGATCCCGGCGTCCTCGTGATACGCGCCGGGCAGCACGCGCGCGCGGTCGGCGAGGCCGTGCGCCGCCATGGCGTCGAGGTAGCCCGTCCGGCGGGCGGCGGCGTTGGGGCCGGTGCCGCCGTCGACGTGCACGATCGCCCGGTGCCCCAGGCCGACCAGGTGGTCGACCGCCTGCCGGACGCCCTCGGCGTCGGCGCTGTGCACGCTGTCGAGCCCCGGCGCGGCCCGCCCGACCACCACGGCGACGGTGCGGACACCGAGCTCGGCGAGGAAGGCGTCGTCGACGTCCGGCCCGAGCAGGACGATCGCCTCGCAGCGGTGGGCCAGCAGGCCCTCGACCGCCGTCGCCTCGTCGCGGCCGGGGGTGCGGGCGGAGAGCAGCACCTCGTAGCCGAGCCGCTCGGCCTCCGGGTAGATGGCCTCGACGAGATCGGCCTCGAACGGCTCGCGGACGGTCATCAGCACGCCGAGGGTCCGGCTGCGCCCGCGCGCCAGCAGCCGGGCGGCGCTGTCCGGGCGGTAGCCCAGCTCCTCGGCCGCGGCCAGCACCCGGGAGCGGGTCTCGGCGGAGGCGCCGGGCTGGCCGCGGAAGACCAGGGAGACCAGCGCGCGCGAGACGCCGGCGCGGGCGGCGACGTCGACCATCGTCGGCCGGCGGCGCGGCGGGAGGGGCGTGGCCATGGCGGCATCCTCGCAGGTCGTGGGCGGGGTCCACCGCGCGGTGCGACCCGTTCACGACTATGTCTTGACATGCGCACCTTGCGGTCACCATAGTGTGCCACGGAGCGACTAGAGCGCTCTAGTACCACGACGAGGGCGTCCGACCCGGACGCTCGCGCCATCGGCACCGAGGACGACCGGGAGACAGCAGCGTGGCCCCTTCATCGACGATCCGGATCGGCTCCGCGCCCGACTCGTGGGGCGTGTGGTTCCCGTCCGACCCCGACCAGACCCCCGCCGACCGGTTCCTCTCCGAGGTCTCCGGCGCCGGGTACGAGTGGATCGAGATCGGGCCGTACGGCTACCTCGCCACCGACCCGAACGAGCTGCGGGACCAGTGCGAGAAGCACGGCCTGAAGATCTCGGCCGGCACCGTCTTCGAGCACCTGCACCGCCCCGACTCGTGGGACGACGTGTGGAAGCAGGTCACCGACGTCGCCGCGCTGACCGCCGCGGTCGGCGGCGAGCACATCGTGGTCATCCCCGACACCTGGCGCGACCACAAGACCGGTGCGCCGCTCGAGGACCGGGTCCTCTCCGACGAGCGCTGGAAGCTGCTCACCACCGGCATGGACGAGCTGGGCCGCCGCATCCTCGAGGAGTACGGCCTGCACGTGCAGTTCCACAGCCACGCGGACAGCCACGTCGGCCACCAGCACGAGATCGAGCGGTTCCTGGAGAACACGAACCCCGAGTACGTGAACCTGTGCCTCGACACCGGGCACGTCTCGTACTACGGCGGCGACAACGTCGCGCTGATCACGAAGTACCCGGAGCGCATCGGCTACCTGCACCTCAAGCAGGTCGACCCGGCGATCATCGCCCGCGTCGAGGCCGAGGACCTGCCGTTCCCCGAGGCCGTCAAGCTCGGCGCCATGATCGAGCCGCCGCTGGGTGTGCCGGACATGCGCGAGGTCATCGCCGCGGTCGAGGGGCTGAACCGCGACATCTACGCGATCGTCGAGCAGGACATGTACCCCTGCCCGCCGGACCACCCGCTGCCCATCGCGCGGCGCACCCACACCTACCTCGCCGGCTGCTCGGGCCGGCTCGACATCGGCACCCCGAAGGCCTGAGAGGACGCGAAGACATGTCCGACGATCTGCGTATCGCCGTGGTCGGCGTGGGGAAGATGGGTTCCTTCCACGTCGACAGCCTCACCCGCCGCGTCCGTGGCGCGCGCGTGACCGTGGTCAACGACTTCTCCGCCGAGCAGGCCGAGAAGGTCGCCGGCCCGATCGGCGCCCGCACCGTCGCCGACCCGTTCGAGGCCATCGGGGCCGACGACGTCGACGCCGTCGTGCTGGCCAGCCCCGGCTTCGCCCACGAGAAGCAGGTCCTGGCCTGCCTCGAGCGCGGCATCCCGGTGCTCTGCGAGAAGCCGCTGACCATGGACGGCCCGTCGTCCTACGAGGTCGTGAAGGCGCAGGCCGAGAGCGGCCGCGACCTGATCCAGGTCGGCTTCATGCGCCGGTTCGACACCGAGTACGTCGCCCTGCGCGAGCTGATCACGAGCGGCTCGGTCGGCGCCCCGCTGATGCTGCACTGCACGCACCGCAACCCGGCCGTGCCGGACTCCTTCAACTCGGAGATGGCCATGGCCGACTCCGTGGTGCACGAGGCGGACTGCACCCGCTTCCTGCTCGGCGAGGAGGTCGTGGCGGTCACCGTGCTGCGCGGCACGCCCACGTCGGCGGCGCCCGCGGGCGTCTCCGACCCG
This sequence comes from Pseudonocardia halophobica, assembly GCF_027922425.1. Classification (GTDB taxonomy): domain Bacteria; phylum Actinomycetota; class Actinomycetes; order Mycobacteriales; family Pseudonocardiaceae; genus Pseudonocardia; species Pseudonocardia halophobica. The sequence continues at coordinate 111,398 of NZ_BSFQ01000014.1, read as the reverse complement.
ATGCTCGTGCTGTTCGAGACCGAGTCTGGCCGGCTGGTGACGGTCGAGAGCTTCGTGCGCACGCAGGTCGCCTACGAGGTCCGCACCGAGCTCGTCGCCGAGAAGGGCAGCGCGACCATCGGGCTCGACCAGAACCTGGTGGTCAAGCAGGCCGGCCGCTGGGGTGGCACCATCGCCCCCGACTTCGTGGTCCGCTTCGGGCAGGCCTACGACACCCAGATGCAGCGCTGGGTCGACGCCGCCCGCCGCGGCACGATCGACGGCCCCGGTGCCTGGGACGGCTACGCCGCCGCCGCGATCTGCGAGGCCGGCGTCGAGGCGGTCCGCACCGGCGGGCGCGTCGCGGTGAAGCTGGAGGCGCGGCCGTGAAGCTCGCGCTGGACCCGCAGATGTTCTACGCGACGCACTCCGTGCTGGAGCTGCCCGACGTCGTGGCGAAGATGGGCTACCGGTGGATGGAGCTCTCGCCCAAGGCGGACTTCGTCCCGTTCTTCCAGCACCCGCGCGTCGACGACGCCACGGTGGCCCAGCTGCGCAAGCGCGCCGCCGACGCCGGGGTGGGGATCGCCTCGGTGCTGCCGGTGCTGCGCTGGTCGGGCCCCGGTGAGGAGGAGCGCCAGGCCGCGGTGCGGGCCTGGAAGCGGGCCATCCAGATCACCGTCGACCTCGGCGTGGACACGATGAACTCCGAGTTCAACGGGCGCCCGGAGGGCGCGGAGTTCGCCGAGGCCCAGTTCCTGCGCTCGCTCGACGAGCTGCTGCCGATCTTCGAGCGCGAGGGTCTGAAGCTGGTGCTGGAGCCGCACCCGGACGACTTCATCGAGGACGGCCACGCGGCGGTGAACATGGTCCGGGGGCTGAACCGGGACTGGATCTCGTTCCTGTACTGCACCCCGCACACCTTCCACCAGGGGAACGACCCGGCCGGGATCATCGCCGCGGCCGGGGAGAAGGTCACCTACGTGCACCTGGCCGACACCCTGGACCACACGGCGTCGAACGGGCTGCGCTACATCGTCAACCCGCCCGGGTCGACCGCGCGGGTGCACCAGCACGCGGAGATCGGCCGCGGGGAGGTCGACTTCGACGCGGTGTTCGCCGCGCTCGCGTCGGTCGGGTTCGACGGCGTCGTCTCGTCCTGCGTGTTCGGGTGGGAGGAGGACGCCGAGGGCATCAGCGTGCGGCAGCGCGAGAAGGCCACCGCCCTGATCGAGAAGCACTTCGGCGCCGACCGCCTCCACGTCTGACCGTCCGGCCGCGAGGGGCCGGTGCCCCTCGCGGCACCGTCCCCTCGCGAAGGATCCCCTTGTCCCCCACGCACGACGCGGTGCCGGCGGTCCCGACGACCCCGACCCCCGGCCCGCACAACCGGCGGCTCACGCTCCTCACCGTCGTCGCCACCTTCGGCGGCCTGCTCTTCGGCTACGACACGGGCGTGATCAACGGCGCCCTGCCGTACATGACGGACGACCTGGGCCTGACCCCGGCCACCGAGGGCGTCGTCACGAGCTCCCTGCTCCTCGGCGCGGCCCTCGGCGCCTTCCTCGGCGGGCGCATCTCCGACCGCCGCGGCCGCCGCACGATGATCCTCTGGCTGGCGGTGCTGTTCGCCGTCGGCACCCTGATCTGCACGTTCGCCCCGGGTGTCGGCGTGATGGTGCTCGGCCGGGTGATCCTCGGCCTCGCCGTCGGCGGCGCGTCCGTCACCGTGATCGCCTACCTCTCGGAGGTCTCGCCCGCCGAGCGGCGCGGCCGCCTCGTCACGCAGAACGAGCTCATGATCGTGAGCGGGCAGCTGCTCGCGTTCATCTGCAACGCCGTGATCGGCGGCATCTGGGGCGAGGCCGGCGGAGTCTGGCGCTGGATGCTCGTGATCGCCACGCTGCCCGCGGTCGCGCTGTGGGTCGGCATGCTGGCGATGCCCGAGAGCCCGCGCTGGCTCGCCTCGCGCGGCCGGTTCGGCGAGGCGCTCGCCGTGCTGCAGCAGGTGCGCGACGCGAAGCGCGCGGAGGCCGAGCTCGCCGAGGTGCGCGCGCTGGCCGAGGAGGACCGGGCCGCGCAGACCGCCGGCTGGCGCGACCTCGCCGTGCCGTGGATCCGCCGCATCGTGGTCGTCGGGCTGGCGATCGCCGTCATGCAGCAGATCACCGGCGTGAACTCGATCATGTACTACGGCACGCAGATCCTCACCGAGTCCGGCTTCGACCGGGACGGCGCGCTGATCGCGAACATCGCCAACGGCGTGATCTCGGTGCTGGCCACGTTCGTCGGCATCTGGCTGCTCGGCCGGGTGCCGCGCCGGCCCATGCTGATCGTCGGTCAGATCGGCACCTTCTCGGCGCTGCTGCTCGTCGGCGTGTTCTCGCTGGTGCTGCCCGAGGGGGTCGGCCGCGCGTCCGTCGTCCTGGCGCTGACGGTGACCTTCCTGGCCTTCCAGCAGGGCGCGATCTCCCCGGTGACCTGGCTGATGCTGTCGGAGATCTTCCCGCTCAAGCTGCGCGGCCTCGGCATGGGCGTGTGCGGGCTGATGCTGTGGATCGTGAACTTCCTGGTCGGCCTGCTGTTCCCGATCCTGGTGGCGGGCATCGGGATCTCCGCGACCTTCTTCCTGTTCGCCGGCCTCGGCGTGTGCGCCATGCTGGTGGCGAAGGCGATCGTGCCGGAGACCAAGGGGCGGACCCTGGAACAGCTCGAGCGCGAGTTCAAGCAGGCGGGCGACCCGGCGGCGACGGCGGAGGTGACGCGATGACGGTGATGGTGGCGGTTCCCGACTCGCCGGAGGGCCGGACGGCCCTCTCGGCGGCGATCGACGAGACGCGGCTGCGGGACACGGACCTGCTCGTGCTGAACCTCGCGCTCGACCCGCTCGACGTCGTCGGGATGCCCAGCGACCTGCCCATCACGGTCCGCGAGCGCACCGGGCACGCCGACCTCGCCGACTGCGTGCTCGCCGCCCTCGACGAGTACGAGGGCAAGGTCGACCTGCTCGTGATCGGGATGAAGAAGCGCACCCCGATCGGCAAGGCCCTCCTCGGCAGCCTCTCCCAGCGCCTGCTGCTGGAGGCCGAGGTCCCGGTGCTCGCCGTCAAGCGCTGAACGAGGTCCGGGCGGGTTCGCCGGCCAGGATCCGGTCCAGCACCGGGCGCAGGTGGTCGGCGAACCCCTCCGGGTCCTCGGACATGGGGAAGTGCCCCCGTCCGGGCATGACGACGAGCTCACCGCCGAGCTGCTCCGCGGCGGCCCGGCTCATCTCGGTGGTCGCGGAGTAGTCGTACTCGCCGCTGAACACGTAGAGGGGGCACCCCGCCGGCCCGAGGTCCGCGGCGTGCTCCGGCAGGTCGCGCGAGTAGAAGTACGTGTCGCCCTGGTAGACGCCCGGGCCGGACTGGGCGTAGCCCCACAGCGTCTGCTCGCGCGGCCCCGTCGGGCTGCCCGGCGCGATCAGTCCGCCGACCCAGCTGGTCAGGAACCCCGAGTGGTCGACGTCGGCGCGGTTCGTCCACTCCACGAAGCGCCCCGGTTTGCCGAGCCCGCCTTCGAGGGCGCACACCGCCCGCCACCGCTCGCCGCACGTGCTCGCGAGGTAGAGCGCGATCGCCCCGCCCATCGAGCAGCCGAGCAGCACCGGCTCGTCCAGTTCCAGCGCGTCGGCCACGGCGAGGATCGTCGCCGCGTAGGTCCGCGTCGTGAGCGCGTAGCGGCGGCTGCGCCAGTCCGCGGGCGGATCCGAGCGCCCGTGCCAGGGCATGTCGAACGCGACCACGCGGAACTGCGCCGTGAGGTCCGGGTCCTCGAGCAGGTACCGGAACTGCCGGGAGTCGGCACCGGCGGTGTGCAGGCAGAGCAGCGGCACGCCCGAGCCCGCGGACTCGACGTGGATGCGCTGCAGCTCACCCTCCACCTCGACGTGCAGGTAGCGCCCCTCGATCGGGCTCAACCCCGGCCGGGGCGGGCGAGGGTCCGGGCGCCGCGGGGTCGCCGACCGGGCGCTGTCCCGCAGGGCGTCGACAATCCGGTCGAGGGCGGGCGCGGCGCGCGCCCAGACCTCCCGGCTGCCCCGCACCCGCTCCGCCCCACCGGTCGCGACGAGCGCCTGCGCCGAGGTCATCCCCCGCGGCGGCGAGGCGCAGAACTGCTCCCACTCCTCGGCCGTGACGGCGAAGGAGAAGTCCCAGCTGGCGTTGACGTCGTCGCCCTCGGTGACCGCGAGCGCCCCGTCGCGGACTCGCACGCCGATCCGGCGGTCGCCGATCTCGAGGAGTGCCGACCACGGGTGGCAGGGCGGCAGCCCGCGCAGGAGGGTGGGGTCGAGGGCGCGGGCGACGTCGTCGTCGCGGAGAAGAGTCACGCGGCGGATCGCAAGTCCGTCTGACAATCGAGGGAACCCGCTCCTCGCAATCGGCCGGATCAGACGAGCAGCCGTTGACTGCGCCGCAGGAGTGCGGCTACGGTCCGGCCAGAGATTGTCAGACGAACTGACAATCAGGAAGTGCCGACCACAGCGGTGCGACGAGATGGGACTGCGCGATGACGGGCAGTGACAAGACGGTGGGCAAGGCCGTGCCGACCGGATACCCCGGCGAGGTCGAGACGCCGGAGCGGGCGGCGAAGCGCCGGTCGGCGACCCGCGGGGCGTTCTTCGCCGAGTTCGTCGACATGTTCGACATCTACCTGCCGACGGTGATCCTCACCCCGGCCCTGATCTACTTCCAGCCGGCGGGCATGACCGCGGGTCTCTCCGCGATCCTGACCTCGCTCGTGTTCGCCACGACCCTCATCGGCCGGCCGATCGGGGCGGCGATCTTCGGCGGGCTGGCGGACCGGGTGGGTCGCCGCCGGGCCACCATCACCTCGGTCGGCGGGTTCGGGGTGATCACGTTGCTCATCGCCTTCGTCCCGGGCTACGCCACGATCGGGATCGCCTCCTACTGGCTGCTGATCCTGCTGCGCTTCCTCGACGGGATCTGCCTCGGCGGCGGGTACACGGGCGCGCTGCCGCTGGCGATGGAGTACGCGCCGAAGCACAAGCGCGGCCTGCTGGGCGGGGTCATCCTCGCCGCCTTCCCGCTGGCCTACATCGTGATCAACCTCGTCGGGATGGCGTCGTTCGCGCTCTTCCCGCTGGCCGGGCCGGACTCGCCCTACGCGGTGTGGGGCTGGCGCATCCCGTTCGTCCTCGGCGCGCTCCTGGCCGGCGTGCTGGTGCTGTACTACGTGCGCTACGTCTCGGAGTCCGAGATCTGGGAGGCGTCGGAGAAGAAGTCCGCGCCGCTGAAGAACCTCTTCACCGGTCCCAGCGGCCGCAGCTTCCTGCAGGTCTTCGCGATGATGACCGGGTTCTGGCTGACCCAGAACATGGTCACGCTGTTCCTGCCGACCACCGTGCTGCACACGGTGCTGAAGCTCAGCGGGAGCCAGCTCACCACGGCGCTGCTGATCGCCTACGCCTGCCTGGTCGTCAGCTACATCGGCTCCGGCGTGATCGCCCAGCGGATCGGCCGCCGGAGGTTCTTCGTCGTCCTCGGCGTGCTCATCGCGGTGGGCGGGTCGACGCTGATGGCGCTGCTGATGAACGGGACCCACCTGTCGTACGGCGCGATCGTGCTCCTCGTCTGCGTGTTCTCCGTGCTGGTCACGGCGCCGTGGGGCGTGGTCCTGCCCTACATCAACGAGCGCTTCCACACCGACGTCCGGGCGTCGGCGTTCGGCCTCGGCTTCAGCGCGTCGGTGATCATCCCGTCCTTCTACGCCTTCTTCTACGCGGGGCTGAACCAGGTCGTGTCGGCGGCCGTCGCCGCGGCGCTGCTGCTGGGGATCGGCGGGGTCCTCGGGGCGGTGGGCGCCGCGGCGGGCCCGGAGACGAAGGACGTCGACTTCACGAAGGCGGCGTGATGGCCCACGAGGTCCTCGCGGTGCGCTACGGGACCCGCACCACGCGCCGGTCGGAGATCTTCCTCAACCACCACGTCTACGGCGAGCCCGACGCCGAGATGCCGATGGACTACTTCTTCTGGGTCGTCCGCGGCGGCGGGCGGACGACCGTGGTCGACTGCGGCTTCGGCGCCGCGGCCGGGGCCCGCCGGCGCCGGACGATGCTCGTGGACCCGGTGGAGGCGCTGCGCGGCCTGGGGATCGACCCCTCGACCGTCGACCGGCTCGTGGTGACCCACGCCCACTACGACCACATCGGCAACCTCGACCAGTTCCCGGAGGCCGAGATCGTGCTCGCCCGCCGCGAGCTGGAGTTCTGGACCGGCCCGTACGCCGGCCGGCTGCAGTTCGCCCACTCCACCGAGCCCGACGAGCTGGGCCTGCTCGCCAAGGCCGCCGCCGACGGGCGGGTCCGGCTCGTCGAGGACACGCTCGACCTGGCACCGGGGTTCGAGCTGGTGGTGGTCGGCGGCCACACGCCGGGGCAGCTGGTCGCGCAGGTCGCGACGACCGGGGGCGCCGTCGTGCTCGCCGCGGACGCGCTCCACCTCTACGAGGAGCTCGAGCGCGACCGGCCGTTCTTCGTCGTGGCCGACCTCGCGGACATGTACCGGGGCTTCGACCTGCTCCGGGAGATGACCGAGGATCCCGGCCGGGTGCTGGTCGCCGGGCACGACGCCGCGGTCCCGGAACGGTTCCCGGGCCGCGTGCCCGGGCTGGCCCCGGAGCTCGCCGATCTGGTCGTCCGGGTCGCACCGGGGGAGGGCACGGCATGACCGCCACCCTCACGGGCGACGGCCTCGCCGACGCGGTCGTGCTGGTCACCGGCGCCGCGGGCGCCCTCGGCGCGGCGAGTGCGCGGATGCTGGCCGAGCGCGGGGCGCGGCTCGTGCTCACCGACCTCGACGCCGCGGGACTCGAGAAGGTCGCGGCCGGGCTGCCCGGTGCGGCCGTGTGCGTGCCCGGTGACGTCGCGAGCGAGGCCGACGTCGACGCGGCCGTCGCCGCGGGTGTCGAGGCGTTCGGCAGGATCGACCGGTACCACCTCAACGCGGGCATCCCGGGGCCGCTGGTCCGGCTCCCCGATCTCACGGTCGAGGACTTCGACCGGGTGGTGGCCGTGAACCTGCGCGGCACGTTCCTCGGCCTCCGCGCGGCGTTCCGTCGGTTCGAGGCACAGGGCTCGGGCGGCGCGATCGTGCTGACGGCGTCCATCGCGTCGCTGCGCGGCAGCGACGACCTGCTGGCCTACCAGGCGTCGAAGCACGGCGTGCTGGGCCTGCTGCGCGGGGCCGCGGTCTACGGCGGCCCGCTCGGGGTCCGCGTCAACGCCGTCGCGCCCGGGATCGTGCCGACCGCGCTGTTCGCGGCCTCCGGCGACGGGCCGGGCGGGGGAGGGGACATGGCCCGCCGGGCGGCGACCACACCGCTGCGCCGGCCGGGCACGCCCGAGGAGATCGCGTCGGTGGTGGCCTTCCTGCTCGGCGACGGGGCGTCGTACCTCACGGCCGAGGTCGTCTCCGTCGACGGCGGGGCGGCGGCGGTCAGCACGGTGCGACCGTCGGGCGGGGCGGGCGCGTGGGACACCGGGCCGGTCGACGCCCGGTTGCGGGCAGGAGCACGGGAAGGGAGCCGGGCGTGACGGACACGGTGGACACGGTCGGGATGATCGGTCTCGGCAACATGGGCGGCCGGATGGTGCGGCGGCTCGTCGACGCCGGGTTCACCGTCGTCGGGCACGACCCGGTGGCGGGACGGGCCGAGGCGGTCGGTGCGGAGCCCGCGGCCGATCCGGCCGAGGTGGCGCGGCGGGCCCGGGTCCTGCTGCTGTCGTTGCCGGACAGCCACGTCGTGGAGCCCGTGGTGCGGGCGGTGCTGGCGGTGGCCGGTGAGGGGACCACGATCGTCGACCTCTCCACCGCGTCGCCGGCGTCCACCCGGACCCTGCACGACGAGGCCCTCGCGCGCGGCGTGCGCTATCTCGACGCCGGCATCTCCGGGGGCGCCGCCGCCGCGGAGAAGGGCAGTCTGACGATCATGGCCGGGGGCGACCCGGGCGCGCTCGCCGAGCTCGGGACCGTCCTCGCGCCGATCGCGGCGACCGTGCACCACATGGGGCCGTCCGGTACCGGGCACACGGCCAAGCTGCTCAACAACTTCCTCAACGCCGTCAGCCTCGCGGCCTCCGCCGAGGTGATGGTCGCGGGCCGCAAGGCCGGGCTGGACCTGCCGCAGCTGCTCGAGGTGATCAACTCGAGCAGCGGCGTCAACTTCGCGACCACGAACCGGTTCCCCGCGATCGTCCGCGGCGACTACCTCGAGGGCGGCCTGACGAGCAGGCTCATGACCAAGGACGTCGCGCTCTACGTCGACCTGGCGGGCCGGCTCGGCGTTCCCACCCTGAACGCCGCGGGCCCGCTGGCCAGCTTCGGGCTCGCGGAGAACCTCGGCTACGGCGACCTGATCAGCAACCGCGTCGTCGACGCACTCGGCGACGTCGCCGGCGGGGTACGAGTGCACGACCAGGAAGGATGACCAGTGCAGATCGTTCGGGGCCGGGCCCCTGACACCACACCGACCCAGAACCGGACCGAGACCTTCACCGGCACGGTCTGGGGCGACCCGGTGCTGCCGACCACGGCGGAGCACAACACGCTGAACTCGGTGACCTTCACGCCGGGCGCGCGCACGTACTGGCACCACCACACCGGCGGCCAGCTGCTCGTCGTCACGGCGGGGATGGGCTGGGTCTGTCCCCGCGGGGAGGAGCCGCAGGTCGTCCGGGCCGGCGACGTGGTGTGGGTGCCGCCCGGCGAGCAGCACTGGCACGGCGGGACCGCGGACACGGTGATGACCCATCTCGCCTTCTCGATCGGGCCGACGACGTGGCTCGAGGAGGTCGCCGAGGGGGACTACCTCGCGGCCGTGGAGGTGGCCCGATGAGCGGCGGGGACGACCGGTACGAGCGGGGCCTCGGCATCCGCCGCGAGGTGCTCGGCGACGCCCACGTGGACCGCTCGCTGCAGGGGGTCAGCGACTTCTCGCGGCCGGTCCAGGAGTACGTCACGCAGAACGTCTGGGGCGAGCTGTGGAGCCGGCCGGGACTCGACCGGCGCACCCGCAGCCTGCTCAACCTGGTGATGCTCACGGCGCTCAACCGCGGCCACGAGCTCGCCGTGCACGTCCGCGGCGCGGTGACCAACGGCTGCACCGAGACCGAGATCCAGGAGGCGTTGCTGCAGACCGCGGGGTACTGCGGGGCCCCGGCGGCGCTCGAGGCCTTCCGGGTGGCCGAGCGGGTGCTGCGGGAGATCGCCGCCGAGTCCGTCGACGTGTCGGGGAACGGCCATGGGTGAGACGTTCGACCGGGTCGGCTTCGTCGGGCTGGGCCGGATGGGTACGCCGATGGTGCGGCGGCTCGCGGCCGGGGGAGTGGCGGTGCGCGGGCACGACGCCGCGCCCGGCGTGGCCGAGGGGCTCGCGGACGTCCTCACCCCCGTGCCGAGCGCCGCGGCCGCGGCCGAGGGCGCACCCGTCGTCGTCCTGATGCTGCCGGACTCCGGGATCGTGGAGAAGGTCGTCGACGGCGGCCTGCTCGACGCCCTCGCGCCCGGCACCCTGCTCGTGGACATGAGCACGTCGGAGCCGCTCCGGACCCGCGCGCTGGCCGAGCGGGTCGCCGAGCGCGGCGCCACGCTCGTCGACGCGCCGGTGTCCGGGGGCGTGGCCGGGGCCGAGGCCGGCACGTTGACGATCATGGTCGGCGGACCCGACGACGCCGCGCAGCGGCTCACCCCGCTGCTGGCGCTGATGGGCCGGGTCCGCCACGTCGGCGGGACGGGCGCGGGGCACGCGCTCAAGGCGCTCAACAACCTGCTCTCCGCCTCGCACCTGCTCGCGACGTCCGAGGCGATCCTCGCGGGGGAGCGGTTCGGGCTCGACGCCACGGCCATGCTCGAGGCGATCAACGGCTCCAGCGGCCGCAGCGGGTCCACGGAGACCAAATGGCCCACGCACATCGTCCCCGGCACCTACGGCTCCGGCTTCACGGCCGGCTTGATGGTCAAGGACCTGCGGATCGCGCTCGGCCTGGCCGAGGCCGTCGACGCACCACGCGGCCACGCCGAGCGCACGCTCGCCCTCTGGAGCCGCGCCGTCGGGACGCTCGGGCCGGAGGCCGACCACACCGAGATCGCACGATGGCTGCGGGAGCGGCCGGAGGAGGACCAGTGACCGCGACCGAGACCCTCACGACGGAGCAGCAGCGGGTCAAGGACGAGTTCGTGCGGGTCCGCGGCACCTGGGGCGAGCCGTGGCAGCGGATCCTCGAGCTGGATCCCGCGTTCCTCGAGGCCTACCTGCGCTTCTCGAGCGTGCCGTGGACCGCTGCGTCGCACCTCGAGCCGAAGGTCAAGGAGTTCGTCTACATCGCCGCCGACGCCGCGGCGACGCACCTGTACGAGCCCGGCATCCGTCAGCACGTCGCGGCCGCGCTGCGGCACGGGGCCACCCCGGCCGAGATCATGGAGGTGCTGGAGCTGACCAGCACGCTCGGCATCCACGCCTGCAACATCGGGGTGCCGCTGCTGCTCGAGGTGCTCGAGGAGGAGGGCGTCCGCACCGGGCCGGCGCCGCTGGACGAGCGGCGGGAGAGGCTCAAGGCCGAGTTCACCGCCAACCGCGGCTACTGGCACGAGTTCTGGGAGGGGATCCTCGAGCTCGCCCCGGACCTGTTCGAGGCCTACGTGGAGTTCTCCTCGGTGCCGTGGAAGACCGGCACGCTGGAGCCGAAGGTCAAGGAGATGATCTACGTCGCCTTCGACGCCGCGGCCACCCACCTCTACGTCCCGGGGCTCAAGCTGCACCTGCGCAACGCCGTGCGCCTCGGTGCCACGCAGGACGAGCTGATGGAGGTGCTGTCGATCGTCAGCGTGATCGGCATCCACGCGGCCACGACGGCGGCGCCGATCCTCGCCTCGGTCGTCGCCGAGCAGGAGAGCGGGTCGGGGTGACACCGGCCGGCTCCGGTGCCCGGGCCGCCGCGGAGCGCGGGAACGCGCTACGGCGGCCCGGCAGCGGCGCGGGTCCGACTACTGTGCGCCTGGTGACGGCAGGTGAGGAGACGGGCACCTTCCGCGGGATCCGGGTCGGCCGGATCGCCGCGCCCCTGCGCGAGCAGGTCATCGACGGGCTGCGCACCGCGATCCTCGAGTTCGAGCTGCAGCCGGGGCAGCGGCTCGTGGAGCGCGAGCTGATCGAGCAGACCGGCGTGTCCCGCGCGACGATCCGCGAGGCGTTGCGCGAGCTGGCCGCCGAAGGGCTCGTCGTCACCGTGCCGCAGAAGGGGGCGATGGTCTACAAGCCCTCGGCCGACGAGGCCCGCGACCTCTACGCGGTGCGGGCCTCGCTGGAGGCGCTCACCGTGCGCCGGTTCATCGAGCGGGCGAACGCCGCGCACCACGACCGGCTCCGGGCCACCGTCACCGCGCTGGAGCAGGACGTCGAGGCGGGCGCGGACATGCACCGGCTGCTGCGCGACAAGGACCTCTTCTACACCGAGCTGCTCGCCGGGGCCGCCAGCCCGACGATCGAACAGATCCTCGGCGGGGTGCAGGCGCGGGTCCGGCTGCTGCGCGCCACGTCCATGTCGCAGCCCGGCCGTGCGGCCCAGATGGCGGTGGAGATGCGAGCCCTGGTCGACGCAATCACCGCGCGCGACGTCGCCTCCGCCGAACGGCTCTGCATCGAGCACCTCGAGCACGCCGCCGCGACCGGCCTCGCCGCCCTCGACGGGGTGGGCCGGGCCGGGTCGTAGCGGCTCACCGACAGCGGAACGGCACCCCGTCCGTCGGGCGGGGTGCCGTCGTCGTCCGTCGGCCGGGATCCCCGGCCGACCGGGTCACTCCTGCTCGGGGCCCTTCTCGGCGCTCTCCGGGGAGGCCTCGGGGGACTCCTGCGCGGGCAGCCCGGCGGTCGGGACCTGCACCGGGATGCTGGTCACGCCCGGCTTCCGCGGCTCGGCGTAGGCGCCGGCCACGCGGACCTTCAGCACGCCGGCCTCGTAGGAGGCGCTCACCGCGTCGGCGGTGACGTGCTGGGGGAGGGCGAAGCTGCGGCGGAAGGAGCCGTAGCGGACCTCGCGGACCCGGCGGCCCTCGCTCTCCTCGTTCCGCTCGTCACGGCGCTCGCCGTGCACGACGAGGCGGCCCTCCTCGACGTCCACGTGGACGTCGGTGGCGGGGTCGAGGCCCGGGACCTCCAGGGAGACCAGGGCGTCGGCGCCGTCGCGGGTCACGTCGGCGGCCGGGGTGAAGCCGCTCTCCGGGCGCGCGAAGCGCACGGGGGAGGGGCCGAAGGCGCGCCGGACGAGGGCGTCGAAGTCGGCGAAGAAGGGGTCGCGGCGCGGGATCAGGGTGCTCATCGTGTGTCTCCTCGATGCTGGTCGCTGGCGGGGTTTGCAGCGTCTGACTGAGTAAACCTGAGCCGGTTCGACTCAATTCCCGGTGCCGAGGAGTAGTTCGCGTCACACTGGTGACACCTCGAGGAACGATCCGGAAGGAGAGCGGTGAGCGGTTCCGACGCGGAGAAGGACGAGCGCTCCGACGCGGGCGATCCGGTCTGCTGGCTGCATCGCCTGTGCCCCACCTGCGGCGCCATGCCCACCGACGACCCCGCGGCTCCACCGGACCGGTGCTGGCGGTGCGGAGAGCCGTTCGCCGAGGGGTGAGCCTCAACCCGGGCGGGAGCGACGACGCGGCGCGAGTCGTGGTGCGTCGACCGCGCTGACGCGGCTCCTGCACCGCAACGGGCTCACGTGATCGTTGCGGGGCCTCGACCGTCACGCCGTCGCACTCCACCACGAGGGTGCCCTCGAGGACGTAGTTGAACTCGTCGTGCGGGTGCCGGTCGACCCACTCCTGGGCCGTGAGCTCCCACTCGATCAACGCGACCGACCGCCAGCCCCGCGGATCGGGGGCGACGAAGCGGTGGCTGCGGCAGGACCCGTCGCGGGCGGCGGGCGGATGCAGGATCGGGGGCACGGCGGATCCTTCCGGTGGGGCGGCGCCGCTCCACCGGAGCGACCGTCGTCGCCGAGGTCTACCCGTGCCGGCGCTACTCCATCCAGATGATGATCATGTCGGCGACGCAGGCGGGGCGGTCCGAGCCCTCCAGTTCGACGACGGCGCGGAAGGTCACCTTGGCCCCGCCCGGCACCGGGTCGGCGCCGACCACGCTGACGGCGGCGCGGACGCGGGAGCCGGCGGGGACAGGGGCGGTGAAGCGGACCTTGTCGAAGCCGTAGTTGAGGCCGAAGGTCGCGGAGGGAACCGTGGCGACCTCACCGATCATGGTGGGAACCAGCGACAACGTCAGCATGCCGTGCGCGATCGTGGTGCCGTAGGGCCCGTCGGCGGCGCGCGAGCGGTCGACGTGGATCCACTGGTGGTCGTCCGTCGCGTCGGCGAAGGTGTCGATCCGCGGCTGCTCGACCACGCGCCAGGAGCTGTGGCCCAGCTCGGTGCCGGGGGCCACGGCGAGCAGGTCGGGGACGGCGGCGAAGGCGGTCAGGGCACTCAGCTCCTCGGACGGTCGGGCGCGACGACGGCGAGCGCCTCGCGCAGCGCCGCGGCCAGCTCGACGGGGTGGTCGATCATCAGGTGGTGGTGGGCGCCGGGGACGTCGAACTGCGGCACCGGGCGCCCGGTCAGCGCGGCGAGGTCGGCCCCCGCCGAGGGCGGGACCAGCACCGACAGCTCGCCGCGGACGACGGCGACGGGGCCGGGCAGGTCGGGCAGCCGCGTGCACATGCCCGGCCTGCCGACCGCGCCGAAGATCAGCGGGTCGACCTTCCAGGCGTAGCCGCCCGGCACCGGCCGCACCGAGCCCTCGGCGATCGCGCGCAGCACGCCCGGATCGGCCTCCGGCTGCGGCGGGGTGAGCCGGAACCGGGCGGCCACCTCGTCGAGGTCGGCGAAGATCCGCGTGGCCCGCGGCGGGCGCCACTCCGGGGCCTCGGCCGGGGAGCCGTCGACGACGATCGAGTCGACGAGCACCGTGCCGGCCGAGGCGGCCGGGTCGAGCACCGCCGCCCCGGCCACCACGAGCCCGCCGACGCTGTGCCCGACCAGCACCGCCGGCCCGCCGAAGGCCTCCCGGACGACGGCCAGGACGTCGCCGGACCAGGAGTCCAGGTCGTACACGGCGCGTCGCCCGGAGTCGCCGTGCCCGGCGAGGTCCATGCTCACCACGGCGAACCGCTCCGGCAGCGCGGGCAGCAGGTGCTCCCACCAGCCCGCGTGCGCGGACGTCCCGTGGACCAGCACCAGCGGTACCGTGCCGGGACCGGGCCGGCGGCGGTAGGCGATCGGCACCCCGTCGGCCGCGGTGGCGGTCGCCGGGCCGAGGACGGCGGTCATCCGGCGAGCGTGCCCTCCGTGTCGGCGAACTGGTCCGCGCCGAAGTAGGCCGCCTCGACGAGGTGCCGGTCGCGGAGCAGGTCGCCCGCCGCCCCGGTGAGGACGACGCGCCCGTGGTTGAGGATCACGCCCCGGTCGGCGATCGACAGCGCCAGCTCGATGTGCTGCTCGACCAGCACGAGCCCGATGCCGTCCTCCTTGGCGAGGTCCCGGATCGCCGGCAGCATCTCCTGCACGATCTTCGGCGCCAGCCCGAGGCTCATCTCGTCGATGATCAACACCTTCGGCCGGGCCAGCAGCGCCTTGGCGATGGCCAGCATCTGCTGCTCGCCGCCGGACATCAGCCCGGCGCGCCGCGAGTCCAGGTTCCGCAGCACCGGGAACCGGTCGAGGACCTGCGCCTCGCGCTCCGGGTCGGCCTTGCGGCCGGCCAGCCGCAGGTGCTCGCGGACGGTGAGGCCGTAGAAGATCCCGCGGTCGTCGGGCACCAGCAGCACCCCGGACCGGGCGATCTGGTGGGGCTTGCGCCGGCCGAGCGGGGCACCGAGCACGCGGACCTCGCCGCCGAGCAGCGGGACGAGCCCGACCATGGCGAGCAGCGACGTCGTCTTGCCGGCGCCGTTGGGCCCGAGCAGCGCGACGACCTCGCCCGGGCCGACGGACAGGGAGAGCCCGCGGATCGCCGGCACGCCGTTGTAGCCGGCGGCCAGGTCCTCGGTCTCCAGGAGCGTGTCAGGCATGGGTGGCCTCCACGGGGGCGCCCAGGTAGGCCGCCACCACCGTCGGGTCGGTCCGGGCCTCCGCCGGGGTGCCGGTGAAGATCTGCTTGCCGAACTCCAGCACCGTCACCGTGTCGCAGACGCCCAGGACCAGGGACATGTCGTGGTCGATCAGCAGCACGCCGGGGCCGGAGTCCGCAATCGACCGGATGCGGCCCGCGAAGGACTGGCTCTCCATCGAGTCCAGGCCCGCGGCGGGCTCGTCGAGCAGCAGGACCTCGGCCCCGCCCGCCAGCGCGCGGGCCACGCCGACCAGCTTCTGCTGGCCGAGCGAGAGGTCCCGGGCGAGGGTGTCCGCCACGTCCCCCAGCCCGACGACGTCGAGCGCACGGGCGACCACGTCGTCGCTCTTCTTCCGGCGCGGGACGAAGATGTCCCGCACCAGCGTGCGCCACCCTCCCGCCCGCGCCGCGACCAGCAGGTTCTCGGCGACGGACAGGTTGCCGAAGAGCTCGCCGGACTGCCAGGTCCGGGACAGCCCGGCGGTGCGCCGCTCGTGCGGGGGCAGCGCGTCGATGCGGGTGCCGTCGAGCAGGATCTCGCCCTCGCAGGCGGTGAACCCGGTGACGGCGTCGACGAAGGTCGTCTTCCCCGCGCCGTTCGGGCCGATCAGCCCGACGACCTTGCCCGGCTCCACGTCGATGGTCACCGAGTCGTTGGCGACCAGGCCGCCGTAGCGGACCGTCAGGTCGCGCGTGTGCAGTCCCTTGTCGGACACGGGCTCAGACACGGGACGGCTCCTTCGGCGCCGGCGCCTCGGGCACCGTGGACGGTGGTGGCCCCGAGCGCGAGAGTTTCCGTTTGACCCAGGCGACCTGCTCGCGGGTGGCGCCCGCGATGCCGACCGGGTTGAGCAGGGCGGTGATGATCAGGCCGAGGCCGGAGATCAGCGCGTAGTACTCGCCGAGGTCGAACACACCGCGCAGCAGCGTGTAGACGATGCCGAGCGGGCCGAGGACGCCGGCCACGATCGCGCCGCCCACGCTCGTGATGCCGCCGAGGTAGGCCACGGCGAGCACCTGGAGCCCGGCGAACACGCTGAACGACTCCGCGGACAGCTGGCCGCGGCTGAAGCCGATCAGACAGCCCGCGATGCCGGCGATGAACGCCGAGATGGCGAAGCCGATCAGCTTGGTCTTGCGGACGTCGATGCCGCTGGACGCCGCCGCGCGCTCGTTGGCGCGCACCGCGAGGAACGCCCGGCCGGTGTCGCCCGAGGCGACCCGGATGAACATCCACACGAGGATCGCGGCGATGACGAGCACCATGACGGAGAACGAGATCCGGGCCAGGTCACGGCCCTCGCGCACGCCCAGGTTGAGCCCGAACAGCGTGGCGTCCGCGATCGGGTTCCCCTCGGGCGGGCTCAGTGTGTAGTTGTTGAACACGAACCGCTCGATGGCCAGCGCCGCCGCGATCGTGACGATCGCGAGCTGCGCCCCGCGGATCCGGAAGGCGGGCAGCGCCACCAGCATGCCGAGCCCCGTCGCGACGAGCGCGCAGAGGATCAGCGAGATCGGGAACGGGATGCCCCAGTTCGTGGTGACCTTCGACAGGCAGAACCCGGCGGCGCCGGCGAACGCGCCCTGCGCCAGCGAGATCTGGCCGAGGTACCCGGTGAGCACCACGTAGGACAGCGCCAGCAACATCACGATGATCGACGTGGTGACGCCGAACCGCCACGTGCCCTGCGTGAAGGAGAGCGCCGCGACACCCACCACCAGCATGATCACGGCCGGGATCGGCTTGAACTTCGGGATGGACACGTCCGGCAGCCGGACGGTCTGCAGCGAGCCGCGGGACGGCAGCCGCTTGCCCTGCACGAACAGGATGACCATGACGACCGCGAACGGGACGACCTGGTCGAGGCCGGACTGCGCCCACTGCGGCCAGAACGGCTTGGTGATCAGCAGGTTGATCAGCGACTGGAAGGCGCCCATCAGCAGCGCGGCGACGACCACGATCGCGATCGACTCCATGCGGGCGACGAGCAGCACCGCCAGGGCCGGGACCACGAGCAGGGTGTAGTTGTCCGCGTTGAGGCCGGTCAGCGAGCTGCCCAGCATGACGGCGACCGTGCCGAGCATGATCGCGACGACCTGCGCGACGGCGGCCAGCCGGTCGGGCGAGAAGCCCATCAGCACCGCGGCGCGCTCGTTCTCCGACGCCGCACGGGTGGCGACGCCGGCGCGGGTGAAGCGCAGGTAGGCCCAGACCGCGGCGGCGAGCAGCACCATGATCGCGGCCATGACGAGCTCGCGGGTCGGGATGTCCGCGCCGAGCAGGGTGAACGAGTCCTCGGGGATCAGCGAGTCGACGTCGATGTTGTTCGGGCCGAACCGCAGCACCACCAGGGCCTGGAGGGTGATCATCACCGCGACGGACACGACCACCTGGGCCAGCACCGGGGCGTGGCGCACCGGGCGGAAGATCACGTAGTGCACGAGCAGGCCGAGCAGGAACGCCGTCGCCAGGCCGATCAGGGCGGCGACCGCGACCGGCGGGCGGCGCTCGAGCTCGATCGAGCCGATCGGGAAGACCAGCGTGCCGTCCAGCCGGAGCTGGGCGAAGACGAAGGCGCCCCACATCGCCATGGCGCCCTGGGCGAAGTTGATGATGCCGGTGGCGCGGTGCACCAGCAGGAGGCCGGTGCCGAGGCCGATGTAGATCGCACCCAGCCCCAGACCGAGGACCACGAACTGCAGGATCGTCCCCACGGGAATCCTTCCTCAGAGGGAGGGCGGATCCCCTGTGCGACAGGGGATCCGCCCGGGGCCGGCTAGGCGGCGCTCATCTTCGACGGGTCGAGGGCGATGAAGCCGTTCGGGTCGACCGGCTTCATCGAGCCGTCCGGCTGGACCTCGAAGAAGATCGCCTCGTGGCTGCAGGAGGCCGGCCGGTTCGCCCACTGCTGGCCGTCGCAGGTCACCTTCGGGCCCGCGAACGTCGGCATGTCCTTGACGTTCTTCATCGCCGTGGTGACGGTGTCGGGGTTGATCTCGCCCTGGACGCCCTTGAGGACGTTCGCCAGGTTGACCATGCCCGCGAAGGAGTACAGCGAGCGGGCGGACTGCTGGTCGCCGCGGTCGATCTCCTCCATGGAGGTGGCGAAGTCGTCCAGCTGCTGCTGGACCTCGGCCGGGGCGTTCGCCTTCGACGCCGGCACCCAGACCCGCGGCTGGACGATCGCGCCCGCGGCGTCCGCCTTCATCTCCGCGATGAACTGCGAGCAGGAGCCCGCGAAGATCGTGCCGTCGTAGCCCTGCGCGCGCAGCGCCTTGAACAGGCCGGTGCAGCCGTCCTCGGTCAGGGCGATGATGCCCGCGACGTCCGGGTTGGTGGACAGCTCGGTGGCGGCCATGACGTTGAAGTTCATGTTGTTGCCGGGCACGTAGAGCGGCGTGACGTTCATGCCGAGGTTCTTCGCCGCGGGCATGACCAGCTTGTCCACGTAGCCGTGGCTCGGCGGACCGTCGGTGACGGCCAGCGAGGCGTTCTTCTTGCCGATCTGGTCGAGGATCGTGACCATGCCCAGCGCGCTGGTCTCCAGCGGGCCGGAGAAGTAGAAGGACTGGCCCCAGGGGAGCGAGTCGACCACCGCGGTGGCGCCGAGCTCGCCGATGATCGGGATCTTGGCCGCGGTGAGCACCGGGACCGCACCGCCGACCGAGCCGTCGTAGGCGTCGAACACCGCGACGACGTTCTCGGTGACGAACTGGTTCGCGCAGTTGACCGCGGTCTCGGGGCTGCCGTCGCCGGCGCACAGGTCGATCTTCAGCGGCCTGCCGTTGATGCCGCCCAGCTTCTCGTTGACGTACCGCTCGGCCGCCTGGGCGCCGTAGCCGGTCTGCGGGTAGGCGGTGGCGCCGTCCATCGGGGCGAGGACGCCGACGACCACGGGCTCGCCCGTGAGGCCGCCGGAGGCGTCGGAGGAGCCCTCGCCGGAGCTGCAGCCGGCGAGTGCGAGGGCCACGGCCGCGGCGGACGCGACGGCGGCGAGCGTTCTCTTCATCGAGATCCATCCCTTTCGGCGGGACACGCTGGGTTCATCGGGGGAGTGCGCGGGCACGGGGGAGCGGCCCGGCGGGGGCGCCCACGTCGTCGGGGGCGCGTCCCGCCGGGCCTGCTTCCGTCGGGGGAGGAGGAGCGGGCCGGGCCGGTCAGCTGGCCAGGCCGGCGGCCTTCAGGCCGAGCGCGCGCGCCCGGTCCAGGTCGTAGTTCTTGCGGGTCACCAGGCGCTGGGCGTAGAGCCCACCGCCGGACTGGATGTTGGTCACCAGGTGCCAGCCGCCGTAGGCGTCGGCCGTGGTGTCCCGGATCGCGTGGAACAGCTTGGAGCGGTACTCGCCCGAGATCCCGCCGCCCGTGCTCATGTACTTCTCGAGGTACGGGTGCAGCGTCGGGTTCTCGAAGTCCGCCATCGACGGCGCGGTGACCACGGCCCCGCCCGCGATGTCGTGCAGGTGGCGCACCATCACGCCGAACTGCGACGCGCCCTGGTACTTGGTCACGTTCGTGAACATGTCGTCCGGGTAGTAGTAGCCCTCGGGCGTGCTGTGCGCGTTCGCGATCGCGGCCTCGAGCCCGGCCCGCAGCAGCGTCGCGTGGATCATCATCTCGTCGATCTTCTCCCGGACGTGGGAGACCTTCGCCGTGCCGTTGGCCTCGGCGATCAGGTGCGCGAGCCCGACGAGCTCGTCCGCCTGCTGCACCATGAACGAGATCCCGCCGAGGCGCTCCCACAGGCCCAGGGAGTGCGCGAACACCGCGGCGTGCTCGGTCTCGCCGTCGAGGAAGACCCGCTCGTTGGGGACGAACACGTCGTCGAAGATGCACATCGAGTCCGGCATGGACTCGTGCGACGACACCGGGTAGTCCCGCGGGTCGCCGTGCAGCGGGTGGTAGGTGGTGTTGGTGATGTGCACGCCGGGCGAGTTGACCGGGACCGCGCAGGCGATCGCGTAGTCCTCCTCGCCGGGGCGCATCGTCTTGGTCGGCATGACCATCAGGTCGTGGCCCAGCGCCGCGCCGCTGATGTGCAGCTTGGCGCCCCGGATGACCACGCCGTCGTCGCTGCGGGAGACGACCCGCACGTAGGCGTCGGGGTCCTCCTGCTTGCCCGGGTGCAGGCTGCGGTTGCCCTTGGCGTCGGTGATGCACTCGGTGATCCGGATGTCCTCCCGGCGGGCCTTCTCCACGTAGGCCTCGATGCGCGGGATGTACTGCGGGGCGGCGCCCTCGAGCCGGCCCGCCGCGACCAGGACGGTCATCAGGGACTGGTAGGTCACGTTGAGGACCAGGTCGAGCTCCATGAGCTCGGGGATCCGGTCTCGCAGCTCCTGCACGCTGCGCGGCGCGCTGACCACGGGGTTCACCGCGTCGGGGGCGGACGAGTAGTACTTGTCGTAGCCGTCCGCGACGGCGTTGAGCGGGACGGACAGGCCGGGCTCGGCGTCCATGTCCTCGATGAGCCTGCCCTGGAAGTAGACCTTCCGGCCGTCCTTGAGGGACTCCTTGTACTCCTGGCCGGTCAGCATGCGTTGGCGCTCCAGATCGTCGGCGGATGGACGACGCCGGCGGCCGGCCCAGGAGGGTCCGGCGAGTGATTGTGACGTCGTCGTCATGTGGCAATATCGACCGTGACTCCGGTCATGTCAACCACCAGTTTGCGAACGATCGGGCAGCTCGCAGGCGGTACGAAAAAGTGAGATTGACACCGACGTCACATCCGCTGCACGCTGTCGGCCGTGTACGCAGAGCAGCGTGAACCCGAGTTCGGGTGGACCGACGAGCACCGTGGGCTGCGCGAGACCGTGCGGCGTGTGCTCGCCGACCGGGCGCCCGTGGCGCGGGCCCGCGAGCTGGCCGAGGCGGGGGAGCGGCACGACCCCGCGCTGTGGTCCGAGCTCGCCGAGCAGGTCGGGTTGCAGGGGCTCGCCCTCCCCGAGCGGTACGGGGGTTTCGGCGGCACCCTGCTCGACCTCGCGATCGTCGTCGAGGAGATGGGGCGGGTGCTGTACGGCGGCCCGTTCCTGCCGACCGTCGGGCTCGCCGCCCCCGTCCTGCTCGCCGCCGACGGCGGGGAGGACGGCCCGGACGGCGGTCCGGCCGCCGAGTACCTGCCCCGGATCGCCGACGGCTCCCTGACCGCCGCCCTCGCCGTGGAGGCCTGGGGCCCGGCCGGCGAGCCCGTCGTCACGGCCACGGCCGACGCCGCCGGGCGGCTGACCGGCACCGCGCCGGTCGTCCTTGACGGCGGCGACGCCGACCTGCTCGTCGTCGCCGCCCGGGGGCCCGACGGACCGGCTCCCTACCTGGTCGAGACCGGTGCCGCGGGGCTCACCCGAACCCCGCTGGAGACCCTCGACCTCACCCGCCGCGCCGCCCGGATCACCCTCGACGGGACGCCCGCACGTGCCCTCGGCGACCCGGGCCGCGGGGCCGTGGTCCTCGCCCGGGCCCGGGCGGTGTCGTCCGTGCTGGTGTCGGCCGAGCAGGTCGGTGGGATGACCGCGGCGACCGACCTCACCGCCGAGTACGCCCGCACCCGCCGGCAGTTCGGCCGGCTCATCGGCTCCTTCCAGGGCGTCAAGCACCGGTTGGCGGACATGGCCGTCCGGCAGGAGATGGCGCACTCCGCGGCCTACTGGGCCGCCTGGCAGGAGCCCGGCACGCCGGAGTTCGCGCAGGCCGCGGCGATCGCCCGCTCCTACTGCGGCGACGCCTTCCTGCAGACCGGGCTCGATGCGATCCAGCTGCACGGCGGCATCGGCTTCACCTGGGAGCACGACGCCCACCTCTACCTCCGCCGGGCCCGCGCCGACCGGGCGCTGCTCGGCTCCCCGCAGCTGGCCAGGGCCGAGCTCGTTCCCGCGCTCGTGCCCACCGTGCCGGCGCGCTCGACCACCGAGGGGATCCCCGCATGACCGTGACAGAACCCGGCACGGAACCCGTCACCGAGCGGGTCACGCTCGCCGCCGGCGCCTCGGACGCGGAGATCATCGCCGCCGTCGAGGCGTGGCTGCGGGCCCACCTGCCCGAGGACTGGCAGGCCGCCGTCGCGCGCGGCGACCTGGCCGCCGTCGAGGCGATCCGCGAGGACCCCGAGCGCGGGCCCGCCTGGTTCGACCTGCTCGGCGACTCCGGGCTGGCCACCCCGACCTGGCCCGTCGAGCACGGCGGCCTGGGGCTGCCCGCCGATCGCGGCGCCGTCGTCACCGAGACGCTGGCGCGGTACCGGGCCGAGCGGCACAACCGGGACTTCGTCGGGCTCGTCCTGGCCGGGCACACGATCCTGGAATGGGGCAGCCCGGAGCAGAAGGCCGAGCGGCTGCCCGCGCTGCGCCGCGGCCGCGAGTTCTGGTGCCAGCTGTTCAGCGAGCCGGGCGCGGGCTCGGACCTGGCCGGGCTGTCCACGCGGGCGGTCCAGCAGGCGGACGGGACCTGGCTGGTCAACGGCCAGAAGGTCTGGAACTCCTACGCCCACCTCGCGGACTTCGGGCTGCTCATGGCCCGCACCGACCCGAGCGCGCCGAAGCACCGCGGCATCACCTACTTCCTGCTGGACATGCGCACGCCCGGCGTGGAGCCGCGGCCGCTGAAGCAGATGACCGGCAACGCCGAGTTCAACGAGACCTTCCTGACCGACGTCGTGGTCCCGGACTCCGCGCGGATCGGCCCGGTCAACCAGGGCTGGTCGGTCGCGATCACCACCCTGATGCAGGAGCGCAACGGGCTGTCCGGGCGCCCCGCCGTCGGGCCGGGGGAGGCGGACGAGTTGGTCGCCCGCGCCGTCGGGAACGGGTCCTGGGAGGACCCGGTGCTGCGGGACCGGCTGCTCGAGGCCTACGTGGAGGAGAAGGTCCTCCAGATGACGACGGTGCGCAGCTTCGTCGCCTCCGGGGACGCCGCGCCGACCGCCGAGGGCTCGATCCGCAAGCTCGCGCACTCGGTGCTCGCGGAGAAGCTCGGGGTGCTCGGCACCGATCTCGAGGCGGACGGTGCCGTGGCCTGGGACCCCGCGGAGGGGAGCGAGGCGGCGGACCGGTTCCTCGCGATGAAGACCTACTCGATCGCGGGCGGGACCTCGGAGATCCAGCGCAACATCATCGCCGAGCGGGTGCTGGGACTGCCGAAGGACCCGGATCCCGAGCGGCACCTGCCCTTCAACGAGAGGGGCCGCGGGTGACCACCGAGCCCGTCCACGTCACGACGCCGGTCGAGGGTGTGCTGCTGGTCACCCTCGATCGCCCCGAGGCCCGCAACGCCGTCAACTCCCGGCTGGCCGAGCTGGTCGCCGAGGCGATGGACCGCCTCGACTCCGATCCCGACCTGCGCGTCGGCATCCTGACCGGCGCGAACGGCACGTTCTGCTCCGGGATGGACCTCAAGGCGTTCGTCCGCGGCGAGCGGCCCTACGTCGGGGACCGCGGGTTCGCCGGGGTCACCGAGCGCGGGCCGGAGAAGCCGCTGATCGCGGCCGTCGAGGGTTACGCCCTGGCCGGCGGCTGCGAGATCGTGCTGGCCTGCGACCTGGTCGTCGCGGGGGAGGGGGCCTCGTTCGGCATCCCGGAGGCCAAGCGCGGCCTGGTCGCGGCGGGCGGCGGGCTGCTCCGGCTGCCCGAGCGCATCCCGTACCACGTGGCGATGGAGCTGGCGCTGACCGGGAACCACATGACCGCCACCCGCATGGCCGAGCTCGGCCTGGTCAACCGCCTGGTGCCGACCGGCGGGGCGCTCGACGCGGCCCTCGCGCTGGCCGGCGAGATCACCGCGAACGGTCCGCTGGCCGTCCGCATCAGCAAGAAGATCGTCGCCGAGTCGCTCGGCTGGCCCGCCGAGGAGAAGTGGGCCCGCCAGCGCGAGGTCGCCGATCCCATCTCCTCCTCGGAGGACGCCCGCGAGGGCGCGCTCGCCTTCGCGGAGAAGCGCGCGCCCGTCTGGCGCGGCAAGTAGCAGCTCGTTCCCCATCGGTTCTCGACGAGGAGATCCCATGACGGCCCCGCTCGCGTTCTCCCTGGGCGAGGCGCTCCCGCTGTCCGCGGCGCGCCACCCCGACAAGGCGGCGTTCCTGTTCCCCGACGGGACGGAGCACTCGTTCGCCCTCACCAACTCCCGGGTCAACAAGCTGGTCTCGGCGCTGCAGGCGCAGGGGATCGGGCGGGGCGACCGGCTGGCGGTGCTGGCGCTCGACTCGCACCGGTACGTCGAGATCGTGCTGGCCTGCCTCAAGCTCGGCGCGGTCTACATGCCGCTGAACTACCGGCTCATGCGGCCCGAGGTGGACGTCTTCCTCGAGCGCGGGCAGGCCGTCGCGCTGTTCCACGACGCCCGGTACGCCGACCTGCTGGCCGGCATCGCCGACCAGCACCCGTCGCTGCGGCTCGTGGTCGAGATGGAGACCGCGTTCGACGGGTTCGTGGAGACCGGGCAGGACGTCGAGCCGCCGGTCGTCTGCCAGGACCGGGACCTGCTGGGCCTGGCCTTCACCTCCGGGACGACCGGCACGCCGAAGGGTGTGCTGCAATCCCAGGGGATGATGAAGGCGATCGTCGAGCACGGGATGATCACCAACCAGCCGCGCCCGGACGACATCCGCTACGTCGCCGCCCCCGCTTTCCACGTCACCGGCATCGCCGGTCTGCTGGGCGGCGTGGCCACGGGGTTCACCTCGCTGCTGCTGCCGCAGTTCGACCCGAAGACCGTCCTCGGGTTCATGGCGGAGGACCGGATCACCGGGGCGTTCCTCGTCCCCACCATGATCAGCACGCTGCTGCAGCAGCCCGGGGTGGCCGACCACACCTACGACCGGCTGCGGCTCATCTACTACGGTGCCGCGCCGATGTCGCCCACCCTGCTGCGCCGCGCGATGGACGTCTTCGACTGCGACTTCCTGCAGCTCTTCGGCGCGGGCACCGAGGCGGGCCTGCAGGCCTTCCTCACCCCGGAGGAGCATCGGCTCGCCCTCGCCGGGCGTACCGAGCTGCTCGGCTCGATCGGGCGCCCCGGGTACGGCATCGCGCTGCGGCTGGTCGACGAGGACCTCAACGACGTGCCCGTCGGCGAGGTCGGCGAGATCGCCACCCGCAGCGACATGGTCATGGACGGCTACCTCGACATGCCGGAGGAGACCGAGCGGGCCTTCGCCGGCGGCTGGTTCCGGGCGGGCGACATGGCCTACCGGGACAAGGACGGCTACCTCTACCTGCACGGCCGCAAGAAGGACATGATCATCCGGGGTGGCGAGAACATCTACCCCGTCGAGATCGAGACGGTGCTGGCCGAGCACCCGGCGGTGGTGCAGTGCGCCGTGGTCGGGGTGCCGGACGAGCACTGGGGCGAGACCGTGCGCGCCTTCGTCACCGCGCCCTCGTGGACCGGGACGGACGAGGAGCTGGCCGCCGAGCTCGTCGAGCTGTGCCGGGGCAGGCTCGCCCGGTACAAGGTGCCCGCGGAGGTCGTCGTCCGCGAGGAGCTGCCGATGAACGCCAGCGGCAAGATCCTCAAGCGCGAGCTCAGACGGACCGGGTCGTGACTGCCCGCGCGGCGACCGCGCAGGTCACGGCCGCTAGACTCGTCCGTCCGGACGGTGGGACGCGCGGCCGGATCCCGCCTCGGGGGCCGCGATGACGGGGGGCCGGACGGCTCCGAAGGGACGGACGATGGCATCGCGCGGCGGCAGTACCCGCGGCAGGCGGGTGACCGGCGCCAGCGACCCGCAGCAGCAGCGGCGGGAGAGCGGCCCGCAGACCGACAAGGGGCAGCAGCGCCGTGACCAGCTGCTCGAGGCCGCCCACACGGTCTTCGAGCGCAAGGGGTTCGTCGACGCCCGGGTGGCCGACATCGTGGCCGAGGCCCGGGTGGCGCAGGGCACGTTCTACAGCTACTTCGACTCGAAGGACACGATCTTCCGCGAGGTCTGCGAGATCGTCGTCGAGCGGATGATGGCGGACGTGGCGGCCGCCACCGTGGTCCCGCGCGAGGCGTCGATGCGGGAGCGGATCCGGGCCGGTCTGCGCGGCTACATCGAGGTCTACCGGGAGAACGCCCGGATGATCGCGCTGATGGAGCAGGTCGGCACGTTCACCCCGGAGATGCGCGAGACGCGGCTGCACGTCCGGGAGGCCTGGCTGGCGCAGCTCGAGCGGGTGCTCAAGCGGCAGCAGGCCGACGGGATCGCCGACCCGACGCTCGACCCGTTCATGACGGTGCAGGTGCTGGGGGCGATGGCCGACCACACCTGCTACGTCTGGCTCTCCCTCGGCAAACCGTTCGAGGAGGAGGACGTGCTCGAGTCGCTCACCACGGTGTGGGCGCGCACGATCGGGGTCGACGACTCCACCTCCTGGCGCACGGCCGCCGGTACCGCCCCGGCCTGACCCGCGAGTCGCCGTGGCCCTCCGCGCGTCGGGGTTCCGGCACCGCGAGTCGGGAGTTCCGGCACCGCGAGTCGCGAGTTCCGGCACCGCGAGTCGGGAGTTCCGGCACCGCGAGTCGGGAGTTCCGGCACCGCGAGTCGGGAGTTTCGCCAGGTCCCGGGCCGGGCACTGCTCCCGCATGACCGAGCCCGCCGCCGACGCCCCGTCCG
The DNA here is from genome assembly GCF_027922425.1 of Pseudonocardia halophobica. GTDB lineage: Bacteria > Actinomycetota > Actinomycetes > Mycobacteriales > Pseudonocardiaceae > Pseudonocardia > Pseudonocardia halophobica. The sequence goes on along the minus strand of NZ_BSFQ01000014.1, from coordinate 84,684 downwards.
TGACCGACCTCGACCGGTTGCGCGAGGTCGAAGCCGACTGCACGGGGTGCGAGCTCTACAAGGCGGCCGGGCCGACGGTCGGAGGTGAGGGCCCGCGGAGTGCATGGCTCATGCTCGTCGGCGAGCAGCCCGGCGACCAGGAGGACAAGGCCGGCAAGCCCTTCGTCGGCCCGGCGGGGCGCGTCCTCGACCAGGCCCTCGACGAGGCCGGCATCGCCCGCGACGAGGTGTTCGTGACCAACGCGGTCAAGCACTTCCGGTTCGAGGAGCGCGGCAAGCGCCGCATCCACAAGCAGCCGACCGTGCGCCAGGTCCGGGCCTGCCGCCCGTGGCTCGACGCCGAGCTGCGGCTGGTCGGGCCGCCCGTCGTCGGGGTGCTGGGCGCGGTCGCGGCCAAGTCGCTGCTGGGCCAGGACTTCCGGATCACCGACCACCGCGGCGAGCTGCTGGAGCAGGACGGGCGCACGGTCGTGCCGACGGTGCACCCGTCGTCGATCCTGCGGTCGGACCCGAAGGAGCGGCAGGAACTGCTGGCCGCCTTCGTCGCCGACCTGAAGGTCATCGCCGGGGCGCGGCCCTAGACCTCCACGTCGACCTCGCCCACCTCGACCGCCTCGACGCTCCCGCCGGTCTGCGCGGCCAGCCAGGCGTGGAACCCCTCCGGCTCGGCGGCGGTGGCGGTGATCTCGACGTCCCGCCCGTAGGCGACGTCGGCGACCGGGTACCCGGCCGCGCGCAGGGCGTTCTCCAGCCGGCCGGCGTCGGCGTGCGGCACGGCGAGCAGGAAGCGGGTGTGCCGGACGCGGCGGAGCACCCCGACGACGTCGACCGTCTCCGACACGGCCCGGCCGTAGGCGCGCACGAGCCCGCCGGCGCCGAGCTTGACGCCGCCGAAGTAGCGGGTGACCACGGCGACGACGTCCGTGAGCTCGCGCCGCAGCAGCACCTCGAGCATCGGGACGCCCGCGGTGCCGGCGGGCTCGCCGTCGTCCGAGGAGCGCTGGACCTCGCCGGCGCGGCCGACGCGGAAGGCCGTGCAGTTGTGGGTGGCCGACCAGTGCTCGCGGCGGACGTCGGCGATCACCGCGGCGGCGGCCTCGGTGTCGGGCACCCGGACCAGGCGGCACAGGAAGCGGGAGCGCTGGATCTCGATCTCGTGCTCGCCGTCCCGGGCGATCACGAGCAGCGGGTCCGGCATTCCGGCGACGCTACCGGGCGGGGCGCCCGCTCCGCCGTCATCCCCGTTTTCGGGTACGCGCTGTGACGCCGCTCGCGTTCCGGCGGGGTTCGGTAACGATTCAGAAGATCGGCTCGTCACACCGGGCGAGGGACCGGCGACAGGCCCTCACGACGAAGAAGAATCCCGATGGGAAGGAAGAGATGACCACGTTCTGGACCACGGTCCGCAGCTCGGTCCGCCGTTTCGACGACTGGACGCTCCACGCGTTCAACCCGCAGTACCCGGTCGGCTCCCGCAGCTGACGCCCCCGCGGAGCCGACCGGGCACGGTCCGGCTCTAGTGCCCGGGGGGACCGGCAGTGTCGCCGGCCGTCCCCTCGACCGCGGCGTGCTTCAACGGACGCAGCCGTACCCACAGGGCGAACAGCGCCGCGACCACGATCATCACGAGGCCGCTCCACAGGTTGATGTTCCAGCCGCCCGCCTTGTCGATGTCGGCCTGGTCGGTGGACACCAGGCCCACGATGAGCAGCACGATCCCGTAGACGCCGTAGAGCAGTGCGAGCACGGTCCGCAGGTCGAACAGCCGCGCCGCGGTCATGGAGACGGGAGCGTCCTGCCCGGCCCTGGTTCCGTTCGGTTCCGCCATGATCCGCCCCTTACCAGAAGATGATGTACAGGATGGCGGTCAGGACGAGCACGCCCACCGCGAGAACCGGAGGACTGCGGTACCAGCCCGCGTCGTCGCCCTCTGCGGAGTGCACCCGCTCCTCCTTGGTGGTCAGGCTCCACACGAGCCCGGTCAGCTCGGAGGCCGGCTTCGGGGTGCTCACCAAGGACACGCCCATCGCGACGAGCACGCCCACGATGAACGCGGCGCTCGCGCCGACGAAGCTGCCCGCCTGGCTGGAGAGGCTCAGGACGCCGGTGGTGGTGAGGATGTTGACGATCACCGCGGCCGCGGTACCCGCGAGCAGTCCGATCCACGCCGACGTGCCGGTCATCCGCCGCCAGAACAGGCCGAGGATGAAGATCGCGAACAGCGGCGCGTTGAAGAAGCTGAACAGCGACTGCAGGTAGTCCATGATGTTGCCGGAGCCGGACGCGATGAACGCCGTGGCGATGGCCAGTACGCAGCCGATCACGGTGATCCACCGGCCGACCTGCAGGTAGTACCGGTCCGGCTTGCCCGGCTTCACCCAGTCCTGCCAGATGTCGTAGGTGAACACCGTGTTGAACGAGCTGATGTTCGCCGCCATGCCGGCCATGAACGCGGCGAGCAGGCCCGCGATCGCGACGCCGAGGATGCCGTTCGGCAGGACCTCCTTCATCAGCAGCGACAGCGCGTTGTTGTAGGTGACGTCCGTCTGGCCACCGGCCTTCAACGTCTGCAGCTGTGGGACGAGGACCGCGGCGATCATGCCGGGGATGATGATGACGAGCGGGATCAACGCCTTCGGGTAGGCGCCGATCAGCGGCGTGCGCTTGGCCGCGGACATGCTCTTGGCGGACAGCGCGCGCTGGACCTCGGCGAAGTTCGTGGTCCAGTAGCCGAAGGAGAGCACGAAGCCCAGGCCGAACACGATGCCGATCACCGACCACACCGGGTTCTCGATCTCGGTGAGCGTGGTGCCCGGCCAGGAGGACAGCTCCTCGGGCCCACCCGGCCCGCCGGCGACGGCCTGCGTCAGTCCGTCCCAGCCGCCGACCCGGTTGAGCCCGGCGATGGTCATCGGGATCAGCAGCGCGAGGATCACGAAGAACTGCAGGACCTCGGAGTAGATGGCCGCCGAGAGCCCGCCGAGGGTGATGTAGGCGAGCACGATTACTGCGGCGACCGGGATCGCCACCGCCAGCGACCAGCCGAGCAGGGCCTCCAGCAGCAGGCCGAGCGAGAAGAGGTTCACGCCCGCGATCAGCACGGACGACAGCGCGAAGATCACGGCCTGGACGCGCTGGGTGGTCCGGTTGAAACGCTTGTAGAGGAACTCGGGGACGCTGCGCGCCTTGCTGCCGTAGTAGAACGGCATCATCACCAGCGCGAGGAACACCATCGCCGGGATCGCGCCGATCCAGTAGTAGTGCACGGTCGGGATGCCGTACTGGGCACCGTTGGCGACCATGCCGATCAGCTCGAGCGCGCCCAGGTTGGCCGAGATGAAGGCGAGCCCGGTGACCCACGCGGGCATCGAGCGCCCAGACAGCAGGAAGTCGAGGCTCGACGACACGGATCGGCGGGCCGCGTACCCGATGCCGAGCACCAGCAGGAAGTAGAAGGCGACGAGCAGGTAGTCGAGGACGGTGGCGTCGAGCCGGAGGTCCGTCTGCGCCTGCGCAAGGATTGTCGTCATGCGAGTCCGCCTCGCAGCCGGGCCGCCGTGCGGCCCCGTCCGGTTCGCGTCATAGCGGCTCCCTCGCCGGTCCCGGTGCGGTACGTGTCGGGACGCAAGGTACCCCTTCCCGCGCGAAACTGAACATTATCCGACAGGCTGAATCGGTCGAGTATGTGCGAACGAGACCGAACCTTGATCCGGGGAGGCCGGTGGATCTGCGCGGATCCTGCACGCATCTGTCCGATCGGCCCGTTGACGCCCGTGTGGTGGCGTTGCATTGTGTGCGATGTGGTGCGGGACGAGGGTGTGCGGTCGTGAGCCTCCTCGCGCGTCAACGCCAGGAGCTCATCCTCGAACAGGTGCGTGAGCGGGGCGCCGTCCGCGTGTCCGATCTCGCCGAGCGGTTCGGGGTGTCGGACATGACCGTCCGCCGGGACCTCGACGTCCTCGCCCGGCGGCGGCTCGTCGACAAGGTGCACGGCGGCGCGACGGCGGTGGGTCCCGTCGCGGCCAGCACGGACGAGCCCGGGTTCGCGGTGAAGTCCGGCCGGCAGCAGGAGGAGAAGGAGGCCATCGCCGAGGCCGCCGCCCGGTTCGTCGAGCCCGGCACGGCGATCGGGCTGTCCGCGGGGACCACGACGTGGGCGCTGGCCCGCCGGATCACCGACGTCGCCGACCTCACCGTCGTCACCAACTCGATGGCGGTGGCCGAGGTCCTGCACGCCGCCCGCCGCCCCGACCGCACCGTCGTGCTGACCGGCGGGATCCGCACGCCTTCGGAAGCGCTGGTCGGGCCGGTCGCCGTGGCGGCGCTGCGCTCGCTGAACCTCGACGTCGTGTTCCTCGGCGTGCACGGGATGAGCGCGGCCAGCGGCTTCACCACCCCGAACCTGATGGAGTCCGAGACCGACCGGGCGCTGGTCGAGGCCGGTCAGCGGCTCGTGGTGGTCGCCGACAGCACGAAGTGGGGGACCGCCGGCATCTCCACGATCGCCGAGCTCTCCGAGGCCGACGTCCTCGTCACGGACGACGGCCTCGACGACGACGCCCGCGCGGTGCTCGAGGGCGAGGTGGACCAGCTGGTCCTCGCGCCCGCCCGCGGCTGAGCGTTCGCGAGGGAGTGATCGTCGGGTGTGTCCGTCGAAGCCGTCGATCCTGGCGGGGAATGGTCGCAGCCGGTGATCACCGGGTCGCGGTGGCGTTCCGGCGCGGCGTCTCCATGATCGCCGTTCGGGACCGCCGGCAGCCGTATACGGCGCCGACGTGTCGCAGATGGCGATCATGCAGGCCGGCGGGTCTGCTGCCGGCCGGGCGTGCGGGGAATGCCGTGGTCGGTGATCGTTGTCCACGACCATCGCCGGCCGTGTGTGGCGCTGAGGTGTCCCACATGGTGACCATGTCGACGGACGAGGCCTGCAGGTCGCCGGCGTGAGGGAGCGCCTCTGCCCGTGATCGCCGTGTGGGACCGTCGGCGGCTGTACGCGGCCGAAGTCGGTCCCGGCCGGTGATCATGGCCGCTGGGCACTTCGGTTGGACCGGTCAGGCGCGGGGGCGACCGCGCCAGGTGCCGGGGTGTTCGTACAGCTCGCGCAGGTCGAGGAGGTGAGTGCGCATCGCCTCCTCCGCCTGCTCCGCCTCGCCCCGGGCGATGTGCTCGGCGATCGTGGCGTGGCAGGCGTCGACCTCGTCCCACTGCTCGCGAGCGACGGCGGCGCGGTCGAGCTTGGTCCGCAGCACGTCGCCGACCGGCTGGCCCATCATCGTGAACATCAGGTTCCCGGTGGCCATCAGGATCGTGGTGTGGAAGTCGAGGTGCGGGACGAAGCCGCTCGGGTCGCGGGGGTCCCGCGGCGCCGTGGCCGCGGCGCGCAGGGCCTCGACCGTCTCCTCGTCGGCGCGCTGGGCGGCGAGCCGGGCAGCCGCGGGCTCCAGCAGCAGGCGGGCCTCGAGCAGGTCGCCGATCCGGAGCTGTGGAGTCGCGACGAGGACGCCGAGCGCGCTGCCGACGTCCTCGACCAGCTTCGTGGGGTCCGGCGCGCTGACGAACGACCCGCCCTGCACCCCGCGCCGGGTCTCGATGAGGTGCTGGCTCGCCAGTGACCGCAGCGCCTCCCGCACGGTGGAGCGGCTGACGCCGAACATCCTGGTCAGCTCGGCCTCCGCGGGGAGCCGGGCGCCGGGTTCGAGCATGCCCTGCATGATCTGGGAGCGCAGTTCGTCCGCCACCTGCCGGTAGGCCGGCCGCACGCGCTGGACGCGCAGGTGGGCGATCGGCGCACCGACCCGGACCGCGGGGCCGGACGGCACCCGGCCGGACGCCGCCCCGTCGGCCGGGGGAGCCGCGGCGTCGCGGCGCTCCGGGGTCGGGGCCATGTGATCACGCTCCGGGATTCTCGCGCCCCGGCGTGGGACGTCGGCGGATGCGCACCGGCCGGTGCGCGGCCGCCGCGTCCCCGCAGCCTACCCACGGCCCGGGGTGGACCGGGGCGATCCGGCGTGGAAACGTCCGACACCGTGACCGACCCCGTGCTCCCGACCGCCGCCGCCGACCTGCTCGGCGCGCGGACCCTCCTCTTCGTGCCGGGCGACCGCCCGGAGCGCTTCGCCAAGGCCGCCGCGTCCGGCGCCGACCTGGTCGTGCTGGACCTCGAGGACGCCGTCGCGCCGGCGGCCAAGCCGGACGCCCGCGAGGCCGTGCGGAAGTGGCTCGCCGCCGGGCACCGCGGGATGGTGCGGATCAACCCGCCCGGGACGGAGTGGTACGAGGACGACGTCGCAGCCGTCGCGGCCATCGCGGCGACCTCCGTGCCGGTCATGCTGCCCAAGGCGCAGGACCCCGCCGAGGTGGCCGCGCTGGTCGCCGCGCTCGGCCCGGCGGCGCAGGTCGTGCCACTGGTCGAGACCGCCCTCGGGGTGCACCGGGCCGTCGACGTGTGCGGGGTCGAGGGCGTGGTGCGGGCCGGGTTCGGCAGCGTCGACCTCGCCGGCGAGCTGGGTGTCGACCCGGTCGACCGGGAGGCCCTGCGGTTCGCGCGCTCGGCGCTGGTGCTGGGCAGCCGGGTCGCCGGCGCGGGCGCCCCGATCGACGGCGTGACGACGGCGGTGCGGGACGAGCAGCTCCTCCTCGAGGACTGCGCGCACGGCCTGTCGCTGGGCTTCACCGCCAAGATGTGCATCCATCCCGCGCAGGTGGGGCCGGTCGCGATCGCGTTCTCGCCGACTCCCGAGCAGGTCGAGTGGGCCCGCGCGGTGGTCGGCGCGTCGGCGGCGGGCGGGGTCGCCGTCGTCGACGGGAAGATGATCGACAAGCCGGTGGTGGAGCGGGCGCGGGCCCTGCTGCTGCGCGCCGGCGAGTCCGGCTGACCCACGCCGACCCACGCCCGACTCACGCCCGAGGACGGGTGAGGTTGGCGCCGACCCCTTGTCGTCGAAACGTCTGATGATTAGCGTGCGACAAGTGGTCGGGGCCCGCCGGCCGCCCCCGTGCGTCGCGGCGCGGGGTGGGACGAGCGCGCACCGCAGCGCGCGAGGGGAGCCACGCGATGACACCCGGACCGTCTCGACCCACCGACTCCGGCACGTCCGCAGGCCCACCGGCCACCGGTGCACCGACCGCCGACCTCGCCGCCCGGCTCGACCGCATCCCGGTCGTCACGCCGGCCCACCGCCGCTGGGTGGGGCTGCTCGGCTTCCTGTTCGTGTTCGACCTGGTCGACCTCAACTCCTTCGCCTACGCCGCGCCCGCCCTGCGCACCGAGTGGGGGCTGTCGATCGGCGGTGTGGGCGCGATCACCTCGGCGGGCTTCGTCGGGATGTTCTTCGGCGCGATCGCCGGCGGCCGGCTCTCCGACCGCATCGGCCGCCGCCCGGTCCTGATCGGCGCCGTCTTCTTCTACTCGCTGTTCTCGCTGCTCAGCGCGCTGTCGACCGGCCCGCTGATGCTCGGCGTGCTGCGCATCCTCACCGGCTTCGGACTGCAGGCCATGACCGGCGTGCTGCTGGTCTGGGTGAGCGAGATGTTCCCGCGGGCGCTGCGCGGCCGCTACCAGGCGCTGCTGCTGGCCATCGGGCTCGCCGGCGTGCCGATCGCGGCGTGGGTGGCCCGGCTCGTCGTGCCGATGGGGCCCGACGCCTGGCGGTGGATCTTCGTCGTCGGCGCGCTCGGCGCGGTCGGGGGCGTGGTCGCGCTGCGCACCCTGCCCGAGTCGATCCGCTGGTGCGCCGCGCACGGCCGCACCGGCGACCCGCGGCAGGAGGAGCTCGTCGCGCGGCTGGAGGCGCAGGCCGAGGAGAAGACCGGGCAGCCGCTGCCGGCGCCCGTCGCCGACCGGCCGGTCGTGCCCGGGAAGCTGACCGAGCTCCTGCGCGGCGCCACGCTGCGCAAGACCGTGGTCGCCGCGGCGGCCTGCGTCTTCCTGATCCTGTCGTTCTACGGCTTCAGCTCCTGGGTGCCGACGCTGCTGGTCGAGCGCGGCTACTCGACGGCCGAGAGCCTCACGTACTCGTCGATCCTCGCCATCGCCGCCGTGCCGGGTGCCCTGCTCGCAATGCCGGTCATCGACCGGTTCGAGCGGAAGACGGTAATCCTCGTGCTCGAGCTCGCCGTCGCCGTGTTCCTGCTGCTCTTCGGCCTGATCGACCACCCCGCCGCGATCATCGTCTGCGGCTTCGGCGCGGCCATGCTGATGCAGACCGGCGTCGCCACGCTGTACACCTACATCGCCGAGGTCTTCCCGCTGCACCTGCGCGGGCTCGGCTCCGGCATCGCCAACGGTTCCGGCCGGCTCGCCGGGGTACTCGGGGGCTTCCTGGTCGCCGCGCTGTACACCGGGACCGGCCTGGCCGGCGTGTTCACCTACCTGGCGCTCGCCGCGCTCCTGATGGGCCTGGTCATGGCCCTGTTCGGCGAGCGCACGACCAACCGCCGGCTCGAGGACATCGAGCGCAGCTGAAGGAGGAACCCCACGTGACCGTGAAGCCGGGCTGGCAGGGACGGTTCTACGAGGACTTCGAGATCGGGGACGTCTACCAGCACCCGCTGGGGCGCACGATCACCGAGACCGACAACACCTGGTTCACGCTCCTGACGATGAACACCAACCAGGCGCACTTCAACGCGCAGGTCGGGCAGTCGTCGGAGTTCGGCCGGATGCTCGTCGCCTCGCCGCTGACGATCTCGATCGCGATGGGCCAGTCCGTCACCGACACCACGCAGAACGCCTTCGCGAACCTCGGGCTCGACGAGCTGAAGCTCACCGCCCCGGTCTTCGCCGGCGACACCATCTGGTCGGAGTCGATCGTGCTCGACAAGCGGGAGTCGGGCAGCAGGCCGCACGCCGGAATCGTCACGATCAAGACCCGGACGCTGAACCAGGACGCCGTCGAGGTGCTGTCGTTCAAGCGCACCTTCTACGTGCACAAGCGGGACACGGACGGCGCGAAGTCGCTGTTCCCGCAGGCCGCGACGCCGCTGCGGCTGGAGGACGCGTGAGGCCGCTGGAGGACGTCCGGATCGTCTCGCTCGAGCAGTACGGGGCGGGCCCGTTCGGTTCCATGCACCTCGCGGAGCTGGGCGCGGAGATCATCAAGGTGGAGGACCCGTCGGTGGGCGGGGACGTCGGGCGCTCCGTGCCGCCGTACGCGGAGGCGGGCGACTCCCTCTTCTTCCAGTCCTTCAACCGGGACAAGTCTTCGATCACCCTCGACATCCGCACGCCCGAGGGCCGCGCGGTGTTCGAGGACCTGGTCCGCAGCGCCGACGCGGTGTACTCCAACCTGCGCGGCGACGTCCCGGAGAAGCTCCGGATCCGCTACGAGGACCTCAAGGAGGTCAACCCGCGGATCGTCTGCTGCTCGCTGACGGGCTTCGGCATGACGGGCCCGCGGTCGAAGGAGCCCGGGTACGACTACGTGCTGCAGGCCCTCGGCGGGTGGATGTCGCTGACCGGCGAGCCGGGCGGGGCGCCGCAGAAGACCGGGCTCTCGCTCGTGGACTACTGCGGCGGGTACGTCGCCGCGATCTCGCTGCTGGCGGCGATCCACGCGGCCCGGCGGGACGGCGTCGGCACGGACTGCGACCTGTCGCTGTACGACACCGCCGTCAGCCTGCTGACCTACCCGGGCACCTGGCACATGACGGCCGGCTACGAGCCGGCCCGCACGCACCACTCCGCGCACCCGTCGCTGATCCCGTTCCAGGCCTTCGAGGCGGCCGACGGCTGGCTGGTCGTCGGCTGCGCCAAGGAGAAGTTCTGGCAGCGGCTGACCGTGGTGATGGGCCGCCCGGAGCTGGCCGAGGACCCGCGATTCGCCACCTTCGCCGACCGCAACCGGAACCGGGAGGTGATCATCCCGCTGCTGGAGGAGATCTTCCGGACGCGCACGGTCGCCGACTGGCTCGCGCCCATGTACGCGGCGTCGATCCCGTGCGCGCCGATCAACGACGTGGCCGACGCGCTGGTGGACCCGCACACGCTGGAGCGCAACCTGATCGCCGAGACGGAGAGCGAGGCGCTCGGGCAGGTGCGGAGCCTGCGCAGCGCCGTGCGGGTCGGGCCGCCGGGGGCGGACCGGGCGCCGACACGTCCGGCGCCGGCGATGGGGGCGGACACCGAACGCGTCCTCAAGGACCTGGGTTACGACGACGACCGGATCGCCGCCCTGCGCGCGTCCGGGGCCTTCGGGGAGGGCTGAGATGGACTTCCAGCTGAACGACGAGCAGCGCCTGTTCCGGGACACGTTGCGGGACTTCGTCGACAAGGAGATCGTGCCGGTCGCGCGGGACTGGGAGCAGTCCGGGCGCTACCCGACGGAGATCGTCGAGGGGATGAAGCAGCTCGGACTGTTCGGCCTCGCCGTCCCCGAGGAGTACGGCGGGCTCGCGGCCGACACGGTGTCGTTCGCGCTGACGTTCGAGGAGATCTCCCGCGGCTGGATGGGCATCGCCGGCATCCTCGGCAGCCACTCCGTCTCGTGCTTCATGCTCGCGCGGCACGGCACCGAGGAGCAGAAGACGAAGTACCTCCCGGACCTGGCGACCGGCAAGCGCCGCACCGGGATCGCGCTCACCGAGCCCGGCGCGGGGACCGACCTGCAGGGGATCCGGACCGTCGCCCGTAAGGAGGGCTCCGGGGACGACGCCGAGTACGTGATCAACGGGACCAAGATGTGGATCACCAACGCCCGGTACGCGGACCCGCTGCCGGTGCTGGTGAAGACCGACCCGACCGCCAGCCCGGCGCACAAGGGGATGAGCATCCTGCTGGTCGAGGCCGGCACGCCTGGCTTCGAGGTCACGCAGGACATCGGCAAGCTCGGCTACAAGGGCACCGAGTCCTGCGAGGTCGTGCTGACGGACGTCCGGGTGCCGGCGTCGCAGCTGCTCGGCGGGATCGAGGGCCGCGGCATGCAGCAGGCGCTGTCCTCGCTGGAGACGGGCCGGATCAACATCGCGGCCCGCAGCGTCGGCATCGCGCAGCGCGCCTACGACGAGGCGCTCAACTACGCCCGCGAGCGGACCGCGTTCGGGCAGGCCATCGGCGAGTTCCAGGCCGTGCAGATGCGGCTCGCGGAGATCGCGGTGCGGCTGCAGGCGGCGCGGCTGATGACCTACTGGGCCGCCTCGCGGATGGACGACGGCGTGCGGATGGACACCGAGTCCGGGATGGCGAAGATCTTCGCCTCCGAGCAGGCGCTGGCCTGCGCCACCGACGCCATGCGCATCCACGGCGGCTACGGCTACTCCACCGAGTTCGAGGTCGAGCGGCTGTACCGGGACGCCCCGCTGATGTCGATCGGCGAGGGGACGAACGACGTGCTGCGCGGCGTCGTCGCCAAGGCCCTCCTCGCGGGGAAGGCGACCATCCGGTGACGGACCCTCGCGTCGCGGAAGGCCCCGCATGAGCTCGCCGGAGGAGCTCGGCGCCCTGGCGGTCCGGCTCGGCTACGCCCTCGACCCGGCCCAGGTGAAGGACATGGCCGAGGCGGTGGCCGCCGCCGAACCCGCGGCCGCCGCCCTCCGCGACCTGCCGGTGCGCCCGGAGACCGCCGACCCGTTCCGCGGCGAGACCTGGCTGCGGGGCCCCGTGAGTGCCGACTGCCCCTCTAGCGGCACTTCGCACTCACGACCCCCGGTGACCAGCGAGAACGGGCTCGACGGGCTCGGGGTGCTCGACCTCGACGGTGCGGAGGGCCTGCGGGAGACCGCGGCGCGAGTGCGGGGCGCCGGGCCCGCCACCGAGCGGGTTGCGGCCGCTCTGGCCGGGCTGGAACGGGTGCACGCCGAGCTGAACTGCACCATCCGCTTCCTGCACGAGCGCGCCGCGGAGCAGGCAGCCGCGGCGGACGGTCGCGCGGTGCCGCGGCTGCTCGAGGGCGTGCCGTTCGCGGTCAAGGACGTGATCGACGTCGAGGGCGTCCCGACCACGGCGGCGTCCCGCACCCGGGCCGATGCGGCCCCGGCCGCGGCCTCGGCGACCGTCGTCGCGCGGCTGGAGGCGCACGGGGCGATCCCGATCTCGAAGGACGCCACCACGGAGTTCGCCGTCGGCGGCCCGCACCCACCGCTGACCGGACCCTGCCGCAACCCGTGGGACCGCGAACGCTGGGCCGGCGGCTCCTCGACCGGCACGGCCGCGGCGGTGGCGGCCGGCGCCGTCCCCTTCGGGCTGGGCACGGACGTCGGCGGCTCGGTCCGGTTGCCGGCCGCCTGGTGCGGCCTCACCGGGCTCAAGCCGACCGCGGGCGCGATCCCGCGCACCGGGGTGGTCCCGCTGTCCTGGACCACCGAGACCGTGGGCCCGCTGGCCCGCGACGCCCGCACCGTCGCGCTGCTGTTCGCCCTGCTCCGCGGGCCCGACGGCGTCGACCCGCGGATGCCGGACGTCCCGCTGCGCCCGCCCACCGACCTGCGCGGCCTGCGCATCGCCCTGCCCGGCGGGTACCTCACCGAGCTGTGCGACGGCGCCGTCCGGGCCGGCGTGGCCCACCTCGCCGAGGTCCTCGTCGACGCCGGGGCCGAGATCGTCCCCGGCGAGATCCCGAGCGCCGAACGGGCCCTGCCGATCGGCTACGAGATCGTGTTCACCGAGGCCGCGGCCCTGCACCGGATCGACGCCGCGCGGTGGGGCGAGTACGACCCGGTGACGGTCAAGCGGATCAGCCAGGGGATCGCCACGCCGGCGAGCGACTATCTCCGCGCGCTGCAGTTCCGGGCGGAGCTGCAGGACGAGCTCGCGCGCGTGTTCGCGGGCGCCGACCTCGTCGTCGTCCCGACCACGCCGGCGACCGCGCCGCGGCTGCCCGACGGCACCGTGACCGTCGACGGCGAGCGGTACCCGCTCTACGCCGCGCAGTCCCGCGCGACGATGCTCGGCAACCTCACCGGGGCCCCGGGACTCGCCCTGCCCACCGGGTTCGCACCCGACGGCTGCCCGGTCTCGGCCCTGCTCATCGCCCCGCCGCACGGGGAGGCGACCGCGCTGCGGGCGGCCCAGCTGTTCCAGGACCGCACCGACCACCACACCCGCACGGCCCCGATCTCGGCCTGACCCCTTCCCAGCGCACATACGTCTGACGTATCGTCCGCCCTCGACCAGGAGGCTCACCGATGACCCTCAGCCCAGCCCGCACCGCCCTCGCCGGTCAGGTCGGCGACTTCGCCGCCCGTGCCGAGCTGTCCGACGTGCCCGCGGAGGTGGCGGAGCGCGCCCGCCACCTGATCCTCGACGCCGTCGGCCTGGCCTTCGCGTCGACGGCGTACGGGTTCCCGAAGGTGGCCCTGGAGGCGTTGTCCGCCTTCGGCGGTGGCACCCATCCGGTGCTCGGGATGCCGGACCGGCTCTCGCCGCGCGACGCCGCCGTCCTGAACGGCGTGCTGATCCACGGCATGGACTTCGACGACACCCACATCCCGGCCGTCACGCACGTCTCCGCTGCCGCGCTGCCCGCGGCGATCTCGGCGGCCGTGAGCCGGGGCGCGACCACCGAGGACCTGCTGCTGGCCTACATCCTCGGCGTCGAGGTGTCGGCGCGGGTCGGCATCGGCGGCGCGGGCGGTTTCCACGACGTCGGCTTCCACCCGACCGCCGTGGCCGGCGCGTTCGGTGCCTCCGTGGCGGCCGGCAAGATCGCCGGGCTCGACGCCCACGGCCTGGCTTCGGCCCAGGGCGTCGTCGGATCGATGAGTGCGGGGCTGCTGGAGTTCCTCGCCGACGGCGCCTGGACCAAGCGTCTGCACCCGGGCTGGGCGGCGATGTCCGGGCTGACCGCGGCGAGCTTCGCCAAGGCCGGCTGGAGCGGCCCGCCCGCGGTGTACGAGGGCCGGTTCGGGCTCTACAACACCCATCTCGCCGGGCGCGAGACCCACCCCGAGGCCGTCGGCGACCGGCTGGGGGAGACCTGGGAGCTGGTGCGCACGGCCGTCAAGCCGTACCCGATCTGCCACTTCATCCACGCCTTCGCCGACGCCGTCCTCACGCTGCGCCCGGAGATCGGCGCGACCGGGATCACCGAGATCCGCTGCGCGATCCACTCGGTGCCGGGCAAGGTCGTCTGCGAGCCGGCCGAGGCGAAATGGGTCCCGCGCGACGAGTACGACGCCAAGTTCAGCCTGCCGTTCGTGGTCTCCGCGGCGCTCACCCGCGGTCGGTTCACCCTCGCCGAGCTGGAGGACGACGCCCTCGGCGACGCCGCGATCCTCGACCTCGCGCAGAAGGTGCGGGTCTCCGAGGACCCGGACAGCGCCTTCCCGGCCGCGTACTCCGGCGCCGTCGAGATCGAGCTGGCCGACGGGCGGGTGCTGCGGCACCGCGAGCAGGTCAACCGCGGGCACGACGAGCGCCCGCTCACCAACGCGGAGGTCGTGGCCAAGTTCCGGGAGACGATCGGCCGGGTCGCCCCCGCCGCCACCGCCGACCGGGTGCTCAACGCCGTGCTGTCCCTCGGCGACGGCACCGCCGCCGCCGACTTCGCCGAGGCGTGTCGTGGGTAGTGTCGGCGTCTTCCTGACCCACCAGCAGCCGGCCGGGCGGGACCCGGTGGTGGCGCTGCAGGAGCAGCTCTCGCTCGTGCGCGCGGCCCGCGACGGCGGGCTGGACTCGGTCTTCGCCGGACAGCACCACCTCCCGGAGTCGTTCTCGCACATCCAGCCGCTGCCGTGGCTCGCCCGGCTCGCCGCCGAGGCCGGCGACATGCGGATCGGCACCGGGATCCACCTGCTCGCGCTGCACAACCCCGTCGACACCGCGGAGAACTTCGCGAGCCTCGACGCCGTGTGCGGCGGCCGGTCGATCTTCGGCGTCGGGCTGGGCTACCGGGAGGTCGAGTACGCGGCCTTCGGGATCCCGCCGCGGCAGAAGGTGCGGCGGTTCGAGGAGAACCTGCGGATCGTCGAGGCGATGTGGTCCGGCGAGCCGGTGTACGCGGACAACGAGTGGTGCCGGCTCGACGGCGTGCGCTCCACGACACTGCCCGCGGGTCGGCCGCCCGTCTGGATGGCCGCGAACTCCGACGCCGCGGTGAAGCGGGCGGCCCGGCTCGCCGACACCTGGATGATCAACCCGCACGCCACGACGTCGACCATCCGTCGTCAGCTCGACCTCTTCCACGCCGAGCGCGCCGCCGCGGGCCGGGAGCCCGTGCGGGAGCTGCCGCTGATGCGGGAGATCTACTGCGCCCCGACGCGGGAGCGGGCGGTCGAGCTGGCCCGGCCGCACCTGGCCGGGAAGTACGCGGTCTACGCCGACTGGGGGCAGGACCGTGTCATGCCCGAGAAGGAGTCGTTCCGAACCGATTACGCGGACCTCGCCGAGGACCGGTTCGTGGTGGGCTCTCCGGAGGACTGCCTCGCGGCGCTGCTGCCGTGGCGGGAGCTGGGGGTCGACCACTTCGTACTGCGCACCGACTGGGCGGGTATGCCCGTCGGCGACGCCCTGGCCTCCGTCGAGCTGCTCGCGCGCGAGGTGGCCCCCGTGCTCCGGTCCTCCCCGGCCGGTTCCCGTCCCCCGAGCCCCGAAGGGAGTCCGCGATGGACTTCGGCGTCTTCATCCCCATCGCCAACAACGGCTGGCTGATCTCCGAGAACTCGCCCCAGTACATGCCGACGTTCGACCTGAACAAGCGCATCGTGCAGGAGGCCGAGGCGCAGGACTTCGCGTTCGCCCTGTCGATGATCAAGCTGCGCGGCTTCGGCGGCAAGGTCGAGTTCTGGGACCACGCGCTGGAGTCGTTCACGCTGATGGCGGGCCTGGCCGCCGTCACCGAGCGGATCAAGCTCTACGCCTCCACGGCGGTCCTCACGCTGCCGCCGGCGATGGTGGCCCGCATGGCGACGACGATCGACTCGATCGCGCCGGGACGCTTCGGCATCAACATCGTGTCCGGCTGGGCCAGCGGCGAGTACTCGCAGATGGGTCTGTGGCCGGGCGACGACTACTACAACTACCGCTACGACTACTCGACCGAGTACGTCCAGGTCATGAAGGAGCTGTGGGAGAAGGGGCGCAGCGACTTCAAGGGGCAGTACTTCCAGATGGAGGACTGCGTGCTGTCGCCGAAGCCGAGCGGGCACATCGACATCGTCTGCGCGGGGCAGTCCGACCGCGGCATGCGGATGGTCGCCGAGCAGGGCGACTACAACTTCATCCTCAGCCCCGGCGTGAACGACCCGGAGGTCTACCGGGAGTCCACCCAGCGGCTCGCGAAGGCGGCCGAGCAGACCGGCCGGGACGTCGGGTCACTGCCGCTGTTCATGGCGATCATGGCCGACACGGACGAGGAGGCCCGCGCCAAGTGGGACTCCTACCAGGCCGGGGCGGACGCCGGGGCGCTCGGCTACATGGCGGACGAGGGCGGCAAGGACACGGGCACGGACACCGGCGGCACCGCGAAGATGATCAACCTGCCGGAGGGGGCCGTGAACTTCAACATGGCGACCCTGGTGGGCAGCTACGAGACGATCGCGCGGCAGATCGACCAGGTCGCGACCATGCCCGGGGTCAAGGGGATGATGTTCACCTTCGACGACTTCGAGCAGGGCGTGCACGACTTCGGCACGAAGGTGAAGCCGCTGCTCGGCTGAGCGGAGCTCGCATCGACGCCGAGCGGAGCTCGCGGAGCGAGCATCGACGCCGAGCGGAGCTCGCGGAGCGAGCATCGACGCTGGTCTGCCGATCCCCGGGGGCGCGGTCGCACAGGCGCCCCCGGGGTCGGTGCTCAGATCCGGCGGGCGTTGTGGAACGGCATCGCCGACATGTCGGAGACCTTCACCGGCTCGCCGCTGGTGCTGGCGTGCAGGATCTTGCCGCCGCCCATGTAGATGCCCACGTGGCTCACCGGCGAGTAGAAGAACACGAGGTCGCCGGGCTGCAGCTGGTCCTTGCTGACCGCGGTGCCGAAGGTCGACTGGGCCGCGGAGGTGCGCGGGATGCTGATCCCGGCCTGCTTGAAGGCCCACGACGTCAGGCCGGAGCAGTCGAACGCGTTCGGGCCGCTGGCGCCCCACTGGTAGGGGGTGCCGAGCTTGGTGCGGGCCGCGGCGAGGGCCTTCGCCCCGGCCCCGGTGGCCTGCCCGACGACGTCGTCGACCGCGTCGTCGATCGCGCCCCCGGCCGACTGGGCGGCCCGGCGCAGCGCACTGCGCTGCTCCTCGGCGGCCTCGGCGGCCTTGGCGGCCTCGGCCTTCTGGACCGCGGCGATCCGGGCGGCGTCGGCCTTGTCGAACACCTGCGGCAGCGCGCCCATGGCGGTGCCGAAGGCGGACTGCATCGAGCCGCCGACGGCGCCGGGACCGTCCTGGACGGCCTGCAGGACCTGGGTCGGCCGGTCGTCGCCCCGGGTGTCGCCGTCCCCGTCGTCCGTGCCGCCGTCGAGCGTCGCGTCGGCCGCGGCCAGGCGGACGGTCGGGGAGTCGACGCCGGTGGCCTGGGCCAGCTCGCCGCCCGGGGTGGGCAGGCCGGTGAGGACCGCGCTGGCGCCCAGGACGGTGACGGTCGCCGCGGCCGCGACGGCCTTCGGCGAACGGATCGCGGCCGACAGCGCGGGGAAGACGCCGGTCAGCGAGATGCCGTCGCCGCCCGGGCCACGCCCGGCGCCGAGGCCCGAGGTGAAGAAGGAGCCGGTGAGGCCGGCGGGCGGCTCGGGGCGCTCCTCCCGGACGGCCGGGGCGGCCGGCGGGGTGACCGCGGTCGGCGCCTCGTCCGGCGCGGCCGGCCGCCCGTCCGCGGCGGGGACGCCGAGGGGGGAGACCGGGTCCCTGTCCGCCTCGTCGGCCTCGGCGGCGCGCCGGGCACGGCGGCCGCCCGAGGGCGGGGGAGCGGACGAGCCGGTGAGCCGGGCGATCAGGTCCGCGGCGGACTGACCCTGACCGTCCTCTGCACTGTGCCGGGAGCTCGGCACGAGCACCGGGCGCGGTGCCACACACGTGTCGGACATGCGTCGTTCCTCGCCGTCCACGGGCATGCGGGAAGCCGGGGAGCAACCGCGCCGCGCCTGCCCCGTGCCGGGGGTTGGGCGCCCGGGGGAATGTCGGCGGGCAGGCGGGACGGGCCGACCGGGCGTGCCGGTGGACGTCGTTCCCACCGGCAGAACCGACCGTAACCGTCCCGTGATCGCCGTGCGGGTCGAACGGGCCCCGGCGCGCCGAGCGGACGGCCCCGAGGGACGAGCCGTCGTTTCCCGCCGTCGAAGCCGCTCGTGGCGATCCGGACGCAGGTCACGACCCGGCGTCGACCGCCGAACGGGACGCCGCTCCCGCGGACCGCACGACCGGCGGCGCCGGGCGGGATCACAGGGGTGATCGTGTAACGGCGCGCGGCGCCACGCCGCTCCGTCGAGGAGCGACAACGCCGCAGCTCACCGGGGGTCGTGAGTGGCGAACGCCCCTCTAGGGTCACTAGGCGCTCACGGGTCGGGTGAGGGCGGCCTCGTAGACCTCGCGGAGGCGGGCCGCCCAGCCGTCGGCCTCGAAGCGCTCGAGGAAGCGGGCCCGGGCGGCGCGGCCGAGCCGGGCGCGGAGGGCGTCGTCGCCGCCGAGCTCCACGATCGCGTCGGCGATGGCGGCGGCCGCCAGCGGGACCTGCCGCCCGACGTCCCGCGTCACGATCTCGGGCAGCCCGCCGACCCGGCTCACGATCGCCGGCACCCCGGCGGCCATCCCGCGGACCACGACGCTGGGCATGGTGTCGGTGCGCGTGGTGTGCAGCTGCAGGTCCGCGGCCTGCAGCAGCTCGCCCGGGTCGCCGTGGTGCCGGAACACGACCCGGCCCTCCAGCTCCTCCTCGCGCCCCACCCGCGCCTCCAGCCAGGGCCGCAGCGGCCCGTCGCCGGTGAGCACGACGGTGAGCGGGAGGTCCTCGGGGAGCTCGGCGAGGGCGTCGAGCAGCAGGTCCTGGCCCTTGCCGCGGCGCATCGGCGCGGCCGACACCGCCAGCAGCCCGTCGTCGCCCACGCCCAGGCCGCGCCGCACGCGCGCCCGCACCGCGGGATCGGGCGGGCCCGGGTCGGTGACGCCGTCGGGCAGCACGACCAGGCCCTTCTCCGAGCCGGCGACCCGCAGGTACCAGTCCCGCTGCAGCCGGGAGATCGCGATGGTCCGGGTGACGAACCGCTTGCGCGCGAGCGTGCGGGCGGTGCGCCGCACCCGGTCGAGCCAGTCCGCG
The DNA here is from genome assembly GCF_027922425.1 of Pseudonocardia halophobica. Taxonomy (GTDB): domain Bacteria; phylum Actinomycetota; class Actinomycetes; order Mycobacteriales; family Pseudonocardiaceae; genus Pseudonocardia; species Pseudonocardia halophobica. The sequence continues at coordinate 65,516 of NZ_BSFQ01000014.1, read as the reverse complement.
GGCTCCTCCTCGATGCGGTGCAGCGTGGAGACCACCGGGATCCGCAGCCGGGTGGCGGCCGCGCTGCCGGCGACGTCGGCGTTCGGGGCGTGCGTGTGCACGAGCCGGACCCGGTGCTCACGCAGCGTCTCGACCACCCGGGGCACCGCCCGCGGGTCCCACGGTGCGAGCCCGTGCTCGACGACCACGGCACCGGACCGGCGGAGCGCGGCCGCCCGCGCGCCGTCGCCGCTGCCGGAGATGCCGACGACCACGAGCTCCAGTCCCGCCGCCCGCGCGGCGCGGGCGAGGGCCTCGAGGCCGTACTCACCCCCGTCGGGGTGCAACGTGTCGACGAGGTGCGCCACCCTCACGTCCCGGTCCTCCGCTCGCTCGAGTTCACCCGGTCGGGCCCGCGACCCTACCGGGCCGGTGACGCTGCGCGACCCGGCGAACCCGCTCCGCCCGGGCGGCTCGGCCCCGACCCTCGCCCGCATAGGGTGTCGACGTGCGCACGGTGTACGTGATCGGGATCGGCTCGGGGGACCCCGACCACCTCACATTGCAGGCGGTGGCCGCGCTGAAGCGCGTCGACGTCGTCTTCGTCATCGACAAGGGCGAGGTGAAGGAGGACCTCACCGCGCTGCGGACCGGGATCCTCGACCGGCACCTCGAGCCCGGCAGCTACCGGGTCGTCGAGGCCGCGGACCCCGAGCGGGACCGCAGGGCCGGCGCGGGGGAGCCCGGGCGGTCGGAGCGGTACACGGCCGCCGTCGTCGACTGGCAGGACCGCCGCGGGTCGCTCTATGCGTCGATGCTCGCGGAGCTGGCCGACGGCGAGACCGGCGCCTTCCTCGTATGGGGCGACCCCTCCCTCTACGACGGCACCCTGCGGCTGCTCGAGGGCGTCGAGGGGATCGAGGTCGTCTCCTACCCCGGCATCTCCAGCGTGCAGGCGCTCGCCGCCGCCCACCGGCTGATCCTCAACCGGGTCGGGCGCCCCGTGCTGATCACCACCGGCCGACGGATCGCGGCGGGGCTGCCCGCCGACGTCGACGACGTCGTCGTGATGCTCGACGGCGGCACCGCCTTCGCGCAGCTGCCCGACGACGAGGTCGCCGACGTGGAGGTGTACTGGGGGGCATACGTGGGCAGCCCGGACGAGCTCCTGGTGTCCGGCCCGGTCCTCGAGGTCCGTGACGAGATCGTGAGGCTCCGGGCGGAGGCACGGGAGCGCAAGGGCTGGATCATGGACACGTACCTGCTGCGGCGGCATCCCGGGGACCGCTGAGCGGGCCGCCGCGGCAGCGGGACGGGGGTGGCGGTGTGACCGAGCGAGGCACGTCGGCGCGCGGGGCGCGCGGACGTCCGGACGAGGAGGGGCGCTCGATCCCGGCCGACGGGACCGGGCTCGGCGGGGCGGCCGTCGGGGGTGACCCCGACGCCGTCCGCAACGGAACCGCCGGCCGGACCGCCGGCCGCAGCGCCGGCGGACCCGTCGACGGGGTGGTGAACGGGGCGCCCGACGGCGCGGTGGACGGTGCCGTGGACGGGTCGCCACTCGCGCCTCCCGCGGCTCCGGTGACGGCGTCGGCGGGGGCCTCGGTGACCCCGGCGCCCGACCGCGGCGCGGTGATCGGTGGCGGACTGACCTGGCTGGCGACCTGGAGCTGGCGGATCCTGCTGATCGCGTTCGGCGCCATCCTGTTCGGCCTCGTGGTCGGCGCGCTGTGGCCGATCGTGCTGCCGGTGCTGCTCGGCGTCATCCTCGCGACCGTGCTGCGGCCGCCGGTGCGCTGGCTGGTCGAGCGCCGGGTCCCGCCCGCCCTGGCCGCGCTGGTGGTGCTCGTCGGGGCGCTGCTGGTGCTCGGCGGGATCATCATGCTGATCGCGCCGCAGGTGGCGGGGCAGTCGGACGAGATCGCCGCCGGCGTCACGGGCGGGTTGGGACAGATCCAGCAGTGGGTGTCCGGGCCGCCGTTCAACCTCGGTGAGGGCCAGATCGGCGGGGTGCTCGACTCGATCACCCGCCAGCTGCAGGCCAGCGCGTCGACGATCGCCGGGAGCGTGCTGACCGGTGTGTCGGCGTTCGCGAACGGTCTGCTCAACATCGTGCTCGCCGTGGTGCTGGCCTTCTTCTTCGTCAAGGACGGCCCGCGCTTCCTGCCCTGGGTCACCCGCGTGACCGGGGCCCGGGCGGGCCGGCACGTCGCCGGCGTGCTGGAGCGCGCGTGGCGGACCCTCGGCGGGTTCATCCGCACGCAGGCCCTGGTGGCGTTCGTCGACGCCTTCTTCATCGGCCTCGGCCTGGTGATCCTCGGCGTCCCGCTGGCGCTGCCGCTCGCCGTGCTGACCTTCTTCGGCGGTTTCGTGCCGATCGTCGGCGCGCTCGTCGCGGGCGCGCTGTCGGTGCTGGTCGCGCTGGTGACGAAGGGCTTCACGACCGCCCTGATCGTGCTCGCGATCATCATCGCGGTGCAGCAGCTCGAGGGGAACGTCCTGCAGCCGATCCTGCAGAGCCGCAGCCTCAACCTGCACGGCGCCGTGGTGCTGCTGGCGGTCACCGCGGGCGGCGCGATCTGGGGCATCGCCGGGGCGTTCCTGGCCGTGCCGGTCGCCGCGGTCGCGGCCGAGGTGCTGCGGTACATCGGGGAGGAGATCGACCGGCGGGCCGGGGCTCGGGCGGCGCCACCGAGCGACGAGCCCGAGGGGCCGGACGGGGACCCGCCGGAGCGCGATAGATCCCTCGGCGCCCCGGCCGACGAGACCGCGCGGATCCCGGCCGACGACGGCGGCCCCGGCCCGGTGCGCCGGCCCTCGCCGGAGGCCTGAGACCGGCCGGCACCGGTCGCGGTTGGTGCGTCGACGCTCTGCGAAGGTCGGTCGGCGACGGTCGCGGTCCCGCGTGTCGGCTTCCTGGGGGCGGGGATCACGGTCCCGTGTGTCGGCCCTCTCGGTCTGATGCCGGTCAGCGGCGGGCGTCGTCCATCCGGACGCGTGGCTGCGGTCCGTCCGGCCGTGGTCCCGGTCGGGTGCGCGCGACGAGCGGTGTCGGGGGCTCGACCAGCGGTGTTTCCCGGACGGTCGCGCGGGGCCATCCCAGGGGTGTCCGGCCGCACGCTCCCCGCACCGAGAGGCCTTCCCATGACCTGCCCGGCACAGATCCCGCACCAGATCCGGCCCCCGGACGCACCCGGCGAGGCCACCGAGGCCACCGAGGCCATCGAGTTCACGGAGCCCGCCGGCGTCGACCCGGTCGCGGTGCTCGCCGAGGTGACCGGCGACGTCGAGCGCGCCGAGGCCGACCTCACCGGCCTGGCCGACTCCGTCGAGTACGTCCACCGCAGCTGGCCCGCCAACCCGGCCCAGCTCTCCGTCATCCGGCGCGAGCTCCTCGGCTGGCTCGCGCCTCTGGGGCTGAGCACCGAGCAGAAGGACGACGTCGTGCTCGCGGTCGACGAGGCCGTCGCCAACGCCGTCCGGCACGCCTACCCGGAGGACCGGCCCGGCGACGTCGAGCTCACCCTCTGGACCGAGGGCGAGGCGCTCTGCATCGAGATCACCGACCACGGCAGCTGGCGGCCCGCGCAGGGCGAGGGCGGCACGATCACGGGCGACGCCCGGGGCGGCCGCGGCATGCTCCTCATGCAGCACATGGTCGAGACCGTGCTCGTCCACTTCGACGGCCGCGGCAGCCGGGTCCTCCTGCGCCATCGCTTCAACCGCCCCGCCGACGCGGAGACGGGCGGCACGGGTGAGGCCGAGTTCGACGACGCCGCCGCAATCGAGGACGCGCCGCGCCACTCGCGCTAATCCGGCCGGGGCGGGACGGACGGTCTTCGGCGCGGCTCCGGGCGCGCTCCGGTCTCGCGAAAGGCCTGGCGGGCGGCATCCGCACAGCTGTCCGGGCGGCTGACACAACCGTAGCGCCCGGCCGAGCGCCGGCCCCGCTGGTTCGCGCGACCTCCCAGCGGCTGGCACAACCGCTGCTGCGGCTCGCACAACACGGCTCCATCCCTGCGCCCGCGGCCGTCGCACATCCGCTTCAGCGCCTCACAACCCGTCGACGAGGTGTGCGGCGCTCGCGTCGGGTGTGCCGCGGGGCGCGAGCAGATGTGCGGCGCCCCGCCGGGTGTGCCGGGTGCCCCGCCGGCTGTGCCACCGCCCGGCCAGGTGCACCAGCGCGTCAGCCCGCCTCGGTGGGGGAGAAGAGCGCCTCCACCGCTCGTGTGACGTGTCCGACCACCGTCCCGGGGTCGGCGCCTGCGACCGCTTCGCTGCGGATCACCTTGCGCAGCAATGCGATCCCCAGCAGCCAGGCGAGGGCGAGCTCGGCGCGGAGGTCCGCGTCGGCGGGGTCGTCCGTGGCGACGAGCCGCGCCAGTGTGCCGCCGTAGGCGACCCGCAGCTCCTCCCGGACCGTGGCGGCGGCGTCGGTGTTGCCCGCCGAGCGGAGGGCGGCGAGGAAGAGGGCGACGTCGTCGGCCGAGCCGTCGTCCGTGGCCAGGATCGCGGCCAGCGTGCGGGGGAGGACCTGCTCGGCGGGGCCGTCGTGCAGCAGGTCGAGGGCCTGCCCGGTGACGGCCTCGGCGAAGAGACCCTCCTTGGACCCGAAGTGCCGGAACAGCAGGGCCTGGTTGACTCCCGCGCGCTCGGCGACCGCACGGACCGTCGTGCCCTCGTAGCCCGCGCTCGCGAACAGCTCCCGACCCGCGGCCAACAGGGCCCGCCGGGTCGCCGCGGAGTCCCGCGGGCGAGCGGGCCGGGGCCGGTCCGCGTCGCAAGGAGTGCCGCTGTCGCTGGTCATGCCCTATCGGACCACGCCGCGTGTGCGGAGGCGGCGTCCGGGGTAGGCGGGGTCGAGGGTGTCATCGACGCCCGCGAACGAGAGAGCGGAGGATCATGGCGCAGCGCGAGAGCGACGAGCGGGGCATCGACACGTCGCCGGACCTGGTGGAGGCCCTCCAGCTCGGCAACGAGGAGACGCTGACGGGCCCGTCGGGCGCGGACCCGCTCGACGCCGGCTACGTGCCGGCCGACCGGCCCTACGGGGTCGACGACCCCACGGTGACCCCGGCGGGGCAGCGCGAGGGCGAGACGCTCGACGAGCGCCTGGAGCGCGAGGAGCCCGACGAGGAGGAGGTCCGCGACACCACCCGCACCGGGCGGCTGGCCCCGCGGGACCCGGGTGCGGACGGCGAGGCCGTCGACCAGGACCCCGCGACGGCGGCCGAGGACGTCGGCGTCGACGGGGCGGCGGCGTCGGCCGAGGAGGCCGCGGTGCACGAGCTGGACGAGGGTGTCGAACCGGTGCTGGACGAGTCGCCGATCGAGGATCCCGAGGTCGCGCGGTCGCTGGCCGAGGACCAGCGGCCGGGCGAGGCGGAGGAGGACGCGGTCCGCGACTTCGCGGAGGAGACCGAGCCGCAGGAGCGGCCGAGCGCCGCGGCGCGGATCGACGCGAACCCGGACACGGGCGGCGTGCCCGGGGTCGACGGCGCGCGCGACGCCGGCGTCAGCCCTCGCAGCTCTGGGTGATCTGCTCGATCACCCGGTCGAGGTCCAGGACCGCCGACTCCTCACCGAGCGGAACCAGCTCCGCCGACGACTCGACGAAGTGCCGCAGCAGGTCCCGGTCGACCTCGAGCACGGCGCGACCGTCGCTGGAGCGGATCTCGATCTCGACGATGTCGTAGCCCTGGACGAGCTGCGGGCTCATCCGGATGTCGCCGTAGCCGGCCGGCCCGGACAGCGCCTCGACCACCAGGTCGCGGGCGACGAGCCACTCGACCCACCGGTCCTGCCTGGTCCGGACGGCGAGGGTGACCGCGAACGGGTCGGTCGCGGTGTAGGTCCACCGCGTGACGACGGGCGCGGGCTGCCCGTGCAGCACGGTGAACATGTCCTGCTGGACCGAGTCGCTGGTCGTCATGGCGTGGCTCCCTGGCGCTGGCCGTCCGGCGGTGTGGACGGCTCTCATGGTGGGAATCGGCGGCGCTCGTCGGAACGCAGCAGGTTCGCGGCCCTTTCACCCTTTCTGGTGACCGTAACCGCGACGTCCGGCGGTGTCGGGAACGGGGGCGGTCAGCCGCGGGTGGCGGCCGACACGACCCAGATGCCCGTCGAGCCCGCCCGGACCGGCTGGACGAGCGTGACGTGCGCGGTGCCGCCCGACGGGTCGGTGAGGTCGACCGAGCCCGGGCCGGTGGACGTCGGCTCCGGGTTCGTCCAGCCGTAGGTGGTGGTCGCGTAGCTGACGGCGACCTCCTCGGGGTCGAGGGTCCACGGCTGGGCGCCGCCGTCGACCCGGGTCTGCAGCTCCTGGGCCGCGGCCAGGTCGGTGACCGGCCACAGCAGCGTGGTCCCGTTCGGCGCGGCCTGGGGTGCGGTCGTCTGCGGCGTGACCGACGGGGCGGCCGACGGCGCGGCGGACAGTGCGGCGGAGGATCCCGCCGCCTGCGGGGCGGGGGGTGACGTGCCGCCGCACCCGGCGAGCAGCGCCGCCAGTGCCGCCGCCGTCAGCAGTCCACCGGCACCGCGCGTCGTCGCCCCGTCCACATCCGGCACGCTAGCCCCGGTGGGCGGCCCTGCGGCACCGACGCACCGCCACGTTCGAGGGTCGGCGCACCCGCGCCCACCTGCCCGACCGGACGTGGCGCGACGGCCGATCTCGAATAGGGTTCCGGCAGAGCAGAGCCGCCGAATCCTGTGAGGTGCAATGTCCGACAGCAGCACGGCCTTCTACGCGGCGCGGGACTTCCTCCTCGCGCACCGCACGGACTACGACACCGCCGTGCGCGACTTCCGCTGGCCCGAGCTCACCGAGTTCAACTGGGCGCTCGACCACTTCGACGCCGCCGCCGCCGACCCGGAGCGCGGCGCCCGTAAGGCGCTGTGGATCATCGAGGCCGACGGGAGCGACGCCTCGTGGACCTTCGCCGAGCTCTCCGAGCGGTCCAACCGGGTGGCGAACTGGCTGCGCGAGCGGGGGGTCGCCCGCGGCGACCGCATCATCCTCATGCTGGCCAACCAGCTGGAGCTGTGGGAGACGCTGCTGGCGGCGATGAAGCTGGGCGCCGTCGTCATCCCCGCGACCACGCTGCTGACCGCCGAGGACCTCCGCGACCGGGTCGACCGGGGCAACGCCAGGCACGTGATCGTCGGCAAGGACGACGCGGCGAAGTTCGACGACGTGCCGGGCGACTACACCCGGATCTCCGTCCGCGGCGCGCCGAAGGGGTGGGAGGACTACACCGACGCCTACGACAGGTCCGCCGTCTTCCAGCCCGACGGACCGACCCAGGCCACCGACACCCTGTTGCTCTACTTCACCTCGGGCACCACGGCCAAGCCGAAGCTCGTCGAGCACACGCACCAGAGCTACCCGGTCGGCCACCTGTCGACGATGTACTGGATCGGGCTCGAGCCCGGCGACGTCCACCTCAACATCTCCTCGCCCGGCTGGGCCAAGCACGCGTGGTCGAACGTCTTCGCGCCGTGGATCGCCGAGGCGACCGTGCTCGTCATGAACTACACCAAGTTCGACGCGAACAACTTGCTGGGTGTGCTGGACAAGTACGGCGTGACCAGCTTCTGCGCCCCGCCCACGGTGTGGCGCATGCTGATCCAGGCCGACCTGTCCGGGCTCCGGACGCCCCCGACCAAGGTCGTCGGCGCCGGCGAGCCGCTCAACCCCGAGGTGATCGAGCAGGTCGAGAAGGCCTGGGGGCTCAAGATCCGCGACGGGTTCGGGCAGACCGAGTCCAGCGTCCAGATCGCGAACCCGCCCGGCTCGCCGATCAAACCCGGCTCGATGGGCCGGCCGATGCCCGGCTTCCCGATCGCGCTGATCGACCCCGCGACGGGGGAGAAGGCCGACGAGGGCGAGATCTGCATCGACCTCGCGCAGCGGCCGACCGGGCTCATGGTGGGCTACAAGGACGACCCGGAGCGCAACGCCGAGGCGATGGCCGGCGGGTACTACCACACCGGCGACGTCGGCTCCCGCGACGCGGACGGCTACATCACCTACGTGGGCCGCGCCGACGACGTCTTCAAGGCCTCGGACTACCGGATCAGCCCGTTCGAGCTGGAGAGCGTGCTGATCGAGCACCCGGCGGTGGCGGAGGCGGCGATCGTGCCCTCGCCGGACCCGGTGCGGCTGGCCGTGCCGAAGGCGTACGTGGTGCTGGCCGCGGGCTACGAGCCGACCGAGGAGACCGCGAAGGACATCCTGCAGTTCGCGCGGGACAACCTCGCGCCGTACAAGCGGATCCGGCGGCTGGAGTTCCACGAGCTGCCCAAGACGATCTCCGGCAAGATCCGGCGCGTCGAGCTGCGGGGCCGCGAGGGCGAACTGCACGCCGACCCGTCGGCCACGCCGTCGGGCGAGTTCACCCTCTAGTACGGGTGGGGGGGGGGGCCCCCCGCCCGGCCGTCGGGTACTGATTCGGGCGGGCCGTGCCGCGGGGCACGGCGCGTGCGCCGGCGGGTCACCACCGGCGGGTCGTCGCCCCCACCGGCGGCGGCGCACGACCGGGACGTGGAGGGTGCAGATGGCCGCAGGCGACGGGTACACGCCCGGGAGCGGACCGATGGCGGGCGTGCTGGCGGGCATGCCCGACGTCTTCGGCCGGTTGCTCGCCGAGCACGTACCGGACCGACTGGGTCGCTGCTCCGCCTGCCGCAACGCGGGCTCGGGCGTCGTCTGGCCGTGCACCCTGCACCAGATCGCGACCCGCGCCGCGGACCTGCACGCCCGCGGGCCGCGGTAGCGGTCAGAAGGGGGCGACGACGACGTCGCCCACCTCGGTCCGCAGGTCCAGCGCGTGGTCGGCGCCCGGCTCGCTCGGGACCCGCACCGACGTCTCGCCGAGGTCGGTGTGCACGGTCACCCGGTACGTCGCCTGCGGCACGCGCACGGTGATGTCCCCGCGCTGGGTCTCCACCCGGGCCGAACCGGGGGTGGCGAGGGTGAGCTCGACGTCGCCGTTCGCGGTCTGCGCCAGCACGTCGGCGTCGCGCAGGGTCCGGCCGATGATCGTGCCGGCCTGGGTGCGCGCCCGGGCCGTCCCGGTCACGGTGTCGAGCGTGATCCCGCCGGCGCCGGTCGCGACGTCGACCCGGCCCACCTGCGTCAAGGTGATGCCGCCGGCCTCGGTCCGTCCGGTGACCGGCAGCCCGGCCGGGACGTGCACGGTGTACGTGACCGCGCAGTGGTCGCCGCAGCCGCCGAGCACGAGCACGCCGCCCTCGACGCGGTGGCTCGGGCCGGTCGGCGCCGAGCCCCGGTAGGTGACCTCCCGCTCCAGCGAGGCCCCGCCGTCGCCGACGACGGTCACGCCGCCGGCCTGGTTGTCGATCCGGATCTCGGTGACCGGGCCCCCGAGCGCCGCCCGGTCCCGCGTCGTCTGCCCGGCGCCGACGCTGCAGCCCGCCACCGCGGCGGCCGCGGCGAGCACGCCCACAACCGTCCGCACACCCCACCGGCCCATGTGTCCCCCTCCCCGCCCGCCGGGGGCGACGGTAGGCGGCGGCCGGGGCCGTGACCAGGGACGTTCGGCTCAGGGTCGATTCTCGCTCCGCAGGCTCCGCGCAGGGTCGATGCTCGCTCCGCAGGCTCCGCTCAGGGTCGGTTCTCGCTCCGCAGGCTCCGCTCAGGGTCGATGCTCGCTCCGCGAGCTCCGCTCAGTCCTCGCGGCTGTAGTGGCCCGGCCACTCCTCGTACGGGATGCGGGTGATGTCGAGGACCTTGCCGATCGTCGACCACTCGTTGCGGCCCAGGCGGGCGAGCGGGCGCAGCCGTTCGATCGCGGGGAGGCTGTGGCCGCGGGCGTCGGTCTCGAAGACGTCGGCGTCGATCGCGGCGTGCAGGACCCGGCCGATCACGACCGTCGAGTCGCCCAGCTCGAGGGCCTGCTCGAGGCGGCACTCGAGCGCGACGGGCGACTCCTTCACCCGCGGCGGCTCCACGGTCGCGCTCGGCTCCGCGGTCAGCCCGACCTCGGCGAACTCGGAGATCTCGGCGGGGAAGTTCGTGCCCGTGGCGTTGATCCGCTCGAACATGGACTCGGAGGCGAGGCAGACGACGAACTCGCCGGTCTCGGTGGCGTTGCGCAGCGAGTCCTTCTTCCCGACCGAGGTGAACTGCACCATGGGCGGGTCCACGCACGAGACCGTGAAGAAGGAGTGCGGGGCGAGGTTGTCGACGCCCGCCGCCGACCGGGTCGAGACCCAGGCGATGGGCCGGGGGACGACGACGCTGGTCAGCACCTTGTAGAAGCGGCCGTGCCCCAGCTCGCCGGGGTCGATGTCCGTGCGCATGCCCCGATCATCCCCCGGGCTACGGTGACCGGCATGCGGCACGGCCTCTTCCTCCGCCCCGGCCCGGACCGGGCGTGGGGCCTGGCGTTGGGGGTGGCGGCCGACCTCGTCCTCGCCGACCCCCGGCGCGGACACCCCGTGGCGGGCTTCGGCCGGGTCGCCGCCGGGCTGGAACGACGCCTGTACGCCGACTCCCGCGCGGCCGGTGCGGCCTACTCCGCGCTGCTGGTCGGGGGAGCGGTGGGCGCCGGGGTGGTCGGTCGTCCGCGGTCGCGGACGGGCAGGGTGCTGCTGACCGCGGCGGCGACCTGGGCCGTGCTGGGGGGCACCTCGCTCGTGCGCGAGGGGGCGGCGCTGGGGAGGTCGCTGGAGCAGGGCGACCTCGACGCGGCCCGGGCCCGGATCCCGCACCTGTGCGCCCGCGACCCCGCGCTGCTCGACGCGGCCGGGATGGCGCGGGCGGGCGTGGAGTCGTTGGCGGAGAACACGTCCGACGCCGTCGTGGCGCCCCTGTTCTGGGGTGCGGTGGCGGGCGTGCCCGGCCTGCTGGGGTACCGGGCCGTCAACACCCTCGACGCGATGGTGGGGTACCGCTCGCCCCGCTACACCCGCTTCGGCTGGGCCTCGGCCCGGCTCGACGACCTCGCCAACCTGCTGCCGGCCCGGCTCGCCGCGCTGCTCACGGCGGCCGCGGCCCCGCTGGTCGGGGGCCGGCCCGGCGCCGCCCTGGCCGCCTGGCGGCGCGACGCCCGCGAGCACCCCAGCCCCAACGCCGGCCCGGTCGAGGCCGCCGCGGCGGGGGCGTTGGGCGTGCGGCTGGGTGGGCGGACGGAGTACGCCTACGGCGCGGAGGACCGGCCCACCCTCGGTCGCGGCCCCGCTCCCGTCGCCGGCGACCTCGTGCGCGCCGCGCGCCTCTCCCGCTGTGTCGGGCTGCTCGCCGCGGGGGCAGCGGTGGCGGTGGCGGGACTGTCGCCCCGACGGTGATCATCAGGAGCTGACGGCTCGATCAGTGGCCGGATCCTGCCCTCGGCTCCTTCTCGGGCGCGAGTCAGTGGGGGGCGGGGGTGTCGCGGTCGCCCGTGTCCGGTCGGTCGCGGCGGGGGGCGGGGTCGTCGTCGACGGAGGGGTCGAGGTCGCGGCCCGAGAGGGCGTCGCGCAGGCTCGCCTTCGTCTCCCGCCTCCCGCGCCGCTGCAGCACCTCGAGCCGGATGAAGTACCCCAGCGCGATGATCGCGATGGCGCCGAAGGTCAGCCACTGCAGGGCGTACGAGCCGTTGGTGAACGGGGCCGCGGTGGTCGCGGGCGTGACCGGGATCGGGGTGAGGACGCCCGGCTGGCCCGCGCCGAGCTGCAGGTACCCCTCGACCATGTCCTGCGTCCCCGTCGCCGCGGCCAGCTGCCGGGAGTCGACGGCGTAGATCTGCAGGTGGCCGCCCTCGGTGGCCGGGGCGCGGCCGCTGGTGTCGGTCTCGTTCACGCGCAGCCGCCCGGTCAGGGTGACCGGGCCCGCGGGGGCGGCGGGGAAGTCGGGGACGGCCTGGCCGTCGTCGGTGGTGATCGAGCCGCGGTCGACGGCGACGGTGCGGCCGTCGTCGAGCCGGACGGGCGTCAGGACCTCGGAGGCGGGCTTGCCGTCGACGAACCGCAGCCGGACCAGCACCTCGGCCTGCGGCAGGTAGGTGCCGGCGAGCGTGACCTGACGCCACTCGTCGCCCGGGTCGACCTCGGTGCCGGGGACCAGCTGGGCGAACGGGACCGGCGGGGTGCTGTTGGCGGTGTCGATCGCGTGCTGCTGCGCCTGACGCTGCTCCTCGCGGCCGAACTGCCAGGGGGCCAGCAGCGTGTAGCACGCCACGGCGAAGCCGATGACCACCACCACGAAGGCGATCCAGCCCGGGCGCAGCAGGAAGCGCATGCCCCTACGTTAGGCGCCCCACGGAGGGCGGGTCCCGCCGCCTCGTCGCCGGTCGCGCCCGCCCGGCACCGATCGGGACGCCGTCCGGTCGCCGGCGGTGGCCGCCGTCACCCGGTGCGCTGGCACGTGTCACCCGAGCCGGTGGAGGTCGACGCCGCCGTGCTCACCCGCCGCCATCCTTCGCGCATCCCGAGGGGCGCGGCTACGTCCGGCCGCGACCGGGTCACGTCGGAGGGGGCGTTCATGAGGGGGAGTGCTGTGCGCGGGGCACCGCGGACGGTCGGGGGCCGCGCGGTCCGCCCGGTGCTGGTCGCGGTGATCGCCGTGGGGATCGCGATCGCCGGCGCGGGGACGGCGGGCGCCGCGGAGTCCGGCGCCGTCGGGGCGGCTCCGGAGCAGGTCACCCCGCCCGGGGCCATCCCGGTGGGCTGCGGTACTGCGACGAAGGACCTCGCCGCCGTGGTCGCCGCGGCACCGTCGGGGGCCACCGTGAAGGTCTGCCCGGGGACCTACACCGGCACCATCACGCTGACCAAGCCGATCACCCTCCTCGGCGCCCGGGCCGGCGTCGACGCCCGCACCGGCCGGACCGACCTCAGGGCCGAGTCCGTGGTCGACGGCAAGGGCGGCTCCGGGTTCACGGTCGCGGGCGGGGTCTCGAACGTCCGCATCGACGGCTTCACGATCAGCAACGCCACCCAGACCAAGGGCGCGTCCACGGGTGGCGTGCTCGCCGTCAACCGTGGCTCCGGCATCACGATCACCAACAACGTGATCACGCGCTTCAGCTTCGGCGTGAACATGAACTCGAACGGCCAGGTCGCCAGCGCGGTGACGCGCAACCGCTTCGCCGAGAACAACGGGGAGGGCGGCCAGGCGGGCGTCTTCCTCTGCTGCGGCACGGCGAACAACCTGACGATCTCCGACAACCTCTTCACCGGCCACGACGGCGACGCCGCGGCCGCCGTGAACACCGCGGGCGACCCGGCGAGCTGGTCGACCGGGCTGCGGATCGAGCGCAACCAGAGCATCGACGACGCCACCTTCGCCGTGGTCACGAACGTCGACGGCCTGGTCGTCGCGCACAACCAGGTGGTTCGGCGCCCCACCGCCACGACGGGCGTCGGCACCGGCATCCTCGTCGGCGGCGCGACGAAGAACGTGAAGGTCACCGGCAACGTCCTCACCGATGGGGCGAGGAACGGCATCTCCGTGACGCAGGACTTCAGCCCGGTGAGGAACACGGGCCTGACCGTGAACACCAACACCGTGGTCAACCGCCTCAACGGCATCCGGCTCGTCGACCAGACCTCCGGCACGATCAGCGGCAACACCGTCGCGCAGAGCACCGGCACCGGGATCCTGCTGGAGGGCGCGGCCAACTCCGGCGTCACCGTGACCGGCAACCGCTCCTTCCAGAACGCCGTGTCCGACTGCACCGACCAGAGCAAGGGCACCGGGACCGCCGGCACCGCCAACACGTGGACCGGCAACCTCGGCGTCCGCAGCACCCCGCCGGGCCTCTGCCGCCTCTTCTGACGGAGACTGCTCGGCGTGGATCCGAGCGGCGCCCTGCTGGTGGCGGGAACGACGTCCGACGCCGGCAAGAGCGCCCTGGTGGCGGGCATCTGCCGCTGGCTGCGCCGGCGGGGGGTGTCCGTCGCCCCGTTCAAGGCCCAGAACATGAGCAACAACTCCGTCGTCACCGTCGACGGCGGGGAGATCGGCCGGGCCCAGGCGATGCAGGCGCACGCCTGCGGCCTGGAGCCGAGCGTCGCGTTCAACCCCGTGCTGCTCAAGCCGGGCAGCGACCGGATCTCGCAGGTGGTGGTCCGGGGACGGGCGGACGGGCACGTCTCCGCCCTGTCCTACCGGACCCGGACCGCCGCGCTGCTCGAGGTCGTCACGGACACCCTGACCGAGCTGCGGTCCCGGTTCGACGTCGTGGTCTGCGAGGGGGCCGGCTCGCCCGCCGAGATCAACCTGCGGGCCACCGACCTCGCCAACATGGGCCTGGCCCAGGCCGCGGACCTGCCGGTGATCGTGGTGGGGGACATCGACCGCGGCGGCGTGCTCGCGCACCTGTTCGGCACCGTCGCCGTCCTCGACCCGGCCGACCAGGCCCGGATCGCCGGGTTCGTGATCAACAAGTTCCGCGGGGACCCCGCGCTGCTGGCCCCGGGACTGGAGCAGCTCCGGGCGCTGACGGGGCGGTCGACGCTCGGCGTCGTCCCCTGGTCGGACCGCCTGTGGCTCGACGCCGAGGACTCCCTGTCCGCCGTCGCCGACGGGGTGCTCGGCCGCCCGGCCCCGCCGCTCGGCGAGCAGTGGCTGCGCGTCGCCGTGGTCCGGCTGCCGCGGATCTCCAACGCGACCGACGCCGAGGCCCTGGCCTGCGAACCCGGCGTCGCGGTCCGGTACGTGACCGAGCCGTCGCGGATCCTCGACGCGGACGTCGTCGTGCTACCGGGGTCCAAGGCGACCGTCTCGGACCTGGCCTGGCTGCGGGCCACGGGCCTGGCCGACGCGATCGCCGCGCACGCCGAGGAGAACAAGCCGGTCCTCGGGATCTGCGGCGGGTACCAGATGCTGGGCCGCCGGATCACCGATCCGGGCGTGGAGGTGCCGGAGGGCGCCGACGTCGCCGGGCTCGGGCTGCTCGACCTGGAGATCGCCTTCGACCACGAGAAGCACCTCGGCACCCCCACCGGCACCGCGCTCGGCGTGCCGGTGCGCGGCTACGAGATCCACCACGGCCGCGTCGTGCGGTCGGGCGACCCCCAGCTGCTCGACGGCGAGGGGTCCGACGCCGGCGCCGTGCTCGGCACCCACTGGCACGGCCTGCTGGAGAACGACGCGTTCCGCCGCCTCCTGCTGTCGCGGCTGGCCGAACAGTCAGGTCGGACCGGGTTCCGCCCGGCCCCGGACACGTCGTTCGCGGCGGAGCGGACCGCCCAGCTCGACCTGCTGGCGGACCTCGTCGAGCAGCACCTGGACACGGCCGCACTTGAACATGTGATCAGTCACGGTGCCCCCGTGGATCTCCCGGTGCTGGCGACCGGTCTGGCAGAGTCGCGCCGGTGAGCGGTACGGCATTTCCCTTCTCGGCGGTCGTCGGGCACGACGACCTGCGCCTGGCCCTGGTCCTCAACGCCGTGCACCCCGGCGTCGGCGGGGTGCTGGTGCGCGGGGAGAAGGGCACCGCCAAGTCGACGGCCGTGCGCGCGCTCGCCGCCCTGCTCCCCGCGCTCGACGTCGTGGCGGGCTGCCGCTTCGGCTGCGACCCGGCCGCCCCCGACCCGTCCTGCCCCGACGCCCCGCACGCCGGCGGCTCCACGACCCGGCCGGCCCGGCTCGTCGAGCTCCCCGTGGGCACCACCGAGGACCGGCTGGTCGGCTCGCTCGACCTGGAGAAGGCGCTGTCCGAGGGCACCCGCGCCTACCAGCCCGGGCTGCTGGCCGACGCGCACCGCGGCGTGCTCTACGTCGACGAGGTCAACCTGCTCCACGACCACCTCGTCGACCTGCTGCTCGACGCCGCCGCCATGGGCCGCGCGCACGTCGAGCGGGACGGCGTCTCGGTCTCGCACGCGGCGCGGTTCCTGCTGGTCGGCACGATGAACCCGGAGGAGGGCGAGCTGCGGCCGCAGCTGCTCGACCGGTTCGGGCTGACCGTGGAGGTGCGGGCGGCACGGGAGGTCGACACCCGCGTCGAGGTCGTCCGGCGGCGGATGGCGTTCGAGGCCGACCCGGCCGGGTTCGCCGGAACCTGGGCCGCGGCGGACGCCGAGGTCGCGGAACGGATCGTCGCCGCACGGGACCGGGTCGAGGCCGTGCGGCTGAGCGACCGTGAGCTGCGCCGGATCGCGTTCGTGTGCGCCCGGTTCGACGTCGACGGCATGCGGGCCGACCTCGTCATCGCCCGGACCGCGGTCGCGCACGCCGCCTGGCGGGGCGCCGATGCCGTCGCCGAGGACGACGTGCGGGTCGCGGCGCGCCTGGCGCTGCCGCACCGGCGCCGGCGGGACCCCTTCGACGAGCCCGGGATCGACGAGAAGGACCTCGACGAGGCCCTGCGGGACGCCGAGGAGGACCTGGGACCCGAGGGCCCGACCGACCCGACCGACCCGCCGAACCCGACCGACCCGCCGGACCCGACCGACCCCGACGACGACCCGGGCGGCGGCGCGCCGGACGAGGCCGACGGCGGCCCCGACGCGGAGTCCCGGGCCGGCGCGGATCCCACCCGCAGCGGACCCACCCCGTCGAGCGGCGGCGCGGGCCGGGCCGGACCCGAGTCGCACACGCCGCCGGCCCCGCCGCGCGAGCCCGGCGAGGCGGTCGAGGCGGTCGAGGCCCCGCAGGACCGGCCGGAGGCCATGGGCGCCGGCAGCGCGATGCCCGTCGGCGCCCCGGCTCGCCTGAGCCGGGTCGCGGCGCGGCGGTTCACCGTGCCCGGGGTGGGCGACGGCGCGCCCGGCCGCCGCTCGCGCGCCCGGACCGACACCGGACGCGTCGTCCGGCCCTCGGACGCCACCCCGCGCCGGGCCGCGGACCTGCACCTCCCCGCCACGATCGCCGCCGCGGCCCCGTTCCAGCACGAGCGCGGCCGCCGCGGCCCCGGCCTCCTGCTGCAGCGCGCCGACATGCGGGCGGCGCTGCGCGAGGGGCGCGAGGGGAACCTCGTGCTGTTCGTGGTCGACGCCTCCGGGTCGATGGCCGCCCGCAAGCGGATGGCCACGGTCTCCGGCGCCGTCCTCGCGCTGCTCCGCGACGCCTACCAGCGCAGGGACAAGGTCGGCCTGGTGACCTTCCGCTCCGCCGGCGCCGAGCTCGTCCTCCCGCCGACCACGAGCGTCCCGACCGCCCAGGTCCGGATGGCCGCGATGCGCACCGGCGGCCGCACCCCGCTCGCCGACGGCCTGCTGCTCGCCCGCCGCACCCTCGCCGCCGAACGGGTGCGGGACCCGCGGCGGCGCCCGCTCGTCGTCCTGCTCACGGACGGGCGGGCCACGGTCGCGACCCGCCCCGGCGGCGACCCCGTCGCCGACGCCCGCCGCGCCGCCGGCCTGCTCGCCGCCGACGGCGTGCACACCGTGGTGGTCGACTGCGAGTCCGGCTTCGTGAAGCTCGGCCTCGCCGGGCAGGTCGCCGCGGCCGCCGGCGCCCCCGTGATCACGGTCGACGAGCTCACCGTCGCCGATCTCACCTCCGCCGTGAGTGCCTAGTGCCCCTAGAGGGGCAGTAGGCACTCACGACCACCACTGACCAGGGAGGACGACGATGCCCCAGGGCCAGGTCTCCACCGTTCCGCAGGACGGGCTCACCACCCGCCAGCGCCGCAACCGTCCGCTGCTCGTGGTGCACACCGGCGAGATGAAGGGCAAGTCGACGGCGGCCTTCGGGCTCGCCCTGCGCGGCTGGAACCAGGGCTGGTCGATCGGCGTGTTCCAGTTCGTCAAGTCGGCGAAGTGGAAGGTCGGCGAGGAGGAGGCCTTCCGCGCGCTCGGCCGGCTGCACGAGCAGACCGGCGAGGGCGGGCCGGTCGAGTGGCACAAGATGGGCTCGGGCTGGAGCTGGAGCCGCAAGGCCGGCAGCGAGGAGGACCACGCCGCCGCGGCGCTCGAGGGCTGGCGGGAGATCCGCCGCCGGATCGAGAACCAGGTCCACGAGGTCTACGTGCTCGACGAGTTCACCTACCCGCTGAAGTGGGGCTGGGTGGACGTGCACGAGGTCGTCGAGGTGCTCGCCGCGCGCGAGGGCCGCCAGCACGTGATCATCACCGGCCGGGACGCGCCGCCCGAGCTGATCGAGGCCGCCGACCTCGTCATGCAGACGACCAAGATCAAGCACCCGATGGACGCCGGGCAGAAGGGGCAGCGGGGGATCGAGTGGTAGCCCGCGCGCTCGTCGTCGCGGCCCCGGCGTCGGGGTCCGGGAAGACGACGGTCGCCACCGGCCTGATGGCCGCCCTGGCCCGACGGGGGACCGCCGTCGCGCCGTTCAAGATCGGGCCGGACTACATCGACCCCGGCTACCACACGCTCGCCGCCGGACGTCGCGGCCGGAACCTCGACCCCGTCCTCGTCGGCGAGCAGCGCATCGGGCCGCTGGTCCGGCACGGCGCCGCCGGCTGCGAGGTCGCGGTGATCGAGGGCGTCATGGGGCTGTTCGACGGCCGGGTCGCCGACGGGTACGGCTCGACGGCCCAGGTCGCGGCCATGGTCGGCGCGCCCGTGGTGCTCGTCGTGGACTGCCGGGGGCAGTCGCGGTCGGTCGCGGCGCTCCTGCACGGCTTCCGCAGCTTCGACCCGACCACGCGCATCGCCGGGGTGATCCTCAATCGGGTCGGGTCGCCGCGGCACGAGGAGGTGCTCCGGGCGGCGTGCGACGAGATCGGGCTGCCGGTGCTCGGCGTCCTGCCGCGGCACGCGGAGCTGGCCGTGCCGTCGCGCCACCTCGGCCTGGTGACGGCCGTCGAGCACGGTGCGGCGGCGACCGCGGCGGTCGACGCGATGGCGGCCCTGGTGGCCGAGCACGTCGACCTCGACGCGGTGGTCCGGGTCGCGGAGCCGCTGCCGGCGGGGCCGGTGTGGGACCCGGCCGGCGAACTGGGCGGGTTCCGGGCCGAGCCGGGCATGCGGACCGCGGTGCTGGGTGGCGCGGCCTTCTCCTTCGGCTACGCCGAACACGTCGAGCTGCTGGAGGCGGCGGGATCCGAGGTCGTGCTCGTCGACCCGCTGCGCGACGAGACCCTGCCCGCGGGCATCGGCGGGCTCGTCCTGCCCGGCGGGTTCCCGGAGGAGCACGTCGCGGACCTCGGCGCCAACGCCGGTCTGCTCGCGGCGATCCGCGCGCTCGCGACCGCGGGGGCGCCGATCCGCGCGGAGTGCGGCGGGCTGCTCTACCTGTGCCGGGAGCTCGACGGCGTCCCGCTGGTCGGGGTCCTCGACGCCGCCGCCGCGATGACCGGCCGGCTCACCCTCGGCTACCGCGACGCCGTGGCGCTGAGCGACTCGACGGGCTTCGCCGCGGGGGAGCGGGTCAGCGGGCACGAGTTCCACCACTGTGCGGTCACGCCGCGGGCCGGTGCGGCGCCGGCGTGGGGCTGGCGCGGCGGGGAGCCGGAGGGCTTCGTCGGGGGCGGGGTGCACGCGTCGTTCCTGCACACCCACCCCGCCGGCACGCCCGGCTCGGTGAGCCGTTTCCTGACCGCGCACGTTCCCGCAGCTCAGGTCGGGTCGTGAGCGGCGACTGCCCCTCTAGGGGCAGTCGCCGCTCACGGGTGGTGGTCGGCATCGGGGCCCGGCGCGGGGTGTCGGGGGCGGCGGTGCGGGCCGCGTTGGAGGTCGTGCGGGACGTCGTCGGTGCGGAGGCCGACGTCGTCTACGCGTCGGTCGAGGCAAAGGCGGGGGAGCGGGGCATCCTCGACGCGATCGCGCCCGCGGGGCTCGAGGTGCGGCCCGCCGACGCGCTGGCGGGAGTCGCCGTGCCGGGCAGCGTGCGGGTCGGCGAAGCGGTCGGCACGCCGTCCGTCGCCGAGGCCGCGGCCCTCCTGGTGGCCTCCGAGCTCGGTGCGCAGCCGCAGCTCGTCGTGCCCAAGACGATCGTGGGGGATGTGACGGTCGCCGCCGCGCGCGTCGAGCACATGTCCCTGACCAGCGGGAACTCTCCATCGGGTTAGGCGACCCCCGTCCGGGACCGTTCAGCTCCGATCGTCGGCTCGTTATGCTTCCGCGGTCGGCGACAGGGAACCCGGGGCGACACCGGGTGCGTCCCGCGACCTTCTCTCCGGGGCGCGCGCCGGCCCACGACCAGCCCGCCGGGGCGATCCGCGGAAGGACCTGCACGTGACCCAGCACGACCAGTACCTCGTCGGCCTCGAGCTCGCCGGGCGCAAGGTGGTCGTCGTCGGGGGAGGCCAGGTCGCGCAGCGCCGGGTCTCCCGGCTGATCGCGTCGGGGGCGCTCGTCGAGGTCGTCTCGCCCGCGGTGACCCCGGCCGTCGAGGGCATGGCCTCGGCCCGCGAGATCACCTGGACCGCGCGCCGCTACTCCGAGGGCGACCTGGACGGCGCCTGGTACGCCATCGCCTGCACGGACGACCACGAGGTCAACGCCGCGGTCGGCGCCGAGGCCGAGCGCCGCCGGGTCTTCTGCGTGCGCGCCGACGACGGTCGCCTCGGCACCGCCGTCACCCCCGCGACCGGGGAGTACGACGGCCTGACCGTCGGTGTCCTCGCCAAGGGTGCGCACCGTCGTTCGGCCGCGGTCCGGACCGCGCTGGTCGAGGCCCTGCAGGCGGGCGTGGTGTCCGACTCGGCCGACCCGGTGCTGCCGGGCGTCGCGCTGGTCGGCGGCGGTCCTGGCGACCCCGAGCTGATCACCGTCCGCGGGCGGCGGCTGCTCTCCCGGGCGGACGTCGTGGTGGCCGACCGGCTCGGCCCGCGGGACCTGATCGAGGAGCTGGGCCCGGACGTCGAGGTCATCGACGCGTCCAAGATCCCGTACGGCCGCGCGATGGCGCAGCAGCGGATCAACGAGCTGCTGATCGAACACGCGAGGGCCGGCAAGTTCGTGGTGCGGCTCAAGGGCGGCGACCCGTTCGTCTACGGGCGCGGGTTCGAGGAGGTCCAGGCCTGCGCCGAGGCCGGCGTGCCCGTCACGGTCGTCCCCGGCATCACCAGCGCCTTCGCCGCGCCGGCCGTCGCGGGGATCCCGGTCAGCCACCGCGGGGTCGCGCACGAGATCGTCGTGGTGTCCGGGCACGTCGCGCCGGACGACCCGCGCAGCCTCGTCGACTGGCAGGCGCTCGGCCGGATGCGCGGCACGGTCGTGCTGATGATGGCCGTGGAGCGGATCGCGCAGTTCGCCGCCGCGCTGATCGAGTACGGCCGGCCCGCGGACACCCCGGTCGGCGTGATCCAGGACGGCACCACCCGCATCCAGCGCACGCTGCGCGCCACCCTCGGCACGGTCGCGGTGCAGGTCAAGGAGCAGGAGATCAGCCCGCCGGCGATCGTCGTGATCGGGCCGGTCGCGGGGCTCGCGGCCCAGCGGTGAGCACCCCGCCGGTGCTGCACCTGGTCCGGCACGGCGAGAGCACGTGGAACGCCGCGGGGCTGCTGCAGGGCCGCACCGCGCACGTCGGGCTGACGGCGCGGGGCCGGGCGCAGGCGCGCGCCGCGGCGGAGGCGCTGCAGGTCGGCACCGGCGCGCTGGTCCTCACGAGCCCGCAGCGCCGGGCGGCCGAGACGGCGGCAGTGGTCGGCCGGGTCCTCGGCCTGCCGGTGCGCGCGTGCCCAGGCCTGCGCGAACAGTCGCACGGCGACTGGGAGGGCCGCCCGGCCGCCGAGTGCGCCGGGGTGCTGGCCGGTGCGGAGCCGGACTGGGCCCCGCCCGGCGGCGAGACGGGCCGGGAGCTGCACGCGCGGGCCGGTCGGGTCCTGCGCGCCCTACCTGCGGCGCGATCGGTCGTGCTGGTCACCCACGGCGAGACCCTGCGGGCCCTCGTCGCCGCCGCCTGCGGGCTGGGGGTCGACGAGGCGCCCCGGGAGGTCCCGGCCAACGGCACGGTCGTCGAGCTGCGGCCGGTCGGACGCGGGAGGTGGGCGCGGGCGGAGGACCTGGCTCCGCACCGCTAGGAGGTCGTGGAGCGGACGACGGGACTCGAACCCGCGACCCTCACCTTGGCAAGGTGATGCGCTACCAACTGCGCTACGTCCGCATCTGCACCCGGTCTCCCGGGACCGCCGGGCTGTTCGCTCCGACGCCGACCACAGTACCGCACTTCGGAAGGCCCCCCGACCAGGGGGTGATCACGCAGCGCGACGGGCCGGTGCGGTATGGGGCCTCACCGGTCGACCGGGTGTGACGCCCGGCCGCTTGCTTCTCCGCCCGCGGCATGGTGTCGTCGTGGGCGACGGCAGTGGAGGAAGCCGGTGTGAATCCGGTGCGGTCCCGCCACTGTGACCGGGGAGCGCGTCCCCGCCCGATGGCCACTGCCCCGCGGGGGTGGGAAGGCCGGGGACGCGCGTCGATCCGGGAGCCAGGACACTCGCCGCCGTCGCAGGTTTCGACGATGAGGGCGCGGACCCTCGAGGAGGCCAGGATGACCGGCGACGGTCGCGACACCGCTGCGCGCACCCCCACCGTGACGGTCCTCGGTGCCGGCGGGGGTGACCCGGACGCGGCCGAGGGCGCCGACCTGCTCGCCGCCGCCGATGCCGTGCTCACCACCCCGGACGTCGAGTCGACGGTCCTGTTCTACGCCGAGGCCTGGCGCGTCGAACGCCTGCCGGACCTGGCCGGGGCGGCCGCCGCCGTCGCCGACGTGATCGGTCTGGGAGCGACGCGCGTGGTGCTCGCCGTGCCCGGTGACCCCGCCTCGAACCCGGGCTGCCGGGCGCTGCTCGACGGCCTGCGCGTCGCCGGGATCGAGGCGGTCGCGCGGCCCGGCGTCTCGCTCGTCCCGCCGCGGCTGAGCCCGATGCCCTGGTGAGCGGGGTGACGGGGGACTTCTACGAGGTCGTCCACGGTCGTCGGGACATCCGGACGGGATTCCTGCCGGACGAGCCGGTCTCGGATGCGGCGCTCCGCCGCGTGCTCGAGGCCGCGCACGCCGCGCCGAGCGTGGGGTTCTCGCAGCCCTGGGACTTCGTCGTGGTGCGGGACCGGGCGACCCGCGAGCGCGTGGCCGAGCTGGTCGCGGCGCAGCGGGCCGCGTTCGCCGCCTCCCTGCCGCGCGCCCGGGCGGCGGCCTTCGGCGCGCTCAAGGTGGAGGCGGTGCTCGACACCCCGGTCAACGTCGTCGTCACCTCGGATCCCACGCGCGGCGGCCGGCACGTCCTCGGCCGGTACGGGCGGCCCGAGATGGCCGCGCACTCCACGGCCTCGGCGGTGCAGAACCTGTGGCTGGCCGCGCGGGCCGAGGGCCTCGGCGTCGGCTGGGTCAGCTTCTTCGACGACGCCGGCCTGCGCGCCCTCGCCGACCTGCTCGGACTGCCCGCGCACGTCGAGGTGGTGGCGTACCTGTGCGTCGGGCACGTGCGGGAGTTCGCGCCGGAGCCGGAACTGGCGAGCGCGGGCTGGGCCCGCCGCCGCCCGCTGCGGTGGGCGGTGCACCAGGAGCGGTACGGAGACCGGGCGCTGCCCGGGGAGGTGGCGATGACCCTGCTCGACGAGACCGGGGCCGCGATCCGGCCCGCCGACGCCGCCGCCGAGGCGGAGGCGCGGGACCGGCTCGACCGGATGACCAAGCCGCGCGGCTCGCTCGGCCGGGTCGAGGACCTCGCGGTGCGGCTGGCCGGGATCGCGGGGCAGTGCCCGCCGGCGGTGCCCGAGCCCGCGGCCGTCGCCGTCTTCGCCGGGGACCACGGCGTCCACGCGCAGGGCGTGACCCCGTGGCCTCAGGAGGTCACGGCACAGATGGTCGGGAACTTCCTGGCCGGCGGGGCCGTGGTCAACGCGTTCGCCCGCCAGCTCGGCGCCGAGGTCCAGGTGGTCGACGTCGGCGTCGCGGCGCCCCTCGACCCCGTGCCCGGCCTGCTCCCGCGCCGGGTCGCCGCGGGCACCGCGGACATGACGGCCGGTCCGGCGCTGACCCGTGACCAGGCCCGTCGGGCGGTCGAGGCCGGCATCGAGGTGGCGCGGGACCTGGTCGCCGCCGGCAACCGGTGCCTGATCACCGGCGACATGGGCATCGCCAACACCACCGCCGCGGCCGCGCTGATCTGCGCCGTCACCGGGGCGGACCCGGCCGGGGCGACCGGGCGAGGGACCGGGATCGACGACGAGACGCTCGTCCGGAAGACCGAGGTCGTCCGGCAGGCGCTGGCTCTGCACTCGCCGGACCCGGCTGACGGGCTCGGGCTGCTCGCCGCGTTCGGGGGGCTCGAGCACGCCGGCATCGCCGGGTTCGTCCTCGGCGCCGCCGCGCTGCGCGTCCCGGTGCTGCTGGACGGCGTCAACGCGGGGGCGGCCGCGCTCGTGGCCTCGGTCCTGGCTCCCGACGCCGTGGCGGCCTGCGTCGCCGGGCACCGCTCCGCCGAGCCGGGGCACCGGATCGCGATGGCGCACCTCGGCCTCGACCCGCTGCTCGACCTCGGGATGCGGCTGGGGGAGGGCACGGGCGCGCTGCTCGCCCTGCCGGTGGTGCAGGGGGCGGCGCGGGCGCTCGCCGACGTGGCCACCTTCGACGCCGCGGGGGTGGCGGACAAGGACGCGTGAGGAGCCGACGAGCCGGCGCGCCGACCGGCGCGGGCGGTCACCTCGGGTCACGGCGTCCGGGAACAGCGGTTGGTCGTGCACGGCGTCGTGCCCATGGATCCGCCGCACCGCGGGGCCCGCTGCGCAGCGCGCCGGAGCTGTCGCGGACTTCGGGACCGCGACCTGGAAGCCCTGCGTCACACGATGGACGCCGGAGACGCCCGCCGATGCGTGCGCTCGCCGCTCCGGCCGGTGTACATGTCGAGGCGGAGCAGCATGACCGGCAGCATGAGCACACACGCCGGGCCGCAGAATCCCAGCGCCCATCGGTGCAGATCCTCCGAGGACAGGACGCCGAGGGCCGCCAGGACGATGAGCACGACGGCAAGGGCGACGGTGGCGCCGGACATCTCCAGGAGCGGTCGCCAGGCCATCCCGCGGAACCGCATCCACGCCGCCATCGGCAGGGTGTACAGGCAGGCGATGACGAGCAGCGCCAGCATCGGCGCCGTCGTACGCAGATCCGGGTAGCCGAGCTGTGCCGGGCCGACGACGAAGACCAGGATGTTCAGTGCGCCGCCGCCAACGCACATGGCGATGCACATCTCCAGGAAGTGCCGGGTGAAGTTCCACACCTGCCTGGGGGTGCTCGGAGTCCGTCGGCCCGTGTCCGGGTTCGGGATCGTCTTCTCGGCCATGTCGCTCCTCCTCGCGGAGCATCGACGCCGTGGCTCGGGACGAGGCGGTCGTCGTCGCCGTACTGCACACCTCGGCACCGTGGGTCGTTAGGGCCGGAGAGACCGACGGGCAGGGCCGCTCGGCGCCGTGCCTCGGCACAGGGCGCGGAGGGTGACCAGCACCGCGGCCACCACAAGCGCCAGGCGGCAGCCCGCCACGACGTGACGATCGACGGCTGGAGTACTTCGTGCGGCACCTCCGCCGGCGGTGGTCGTCGCGCACGGCCTGTTCGCCGTCGCCTTCCCGGTCATCGTGCTGCTCGTCACGCTCCGGCATGCCCCTCCTGGCTCATCGGTCAGTCGGCGCACCGGTCCGTGTCGGGCTCCCGACAATGGTCACCGCCTGCCGGACCAGACCGGCGGCCCAGGCGCGTGCGCGGTCGGTCTCCCCTTCCTTGAGTGGGCCCTCGCCGTTGTCCTGCACGTAGAAGGGCTCGGGGTCGGCGATGACCTCGTATCCGTGGTGTCGGAGCCGTCGGGCGATACCCGGGGCGGCACCGCCGGCCATGCGAGCGCCGATGCGCGTGTCGAAGGCGGCGGCAGGTCGATGGTCACCGGCCTCCGGCAGCTCGTGGAACCAGTCCCGGACGCCCGGGCCTTCGGCGCCGGGCTCGAGGTCGTGGCGTTCCTCGGGGTCCTTCTTCTGCTCCGCCGACACGCCCATCTTCCGGCTCAGCCCGGTGGTCATGCCGCGCATGTGCGTGGGCCCGCCGACGATCAGCAGGTCCGCGGCCGCTGCCCGTTGCGGGTTGGCGTCGCCGACCCGGAGCAGCTCGACCTGGGCGTCGGGCCGGGCGTCAGCGACGCCTGCAGCGACCGCCTCGGCGACCTCATGGGTGTTGCCGTACAGGCTTTCGAACACCACTGCGACTCGCATGGTCGTCTCCTGTCTCCCGGTCGTCCAGCTGGGCCCTGACGGCGTCGAGGTTGCGGGTCCATGTCCGTTGCAGGTGGTGCCGCAACAGGGGAGCCAGGGGGCGTAGGGGCTCCTCACCGAGCCCGTCGACCACCTCGGCGCGCCAGAGGGCACCGCACACGCCCAGATGGCGCACGATCTGCCGCGCGGACCAGGAGAGGAACTCCTCGCCCGGCGGCAGCGACACCACCCCGATCTGCCTCTCGGGTTTTCGGATCGGCGTCGTCGATCCAGAACGGCCTCCCCGTCCCCGGCCCGGCACGACGACCCGTCTCCGCAGCGCCGGGACCTGTTGAGCCCGACGGGCCGGTTCCGCGCGCACCCGCTCGGTGTCGACCGTCCCGTCCGTCCGCCGGAGGGGACCGGCATCGAACACGCCCGCCAGAGCGATCTGGAACGGCGCCGACGGCTCGTCGGCCCAGACGGTGGCCGGCTCGCCCAGGCTCAACCGCGGCACACCCATCCCGCACCTCCGCCGTTGCGTCCACCCGTGTCGGCACGGCCACCGCGGGCGCGCACCGGACGCGGCCGTCGACGGGCGGCTCGCGAACAACGGAGCGTGTCCGGGCGGGTGCACGCGGCACGCGACGCTAAGGCCTCGGCAGCGCGGACGGCCATAGCCGAACGCCCCCGCCCGCCACGGACCGACGGTCCCGTTCCGCCGCTGCCGCGCCGCTGCCGCGCCGATGTCCGGCGGTGCCGAACGGCGTCGCTCTCCGGGCCACCGGCCCCTCCCCGCCTGGCCGTGGTGAGCGCACGGTGGGCACGGCGATGACTCGCCCGAAAGCAGGACGGCGATCTGGAGGTCGGCTCACCATGATCACGATCCGCAACGCCGGAGGAGTCGCACTGTTCCTGTTGGGCACCACCTTCCTCTGGCTCACCCCCGCCTTCGCGACCGCGGGCCTGGACACCACCGGCTTCTGGTGGAGCCTGGCCCAGGTCCTCGCGCTCCTGACGCTCGCGGGATTCACCGTCGCCACCTGGGGGTTGTTCCGGCGCAGCACCTGGTGGCGGACCACCGCCCTCACCGCATCCGGGCTGGGCGTGCTGACCCTGATCCCCTACCTGATCGCGGCGCGGGCCGCCGGTGAGACCACGCCATGGTTCACCGCCCTGATCCTCGCGGTCGGCTGCGCGGCCGTGTTCCTTCTCCTCCTGGCCGCGAAGCCGAGGACCTGGATCGACCGCCCCGTCATGGCCGGGCGATGACCTCGGCGACGGCTCCACGGATCTCCGTCCGACTGCAATTCGTCACCCGGCCGCCCCTGGGCGCGACCAGGGCACGGTCCGGTCCGCCGGGCTGATCGGGCTCCACTCGTGATCGCCGTCGACCATCGTCCTGCGCTCGTCAGTGGGCCGGTGAGGGCAGCCGCCAGCTCTCGACCGGGTCGGCGAAGGAGAGCGCCGGGTCGTCCGCGGCGAAGGTCCGCGCCGGACCGGGCCCGGTCGCCCGCGTCTCGAACCGGACGGTGACCCGCCCGTGGCCCGCGCCCTGCACCCAGCCGTGCCCGTGCTCGGCGTGGGCGACGTCGTCCCCCGCCCGCCACGGGCTCGCCGGGTCACGCGGCCCGTGCCGGCCGCCCGGGCGCGGCCCGAACTCGGTGCCCGGTTCCGGGTGCGCCTCCTCCGAGGTCTCGACGGTGAGCACCGTGTCCGCCCCGGTGTCGTCCGCGGGCTCCGCGAGCGGGGCCGTGGTCCAGCCCGACGCCGACGGGACGGCCTCGAACAGCGCGGGCGGCGGGCTCTCCGCGAGCCCCGACAGCGACACCCCGACCAGTCGCACCCCGCCCTCGGGGACCGCGGTGCGGGCCAGGCGCTGCGCGACCGCGGTGAGCGTGGCGAGGTCGGTGGAGGCGAAGGCCGTGGTCTCGGAGCGGGTATGGGTCTCGAAGTCCGCGTTGCGCGCCTTCACCGTGACGGTACGGGCGGCCCGGCCGTCGACGACGAGCCTGCGGTGGGCCGCCGCCGTCATGCGCCCGACCTCGCGCAGGACGTCGTCCATCGCGGTGAGGTCGTGCTCGAACGTGGTCTCGGCCGAGATCTGCTTGGCGGCGCCGCGCGGGGCGACCGGGCGCTCGTCGATCCCGCGGGCGAGCCGGTGGAGCTCGGCGCCGACCGCGGAGCCGAGGACCCCGGCGACCTCGCGGGCGTCCATCGCGGCGAGGGCGCCGATCGTCTCGATCCCGACCTTGCGGAGCCCGGCCTCGGCCACCGGACCGACGCCCCACAGCGACCGCACCGGCAGCGGGTCCAGCACCTCCCGCTCGACCTCGGGCGCGACGACCTTCAGCCCGTCCGGCTTCGCCAGCTCCGACGCGATCTTCGCCACCTGCTTGCCCGACCCCGCCCCGACCGACGCGGGCAGCCCGGTGCGCGCCCGCACCTCGGCCCGCAGCGCGACGCAGAAGGCCTCGACCTCGGCGGCGGACGCACCGGCGAGCGCGGGCGGTTCGAGGAAGGCCTCGTCGACCGACACCGGCTCCAGTACCGGTGCGGCCTCGCGCAGGACCGCCATGACCTCCTCGGAGATCACCTTGTACAGGGGGAACCGCGGCGGCAGGACGGTGGCGTGCGGGCAGCGCCGGCGCGCCTGCCCCATCGGCATCGCCGACCGCGCGCCGAACACCCGCGCCTGGTAGCTGGCCCCCGCGACGACGCCCCGGCCGCCGGTGCCGCCGACCAGGACCGGCCGGTCCGCGAGCGTCGGCCGGGTGAGCTGCTCGACGGACGCGAAGAACGCATCCATGTCGAGATGCAGGACCCACCGGCTCACCCCGCCATTGTGACGGTCGGGACCGACGGACCGGTGCGTCAGACCCGCGATCCGCGGACCTCGGCCGGCGAGACCCCGCGCTCCTGTGTGAACACCGCGCTGAACGAGAACGGGTCGGCGTACCCGACCCGGCGGGCGACCGCGGCGACCGTGGCCGAGGGCTCGGCGAGGTACTCCGCGGCCAGCCGCATCCGGCGCTGCCGGAGGTGCGCCAGCGGGGCGACGCCCACCACCGTGCGGAACCGCGCGGCGAAGTCGGTCGCGGCGACGCCGGCCTCGGCCGCGAGGGCCGCGACCGTCCACGGGCGCGCCGGGTCCGCGTCGACCGCGGCGAGGGCGGGCCCGACGACCGGATCGGCCGACCAGGTCGGTTCCGTACCGTGAGGACGGGCGAACCAGCAGGCCAGGGTGGCCGTGAGCAGGCGTTCCCGCAGGAGGGGCGGACCGTCCGCGGCCACCCGCGCGAGCAGGTCCGGGCACACGCCGTCGGACACCACGGCGAGGTCCGGCAGCCCGCCGGCGGCGCCCGCGTAGGTGCAGATCAGCAGCCGGGCGCCGCGGCGTCCGGCCCGGGTCGGCGCGCTGCGGCGGGCCAGCACGGCGCCACCCCGGGCGAGGTCCGGCTCGGCGAGGGCGCCGTCGAGCACCCCGCACAACACGAGGGACCCGGCGGCCGGGACGGTGAACGGCTCGCCCGGCGCCAGGACGTGGGTGGCCGGCGGGTCGCCGGTCGGGGGCAGGGTCGCGGGCAGGGTCGCGGCCGCGTGGAGGCCCCGGAGCGGGGAGTCGGGCGGCGCGGTCACGCGACTCAGGGTAGAAGCCTCCCGGCCACCCGACCACGGCGGCCGCCTACTCGGCGCAGGGTGATGATCACCGGCTGCGACGATGCCGGGCGAAGTCCGGGCGGCACGGGGCGCGGTGATCGCCGGGCCGGACGGCCGGACGTGTCGCTCTCCGGTCCCGAACGGCGATCAGGGGTCGGGGCCGCCGCGGTGCGCGACCAAGGCCCGCCCGCCGTCGGACGACTCAGGAGTCGGAAGGGACCGAGGTGAGGGCGGCGACCAACCGGTCCACGCTGACCTCCCCGCGGTACTGCTCGCCGTTGACGAACAGCGTGGGCGTGCCGCGCACCCCGCTGCGCACGCCGGAGTTGAAGTCCGCCTCCACCCGGTCCTCGACCAGCCGGGTCGCGGGCCAGACCACCCGGTCCGGGTTCACCCCGGCCTCGACGGCGTGGTCGCGCAGGTCGGCCTGGGTGAGGCGGGGCGGGCCGGGCGCGTAGAGGCTGTCGTGCATCGGCCAGAACCGACCCTCGAGCGCCGCCATCTCCGCCGCCGTGGCCGCGGCCAGCGCGTGCGGGTGCAGCTCGTGCAGGGGGAAGTGCCGGAAGGCGAACCGCAGCTCCGCGCCGAGCCGCTCCCGCACCTCCTCGATCACCGGTGCGGCGGCGCGACAGTACGGGCACTCGAAATCGCCGTACTCCACCAGCGCCAACGGCGCGTCGATCCGTCCGGCGACGTGGTCGTACGCCCCGAGCGGCGGATCGAGCTGCCCGATTTCGCCCACCTCCTCGCGTCCGCGTCGGGCCTCCGGGCAGGATGATCCGGTGGCCGTGACGACCCTATCCGAGCGCGGGGAGCTCTCCCGCGCCGCGCGGCAGTTCCTCCGCACCGAGTCCGGCTCGGCGGTGAT
Organism: Pseudonocardia halophobica; assembly: GCF_027922425.1. Classification (GTDB taxonomy): domain Bacteria; phylum Actinomycetota; class Actinomycetes; order Mycobacteriales; family Pseudonocardiaceae; genus Pseudonocardia; species Pseudonocardia halophobica. The sequence goes on along the minus strand of NZ_BSFQ01000014.1, from coordinate 34,969 downwards.
GCTGATCTCCGCCGCCGTGATCGCCCTGCTCTGGGCGAACCTCCCGCTGGGCTACGAGACGTTCTGGCACACCCAGTTGGCCATGAACCTCGGCGAGTGGTCGCTGAGCCTGGACCTGCGGCACTGGGTCAACGACGGCCTGATGGTGCTGTTCTTCTTCAGCGTCGGCTTGGAGATCGCGCGCGAGATGACCCTCGGCGAGCTGCGCGGCTTCCGGGCGGTCGCGGCGCCGGCGGCCGCGGCGGTCGGCGGGCTGGTGATCCCCGCGCTCGTCTTCCTCGCCTTCAACGCCGGCACCGTCGCCCAGAACGCGTGGGGCATCACGATCTCCACCGACACCGCGGTGCTGCTCGGCGTGCTCGCGCTCGTCGGGCCGCGGTGCCCCGACCAGCTGCGGGTGTTCCTGCTCGCGCTGGCGATCGTCGACGACATCGGCGCCGTCATCGCCATCGCCGTCTTCTACACCGAGCAGGTCGACGTCCTCGCGCTGTTCCTCGCGATCCTGCTCTTCGCCGCGCTCCTCGGGCTGCGGTTCGTCCGGTTCTGGCGGACGCCCTTCTACGCGGTCATCGGCGTGGTCATGTGGGTCGCCGTGCTGGCGTCGGGCGTGCACCCGAGCGTCGTCGGGGTGGCGTTGGGCCTGCTCGTCAACGCCTACGCGCCGCGGCGGCAGGACATGAAGCGCGCGCTGATCGTCGGGAAGACGTTCATCCTCGACCCGACGCCCGAACGCGCCCTCGCCGCGCAGGCCGCGGTCACGGAGGCGGTCTCGCCCAACGAGCGGCTGCAGCTGAAGATCCAGCCCTGGTCGAGCTACGTGATCGTGCCGCTGTTCGTGCTGGCCAACGCCGGCGTGGTGCTCGACCGCGAGACCCTCACCGCCGCGTTCGCCTCGCCGCTGACCTGGGGCATCATCGTCGGGCTCGTGCTGGGCAAGCCGATCGGCGTCACGCTCGGCACGTGGGTGGCGCTGCGCACCGGCATCGGGCGCGTCCCGGACACCCTGCGCTGGGGCCAGCTCTTCGGCGGGGCCGGGCTGTCCGGCATCGGGTTCACGGTCGCCCTGTTCGTGACCGAGCTGGCGCTCGACGACGAGCTCCTCATCAGCGAGGCCAAGATCGGCATCCTGACGGGGTCGGTGCTCGCGGCCCTGGTGGGCTGGCTGGTGTTCCGGGTGGCGGGGGAGCGCGGCGGGCAGTGCTCGCCGTCCGGGCTGCCGACGCTGCCGCCGCGACCCTGGCGGCCGGTCGACTGAGGCCGTGTCTCTCAACCCGGCGCCGCCGGGTCCGGTGATCCACGTCGGCTCCCGGTAAGGCAGCCGGGGCTGCCTTCCTCCCGGGGCGTATTCGGGTGCCCCGGCAACGCCGGCGGGGACGGCGTGGGCGCCGGTGGCGGGTCGGGAGAGACGGCTTCTGGTCAGCGGAGCAGGGCGGCGCCGTCGTGGACCCGGACCTCCGGGGCGACGGCGCCGAGTCCGGCCACCGCGGCCGGATGGTCCGGGCCCGCCTCGAGGTCGACGACCCAGGCCGCGCCGGGCCCGTCCGTCCAGGCCTCGACGGCGCCAGTGGGGCCGAGGGTGATCGCGTCCATGGGGCTCGCGAGACCCTCGCCGGTGGCCTTGAGCAGCGCTTCCTTGCGGGTCCAGATCGTGAGGAACGCCCGGGCGTCGGCCGGCGGGCGGGTGCGCTCGACGGGGGAGAGGGCGTGCTCGGCGAGGCGGTCGAGGTCGGAGAGGGCGCGGACCTCCTCGACGTCGAGGCCGACGGGTCCGTCGTCGCTCAGCGCGACGCCCACGAAGTCCCCGGAGTGCGTCAGGGAGAAGGCCGGCGCGGCGCCGGTGGCCAGGCGGGGCTTGCCGTGGGGCTTGCCGCAGCGGCAGGTCCGGTCGAGCGCGATCCCCGTGGGGTCTGTGTCGAGCCGCGCCCCCAGCAATAGCCGGGTGAGGGCGTGCGCGGCGAGGTAGCGAGCCTGGTCGACGGGGCGACGGAAGGCCGCGAGCCGGGTGCGCTCGTGGGCGTCGAGCAGCGCGACGAGCTGCGGCGCCGACGAGGGGTCGACGGGGCGGGCCCACCAGACGTCCGGCACGGGCCGAGCGTAGTCGGTTGCGGTGCACGGGCGTCGCGACAACGGTCGGGACACCGCAGGTCGTCGAGGCCCCGGAGTGTGCGGTGGGGCGCGACTCGCGGGAGTTCAGGGCGCGGCTCGCGGGGCTGGAGCGCGACTCGCGGTGCCGGAACTCCCGACTCGCGGTGCCGGAACTCCCGACTCGCGGTGCCGGAACTCCCGACTCGCGGGACGGGCTGGTCGATGGGAGGGGAGCGGGGCCGCTCGAGCGGTCCCGCTCCCCTCCGGCGATCCCCCCACGGGTGGGTTGCGGCGGGGCCGGCGCCCAGGAGTGGCCGGCCCCGCCGCGGTCTCAGCCGCTGCGACGTGCGGCGAAGTCGGTGCGGAAGTGCACCGGGGTGGTGCTCGCCCGGCCGACCCGGGCGAGGGTGCGCGGCGCGTCCGAGCCGGTGGCCTGCGGGGTCTTCCCGCGGGCGGCGGCGCGGCGGGCGGCGCGGTTGGTGGGCTGGGTCGGGGTCTGGCAGGTGTCACGTACTCGCACGAGGACCTCCTGGAGGAGATGAGGGGCCGCCCCGAGGGGCGGTGTGCGCGTCCTCCCGTGGATCACTGCGCGGCGCTCGACGCAGGAGCGACGGGCGGATCCGGGGATCGCGGGCCGCAACACGCGCGCGATCCGAGGAGGGAGGACGTCCGGCCACTGCGGGGCGGCCCGGACGGACAGGAACCGGTCGGCGCGGAGATGCGCCGGGAACGGGTGGCGGCCTCAGAGCGGAGAACCGCCGCGCCGTCTCACAGGGTGATGAGGTCCATGGCCGAAACCCTAGGGACACCTCCCGTCCGGCGCGACCGAATTACGGTGACCCGTGTGGACGGCTCCCCGGACGTGATCGTGATCGGCGGCGGGATCGCCGGTGCCTCGGTGGCCTACGAGATCGCCGCGCACCGCTCGGTGCTGCTGCTGGAGGCCGAGTCGTCGCTGGCGGTGCACTCGACCGGCCGCTCGGCGGCGACCTACATCCCCGGCCACGGCACCGCCGTCTTCCGCGCGCTCATCCGGGCGAGCGCGCCGCGCTTCGCCGCGCTCGCCGAGGAGCTGGAGGCGCCCCCCTTCCTGCGGCCGCTGACCGTCGTCTGGGCGGCGTCCGACGAGGACGGCGAGCGCGCGCTGCGGCAGCTGCTGACCGAGTGGGCCACCGAACCCGACGGTCCCCACGCCCTGACCGGTGCCGAGACCGCGAAGGCCTGCCCCGGCCTGCGGGACGTGCGCACGGGCGCGATCACCGAGTCGGCCGCGGACGCCGACGCCATCGGCCTGCACGGCGCCTACGTCCGCGGGCTGCGCCGCCGGGGCGGCCGGGTCGTGCAGGGCGCCCGGGTCACCGCGATCGCGCGGACCGGAGACGCGTGGCGGGTCGAGACCCCGGCGGGCACGTGGACCGCGCCCGACGTCGTCGACGCGGCCGGGTCGTGGGCGGACATCGTCGCCGCCTTCGCCGGGGTGCCGAAAGCGGGCCTCACCCCGTACCGCCGCACGATCGCGATCTCCCCGTGCACGCTGCCCGCGGGGATGCCGATGCTGATCGACGCCGCCGAGCGCTTCTACTGCAAGCCGGAGGGCGAGACCCTGCTGCTCTCGCCCGGCGACGAGACGCCCGCCGAGCCCGGCGACGCCCGTCCGGACGAGCTCGACGTCGCCCTCGCCCTCGAGCGGGTCGAGGAGGCGCTGCACCTCGGCCTGCGCTCGGTGCGCACCTCGTGGGCGGGCCTGCGGACCTTCGCGCCGGACCGGGACCCGGTCGTCGGACCTCGCCCGGAGTTCCCCGGGTTCCACTTCTTCGCCGGTCAGGGCGGTTCCGGGATCGAGTCGGCACCCGCCCTGGCCGCGCTCGGCGCGGCCGTCGTGACGGATACCCAGGTGCCCGCGGACGTCGCCGTCCGGCCGGAGCAGGTGTCTCCGTCACGCTTGTAAGCGCGCGCTGACTTCTTGCGGCACGATGGGCGCATGGCGCCGACCACCACCTCCGGCCTCGAGCTCTTCGACGGGCCGTTCTGGAGCGATCCCTACCCGGCCTACGCCGAGCTACGCGCGGACGAGCCGGTGCGCAGGCTCGACCTGCCCGACGGCCCGATGTGGATCATCGCGCGGTACGAGGACGCGCGGGCCGCGTTCGTCGACGCGCGGTTCTCCAAGGACTGGCGCTACACCCTGCCGGCCGACCAGCGCGCCGCGATGCCGGCCGCGCCCACGCCGATGATGCTGCTGCTGGACCCCCCGGACCACACCCGGCTGCGCAAGCTCGTCAGCCGCTCGTTCACCGCCCGGCGCATGGCCGGGCTGCGCCCCCGCGTGCAGGAGATCGCCGACGACCTGCTGGCCGACCTGCCCGCCGGCGGCACCGTGGACCTGATGGCGCACTACGCCTTCCTGCTGCCGGTCCGGGTGATCTGCGAGCTGCTCGGGGTGCCGGCGGAGGACCGCGACGACTTCGGCCGCTGGTCGTCGACCATGATCGACGAATCGCCCCAGGACGAGAAGTTCGCCGCCTCCCAGAAGCTGTCGGAGTACCTGGCGGGGCTGATCGACCGCAAGCGCACCGAGCCGGACGACGCCCTGCTCAGTGCGCTCACCCAGGTCTCGGACGAGGACGGGGACGCGCTGTCGCAGGAGGAGCTCGTCGCCATGGCGATGCTGCTGCTCATCGCCGGCCACGAGACCACCGTCAACCTGATCGGCAACGGCATCCTCGGCCTGCTCACCCACCCCGAGCAGCGCGAGATCCTGGCGGACAAGCCGGAGCTGTGGCCCAGCGCCGTCGAGGAGTTCCTGCGCTGGGACTCGCCGGTCACCAACGCGCCGGTGCGGTTCGCGGCCGAGGACGTCGAGGTCGCGGGGACGACGATCCCCGAGGGCGCCGTGGTCATGCTGGGGATCGCCGCGGCCAACCGCGACGACGCCCGGTTCGCCGACGCCGCCCGGCTCGACGTGAGCCGCGACGACCGCGGGCACCTCGCCTTCGGCTACGGCCTGCACCACTGCCTTGGCGCCCCGCTGGCCCGGATCGAGGGCGAGGTGGCGCTGCGCAGCCTGTTCACCGCGCGTCCGGACATGGCCCTGGCCGCCTCGGACCTCACCCACCGGCGCAGCACCCTGGTCCGCGGTGTGACGGAGCTGCCGGTCCGCCTCGGCGAACCCGCCTGAGACGGCGGCCGCGCGGGTACAACGGAGGGACACGTCGCCGAGCCGGAGGTCGCGCGCGATGCCCCAACCCCAGGACCCGTTCGGTGGCGGGCTCGGCCCGTTGGAGGACCTGCTGCGCGGGCTCGTCAACGGCCTCGGCTTCCCCGACGACGACCGGGAGGACGAGCCCCGCGCGCAGCAGCGCGGTCCCGAGCGTCCCCGGCGGACCTCGACGCGGCGGCTGGACCGGCACGGCCGCGACCTGACCTCCGAGGCGCGGGCCGGCCGACTGGACCCGGTCGTCGGCCGGGACGCCGAGATCGACCAGGTCGTCGAGGTGCTGGCGCGCCGCACCAAGAACAACCCGGTGCTGGTCGGCGAGCCGGGCACGGGCAAGACGGCGATCGTCGAGGGGCTGGCGCAGCGGGTCGCGGCCGGCCGGGTGCCGGTGGCGCTGCGGGACGTCCGGGTGGTCGCGCTCGACCTGGCCGGGATGGTCGCCGGGACCAAGTACCGCGGCGAGTTCGAGGAGCGGCTCACCGCGGTGATCGACGAGATCGTGGCGGCCGGGCGCTCGCTGGTGGTGTTCGTCGACGAGCTGCACCTGGTGGTCGGGGCCGGCTCCGCGCAGGACCAGGCCATGGACGCAGCCAGCATCCTCAAGCCCGCGCTCGCCCGCGGCGACCTGCAGCTCGTCGGCGCGACCACGCCCGAGGACCACCGCCGCCACATCGAGCGCGACGCCGCCCTGGAGCGCCGCTTCGAGGTCGTGCGGGTGCCGGAGCCGACGCCCGAGGCCACCGCGGAGATCCTGCGCGGGCTGCGGCCGAAGTACGAGGAGCATCACCGGGTCCGGATCACCGACGCCGCGATCGACGCCGCCGTCGCCCTCTCCGTGCGGTACCTGCGGGACCGGTACCTACCGGACAAGGCCGTGGACCTGATCGACCGCGCGGCCGCGCGGTCCGGGATGCGCGGCCGCTCCGACCAACCGGACCACCGCGTCGAGGAGCTGGTCCGGGCCCGCGAGGTCGCCGCCGACGCCGGGGACTCCGAGCGCGTCGCGATGCTCGACCGCGAGCTCGAGCGGCTGGTCCTGGAGAACGGGCCGCGCGATCGCGCCGAGATCACCGCGCGCGAGGTCGCCGAGGTCGTCGCCGACCGGACCGGCATCCCGGTCGCCGACCTCACCACCTCCGAGCGGAGGCGGCTGCTGGACCTGGAGGAGCACCTGCACCGCCGGGTCGTCGGGCAGCACCGGGCGGTCGAGGCCGTCGCCGACGCGGTGCGCAGCGCGCGGGCCGGGCTGGCGAGCCCCGACCGGCCGTCGGGCTCGTTCCTGTTCCTCGGCCCGACGGGCGTCGGCAAGACCGAGCTGGCCCGCGCCCTGGCCGCCGCGCTCTTCGGTTCCGACGAGCGCATGGTCCGGCTCGACATGAGCGAGTACGCCGAGCGTGCGGCCGCGACGAGGCTGATCGGCGCGCCGCCGGGGTACATCGGGCACGACGAGGCCGGCCAGCTGACCGAGCCGGTGCGCCGCGACCCGTACACGGTGGTGCTGCTCGACGAGATCGAGAAGGCACACGCGGACGTCGTCGCCACGCTGCTGCAGGTGCTCGACGCGGGCCGGCTCACCGACGCCCGCGGCCGCACCGTCGACTTCCGGCACAGCATCATCGTGATGACCAGCAACCTCGGCGCGGAGGAGATCCTCGCGGCGGCCGCGGCGGGCCGGCCGGTGGAGTCCATCCGGGAGCAGCTGATGTTCGCGGTGCGGCGGCACCTGCGGCCGGAGTTCCTCAACCGGATCGACGACGTCGTGCTGTTCGAGGCCCTCGACCGGGCCGAGATCCGCGAGATCGCCGAGATGATGCTGGCCGGCACCCGGGCGCGGCTGGCGGCGCAGGGCGTCGAGCTCGTGGTGGAGCCTGAGGCGCTCGACAGGCTGGCCGAGCTCGGCCACCGGCCCGAGTACGGGGCGCGGCCGCTGCGCCGGGTCGTCGCGCGCGAGGTGGAGCGGCGGCTGGCGCGGCTGCTGCTCGCCGAGGAGCTTCGGGCCGGAGGGCGGGCCCGGCTGACGCTGAACGACGGTGAGCTGTCCCTGATTTCTGACTAGGGTCAGAGGTATGGACGAGGTCGCTGCGGTACGCCGGTTCCACCGGGCGGTCGTGCGCCGGGTCGGTGCGCTCGAGGAGGGCTATCTCGGTCGCGACCGGCCGCTCGGCCAGGCGCGGCTGCTGTGGGAGATCGGCCCGGAAGGGGCGGAGGTGCGAGACCTGCGCGCCCGGCTCGGCCTCGACTCGGGGTACCTCTCCCGGATGCTGCGGGCGTTGGAGGCGGCGGGGCTCGTCACCGTCGACGCCGACGGGACCGACGGGCGGGTGCGGCGCGCGCGGCTCACCGCGGCGGGGCGGGCGGAGCGGGTCGAGCTCGACCGCCGGTCGGACGCGCTGGCCGCGTCGATCCTCGAGCCGCTGAACCCCCGGCAGCGCGACCGGCTGATCGCCGCGACGGCCGAGGTCGAGCGCCTGCTCGTCGCCTCCACGGTGCGGGTCGCGGTCACGCCGCCGACCCGGCCGGAGGCGCAGGAGTGCCTGCGCGCCTACGCCAACGAGCTCGCCGAACGGTTCGACGGGGGCTTCGACCCGACGGTCGGCCCGGCCGCCGGGGCCGCCGAGTTCACCCCGCCGAAGGGGGAGTTCCTGGTCGCGATGCTCGACGGCGAGCCGGTGGGGTGCGTCGGCGTGCGGTTCCGTCCCGACGTCGCGGAGATCAAGCGGATGTGGGTGGCGCCCGCGGCGCGGGGTCTCGGTCTGGCCCGGCGGCTGCTGGCCGAGATCGAGGAGCGGGCGCGCGTGCACGGGCTGCGTGCGACGCGGCTCGACACGAACGGGACGCTCGTCGAGGCGATCGCGCTCTACCGGTCGGCGGGATACCGCGAGGTCCCGCCCTTCAACGACAACCCCTACGCCCAGCACTGGTTCGCCAGGGAACTCGATCCCGCCGGGTAGGGTCGCCGCGAGCCGTCCCGGGGGAGGTCGCTGATGGCGGGCCGCCGCCCCACGCTGAAGGACGTCGCGGCGCGGGCCGGGGTCTCCCGGGCGACCGCCTCCCTGGTGATCCGCGAGGAGCGGGGGCCGAGCGCCGCCTCCCGCGAACGCGTGCGGGCCGCGGCGGCCGAGCTCGGCTACGTGCCCGACCCCACGGCCCAGGTGCTGCGCCGGCGCCGCAGCCGGCTCCTCGGCGTGGTCTTCACCGCGCGGGACGCCTTCCACGCCGACCTGCTCGACGGCCTCTACCCGGCCGCCGAGGAACGCGGCTACACCGTGGTGCTCGGCGCCGTCTCGCCCGTCCGGCGGCAGGAGCGGGCCGTCGAGGCGTTGCTCGCGTCGCGCTGCGAGGCGCTGGTGCTGCTGGCGGGGCGGTACGGCCCGGCCGAGCTGGAGGGGCTCGCGGCGCGGCTGCCGGTCGTCGACGTCGGGCGGGTCGGCGCGGGTTCCGCGCAGGTCGACGCCGTGGAGAGCGCCGACGACGAGGGGGTCGCGGCCGCGGTCGACCACCTCGTCGGGCTGGGGCACCGGGCGATCGTCCACGTCGACGGCGGCGAGCAGCCGGGCGCGGAGGAGCGGCGGCAGGGCTACCGGGACGCGATGCTCCGGCACGGGCTGGCCGCGCGGATCCTGCCCGGCGACAACACCGAGGTCTCCGGGGCCGCGGCGGTGTCGGAGCTGCTCCCGGACCTGCCCACCGCCATCCTCGCGAACAACGACCAGTGCGCCGTCGGCGTGCTCGACGCCCTGCGCCGGCAGGGGATCGACGTGCCCGGCCGGGTCTCGGTGATCGGCTACGACGACAGCCAGCTCTCCCGCCTCGCCCACGTCGACCTCACGACGGTCGCGCAGGACACGGCGGAGATCGCCCGCCTCGCCGTCGGCTGCGTGCTGGAGCGGGTGGAGGGGGAGGAGACGCCGGCCCCCCGCCGCATCCGCCTCCGCCCCCACCTCGTGGTGCGGGGGACGACGGGGAAGCCGGGGGTGTGAGGGGATCCGAGGGTTCGCTAGCCGTGCGCGCATCCTGCCAGGGCGGCTCGCACCCGCTCGGCCCGCCGCACACCCGCACGACCGCCTCACACCCGCTGCAGCGCCGCGGCACACCTCGAAGATCTGCGGCGCACCCCGTCGACAGGATGTGAAGCGTTCGAAGGGAGTGTGGGAGGGCGGCGCGTTTCCGGCCCGGCGCGGCCGAGCGTGCCCAGAGCTTGCGACGGCCGTTCTTCGGGGCTGAGTCGAGATGAACGTGGTGGTCGTGGTCCGAGGGGCCAGCGGGCGTGCTTGTGACGAAGCAGTCTGAGGACCCGGCGGACGCGGTCGAGGCCGCGCGGGCCGAGGGCCCCGGTCTGCCGCCGCCGGGACTTGACGCACCTCGCCGCCCGGCCCCACACTCTCCCCGCACCACTTAGATCGATCTAAACCACGCCCGCGCCCACCGGCGCCACGGTGCGAAGGAGCTCTCATGCTGCGAGTGGCCCTGTTCGGATGCGGCCGGATCGGGCGGGTGCACGCCGCCGCCGTCGCCGCCCACCCCCGGGCCGAGCTCGCGTGGGTGTGCGACCCGATGGAGGCGGCCGCCAAGGAGCTGGCCGGGCAGTACGGGGCCGAGGCGAGCTCGGACGTCGCCGCGGTGCTGGCCGACGAGTCCGTCGACGCGGCGATCGTCGCCTCGCCGACCCCCACCCACGTCGACCTGCTGACCGCCGCGGTCCGGGCCGGCAAGGCCGTGATGTGCGAGAAGCCGATCGACCTCGACCTCGCGCGCGTCGACGCCTGCTGGGCCGAGATCGGCGCGCTGTCCCCGATCGTCATGGTGGGCTTCAACCGCCGCTTCGACCCGTCGTTCCGCGAGATCCGCGACCGGGTCGCGGCGGGCGAGATCGGCCGTCTCGAGCAGCTCGTGATCACCAGCCGGGACCCCGCCCCGGCGCCGAAGGCGTACATCGAGACCTCCGGCGGGCTGTTCCGCGACATGACGATCCACGACTTCGACATGGCCCGCTTCCTGCTGGGCGAGGTCGTCGAGGTGCAGGCCATGGGCGCCAACCTGATCGAGCCGTACATCGCCGAGGCCGGGGACATCGACTCCGCCGTCGTGGTGCTGCGCTCGACCGACGGGGCGCTCGCGCAGATCACCAACTCTCGGCGCTGCGTGTTCGGCTACGACCAGCGCGTGGAGGCGTTCGGCGCGACCGGCATGCTCACTGCGCAGAACCAGCTGCCGACGAGCGTGCGTTACGCCGGCGCGGACCGCAGCGAGGCCGCCGCGCCGTACCAGAACTTCTTCCTCGAGCGGTACAGCGCCGCGTACGCCCTCGAGCTCGACCACTTCGTGACGGCCGTCGAGTCCGGCACCGCGCCTTCGCCGAGCTTCGCCGACGGCCGGGCCGCGCTCGTCCTCGCCGACGCAGCCGCGGAGAGCCTCCGCACCGGGGGTACGGTCCGCGTCGCGGGATGACCCGGGGGCGCGGCGGCGTTGGGATCAGCATGACGATGCTCGCCACCGCGCCGGCCAGGGCGCGCACCCTCGACGACCTGTTCGCCGACGCCCTGCGCGACGCCGAGCGCATGGCCCCGGGCCTGCTCCTGCTCGCGTTCGACGGCTCGGACGAGGTCGAGGCCGACGCCCGCCGGCTGCTGACGACGGACCCCGGCTGCGCCTTCGTGCGGTTCGCGGTGCACCGCGAGGACGGCGAGGTCGTGGTCGAGGTCCGGGCACCCGAGTCCCACCCGGAGATCCTCGAGGCCCTCGTGGTGAGGGCCATGTCCGCGGGACGCTGACCGGGAGATCGGCCAGACTGGTCGCATGACCGGCACCCTCGGCGAGGTGACCACCCGCACCGTCGGAGGGCGCACGCTCCGCGTCGCGATCCGTCGCGGCAACCCCTCCCGAACCCCGTTACTGCTGCTCAACGGCATCGGCGCCCGCCTCGAGATGCTCGAGCCGTTCGTCGAGGCGCTGCCCCGTGAGCTGGAGGTGATCCGGTTCGACGTCCCGGGCGTCGGCGGATCGCCGCGGCCCCGGATGCCGTACCACATGGCGACCTTCGCGCTGACCGTCGGCAAGCTCGTGCGTGAGCTGGGCTACGGGAAGGTCGACGTCCTGGGCTACTCCTGGGGTGGCGGGCTCGCCCAGCAGTCCGCGCTCACCGGACGGGACTGGGTCCGCCGCCTGGTGCTGGTCGCCACCGGCACCGGTTCGCTGATGGTGCCGGCCCGGCCCGCGGTGCTGAGCAAGATGCTGACCCCGCGGCGCTACCGCGACCCCGCCTACGCCGCGCAGGTCGCCGGTGAGATCTACGGCGGCTCGATGCGCACGCACCCCGAGCGTGCCGCCCGCCTCCTGCAGTCGTCCGACGACGGCGACCCCGCGGGCTACGAGCGCGGCTACCTCTACCAGCTCCTCGCCGGCGCGGGCTGGACCACGCTGCCGGTCCTGCGCCTGATCGCGGCGCGGACGCTGATCGTCTCCGGGGACGACGACCCGATCATCCCGCTGGTCAACGCCAGGGTCCTGCGCCACGGCATCCCCGACTCGCACCTGCACGTGTACCGCGGCGGGCACCTGGCGCTGCTCACCGAGTCCCACGAGCTGGCACCGGTGATCGACCGCTTCCTCACCGCTCCGTGACGGGGCGGCGCAAGCCGAACGGCGTGATCAGGCGGCGTGATCAGGCGTCGGACGACCGACCGCCGAGCACAGGCGTCACCGCCACGTAGGTCACCGCCGCCGCGCACCCGGCCACGACCAGCGCCGCGCCGCCCACCGGCCCGCCGAGCGCGAGCTCCCGGAGGGCCACACCGATCGCGAGCGCGAGCCCGACCAGCACGGCCACGGCCAGGACCGCGCCCGCCAGCCCGGGCCGCCGCCGCACCACGGCCACGGCGACCACCAACACCGCTGCGACGACCGCGCCGCCGAGCGCGAAGTCCGGGCCCGTCACCGGCACCCGCCAGCCGAACAGGGCGGCGACGTAGGCGGCCCAGGAGAGTCCCGCCCGCATCGCCGCGGCGCGCATCGGGCCCGGCTGCGCGACCACCGACAGCGCCAGCACCCCTGCCGCGACCACCACCAGGAGCACCGCGATCGCCGTGGAGGTCCAGGTCAGCGTGGCGAACCCGAGGTAGGCGGCGGCCACGCCGAGGCCGACGCACAGCGCTCCCGCCCAACCCAGCGGGCCAGGTCGGTGGGGCCTGCGCGCGCTGTCGGTCACGTTGCCGGTGTCGCCCCGGCGCGCCGCGGTGTTACCGCAGGTCGCCCGGGGTCGTGCGTGGCAACTGCCCCTAGAGGGGCAGTCGGCACGCACGGGGGAGGGATGATCGGGGCATGACGTACGAGACCCTCGACTACACGGTGCGCGACGGCATTCTCACGCTCACCCTGAACCGGCCGGACAAGCTCAACTCCTTCACCGTGACCATGGCGGAGGAGCTGATCGCGGCCTACGACCGGGCGAGCGCCGACGACGAGGTGGGCGCGATCGTCGTGACGGGGGCCGGCCGGGCGTTCTGCGCGGGCATGGACCTGTCGTCGGAGGGCAACGTGTTCGGCCTCGACGAGTCGCAGCAGCCGACGCTGCGGGACCTGCAGGAGCGCTTCGAGGACCCGGAGATCGTCGACGGTGTGCGCGACACCGGCGGGCAGGTCTCGCTCGCCGTCTACCGCTGCACCAAGCCCGTGATCGCCGCGATCAACGGCGCCGCGGTGGGTATCGGGGCGACGATGACCCTGCCGATGGACGTGCGGCTGGCCTCGGACAACGCCCGGATCGGCTTCGTGTTCGGCCGGCTCGGGATCGTGCCGGAGGCAGCCTCCACCTGGTTCCTTCCCCGGATCGTCGGGATCAGCAGGGCGCTGGAGTGGGTCTACTCGGCCGACATCCTGAGCGCGCAGGAGGCGCTCGACGGCGGCCTGCTCCGGTCCGTCGTGCCCGCCGACCAGCTGCTGGACACGGCGTACGCGCTCGCCCGCAAGTTCGTCGACGGGCACTCGCCGGTGGCCACGGCGCTGATGCGGCAGATGATGTACCGCAACAGCGCGGCGCCGCACCCGGTCGAGGCGCACCGCGTCGACTCGCTCGCGATGTTCTACACGTCGATCGCCGACGGGAAGGAGGGCGTGCGCGCGTTCCTGGAGAAGCGGCCGGCGGAGTTCACCGGCCGGGCCAGCGCGCTGCCGCCCTTCGCCCCGTGGCAGGCCGACGACTGAGCTGAGTCTCAGTACGCGATGAAGAGGATCTCGTCGCGCGAGTACTCGTGGCCCGGGTGCTTCTCCTTGAGGTGGGCCTGGGTCTTGGCGACGAGGTCGTCCTCGTCCGTGCCCTGGATCTGCTCGCCGCACGGGCAGTTCAGTCGCGTCTTCATCGGGATCTCCTTCCGGAAGGTATGCACCGACCCTAATGCGGAACCGTGCGACCTGTGATCAGCCCCGCCCGATGAACGGCATGGTCGTGGCCGTGAGGGTGAGGAACTGGACGTTCGCGTCGAGCGGGAGGTTCGCCATGTAGCGGACGGCGTCGGCGACGTGCCCGGCGTCGAAGGTCGGCTCCGGTCGCACCGAGCCGTCCGCCTGGCGCGCCCCCGTGGCGATCCCCGCTGTCATGTCCGTGGCCGCGTTGCCGATGTCGATCTGCCCGCAGGCGATGTTGTAGGCGCGGCCGTCGAGCGAGATCGACCGGGTCAGGCCGGTGATCGCGTGCTTGGTGGCCGTGTAGGCCGCGCTGCCGGGGCGCGGCACGTGCGCCGAGATCGAGCCGTTGTTGACGATCCGGCCGCCCTGCGGGTCCTGCTCGCGCATCACCGCGAACGCCGCCCGGGCGCAGAGGAACGAGCCGGTGAGGTTGGTGTCGACGGCCGCGCGCCAGGCGGCGACCTCGATCTCGTCGGGCGTGCCGGTGGGGCCGAACGTGCCGGCGTTGTTGACCAGCAGGTCCACCCGGCCCCACGCCCCGACGGCCGCGCGGAACAGCGCCGCGACCGACTCCTCGTCGGCGACGTCCGTGGGTACGGCGAGCGCGTCGGCGAACCCCTCGGCGGTCTCCGCCAGCGGCTCGGGCCGCCGCCCCGCCAGGGCGACCGCCCAGCCGTCCTCCAGGAGGGCGCGGCCGATGACCCGGCCCAGCCCCGATCCCGCTCCGGTCACGACCGCGGTGCGCTGCATGCGGAGGTTCTACCGGAACCGACGGCGGGAGATCAGTCCGCCACGGCCCAGCGCTGCTCGATCCGCCCGTAGCGCCAGACCGCGAGCGCCCCGAGCCAGGTGACCACGAAGAGGGCGACGACGAGGTACCCCACCACCTCGAGGTCGAGCGCGGCCAGCGTGGCCAGCGGCCCCGTCGTGACGTGCAGCTTCTCGCCGAGCAGCTGCAGCAGCTCGATCAGCCCGATCACCAGCGCCACGACCACCGACAGCGCCGTGACGGTGAGGTTGTAGAAGACCTTGCGTACCGGGGTGACGAACGCCCACTGATAGGCGGCGGACATGAACACGCCGTCGGCGGTGTCGAACAGGCTCATCCCCGCGGCGAACAGCACCGGGATGACCAGGATCGCGTACCAGGGTAGCTGCGCCGCCGCGGCGCCACCGGCGAGGACGAGCAGCGTGACCTCGGTGGCGGTGTCGAACCCGATGCCGAACACGAACCCGACCACGTACATGTGCCAGGGCTTCGACACCGCCCGCAGGGCCCGGCCGAGGATCCGGGCCAGCAGGCCGCGGGAGGCGAGGTGCCGCTCGAGGGCCTCGTCGTCGAGCGGCTCGGTGCGCATCCGCGCGAACACCCGCGCGATGCCGATCATCGCCTGCAGGTTGAGCAGCCCGATCAGGACCAGGAACCCGCCGCCGACCAGGGTGCCGACCAGGCCGAGGGTCTCCTTGACCGACGACGAGTCGTCGCCCAGCTCTCCGGCCAGCGCGCGGACGCCGAGGGCGAGCAGCAGCGCCAGCACGAACACCACCGAGGAGTGGCCGAGGGAGAACCAGAATCCGACGCCGCGGGCCCGTTTCCCCTCGCTGACCAGCTTGCGGGTGGTGTTGTCGATCGCGGCGACGTGGTCGGCGTCGAAGGCGTGCCGCATGCCGAGCAGGTAGGCGGTGAGGCCGACGCCGAGCCCGAACGTGCCGCCCGAGGCCAGCGCGAGGTGCTGCGGCGCGACCACCGCGGCCAGCAGCGTCCAGCCGCCGAGCGTGAGCAGCAGGATCACCGCCGCCATCCCCGCGAGGTGCCGGCGGTCCGTGCGGTCGAAACGGGTGCGCGACGCGGACGGCGTGCAGGGAGCGGTCACACCGCCGATGCTCGCATGCACAGTTCTTCAGGTGGAAGACCGTGTGCGCGTGCCGTTTCGCAAGGTCCGCATCATGGTTCCATGACGTCCGAATTGCGGCGTCGAATCGGCGTTATGGAACCATAATGCGATTCGGTCGGGGCTGGAGAACTGCCGCGGCGAGGACGAGGACGAATCCGGCGAGGTAGACGTCGGGCTGCAGGGAGATCGCGCCGGTCGCGGGGATGGGGCCGACCTCGGGCCCGGGCAGCCTCGTGACCACGGCCGCGGTCACCAGCAGCAGCGCCGCGAGCCCGATCCGGGCGTGCCGGACGGTCAGGAGCACGAGCAGCGGGACGCACCACACGAAGTGGTGCGACCAGGCGAAGGGCGCGACCGCTGCGGAGGCGAGGCCGACCATGACGAGCGCGAGCAGGTCGTCCCCGCGCCGGTGGGCCCGCACCGCGACGGTCAGTGCGGCGGCGGTCAGCAGCGCGGCCAGCACCAGGTAGACCGGCACGTTCTCGCCGAGAACCCGGGCCACCAGGCCGTCGAGCGAGTGGTTGCTGGTCGCGGCGACGTCCGAGATCCGGTTCGCGGCCGCGAACGTCCCGCGCACCCAGTACTGCACCGACTCGACCGGCGCGAGGGCGAACCCGAGCCCCGTGGCCGCCACGAACGTCCCGACGGCGACGGCCGCCTCCCGTCGCCGCCCGACGAGCAGCAGGTACACCACGAACAGCAGCGGCGTGAGCTTGAGCGCCGCGGCCAGCCCCACCCCGGCGCCGCGCCACCGCGACGGGCGACCGGTGAGATCGAGCAACACCAGCGCGAGCAGCACGACGTTGATCTGCCCGAGGTAGAACGTCGTCCGCACCGGGTCGAGCCACAGCGCGGTCGCCACCAGCAGCGCGACCGTGCCGGCCGGCAGCACGGTCCCCACCAGTGCGGCCGACCGCCGCACCACCAGCACGAGCAGCACCACTCCGAGCGCGGTCCAGAAGATCTTGAGCAGCGGCAGCGGGAGCAGCGTCAACGGCACGAACAGCACCGCGGCCACCGGCGGGTACACGAACGGCAGGTCGAGCAGGACCCCGCCGGCGTACAACGGCTGGTGGTGCAGCACGTGCTCGCCGCCGGCCCGGTAGACCTGCAGGTCGATCATCAGCGCGTGCGCGCCGGGCCAGGCCGCGAGCACGGCGAGCTGCAGCGCGACCAGCACCGCGGCCCCCGTCCAGGCGGTGCGGGCGCGGACGCGTGGGCGGGGGAGCGTCACCGGGTGACCGTAGGACGGCGGCTCGCTGCCGCCGCGAACCGGGCGAGTGTGACGGCGAACACATCTTCTGCCATGCTGGCGCCATGCGTTCCGCCTTCGCGCACACCGCCGAGATCGAGCTCGCCGAGGACGGCGACCGGGCCGCCCCGGGCGCCGCGATCACCGCCGCGTTGTGCGGGACCTGGGAGCACGAGCCGCCGTGCCCGATCGCGTCGCACCACACCGCGTCGTCGCGGGCCGGCAGCCGGGTGCGGCTGCGCGTGCTGTTCGCGTGCGACGTCGACCTCGAGGACGAGGTCCGCAGCCGGATCGACGCCGCGCTGGCCCGCGGCCTGCTCACCGGGCCGGACGGCACGGTGTCCCGCTGGTCCCTGCGCGACGCCCTGCCGGGGAGCGTCCAGGAGTGCGAGCGGGCGGCCGCCGAGCGCCTGCTGGCGAGCAGCGACGCCTGACCCCGGCGCCACGGGGGCGGCGGGGCTCCGCGCGTGAGCTCGTCGAGGACGTCCCCGACCGGCCTGCCGGGATCGGCGGCGAGCTCGCCCAGGGCGGCCGTAGCGCGGGCGATCCCGAGGTCGACCTCCTCGCCGCGGCCGCGGTGGGGCGGGGGGCGGAGGCCGAGCGGGTGATCGGGGGGTTCGTCGAGCTAAAGGGCTCGCCGCTGTGGGCGGGCCTGCCCGCGGTCCGGGCCGGTCGGGTGGTGCGGATCGACTCGCAGGAGTCGGTCGGCTCCTGCGGGTTCCAGGGCCACGGCTCCGTGCAGGACTCGCTCGTCGACCGGTGGGCGGCGTCCGGCCGCTCCCCGGTGGACGGCCGTAGGATCCGGCCGTGTCCGTCGACCCCCCGCCCGACAGCGACTTCCTGTCCCTCGCCGGCATCGCCATCGACGAGACCCAGCGCCGGCTCCCGGGGACCGACCGCTCGGCGATGGCCATGGTCCTGCTGCTCACGCGGGTCGCGAGCGGGCTGGTCTACGACCTGGAGTCGACGGTGCACCGCCCCGCGGGCTGGAGCTGGTCGGCCTGGCGCCTGCTCTTCACGATCTGGGTGGCCGGGCCGCAGGAGTCCCGGCGGGCGGCCGAGCTGTCCGGGATGAGCCGGGCCGCCGTCTCCGCCCTGACGAACACGCTCAGCGCCGCCGGCCTGCTCGACCGCACGCCCGGCTCGGCCGACGGCCGCTCGGTGGTCCTCGCGCTCACGGAGAAGGGCACCGCGGCGATCGAGGAGACCTTCCTGCGGCACAACGCCCGCGAGTCCGAGTGGGCCCGGCTGCTCGACCCCGAGGACCTCGCCGCCCTCAACGGGCTGCTCGCCAAGCTCGCCGGCGCCGCCCACGCCGCGGAGTGGGTCAACCGGCGCTGAACCGGGCCGGACCCCTGGCCGTCGGGCCCGGGACGGGTTACCGTTCCGCACGGTCAAGGCTTTGACCGTTTTCCCAGCGCCGGGAACGAGGGGACTTCCGATGACGCAGACCCCGGGATCGGCCGCCTCGGCGGTCCACCCGCCGTCGAGCCAGCTGCGCCGGGTGATCGGCGCGAGCCTCGTCGGCACGACCATCGAGTGGTACGACTTCTTCGTCTACGCCTCGGCCGCCGGCCTGGTGTTCGGCAAGCAGTTCTTCCCGGGCCTCGACGGCACCGCGGCCCTGCTCGCCTCCTTCGCGACGATCGGCGTCTCCTTCATCGCCCGCCCGATCGGCGGCGTGGTGTCCGGGCACCTCGGCGACCGGTTCGGCCGCAAGCCGGTGCTGGTCGGCACGCTGCTGCTGATGGGCCTGTCGACGGTCGGCGTCGGCCTGCTGCCCTCGTACGCCTCGATCGGCGTCGCGGCCCCGATCCTGCTGGTCGCCCTGCGGATGCTGCAGGGCCTCTCCGCCGGTGGCGAGTGGGGCGGCGCCGCGATGATGTCGGTCGAGCACGCCCCGCCCGGGCGGCGCGGCTACTACGGCGCCTATCCGCAGATCGGCGTGCCGATCGGGCTGCTGCTGGCCAACCTCGTCTTCTTCGCCGTGTCGGCGACGACCACCCCGGAGCAGTTCCAGGCGTGGGGCTGGCGGATCCCGTTCCTGCTGTCGATCGTGCTGATCGTCGTCGGGTTCTGGGTGCGGGCGCGGGTCTCGGAGAGCCCGGTGTTCGAGGACCTGCGGGACCGTCGCGAGCGCCGGTCCGCCCCGCTGGCCGAGGTGCTGCGGAAGAACCGCCGCGAGCTGCTCGTGGCGATCGGGCTGTTCGTCGCCAACAACATGATCGGCTACATCCTCATCGCGTTCATCACCTCCTACGGCACGCGCCAGCTCGGGCTCTCCAGCACGACGATGCTGGTCGTCGGCATGGTCGGGGCCGTGGCCTGGGGCGTGTTCACGCTGATGGCGGGGCGCTGGTCGGACACCTGGGGGCGCCGGC
Organism: Pseudonocardia halophobica; assembly: GCF_027922425.1. Taxonomy (GTDB): domain Bacteria; phylum Actinomycetota; class Actinomycetes; order Mycobacteriales; family Pseudonocardiaceae; genus Pseudonocardia; species Pseudonocardia halophobica. Next base: position 15,739 of record NZ_BSFQ01000014.1, on the reverse strand, counting down.
GCACCTACCTGATCGGGATCGTCGCGCTGGCCGCGTGGTGCTTCCCGTTCTTCCTGCTCTTCGACACCCGCTCGGTCGGGCTGCTGATCGTCGCGGTCGTGGTGCTGGCCTTCGGCCTCGGCCTCACCTACGGGCAGCAGGCCGCGACCTACGCGGAGATGTTCCCGGCGCCGGTCCGCTACTCCGGCGTCTCGTTCGCCTACGCGTTCGGTGCCATCCTGGGCGGCGGGTTCGCGCCCCTGCTGGCGACCTGGCTGATCGCGGTCACCGGGACCTCGCTGTCGGTCTCCGCCTACATGTTCCTGATGTGCCTGGTCACGCTGGCCGCGGTGCTGGCCCTGCGCGAGGGCACGCCCGCCGAGCGCGAAGCCTTCGTCACCGCGAGCTGAGCAGGAGGACACCATGGCCGCCAAGCCCTTCGCCTCGTCGGCCGACCTGGCCGCGAAGGAGCAGACGCTCGAGATCCTGGCCGACGGCGTCTACGCGCTCACGGCCGAGGGCGACCCGAACATCGGGGCGGTCGAGGGGGAGGACTTCCTCGTCTGCTTCGAGGCCCTGGCCACGCCCGTGGCCGCGCGGAAGTGGCTGACCCGGCTGCGCGAGCACACCGACAAGCCGATCCGCTACCTCGTGCTCTCGCACTACCACGCCGTGCGGGTGCTGGGGGCCAGCGCGTTCGACGCGGAGATCATCGTCGCGCACGAGACCACGCGGGCCCTGATCGCCGAGCGCGGCAAGGAGGACTGGGCCAGCGAGTTCGCGCGGATGCCGCGGCTGGCCGAGGCGGCGGACTCGGTGCCGGGGCTGACGTGGCCGACGCTCACGTTCGCCGACCGGCTGACGATCGACCTCGGGGGCGACCGGGGTGACCTGGTGCTGCAGTACCACGGGCGCGGGCACACCGAGGGCGACATCACCGCCTGGCTGCCGCGGCAGAGGATCCTCTTCGCCGGCGACCTCGTCGAGGCCGAGGCGGCGCTGTACACCGGCGACGCGTTCCACCGGGACTGGGCGGGCGGCACCCTCGACCGGGTCAGGGCGGTGGGCGCCGAGCAGCTCGTCGGCGGGCGCGGCGCGGTCACCCAGGGCCGCGCGGCCGTCGACGCGGCGATCGAGCAGACCCGCGGGTTCCTGCAGGTGATGATCCGCGAGGTCGGCGGGGTGCAGGAGCGGGGCGGGACGCTGAAGGAGGCGTTCGAGGCCACGCACGCGGCGCTGGTGGACGACTACGGGCACTGGCCGATCTTCGAGCACTGCCTGCCGTTCGACGTCTCGCGGCTGTGGGACGAGCTGTCCGGCGTCGAGCGCCCCGTCATCTGGACGGCCGAGCGCGACCAGGAGGTCTGGGCCCAGCTGCAGGGCTGACGGTCAGGGGAGCGGCAGCCGCGGACCGTGCGGGTCCGCAGCGCCGTCCGTGGCGGGCAGCCCGAAGCTCGCCTCCGCCCCCAGCCCCTTCGCCGCGGCCGCCTCCCGGACCGCCGCGATCACCAGGTGCAGCGCGGGCCGCCGGGTGGCCCTGGTCCGGTAGGCGATCGAGACGGTGCGCATGACGGGCTCGGTGAGGGCGACGACGTCGATCGCGTCGTCCGTGCCGGGCGGGCGCTGCACCAGCCCGAGGTCCGAGACCAGCGTGACGCCGAGTCCGGCCGCGACCAGGGCCAGCGCGGTGAACTGTTCCTCGACCTCGTGGGTGGTGGCGGGGTCGAAGCCGGCGCGGCGGCAGGCGACGCGCACCGCGCGGCCGAAGTGCGAGCGCGGTCCGGCGAGGATCCACGGCTGGTCGGCCAGCTCGCCGAGGGTGACCGTCGCGCCCGGCACGGTGCCGGCCGGGACCGCCGCGTACAGCCGCTCGACGGCCACGACCTCCCGGGTCAGCGCGGGATCCCAGGACATGGGGTGCCCGGAGTAGTCGATCACGAACGAGAAGTCGAGGGCGCCGTCCCGGACCGCGCCGGCGGTCTCCTCGGGCGCGAGCTCGCGGGTCCGCACCTGGATGCCGGGGTGCTCGGCGGCGAGCGAGGCCAGCGCGTCGGGCAGCAGGCCGGAGGCCACCGAGGCCCAGACCCCGGCGGTCAGCCGCACCGACCGGGCCTGCTGGGCCTCCTCGACGGCGAGCTCGGCGCGCTCCACCGAGGCCAGGATCTCCTCGGCGTGCTCGGCGAGGACCATGCCCAGCTCGGTGAGCTGCACCCGGCGGCCGAGCCGCTCGAAGAGGGTGCCGCCGACGTCCCGTTCCAGCTGGGCGAGCTGCTGCGACACGGCCGACGCGGTGTAGTGCAGGGCCGCCGCCGCGGCGGTGACCGTGCCCCGCCGGTGCAGCTCCCGGAGCATGCGCAGGCGCGACAGGGAGAGCTCCACGGCGCCCACCGTAGGCGGGCGGTTCCGCTCGTGCAGGAACCGTGAACGCGATCCTCCACGATTCCTTGATGGACGCCGGCCGCGCCGCTGCCGCACAGTGGGGGCACCGGCGGAGATCGCCGGCCACCCCGGCACGACCCTCACGCCGCCGCCCCGACGGGCCCGGCGCGGTCCGTCGTGCCCCGAGCAGCAGACCGGGAGGTCCGCCGACGTGACCACGATGCAGGAGCCGATGGGGCCGCTGGGAACGCCGATCGAGGTGCCGGCCGCGCCGGTGCCCGCAGTCCTTCCCGCGGCCGCCGCTCCCGCCCCGCGGGACCGCGAGCCCTACCTGCGCGTGACGTGGACCGACCCCGTCACCGGCGCCCGCGGCCACCTCGTCGTGCACACGCTGCGGTCCGGCATCGCGACCGGCGGCACCCGCATGCGCGCCGGCTGCACCCTGGCCGAGGTCGAGGACCTGGCCCGGGGCATGGCCGCGAAGACCGCCGCCTTCGACCTGCCCGTCGGCGGGGCCAAGGGCGGCATCGACTTCGACCCGAAGGATCCGCGCGCGATCGGCGTGCTGGAGCGCTTCTGCCAGGCCATGCGCCCGTGGATCGACGGCCACTGGGTGACCGCCGAGGACCTCGGCGTGCCGCAGCACCTGATCGACGAGGTGTTCGAGCGGATCGGGCTCGGCCAGTCGTACCACGCGGCCATCTCGCGCTCGGCCGACCCCGCGGCGACCCTCGAGCGTGTCCGCCGAGGCCTCGACGCGCGCGTCCCCGGAGGCCTGCTCGGCGACGTCATCGGCGGCTACGGCGTGGCGCACGCCTGCCTCGGCGCCGCCTCCGCCTTCGGCTGGGCCGTCGAGGGCACCACCGTCGCGATCCAGGGCATCGGCACCATGGGCGGCGCCGCGGCCTGGTACCTGCACGAGGCCGGCATGCGGGTGGTCGCGATGGCCGACGCCGCCGGCACCCTCTACGACCCGGACGGCCTCGACGTCCCGGCCCTGCTCGAGCTGCGGGACGGCTTCGGCGAGATCGACCGCACCCGGCTGCCCGCCGGCGTCGCCCGCCTGCCCCGCTCCGCGGTCGTCGGGCTGCCGGCCGACGTCTTCGTGCCGGCCGCGATCTCCTACGCGATCACCCCGGACAACAGCTACGACGTGGCCGCCAAGGTCGTCGTCGAGGCCGCGAACGCCGCCACCACGCCGGAGGCCGAGGCCATGCTCGCCGCCCGCGGCGTCCCGGTGGTACCGGACTTCGTGGCCAACGCGGGCGCGGCGGCTTGGGCCTGGTGGCTGCTGCTCGGCCGGGTCGGCATGACCTGCGACGACGCCGTGACCGCCGAGGAGTCCTTCACGATGTTGCGCACGCAGATGGCCGACAAGGTCCGGCTGCTACTGGACCGCTGGGTGTCCGACGGCGTCCCGCCGCGGCTGACCGGCCTCGGCCTCGCCGTGAGCGACCTCGACGACACCGCGGGGCGGTATGCGCTCGTGATCCCATGACGTTCCCGTAGGCCCGGCGGCCCCCCGACAGCGTGGTCGGGGGCCGCCGGCGTGGTCAGGGCGGATCAGCGGGTGACGCGGCTGCCCGGGACCTCGTCGGCGTCGAGGTGGCGCAGGAGGTTGGTGACGAACCGGTCCCCGGTGCGCTGCAGCGTGACGTTCATCAGCCCGACGACGGCGGGGGAGGCGAGCCGGGAGAGCGGCAGCTCGACGTGCAGGGTCAGCCGGATCGCCAGGTGCGTGCCGCCCCCGGCGTCCCGCAGCCGGTACCAGCCCTCGGCGCCGGTGAACTCGTGGGTGTCCGGGGGCGGCTCGTGGGTGAAGTCGATGCGGGACTCCTCGGGCCCGTCGGTGAAGCGCATCCGCTCGGTGAAGGTCGGCTGGATCCCCACGCCGAGGACGGCCAGCCGCATCATGCTCCACCGCCAGCGGTCGCCGTCGGTCTCGATGCTGGTCAGCAGAGGGGTGAGCCGGGGGAGCAGCTCCGGGTCGGTGAGGACGGCCCAGATGTCGCCGCGCTCGGCGGCGACGACGGCCTCCGACTCGGTGGTCGTGGTGAAGCGGTTCACGGCGTCGAGGTTCCCGTTCTGGCTCGCGGCTGCACATCACCCCGGCCGGACGGCACGGCCCGGCCCGCCTCGTCCGGCCCCGCGGCGCGCAGCGTCCGCAGGATCCGGGCGAGGTCCGCGCGGTCCCGCTCGTCCAGCCCGGCGAACAGGCTCTCGGACTCGGCCTGCCGCGCCGCCCGGACCTCGTGGGCCAGCGTGACGCCCTTCGCGGTGAGCGCGACGAGCGTGGCCCGCCGGTCCGCCGGGTCCGGCGTACGCTCGGCGAGGCCGCGTTCCTGCAGGTCGTCGACCACCTCGGTGGCCGAGCGCGGGGCGATCCGCAGGTGCTCGGCGAGGGTCGACAGGCGCATCCGGCCGTGCCGGGCCAGCGTGGCGACGGCCCGGAACTGCGAGGGCGTGACGTCCCACGGCGCCAGCGCCTCCTTGTTGCGGCCCCGGAGCATGCGCGCGACGGCCCAGAAGGCCTCGGCCAGCGTCTCCTCCCCCTCGCTCACGGGAATACCGTACCAGCGGTTCGTGTTGTTCCCTCATGTTGAGGTAACCTCAGCAAACGTCGAGAGGGGACACGCACTTGGATCCGCAGACACACCACGCCCAGGCCGCCCGGACCGTCCCGAGCGCCCGGGCCGACGCGCCCCGTCGGCCGCGGAGAAGCAGCAGGCCCGCGAGGTCTCGCTGCGCCGGATCGGCCGGCTCTTCACCCCGTACCGCGGGCCGCTCGCGCTGGTCGTGGCGATCATCGTCGCCTCGTCCGTGGTGGGCATGGCCTCGCCCTTCCTGCTCCGCGAGGTGCTCGACGTCGCCCTGCCGAACCGCGACGTCCCGCTGCTGGCCTGGCTGGTCGGCGGCATGGTCGCCGTCGCTGCCGTGACCGCCGCCTTCGGTGTGGTCCAGACCTGGATCTCGACGCGGGTCGGCCAGCAGGTGATGCACCGGCTGCGCACGGACGTCTTCGCGCACCTGCAGCGCCAGTCGCTCGGCTTCTTCACTCGCACCCGTACCGGCGAGGTGCAGTCCCGCATCACCAACGACATCGGCGGCATGCAGTCCGTGGTCACCTCCACGGCCACGTCGATCGCGTCGAACCTGACCACGACCGTCGCCACCCTGGTCGCGATGGTCGCCCTGTCCTGGCAGCTCACGCTGATCTCGCTGCTCGTGCTGCCGCCCGCGATCCTGCTGTCCCGCCGTGTCGCCCGGATGCGCCGCAGCATCACCGCGCGCCAGCAGCGCGAGCTCGCCGACCTCAACGTGACGATCGAGGAGGGCCTCTCGATCTCCGGCATCCAGCTGAGCAAGACCCTCGGCGCCGGCCCGGCCCTCGTCGACCGCTTCACCGCGTCGTCCGAGCGGCTGGTCGACCTCGAGCTGCGCAGCCAGCTGGCCGGCCGCTGGCGGATGGCCACGATGAGCATCATCTTCGCCGCGATCCCCGCGGTGATCTACCTGTCCGCCGGCCTGCCGATCACCGCGGGCGCGATGACCGTCGGCACATTGATCGCCTTCACGAGCCTGCAGGGCAGCCTGTTCCGGCCGCTCACGGGCCTGCTCGACGTCGGCGTCTCGCTGGTCGGCTCGCTGGCCCTGTTCGCCCGGATCTTCGAGTACCTGGATCTGCCGGTCGAGGTCGACGACCCGGCCGAGCCCGTCGCCGTCGACCCCGCCCGGGTGCGCGGGCACGTCCGCTTCGAGGACGTGACCTTCGCCTACCCGGGCAGCGACACCGCGGCCGTCGCGGGCGTGAACCTCGACGTGCCCGCCGGCACCACCCTCGCCCTGGTGGGGGAGACCGGCTCCGGCAAGTCGACCCTGGCCTCGCTGGTCCCGCGGCTGCGCGACCCCGATGCCGGACGGATCACGATCGACGGTGTCGACGTCCGGGACCTGCGCCTGGCCGACCTCGCCCGGATCGTCGGCGTGGTGAGCCAGGAGGCCTACCTGCTGCACTCCACCGTGCGGGAGAACCTGCGGCACGCCAGGCCCGAGGCCACGGACGCCGAGATCGAGGCCGCCGCCCGGGCCGCCCAAGTCCACGACCTGATCGCGAGCCTGCCCGAGGGCTACGACACGGTCGTCGGCTCCCGCGGGTACCGGTTCTCCGGCGGCGAGAAGCAGCGGATCGCGATCGCCCGCACGCTGCTGCGCGACCCGAAGGTGCTGGTCCTCGACGAGGCCACCAGCGCCCTCGACACGGAGACCGAGCGGGCGGTTCAGCGCGCCTTCACCGAGCTGGCGAAGGGCCGCACCACCATCACCATCGCGCACCGGCTCTCCACGGTCCGCGACGCCGACGAGATCGCCGTGCTGGACCACGGCCGCGTCGTCGAGCGGGGGACGCACGACGCGCTGGTGGCCGACCGCGGCCGCTACGCCACCCTCGCCGCGTGAGCGCTCACGCGAAGCCGGCCACCTCGTGCGGCCGGTACGGCTCCTCGAGGAACGCGACCTCCTCCGCCGACAGCGTGACGTCGACGGCGGAGAGCGCGTCCTCGAGGTGCTGCCGCTTGGTGGCCCCGACGATCGGCGCGGTCACCGTGGGCTTGCTCAGCAGCCACGCCAGCCCGATCTGCGCCGGCAGTAACCCCCGGCGCTCCGCGAGCTCCAGGACCCGGTCCACGATCTCGCGGTCCTCGTCCCGGTAGAGGCTGCGGCCGAACTCGTCCGTCTCGGTGCGCGCCGTGGTCGCGTCCCAGGCCCGGGTCAGCCGCCCGCGGGCCAGCGGGCTCCACGGGATCACGCCGACGCCCTGGTCGACGCACAGCGGCAGCATCTCCCGCTCCTCCTCGCGGTAGAGCAGGTTGTAGTGGTTCTGCATGGTCGCGAAGGGCGTCCAGCCGTGCCGCTCGGCGGTGTGCTGGGCCTTCGCGAACTGCCAGGCCCACATCGACGACGCCCCGATGTGCAGCGCCTTGCCCGCCTTCACGACGTCGTGCAGCGCCTCCATCGTGACCTCGATCGGCGTGTGCGGGTCCCACCGGTGGATCTGGTAGAGGTCCACGTGGTCCACGCCGAGCCGGCGCAGGCTGGCGTCGAGCTCGCTGAGGATCGCCTTGCGCGACAGGCCCTGCCCGTTGGGCCCGGGCCGCATCCGGCCGTTGACCTTGGTGGCCAGCACGATCTCGTCCCGGTGCCCGTACTCGGCCAGGACCTTCCCGAGGATCTCCTCGCTGCCGCCCGCGGAGTACACGTTGGCGGTGTCGACGAAGTTCACCCCGGCCTCGAACGCGCGCAGGATGATCGGTCGCGCGTCGTCCTCGCCGAGCGTCCAGTCGTGCCGACCGCGCCCGGGCTCGCCGAAGCTCATCGCCCCCAGACAGATGCGCGAGACGTCCAGGCCGGTCGATCCCAGCTTCACGTACTGCATACGTCCTCCTCCCGGCTGTCTCCCCAGGCCTTCCCGATCTCGGCCTTTGACAGTCGTCCCGGCGCGACCTATCTTGGTTGAGAGTTCAGTTGAACATTGAATAAAAGGTACGAACGGAGTGCGAGATGCCCGTGCACCCCTACGAGACGCACCTCGCCCGGGTCGCGCGGGCCGGCGAGCACGCCGCGTGGACGCCGGCCGACGGGCCGCTGCCCGCCCTCTACCTGAGCCACGGCGCCCCGCCGCTGTTCGAGGACCCGGCGTGGATGGCGGAGCTGTTCAGCTGGGCGCGCTCGATGCCGCGGCCGAAGTCCGTGCTCATCGTGTCGGCGCACTGGGAGGAGGCACCGCTCGCGATCTCCAGCAGCGCCGCGCACGTCACTCCGGTCTACGACTTCGGCGGCTTCGACCCGACGTACTACCGGATGCGCTACGACACCCCGGAGGCGAGTGCGCTCGCCCGGCGGGTCGTCGGCGCGCTGAGCAGCGAGAACGTCCACGAGACCGGCCGCGGGCTCGACCACGGGGCCTGGGTGCCGCTCAAGGTCATGTACCCCGAGGCGGACATCCCGGTGCTGCAGCTGAGCCTGCCCACCGCCGACCCGACGACCTTGCTGGGCCTCGGCGGGAAGCTGCGCGCGCTGCGCGAGGAGGGCGTGCTGGTGATCGGCTCCGGCTTCACCACGCACGGGCTGCCCTTCCTCACCCGCCAGGCGATCACCGGCGGCGCCGCGCCCGGATGGTCGCGCCAGTTCGACGCGTGGGCCGCGGAGGCCCTGCGCCGCGGCGACGTCGACGAGCTGGCGGCCTACCGCGCCAAGGCGCCCGGCATGCCCTACGCGCACCCGACCGTCGAGCACTTCACCCCGCTCTTCGTGACCCTCGGCGCCTCCACCGATCCCGAGGCGCCGCGCGAGGCGACGATCGACGGGTTCTGGTGGGGCCTGTCCAAGCGCTCCTTCGCCGCCGCCTGATCAAGCCAGGTGCTGCCGGAAGAAGGCGTCGATGCGCCGCCACGCGTCGGCGGCGCTCTCCGGCTCGGGCCCCATGCCCGTGACCCGCAGCAGCGGGCGCAGGGCGCGGGGCCCGTTCTGCCGCTCGTTGAGGAACGAGTGGTTGGCGGCCGGGTACTCGGCGACGTCGTGCGGCACACCGGCCCGGGTCAGGGCCGCCTCCAGCTTCCCGGCGGCGCCCTTGAGCGAGATGTCCTTCGCCCCGAAGCTGCCCACGATCGGGCACGCCCCGGCCACCGCGGCGTCGAGGTCCTTGGGCAGCTGGCCGTAGTTGACCGAGGACGCGTCGAACCCCCGCGAGGCCGTGAGCAGCGCGAACCCGCCGCCCATGCAGAAGCCGATCACACCGACCTTGCCGGTGCAGTCGTCCCGCGCGGTCAGCTCGGCCCGGGCGGCCTCGATGTCGGCGAACGCGCGACCCCGACCGGAGAACAGGGCGCGGAAGGTCGAGACCAGGCACTTCCGGGCGCCGCCCGCGCTGAACAGGTCCGGCGCCAGCGCCAGGTAGCCCCGGGCGGCGAGCCGGTCGGCGTGCCGGCGCATCTCGTCGTCGAGCCCGAAGGCCTCGTGCACCACGACCACGCCCGGCCACGGCCCCTCGCCCTCCGGTGTCGCCAGGTACCCGCGGAGGGTGGGGGAGCCGCCGGTCGCCGCGGCCCGCGCGGTGAGGTCGATGTCGGTCACGAGGAGGCACGGTAGCGCGCCCGTCCGATCAGGACAGCCGCTCCACCTCGACCGTGATCTCGCCGGAGTTGTTGCCGTAGCAGCCCAGGGCGTCGTTCGGGTAGGCGTACAGGTAGCCCTCGGCCGGGACCTCGGCCGTCGTGCCCGCCCCGATCGCGATCACCGTGTCGTCGGCGTCCGGGCTCGGGGCGTCCGCCACCGACCCGACCAGGCAGAGCCACGGCAGGTCGTCGTGCCGGCGGGTGAAGGCGAGCTCCGCGCGGTCGTTGCCCGACACCCGCCGCAGGACCCGCTCCAGCCCGGAGAACACCCCGCCCAGCGCCCCGGAACGCCCCGGGCCGCCCTCCGGCCCGCACGACCGCCCCGCGCTCGTCCAGCGGCCCTCCGCGGTGAACCGGTACTCGCCCTTCTCCAGCCACAGGCCGGTCGCGGTCCATGCGCAGTCCGCGGGGACGGTGAGCCGGGCCGACTGCCCGGCGGCGAGGGTCGTCGTGCTGCGGTAGCCCTGCGCGGCCTGCCGCTGCAGCGCCACGTCCGACACGGCAGGCTCGGGCCGGGCCGCGTCGACCCGCGGCACGGTCCGCGGGCGCGGCTGGAAGGCGATCTCCAGTGCCGCGCCCACCAGCCCGTCCGCCATCGTGTGCGACGGCGCCGTGGCCGACGGGGCGAACCCGGTCACCGCCGCCAGGTCGAAGGTCAGGTGCGCGGCCTCGGCCGCCATCCAGGCCAGCGCGGTGTCGCTGAGCCCCTTCTCGCGGTACCCGCCGCCGACGTCCCCGTGGTCGCCCGGGAACCAGACCTGCTTCATGTCCTGCCCCGGCGCGGGCGGGTCCCACAGCGTGGGGCGGAACGGGCCGCGGAGCTCGTCGAGCGACACGGCGTGCCGGGCGACCGGGATCCGGCGGTCCAGCGTGACGTCGAGGAACGTGTAGTGCTCGCGGGAGTGCACCAGGTCGGGGATCCCCACGTAGACCGGGATGCCGAGCGCGCCGACGGTGTCCCAGACGCCCACGAACTCGATCGGCGACGTCGGCTCGTCCGGCTCGTAGGCCAGGACGAGCCCCGTGCTCCAGTCCGGGTCGTCCGAATGGTTCCGCAGGTCCCGGTACCGCCGGTAGGCGCGCCGGACGGCGTCGTCGCGGGCGGCGGGGTCGAGCCCGGTCCCGTCGACGATGCCGACCCGGCCGACCATCCCGCTCAGGCTGCGCGCGGTGTAGGCGCCGCGGCTGAAGCCGAACAGCGAGATCCGGTCGCCGGGCCGGTAGGTGTCGACCAGGAACCGGTACCCGTCCGTGATCGACCGGTCGAGGCCGGCGCCGGTCAGCCCGGCCCGCAGGTTGCCGACCGGGTCGAGCGACGCCGTGCCGACGCCGGGCACGTACTTCGCCGGCGGCGAGCCCGGCCCGGGGCGGTGCGCCCGGTGCAGCCGGGCCACGTTGCTGTCCGCGGCGACGTTCTGCCAGGTGCCGTCGCAGCACACCACGAGCCGACGCATCCGACCTCCCCGGTCCCGAACGGTGCCCGATCAGCGCCGTTCCGATCACTGCCCCCGAGGGTCCCGCCCGCCCGGCGGCCCCGGCCAGTGCGACAACTACGTAGTCCGGAAGTCCATGGTCGGGAAATCCGGTCGGCCCGCTGCCCCGGACGGACTACTGTTGCACGGCGCGACGATCGTCCGCCGGAACCGTCGGACCCCGCGGCTATCGTCGGCCTCCCCACCACACGTCCGCCCGCGGCGGGCCACTCACGACAGGGGTGTGTCGACGCATGTTGCTGCGCCTGCTGCGGCGGTACCTGCAACCCTTCCGCAGGCCGCTCGCCCTCGTCGTCGTCCTGCAGCTGATCGGGACGATGGCGGCGCTCTACCTGCCCAGCCTCAACGCGGACATCATCGACCGCGGGATCGCCCGCGGCGACACCGGCCACATCCTCGGCACCGGCGGCTGGATGCTCGTGGTCTCGCTGATCCAGGTCGTCTGCTCGATCGCCGCGGTCTGGTTCGGCTCCCACACGGCGATGGGCTTCGGGCGGGACGTGCGGGCGGCCGTCTTCCACCGGGTCGGCGAGTTCTCGGTGCGCGAGGTGAACCGCTTCGGGGCGCCGTCGCTGATCACCCGCAGCACGAACGACGTGCAACAGGTGCAGATGCTGGTGCTGGTGAGCTGCACCATGCTCGTGTCGGCGCCGATCATGTGCGTCGGCGGCGTGGTCATGGCGCTGCAGGAGGACGCCGGCCTGTCGTGGCTGGTCGCGGTCTCGGTGCCCGTGCTGGCCCTGAGCATCGGCGCGGTCGTGGTGCGGATGGTGCCGAAGTTCCGGCTGCTGCAGGAGCGGATCGACGCCGTCAACCGCGTGCTCCGCGAGCAGATCACCGGCATCCGCGTGGTGCGGGCCTTCGTCCGCGAGCCGCACGAGCGGGCCCGGTTCGGCGTGGTCAACCGCGAGGTCACGGCGGTGGCCACGGCCGCGGGCCGGCTCCAGGCGCTGATCTTCCCGATCGTGATGCTGGTGCTCAACGCGTCGAGCGTGGCCGTGCTCTGGTTCGGGGCGATCCGGATCGACGCGGGGGAGATGCAGATCGGGGCCCTCACGGCGTTCCTGGCCTACCTGCTGCAGATCCTCATGGCCGTCATGATGGCCACGTTCATGGCGATCATGGTGCCGCGCGCCGCCGTCTGCGCCGAGCGGATCACCGAGGTGCTCGACACGGAGTCGTCGGTCTCGCCGCCGCCGCAGCCGGTCGTCCCGGAGGCCGTCGAGGGCGTGCTGGAGTTCCGCGCGGCCACCTTCCGCTACCCCGGGGCGGCCGAGCCGGTCCTGCGCGGGATCGACCTGGTCGCGCGGCCGGGAGAGACCACGGCGATCATCGGCAGCACCGGCGCGGGCAAGACCACGCTGCTCTCGCTGGTCCCGCGGCTGTTCGACGTCACCGAGGGCGCGGTGCTGGTCGACGGGGTCGACGTGCGCGACCTCGACCCCGAGGAGCTCTGGCGGCGGATCGGGCTGGTGCCGCAGAAGCCCTACCTGTTCTCCGGCACGGTCGCGAGCAACCTGCGGTACGGCGACCCGGCGGCCACGGACGAGCAGCTGTGGGAGGCACTGCGGATCGCGCAGGCCGAGGACTTCGTGCGCGCCATGCCGGAGGGTCTGGACTCGCCGATCTCGCAGGGCGGCACGAACGTCTCCGGCGGTCAGCGGCAGCGGCTCGCCATCGCCCGGGCCCTGGTCAAGCGGCCGCCGATCTACCTGTTCGACGACTCGTTCTCCGCCCTCGACCTCGCCACGGACGCCCGGCTGCGGGCCGCGCTGGTCCCGGTCACGGCCGCGGCGACCGTGGTGGTCGTGGCCCAGCGGGTGTCCACGGTGGCGGCGGCGGACCGGATCGTCGTGCTCGACGACGGCGTGGTCGTCGGCGTCGGACGGCACGAGGAGCTGCTGGCGGACTGCCCCACCTACGCCGAGATCGTCGAGTCCCAGCTCGGTGTCGAGGAGGCCGCGTGACCACCACCGCCCCCGGCGGCCGCCCCCGGCAGGACGCGGACACCGTCTCCGCCGCCCGCGGCATGGCCGCCCAGCGCCGCGGCGGCGGACCGCCCTGGGCCGGCATCGGCCAGCCCGCCGAGAAGGCCGCGACGTTCGGGCCGTCGGCCAGGCGGCTGATCGGCCGGCTCGCGCCGGAGCGGCTCGGCGTGCTGCTCGTCGTCGCGCTGGGCGTGATCAGCGTGACGCTCAACGTCGTCGGGCCGCGGATCCTCGGGCACGCCACGGACGTGATCTTCGCGGGCGTGATCGGCGCGCAGCTGCCCGCGGGGCTCACCGCGGCCGAGGCCGCCGAGCAGGCGCGCCTGGCCGGCAACGACACCGTCGCCACGCTCATCGAGAGCCAGGGCGTCGTGCCGGGGCAGGGGATCGACTTCGGTGCGCTCGGCCTGGTGCTGCTCGCCGTGCTCGCGATCTACCTGGCGGCGTCGGCGTTCTCCTACGCGCAGGGCTACCTGCTCAACGGGATCGTGCAGCGCACGGTGTTCCAGCTGCGCCGCGAGGTCGAGGACAAGATCCACCGGCTGCCGTTGCGGTACTTCGACGGCCGGCAGCGCGGCGAGGTGCTCAGCCGGGTCACCAACGACATCGACAACGTGCAGCAGTCGCTGCAGCAGACGTTGAGCCAGCTGCTGACCTCGCTGCTCACGATCGTCGGCGTGCTGGCCATGATGCTCGTGATCTCGCCGCTGCTCGCGCTGATCGCGCTGATCACCGTGCCGGTGTCGATCTGGCTCACCCGGGCCATCGGGCGGCGCTCACAGACGCAGTTCGTGGCGCAGTGGCGCAACACCGGCATCCTCAACGGGCACATCGAGGAGGCCTTCACCGGGCACGAGCTGGTGCGGGTGTTCGGCCGGCGGGCCGAGGTCGAGGCGCAGTTCGAGGAGAAGAACGCGAACCTCTTCGGCGCGAGCTTCCGGGCCCAGTTCATCTCCGGGATCATCATGCCGTCGATGATGTTCGTCGGGAACCTGAACTACGTGCTCGTGGCCGTGATCGGCGGGCTGCGGGTGGCCTCGGGCTCGCTCACGCTGGGGGACGTCCAGGCGTTCGTCCAGTACTCCCGGCAGTTCACCCAGCCGCTCACCCAGGCCGCGTCGATGGCCAACCTGCTGCAGTCCGGGGTGGCGTCGGCCGAGCGGGTGTTCGAGCTGCTCGACGCCGAGGAGCAGACCCCGGACCCGGCGGTGCCCGAGGTGCGCACCGAGCGCCGCGGCCGGGTCGCGTTCGAGCACGTCTCGTTCCGGTACGAGCCCGACCGCCCGCTGATCACGGACCTCTCGCTGGTCGCCGAGCCCGGCCAGACCGTCGCGATCGTCGGGCCCACCGGCGCGGGCAAGACCACGCTGGTGAACCTGGTGCTGCGGTTCTACGAGCTCGACGCCGGCCGGATCACGCTCGACGGCGTCGACACCGCCCGCATGGCGCGCGCCGACCTGCGCTCCGGGATCGGCATGGTCCTGCAGGACACGTGGCTCTTCCACGGCACGATCCGGGACAACATCGCCTACGGCCGCCCGGGCGCCACCGAGGAGGAGATCCTCGCCGCGGCCCGCGCCACCTACGTCGACCGGTTCGTCCGCAGCCTGCCCGGGGGCTACGACACGGTGATCGACGAGGAGGGCACCGGCGTCAGCGCGGGGGAGAAGCAGCTGATCACGATCGCACGGGCCTTCCTCGCCGATCCCTCGCTGCTGATCCTCGACGAGGCCACCAGCTCCGTCGACACCCGCACCGAGCTGCTGGTGCAGCGGGCCATGGCGGCGCTGCGCGCCGAGCGCACCAGCTTCGTGATCGCCCACCGGCTCTCCACGATCCGCGACGCGGACCTGATCCTGGTCATGGAGGAGGGCTCGATCGTCGAGCAGGGCACGCACGAGGAGCTGCTCGCCGCGGGCGGCGCGTACCACCGGCTCTACCAGGCCCAGTTCGCCGGCGCGGCCGCGCAGGACTGAGCGGGACTCCAGGGCTGTTCGAGCACGCTCCGACAGCGCGACGATCCGCCGGGCCAGCTCGAAGCAGGTAGGTGCGCCGGGCCCGGATGTGCAGGAACAGGTCGCCGGGGTGGCCGGCGCGTGGTGCCGCTCGCCGGTGAGCTCGCGGAAGGGGTGCAGGGTGCGCCGGGCGGGCGGCCTCGCCGCCCGGCTCGACCACGAGCGTGGGAAACACGGCGCTCTCGGTCAGCGGGGCGAGGACCGCCTGGGGTTCGGGCACGGGCACCTCCGGTCGCCGGAACGCCGCCATGATCGCGGGTCGGGGCCGCACGGTCGAGGGGCGGCCCGGGCCCAGCGGGTGCGGACGTCCGCGGGCGGGGGCAGGGTGGACGGTCTCACACCGGCACGGCCTGGCCGGGCTGCGGCACCGGCTTCTATATTCTGCAGAATCCTGAGAGGCGCGACGAGGGGTCCGAGCATGAGCACGTTGAGCACCGAGGAGCGGGCCGTCGTCGAGACGGTGCGGGACTGGGTCGACCGCGAGGTGAAGCCCGTCGTCCGGGACCTCGAGCACGCGAACGAGTACCCCGAGAAGCTCATCGAGCAGATGAAGGAGCTCGGGATCTACGGGCTCGCGATCCCGGAGCCGTGGGGCGAGGCCCCGGTGTCGATGCCCTGCTATGCGCTGGTCACCGCCGAGTTGGCGCGGGGCTGGATGTCGCTGGCCGGGGCGATGGGTGGGCACACGGTGGTCGCGAAGCTGCTGCTGGCGTTCG
>NZ_BSFQ01000013.1 GCF_027922425.1 Pseudonocardia halophobica | reverse complement strand
GTACCCCGAAGGGCCTTACCGCTCGACTTGCATGTGTTAAGCACGCCGCCAGCGTTCGTCCTGAGCCAGGATCAAACTCTCCAACAAAAACTGGCTCTCAAAAACAGTCCACCCACCGGACGGGACCGGCAGCAGACCAAACATGAACTGGCACAAAACCACCAGAACACTTAGCTCGACACACTGTTGAGTTCTCAAAAGACACCCGCACACCACCGAGAACCCTTGCGGGATCCGTCCGGGGCGTTGTCGCTTCTGTCCGAGAGCCTACCAGACTCGATCGAGTCCGAGGCAACTCTCTTATGTTACGTCGTCCGAACTGCTGGGGCAACCCCCAACTTCCGTCCGACGCGCCCCTGCCACGCTACCCGAAGGTATCGCTTCCGCGGAGGCTGCCACTCTCTGGCGAGCCCGACCCGGCCCGGAGAACCGGCCCGATCCGTCTTTCCGCTCGCCGCGGCGACGAAGAGAAAGTTACACCAGGGCTACCGGGGGTGGTCAAATCGGCCCCCCATTCGCGCGTTGACCTGCGAAAACGACCGGTGGAGCGCAAAACGGCGCCGAACGGCCCCGCGACGAACGGTCAGTCCGTCGACGGGATGTCCCGGGGCCGTTCACCTGCGCCGATCCCCGACGCCCCGGCCGGCTCGCGCCCCGCGGAGGGGCCCTCCACCCGTCGTTCGTCGTGCGACGCGTCGTCCGGAGGATCTTCAAGATTCTTCTCGGACGCGCCCGACGGGCCTCCACCACGGGCCAAGCGGCGCAACATCTCGTTGTAGGCCTTGAGGTCCGCATCCCCGTCCGCGTCCGCCCGGCGATCATCGCGCCGGGCCGACCGCTCGTCGTGGCGGGACCACTGGATGAGGAGCGCGACGATCACCAGAAGGAGCGGGACCTCGCCGGAGGCCCACGCGAGTCCGCCCCCGAGCTTCTGGTCCACGAGCGGATCGGTGACCCACGGAAGCGCCAGTGACCGGTAGAACTGCTCCCCGATCACCGTGTCCGCGCCCATCAGCGCCACGCCGAAGAACGCGTGGAAGGGCACGGAGATGAACACGACCGCCAGCCGGACGACGGGTGGCAGGCGGCGCGGCGACGGGTCGACGCCGATCACGGGCCAGAAGAAGATCAGCCCGGCCAGCAGGAAGTGCAGGTTCATCGCGACGTGCGCCCAGTGCTCGTTGAGCGCCCACCCGAACAGGTTCGAGAAGTACAGCGCGTAGTACGAGCCGACGAACACCGGCAGGGAGAACAACGGGTGGGTGACGAACCTGGCGACCGGCGAGTGCACGGCCGCGAGCAACCACTCCCGCGGCCCCGGCGGATTGCCCCGCCCGGCGACCGGGAGCGCACGCAACATCAGCGTGACCGGTGCCCCCAGCACGAGCAGGATCGGCGTGAGCATCGACAGCATCATGTGCGTGCCCATGTGCACGCTGAACATCGCCGGCGAGTACTTCCCGAGGCCGGAGCTCGTCGCGATCAGCAGCACCGCGCAGCCGCAGAGCCACGCCGCCGTCCGCCCGGGCTTCCAGGCGTCCCCCCGCGCACGCAACCGTCGGACACCCAGCAGGTAGAGCAGGGCCATGAGCACCGCGGCGGTGCCGAAGATCAGGTCGAACCGCCAGTCGAAGGCGAGGCGGGCCAGGGTCGGCGGACCGTCGAGGTCGTACCCGAGCACGACCTCGGTCCGAGAGGGTGGAGCCGCGTCCGAGGCGGGCGGCGCGCTGCGGCCCAACGCCACGGCGAGCCCGATGGTGGCGAGCATCAGCAGCACCTCGACCCCACCGAGCCGCAGGAGTGCTGCGCGTTCACCCCGACCGGCGGCGTCGACGGTGTGTCTGCGGTGCAGGTAGCCGAGCGCACCCAGCACCAGCAGGGCCAGGGTCTTCCCCAGCAGCAGCGCGCCGTACGTCGAACCGATCAGGTCGGCGGGCGAGACGCGGACCAGGGCGTTGAGCACTCCCGTAGCGGCGAGCACCACCCAGCACCAGAACGCGACCCGTGAGAACCGGCGCACCGCGACGCCGAGCGCCACTCCGTCGTCGTCCGCCCGGGCGACGGCGAGCGACAGCACGGCCACCAGGCCGCCGACCCACAACGACGCGGCGAGGATGTGCAGCACGAGACTGTTCGTCGCGACGTCGTGCGAGCCGCCCGCCGCGGAGTGCCCGGTGAGGGCGACCGGCAGCGGGCCCAGCAGGGCGAGCCCGAACGTCACCACCGTCCATCCCCAGGACAGCACCAGCCGGCACGCGACCAGCAGCAGCAATGCGACGATCGCGGTCAGCAGCCACGCCATCGCGTCCGCGAGCTTGGGGATGACCGAGATCAGGAGCCCCGGGTCGAGCACGTCGACCACCGGTCTGCCCAACGCGTCCGCCGCGCTCAGGGGCACCAGCAGCAGGGCCGACACGGCCCATCCCGCGGCGGCGTACGAGGCCGCCCGCACCCCGCGGTACCCCGCGACGTCCAGGTAGCCACTCCGCTGCGGAGCCACGAAGAAGGCCGCGAGGAGCAGGAAGCCGATCGCGAGCACGGCGCACACCTCGGCGATCGCGCGGACCGCGGGCAGCCCGATCGTGGTCAGCGTGCCCGGGTCGGGCAGCCCGAGGTTCTCGACGGGCCGGGATCCGGTGAGGGCCGTGAGCCCTGCCGCGACGAGGACCGCCACGGCGATGCCGAGCCCCAGCAGGCCGCCGATGCCCGAGGGTGGCCGGCGGGCCGACGTCGTCGGGGTGGGGTCGGCGGTCGTCTGCGCCATGCGACCAGGCTATGCCCGCGTCACGACGGTTTCCGTCGTACCCCGCTGCCAGACTTCCCCTCGTGACGGACATCCCGGGACTGACCGAGTGGGTCGACGCCGCCCTGCCCACCACGGGCCGGACGGTCTCGATCACCTCGCACGACCCCGGCGCGGTCGCGGTCGCCGACGCACGCGCCTCGCCCGGGGCGCTCCCGCTCGGCGACGCCGCGGCGGACTGCGTGGTGCTCGACCGGGTCCTGCCCGCGCTCGAACGGCCCGACGCGTTGCTGGCCGAGGTCCGCCGCGTGTTGCGGCCCGCGGGCAGCGTGGTCGTCGTCGTCCCGGCGCCCGGACGGTCGCTCGGCGAACTGCGACGCGGCGTGCGGCCTGGGCTGCTCGGACCGGGCTGGGTGTGCCCGACCGCCGTCCACCATCCGGGCTGGCTGCTCGCGGCGGCCGACTTCGCCGTTCTCGGCGACGTGCGCGCGGTGTTCCGCGCCCCGGCCGAGCTGGCGCCCCTCGTCGCGGCCGGCGCATGGCCGGAACCGGACGGGCCGCGCAGGCAGGCCGTGGAGCGTCGCGTCGCGCGGCTGGCGGCCTCCGGAGGAACCGTGCCGGTCGGCTTCCGACGCCTGGTCGGCCGCCGTTAGCGCAGGTCGGACGCCGCTCCCACGACCCGGACGCCCTGCGCCTGCGCCTCACCCGCGTCGACGACGTCCGCCACGACGGCGGTGATGTTGTCCGGCCCGCCGCCCTCGTTGGCCAGCGTGATCAGCTGCTCGACGACGACCTCGGGCCCGGTCGGCGCGGCCATCAGGTCCTCGATCGCCTTGTCCGGCAGCACCGCCGTCACCCCGTCCGAGCAGAGGAGGTAGCGGTCCCCCGGCTCCGGTTCGAGGAACTCGAGATCCGCCTCGACCGGGTGCTCGGTGCTCAGCGCGCGCATGAGGACGGAGCGCCGCGGGTGGACGAGCGCCTCCTCAGGCGTGATCTGGCCCTCGTCGACCAGCTGCTGGACCATCGTGTGGTCGTGGGTGAGCTGGCGCAGCCGGCCGCCGCGGCAGCGGTAGATGCGCGAGTCCCCCACGTGCGCGAGCCCGAGCCGGGCGCCGTCGAAGACCAGCGCGACGACCGTCGTGCCCATCCCCTGCGTGTCCGGTTCCTTGCGGGCGTGCTCGGCCAGCCGCTCCGACGCCTCGTCGACCGCCCGGGCGAGCTCGCCGAGCAGGTCCACGTCGGAGAGATCCCGGGGCAGGCGCTCGTCCAGCTCCAGCATCGCCGCCACCGTGAGCGCACTCGCGAGCTCACCGTGCGCGTGGCCGCCCATGCCGTCGGCGACGACGAGCAGGCGGTCCCCGGCCGCGCCGGAGTCCTCGTTCGCGGTGCGCCGGCGGCCGACGTCCGAGCCGATCGCGGAGCGCAGTCCCAGTGCCATGCGCCCAGTATGGATCTCGCACCCTCGACGCGTGAGGGCGGACACCGCGAAACGGACGGGTGACGTCGGGGAACGGGCCGGATCGGCCGCCCGCGTCGCTCGGTCGGGCGGCGTCGGAGCCCCCGCCGACACCCGAGCCGTTACCCTCGTCGGCGGCGGCCTCCGGGCCCCATGCCCTCGTAGCTCAGCTGGACAGAGCAAGAGCCTTCTAATCTCTGGGTCGCAGGTTCGAATCCTGCCGGGGGCACCGGCTCGTTCACGCAGGTGAGCGGGCCTCTCGCCTGTCCGGGGCCGATCACCGGAACCGAGATCATGAGATAGAGATGGGACAAGGTCCCGCGAGATCACCCGGTTGCTCGCCCGGCGCCGACGTCGTGCCAGACACCGTCGGGCGCGAAGAGTGCCGCCGCGCCCACGGCATCGCCCCGGTCGAGGGCGTCGGTCCAGTCCAGGACGAGGGTGCGCAGCTCGAGACTCATGGCCGCGAGTGCACACCCGTCGGATGCCCACCGGTACGGGGAGAACCGCGTACGCCGCCGGCCCCGGCACGCGGAGTCCCGGCTGAGTGCTGCGCGAGCTCCTGGCGGGCGACTGAGCTGATGTGCACCTCCTTGGGCCCGTCGGCGAAGCGCAGCCGGCGCGCCGTGGCACTACTTCGGCCCGCTGCTGGTCGGCGGGCTGTTCGCCGCGGCCTGGCTGCGAATGCGCCGGCGGCGCCGCGAGCGGGTGCCGGTCGGTGCGCTGGCGTGGCTGGCGATGGCCTG
Source organism: Pseudonocardia halophobica (assembly GCF_027922425.1). Classification (GTDB taxonomy): domain Bacteria; phylum Actinomycetota; class Actinomycetes; order Mycobacteriales; family Pseudonocardiaceae; genus Pseudonocardia; species Pseudonocardia halophobica. The sequence continues at coordinate 179,772 of NZ_BSFQ01000013.1, read as the reverse complement.
GCGCTGCTGGCGACACTGGCGGGCAACCTGGCGGCGGCCTGGGTGACTGGGCCGCAAGATCCTCGCGCTGATCGTCGCGGAGCAGATTCTGTCAGGCGGTGGACCACAGTTCTCCGTATCGACCGGACGGTGGACGTAGTGTTCCCTACTCAGCCATGAAACCTGATCTTGCGATGTGGTGTGGTGACGGGGCTTGCAACTGGGGCTCTGGTGGTGCTTGTTCCCCTTGCGAATGCGGCCTCAGAAGTCCCGCATGGCAGCTGCGTTGACAACGGCGCGAATGTTTCCGGTCTCGCCAATGGTCTCGGTCCCGCTTTCGGTGCTACCGCGTCGTCATTCGCTACGTCTGGTCCACAAACATTCCCGGCTGTTGTCATGAAACCCGAGCAGAAGGCCCTGTGTGCCGAACGTTGATCGGTAGCGCGTCGGCCTTCCGAAGCGGCGATCCGGCTGTCTACGGACGAGGCGCACCGACAGCCGGGATGCGGGCCTGCACGTCGAGGGATCGGTGATCGTCCACGACCGGTCGAGGATGAGCCAGGGACCCCGCCGGACCGCGTCGGCCTCGACCTTCTGCCCGACCTGCCCAAAGACGCCCGGCGTCGAGGCCCGGCCGAATCGCACTTCGATCTCCGTGACCGGCCGCCGCCGGCACTCGTCGGGGGTCGGAATCGGCGCGCGGCCGTGCGGAGCAAGCCCGCGCCCTTCCCTCTTGACATGGTGCTCGACCGCCGTCACCCTAACCGCGATACCCGGAACGTGGGTTCCATTATATGAAACTCATGTGGATCTCGTGTCGCCATTCATAGGGACTGGCCGTCGGGCGCGGTGCCTGTTCAGCCTCTGTGGCGGCCCGATCGGGGCCCGGTTTGCGAACCCGTCGTGAAGGGTGTCCGCCCATGTATCTGCTGTTCGCCGATTCGGTGTCCGCCCAGACCATTGCCGAGCTCGAGTCGCGGGGACATCGGTGTGCGGTGGAGCCTTCTTTGACCACGGCGGACCTGCCGGGTCGGATCGCAGGCGTCGACGGACTGGTGGTCCGCAGCACGAAGGTCGACCGCACGGTGTTCGAGGCCGCGGACAAGCTCGCCCTGGTGATCCGGGCCGGTGCCGGCACGAACACCATCGACACCGAGGTCGCGGCCCGCAACGGTGTTCTGGTCTGCAACGTGCCCGGCCGCAACGCGGTCGCGGTCGCCGAGCTCACGATGGGGTTGATCCTGGCGCTGGACCGCAGGATCGCCGACAACGTTGCCGACGCGCGGCAGGGCCGTTGGGCGAAATCGACCTACACCAAGGCCAACGGGCTGCTCGGCAGCACCCTGGGCATCCTCGGCCTGGGCTCGATCGGCCTCGCCGTGGCCGAGCGGGCAGCCGGGTTCGGGATGCGGATCGGTTGTCTGGACCGTCCCGGCCGCAGCCAGGCCACCCGCGACCGGTTGGCCGAGCTCGACGTCGCGTGCTACCGCTCGCTGCCGGACCTGCTCGCCGCCTCCGACGTGGTGAGCCTCCACGTACCGTTGTCGCCGGAGACCAAGAACCTCGTGGACGCCGAGTTCCTGGCCGCCATGAGACCTGGCGCGGTCCTGGTCAACACCTCACGCGGCGAGGTGGTCGACGAGGCGGCGCTGCGCGCGGCGCTGGATGCCGGCCACGTCCGTGCAGGTCTCGACGTATTCGCCGACGAGCCCAGCTCGGGCACCGCCGAGTGGGACTCGCCGCTGGCCAGACATCCCCGGGTGGTGGCCACCCACCATATCGGCGCTTCCACCGCACAGGCCCAGGCCGCGATCGCCGCGGGGGTTGTGGAGATCGTCGACGCGTTCGCGGCAGGCGAGGCGCGCAACTGCGTCAACCTCTCACCCCGCGGACTGGGCAGCGCCACTCTCACCGTGCGTCACCTCGACAAGGTCGGCGTGCTGGCCGGCGTGCTGGAGTTGCTGCGTGAGGCGAGGCTCAACGTCGAACACATGCAGAACCGGATCTTCGCGGGCGGCGTGGCGGCCGTCGCCACCATCGATGTCGCAGGCATCGTGCCCACAGACCTGCTGGCAGGCCTCGATGCGCTCCCCGAGGTGCTGGGCAGCTCGCTGATCACCCTCGACTCCACCGCCATGGAGCTCGGATGACCCGCGGATACGCGCCGGAAGCCACCGCGGATACGCCGGCCGCGTCAGCCGGAGGGGCGACGACCTGCGGCGCGCAGGCCGTACGCACCTTCGCCGGCTGGCTGGTCCGCGCCGAAGCCGCCGCCGAGGAGGTGGGCCCGATGGTGGAGATCGCCATCGCCTCGCGGTTCGCGCCCCGCGCGGTACGACCCCACTCCTACGAGCCGATGCCCCCGGCGCTCTACATCTACCGGCAGAGCACGCCGCACGGCCAGCACACCGGCATCGTCTGCGACATCATGCCGGAGGCGTTCCTCGACGGCAGGGTGTTGGGTCACGAGTCGGTGCAGCCGCAGCGGGTCGATGGGCTGACACGCTACCTGGCGACAACGCCCCAACGGGTGGAGCTGGTCAGCACCCTGCACCGGGCCGGGCCGGTGGTCCAAGCGACGTTGGCGCTGGCGCCCGAGCTACCGCCTGACCGCGACGTCGCCGGACCCGACGGCTCACGCCACACGGTGTGGCGAATCCCGCAAGGCCCGCAAACCGAAGAGCTGTGCCGAGAGCTGGGCGCCGCCACCCACTACATCGCCGACGGACACCACCGCGTGGCAGCCAGCCTCAACGTGCAGGACCACTCCGGACGGGGCTCCCGCCGTGGCGTGCTGTGCGTGGCCTACCCCCTCGACGGACTGCGGCTGGCCTCCTTCGACCGGCGGGTCGCGGGGCCCGTCGACTCCGCGCTGGTCCGCGACCTGCTCGAAGCGAGCTTCCACGTCCGCCCGGTCGCCGACCCGCAGGAGGCGATGGCGGCGGGTATCGCGGTCAACCTCGACCGCCGCTGGTACGTCGCGCGCTACTCCGGCGAGCGACCGCCCGGCTCGCCCGGCCTGGACGTCTCGCTGCTCCACGACCGGGTGCTCAACGGGCTGCCCCCCGGCACCAAGATCGAGCAGACCCGCGCCCCGATCGAGGATCTCCTCACCGCATGCGAGGCCGACGGCGGCGTACTGTTCGCGCTACCGGCGCCGCAACTCGAAACCCTCACCGCGATCGCCGATGCAGGCCAGGTGGTACCGGCCAAAAGCAGCTTCTTCTCCCCCAAACCGGGCTCGGGCATCTTCCTGCGCGCCCCAGCTCCCTGACCGGTCGAGGTCGCGTCGATGGCGCTGAAGAACCCCGCCGATGCTCATGCCGGCGGAGTTCCACTACGGCTTCACCAACTCGAGCACACTCGGAGTCGAGGCCGATCCACGACAGGCTCGCGGTGCCGGGGCCGGGGCGCCCGCTCTTCCAGGCGGCGTTCGCGAACTTCACACCCCACGCGGTGCCGAGGGTCAACCGGCACAACTCGAGCTGCGCGCCGCTGCTGTTCCTCGCCAACGGCAAGGACCACCCCGTGCCCGCGGTTCGACCCGCGCCGCCCACAAGATCCAGAAGAAGACGGGCGCGCTCACCGAGCTCCTGGGCGGCGCTCCAGTCGGTGCAACATTCAACTGCGCTCTACCATCCTGCGGCATGGCCGACAACGAAGACGGCTTAGGCCGAACCCCTGGTCTGCCCCTGACTGACGAGCAGCGCGACGAGCTGGTCGCCCGACAGGCGCGCCTCAACAAGGCGCTCGCCGAGGTCGAGGCGGCGCAACACGAGCGCGACGCCTACTTCCTCGAACTGGACGACGCGGGCGTCGAACCGAACGAGATGGCGAAGGCGCTCGGGCTGCACCGGCTGACCGTCACTCACGCGCTGACCAACCACCGCAAGGCCGAGGCGGCGCAGCGCCTCGCCGCGGATGCGCCTCGCGCTGCGGCGCAGGCAGCCCTCGACCGGGCGCAGCAGCACGTCGATCAGGCCTGGCAGAGCCCGCCCGAGTAGACCGTCGCCCGACTCGCGCCCGCGCCCTGCTCGATACCGGCTCGCGCGGCGGTCGCCGGCGTCTCCTCACCTGTCCCGACCGACCGCAGCGGTTGACGCGCGCGCCGCTGTGGAAATAGTGTCCGCCGCTGCTGAGTCTGCGCCTCCGGACGGTCCAACCAGGGCGAAAAACGGCATCCCCCTGAAGCGACGCCGCGCTCCTCTCCTCCATCGGAATTGAACGGGGAGAGACCGACAGGAACCTTTTCAAGGCTTGCGACGAGCACGCCGCCGAGGTTCTCGGCTGGCGCAGTCCGCGCACTGGCCAAGGGCGCGGTCGTCGATCTCCACCGTCGGATGCCGTTCGCGCGAAGCGTGGGATGGGACGTCGTCGTCGACACCGACGACGAGGTCGCGGTGCTCGAGTGGAACGCCGGCCACAACGACATCAAGTTCTCGGAGGCCACTCAGGGGCCGTGCTTCTCGGACATGGGGTGGGAGACGCTCTGGCGGAGGAGCTGAGTTCGAGCCGTCATCACAGCGAGGACCGTCCAACCCTCAACGAGCCCGACCGTAGACATGTGACCGAATGGTCACCTATCATTCGCGCATGGAGCCGGACGACCGCGTGTTCAAGGCGTTGGCCGATCCGTCCCGTCGACTGCTGCTCGACCGGCTGCTGGCGCGTGACGGCCAGACCCTGAGCGAGCTGGAGACGCAGCTGGAGATGACCCGGTTCGGCGTCATGAAGCACCTGCGTGTGCTCGAGGAGGCGGAGCTGGTCGTCACCCGCCGCTCCGGGCGGGAGAAGCTGCATTTCCTCAACCCCGTGCCGGTACGGCTGATCCACGACCGGTGGATCGACAAGTACACCGAGCGGCGGGTGTCGCTGCTCGCCGAGCTCAAGACCCGACTGGAAGGCGGCGACATGTCCCCCTCTGCCCCCACCGCGGTCACCCAGGTGTTCCGCGTGCACATCAAGGCCACCCCGGAGGCCGTCTGGGAAGCGATCACCTCCCCGGAGTGGTCGGCCCGCTACGGCTACGGGCCGATGGAGTTCGACCTGCGTCCCGGGGGTGCGTTCCGGGGCAGGGCCAACGAGCGGCTGCGCGGCATGGGCGTGGCCGAGGTCGTCGTCGACGGCGAGGTGCTCGAAGCCGACCCGCCACGCCGCCTGGTGCAGACCTACCGGCTGCTCTTCGACCCCGCTGCCGTGGCGGAGCCGCCCACCCGCGTCACCTGGGAGCTCGAGCCGATCGGCGCCGACGTGACCCGGCTGACCGTCGTCCATCAGCTCGACGACGCCCCCGTGCACGCCCACCTCGTCGCCGGCGACGACGTGCGGTCCGGCGGCGGCTGGCCGTTCGTGCTCTCCGACCTCAAGTCCGTCCTGGAGACCGGCAGCCCGCTGTCGTCCGCCTTCTGACCGTGGAGGACCCGTGTCCGACATTCAGTCGCTCCTCGACCGCGAGACCGCGCAACTGGTCGCAGCGCTCGACGCCCTCGACGACGCGCAGTGGTGCGCACCGAGCCTGTGCGCGGGCTGGCGGACCCGGGACGTGGCGGTCCACCTGCTCATGCCCTACGAGCTCTCGGTGCCACGCTTCCTGCTCGGGATGGCCGCGGCTCGCTTCGACTTCGACCGTCTCGCCGACCGGTGGGCCACCGGCGACGCCCGCTCCCGCGGCGAGGTGACCGCGGCCCTGCACACCACTCCACGGCGGGCCTTCCGCGTGCCTGGGGCCCCGCCCGAAGCCCCGCTGTCGCACCTGGTGATCCACGCCGAGGACATCTACCGGCCACTCGGCCTGCCCCACGGCCCGAGCGCGGCGGCCGCGACGATCGTCCTGGACCAGCTCACCGGCCCCCGTGCGCGCGGGCTGGTGCCCGCCGGCCTGCTCGACGGCCTGACCTACACCGCGACCGACACCGACTGGGCCATCGGCACCGGTCCCGAGGTGCGTGCGACCGCCTCAGCGCTCCTCACGACGTTCGCCGGGCGCACGGCCGCACTCACCGAGCTCCACGGCGACGGTGCACCCGAGGTCCACGACCGGCTCGAAGCCGCGCTGCTCGGACGCTGCTCGTCCTCGACCGGATCGGTCTGAGGCATCAGCGCGTCGACGCTGCGCCCGCGTAGTTGGGCCGAACGGACCTGTGCTCGGTCCGGGCCCGGCAGTCCACTCTCGGTGTGGCTCACCGCGGCGAGGAGAGCGTGGACACGACGGTCGTCCGGTTTCGCCCCGCGGCCGGTAGCCCGTCGGTGGTGATCCGGCTGCTCGGCGAGGTCAGCGCGAGCGTGCACGGGGAGAGCGCCACCGCGCTCATCAGCCCCCGGATGCAGCGGCTGATCGCGCGGGTGGCCCTCGCCCACGGCTCCGGCGTGTCCCGGGACCGCCTCGCCGCCGAGCTGTGGCCGGACTCGAGCGCGTCCCAGGCACGGACGAACCTCCGCAAGCTCCTTCACGACCTCCGCCACTCGGCTCCCGGGGTGCCGGCGCTCGTCGACGCCCGGGACGGCGCGGTCCGCTGGTGCGCCGGACCGTCGACCTGGATCGATGTGGCTGCGTTCAGCGACGCCGTGGCCCGCGGCGACCTCGCCGAGGCGGCCGACAGCTACGGGGGAGATCTCCTGCCGGGGCTCGACGACGACTGGGTCGTCGAGGAGCGCGAGCGGCTGCGTCGCCGTGCTGTCGAGGCGCTCGCCGGCCTGGCGTCGGCGGCCGAGGCCGGACGGTGCGACGACGACGTCATCAGGCACACCCGGCGTCTGCTGCGGCTCGACCCCCTCCACGAGCCGGCCGGCCGGCTCCTGATGCGGGCACACGCCCGGCAGGGCGAGCGGAGCGAGGCGCTGCGGACGTACGAGCGTCTCCGGGACGGTCTGGAGCGAGAGCTCGGTGTCCGGCCCGAGCCTGCGACCACCGCCTTGGTCGAGGAGCTGCGGTCCCCGTCCCCGGGGCCCGCGTTCGTCGGACGGCGGGCCGAGTGGCAGGCGGCGCTCACCGCGTGGGAGCAGGCCGGGCAGGGCCGCGTACGGCTGCTCTGCGTGACGGGCGAGGCGGGCATCGGGAAGACCCGTCTCGCCGAGGAACTGGCCCGGCACGCGGCCGTCGACGGCCACGCCGTGGCCTACGGTCGCGCGTACGAGGCCGGGGGCCGGCCGCCGTGGGGCCCGGTGATCGACTGGCTGCGCTCCGGGCCCGTGTCGACACGCCTGCACACCCTCGACGACGCCTGCCTGGTCGAGCTCGCCCGCCTGCTGCCCGAGCTCCGCGCCGAGCGCCCCGACCTCCCGGACCTTCTGCCGTCCGCCGAGGTCAGCGGGCGCCGGCATCTCCTCGACGCCGTCGTCCGCGGTCTCCTGGCCGTGCGCCGTCCGCTGCTGCTGGTCGTCGACGACCTCCAGTGGTGCGACGCCGACACGCTCGACCTGTGCGGCTACCTGGTCCAGAGCGCTCCGTCGGCTCCGGTGCTCGTGACCGGCACGCTCCGGGACGACGAGGTGGACGACGCGCACCCCGTCACGACGCTGCGCGGCCGTCTCGCCCGGGCAGGCGCACTGTCGGTGATCCCCCTCGGACCGCTCGACGAGCAGGCGACCGCGGAGATGGCCACCCTCGTCGGGCAGCGGGAGATGCCCAGCGAGGCGGCAGCCCGGCTTCACGAGGAGACCGAGGGCAACCCGCTCTTCATCAGCGAGGCGGTGCGGGCCGGGTTCGGCACGTGCGCACCCGGGTCGGTCAGGATGACCCCCACCGTGCGTGCCGTGATCAGCGCCCGCCTCGACCGTCTCACGCCGGAGGCCCGGAGGCTCGCGGAGGTGGCGGCGACGATCGGTCGCGAGTTCACGGTGCCCACGCTGGCCGCAGCGGCCGGCCGCAGCGAGGACGACCTGACCGACGATCTCGACGAGCTGTGGCGACGGCACATCGTCCGCGTCCGGGGCACCGCCTACGACTTCAGCCACGACCGGCTGCGCGACGTGACGCTGGACTCGATCAGCCCGGCACGCCGGCGCAAGCTGCACCGCTGGGTCGCCGAGGCCCTCGAGACGCAGCACGCGGCGGATCTCGGCCCGGTCGGCGCGCGCCTCGCGCTCCACTTCGTCGGCGCAGGTCTGGGATCCCGCGCCGTCGAGGCCTACGAACGCGCGGCCCGGCACGCCTACCGGGTTTTCGCCCTCGACTCCTGCATCGCGCTGCTCCGACGGGCGCTGCGGCTGCTGGACGACTCGCCGCGGAGTGCGGCCCGCGACGAGATCGAGCTGCGGCTGCTCACCGCGATGGGCGCACCGCTGGTCGCGCGGCTGGGGTACGGGGCGGCGGAGGTCCGGCCCTGCCACGAGCGCGCGCTCACGCTGCACCGCAGGCTGGGCCGCGGTCCCGATCCGTCGCTGCTGCGCGGCCTCGCACTCCACGCCATAGCCCGTTGCCGGTTCGACCGGGCCGAGGAGAACGGCCACGCACTGATCGCCGCGGGGCAGGTCGATCGCACCGCCCGCGTCGAGGGCGACTACGTCCTCGGCGTGACGCGTTTCTGGCGCGGTGAGTTCGCCGCGGCCGAGCGACACCTCGGCGAGGCGATCGCCCGGTACCGCCGCGAGGACGCCCCGGAGCACATTGCGCGTTACGCGCAGGATCCCCTGGCTGTGTGCCTGTCCCGGCTCGCGCTCACCCAGCTCTTCCGCGGCGACACGGCGCGGGCCGACCGGTCGATGCGGGACGCGCTGCGGGTGGCGGCCGAACTCGAGCACCCGATGACCACCGGCTACGTCCGTGCCTTCCAGGCGGTCCTGGCCGCCCTCGAGCCCCTCGGCCACGACCTCGGCGAGGCGGTGGCGGCCCTGGACGACGTGACCTCGACGATGCACATCGGCTACTTCGCCGTGGTCGCCGAGTTGTTGATCGGCTGGTCCGACCTCCTCGGCGGTGACCACCGCGGCCTCGCCACGATGCGCAGGGCCACCGACCGCATGCGCGGTGATCAGCCGCTGCACCTGACGTTCGGGCTCAGCCTGCTGGCCCGCGGCCACCACCGGTGCGCCGACCCGGCCACCGGCCGGGCGATCGTGGCGGAGGCACTCGCCCTGACCGGCGGCACCGGCCAGCGCTACCTGCTGGCCGAGCTCCTGCGCATCGACGCGGAACTGCTCGCGTCCTCCCACGAGCGGGGCGGTGCGGTCGACGTGGCCGAGCGAGCGGTCCGGACGGCGGTCGAGATGAAGTCGCCGTGGCTGCGCGACCGCGCGCTCGCGACGCTGTCGGCCCTAGGTGACGGCTGATCGGGAACGCTCCCGGAACGGCCATCCGGGACAGTCGCCTCCGCCACCAGCGAAGGAGGGGACATGACCACGATCGCCGAGCTGCGCGAGCAGGTACGCGGCCCCGTCGTCGAGCCGGGCGACGACGGCTACGACGAGCTCCGCGCGGTCCACAACGGCATGCACGACCGCCGGCCCGCACTCATCGTGCGGGCGTCCGCGGCCGCGGACGCCGTCGCCGCCGTGAACTACGCCCGCGAGGCCGGCGTCGACCTCGCGGTCCGCGGTGGCGGCCACAGCGGCCCCGGGTTCGGCACCTGCGACGGCGGGGTCGTCCTCGACCTGGGGCTGATCGACAACGTGTTCGTCGACCGGACCAGGAAGACCGCCCGGGTGGGCGGCGGCGCCACCTGGGGCGACTTCAACCACGCCACCCACGCCTACGGCCTCGCCACCACGGGCGGGATCATCTCGACCACGGGGGTCAGCGGCCTGACACTCGGCGGCGGCATCGGCTACCTCGCGCGCGGCTGCGGCCTGTCGTGCGACAACCTGGTCGGCGCGGAGGTCGTCACCGCCGACGGCCGCCTGCTCACCGCGAACGAGTACGAGAACGAGGACCTGTTCTGGGCGCTGCGCGGCGGCAGCGGGAACTTCGGGGTCGCCACCTCCCTCGAGTTCGCCCTGCACGACGTCGACACGATCTACGGCGGTCCCCTGTTCTACGAGGTGGCGGACGCGCCGGCGATCATGCGGGTGTACGACGAGTACATCCGGGAGGCTCCCGAGCAGCTCGGCGCGTTCTTCGGCTGGCAGATCGCCCCGCCGCTGCCGTTCATCCCGGAGGAGCGCCACGGGGACCTGTTCTGCGTCATGGTCACGTGTTGGAGCGGTCGACCGGAGCAGGGCGAGCAGGCGATCAAGCCGTTCCGCGACGTCGCCGAGGTCAAGGCCGAACTCGTCGGACCGATGCCGTATCCCGCGCTCAACTCGGCCTTCGACGGGCTGTTCCCGAAGGGCATCCGGCAGTACTGGAAGGCCAACTACGTTCAGGACCTGCCGGACGACGCCATCACCGCCCACGTCGAACAGGGCCGCGGCGTGCCGACCGTCTCCTCGACGATGCACCTCTACCCGCTCAACGGTGCGGTCTCCCGGGTCGGCCCGGAGGAGACGGCGTTCGGCCACCGCGACGCCCGGTACGCCATGGTCATCCTGGCGGCCTGGCCCGATCCCGCCGACGACGAGGTCAACAGCCGCTGGCCGCGCGAGTACTACGACGCGGTCCAGCCCTACTCGGGCACACAGGGTGGATACGTGAACTTCATGTCCGCCGACGATGCCGAGCGCGCGCCGGAGAATTACGGCAGCACCTACGACCGGTTGCGCGCGATCAAGGCCACGTACGACCCGGACAACCTGTTCCACCTCAACCAGAACATCGCTCCGGCGGGCTGACGCCCACTCGGGGCGGATGCCCGCTGTGCATTGATCGGCGAGGAGGTCATCATGAGTCCAGCGATGGACCGCGTATCCGTGAACGGCGCCGAACTGGAGGTGGCCGTCGAGGGCTCGGGCGAGACCATCGTGTTCATCCACGGGGGCGGCATGGCGGACTCCTTCCTGCCCGTGGCGCTCGACCCGGTCGTGCGCGGCCACTACCGCACCGTCCGGTACCGGCGGCGAGGGTACGGGGCGAGCAGTCCGGTGCAGGGCCCCGTGGCCGTCGCCGAGCACGCGAGTGACTGCCGAGCGTTGCTCGGTGAGCTGGGAGTGCAGCGGGCCCACGTGGTCGGACAGTCCTACGGCGGCGCGGTTGCGCTACAGCTCGCGGTCGATGCACCCGAGGTCGTGACGACGCTCGCGCTGTTCGAACCGGCCCTTCTGGCCGTCCCGAGCGGTCCGATCTTCTTCGAGCAGGTCGCGCCGGTCTTCCAGATGTACGAGCGCGGCGACCGCGTGGGGGCGGTCGACGCCTTCATGACCGCCGTGAGCGACTCGAGCTGGCGACGCAACGTCGAGCGCACCGTCCCGGGCGGCGTCGAACAGGCCGAGAAGGACGCGGCCACGCTGTTCGAGTCGGATCTGGCCTCGCTGGGGACGTGGGAGTTGACCGCCGAACAGACCGCGACCGTTCGACAACCGGTGCTGTACGTGATCGGGTCCCGGTCGCTGCCCGTGATCCGGGAGGGGCGGGACCTGCTGCGGTCGTGGCTCTTCCGCATGGAGGACGTCGTGCTGGACGGCGCCACCCATTTCCTGCAGATGGAACAGCCTTCTGCGGCGGCCGCAGCGCTCGCGGACTTCCTCAAGCGACACCCGACCAGGGCCTGACACGCCTGGTCGAAACGGACGAGCGGGCGAGGGGGCGGCGACCGGCGAGAACCGGCCGCCGCCCCCTGGCGTCTCCTATCCTGCCCGTGCGGCGAGGCTCTCGCCGGCGGTCACCATTTGCGCACTGATCCGCCGCTGCGCGGTGATCAGCTGGTCGACATAGCCACGTTGGGTCGCCAGCGCGGCCTCGGCCATGCGGAAGCCCTCGTCGACCACGGTCCGGGCCCCGGACGGCGGGCCGGCGTCGATGGTGCCCACGCTGCGAGCGGCCCCACCGAGCAGGGCGAGTGGGTTGAGCTGCAGGGTCAGCTCGAGCAGCGCATGCGCTGCCCGAGTGGCGGCGTCCTGGTTGTGACGCGCGGCCTCCTGCATCGCGGTCCCGGTCTGCACGGCCATCTCCCGCCAGCGCTCGCCGAGCTCGGCGGCGGTCCGGTCGACCGACGGGCCCGGCTCCGGTCCGGTCGGCCGCTCCTGCTGCGGGCCGCTCGCGCGGGCTTCCGAGGTCGTCGCGCTCTCCGCCTGTGGATCGGTGTGTGCGTTGGTGTTCCGCGGGTGAGACTGGGTCGAGGTCGGCATTCCTGATGTCCCTCCGAGTGATCGTTCCGAGCGGCTCGCTCAACTGGGGTTGACAGACAGGCGTCCGCGTCGGCACCGCTTCGCCGCACCTGTGGGTTGTGCCCGAACCCGGCTCGCTGTCGGGGCCGACGGTTGTCCGTGGGCCGTTCGAGCCGGATGCGACCGGATCGGTCCGAGGCCGACGCGAACCCGACGCTGGCCCGAAACGCGCTGCAGCGCAATCGCTCCCCGCGAAATTGCTCCACCGCGTCTCGGCCAGCGGGCCGGGCCGCCCACACTCTGAACCGCGGCCGCCACCCGAGCGAGGTCGAACGGCCATGTCTCCGCCCGCCCAGCCCAGTCGTCGGGCAGGGCGTCGCCGAGGCGGCGCAGCGGTACCCCCGATTCGGCAACGGCCCGGCGCGGCACCGAGAGCTCACCGGAACCGGGGGCGCAAGTCATGGGCGTGTCCAGCCGGGGATGACCTGTCTCACGCCGAAACGTCCAGGTGGGGTCGATAGGCCGAGCCCGCCCTCCGCCGTCTCGCGCACCCGTGCCCGACGGACGGTCACGTCGCAGCGCGGCCGTTGCAGCAGTGCGTCCTGACCCTCGGACGGGACGTGTGCGGAGGGGGTGTGGGCGCGAAACCGCGGGGGTAGCTCCGGACCCGTCCGGCCCTCGCGCCGCGAGGTCCGGGCCCGTGGGCCGAGTACCGGCCGGACCGTCGAGCAGGCCGGTGCCTCCCGGGGACCACGGGGAAGGCGCGGACGCACCACCCGCGCCGGCACCACCGTCGAGAGGGGAAACGCAACATGGCTCAGGAGCCGACGACCACGAAGCCGAACCCGGCGAAGCCGAAGCGCGCGCTGCCGGCGGCCACCAGGCCGCAGGCGGCCCGGCCGGTGAGCGCCGAGCCGACCGAGCCCGCGGTGACGCCCGTCGGTGTCCCCGTCGGAGAGGCCGACCGCGACCGCACGGGCGTGAGCCGCCGCGGCCGCGAGGAGGGCGACCGCCGACCTAAGGGCGCGACCGGCCCCGCCGGACCGATCGGCGAGCGCGGGGACAAGGGTCCGCAGGGCCCGGCCGGCCCGCCCGGGGAGCCGGGCGACCGCGGCCCGAAGGGGCCGACGGGGCCCGTGGGCCCCGTCGGTGAGCAGGGCGAGCAGGGCCTCCCGGGTCCGGTCGGACAGCCCGGGGAGCAGGGCCCGCAGGGGCCGACCGGCCCGCAGGGCGAGCAGGGCCTCCCGGGTCCGGTCGGACAGCCCGGGGAGCAGGGCCCGGAGGGGCCGACCGGCCCGCAGGGCGAACGGGGCCTCCCGGGTTCCACCGGCCTCGCCGGTGAGCAGGGAGAGCAGGGTCCGCGCGGGCCGCAGGGCGAGCAGGGCCCGACCGGACCCGTCGGCCTGCCGGGCGAGACGGGAGAGCAGGGGCCCCAGGGTGAGCGGGGTCTGCCCGGCGCCCCGGGCCCGCGAGGCGTGATCGGGGAGGCCGGCGAGAAGGGACCGCGCGGGCTGCAGGGCCCACAGGGCGAGGCCGGCGACAAGGGTGTTCCCGGGGTCCGCGGACCCCAGGGGCCGCAGGGTGAGCAGGGGCCGCCCGGGCCTGCCGGGCTGCCCGGCGTCCAGGGCCCGCAGGGCCCGACCGGGCCTGCCTGGCTGCACCAGCCGAGCCCTGCCGAGCTCGCGGGCAAGGTCAAGCAGGCCGCGTTCGACATCCGCCCCCGGACCGTGCTCGATCCCCGCGAGGGCGCCCGCTACCTGGCGACGCTGACGTCGCGGATCGTCAAGTTGCAGGGAGGCCTGATCCTGCGCGCGATCGTCGACACCGACGCCGCCGCGGACCACGATCCGGCCGGGCCGAGCAACGTGCGCTCCCTCGCACGCTGAGGCAGGAGGCGCTCGTGTCCCCGTCCCGCGTCGCCGGGACGGGGACACGCGCCGTTCACCGCTGTCGGGGTGGCAGGGAGTCGGTTGAGACGACCGGGCGGTCCCACGTCCGGTCGGCGTGCAGGACGGCGTCCACGATCCCCTGATAGCCGGTGCACCGGCACAGGTGACCGGACACGACCGTCCGAACCTCGGCTTCGTCGACGCCCTGGCGCTCGGCGAGCAGGCGGTGGACGGTCATCAGGAGCCCCGGGGTGCAGAACCCGCACTGCAGGGCATGGTGATCGGTGAAGGCCTGCTGGACCGGGTGGAGCCGCTCGTCGGGCGCGGCCAGTCCCTCGACCGTCCGCACCTCGGCGCCCTCGACCTGGACCGCGAGCAGCAGGCACGCGCGGACCGCCTCGCCGTCGACCTCGACGGTGCAGGCGCCGCACACTCCCTGTTCGCAGGCGACGTGCGTCCCGGTCAACCCCAGCTCCTCGCGCAGGGCGTCGGCCAGCGACGTCCGGGTCTCCACGGTGATCCGGGCCGGGCGGTCGTTCACGGTCAGCGTGACGGTGACGGGGTCCGCCGCACGGCGGACGAGCGGATCGTCAGGCAGCACCGATGACCTCCGTGTCCGACCGGAGCACCTGCTCCAGCGCGCGACGGACGAGGGTGCGGACGAGCACCCGGCGATGGGCGGCGGTCGTGCGGTGGTCGTCGACCGGGCGGCACTCGCGGGCGGCGACCTCCGCGACCTCCCGCGCGAGACCGCCTCCGGCCCCGCGCAGGCCGGCGACGGGGACCGCCCACGGCACGTCGTGCACGCCGGCACAGGCCACGCGCACCGCATCGACGACCCCGTCGCGGACGCGCGCCACCACCCCGACCCCGACGAGTGGCAGGTCGCCGGGGCGGCGACCGAACTCCAGCCAGGCGCTCCTGGTGTCGTCGGCGTCGAGCGGGAACGTCGCGGCCACCGCGAGCTCGTCCGGCGCCAGCGCGGTCCGTCCGGGGCCGCGGTAGAGCTCGGCCGCCTCGACGGTCCGGCTGCCCGCCGCCGAGCGGACCTCCAGTCCCCCGCCGACGGCGAGCAGCACCGTCGGGAGTTCGGCCGCCGGGTCGGCGAAGCAGAGGCTGCCGACCACCGTTCCGCGGGACCGGGTGCCGGGGCTGCCGACCCACGGCAGGGCCGCGTCGAGCAGCCCCGTCCCGGAGCCCGCGTGGAGCACGGCGGCCTGCCGGACCGTGGCACCGAGACGTGCTCCCCCGTCGGTCGTGCTCCGCGTGCTCAGCCCGGCCACCCGGTTGACGTCCACCAGGAGGCGAGGGCGGACCTGCCGCAGTGCCATCTGCGGCAGGAGGCTCTGTCCACCCGCGAGGACCCGGGCGGACCCGCCGTGGTCGGCCAGCAGGCCGAGGGCCTCGTCGACCGTGGACGGGGACGCGTAGTCGAAGGGTGCGGGTTTCACCGGGTCAGTCCGCGGTGGGGGCCACGAGCTCGTGCGGCCGGATCGGGGTGTGGGTCACGGTGATCCCGAGCGGGGCGACCGCGGCGGCGACCGCGCAGGCGACCGCGCCCGGTGTCGCGATCATGGCCGACTCGCCCATGCCCTTGATGCCGCCGCGGGTGTGCGGCGCGGGCGACTCCCGGTGCTCGAGGGCGACCCGGGGCAGGCAGCGGGCGGTCGGCAGCAGGTAGTCGCCGAACGTGGTGGCGTGCGGGGATCCGTCACCGCCGTAGCCCGCGTCCTCGTAGAGGGCCGCGCCGACGCCCTGGGCGAACGCGCCGAGCGTCTGGCCGTCCACGATCATCGGATTGATCACGGTGCCGCAGTCCTCCACCACCGCGGCGTCGACGACGTCGACCCGCCCGGTTCCGGCATCCACGTCGACGACCACGGCGACGCACCCGTTCGAGTAGGTGGCGGGTGGGTCGTAGAAGGCGGTGGCGGTGAGGTCCGGCTCCGGCAACGCCGCGCGGACGGCGGGGTCGGCCACCGCGGCGGTCGCGATCTCGGCCAGCCCGAGCGAGCCGGCGGGGGCGACGGCCCGGCCGTCGCGAAACGAGATCTCCCCCGGATCGATCCCGAGCAGGTGACCGGCCACCAGCGCGAGCTTGGCGGCGAGCCGTTCCGATGCGAGCAGCAGCGCTCCGCCGATCACGGTCGCGACCCGGCTCGCGCGGGTGCCGGCGGTGCTCAGCGGGGTACTGGCGCTGTCGCCGGTCACGACACGGACCCGCCGAGGGTCGCAGGTCAGCACCGAGGCGACGACCTGGGCCAGGCTCGTGGTGTGGCCCTGTCCCTGCGACGGGGTGCCGACCACCGCCGTGACCGCACCGGACGCGGCCATCTCGACCCGCACCGAGTCGTGCGAGGCGAACGACCAGGAGGACTCCCCCGCCCCCGCGGAGCCCCACCCCGACGGCTCGACGTACGGGCTGATCCCGACCCCGCGGTAGTACCCGTCGGCGGTGGGCCCGGGGACCACGTTCGCGGCGTCGACCAGCTTCGCCGCCCGCTCGAGCGTGGCGAGGTGGCTGCCGCTGTCGTAGGTCATGCCGGTGGGCGTGGTGTAGGGCAGGTCGCCGGGTCGGACGAGGTTCTGCCTGCGCAGATCCACCGGATCGCGCCCGAGCAGCCGGGCCGCCCGGTCGATCAGCAGCTCCCGGGCCGTGTGCCCGCTCGTCCAGCCCACACCCCGGTAGGGGGCGATCGGCGCCTTGGTGGTGAGCACCGAGCGCACCCGCCAGCCGGTCTCCGGGATGCGGTACGCCCCGGGCAACAGGCCCGCCGCGAGGTAGGCCTCGATGAGGGCGCTGGCGGAGTTGAAGGAGTAGGCCCCGGCGTCGCCGAGCACGTCGCAGCGCAGGGCGCGGAAGGTGCCGTCGGCGTCGAGGGCCAGCGCGAGCTCGACGCGTTGCTCCTTGCCCTGCGGCCCGGCGACGATGTTCTCCCGGCGGTCCTCCACCCACAGGACCGGGCGGCCGACCGCGCGGGCCGCCAGCGCCACGGCGATCTCCTCCGGCGACGCCGGGATCTTCTGCCCGAACCCGCCGCCGACGTCGTCGACGAGCACACGGACCGCGACGAGATCCATGCCGAGACAGCAGGCGATCTTGCGCTGCAGCAGGTGCGGGGACTGGGTCGAGCAGCGGACGGTCATCGTGCCGGCAACGGGATCGAACGTGGCCGAACAGGCGCGGCCCTCCATCGGTGCGGCTGTGAGCCTGCCGGTGGTGAAACGCCCGGAGACGACGTGATCGGCGGCGGCGAAGGCCTCCTCGAGACCCGGGGTCGCGCGCTCGCCGTGGTACACCTCGTTGCTCGTCAGGACGGGGTCGAGGGGCGGCAGCGTCGTCGCGGTCTCCGGGTCGACGACGGGAGGGAGCGCCGTGTAGCGGACCTCCACCAGCTCGGCGACGTCCTCGGCGAGGGCCCGGCTCTCGGCCAGCACGACGGCGACCGCCTCGCCCACGAACCGCACCCGCTCCCCCGCGAGCGCGGACTGCGGGGTCTTGACGAGACCGGGCACGGCGACCGCGTCCACGAGCGGGACGTGCGGCAGGTCGGCCGCGGTCAGGACGGAGACCACGCCGGGCGCCGACCCCGCCCTGCCGACGTCGACGTCCTCGATCAGGGCGTGCGGGTGGGGCGAGCGGACGAAGGCGACATGGAGGCAGTTCGGCGGCGGGACGTCGGCCGTGAACGCTCCGCGCCCACGCAGGAGCCGGGCGTCCTCGAACCGTGGCAGGCGCGCCCCCAGGGAGGGGTTCGCATCCGCATCGCGCACCGAGATCACCCGCCGTTCTCGACCGACCACTCCTCAGGTGCCGTGCTGCCGTACGTGTCGTGCGAGGACAGCGGGAAGCCGCAGTTCCGCCGCACCGGGACGGTATCCGAATCCGACGCGGACGAGCAGGGGTCGGCCAGCACGAACTCGCACGGGTCGCAAGCCGGTCGAGCCGACGCCTCCCGCTGGATTCGCCGAGCAGCTAGGTGCCGGAGATCCCGGTCAGGGGGACCAGCCGGTGGCGTCGTTCCCGCGGGCGCACTGCAGCGACCGGCCCAACTTCCACCGATCAGGAGGAGGCGGGTCCTAGCCTCGGCCCCCGTCGGCGCGCGGACGGCCGCGCCCACGGAGAGGGGGCTACCGATGACTCGGACCGCGGGAAGGCACGACGGGTTGCGCGCGGCCGTGGCGGGGCCGGTCCACGAGCCGGGCGACCCGGACTACGACGAGGCCCGCCGCGTCTGGAACGCCGACATCGACAGAAGCCCAGCGGTGATCGCCCGCTGCACCTCGGTGGCGGACGTCGTCGCCGCGGTCGCGTACGCACAGGCCGAGGGCCTGGAGATCGCCGTCCGCGGAGGGGCGCACAACGTCGCGGGCCGGTCCACCGGCGACGACGGCCTGGTGATCGATCTCAGTGGCATGCGGCAGGTCACGGTCGATCCGCGGCGCAGGCGGGCCCGGGTGGCGGGCGGGGCGCTGCTGAGCGACGTCGACGCGGCGACCCAGGAGCACGGCCTGGCGGTACCGCTCGGCGCCATCAGCCACACCGGGGTCGGCGGACTGACCCTCGGCGGCGGGATGGGCTGGCTGACCCGGCAGGCCGGGATGAGCCTCGACAACCTCGAGTCCGCCGAGGTCGTCGTGGCCGACGGGCGGGTCCTTCGCGCCTCGGCGAGCGAGAACACGGACCTGTTCTGGGCGATCCGTGGCGGCGGCGGCAACTTCGGCGTGGTCACCGAGTTCGAGTTCCGCCTCCACGAGGTCGGACCGATGGTGGAGTTCGGCCTGTTCTTCTGGGAGATCGAGCGCGGCGCCGACGCGCTGCGACACATGCGGGACGTGGTCGCCGGCCTGCCGAGGTCCTGCAACGGCTTCATCGCGTTCGTCAACGCGCCGCCGGCGCCGTTCGTCCCCGAGCAACATCATCACCAGCCGGGATACGTGCTGCTGCTCGGTGGCTTCGGCGATCCGACGGAGCATGCGCGCACGGTCGACCGGGTCCGGGCGGGCCTCCCGCCACTGTTCGACCACGTCACGACGATGCCGTACACGGACCTGCAGAGCCTCCTCGACGACGGCATGGCCTGGGGCTTCCACTGCTACGAGAAGAGCCTCGAGATCGACGACTTCACCGAGCCCGTCATCGAGGTGCTCACCGAGCGTCTGCCGCAGAAGACGTCCGCGCACACCGCCCTCGTGGTCTACCGGCTCGACGCGGCCTACGCCGAGGTCGGTGAGCAGGACACCGCCTTCGGCGGACGCCGCGAGCCCCGGTACGAGCTCTTCATCAGCCCGATCTGCCCGGACGCGGAGTCGCTCGTCGCGGACCGCGCGTGGGCCCGCGAGATGTGGGACGCCCTCCGCCCCCTCGGGCGCAGCATCGGCGGGTACGTCAACGAGATGTACGAGGACGAGGAGAACCGGGTGCTGGCGGCGTACGGCCGGGCGAAGTACGACCGGCTCGCACGGATCAAGGGCACGTACGACCCGGGGAACGTCTTCCACCGCAACGTCAACATCAAGCCCGCGTAGGGGACCGCGCCCGGCAGGGGGCATCGGCGGGAACCTGCCGGGTGCGGATCGGTCCGTGAGCGCGGAGTCGGATCAGTGCGGGGTCACATCGGCGGGAGCCCGCGCCAGCGGCGGCGGCGGGCGGCCCGGCGCGCGGAGGGCGGTGCGGCACGGGCGATGTGCAGCTGCTCCTCGATCGCGCCGATCATCGAGGCGGGGAACCTCGGGTCGGGATCGTCGGCCACGACGACGTCCACGACCCCGTGGCGGAGCAGGTCGATCGCGCGGATCTGCTGCCATTCGGCGATCTCCGGGGCCTTGTCGGTCGTGCCGTGCAGGATGGCGCTCGCTCCCTCGGGCGGGAGCGGAGTGATCCAGGCGTGCTTCGCGGCCACGGTGCGGTCCGCGGGGAGGAGGGCGAGCGCGGCGCCGCCGGTGCCCTGACCGAGGACGACCGACACGCTGACGGTCTCGAGCTGCGCCATCGTGGCGAGGCACTCGGCGATCTCCCGCGCGGTGCCCTGCTCCTCGGCCTCCGGGGACAGCGCCGCCCCCGGAGTGTCGATCACCGTGACGAGCGGGAGGCCGAGGCCGGCGGCGAGGCCCATGGCGCGCCGGGCCAGGCGCAGCACCCCCGGTCCCGGCGGGTCGGACCGCTGCGCCCGCCGGTCGTGTCCGAACAGCACGCACGGTGTGCGTCCGATCCGGGTCAGTGCGAGGACCGCCCCGTGCGACGCCGACGGCGCGTCGGTCGCGTTCAGCAGGGTCGTGTCGGTCGTCAGGGCGAGGAGCTCACGCAGCCCGGGCCGGTCCGGGCGGCGCGTCGCGGTCACGCTCTCCCAGGCCCCGGGGTGCGGCGCGCTCGGTTCCGCGGACCCTCGCGCCCCCCGGACGGCGGACGGCCGCGCGTCGAGCAGTCCGAGGATCCGGGCGAGGGTGTCGCGCAGGTTCTCCGGCTCGACCACGGCGTCGACGAGACCGCACCGGTGCAGGTGCTCGGCACGCTGGACGCCGTCGGGGAACGGCTCACCGTGGAGTGCGGCGTAGACCTTGGGGCCGAGGAAGCCGATCAGCGCCCCGGGCTCGGCGAGCGTGACGTGCCCGAGCGATCCCCACGAGGCCAGCACGCCGCCGGTGGTGGGGTGCCGCAGGTAGGTCACGTAGGGCAGGCCGGCGCTCTTGTGGTCCGCGATCGCGGCGGCGATCCCGGCCATGCGGACGAACGCCGGGGTGCCCTCCTGCATGCGCGTGCCGCCCGAGGCCGTGATGCCGATCAGCGGGAGGCGTTCGGCGGTGGCGCGCTCGACGGCCTCGAGGATGCGCGTCGCGGCGCCGGTGCCGATCGACCCGGCGAGGAAGGCGAAGTCGCCCGCGACGACGGCGACCCGTCTGCCGTGCAGGGCACCCTCCCCGGTCAGCACGGACTCGTCGGCGCCGCTGCGGGCCCGCGCGTCGGCGAGGGCGCGCCGGTACTCGGGGGTGTCCGCTTCCCGCGGGGGCGGGCCGGCGGGCGCGTCCCACGAGCGCAGTCCGTCGTCGAGCAGGTCATCGAGCAGATCGCGGATGGTGGTCCGGGTCGCGGCAGCGGCGGTCACGCGATCCGCCCGAACTCGTGCCGCACGGCGTCGCCGTGCTGGTCGAGGGCCGGGGGCGCCTGGTGCCGGCGGCGTGGCTTCTCGGTGTCGGTGGCGTCGAAGAACCGCAGGGGCGGGCCGGGCAGCGTCAGCCGGCCGAGGGTGGCGTGGTCGACGTCGACCAGCAGACCCTGGCTGCGGGTCTGGTCCCAGGCGTAGACCTCGTCGATCGAACGCACCCGGCCCGCGGGGACGCCGGCCCGGTCGAGCCGGGCGAGCAGGGCGTCGGGGGTGTCGTCGGCGAACGCGCCCTCGACGGTCTTGCGGACCAGGTCCGGGTGCTCGACCCGATCGCCGTTGGTCTGCATGCCCTCCGCATCCGGATCGAGACCGAACTCGGAACACAACCGCTTCCACAGACCTTCGCTGCCGCAGGAGATCTGCACGGCGCCGTCCCGGCACCGGAACAGCCCGTACGGCGAGATCGACGGGTGGTGGTTGCCGCGCGCGTGACCGACCTTGCCCGCGACGGTCCACGCGGTGCCCTGGAACCCGTGCACCCCCACCACCGCGGCGAGCAGGGAGGTGCGGACGACCTGTCCGCGGCCGGTGCGGTCGCGCTCGCGCAGCGCGGCCAGGACCCCGTAGGCGCCGTACATCCCGGCGAGCAGGTCCGCGATCGGGACCCCCACCCGTTGCACGTCGTCCGGCCCGGAGCCGGTCACCGACATCAGTCCGGCCTCGCCCTGGGCGATCTGGTCGTACCCGGAACGGCCGCCCTCGGGACCGTCGTGGCCGAACCCGGTCACCGACAGCACCACCAGCCGCGGGTTGAGCTCCAGCAGCCGCTCGACCGGGAAGCCGAGGCGATCCAGCACCCCGGTCCGGAAGTTCTCCACCAGCACGTCCGCGCGGCGGACCAGCTCGGTCAGCACCGCCCGCCCGTCCTCGGACTTGAGGTCGAGGGCGACGGACTCCTTGTTGCGGTTGGCCGACAGGAAGTACGTGGACTCCCGCTCGGCCCCGTCGGGCTGGAGGAAGGGCGGCCCCCAGCCCCGGGTGTCGTCGCCGCCCGCCGGGGTCTCGACCTTGACGATCCTCGCGCCCAGGTCGCCCAGCATCATCGTGGCGTGCGGTCCGGCCAGCGCGCGGGACAGGTCGACGACGAGGAGCCCGTCGAGGGGCTGCGCGGTCTGGAAGAGGGTCTCGGACATCAGCTGATTCCTGTCTGTTCCGGGGTGGGGGGTCAGAAGGGCACGACGAGCAGCGCCCAGCTGACGAGCGGGGCGATCACGACCAGGGACATGCCCCAGACCATGAGGCGGCGGAAGACCCGCTCCCGCTCCTGCTCGGCGCTGTTGGCCACGACCAGGGCGCCGTTGGTGGAGAACGGGCTGGAGTCCACGACCGAGGCGGAGATGGCGAGTGCGGCGATGAGCCCGACGGCGCTGACGCTGCCGGCCGCGAGGAAGGGCACGGCGAGCGGGATGAGCGCGCCCAGGATGCCGGTGGTCGAGGCGAACGCGGAGACCACGGCCCCGATCAGGCAGATGACCAGCGCGGCGAGCAGCGGCGTGCCGATGCCCGCGACGGAGTCGCCGAGCGCCTGGATGGTGCCCATCCGCTCGAGCAGGGCGACGTAGGTGACGATGCCGCCGATGAGCAGGACCGCGCCCCAGCTGACCTCGTTCACCGCGTCCTTGCTGGTCTTCGGGAAGGCCAGGGTGAGCACGACGGCCACGGTGATGGCGACGAAGCCGACGTCCAGGTCGAACACCAGCGCACCGAGGACCAGGCCGACGAGCCCGGCCAGCGTGCCGGCCTGCTGGATCCCGAGACGGGGACGCTCGGCGACCAGGACCGCAGGCTCGGCGGCCGCGGTGCGCGTGCCCGTCCCGCCCGTGGTGGAGCCCGGTCCCCCGGTCCCGTCGGACGCGGCGAGGACGGTGGGGCCCGACCCGACCAGCCCGTGCGGCCTGGCCGGCGGGTGAGTCGCGCGCCGGGACGCGTCGACGGCGTCGTCGCCGAGCTCGACACGCGGGCGCCCGGCGAGCTCGCGGCCGCCGAAGACCAGGAACGCGATCACGGCGAGCACGACGTTGAACCCGAACGTCGCCAGGAACAGCACGCCCGGGTCCGCGTCGAGGCCGTTGCGCGCCACGACCCCGTTGACGATGCCGCCGAAGATCCCGATCGGCGAGAAGCTGCCCGCCGAGGCGCCCTGCACGACCATGATCCCCATGAGCAGCGGCGAGATCCGGTAGCGCGCGGCGAAGCCGAGCCCGACGGGGGCGATGATCGCCACCGCCGCCGGGCTGACCGCGCCCGCCGCGGTGATGGCCGCGCAGACTCCGAACATCACCCAGGGGATCAGCACGACCCGGCCGCCGACGAGCCGGACGGCGACCGCCACGAGCCAGTCGACGGTGCCGTTGCGTTTGGCGATCGCGAACAGGTAGGTGACCCCGACGAGGATGACGAACAGGTCCCCGGGGAATCCGGCGATCACGTCGGAGGCGGACTCGCCCGCCACCGCGGTGCCCACGATGAAGGCGGCGACCAGCGCCACCGCACCCATGTTCACCGGCCTCAGCGTCGCGACGACGAAGACGACCGCGAGCACGAGCAGGGCGATCAGATCAGGACTCATGGTGTGTGCTTTCTGATCGACGGTGACCGGAAGGACGGGTCCTGCTCCTCCCCGCGGACGTCACCGACGGCCCGGAGGAGGAGCAGAGGCTCAGTGGACTAGCCACTGAGTCACTGAGACTGGAGTATGCTGCCCGTGGTGTCAAGACGTGGGGGTGGTCGATGGCGGTGAGGAGCGGCGCGCCGCGCTCGGGGGCGTTGCGCCCGATGAGTCGCCCCCGCCTGTACGAACAGCTCGTCGGGCAGTTGCTCGAGTACATCGCCGAGGAGGGGCTGGCGGTCGGCGACCGCCTCCCCGCCGAACGGGAGCTGGCCACGCAGCTGCAGGTCAGCCGGGCCTCGGTCAGCCAGGCCCTGGTGGCGCTGGAGGTGCAGGGCGTGGTCGACGTCCGGCACGGGGACGGGGCCGTCATCCTCGACATCCCGCCCGGCAGACAGGTGCTCACCGCCCTGCGGGCCCGCCGCCGCCGGCTGCAGGAGGTCATCGAGGCGCGCGAGGCGATGGAGGTCAAGCTGGCCGCCCTCGCGGCGGCGCGCCGGGACGACCACGACCTCGCCGTGATCGACGAGGCGTTGGCGCACATGGAACGCGAGATCGAACGGGGTGAGCGCGGCACGAGCGGCGACGAGCGTTTCCACGCCGCCGTGACCGCGGCCGCGCACTCGGGCCTGCTCGGCGACCTGATGGCCGAGATCTCCGAGCTGATCCGTGAGTCCCGGGTCGAGTCGCTGGCGCAGCCCGGACGGCCGGAGGAATCGCTCCGGGCGCACCGCGCCGTCGCCGCGGCCATCCGGGCCGGCGACGCGGAGGCGGCCGCCCGCACGATGTCCCGGCACATCGCCTCGGTCTCGGACGTCGGGCTGCTGCGGGAGACCTGAGCGTCGCGTGCGCCCGGGCACCCCTCGGGACGATCGTCGTGCCCGGGCCGCATCGATCGGCCGCTGAGGCGCGCGCTACTCCGGGTCGGACAGTGTCTGCGCGGCCTGCAGGAGCGCGGTGACCCGCGCGTCGTCCTTGTCCTGGGGCATCCGGCTGATGGTGCCGATCAGCGCGATGGTGGCTGTCAACGAGCCGTCGACCCCGTGGATGGGCGCGGCGATCCCGCGCAGCCCGTCGCCCGACGCGTCGCTGATGGCGATGCCCGAGCGGCGGATCTCGGGCCGCTTGGCCAGCAGGGCGTCCCGCACGGTCTCGTCCAGGCCCTCGAGGGCGCGGCGGAGGGCACGCTCGTCGGTCAGGTGGGCGAGGAACATCTGCCCCTGCGCGGTCACGATCGGGAGCGTCGATCCGACGGCGACCGAGATCCTGATGAACCGGCTCTGCTCGTCGTGCACGCGGGCCACGAGCGGTCCCCGGCCGCCCCAGATCGACAGCACGGACGTCTCGCCGACGGCCTCGGAGAGCCGCCCCATGACCGGGTCGGCGCGGTCGAGCAGCGGAAGTCGGTCGAGGGCGAGCAGCCCGACCCTCGACAGTGTGGGGCCGAGCGCGTAGCCCTGCCCGGGGCTGTGGGTCAGCAGCCCGTGCTTCACCATCGCGGCGAGGTAGCGGTAGGTCGTCGAGCGGTTCAGGCCGAGCTGCGAGGTGGCGTAGGCGAGGTCGATCCGCGAGCGCTCGTGGTCGAACAGCTCGAGGACCCGCGTGAAGCGGGCGAGGACCTGCAGGTCCCGGCCCTCCCGCTGGCTCCCGCCGGCGAGACCCGCTGGTTCGGCCACGCTCACTGCACCCCCGACCTCGACGACGTCGTGACAGCATGCACGAGGCCTCGCCCGGACCTCGCGTCGTCCGTGGTCCGTGGTCTCAGGGCGTGTCCGTCGCGACCGCGGCGAACATCCGGGAGGCGACGTCGAGGAACCGGTGTTCGAGGTCCTCGGGCTCGATCCCGAGCTCGTCGGCGAACCGCTCCGACAGCAGCCCGAAGCCGTAGGACATCGAGGCGTAGACGGCGTACAGCGCGGCGGGGTCGTCGACGGCCGGCTCCGGGTCGAGGCGGCCCATGGTCGCGCGGCGCGTGGTGAGCGTGCGGACCGTGCGGTCGTGGTCGAGGACGAGCAGGACGATCAGCCGGATCGCCTCCCGGTACCGCAGCGACGCCCCCAACGACGTGGTGAGCCACTCCGCCGTGTCCATGTCGGCCTCGCCGGGCACCTCGTCCCGGGGCCGCGCGATCTCCCGCTTGGCCGCGGCGCGCAGCAGCTCCTGGCGGGACCCGAAGTAGTGGTAGACCAGCGCCCGGTGGACGTCGGCGAGATCGGCGATCTCGCGCAGGTTCATCCCGTCGAGCACGCCCCGTTCGCGGAGCAGGTCGACGGCGGCGTCGACGAGGAGCTGCTCGGTCGCCGCCCGCGACTGCGCCGGGCGGCCCCTGCGGCCCTTCCCGGGGTCCGGTCCGTCCGCCGCTGGATCCGGCACGACCGCCTCCTCTCCCCGCACGCGAGCGCCACCGTACAGCCGGCCGGCCACCGGCTCAGCCGCCCGGTGGCGCGGCGACGGCGTCCCGGCCGCGGAACAGCGAGTCCGGGCTCCGGCAGGTCAACCCGCCGTCGACGACGAGCTCGGTCCCGGTCACGTACGCGGCGTCGTCCGACGCCAGGAAGGCCACGGCCGCCGCGGCCTCCTCCGGTGAGCCCTGCCGGGCGAGCGCGGGCAGTGCGGCCCGCCAGCCGAGGGTGCCGCCGTCCGTGCCCTGCTCCCGCCGGGACATGGCCGACGCGATGAGGCCCAGCACGACGGTGTTCGCGCGGATCCCGCGGCTGCCGAAGCGGACCGCGATGTGGCGGGCGAGCGCGAGCTGGGCCGCCTTCGACGTCTCGTAGCTCAGCGCGAACCCGTTGCTCCAGGCGCCGGCGACCGAGCCGACGAACAGGAACGCCCCGCGCCCGCGCTCGACCATCCCCGGCAGCGCCCGCTCGGCCGTCACCCAGTGGCTGCGCACGTTGACGTCCATCGCGAGGTCGTACTGCTCCACGGTCTGGCGGCCGATCGGTCCGCCGCCCCCGATCCCGACGTTGCACACCACGACGTCGAGCGGTCCGAGCCCGGCGACCGCCCGGTCGACCGCGGACCGGCACGCGTCGAGACCCGCGGCGTCGGGTGAGCCGGGCGATCTCGGCCTCGGACAAGCCCGTCTTCCGGCCGATGATCGTGTGCTGGCCGAACTCGTGGACCGAGCCGGTGCGCCGGGCACTGCGCAGGATCATGATCTCGCGCGCCCGCGGGTCGAGCCGGTACCCCTTGAACCGGAACCGGTTTCCCAGCGACACCGCCTTGTCCATGAGCTCGGGGTTGTGGGCGAGCGTGCGGAAGATGTTCAGCGGCTCCGCGCCGCGCTGCAGGTCGGTGCGCATCCGGTCGCCGGGCGGGACCGGGGCGAGGCGCGGGCTCACGCCGACCAGTGCTCGATACCGGCGTCGGCGAGGGCCATCGCGCGGGCGGCCTCGATGTCGAAGTGGTTCGACGCCACGATCCGCTGGGCGTACAGGCCGCCGCCGGACAGCACGTTCGTCGCGGCGTGCCAGCCGCCGTACGCGTCGGCGGTGTGGTCGCGGATCGCGTGGAAGATCCGCAGCCGGTTCTCCGCCGGCACACCCGAGCGGCCCTGCATGTACTTGCGGACGTCCCCGCCGGTCTGCGGGTTCTCCAGGTCACCGATGGTGGGCGCGGTGAGCAGCGACCCGCCCGCGATGTCGTGCAGGTGCCGGACCATGAGGCTGTAGTTCGCCGCACCCTGGTACTTGGCGGCGTTCGTGTAGAGCTCGTTCGGGTGCACGAAGCCCTGCGGGGTCACGACGGCGTTGTGCAGCGCGGCCTCGAGGCCGGCCCGCAGCATCGTGGCGTGGATGATCATCTCGGCGAGCTTGTCCTTGATGTGCGCCACCCCGAGCAGCCCGTTCGCGTCGGCGATCAGGTGCGCGAACCCCACGAGCAGCTCGGCGTTGCGGGTCATCTGCGACACCCCGCCGATGCGCTCCCACAGCCCGAGCGAGTGCGCGAACACCGCGGCGTACTGCGGGTCCCCGTCGAGGAAGACCCGGTCACGGGGCACGAACACGTCGTCGAACACCACGAACCCGTCCGGCATGTGGTCGTGGCTGGTGTGCGGGAAGTGCCGCACGTCCTCGCCCCGCGGGGCGTAGGAGGAGTTGATGATGCGGACGCCGGGCGCGTTGACCGGGATCGCGCACGCGATCGAGTAGTCCCCGGCCTCGGCGCTCATCCGCTTGGTCGGCATGACCATCAGGTCGTGGCCGTAGGAGGCGCCGGTGATGTGCAGCTTCGCCCCGCGAACGACGACGCCCTCGTCGCACCGGTCGACCACGCGCACGTAGGCGTCGGGGTCCGTCTGCCCCTGCGGCGGCCGGCCCCGGTCGCCCTTCGCGTCGGTGATGCACTCCGTGATCCGGATGTCGGTGCGCTTCGCCTGGTCGTGGTAGCCGAGGATCGCGTCGACGTGCCCGGCCCCCGCCTCCGCCAGCCGGTCCGCCGCGGTGAGCAGCGCCATCAGTGACCCGAAGGTCACCCGCGTGACGATGTCCGCCTCGCTCAGCACCGGGATCAGGTCCCGCAGGTCCCCGGGGCTGCGGGGCGGGGTCATCAGCAGATTGACCGCCCCCGGCTCCGGGTTGTGGAACCGGTCGTACGTCGCCGCGGTCAGCTGCGCCGCGGTGCCCATGACCGGGTGCTCGGGGATGTTCTTCACCTCCTCGCCCTCGAAGAAGGTGACGCGCCCGTCGTTCAGGGACGCGAGGTACTCCTCACCGGTCAGCACGGGACAGCTCCTCGCTCCGTCGGTCGGCGGCTGGACGCGACGACCGGCCGCGATCACCGGTGGCGCACCTCGACCCCTGTTCTACGTAGCGTTTGACAGAGTGTCAACGACTCCTTCGACGAAGTGCCGACGTGCGTCCCGTCGCCGAGGACCCGCACGGCGTCGTCGATGCCCCCGTTGACAGTCCTCAACTCCTGAACCAATATCTTTAAAGTCTGAAGTGATTGAGATCATGGAGGAGGCCCAATGGCGGGCGACGACCTCGTCGTGGATCACCTGTCGGTGGTCTTCCGGTCCCGCACCGGCACCCATGCCGCGGTCCGGGACGCCTCGTTCCGCGTCGGCGCCGGCCGCATGGTCGGCCTCGTCGGCGAATCGGGCAGCGGGAAGACGGCGACCGGGCTGGCCCTGCTGGGTCTGCACGACCCGGCGACGACGACGATCGGCGGCGGGGCCCGTTTCGGCGACACCGACCTCTTGCACCTCTCCCCCGCGGCGGCCGACCGGCTCCGTGGCTCGCTGGTCGGGATGATCTTCCAGGACCCGATGACGGCCCTGAACCCGTTGCTCACGATCGGCACCCAGGTCACCGAGACGATCCGGGTCCACGAAGGACTGGACCGCCGCTCCGCGCGCGACAAGGCGATCGACGTGCTCGCCCGCGTGGGGATGCCGGACCCGGCGGGCCGGTACCGCCGGTACCCGCACGAGCTGTCGGGCGGTCTGCGGCAGCGGGCGATGATCGCCGCGGCCATCGCCTGCCGGCCGCGCCTGCTCGTGGCCGACGAACCGACGACGGCCCTCGACCTGACCATCCAGGCGCAGATCCTCCGCCTGCTCCGGACCCTCTGCGACGACGAGGGCATGTCCGTCCTGCTGATCACGCACGATCTCGGGGCGGTCGGCGCGGTGTGCGACGACGTCGTGACCATGTACGCCGGTGAGGTCGTCGAGATCGGGCCCACCGCACGCGTCCTCGACCGGCCGAGCCACCCGTACACGAGCCGGCTGATGGCCGCCCGCCCGCGGGTGGACGGCTGGGGCGAACAGCTCGACGTCATCCCCGGCCGGGTGCCGTCGCCGTCGGCGTCGCCCGAGGGGTGCCTGTTCCGGCCGCGGTGCCGGGAGGCGCGCGAGGAGTGCGCCGGGCCCCAGGAGCTCGTCGCCCTCGGACCCGACCGGAGCGTGCGGTGCGTCCGCGCGTCGGACCCGCGCGACTCCGTCGTCGTCGCCGGTGCGGGGGTCCGGTGAGCGCCCCGCTGCTCCGCACCCGTGGCCTGACGGTCGACTACCGGGTCGGCCGTGGCCGCCTCCGCGCCGTCGACCACGTCGACCTCGACCTGCACCAGGGCGAGACCCTCGCCGTGATCGGCGAGTCCGGGTCCGGGAAGTCGACCATCGCGAGCGCGCTGCTCCGGCTCGTTCCCGTGGCCGCCGGATCCGTCGAGTTCGACGGCCTGGACTGGGCGTCGCTCCGCGGCGCCGCCCTCCGGCGGGAGCGGCACCGCATGCAGTTCGTCCCGCAGGACGCGGGGTCTTCGCTCGACCCGCGCTGGCGGGTCCGGGAGTCGGTGGCCGAGCCGCTCGCCGTCGCGGGGACGTCGGCGCGGCAGGCCCGCGACCGGGCCGCGGCGATGCTCGACCGGGTCGGCCTGGAGGGACCGCTCCAGGAGCGGTTCCCGCACCAGCTGTCCGGCGGGCAGCGGCAGCGGGTCGCCATCGCGCGGGCGCTGATCTCGAAGCCGCGCCTGGTGATCTGCGACGAGGCCGTGTCCGCGCTCGACGTCTCCCTGCAGGCCGAGATCGTGAACCTGCTCGTGGAGCTCCGCGCGGAGCGCGACCTGACGTACGTCTTCATCACCCACGACATCGCCCTGCTGCCCTACGTCGCCGACCGGGTGGCGGTGCTCTACCTCGGCCAGGTCGTCGAGTCGGGTCCCGCGCGGGACGTGCTCGTCGACCCGCAACACCCCTACACACAGGGGCTGCTGTCCTCCCTGCCCGGCGCACACCCGGGCGGCGGGGCCGAACGACCGGTCCGCGGGGAGATCCCCGACCCGGCGAACCCGCCCACCGGCTGCCGGTTCCACCCGCGCTGCCCGGTGGCGGTCGACGGCTGCCCGCAGGTCGAGCCCGCCGTCGTCCCGGTGTCGCCGGCCCACTCGGCCGCCTGCCACCTGCTCGAACCGCGGTCCGCGACAGCGGACCCGGCTGTCCCGCTCCCGTCGTCCCTCCTCCGAAAGGCTCGATCGTGACCCTGTACCGGACAACGGCGTCCGCTGTCGTCAGGCGCGCGCTGCTCGGCCTGTTGGGCGTGGCCCTCCTCGTGACGGCTGCTTGTGGCGCACCGGCGCAAGGCGGTGGCACCACCGCCACCACGCTGACCGTCGCCGTCAGCAACAACCCGTCCTCGCTCGACCCACAGGCGGGCCCGTCGGGCACCGACCACGTGTCGCTCTACCCGATCTACGCGACCCTGGTGGAGTTCGACCCGAAGACACTCGTCGCCACCCCCGGACTCGCGGAGTCCTGGAGCTTCACCGACCCCACCACCCTCCGGTTGAAGCTCCGGCCGGGACTGAAGTTCTCCGACGGCAGCCCGTTGGACGCCAACGCCGTGAAGGCCAGCCTGGAGCGCTACCAGACCCAGACGAACAAGGCCGACCTGTCGAACGTCGCCGGGGTCGAGGCACCCGACCCGACGACCGTCGTGATCAAGGAGAAGACCCCGGACACCTCGCTCGTCCTCGTCCTCGCGGACCGCGCGGGCATGATCGTCGGCCCGACCGCCGCGAACGCCGACTTCGCCCAGAAGCCGGTCGGTGCCGGCCCCTACACGCTGGTCAGCTACAGCCCCGGCGATCGGCTCGTGCTCAAGCGGAACCCGAACTACTACGGGACGCCGCCGCCCATGGAGAACCTGGAGATGCGGATCATCACCGATCCCAAGGCCGCGGCCAACGCGCTGCTCTCCGGGCAGATCGACTTCGCCGACGCCCTCGACGCCAACGACATCCCGCAGCTGCGGAACAGCGGCAAGCTCACCGTCGAGAGCCCCGTCGGGCTCTACTTCGACATGATCTACTTCAACCTGGCGCAGAAGCCGCTCGACGACGTCCGGGTGCGCCAGGCGATCAACCTCGCCCTCGACCGCGACGACATCATCCAGGGCACCGTGAACGGCCAGGGCGAGCCTGCCCGTCAGCCGCTGCCCACCTCGCACTGGGCCTACGACAAGGCCAACGACTCCGTATGGCCGCACGACGTCGCCAAGGCGAAGCAGCTCATGGCCGAGGCGGGGTACGCGGGCGGGGTCACTCTGACCACCGTGGCGACCGCCTCGCCCTTGGAGATCCGGCGCAACGAGATCATCCGCTCGCAGCTCGCGGAGATCGGCATCGACTACAAGGTCCAGTCGATGGACACCAACCAGGGCGTCTCGCTGTACTTCGAGAAGCAGGGCACCAACGCCGCGCAGTACGGATGGTCCGGTCGACCCGACCCCGGCCAGACCTACAACCGGCTCTTCGCCCAGAACAGCTACCAGAACCCCGGCAAGGTGGCGATCCCGGGACTCGACCAGGTCCTCGCCCAGGCGGTCGCGACGGAGGACACCGCGCAGCGCGCCGCGGCCTACGCGCAGGCGGACAAGCTGATCGCCGACTTCGCCCCGTACGCCCCGCTCTACTTCCGCGGCGACGTCACGGCGTACTCGACGGCAGTCACCGGCTACACCGCGAGCTTGCTCGGCAAGCCGAAGGTCGCCTTCCTGAACAAGTCGAGCGGGGCCTGATGTCCACGGCACCTCCGGTGACGGCCGCGCCCGTCCCGCTGCAGCCGCAGCGGGACGGGGCGGCCCGGCCGCCCGGCCGTCGCGCCGCGGCGGCCCGGACGCTGGCGCTCCGGGCCGGCGCCTTCCTGGCCACCCTGGTGCTGGCCACCTTCGTGGCCTTCTGGCTGATCAAGCTCGTGCCGGGCGACCCGGCGACCGCGATCGCCGGCGAGAACGCCACCCCGGAGCGGCTCGCGGAGATCCGGGCACAGCTGGGCCTCGACAAGCCGCTGCTCGCGCAGTACGGGAGCTGGGCCGCCGGCGTCGTGCACGGCGACTTCGGGACCTCGCTGTACTCCGGCCAGAGTGTCGCGGGGCTGCTCGCGCAGCGGCTGCCCGTGACCCTCTCCCTGGTGTTCTGCTCGCTGCTCCTGGCCGTCGTGGTCGGGGTCGCGGCCGGCATCGTCGGGGCGGTCCGGAACAAGCGCCCCGAGGGCCGCGTGGTGACCGGCGCCGCGACGCTCGGCATCGCCGTCCCCAACTTCTGGCTCGGGCTGGTGCTCGTGACCGTGTTCGCCATCTGGAACCCCTGGTTCCCGGCGACCGGCTTCTCCCGCGCCGGCGACGGCGCGGGCGAGTTCCTCCGGTTCGCCGTGCTCCCGACCCTGGCCCTCGGCGCCGCCGGCGTCGCGGAGGTGGCGCGGCAGCTGCGGGGTGCACTCCTCGAGGTGTTCACCGCGGACTACATCCGGATGGCCCGCGCCAAGGGCATCTCCGGGACGGCGCTCCTCGTCCGGCACGCCCTGCGCAACGCCGGCGTCCCCGTGGTCACCGTGCTGGGCCTGCTCATCAACCGGCTCGTCGGCGGCACCGTCGTCGTCGAGGTCGTCTTCGCCATCCCCGGGATGGGCACCCTCGTCGTGGACGCCGTCAAGCAGCGCGACTACCCGGTCATCCAGGCGGTCGTGCTGGTCATGGCCGTGATCGTGCTGGTGGCCAACGCGATCGTGGAGATCCTGTACCGCCGCATCGACCCGAGGATCAGGTTGTCGTGACCACCACCGTCGACACCGTGACCGCACCGGCGACCCCGCGCGCCGAGGGCCTCCGGCGCGCCCTCGGCCGCTGGCGACACGAGGAGAAGGCCGCCCTCGTCGCCGTGGGCGTGCTCGTCGTCCTCGTCCTCGTGGCGGTGTTCGCGCCCCTGATCGCGCCGCACGACCCGAACGCGCAGTCCATCGCCGACCGGCTCGCCACCCCGTCCGCCACCCACCCGCTCGGCACGGACGACCTCGGCCGGGACGTGCTGTCCCGGCTCCTGTACGGCGCCCGGGCCTCGCTGGTCGCCTCCGTGCTCGCGATGGCGGTGGCCGTCCTGGTGGGGCTCCCGCTCGGCCTGGCCGCTGGCTTCGCGGGCGGGATCGTCGACATCGTCCTGCGGCGGGTCCTCGACACGGTGCTCGCCTTCCCCGCGATCGTGCTGGCGATCGGCGTGACCGGCGTCGTCGGGCCCGGGCTCGTGACGTCGATGTGCGCCATCGGCATCGTGTTCGCCCCGAGCGTCGCCCGGCTCATCCGTGGTCAGACCCTCTCGACCCGGGAACGGCTGTACGTCCCGGCCGCGGTCACGTACGGGTCCCACCCGCTGCGGGTCGCGGTGCGGCACGTCCTGCCGAACGCCGTCGCCCCCGTCGTCATCCAGATGTCCCTGCTCATGAGCACGGCGCTGCTCGCCGAGGCGAGCCTGAGCTTCCTGGGGCTCGGCGTCCAACCGCCGACCGCGAGCTGGGGGTCGATGCTCGGCCAGGCCTACGGCTACATGTCCCAGGCGCCGACGCAGGTCTTCGCGCCCGGCCTCGCCATCGTCCTGACGGCGTACTGCTTCATCGCCGTCGGCGACGCGCTGCGGCGCGAGCTCGACCCCCGCCAACAGACCTTCTGACCTCCCGCGACCCGATCTCCGCGACCCCTTCGAAAGGCGGCCCTGCGCATGTCCCTCGTGTCCTACGACGTCTCCGGTTCCGTCGCCCGGGTGACCCTGAACCGCCCCGACAACCTGAACGCGGTCAACGCCGAGCTGACCCGGGGTGTGGGGTCCGCGCTCGGCCGGGCCGTCGCCGACCCCGCGGTCCGGGTCGTGGTCCTCGACGCCGAGGGCCGCGCCTTCTGCGCCGGTGCCGACCTCAAGGACCCGAACACGCACTCGGGGGACGACCTGCTCGCCCACCTCGAGCCCGCCGAGGGCGGCGGCCTGGAGGCGGTCGCCGCCTGCCCCAAGCCGGTGGTCGTGGCGGCGCAGGGCTGGTGCGTCGGTGCCGGCGTGGAGCTCGTGCTCGCCGCGGACATCGCCGTCGTGGCGGAGGACGCCAAGTTCTTCCTCCCGCAGGTCGCCCTCGGCATCGTGCCCGGGGCCGGCGGCATGAGCCGGCTGCTGCGCAAGGTCGGGCCGACGTGGGCCCACCGGCTGGTGATGCTCGGTGAGAAGGTGCCCGCCGAGGTCGCGCTGCGCATCGGGCTCGTCTCGGAGATCGTCCCCCGCGACGCGCTCGCCCAGCGCGCCGCGGAGATCGCGGAGACCCTCGCCGCCGCCCCTCCGGCCGCGCAGCGGCTCGCGAAGGAGTCGTTGCTCCAGGCCGCCGACCTCCCGCTCGCCGCGGCACTGCGCGTCGACCAGTACCGCCTGTTCATGCTGAGCGACACGGCGGAGAAGAAGGAGCGGCACGCGGCCTTCGCGGCGGAGCGCAGCGCATGACCCCGCCTCCGCCCCCGGCGGGCCACCTCCCGTCGGGCATGGTCCTGCCGCCGATCGCGGAGCGCACGGTCCCCCAGGTCCTCGTGGACGCCGCGCACCGCACCCCGGGCCGCGTCGCGCTCCTCGACCGCACCGCCTCCCTCACCTACGGCCAGGTCTGGGACGTCGCCCGGCGCCGGGCCGCGGCGTTGCTCGACGTCGTCGGGGCCGGCGGCCGCGTCCTGACCATGACCGACAACACGGTCGACGGGGCCCTGACCTGGTTGGGGCTGGCATCGGGCGGCATGGTCGAGGTGCCGGTCAACACCGCCTACCGGGGCGCCGTGCTCGCCCGGCAGATCCAGGACTCGGCGGCGACCGCGGCCGTCGTCGAGGCCGAGTACCTCGAGCGCTTCCTCGACGCGGCCGAGGGCACCGCGGTGCGGACCGTCGTCGTCCGCGGCCGCGGACGCCCCGGGTCGGGCGGGATCACCGTCGCGGACGGGAACCTCCTCGACGACGCCTCCCTGCCCGCCGCGCTGCCCCCGGTGACCGGCACCGACCCGATGGCGCTGATGTACACCTCCGGCACCACCGGCAGGTCCAAGGGTGTGGTGGTCACCCAGGCCCACGCCTACACCTACGGTGCGCCGCAGCTCCTCGGCGCGGCCGGGCCCGAGGACACCGCCATGGTCGTCCTGCCGCTGTTCCACGTCGGCGGGCAGTGGGCCGGCGCCTACAACGCCCTCATCGCCGGTGGCGCCGCCTACATCGCGCCGCGGTTCGCCGGGGAGACCTTCTGGGAGGAGGCGCGCGAGCACGGGTGCACGTACGCGCTCCTGGTCGTGGCGATGGCGCAGTACCTCCACCAGCAACCGCGCCGATCCGACGACGCCGACAACACCTTCACCCGGCTGTTCGTCGCCCCGGTGCTCCGCGAGGCCGAGGAGTTCGCCGCCAGGTTCGACGTCGAGATCGGCACCGGGTACGGCTCCACCGAGGCCGGCACGGTCTTCACCGCGGACTTCGGAAAGGCGCGGCCGGGCGGCTGCGGATGGCCGCGCCCCGAGCTGGAGACCCGGATCGTCGACGCCGAGGACCACCCGTTGCCGGACGGCGAGACGGGCGAGCTGGTCGTCCGCACCTCGGAGCCCGCGATCATGATGCGCGAGTACCTGGGCCTGCCCGACGAGACCGCCCAGGCGTGGCGCGGCGGCTGGTACCACACGGGCGACGCCATGTACGTCGACTCGGACGGGCAGTACGTGTACGTCGACCGGCTCGGCGACGCCATCCGGCGGCGCGGCGAGAACGTCCCCTCGGCGGACGTCGAGTCCGTCCTGAACGCCCACCCCGCCGTCTTCGAGTGCGCCGTGGTCGGGGTGGCGGGCGAGTCCGAGCACGAGGTCCTCGCCGCCGTCGTCCTGCGGCCGGGCCACGAGCTCGACCGGACGGATCTGATCGTGTGGGCGGCGGAACGCCTGCCGCACTTCATGGTTCCCCGCTACCTCCGGGTCGTCGACGAGCTCGAGCGGACCCCGAGCGGGAAGATCCGCAAGCGGCCGCTCCGCGAGTACGGCGTCTCGGACGCGTGGGACCGCGAGGCGGCGGACGTGCACGTCAGCCGCCGGGGTGTCCGGATCGGTGGCTCGTGAGCGGCCCGATGGACGGCGTCCGGGTGATCGAGATGGCGCGGGTCCTCGCCGGCCCGACGGTGGCCCAGCTGATGGCCGAGTACGGCGCCGACGTCATCAAGGTCGAGCCGGCGCCGGCCGGGGACCCCGCCCGCGGGCTCCCCTACCTCCGCGACGGCCGGTCCGGCTACTTCATCCAGGCCAACCGGGGCAAGCGCAGCGTCTGCCTGGACTTCCGCTCGGACGAGGGCAAGGCGCTGATCCTCGACCTGGTGCGGCACAGCGACGTGCTGGTCGAGAGCTTCCGCCCGGGCGTCCTCGCCGAGATGGGGCTGGGCTGGGAGGTGCTCCACGGGGCCAACCCGCGGCTGGTGCTCTGCTCGGTGACCGGGCTCGGCTACGGGGGCCCGCTGTCACACAAGCCGGGCTACGACACCATCGGCGCCGCGATGTCCGGGGTCGCGCACGTCAGCGGGCCGGTCGGCGGTCCGCCGATGCTGCCCGGACCGGCGATGGGCGACGCCGCGACCGGCGTCTACGGCTTCGGCGGCGTCGCCGCGGCCCTGTTCCAGCGGGAACGGACCGGGCTGGGCGAGTGGGTCCAGGTCTCGCTGCTGGACACCTACATGGCCTTCCACGAGATCAACGTCCAGGCCTACAGCGGGTCCGGCGGCACCCAGGTACCCGAGGCGAGCGGCAACTTCCACGCGACCGTCTGTCCCGCGGGGTTCTTCCGGTGCCGGGACCGCTACCTGTTCGTCGCCTGCGTCTCGCCCGGGGACTGGCCCCGGATCGCCGCGGCGATCGGGCGCCCCGAGCTCGCCCGGGCACCCGGGTACGCCACCAACGACGAACGGGCCGCGCACCGCGAGGAGGTCAACGCGCTCGTCGAGGACTGGCTCGCGACCGTCGCCGATCCCGAGGAGGCCGTCCGCGTCCTCACCGAGCACCGCGTCGCCTGCGAGCTCATCCGGACCCTCCCCGAGGCCGTCACCCACCCGCACAACGTCGCGCGGCGCGTCGTCCGCGAGGTCACGGACGAGGTCTGGGGCTCGCTCACCGTCCCGGGCCTGCCGATCCGCTTCGCGGGCATGACCGAACGCGACCTGCACGCCCACGAGCTGGGCGCCGACAACCGAGCCGTGCTGCGCGAGATCCTTGACCTCGACGACGCGCGGATCGACGAGCTCGAGAAAGCACACGTCCTGCAAGGGCCGGCATCCCGGACCCCCGACCTGATCGAGGAGCCCTCGTGAACTACGGACTGTCGATCCCTCTCGGCGGCCGGACGCTGAAGGACCACGCCGCCGTCCTGGACCGGGCCGTGATGGCGGGCTACACGGACGTCTGGAGCAGCGAGGTCAACGGGCACGACGCCTTCACCCCGCTCGCCCTGGCCGCCCAGCGCTACCCCGGGCTCCGGCTCGGCACCGCGATCACCCCCGCCTACACCCGGTCGCCCGCCCTGCTGGCGATGAGCGCGGCGTCCCTGGCCGACTCCACGGACGGCCAGGTCCTCCTCGGCGTCGGCTCCTCGTCGGACGTCATCGTCGAGCGGTGGAACGGCGTGCCGTTCCACGACCCGTACGGCCGGGTCCGCGACGTCGTGACGTTCCTCGACCGCGCCCTCACGGGCGAGAAGGTCGACATGGAGACCCCGAGCTTCACCATCAAGGGGTTCCGGCTCGGCGTGGTTCCCCAGAACCGGCCGAAGGTGCTGGTCGCAGGCCTGCGGCCGGGGATGCTCCGCCTCGCGGGACGGCGGTCGGACGGGGCCATCCTCAACTGGCTCTCGCCCGACGACGTCCGCAAGGTCGTGCCCTACGTGTACGAGGGCCGCTCCACGGCACCGGAGATCGTCGCGCGACTGTTCGTCGTGTGCTCGTCGGACGTGGAGAAGGTCCGCGAGCACGCGAAGCGCGCCATCGCCGCCTACCTCAACGTCGACGCCTACGCGAAGTTCCACGAGTGGCTCGGGCGCGGCGACGAGCTCGCCGACATGTGGGGCGCGTGGCGGGCCGGCGACCGGAAGGCGGCACTCGCCGCCATCCCCGACTCGCTGGTCGACGAGCTGTTCATCCACGGCGACGCGGCGGCGTGCCGCGCGCGCATCCAGGACTACGTCGACGCCGGGATCACCACGCCGATGCTCGCCCTCACCAACCTCGACGGCGACGCGGCCGACCTCATCGACCAGCTCGGCCGGCGGGCCGGCGCCTCGACCGGCCCCGCGGTCGTCTCCGCCGGGACCGCGACGAAGCCCGTCGACCCGATCGTGGCCCAGGACCGGCAGCGGTGGGGTGAGCTCGGGTGGCCGCAGCCGACCGCCATGAGCGCCTTCATGTCCCTGTTCCGGACCCACGAACGGGTCCTCGAGGTCGTCCGCAAGGCCCTGAAGCAGCACGGGCTCTCGATCACCGAGCACTCGGCGCTCCTGCACCTGGCGATGGCTCCGGACCGCAGCAGCCCCCTCAGCCGCATGGCCGAGCGGCTGCTCATCTCCCCGGCCCGCTGCAACTACGTGGTGAACCGGCTGGAGAGCGAGGGCTGGGTCGAGCGCAAGCCGCACCCCGCGGACGGCCGCAGCACCCTCGCGGTGCTGACCGAGAGCGGCGCGGCGAAGGTCGACCGCTCGATCGCGGCGGTCGACGGGATCGACTTCGGCTTCCGCGGCACCCGGGAACAGGAGTTGAACGACCTCGTCGACGCGCTCGCCGCCTGCGCCCGGGTGGAGGAGGACGAGCTCACGGGGGACGCCGACCGGTCCGCGCCGGTGGCCGTCGCGGGGGACTGAGCCGCTCGCGGCGCCCGGTCTGTACCGTCGCGATCCATGACGACCGGGCCGTGGTGCGGACCGCAGGTCCAGGTGACCGTGGGCCGCCATGGCCACGGCGGGCGCGAGGCCGTGATCGTCCGGGTCGCCGGCGAGATCGACGACGAGACCAGCGGCCAGGTCCGTGCGGCCTACGCCGAGGCCTTCGCCGCGGGCCGGCCGACGGTCGTCGTCGACCTGACCGGGGTCACCCTCCTCGCCTCCTTCGGCATCGCCGACCTGCTGCTGGCCCGGCGCAGCGCGACCAGCACCGGGACGGAGCTGCGGCTCGTCGTCGGCGAGAACCCGCGGGTCCTCCGTCCGCTCCACCTCACCGGCGTCGCCGACGTCCTCGGCCTCTGCCGCGACCTCGACGAGGCCCTCACCGGGGAGCCGGGGTCGCGCGCGGGCTGAGGCGGTTGGAGCGTCGCTGACCGGGAACCTGTCGGCCTCGACGACACGGAGGTGCACGCATGAAGATCGGGATCGCCGTCCTGCGGGCCGTGATCGGGCTGCTGTTCCTGGGCCACGGGCTGCAGAAGCTGACCGAGCGGTTCGGCGGACACGGCCTCGCGCAGACCGCGGCGGGGTTCGAGAGCATGGGGCTGCGGCCCGGCCGGCAGAACGCCCTGGCCGCGGGCGTGTCGGAGGCGGTCGGGGGTGCCCTGCTCACCGCGGGTCTCGCCACCCCGGTCGCCACCGGCATGATCACCGGGACGATGGGCTCCGCCGTCTACCACGTCCACGGGTCGAAGGGGCCGTGGGCGACGCAGGGCGGCTGGGAGTACAACGCCGTGATCGCGGCCGCGGCGTTCGCGATCGCGGACACCGGGCCCGGCGAGCTGTCGCTCGACCACGCGCTGGGCATCGAGCGCTCGGGGTGGCGGGTCGCCGTGGCGCAGCTGGCGGCGGGGCTCCTGGGCTCGGCGGTCGTGGCGGCGCTGACGAAGGCGTCCGCCCCGGCCCCCGCAGCGAGTCCCGGCACCGACATGCCGGCCGCCGAGCGGGCGGACACCTGACCCGGCGCCCTACGGCAGGATCGAGTTCGGCCCTGCGAGCACGGAGTTCACGGTCACGCTGCTCCTCGTCGACGAGAGTGATCACCGACGGCCGTCACGAGACCGCCGATCAGCCCGCCGAGGGCGCGGTGACCGTGAGCAGGCGGGTCCCGGAGAGGTCGAGCCGCACCCGGCCGCCGCCGGTCCCGAACCGCAGCACGACGGCCGTGCAGGACGGGCAGCGCACCACCAGCGCGGGGGCGTCCGGGTACAGGTCGTGCGCGCGCAGCTCGGTGCTCGCCCCGCAGCCGCCGCAGGTGAGGACGGCGTCGGTGAGGTCGAGCGCGAAGAGGCCGCGCAGGTCGTCGAGCGTGGTCGCCATGGGTCGGTCCCGCCTCAGTCGCCGGCGTAGCGCTGCTCGCGCCACGGATCGCCGTAGTTGTGGTAGCCGAAGGTCTCCCAGAAGCCGGGCTCGTCGAACGACGTGAGCGCCAGCCCCCGCACCCACTTCGCCGACTTCCAGAAGTACAGGTGCGGCACGAGGAGCCGCGCGGGCCCGCCGTGCTCGGGCGCCAGCGGTTCGTCCTCGTAGGTGTCGACGACCCACGCCTGCCCGCCGGTCAGGTCCTCGAGCGGGAGGTTGGTGGTGTAGCCGCCGTCGGAGAAGGCGACGACGTACTCCGCCGCCGTCTCCACGCCCTCGAGCACGGTGTCGATCGAGACCCCGGACCAGTGGGTGTCGAACTTGGACCAGCTGGTCACGCAGTGGATGTCCACCGTGACCGGCTCGTGCGGCAGGGCCCGGAACTCCTCCCACGTCCACCGGTGCAGCCCGTCGACCTCCCCCTGCACCACGAAGTCCCACTCCTCGAGCGGGGTGTGCGGGGTCGGCCCGGCGGTGAGCACCGGGAACCCGTCCCCGATGTCCCGCTGACCCGGTGGCAGGCGCCCGTCGCGCCGCCCGCGTCCGTGGAACCCCCGCGACACCACCGCCATCGCCCGCTCCTTCCCTCGGAGCACCCGAGCATGCCGGGTGGGCGGGCCCGCCACATCGCGCGTTCGTACCAAGGACCCACCTGTCGGATCGCACAAAGGACAGGGTGGGGCGGGCCGCGCGTTCGTGGTCGCGGTGCCTGCCGCGGGCGGAAGCGGACACGGAAGGTATGACGCGTCCCACACCACCCCCTGCGAGGTGCCCGTGCGCGCTACCGCCCGATCCCGTCCACGCAAGTCCGGCCGCAGACCGCACCCGGTCGACGAGGTGCTGCCCGCCGGCAAGCTGGCCGTCTACGGCGTCCAGCACGTGCTCGCCTTCTACGCCGGTGCGGTCATCGTGCCGATCCTGCTGGCCGGCGCGATCGGCCTGTCGGAGCGCGAGCTCATCCACCTGATCAACGCCGACCTCTTCACCTGCGGCATCGCGTCGATCATCCAGTCCGTGGGGTTCTGGAAGGTCGGCGTGCGGCTGCCGCTGCTGCAGGGCGTCACGTTCACGGCGGTGTCGCCGATGATCGCGATCGGGCTCGCGGCGGGCGGCGGCACCGACGGCCTGCTGGTGATCTACGGCGCCGTGATCGTCGCCGGCCTGTTCACCTTCCTCATCGCCCCCTGGTTCAGCAAGCTGATCCGCTTCTTCCCGCCGGTCGTCACCGGCACGGTCATCACCATCATCGGCCTCGCGCTGCTCCCGGTCGCCGCGCAGGACGCCGTGGGCGGCGGTTCCGCGCCCGACCCCACCAGCGCGCGTAACCTGGCCTACGCCCTCGGCACGCTCGCCGTCATCGTCGTGATCCAGCGGGTGTTCCGCGGGTTCACCGCCACCGTCGCCGTGCTGATCGGGCTGGTCCTGGGCACGGGTGTGGCCTGGCTGCTGGGCGACGCGTCGTTCGCGGCGGTCGGCGAGTCCTCCTGGTTCGGCGTGACCACGCCCTTCTACTTCGGGTGGCCGAAGTTCGCGGGCGCCGCCATCGTCTCGATGATCGTCGTCATGCTGATCACCGCGGTCGAGACCACCGGCGACGTCTTCGCCACCGGCGAGATCGTGGACAAGCGGGTCGGCCGCGAGGACATCGCCCGCGCGCTGCGGGCCGACGGCCTCGCCACCACCATCGGCGGCGTCCTCAACTCCTTCCCCTACACCTGCTTCGCCGAGAACGTCGGGCTGGTCCGGCTGACCCGCGTCAAGAGCCGGTACGTCGTCGCCGCCGCCGGTGTGTTCATGATCCTCATCGGGTTGATCCCCAAGGCCGGCGCGGTCGTCGCGGGCATCCCGCACCCGGTGCTCGGCGGCGCGGCGCTGGCGATGTTCGCCACCGTGGCCGTCGTCGGCATCCAGACCCTGTCCCGGGTGGACTTCCACGACCACCGCAACGTCGTGATCGTCGGGACGAGCCTGGGGCTGGCGATGTTCGTGACCGCGCAGCCGGACGTCGCGAAGGCGCTGCCGCCCTGGGCGCAGATCGTGTTCGGCTCCGGGATCACGCTCGGCAGCATCACGGCGATCGTGCTGAACCTGGTGTTCCACCACGTCGGCAAGGACTTCGGCCCCGCCGTCGCCGGCGCGCCGGGCACCCCGACCATCCGGCTCGACCAGGTCAACCGCATGAGCCGCGACGAGTTCACCGCCGCCTTCGGCCGGCTGTTCCAGGGCCCGACGGACGTCGTCGGCCGGGCCTACGACCGCAAGCCGTTCGCCGACACGGCGGCCCTGCGCACCGCGTTCCAGGAGGCGCTGTTCGCGGCGCCGCGCGAGGAGCAGCGCGCGCTGATGGCCGCCTACCCCGACCTCGGCGGCGACCGCGTGGCCGACGGCGACGAGGGCGACGACTCCCGCGAGGACCAGGCGTCGGCCGGCCTGACCCGGCTCTCCGACGACGACCGCACCGAGTTCGCCGAGCTGGCCGCGGCCTACCGGGAGCGCTTCGGGATCCCGCTGATCGTCTGCGTGCGCGAGCACCCGGACCGCGAGGCGATCCTGCGCGAGGGCCGGCGCCG
Organism: Pseudonocardia halophobica; assembly: GCF_027922425.1. Lineage (GTDB taxonomy): Bacteria > Actinomycetota > Actinomycetes > Mycobacteriales > Pseudonocardiaceae > Pseudonocardia > Pseudonocardia halophobica. The sequence goes on along the minus strand of NZ_BSFQ01000013.1, from coordinate 136,328 downwards.
GCTGGGCAACTCCCCCGCCCAGGAGCACGCGGCCGCGCTGATCGAGATCGCCAAGGTGGCCAACCGCCGCTTCGAGGACCTCGTCGCCGAGGCCAACCCGATCGCGACGGCGCGGGCCGGGGCCTTCGGGTCGGGTGCCCGATGACGGCCGTCGCCCTCACGGTCGCGGCCTTCGACGACCTGCCCGCCGCCCGCGCCGAGGAGCTGCTCCGCGAGGTCTGCTCCGCGCCACGGTGGGCGCGGCAGGTCGTCGCCGGGAGGCCCTACGGCAGCCCGGCCGCCCTGCAGCGGGCGGCCGCGGCGGCGCTCACCGAGGACGACCTCGACGCCGCCCTGGCCGGCCACCCGCGCATCGGCGACCGGTCCGCGCAGGGCACGGCCCGCCGCGAGCAGGGTGCGGTCGCCACGGCGCCGGCGCGGGTCCTGGACGCGCTGGCCGAGGGCAACCGGGCCTACGAGGAGCGCTTCGGGCACGTCTACCTGGTCTGCGCCAGCGGCCGGGACGCCGAGGACCTGCTCGCTACGCTACGGGCCCGGCTCGGCAACGACCCCGCGACCGAGCGCCGCGTGGCGCTCGCTGAGCTGGCCGCGATCAACGGGCTGCGACTGGAGCGGGTGTTCGGCCCATGACGCTCTCCACCCACGTCCTCGACGCGGCGACGGGCACGCCCGCCGCCGGGATGACCGTCGTGCTGCGCACGGAGGGCCGCGAACGCGACCGGCTGACCACGGACGCCGACGGCCGGGGCCGCTTCACCGAGCCCGGCCCCGGCGTCCACACCCTGACCTTCGCCACGGGCGACCGGTCCGACTTCTATCCCGAGGTCACGGTGACCTTCACCGTGACCGACCCGGGGCGGCACCACCACGTACCGCTGCTGCTGTCCCCGTTCGCCTACTCGACCTACCGCGGGAGCTAGACATGGGAATCAGGCTGGGTGCCAACGACTACGGCAAGGCGGAGAACCGGGTCGTCCGGATCTACCGCGACTCGCCGCGGCACGAGATCCGCGACGTCACCGTGACGACCGCGCTGCGCGGCGACTTCACCGACGCCCACCTGCGGGGTGACCAGTCCCGGGTGCTGCCGACCGACACGCAGAAGAACACCTGCTACGCGTACGCCAAGGAGAAGGGCCTGCGCGAGATCGAGGACTACGCGCTCACGGTGGCGCGGCACTTCGTCGCCGACGTCGAGCCGGTGTCCGGGGCGCGGATCGCCGTCGACGAGCACACCTGGGAGCGGGTGCCGGTCGACGGGCGCGGGCACGACCACACCTGGGTGCGCCGCGAGTCGGAGATCCGGACGACGGTCGTGGAGGTCTCCGCCGACGGCGAGCGCGTGGTCTCCGGGCTGCGGGACCTGGTGCTGCTCAAGTCCACCGGCTCGGAGTTCGCCGGCTTCCTCACCGACCCCTACACGACCCTGCAGGAGACCCACGACCGGATCATGTCCACCTCGCTGGTCGCGGAGTGGGCCTACGCCGGCACGGACGTGGACTGGGACAAGTCCTGGGCCGACGTCCGGCGGATCCTCCTCGAGCGCTTCGCCACCGTGCACTCCCTCGCGCTGCAGCAGACGCTGTGGGAGATGGGGAAGGGCGTGCTGGAGGCGCACCCGGAGATCACCGAGATCTCGCTCTCGGCGCCCAACAAGCACCACTTCGTCGTGGACCTGGCCCCGTTCGGCCTGGAGAACCCCAACGAGGTCTTCTACGCCGCCGACCGGCCCTACGGCCTCATCCAGGCGACGGTCACCCGCGACTGACAAGTCGTACATCTGCGTACTGGCGATCACCCCCGAACTCGGTGACGATCCCCGCACCACGGCGGCCTCGACGCGGAGGTGACCCATGCCCGAGACGATGCGCCCCGGGACGATGCGCGCGGCCCGGTTCCACGAGCCCGGCAGGCCGTTGGCGACCGAGTCCCTCCCGCGGCCCGAGCCCGGGCCCGGCGAGGTGCTCGTGCAGGTCCGGGCCGCGGGCGTCTGCGGCTCGGACGTGCACTTCGCGATCGAGGGCAGTCCGGTCGGGTTCGTGCCGATCACCCTCGGGCACGAGGTCGCCGGCACGGTCGCGGAGCTCGGGCCCGACGTGGAGGGGCCCGAGCCGGGCGCCCGGGTGGTCGTCAACGCGGTGCTCACCGACGGCACCTGCCCGCAGTGCCTGGCCGGGCGGGGATCGATCTGCGCGGGTCGCAGCCTCGTCGGTGTCCACCACGACGGCGGGCTGGCGGAGTTCGTCGCGGTCCCGGCCCGCGCCCTCGTGCCGTTGCCCGACGACGTGCCGTTCGACGTCGGTGCCATCGTCACCGACGCCGTCGCCACCCCCTTCCACGCGCTGACCGACGTCGCCCGGGTCCGCGCCGGCGAGGCCGTCGCGATCGTCGGGGTCGGTGGGCTCGGCCTGCACGCCGTGCAGATCGCCCGGTTGCAGGGGGCGTCGCCGGTGATCGCCGTCGACCCGCGGGCGTCGCAGCGCACCCGCGCGGTCGAGGTCGGCGCGGACCTGGTGCTCGAGCCCGGGCCGGCGGCCACCGAGGCGGTGCTCGCGGCGACGGGCGGAGCCGGGGTGGACGTCGCCGCCGAGTTCGTGGGCCGGCAGGAGAGCATCGCGGGGGCCGCGGAGCTGCTGCGCCCTGGCGGACGGCTGGTGGTCGTCGGGATCGGGGCGGAGCCGATCGTGCTCCCGCCGCCGGTGGTGTTCGTCCGGCGCGAGCTGCAGGTCCTCGGCTCCTACGGGTTCACCGCGGCATCCATCCGCTCCGTGCTCGGCCTGGTCACCGCGGGCCGGCTGGACCTCAGCCGCTCGATCACCCACCGCTTCCCGCTCGAGGAGGCGGACAAGGCGCTGCAGACGCTGCACCAGAAGCTGGGCGAGCCGCAGCGCGTGGTCGTCGTCCCCTGACCGACCCGCACTATGGAACCATAACGCGCGGAATCGGCCTCAATTGTCGCAGTATGGTTCCATAACGCGCCAATACCGATGCGATTCGAGCATTATGGTTCCATACTGCGTCAGCGGGAGCGGAGGGCGAGGAAGAGGTCGACCCGGTCGGGGAAGTCGGCGAGGCTGCGGCCAGTCAGCTCCTCCACCCGCCCGATCCGGTACCGCACGGTGTTGACGTGCAGGTGGAGCCGTTCCGCGGCGCGGCTCCAGGAGCCCGAGCAGTCCAGGAACGCCTCCAGGGTCTCCAGCAGCCCGGCCGCGTTGCGCTCGTCGTAGGCCAGGACCGGGCGGAGCACCCGGTCGGCGAAGGTGCGGCGGACGTCGTCGGGCACCGCCGCGAGCAGGGCGACGTGCGAGGTCACCTCCGACGCCGTGACCACGGCGACCGCGCCCGGGCGCTGCTGCGCGAGCGTCCGCGCGTGCACGGCTTCCTGCAACGCCCCGGTCAGGGCGGCGAGCGCGGCGGGCCGGCTCACCCCGACCGCGAGCTTCTCCGACGCGAACCCGGGTTCGAGGCGGGCCAGCGCGGCGTCGAGCACCGCCGTGTCCCCGGGCACGAGCGCGACGGCCAGCCCCTCGTGGGTCCCGACGACCGGCGGCCCGAGGTGCGCGGCGGCGTCGACCAGCACCGAGCGCGCGGTCTCCACCCGCCCCGGCCCGCTGAAGCCCGCGACGGCCACCGCGAGCGGCGCCGACGGGTCGAGCCCCGCCTGCCGCAGCCGCACCGGCAGCTCCGGCCGCTCCCCCGCACCCTCCGCGACCAGCGCGATCGCGTCGTCGGCGATGTCACGCGCGAGCCGCAGCCCCTCGCTGCGCCGCGCCCGGTCGAGCGCGGCGATCGCGACCAGCTCGCCCACCGCCTCGACCGTCTCCTGGTCCCAGTCCGGCCGCGCGCCGTCGACCGCGACGAACCACGACGTAGGCCGCAGCTCCGACGACGGTCCCACCGGGAACACCGTGCGCGCCGGGCCCGGGGTGACCGCGGGCAGCCGGTCGGCGGTGAGGAAGGTCCGCACCGCGGCGTCGAGCTCGGCCGGGGGCAACGGCTCCGGTCCGGCGGCGAGCGCGCGTCCGGTCGCCGTGAACACCCGGCAGGTCAGCCCGATCGCGGCCCCCACCTGCGCGGTGAGCTCGTCGAGCCCCAGCCCGCTGGCCACCGCGGCGAGCAGCTGCCGCTGCCGCCCCACCGTGACGGCGAGCCGGTCGCCCCGGGCCGCCGTCACCGAGCCGACGACATACTCGGTGACCGCCGCGAACGAGACCTCCTCGGGCACCTCCAGCAGCGGGACGTCGTGCCGGCGGCAGGCCTCCACGACGTCGTCCGGGATCCCGTGGAACACCGCCGCGCCCGCGGCCAGCGCCGCCACCTTGGCCCGCGCGAGCGCCCCGACGAACCGCTCGGTGTCGGCCTCGGCCGTCCGCCACACCAGACCGCTGATCACCAGCTCGCCGCCGGAGAGGTAGCGGCCGGGATCGGGCAGGTCGGTGGTGTAGACCCAGCGCACCGGGCGCTCGAGCGCCGCCGCGTCGCCGTGCAGCAGCCGCAGCTTCAGGTCGGGCCGTCCGACCAGGTCGCGCAGCAGCATTGGAGGAACGTACAACCGTGCCGCCCGGGACCGCCACGGGTTCGTCGCGGCAGCGACTCGTGGCGGTCACGAGCGCGCGCTGTACTTCTCGGCATGGACTTCCTGGCGCCGACCTCCTGGGCGGAGGCCCTCGAGACCAAGGCGGCACACCCCGACGCCCTGCCCGTCGCGGGCGGCACGGACGTCATGGTCGAGCTCAACTTCGACCACCGGCGCCCGGCCGCCCTGCTGGACCTCACCCGGGTTCCCGAGCTGCAGGAGTGGTCGCGCGACGCGGGCCGCATCCGGCTCGGCGCCGGCGTGACCTACAGCCGGGTGATCACCGAGCTCGGTGGCGCGCTGCCCGGCCTGGCGATGGCCGCGCGCACCGTCGGGTCGCCGCAGATCCGCAACCGCGGCACGGTCGGCGGGAACCTGGGCGCGGCCTCCCCTGCCGGGGACAGCCATCCGGCGCTGCTCGCCGCGTTCGCCGAGGTGGAGATCGCCTCGGTGCGCGGAACGCGCGTGGTGCCGGTCGCCGAGTTCTTCACCGGCGTGAAGCGCAGCGTGCTGGAGGCCGACGAGCTCATCGCCGCCGTGCGCGTCACCCCGCCCGCCGGCCCGCAGCAGTTCTGCAAGATCGGCACCCGCAACGCCATGGTGATCGCGGTGTCCGCCTTCGGGTTCGCGCTGCACCCGGACCGCCGCGTCGTCGGCACCGGGATCGGGTCGGCCGCACCCACCCCACGCCCGGCCCCCGAGGCCGCGGCCTTCCTCGCCGGCGAGCTCGAGGCCGCCGGGCTGTGGGACTCCCGCGGCCCGCTGCCCGAGGGCCTCGCCACCGACTTCGGCCGCCGCGTCCGCGACGCCGCGGCCCCGATCGACGACGTCCGCGGCAGTGCCGCGTACCGCCTCCACGCCCTGTCCGTCATGGCGCGCCGCGCCGCGACCTGGGCCTGGGACTCCTACCGCGACGAGAACCGGAGCGCCGCCGCATGAGGATCGAACTGACGGTCAACGGCACCCGCCGCGAGGCCGACGACGTCTGGGAGGGCGAGAGCCTGCTCTACGCGCTGCGCGAGCGGCTCGGCCTGCCCGGTTCGAAGAACGCCTGCGAGCAGGGCGAGTGCGGCTCCTGCACGGTCTACCTCGACGGGACCCCGGTGTGCGCGTGCCTGGTCGCCGCCGGTCAGGCGCAGGGCCGCGAGGTCACGACGGTCGAGGGCCTGGCGGGCGAGGAGCTGGACCCCGTGCAGCAGGCCTTCGTGGAGAAGGGTGCGGTGCAGTGCGGTTTCTGCACCCCCGGGTTCCTGATGTCGACCAAGGACCTCCTGGAGCGCAACCCCGAGCCGACGGACCCGGAGATCCGGGAGGCGTTGGCGGGCAACCTCTGCCGGTGCACCGGCTACGAGAAGATCCTGGACGCCGTGCGGGCTGCGGCGGTGGCGAAGCGATGATCATCGAGAACGCGCACGTCGTGACCGTGACCGGCGAGGAGATCGCCGGCGGGCACGTCGTCGTCGAGGACGACCGGATCACCGCCGTCGGCGCGGGACCCGCTGTGGACCGCGCCGGTCACGACGTGGTCGACGCCCGCGGCGGCCTGCTCACCCCGGGCTTCGTCAACACGCACAACCACCTCTACCAGTGGGTCACCCGCGGCCTCGCGGTCGACGCGACGCTCTTCGAGTGGCTCACCACGCTGTACCCGGTGTGGGCGGGCATCGACGAGCACGCCGTGCACACCGGCGCCACCGGCGCACTGGCCCAGCTGGCGCTGACCGGATGCACCACCAGCACCGACCACCACTACGTCTTCCCCCGCGAGGGCGGGGACGTGTTCGGCGCCGAGATTCGCGCCGCCACCGAGGTGGGCCTGCGCTTCCACCCCTGCCGCGGCTCGATGGACCTCGGGCAGAAGGACGGCGGCCTGCCGCCGGACCACGTCGTCGAGGACCGGGACGCCGTACTGGCCGCGTCGGAGGCGGCGATCGACCGCTGGCACGACGCCACGCCGGGCTCGATGCTGCAGGTCGCGCTGGCCCCGTGCTCGCCCTTCTCCGTGACCGGCGACCTCATGCGCGAGTCCGCCGAGCTGGCCCGGCGGCGCGGCGTCCGGCTGCACACCCACCTCGCCGAGACCCTCGACGAGGAGGACTTCTGTCGCGAGCGCTTCGGCTGCTCGCCGCTGGAGTACGTCGAGGGCCTGGGCTGGACCGGCGACGACGTCTGGTTCGCCCACGCCGTCCATCTCGACGACCCCGCGGTGAAGCGGATCGGCGCGACCCGGACCGGGGTGGCGCACTGCCCGTCGTCCAACGCCCGGCTGGGCGCGGGGATCGCCCGCACCCGCGACCTGCGCGACGCCGGCGCCCGCGTCGGACTCGGCGTCGACGGCGCCGCGAGCAACGAGGCGGGCTCGCTGTTGGAGGAGGTCCGGCACGCGGTGCTGTTCGCCCGCGCCGTCGGCGGCCCCACCGCGCTGACCGTCCGGGACGCCCTGGAGCTGGCCACCCTCGGCGGCGCCCGCGTCCTGGGCCGGGAGGACGAGATCGGCTCGATCGAGGTCGGCAAGCTCGCCGACCTGGCCCTCTGGGGCCTCGACGGGCTGGGGCACGCGGACGTCGCCGACCCCGTCGCGGCGCTCGTGCTCGGCTCGCCACCGCCGCTGGACCTGCTGCTCGTGAACGGCCGCCCGGTCGTCGAGCACGACCGTGTGGTCACCGTCGACACGGACGCCGTGGCGCGCGAGTGCGCCCGCGTCCACCGCACCCTGCTGGAGAAGGCGTCATGACCAGTACCGAGACCCGGACGGCCGGCAGGCTGGGCGACTCCCCGCTCCGCCCCGACGGCACGCTGAAGGTCACCGGCGAGTTCGCCTACTCGTCCGACCTGTGGCACGACGACATGGTCTGGGGCGTCACGCTCCGCAGCCCGCACCCGCACGCCCGCATCCGCTCGATCGACGTCACCGAGGCGCTGCGCGTCCCCGGCGTGTCCGCGGTCCTCACCGCGGCCGACGTCCCCGGCGAGAACGCCGTCGGGCTGGAGCACCTCGACACCCCCGCCCTGGCCGACGGCGTGGTCCGCTACCAGGGCGAACCCGTCGCGCTGGTCGCGGCGGACCACCCCGAGACCGCGCGGCGCGCCGCCAAGCGGATCGTCGTGGACTACGAGGTGCTGCCGGCGGTCACCGACCCGCGCCGCGCGCTCGACGCCGACGCCCCGCTCGTGCACGCGTCCCGCGAGGACAACCTCGTGCGCGCCATGAAGATCCGGCGCGGCGACCCGGCCCCCACCGCCCCCGTGGTGGTGGCGCTGGACTTCGAGGTCGGCATGCAGGACCAGGCCTTCCTCGGGCCGGAGTCCGGACTCGCGGTGCCGGACGGCGAGGGCGGCGTCGACCTCTTCGTCGCCACCCAGTGGCTGCACGTCGACCAGGGCCAGGTCTGCCGGGTGCTCGGGCTGCCACCGGAGCAGGTGCGGCTCACCCTCGCCGGCGTCGGCGGAGCGTTCGGCGGCCGCGAGGACCTGTCGATGCACGTCCACGCGTGCCTGCTCGCGCTGCACACCGGCAAGCCGGTGAAGATGAGCTACGCGCGGGACGAGTCGTTCTTCGGGCACGTCCACCGGCACCCGGCCTGGCTGCGCTACGAGTTCGGGGCGTCCGAGGAGGGCGAGCTGATCTACGCCAAGGCCGACATCCTGTTCGACGGCGGCGCCTACGCGTCGTCGACCGGCGCGGTCGTCGGCAACGGCGGCACGCTGGGCCTGGGCCCGTACCGGATCCCGAGCGTCCACGTCGACGCCCGCGGGGTCTACACGAACAACCCGCCCTGCGGCGCCATGCGCGGCTTCGGCTGCGTGCAGGCCGCGTTCGCGCACGAGGCCCTGATGGACGAGCTGGCCGACCGGGTCGGCGTCGACCGGGTGGAGATCCGGGCGCGCAACGGGATGGTCGAGGGCGACCTCAACATCACCGGTCAGGTGATCGACTCCGCGGCGCCCGTCGCCGAGCTGATCCGGACCGTCCGCGACCTGCCGCTGCCGCCCGAGCCCGAGGGCGAGCGGGACATCCGCGAGCTGCCCGGCGGCGCGTCGAACACCACGCACGGCGAGGGCGTCGTGCGCGGGATCGGGTACGCGGTGACCTACAAGAACGTCGGGTTCTCCGAGGGGTTCGACGACTACTCCACCGCCCGCGTGCGCCTGGAGGCGGTCGCCGGCGAGCCCGTCGCGACCGTGCACACCGCGGCCGCGGAGGTCGGGCAGGGCCTGATCACCATCGAGCAGCAGATCTGCCGCACCGAGCTGGGCGTGGACCAGGTCGTCGTGCACCCCAAGGACACCAGCGTCGGCTCCGGCGGCTCGACGTCCGCCTCCCGGCAGACGTACGTGACCGGCGGCGCCGTCAAGGCAGCGTGCGAGGCGGTGCGGACCTCGGTCCTGCGGCGCGCGGCAGCGTTGTTGCAGCGCAGTGATCTCCGGCTGGACGGCGACAAGATCGTCGCGGAGTCCGGCGAGGTCGTTGCGGGCCTGGTCGAGGTGCTCGACGAGCCGGTCGAGGAGACCGTCGAGTGGCGGCACCGCCCGACCTTCCCGATCGACCCGGAGACGGGGCAGGGGAACGCGCACGTCCAGTACGCCTTCTCCGCACACCGCGCCGTGGTCGACGTCGACACCGAGCTCGGCCTGGTCAAGGTCGTCGCGCTGGACACGGCGCAGGACGTCGGCCGGGCGCTCAACCCCGACGCCGTCGTCGGGCAGATCCAGGGCGGCAGCGCGCAGGGCATGGGCCTGGCGCTGATGGAGGAGATCGTGGTGCAGGACGGGCACGTGAAGAACCCGTCCTTCACGGACTACCTGATCCCCACGATCCTCGACATGCCGCCGATGCAGGTGAAGGTGCTGGAGTACGCCGACCCGCACGCGCCCTACGGCGTCCGCGGGGTGGGCGAGCCGCCCACGATCTCGTCCGGCCCCGCCGTCGCCGCGGCCGTCCGCGCCGCCACCGGCAAGGCCCTGCGCCGGGTCCCGATCCGCCCCGAGCACATCACCTTCTGACCCTGCTCATCCCACCCTGTGAGTGGCAACTGCCCCAAGAGAGGGGCAGTTGCCGCTCACGAGAGGAGCCGGCATGCCGCGCATGTTCCTCAACGGCACCGCCATGTCCGGCGGGGCCGACCACCACCTCGTCGGCGACGCGCCGCTGGTCGCCCACACCCGGACCGCGCCGCGCTATCGCTTCCACGCCGTCGACGGCCGGTACCCGGCCCTCGAGGAGGGCGGCGACGCCGCGGTCGAGGGCGAGGTCTACGAGATGACGTACGCGCAGCTCCGCGAGGTGCTGCTGCCCGGCGAGCCCGACGGGCTGGAGCTCGGCGTGGTCGAGCTGGCCGACGGCTCCGGGTCGCTCGCCATGGTGCTGCGCGCCGACCACCCCGCGCCCCGGACCGACATCTCGGAGCTGGCGAGCTGGCGGGCCTACCGGGGGGCGTCGTGAGGACGGTCTTCCGCGCGGCCCGCGCCGTGGTCGACGGGGCCGAACGCCCGACGGCCGTGCTGGTCGAGGACGGGCGCATCGCCGCGGTCCTGGACCGGGACGCCGCGGTCGACGCCGCCGAGATCGTCCTCGGCGCGGACGAGGTGCTGATCCCCGGCCTCGTCGACACGCACGTGCACGTCAACGAGCCCGGCCGCACCGAGTGGGAGGGGTTCGCCTCCGCCACCCGGGCGGCCGCGGCCGGCGGCGTCACGACGCTGGTCGACATGCCGCTCAACGCTCTGCCGCCGACCGTCGACGTCCCGGCGCTGGAGGTCAAGCGCAAGGCGGCCGACGGGCGGTGCGCGATCGACGTCGGGTTCTGGGGCGGTGCGATCCCGGGCAACGAGCGGGAGCTGCGCGCGCTGCACGAGGCCGGCGTGTTCGGGGTGAAGTGCTTCCTGCTCGACAGCGGCGTCCCCGAGTTCCCGGCCCTGCCGGACCCACGTCAGGCGATGCGCGAGCTGGCCTCGTTCGACGGCCTGCTGCTCGCCCACGCCGAGGACGGAGCCCTGGTCGGCGAGGCCCACGGCCGTCGCTACCGGGACTTCCTCGCCTCCCGGCCCCGCGCCGCGGAGGACTCGGCGATCGCCGGCCTGGTCCGGATGGCCCGCGAGACGGACGCGCGGGTGCACGTGGTGCACCTGTCCTCGGCCGACGCGCTGCCGCTGCTCGCGCAGGCCCGCGCGGACGGCGTCCGGGTCACCGTCGAGACCTGCCCGCACTACCTCGCGCTGACCGCCGAGGAGGTGCCCGACGGCGACACCCGCTTCAAGTGCTGCCCCCCGGTCCGCGAGGAGACCAACCGGGACGCGCTCTGGCAGGGACTGGCCGACGGGGTGATCGACATGGTCGTCAGCGACCACTCCCCCGCCACGCCCGAGCTCAAGGGCACCGGCGACTTCGGGTCGGCCTGGGGCGGCATCGCGTCGCTGCAGATCGGGCTGCCCGTGGTGTGGACGGAGGCGCGCCGGCGCGGCTGGACGTTCGCCGACGTCGTCGCCCGGATGGCGACGGCCCCGGCCGACCTCGTCGGCCTGCGCCACAAGGGCCGCATCGCCCCGGGGGCCGCGGCCGACCTCGCGGTGGTCGCCCCCGACGAGACCTTCGCGGTGGGCACGCTCGCCCACCGCCACCCCACCACCCCGTACGCCGGCCGCACGCTGCACGGCGTCGTCCGCGGCACCTGGCTGCGCGGCGAGCGGGTGGACCCCGACCGGCCCGCGGGCCGGCTGATCGGCAGAGGAGACACCTGATGCACCCGGACCTCGCGCTGCGCACCCTCGGCGGCGCCGTGGTCTCGGCGACCGACGAGTCGTTCGCGGCCAAGGAGAACCTGATCGTCCCCGGCCCGCCGGTGTTCGACCCGACCACGTTCGGGCACCGCGGCAAGGTCTACGACGGCTGGGAGACCCGCCGGCGCCGCTCGCCCGGGCACGACGAGGCCGTGGTCCGGCTCGGCGCGCCCGGCGTCGTCCGGCGGATCGTGGTCGACACGACCTGGTTCACCGGCAACTACCCGCCGGAGGGCGCGGTGGACGGGTCCGCGGACGGGAGCACCTGGTTCGAGCTCGTCCCGCTCTCGCCGCTCAAGGGGGACTCGGAGAACGCCTTCGACGTGCACAGCGACCGGCGTGTCACGCACGTGCGGCTGCGGATCGTGCCCGACGGCGGCGTGGCCCGGCTGCGCGTGCACGGCGAGGCCCTGCCGGACCCGGCGCTGCTCGACGTGCTCGGCACCGTGGACCTGGCCGCGATCGAGAACGGCGGGCACGTGCGCGACGTGTCTAACCGTTTCTACAGCAGCCCGCACAACCTGCTGCTGCCCGGACCGGCCCGCTCCATGGGCGAGGGCTGGGAGACCGCGCGGCGCCGCGACGCCGGCAACGACTGGGTCGAGCTCGGTCTGGGGACCGAGGGCCGGATCGCCGTCGCCGAGATCGACACCTCGTACTTCCTGTACAACGCCCCGGGTGCGGCCGTCCTGCGCGGCAGGACCGGCGACGGGGACTGGCAGGACCTGCTGTACACCCCGCTGCAGCCCGACACCCGGCACCGGTTCGTGCTCGCCGACCGCCCGGCCGTCACCGAGGTACGCCTCGACATCCACCCCGACGGCGGCCTCTCGCGAGTACGCCTGTGGGGCACCCCCACCGATGCCGGCCGCGAGTCCCTCCGGACCCGCTGGCACGCCGCCCACTGAACCGACCGCGGTATGGCTCCATCACACTTCCGGCCCCCCGGAGGATCGCATTATGGTTCCATAACGCTTCCAGAACCCGCCTCAGAACGCATTATGGTTCCATAATGCGCTCCCGAGGCGCCCGAAATCGCATTATGGTTCCATAATGCGAACGTCTCGGAGGAGTTCTCGTGACGTTCCGTCATGCCCTCAACTGTTCGATCGTGCTCACCGACCTGCCCCTGCTCGACCGGCCGCGCGCGGCCGCCGACGCCGGGTTCGACGCCGTCGAGTTCTGGTGGCCCTTCCCCACTGCCGCGCCCCCGGACGCCGAGGTCGACCGCTTCGCGCGGGCGATCTCCGACGCCGGCGTGCAGCTCGTCGGACTCAACTTCGCGGCCGGTGACATGCCCGCCGGCGACCGCGGGCTCGTCTCCTGGCCCGGCCGCGAGCCGGAGTTCCGCGACTCCGTCGCCGTGGCCGTCGGGCTGGGCGAGCGGCTCGGCACCCGCATCTTCAACGCCCTGTACGGCAACCGGATCGACGGGCGGACCGGCCAGGACGAGCTCGCCGCCGAGAACCTCGCGCACGCCGCGAAGGAGGCCGAGGGGATCGGCGCGACCGTCGTCGTCGAGCCGTTGAGCGGCGCCGACCGCTACCCGATCCGCACCGCCGCACAGGCCGTCGCCGTCCTCGACCGGGTCGGTGCGCCCAACGTGGGCCTGCTCGCCGACCTCTACCACCTCGCGGTCAACGGCGAGGACCTCGACGCCGTGATCGCGCGGTACGGCGACCGCATCGCCCACGTCCAGCTCGCCGACGCCCCGGGCCGCCACGAGCCCGGCACCGGCGATCTGGACTTCGACCACCTGCTCGACGCCCTGCGGAAGGCCGGCTACTCCGGCCGCACCGCACTCGAATACGTGCCGACGCGACCCGACTTCGCGTGGCTGGAGGACTCCGCATGAGCACGCCGGAAAAGACCACACGGAACACCACGATCGCCTTCATCGGCCTCGGCATCATGGGCGGCCCGATGGCCGCGCACCTCGTGCGGGCCGGCCACGACGTCGTGGGCCACAACCTGTCCCGGCTCGCCGTCGACGTCCTGGTCGAGCGCGGCGGGCGCGCCGCCACCGACACCGCGGACGCGGTCCGCGAGGCCGACGTCGTGATCACCATGGTCCCGGACAGCCCGGACGTCGAGGCGCTGGTCTTCGGCGAGGACGGCATCCTCGCCCACGCCAAGCCCGGCACCCTGCACATCGACTGCTCCACCATCCGCCCGGACGTCGCCCGCCGGATCGCCGACGCCGAGCGCGAGCGCGGCATCCGCCCGGTCGACGCCCCGGTCAGCGGCGGCGAGCCCGCCGCGGTCGAGGGCATTCTGTCGATCATGGTCGGCGGGGAGCCCGACGACGTGGCGGCGGCCCGGCCGTTCCTCGACGTCGTCGGGAAGACCGTGGTCCACGTCGGACCCTCCGGCGCGGGCCAGACCGTGAAGGCGGCCAACCAGCTGATCGTCGCGGGCAACATCCAGCTCGTCGCCGAGGCGCTCGTGTTCCTCGAGGCGCACGGCGTGGACACCGAGTCCGCGCTCGCGGTGCTCGGCGGCGGCCTCGCCGGCAGCACGGTGCTCGACCGGAAGGGCACCACCATGCGCGCCCGCACCTTCGCCCCCGGCTTCCGGATCGACCTGCACCACAAGGACCTCGGCATCGTCACCGCCTCGGCGCGGGAGGCCGGCGTCGCGATCCCGCTGGGCGCGCACGTCGCCCAGCTCGTCGGGTCGCTGCGGGCGCAGGGGCACGGGGGGCTCGACCACAGCGCGCTGCTGCTGCAGGTCGAGGAGCTGTCCGGGCGGGGCCAGGCGGACGGGAGGGCGCGGTCATGACCCGGATGCGCGCCGTCGACGCCGCCGTCGCGATCCTGCGGGCGGAGGGCGTCACGCACCTGTTCGGCCTGCCCGGGGCGGCGATCAACCCGTTCTACGACGCCGTGCGCAAGGACGGCACGCTCACCCACGTCCTCGCCCGGCACGTCGAGGGCGCCTCGCACATGGCCGAGGGCTACACCCGCGCGAGGGCCGGCAACATCGGCGTCTGCGTGGGCACCTCCGGGCCGGCGGGCACCGACATGATCACGGGCCTGTACTCCGCGATGGCCGACTCCGTCCCGATCCTCGCGATCACCGGACAGGCGCCGGTCGCGAAGCTGCACAAGGAGGACTTCCAGGCGGTCGACATCGCGGCGATCGCCGCGCCCGTCACGAAGCTGGCGATGACCGTCCGGGAGCCCGCCCAGGTGCCCGGTGCCCTCGCGCAGGCCTTCCACCTCATGCGGTCCGGCCGGCCGGGGCCGGTGCTGCTGGACCTGCCGATCGACGTCCAGCAGGCGGAGATCGAGTTCGACCCGGACACCTACAGCCGGCTCCCGGTGCACCGGCCCGAGGCGACCCGCGCGCAGGCCGAGAAGGTCCTCGACCTGCTCGCGACGGCCGAGCGGCCGGTGATCGTGGCCGGCGGCGGCATCGTCAACGCCGACGCCTGCACCGAGCTCGTCGAGCTGGCCGAACTGCTCGACATCCCCGTCATCCCCACCTTGATGGGCTGGGGCGCGATCCCGGACGACCACCCGCTGATGGCCGGCATGGCCGGGCTGCAGACCTCGCACCGCTACGGCAACGCCACGCTGCTCGCCTCCGACCTGGTGCTGGGCATCGGGAACCGGTGGGCGAACCGGCACACCGGCGGGCTGGAGGTCTACCGGCGCGGGCGGCGGTTCGTGCACGTCGACGTCGAGCCCACCCAGATCGGGCGGGTGTTCGCCCCGGACTACGGGGTCGTGTCCGACGCCGGCGCGTTCCTCCGCCGGATGCTCGGCGCGGCGCGGGAGCGGGCGCTGCCGGACCGCGCCGCGTGGGTGCGGGAGTGCGTGGGGCGCAAGGGGACCCTCCAGCGCCGGACGCACTTCGACGACGTCCCGATCAAGCCGCACCGGGTGTACGAGGAGATGAACAAGGCGTTCGGCCCGGACACCCGGTACGTCAGCACGATCGGGCTGAGCCAGATCGCGGGCGCACAGTTCCTGCACGTCCAGCGGCCGCGGCACTGGATCAACTGCGGGCAGGCGGGGCCGCTCGGGTGGACCGTCCCGGCGGCGCTCGGGGTGCGGGTCGCGGACCCCGACGCGACCGTCGTCGCGCTCTCCGGCGACTACGACTTCCAGTTCATGATCGAGGAGCTGGCGGTCGGCGCGCAGTTCAGCCTGCCGTACGTGCACGTCGTCGTGAACAACTCCTACCTCGGGCTGATCCGGCAGGCGCAGCGCGGGTTCGACATGGACTACTGCGTGCAGCTCGGCTTCGACAACATCCACTCGCCGGAGCTGGACAAGTACGGCGTCGACCACGTCAAGGTCGCCGAGGGCCTGGGCTGCAACGCGATCCGCGTGACGGACCCGGCCGACCTCCCCGGCGCGTTCGCCCGCGCGCAGGAGCTGGCCCGGCTGCACCGGGTGCCGGTGGTCGTCGAGGTCGTGCTGGAGCGGGTCACGAACATCGCGATGGGGCAGGACATCGACGCGATCACCGAGTTCGAGGAGCTCGCCACCGCGCGCGAGCACGCCCCGACGGCGACCATCCCGCTCCCGTGAGCGGGTTCGTGCTGGTCGCGCCGGACAAGTTCAAGGGCACGCTCACGGCGGCGGAGGCCGCGGCCCACCTGGCCGCCGGCCTCCGCGCGGCCGGGCGCGAGGCCCGCGAGCTGCCGGTGGCCGACGGCGGCGAGGGCACCCTGGAGGCCGCCCTCGCCGCCGGGTTCGCCCGGGTGCCCGTGACGGTGTGCGGGCCGACCGGCAAGCCGGTGGAGTCCGCGGTCGCGGTGCGCGACGGCGTCGCGGTCGTCGAGCTGGCGGCGGCGTCGGGGCTCGCCCTGCTGCCGGACGGGCCGGACCCGCTGGGCGCGACCAGCCGCGGGACCGGCGAGCTCGTCGCCGCGGCGCTCGACGCGGGCGTCGACACGATCGTGCTCGGCGTCGGCGGTAGCGCGTGCACGGACGGCGGCGCGGGCCTGCTCGCCGCCCTCGGCGCCCGGATCCTCGACGCCGCGGGCGATCCGGTGCCCGACGGCGGGGCCGCGCTCACCCGCGCGGCGCGCCTGGACCTCACCTCGCTGGACCCCCGGCTGCGGTCGGTGGAGCTCGTGCTGGCCTGCGACGTCGACAACCCGCTCCTCGGCCCGGATGGCGCCGCCGCGGTCTACGGCCCGCAGAAGGGGGCGGGTCCGCGGGAGGTCGCCGCGCTGGAGGCGGGCCTCGCCCACTGGGGCCGGCTGGTCGGCAGCTCACCTGACGTCCCCGGCGCCGGGGCCGCGGGCGGGGTCGGGTTCGCCGCCCTGGCGGTGCTCGGTGCCCGACGGCGTCCGGGGATCGAGGTCGTGCTGGAGCTGGTGGGGTTCGCCGAGTACCTCGCCGGTGCCGCACTCGTCGTCACCGGGGAGGGGGCCCTGGACGCGCAGACGTTGCACGGCAAGGCCCCCGCCGGGGTCGCCGCGGCGGCGCGAGTGGCCGGGGTGCCCGTGGTCGCCGTATGTGGGCGGTGCGAGGTGTCGGCCGCGGAGCTCACCGCTGCCGGCATTCGCGAGGCGCACGCCCTCGCCGACCTCGACCCGGAACGGTGCCTCACCGAGGCGGGCGCGCTGCTGCGCCGGATCGGGGCCCGGCTCGCGTGAGATCCGGCCCGGACGGGGAACGCCCCGGACGGGAGGACCCCGTGCAGAAGATCAACGACAAGCTCTACAGCTGGGCCTCGATCCTCGAGCCGGCCACGCTCGCGCAGGCGGAGCGGACGGCCGCGATGCCGTTCGTGCAGCCGTACCTGGCCCTCATGCCCGACGCCCACCTCGGCGCGGGCGCGACCGTCGGCTCGGTCATCCCGACCGTCGGGGCGATCATGCCCGCCGCCGTGGGGGTGGACATCGGCTGCGGGATGATCGCCGTCCGTACCCAGTTCATTCGCGACGACCTGGGCGGCCGGGCCCTCGGTGACCTGCGGCGCTCGGTGGAGAAGCGGATCCCGCTCAGCGCCGGGCACTACAACCGCACGGTCGGCACCACCGCGGCCCCGCGCGTCGCGGCCCTGGCCGAGGAGGCCGGTGACCGGCTGCCCTTCTACGAGGGACTCACCCGGGTGGGCTGGGAGCTCCAGCTGGGCAGCCTCGGCAGCGGCAACCACTTCATCGAGCTCACCGCGGACGAGGACGGCACGCTCTGGCTCTTCCTGCACTCCGGCTCGCGCGGGATCGGCAACAAGATCGCGGGCCACCACATCCGGGTCGCGCAGGACCGGTGCCGCGAGCAGGGTGTCCGGCTGCCGGACCGGGACCTCGCCCACCTCGGCGAGGGCACCCCGGAGTTCGACGCGTACGTCCGCGACCTGGAGTGGGCGCAGCACTTCGCGCTGGCCAACCGCGAGGAGATGATGGACCGCTTCCTCGAGCTCCTCGGCCGGTTCCTCGGCGCGGAGGTCGAGGAGCGGGAGCGGATCAACTGCCACCACAACTTCACCGCCCGCGAGCACCACCTCGGGCAGGACGTCTGGTTGTCCCGCAAGGGCGCGATCCGCGCCGACGCGGGCCGCCCGGGCCTGATCCCCGGCTCGATGGGCACCGCGAGCTACGTCGTGACCGGCAAGGGCGACCCGGCGAGCTTCGCGAGCAGCCCGCACGGCGCCGGCCGCGCCTACGCCCGCCGGGCGGCCCGGCGGACGTTCACGCTCGAGGACATGGACAAGGCGATGGTCGGCATCGAGTACCGCCGGGACGCCGCGTTCCTCGACGAGATCCCCGCCGCGTACAAGGACATCGACGTGGTGATGGCCGACGCCGCCGACCTCGTCGAGGTCCGCCACACCCTGCGCCAGATCGTCAACGTCAAGGGTGACTGACCGGCGGACCGCCCCCCTCCGCGGCCCGCCGGCCGGTGCCGTCGTGCGACCACGCCTCGGGCCGGTCGCCGCGGGCGGCCGCCGCGTCGGCCCGGTGCGCCGCCTCGGCCGCGACCGCCGAGTCGATCAGCCCGCCCTCCGGCAGCACGAGCCGCACGCCCTGCCGGCCGAGAGCACGGCGCGCACCTTCGACAGCAGCGCCGTCACACGTCGCCGAGCCTGGCATCCCGGCGACGCGCTGTCAGCGGTCCGGATTGCCGCGCAGCCGGTGTGGGTACGTCGAGAACGGTTGAGGGACCAGCCGTTGCACCGGCGCGGCGCCGGTCCGGGAGGGCCCGCGTCGCCGAGACGACGGAGGGCGGACGGATGGCGCACCCGACGGAGACGCGCACCGCGACCGGGACCGCGCGGACCGGACCCCGCACGGTCGGTGTCGAGGAGGAGTTCCTGCTCGTCGACCCGGTGACCGGGCGGGCCCGCGCGGTCGCGACCAGCATCCTGCGGTCGGCCGGGCCCGAGGCCGACACCCTCTGCGCCGAGCTGCAACGCGAGCAGCTCGAGACCGGCACCGACCCCTGCCGCGACCTCGGCCACCTCGCGGACGAGATCCGCCGCACGCGCGCCGCCGCACAGTCGGCGGCCGAGGCGATCGGGGTCGGCGTGGTGCCGTTGGCCACCTATCCCCTCGACGTCGAGCCCACGACGTCACCGAACGAGCGGTACCGGCGGATGGTCGAGCGCTTCGGCCTCATCGGCCGTGAGCAGCTGACGTGCGGCTGCCACGTGCACGTGGGCGTCGCCGACGACGAGGAGGCGGTCGCCGCGCTCGACCGGGTCCGGCCGTGGCTGGCGCCGTTGCTGGCGCTGTCGGTGAACTCGCCCTTCTGGGCCGGCGCCGACACCGGCTACGCGGGCTACCGGGCGCAGGTCTGGGCGCGCTGGCCCTCCGCGGGCCCGTACGCCCCCTTCGGCTCGGCGGCCGGGTACCGGGCCCTCGCCGACACCATGCTCGGCACCGGCACCCTGCTCGACCCGGCCATGCTCTACTTCGACGCCCGGGTCTCGGCCCACCACCCCACGGTCGAGATCCGCGTGGCGGACGTCTGCCGCGAGCCCGACGACGCCGTGCTCGTCGCAGCGCTCACCCGGGCCCTCGTCGAGACCGCCGTCCGCGAGTGGCGTGCCGGGACCGCCCCCGATCCCGTCCGCACCGAGGTGCTCCGGCTCGCGTCCTGGCGGGCGGCGCGGTCCGGCGTCGCCGCGGACCTGGTCGATCCCCTGACGTGGAGACCGGCCCCGGCGCGGACCGTGCTCGACCGGCTCGTCGCCCACGTCCGGGGGGCCCTCGACGACGCGGGGGACCTCCCGCTCGTCTCCGACCTCCTCGACGCCGTCCTGCGCCGCGGCACGGGCGCCGACCGGCAGCGCGCGATCTTCCGCTCGACCGGCGACCTGCGGGCGGTCGTGCTCGACGCCCTGCCGGACGGGCCCCCCAGTGCGGCCGCGGGCTGACTACCGGTCGCCCGGTCCGGGGCAGTCCCGGAGGCGTTCCTCCAGGCGGTCCAGGTCCGGCTGCTCGCCGGGCACGCGCGGCCGGCCCGCCTCGGTGCGCAGCCGCCGGGCCAGCGCGACGAAGTGCCGGGCGCGCTCGTCCGTGCGGGCGGTGAGCGCCCGCCCCTCCACGACGTAGGCGACCGCCCGCGGGTCCCGCGTCGCGACGGCTGCGCGTTCGGCCTGGTCGAGCAGGGCCGCGGCCCGGGCGGGCGTCGAGACGCGGGCCAGTGCGGCGGCCGTCATCGCGATCCCCGCGACCGAGCCCGCGTACCGGTACCAGCCCAGGGCCTGCCGGTGCCCCCGCTCCGCCGCGGCCCGGTCGCCGGCCCGGGCGTCGGCGAGCGCGAGGGTGTTGCCCGCCCACGCCAGCAGCGACGGCGACGCGACCCGGCGGGCGAGAGCCGTCGCCTCGGCCAGTCGCTGCCTCCCGGCGGCGTGGTCGCCGAGCAGGTCGGTGACGCTGCCGAGGCGCACCGAGAGGTGGCACTGGGCGTGCGGCCAGCCGCCCTGCACGGCCAGGAGCAGCGCATCGCCGTAGCGGCGGACGGCCCCGGTGAGGTCGCCCGCCACCTCGTCGAGGTAGCCGAGCACCTCCAGGGCGCGCATCCGCCCGGCCGCGTCGGGCAACGATTCGAAGACCGCGAGGGCCGCCGCCGCCCGGGCCTGGGCCTCGTCGGGGCGCCCGGCCGCCAGCCGCACGCGGGCGTGCACCAGGTCGTCGAGCGCGGTGCCCCACGGGTCGTCGACCGCCTCCACCGCGGGCCGGGCGGCGTCGAGCAGGGCGGTGGCCCGGTCGGGCTCGCCGCGCTCGGCGTGCCGGTCGGCCAGGACGAGCACGGCGAGCCCGTCGACCGACAGCGCGGCTGCCGCCTCCTTCGGCGCGGCGCCGCCTGCCTGCAGCTCTTCGGTACCGCCGCGGACCGCGGCCTCGGCGGCGAGGACATGATCGCCGTCCTGCACGCGGTGGAACGAGACGGGACCGTGCCCGGGGAGCGGGCACCGGCCCTGAACTGACAGGCCTCTGAATTGACAGGGGCCGACCGCGGCGATCAACCTGTGCTCGGCTGATCGCCGCGGCCGGGCGCGTCGCCGGTCCCGGCCGGCAAGCATGGTGCCGACGACGCGGTGCGGGTCGAGGTGGTGGCCCGGTGGAGCCGTCCGGTCCGAGCGGTCGGACGGCCCACCGTCACCCCGGGATCAGGACGCGGCCGCGGCCTCCGGCGCGCCGGTCGCCGCCGGCTTCGCGACGAGCTTCCCGGCCAGCACGCTGCTCACGTACCCGAAGGCGCCGCCGACCAGGAACGAGATCAGCATGACCGTGAACGGGCCGGTCGGCAGCGCGAAGTCCGTGCCGGAGGCCCCGGTGAGCAGGCCGAACATCACGGTCGTGGCGAAGCCGAACACCGAGCCCGGCACGAACCCCAGCGCCGGCACCAGCGCGCCCAGGATGAACACGGCGGTGAGCCCGCCGACGATCACCCCGACCACGACCGGGCTCGTGGCGAGCCCGAGCAGGACCAGGGTCACCGTGCCGCACACGATGCCCCACACGTTGGCCGGCACCGACCTCGTCAGCGCGGCCCTGTCCCCACCGGCGGCGAAGTAGCTCGCCGCGCCGATGAACGTCGCCGGGACCATCAGTCCCAGCCCTCCCAGCGGACCCACGTACAGGTACGTGATCACCGCACCGATCACACCGATCACCAGAGCAAGGGCGACGGGCAGCCTCATACCGGAATCTCCTCGTAAAGCTCGACGAGCACGACGACACACCACCGGACGGCGGGCGACGGTCCGAACGGACGAGTGAAGAGTGATCGCGGGTCGGTGCCGCGGCAATGGAGCCGGTCGACGCGTGACCGCATGTTTTCCGGTGGCAACCGTCCGGAAATGTCCACACCGGATCGAGGGAGGCGGGCGGCCGGGCGCCGTAGCGCAGAGTTCTCCCGGTGGTTACCGGCGACTGTCAGCCGCGGACCTCGCGGAGGTCGCCCCGCTCGAGCAGCCACGTCACCCCGAACCCGGCGAGCAGCCCCCAGAAGGCGCCGCCGATGTTCAGCACGGTCATGTCGGAGACGGTCACGACGAACGTCACCAGCGCACCGAACGTGCACCGCGACCCGAACGCCGTGACGAACGCGGACTGCAGCACGCGCAGCATCGCGAGCCCGCCGAGGGTGGCCACGAAGGCGGGCGGCGCGGCCAGCACGAGCCGGGTGAACAGCGGCGCGAACAGGCCGAACACCATCGCGAGCAGGCCGCACGAGATTCCGGCGATGTACTGCCGGTGCCGCTCGCCGGAGGCGGTGAGCAGGGCGTTCGTGGGCCCGGTGAGGCAGGTCGACACCGCGCCGACGCCCGCGGTCAGCAGCGACCACGCGCCGCACGCGATCGTCACGACGTTGACCGGCGGCTCGTGCCCGGCCGTCCGCAGCACCGCCACGCCCTGCCCGTTCTGCACCACCAGCACCGTGATCGCGAGCGGCAGGACGAGCTCGACCATCGCCTGCCAGGACCACTGCGGCGCCACGAGGACCGGTGCGGCCAGCCAGCCCGCGGCGTCGCCGCGTGGGTGGAAGCGGCCGGACACCGCCACCGCGACGACGCCGACGACGAGCGCCCCGAGGATCGGCGGCACCTTCCGGCCCGCCGCGCCCCAGGCGCTGAGCAGCAGGAACACCGCGACCATCGGCGCGGCGACGAGGACGTCGCCGGTCACGGACTTCACCAGCCCGGTGCCGAAGCTCAGGAACACCCCGGCCACCATCGCCATCACGATAGGCATCGGCACGGCGGCCATTGCCCGCCGCACCCAGCCGGACAGCCCGAGCAGCAGCATCAGCAGCCCGGTCGCGAAGTAGGCACCCACCACCTGCGGGAAGCTCAGGTGCGCGAGCGCCGGCCCCACCAGCACGGTGCCGGGGATCGTCCAGAAGAACGCGAGCGGCTGCCGGTAGAGCCAGCACGCGAGCGCGGTGAGGATCCCGTTGAGGAAGAACACCCCAAACAGCCACGAGGCCAGCTCGCGCTCGGAGAGCCCGCCCTGCACGCCCACCGCGAGGATGACCGCGACGGGCCCGGTCGCGGCGAAGATCAGCCCGATCAGCCCGTTGGCCAGGTACTGCGCCCCCAGGTCCGCGCGCAGCCGGCGCGCCCCGGCGAGCGGGCGCGGCGGCCGCTCGACGCGGGCGGCTGCGGTCGGTGGGGCGTGGACATGGGGCGTGGTCACGGGGGCGCCTCCGTGCGGGTCGTACGGGTCGTGCTCCCCGGCGGGGCCGGCACCGCGACGGTACGTGGTCGGCCCCGCCGGAGCGGTCAGCAGTGGACGGACCTCAGCGAGCGGTACGCGGCCAGGCCCTCCGGGCCGAGCTCGCGGCCGATGCCGCTGTCCTCTCGGGTCGCACGGTGCTCAGCCCACCGCCGGGTCGGGCAGCACGTCGGGGTTCGCGGGCGCCGGGACCGGCGCCGCGGGCCGGGCCGTCTTCGGCACGACGACCGTGAGCAGCGCGCCGACGACGGCGAGCACGGTGAGCACGTAGAAGATCGAGTTCAGGGCCAGGCCCGAGGCGATCAGCAGGCCGCCGATCAACGGGCCGCCGATGCCGCCGAGCCGGCCGAACCCGGCGCACCAGGCGACGCCCGCGCCGCGCACGGAGGTGCGGTAGTAGGTGGCCACGAACCCGTAGATCAGGATCTGCGTACCGCTGGTGCCCAGCCCGACGACGGCGATGAATGCCAGCAGCAGACCCACCGGGAAGCTCACGGTCAGCAGCGCGATCGCCACGGCGCCGAGCAGGAAGGACCCGGCGACGACCGGCTTCGGGCCGACCCGGTCGGCGACCCGCGAGGCGATCACCGCGCCGACCACCGCGCCGCCGTTGAGCACGAGCAGGAACGCCAGCGAGCCCTTGGTGGAGTAGCCGGCGCGGCCCATGAGCTCGGGCAACCAGGTGTTGAGCGCGTAGACCAGGAGCAGCCCGACGGCGCTGAGCAGGCCCAGCAGGATCGTGGGCAGCAGGTAGGAGCGGCTGAGCAGGCCGGCGAAGCCCGCCCGCTCGCGCTCGGCGGGCGCGTCCGGCGTCGCGGCGGGCTTCTCGTCGAGCACCACGCCGGTCCGGTCGGCCACCGCGCGCGCCTCCTCGACCCGCCCGCGGGCGAGCAGCCAGGCGGGCGACTCCGGCATCGCGAACAGCGCCAGCGGCAGCAGGGTGACCAGCGGCAGCGCGCCGATCAGGAACATCCCGCGCCAGCCCACGGACTCGAGCAGCAGGATCGCCAGGAGCGCGGCGAGCAGGCTGCCGAGCGGCACGCCGGAGTAGGTGATGGCGTTGCAGAGGTTCTTGCGGCCCTTCGGCGCGAACTCGGCGACCAGGGCACCGGTGGTGGCGACCAGGGCGCCCACGCCGATGCCGGTGCCGAACCGGAGCAGGCCGAACAGGGTGGTCGTCGTGGTGACCGCGGTCAGGCCCATGCCGACGGAGAACCAGGCGTAGGCGGTGAGCATGACCTTGCGGCGGCCGATGATGTCGCCGACGGAGCCGGCCAGCAGCGCGCCGACCAGCACGCCGATCAGCGCGTAGCTGCCGAGCGCGCCGCCCGTCGCGGGCGTGACCGCGCCGATCTGGCTCGGGTCGCGCAGGAACTGCGGCAGCACCGTGCCGTAGACGACGAGGTCGTAGCCGTCGAAGACGAGGCCGACGGTCGCGAGCGCGACGATCCAGGTGACGGTCCTGCGGCGGAGCACGTCCCGGGGGACGTCCCGCTTCTCCCTGACCGAGGTCATTGTTGTCTCCCGAGGGGAAAAGGGCGTGCGGGGGCACCGGCGCCGGTCGACGCCGGTGTCGTACTGACGTGCAGGAGTGCAGGGCGCGAATGCGCAGGGCGCGAGGTGTGCAGGGCGCGAGGTGCGCGAGGTGCGCGGGGCGCGAGGTGCGCGGGGCGGCCGGGGGCCGGCGCCCGGGAGTCGTCACCGGGGGCCGGCCGCCGTCGAGCCGCGGACCGTGGTGGACGGTCAGCCGAGGTGGACGTCAGACGGGTGGCCGGCGAGCGGCGTGACCGTCATCGTCATGTAGGGGAAGAGCGGCAGGCCCCAGAGGATCTGGTGGAGCTGCTCGTTGTCCTCGACCTCGAAGATCGAGAGGTTGGCGTACTCCCCCACGCAACGCCAGATGTTCTTCCAGTGCCCGGACCGCTGCCACTCCTGCGAGTAGGCCTTCTCCCGGGCGAGGAGGTCGGCGCGTGCCGCCGGGTCCATGTCCGGCGGCAGCGCCACGTCCATGCGGACGGCGAAGAGCTGGCTCATGCCTGCGGGTCCAGGGCGAAGTCGTAGGTGACCTCGTTGCCCTCACCCGACGCGGCCGGGGTCGGACGCAGGATCAGCTCCGGCTTCACAGCCTGGGCCACGTCGTCGTCGACGTAGGCGCCGCCGTCGAAGTACAGCTGGGTGGTGACGAGCTGCTTGCCCGGGGCCGACACCTTGAGGTGCAGGTGGGCCGGGCGCCACGGGTGCCAGCCGGCGGCCTCGATGAGCTTGCCACAGGAGCCGTCGGTCGGGATCTGGTACGGCGCGGGCTGGATGGTGTGGAAGGCGAAGTGCCCGTCGGCGCCGGTGCGGATCTGCCCGCGCAGGTTCCACTCCGGGATACCCGGGGCGAACTGCGAGTAGTAGCCGGCGTCGTCGGCGTGCCAGAGCTCGACCAGCGCGCCGTCGATCGCCGCCCCGTCGAGGTCGGTCACCGTGCCCTGGAACAGCAGCGGGGTGCCCGCCTCGTCCTCGCGCATCGGCAGCGTGGCCTCGCTCGCGGACTCCGGCGCACCGGGGATGTAGTACGGGCCCTCGATGGTGCCCACGGCGCCCTTGCGGTCGGCGTTGGCGACCTCCTCGACGACGTGCTCGACCCAGACGTCGAGGAACAGCGGCCACTCGCCGTTCTCGCCGACGCTGATCAGCCACGCCTTCAGGGCGTCGTACTCGGCGTAGGTCACCTGGTGCTTGCGGACGACCTCGTGCAGCGCGGCGATGGCGTCGGTCGCGATCGCCGACACGCGGGCGTGGTCGACCGGCCCGGAGGCGCGCTCCTTGGCGGCGAACGTGGCGGTGGCGTTGCGCCCCGATCCGGCGGCGGTGGGGTTGGGCTCGGTGGTGGTCATGGGTGTGTCTCCTGACGCGTCGGTGCGGTTCGGAAGGATCAGTCCGTGCGGTAGTGCGCGAGCTTGTCGGGGTCGATCTCGATCCCGAGGCCCGGTCCCGGACGCACGGCCAGCTCCCCGCCGCGGATCTCCAGCGGCTCGGTGAGCAGGTCGTCGCTCATGTCCAGGAAGTTCGACAGCTCGCCGGCGCGCCGGGAGCTGTGCCGGTGCGCGGCACCGAAGGCGACGGTGCACGCGGTCCCGACCTGGCCGTCGACCTGGTTGCCCATCACGACCTCGACGCCCATCCCCTCGCACTGGTGGAGGATGCGCTGCGAGGTGTGGAACCCGGTGCGGGCGGTCTTGATGCTGATCATCGTCGCGGAGCCGCCGAGCAGCTCGCGGGTGACCTCGCCGGGGGTCGTGGCGCTCTCGTCGGCCACCGTCGGGATGGTGGTCTGCGCCGTGAGCCAGCGCCGGCCCAGCACGTCGTCGGCGGGGCAGAGCTCCTCGGACAGCGTGAGGTCCAGGTCGTCCATGGCACGCAGCGCACGGGCGGCCTCCGACGGCGTCCAGCCGCGGTTGCCGTCGACGTAGAGCTCGACGTCCGGGCCGAGGGCCGCACGCAGCGCCCGGCAGGCGCCGACGTCGAGGGAGACGGGCCGGCGGCCCACCTTCACCTTGAACACGGTGATCCCGTAGGTGTCCCGGACGCGTTCGGCGTCGGCGACCATCGCCTCGTCGGAGGCGAAGCCGACCATGTGCGACACCCGCATCCGGTCGGTGAACCCGCCCAGCATCTGGGTCACCGGCAGGTCGAGGGTCCGGCCCAGCGCGTCCCACACCGCCATGTCCAGGGCGGCCTTGGCGGCGGGGTTGCCGACGGTGCGCTCCAGCCGCGCGTGCATGACCTCGCGCTCGAGCAGCGAGAGCCCGACGACCTCCGGGGCGAAGATCCGGTCGATCACGGCGACGATCGACTGCTGCGTCTCCCCGTAGGTGAACGGGCGCGGGGGCGCCTCCGCCACGCCGACGACGCCGTCGTCGGTGTGCACGCGGACCAGCACGTGCTCGGCGGTGTGCACCTCGCCGGAGGCGAAGCGCAGCGGTTTGCGGTACGGGATCGCGAAGGGGATCGCCTCGATGTGCGCGATCTTCATCGGGCCTCTCCGGGGTGGGCGGGGACGCGGTCGGGGTACGGGACGGCCGGGGGCTCGGGCGGCACGAAGCCGTTGGCCTCCAGGACCTCCACCAACCGCGCGAGGGCGGGGTTCACCTCGTCCGCCCGCCAGGCGAGCGCGAGGTCGACATGGGGTGCCTCACCGTCGGCGTCGGGGGCACCGGAGCGGCCGGGGGCGATCGGCACGTACCGCACGCCGTCGACGCGCAGGGCGAGCGCGGACTCGGGCAGCAGCGCGACGCCGAGCCCGGCGGCCACGAGGGTGAGCATGACCGAGGTCTCGGCGACCTCGTGGGTGCGCCGCGGCAGGAAGCCGGCGCCGAGGCAGGCCTGCGTCACGGCGGCGTCGACGACCGAGTCCCGGGCGCCGTAGACCACGAAGTCCTCGTCGCGCAGCTCGTGCAGCCCGACGGGCTCGTCGCCGGCCAGCCGGTGCCGGGCCGGCACCGCGAGCGTCAGGCGCTCCCGGGCGACGGGCCGGGACGCCAGGCCCGGGCGGCGCAGCGGCGGGCGCAGCACGGCGAGGTCGATGCGGTCCTCCGCGAGCGCCTCCTCCTGCGCGGGCGTGAGCAGATCGGGGACGTAGCGCAGGATCAGGCCGGGCAGCTCGCGGGCGGCGATGCGGGCCAGCTGCGGCAGCTGCTTGTAGGCCGCGAGGCCGGTGCACCCGACCCGGAGCAGGCCGCTGTGCCCGTCGCCGATGCGCTGCACGCGCTCCCGGGCCGCCTCGACCGAGTCGAGGATCCGCAGGGCGTCGCGCAGGAAGGCCTCGCCGGCCGGGGTGAGGTCGACGCGGCGGGTCGTGCGGTTGAACAGGGTGGCGCCGACCTGGGCCTCGAGCTGGCGGATGGCCTGCGACAGCGGCGACTGCGCCATGTGCAGGCGCTCGGCCGCCTGGCCGAAGTGCCGGGTCTCGGCGACCGTGACGAAGTAGCGCAGCTGGCGGATCTCCACGCCGCTCTCCCTCCGTCGGGTAGCCACCGGGCTCTCCGGTGTCGGGCCTCCACGGTAGGACCGTCGACCAGCACACACAAAGACCTAGTACAGCTTCATTGAGACATCCGAAGTCTGAAAAAGTGCTGGGTCAGAACTAGGCAGAGTGCTGACGCGAAGCGATCGGCCTCCCGGAG
Organism: Pseudonocardia halophobica; assembly: GCF_027922425.1. Lineage (GTDB taxonomy): Bacteria > Actinomycetota > Actinomycetes > Mycobacteriales > Pseudonocardiaceae > Pseudonocardia > Pseudonocardia halophobica. Next base: position 108,151 of record NZ_BSFQ01000013.1, on the reverse strand, counting down.
ACAGTCGGTGCCGGTTCCGAACTCGACTCACCGCCGACTCGACCGGGAGGCCCTCCCATGACCGCCACCGCCGACGTGTCCCACTCCCGGGTGCGCACGGTCGTCGACAGCAGCGTCGTCGAAGACCCCGCCGCCGGGGTCTACCGCGCCAACCGCCGCATCTTCACCGACGAGGAGATCTTCGAGCTGGAGATGCGGCACATCTTCGAAGGCAACTGGGTCTACCTGGCCCACGAGAGCCAGGTGCCGAACCCCGGCGACTACTTCACGACCTACATCGGCCGCCAGCCCGTGGTCATCACCCGCGGCAAGGACGGCGAGCTGCACTGCCTGATCAACGCGTGCGCGCACCGCGGCGCGATGCTCTGCCGCCGCAAGACCGACAACCGGATGACCCTGACCTGCCCGTTCCACGGCTGGACCTTCCGCAACGACGGCAAGCTCCTCAAGGTCAAGGACCCGGACGGCGCCGGCTACCCGGACACGTTCGACGTCGACGGCTCGCACGACCTCACCCGAGTCGCCCGCTTCGACTCCTACCGCGGCTTCCTGTTCGGCAGCCTGAACGCGGACGTCGTGCCGCTCGACGAGCACCTGGGCGACACCGTGAAGGTGATCGACATGCTCGTCGACCAGTCCCCCGAGGGCCTGGAGGTGCTGCGCGGCAGCTCCACCTACACCTTCGACGGCAACTGGAAGGTCCAGGCGGAGAACGGCGCCGACGGCTACCACGTCTCGGCCACGCACTGGAACTACGCCGCCACCACCTCGCGGCGCGGCACCGGCGAGTCCAAGAACTCCACCAAGGCGCTCGACGCCGGCGGCTGGGGCAAGTCCGGCGGCGGCTACTGGTCCTACCCCCACGGCCACCTCTGCCTGTGGACCTGGGCGGCGAACCCGCAGGACCGCCCGCTGTGGAACCGCATGGACGAGCTCAAGGAGCAGTTCGGCGACGCCAAGGGCGAGTTCATGGTCAAGGGCAGCCGCAACCTCTGCCTCTACCCGAACGTCTACCTGATGGACCAGTTCTCCACGCAGATCCGGCACTTCCGGCCGATCGCGCCGGACAAGACCGAGGTCACGATCTGGTGCATCGCGCCCAAGGGCGAGAGCGCCGAGGCCCGCGCGCACCGGATCCGCCAGTACGAGGACTTCTTCAACGCCTCCGGCATGGCCACCCCCGACGACCTGGAGGAGTTCCGCTCCTGCCAGCTCACCTTCCGCGCCACCGCCGCCCCGTGGAACGACATGAGCCGCGGTGCGGAGCACTGGCTCACCGGCCCGGACGAGGTCGCGAAGTCCCTCGGCATGGACGGCGTGATCTCCGCGGGCATGCGCAACGAGGACGAGGGCCTCTACCCCGTCCAGCACGGCTACTGGCGGCAGACCATGCTCGCCGCCCTCGCGAAGGAGGAGGAGCAGGCATGACCACGGCCGAGATCGTGACGGAGCCCCGCGTGATCACCCAGAACATGATCGAGCAGTTCCTCTACCGCGAGGCACGCCACCTCGACGACCGCGAGTTCGAGAAGTGGCTCGAGTGCTACGCCGACGACGTCGTCTACTGGATGCCCTCCTGGGGCGACGACGACAAGCTGACCGAGGACCCGCAGCGCGACATCTCGCTGGTCTACTACGACAACAAGGGCGGCCTCGAGGACCGGGTCTTCCGGATCCGCACCGAGCGCTCCAGCGCCACCTCGCTGCCCGAGCCGCGGACCAGCCACAACATCACCAACGTCGAGGTGATCGAACGCCGCGGCGACCTGGTGGACGTGCGCTTCAACTGGCACACCATGTACTTCCGGTACAAGACGGTGGACCCGTACTACGGCACGTCGTTCTACACGATCGACTTCTCCGGCGACGCGCCGCTGATCCGCCGCAAGACCGTGGTGCTGAAGAACGACTACATCCACCACGTCGTCGACGTCTACCACTTCTGAACGGAGGCGCCATGACCGCCGCACACAGCGTGGCGCTCTCCTTCGAGGACGGCGTCACCCGCTTCATCACCTGCGCGGAGGACCAGACCGTCACCGACGCCTCCTACCGGGCCCGCATCAACATCCCGATGGACTGTCGCGACGGGGTCTGCGGCACCTGCAAGGCGGTCTGCGAGTCCGGCGAGTTCGACAAGGGCAGCTTCCTGGAGGACGCCCTGTCCCCGGACGAGGAGGCCGAGGGCTATGTCCTCACCTGCCAGATGAAACCGAGGACGGACCTCGTCCTGCAGATCGCGTCGACCTCGGCCGTCGCGAAGACCAGTGCCGCGACCCACCGCGGCACGGTCACCGCGCTGGACCGGCTCTCGCCGACCACCGTCGCGGTGACCATCGAGATCACCGACCGGGACGAGCTCGCCTTCCTGCCCGGGCAGTACGTGAACATCGCCGTGCCGGGCACGAACGAGTCGCGCTCGTACTCGTTCAGCAACGGCCCGGACCAGGACGCGCTGACCTTCCTGGTCAAGCTCACCGACGGCGGGGTCATGTCGACCTACCTGGACGAGCGGGCGCAGGTCGGCGACGACATCTCCTTCACCGGCCCGCACGGCAGCTTCTTCCTCCGGGACACCTCTCCCGGCAGCGGGTCCGACGCGCCGCTGCTGCTGCTCGCCGGCGGGACCGGGCTCGCGCCGATCCTGTCCATCCTGCGCACCCTCGACGCCCTCGGCAGCGAGCGGCCGATGCACCTGCTCTACGGCGCCACCACGGACGACGACGTCGTCGAGGTGGACACGATCGAGGCGCTCGCCTCGTCGATCCCGAACCTGACCTGGGACTACTGCGTCGCGGACAGGAACACCACGGCGAAGAACCAGGGCTACGTCACCGCGCTGATCGAGCCGGAGCACCTGCACGACGGCGCCGCCGCCGTCTACCTGTGCGGGCCGCCGGCGATGGTCGACGCGGTGCGGGGTCACTTCTCGAACCAGGGCATCACGCCCGGCGGGTTCTACTACGAGAAGTTCGCCCTGGCCGCGGCGGCGAAGGACACCGAGGCGCGCGTCCCCGAGGCCGCTGCCGAGCAGCCGGCCGAGGACACCGGGATCGGCGAGGTGACCGAGGAGGGCACGGAGCAGGCCACGGTCGCCGTCCTCACCCCGGTCGAGGACGGCGACGGGCTGATCCTGCTCGGCCACGAGGGCCGCGGCGTCGTCGGGCAGGAGCTGGTTCCGGCGCTCGAGCTCGAACCGCTCGTCGCGAGCCCGAAGGTGTCGGCCGACCACGCCCGCGGGATCTGCGGGCAGGAGCTGTTCCCCACCGGGCTGCCCGAGGGCGACGCCGGCCCGCTCGACGCCGACGAGGCGCTCGTCGTCGCCGGGGACCGCGGGATGACGGGGCAGGAGATCTTCCCGGCCACGGACCTCGCGCCGCTCCACGAGCCCGCCCCGGTTCCCGCGTCCCTCCCGCCCGGAGCGGTCGGCGAGGGCGGGTACGAGATCGGCGAGGAGCACCCGTCCGTCCACGAGTCCGACGCGATCTTCGACGCCCGCCGCGCCCTGGAGCTCGGCGCGCTCGAGCTCGTCGTCGGGCGGCTGACCTCGCAGCAGGTCACCGGGTACCGGCTGCTGGCCGAGGCCACGCTCCCGTACGTCGACGACGACCGCTTCGTCGACGCCGCCGGCTACACCGAGGCCAACGCGGCCTTCCACGACTACCTGTTCACGCTCACCGGCAACGAGCACCTCTCCCAGGCCTACACCGCGCTCGGCGTCAAGGGGCACATGGAGCAGTCGTTGCGCACCGCCACCTGGTGCCACCCGCGCTGCACCCAGGACCACCTCGACATCGTCGACGCGATCGGGGCCGGGGACCGCGAGCGCGCCCGCCGGCTGATCGGCGAGCACGCCGACCGGTCCAAGGAGACGACGCGGCGGGCCATGGCCGACAACGCCGCCGCCCGTCGTCCTCGGTTCGTGACGCCGGGCCGCTTCGACCGCAAGGTCGTCGTGGTCACCGGGGCCGCGCAGGGCATCGGCCGGGCGGTCGCCGAGCGCGCCGCGGCCGAGGGCGGACAGCTGGTGCTGGTCGACCGGTCCCCCCTGGTGCACGAGGTCGCCGAGGGCCTGCTCGCCGACGGCGCGAAGGCCCTGGCGATCGAGGCGGACCTCGAGGGGTACGCGGGTGCCGAGGCGGCGATCCGCGAGGCGGTCACCTGGCAGGGCCATGTGGACGTGCTGGTCAACAACGTGGGCGGGGCGATCAACTTCAAGCCCTTCACGGAGTTCGGCCCTGCTGAGATCGACGCCGAGATCACCCGCTCGCTGATGCCGACGCTGTACTGCTGCCGCGCGGTGCTGCCGGCGATGGTGCAACGTCGCGGCGGGGTGATCGTCAACGTCTCGTCGGCGGCCACCCGGGGCGTCCACCGGATCCCCTACTCGGCGGCCAAGGGCGGCATCAACGCGCTCACGGCGTCGCTCGCGTTCGAGTACGCCGACAGGGGCGTCCGGGTGGTCGCGACCGCGCCGGGCGGCACGGAGGCGCCGCCGCGGCGGATCTCCCGGGGCACCCCGGAGGCCCGGTCGGAGCAGGAGAGGGCCTGGTTCCAGGCGCACGTCGACCAGACGCTCGGGTCGTCGTTCCTGGGCCGGTACGGCACGCTCGACGAGCAGGCTGCGGCCATCCTGTTCCTGGCGTCGGACGAGGCGTCGTACATCACCGGGTCCGTGCTGCCGGTCGCCGGCGGCGACCTGGGGTGAGCCGCCTTCTACGGTGACGGCATGAGCAGGCGGGTCGGCGACGGCGCCGGCGGGGACGGCGGGGAGCCGGCGCACGTCGTCGGGCAGGAGGCGGAGTCCGCCCGGCTCGAGGCGGCGTTGGCCGACGCCGTCGCCGGCACCCCCGTCGTCGTCGTGCTGGAGGGCGTGCCCGGGGTCGGGAAGACGACGCTGCTGCGGCGCTTCCTCGCCCGCCGGCCCGCCCTCGCGACCGTGCAGGCCGAGGGCCTGGCGTGGGAGTCGGGGCGGCCGGGCGCGCTGGTCAGGCGGCTGGGTGGGCTCCCGTCCGAGGGGCCCGTCGACCCCGGCGCCTGGGGCGAGGCCCTGGCCGCGTGCTGGCGGGCCCGCGCCGCGGAGGACCCGCTCGCGGTGCTGATCGACGACGCGCACGCCGCCGACCCGGCCTCGCTGCAGGCGGTCGCGTCGGCGGTCGTCCGGATGGCCGAGGGCCGCCTGCTGGTCGTGCTCGCCGCCCGGACCGGCCCGGACACCCCGGCCCACCCGGACACCCGGGACGTCCTCGACCGGCTGCCCGGCCGGCGGATCCGGGTGGCGCCCCTGACCTCCGAGCAGACCCGGCTGCTGGCCGCCCGCGCCGCGGGCATCGACCTGCCGATCCCGGTGGCCCGCCGGCTGCGCGAGCACACCGGCGGGGTCGCCCGGTACCTGCTGGAGATCCTGCGCGACAGCCCGCCGATGCGGTGGTCGGACTGGCAGACGCGACTGCCCGCACCCACCTCCGTGCAGCAGCGGGTCGAGGCCGCCCTCGACGCCGCGTCGCCGTCGGCGCGCGCGCTCGTCGAGGCCGCGGCCGTCCTCGGCAACACCCCGATCCTCGCCGAGGCCGCCGAGCTCGGCGGCATCGCGGACCCCATCGCCGCGCTCGACGAGGCCTTCGCCGCCGGTCTCCTCTCCCCCGCCGCGGGGCACGGGCTGGACACGCTGACCTTCCCCGGGCGCTTCGTGCGCGGCGCCGTGCACGCCACGCTCGCCCCTGCCCGCCGGCACGACCTGCACCAGCGCGCCGCCGCCGTCGTCCGGGACGAGACCGAGCGGCTCCGGCACCGGGTCGAGGCCACCCCGCTGCCCGACGCCGCCCTGGCCGACGAGCTGCTCGACCTGGCCCGCCGCAAGGCGGACGAGGGCGCGTGGGCGGTCGTCGCCGGGGCGCTCATCGACGCCAGCCGGATCAGCCCGAGCCGCGCCGACCGGGAGGACCGGCTGCTCCAGGCCGTCGACGCCCTCGCCGGGGCCGGGCTGCTGGGGCAGGCGGTCGACGCGTTGTCCGACGTCGAGGCCCTGCCGCCCGGCGCCCGGCGCGACGCCGTCCTGGCCTACGTCGCCATCCAGCGCGGCCGCCGCGCCGAGGCCACCTCCTACCTCGACGGCGCCTGGCGCAGCCGCGGCACCGACCGGGCCACCGCGGCGCGGATCTGCCAGCGGCAGGTGCTCCACGCCCTCGCCGACTGGGACGGCGCGCAGCTGGTCCGGTGGGCCGGGCGGGCGATCGAGCACGCGGACCCGGGCTCGCCGGCGGCGGTGGAGACGCGCGCGATCGTGGGGCTCGGGTACGCCGCGCAGGGCGAGATCGAGGAGGCGTTCACGGCCTACCGCGCGGCGACCCGGGAGAGCCCGGCCGGCCCGCAGCACCAGCGGGCGCGGATGGGCCTGGGCTGGCTGCTCCTGGCGCAGGACGAGCCGGAGGCGGCGCGGCGCGAGCTGGAGTACGCCGTCGCGGGCGTGGGGCAGGGCGGGTCGAACCGCATCCTGCTGTGGGCGCTGTGCTGGTTGGCGCGCACCCGGTTCGCGCTCGGCGACTGGTCCGGCGCGCTGCAGAACGTCGACCAGGCCCGGCTGCTGCTCGGCGCCACGGACCTGGAGCTCCTCCGGCCGCTGGTGCACTGGACGGGCGCGCAGGTCCACGCCCTGCGCGGCGACGCCGAGGAGGCCGCCCGGCACGTCGAGCTCGGCACGGCCGCCGAGCACGACTACCTCGTCATGACGGTGCCGGCCCTGCTGGCCCGCGCGCACGTGGCGGAGGCCGCCTCGGACTACGACGCCGTCGTCCGGCACCTCGCCCCGCTCGCCACCCGGACGCCGCGGGGCGGGCTCGACGAACCCGGCTTCTGGGCCTGGCACGACCTGTACGCCAACGCCCTCGTCGTGACCGACCGGCTCGGCGAGGCGGACGAGTTCCTGCGTCCGCTCGAGGAGCTCGTCCGACGGCGTGGGCACCGGTCCGCGGCCGCCCGGCTCGGCTACGTCCGCGGCCGGCTCCTCGGCGCGCGCGGCGACACCGCCGCCGCGGAGGAGGCGTTCGTGGCGGCCCGGGCCCGGCTCGAGGGCCTGCCGCTGCCCTACGAGAAGGCACGCGTCGACTTCGCGCACGGCATGATCCTGCGCCGGGCGGGCCGGCGGCGGGACGCGGCCACGGTCCTCGCGACCGCCCGGCAGCGGTTCGCCGCCCTCGGCGCGCGGGTCTACATGGAGCGCTGCGACCGGGAGCTCAAGACCGGCCGGCCCGGCTCCCGCCTGCACGACAACGACCTCGACGCCCTCACCGAGCAGGAGCGGACGGTCGCGGGCCTGGTGGCGGGCGGTATGACCAACAAGGAGGTCGCCGCCGAGATGCTGCTGTCGGTCAAGACGGTCCAGTTCCACCTCACGCGCACCTACGCGAAGCTCGGGGTGCGGTCGCGCTCGGAGCTCGCGGCACACTTCCCGCGGTCCACGGGCTGACCGCGGCCCGTTGCCGTGCCGCGCCGCGTGGTCCTACCGTGCGCGCATGGGAGCCCACGGGCACGGGCACGGCGTGGGGGTCGGCACCGACCGGCGGTGGCTCGGCCTGGCGCTGGCGCTGATCCTCGTGTTCATGGTCGGGGAGTTCGTCGTCGGCCTGCTCGCGGGCTCGCTGGCGCTGATCTCCGACTCGGCGCACATGCTCACGGACGCCGCGTCCCTCGTCCTCGCGCTCGTCGCGATCCGGCTCGCGGCCCGTCCCGCCCGCGGCGGGTACACCTACGGCCTGCTGCGTGCGGAGATCCTCTCGGCGCAGGCCAACGGCATCACGTTGCTGCTGCTCGCGGTGTGGTTCGTGTACGAGGGCATCGAGCGGCTGCTGTCGCCGCCGGAGGTGGCGGGCCTGCTCGTGCTGGTCACGGCGCTGGTCGGGATCGTCGTCAACCTGGCCGCGACGTGGTGCATCAGTCGGGCGGACCGCTCGAGCCTCAACGTCGAGGGCGCGTTCCAGCACATCCTGAACGACCTCTTCGCGTTCGTCGCGACGGCGGTCGCCGGGCTCGTCGTCGTGCTCACCGGGTTCGACCGGGCCGACGCGATCGCGGCGCTGGTCGTCGCCGCGCTGATGGCCAAGGCGGGGTGGGGCCTGGTGCGCGAGTCCGGGCGGATCTTCCTCGAGGCCGCGCCGCGGGGCGTCGACCCCGACGCGCTCGGTGCCCGGCTCGCCGGGGTCGCGGGCGTGGCCGAGGTCCACGACCTGCACGTCTGGGAGATCACCTCCGGGCAGGCGGCGCTCTCGGCGCACGTCCTCGTCCGGCCCGAGGCCGACTGCCACGACGTGCAGCGGGCGATCGAGGTCGTGCTGCGCGAGGAGCACGGCCTGTCGCACACCACGCTGCAGGTGGACCACTGCGAGGACGAGTCGCTCGACGACCACTGCGCCGACCCGCACGGGCCGGTGCACCTCGGCGAGCAGGTGGGGGACGCCACGCCCTGACGCCCGCTCTTCCTCCGCACCCGGTCGGTCGTTTAACGTTCGTTCGTTCAGGCCGCGAGGAGGACCGCAATGCCGGTGGAGATCGACCGCCCGCGGGAGGGCGTCGTCCAGCTCACGCTCAACCGCCCCGACCAGCTCAACGCGCTCGACGCCGGCACGGTCGCCGAGCTCACGACCGTCTTCGCCGAGATCGGCACCGACCCGTCGTGCCGGGTGGTGATCCTGACGGGGGCGGGTCGCGGGTTCTGCGCCGGGCTCGACCTCGCCCACTACGACGACGAGCCCCACCCGCCCGCCCGGCAGCGGCACCCGATCGACGGGCTGACGCGGCAGCGCCAGATCGCCAACCTCGCCGTCTCGCTGCACCAGCTCCCCCAGCCGGTCATCGCCGCGATCAACGGCCCCGCCGCGGGCGGCGGGCTCGCCCTCGCGCTGGCCAGCGACATCCGCATGGCGTCGACCTCCGCACTGTTCGCCGTCGGGTTCATCCGGGCCGGCTTCTCGGCGTGCGACATCGGCCTGTCCTGGCTGCTCCCCCGGATCGTCGGGACCGGGCGCGCCCACGAGCTGATGCTCACCGGCCGCCGCTGCTCCGCCGAGGAGGCCTACCGGATCGGCCTGGTCACCCACCTCGTCGACCCCGCCGAGCTGCTCGAGGCCGCCTACGCCGAGGCCGCCGAGATCATGCTCAACCCGCCCTTCTCGGTGGAGATGACCAAGCAGGGCATGTGGGCCTCGGTCGAGAACCCCAGCTTCGTCGGGGCGGTCGAGTTCGAGAACCGCCAGCAGATCCTCACCGCCCTCACCGAGGACCGGGACGAGGCCACCCGCGCCTTCCTGGAGAAGCGACCTCCGGTGTACCAGCGGTACTGAGGGTCGGAGGTCGGAGCGGGAGGGGGTCGGGGAGGGAGCGGGTCGGGGCGGGAGGGGGTCGGGGCCGGGCTGCTCAGCCGCCGTTGTAGCGGCGCATCGTCTCCTCGGCCCCCGGCCCCTCGCAGTACACACGGCCGTTCTCGAGCATGTCGCAGGCGGCGATGTCCGTGCGGTCGGAGTTCGGCACCACGCGGGTGGTCGTGGGCCGGGTCGTCGGGGGCGTGCGGGTGGTGGTGGGACGGGCCGTCGAGGGGGTGCGGGTGGTGGTCGGTCGTACCGCGCTGGTCGTGGGAGCCGCGGCACGCCCCAGGGTTCCGGTGATCGTGATCGTCTCCACGCCGTGCCGCCAGGTCGCGACGAGGGTCACCGGCTCCCGCGACACCTCGGCCCGGAGCACAATGCGTTTGGACCTGCCCGGGCGCAGGGGCCCCGCTGCGTCGGTCGACGAGGTGGCCGCCTCCTCCGCCGCCGCTCCTGCCGGCTCGCTCGTGAGTGAGGCGTTGTCCGCCGCCACCCGAGCTGCCGAGAGCTCGGTCGACGAGTCGTTGAGAAGGGTGAGCACCAGCTGGACGCGCCGGTCCGCGCCGCCGCCTCGCTCGACGGGAGCCGTCGCGGTGACCGTCAGGCCGTCGGGGAAGCGGTGGGACTGTCCCCACGACAACACCAGGAGCGGGGCGGCGACGGGCTGGCCGCTCACGGAGGTACTGCATCCCGCCACGAGGACACCGGCGGCCGCGAGAAGCGCGGCGAGCGCTCCGCAGAGTCTCAGCACTGTCCTCACCCCCGGGAACAGCGTGAGGCGAGCCGAGGCGTCGCGCCGGGAGCACGGGCGGTGTGTGCCCGGATGGGTGACGGCGGTCCCTGCCGGGCGGCGGCCGATCTCGCCCCATCGCCTCGCCGCGTTCGTGAAGATCGATCTGTGCCCGAGAGCTGGAAGTGCCCGTTTCTGTCGGGGGTCGAAGATATGTTCGATCCGTGCAGCTGACCGGGTGTCTTCCGGCCGGGCTGGCGGACATGCCGCCGGGTCCGGAGCTCGGTGCTGCGCTGGCCGGGATCGAGCTGTCGGCGGTGCCGGCGTCGGAGCGGTTGACGGTGCTCGAGGCGTGGCACCGCCAGGACAGCCACACCCGGGCCGGGTTCTACCGGGCCATGGTCGCGGTCGGGTACGCCGATCCGACCACACCCGACTCCGCGGAGGACCTCCCCGACCCGCACCTGGACTGGACCGACGAGGTGCGGGCGGCCCTGGCCTGGACCCGGCGCGCCGCGGACGGCTGGTCGGACGAGGCGTGCGCCTTGGTCAGGGAGCTGCCTCGGGTGCTGGCGGCGCTGCACGAGGGCCGGATCGACCCACCGAAGGCCTCCGTCTTCGTGCGGCATCTCGCCGGCCTTCCTCCGGCGCAGGTCGCGCACCTCTGCGCGCTCGTCCTCCCGCGGGCGCCGCGGTGGACCACGAGTCAGATCTCCCGCCGGCTACGGCGGCTCATCATGGAGATCGACCCGGACCATTACGAGCGGCTCTTCCGCCGCGCCCACGCCCGCCGCGGAGTGGGTGCGTACGTCACCGAGGACGGCACCGCCACGATCACCGCGAGCGGCATCACTCCCGAAACCGCTGACGCCGCGGTCGAACGGATCGACCACCTCGCCCGCAGGATCCGTCGCTGCGGCCACCCCGGCACGCTCGACCAGATCCGGGTCGACCTGTTCACCGGCTTCCTCGACGGCACCCTGCACACGTTGAGCGACGACGAGATCGTCCACGCCCTCCTCCTCGACGCCGGGATCTCCACCGGCGACGACGGCGAGACCGGAGCGACGGTCGAGGCGGACGCGACCGCGACAGGGCCGACCCAGGGCTCGACGAACAGCGCGGGGACGACAGAGCGAGGACCGGCCGACGAGGCGAGCGAGGCCGGCGATCCCTCAGCGGACGAGCCACAGCAGGCTCTTCACTCACGACATCCGGCGCGACCGCCGAATCCGCGTCGGGGCGTGCACCTGCAGATCTCGCTCGGCACGCTTCTCGGGCTCGACGATCGCCCGGCCACCCTGCCGAACCTCGGACCGCTCCCGGCCTCGCGGGCCCGAGTGGTCGCGGCGACCCAGCTACGGGCGCCCTGGCGCTATGCCGTCACCGGACCAGACGGACGACTGATCCGTGCAGGGGCACTCCGCACGCGTCCCACTGCCGGCGATCTCGGCCCCGCCGAGGACACGACCTCTCCGGAGGCTCCGGGCATGGTCGACCTGCTCGTCGACGCCGGTCTGCTCGCGCGCCTGACCGGCCCCGACAGCGACCTGCCGGCGTCGTGGCGGCCCGTCCTGGCCGAGATCCTCGCGGCCCGCGGACGCGACCTCGACGACGACCCGGACGCCCGGTTCCCGCACACCGGCTTGCGCCGCCACGTCGAGTTCCGCGACCGGCACTGCACCTTCGTCGGATGTCTGACGCCGGCCCGGAAGGCCGACCTGGACCACACGCACGACCACGCGCAAGGCGGCCGCACGACCGCCGACGACCTGGGTCCGGCCTGCCGCCACGATCACGGCCTGAAGCACCGTGGCTGGACACTCACCCAGCCCGAGCCCGGCGTCTTCGTCTGGCGCAGTCCACTCGGCCGCACCTACCGAACGCGCGCCGAACCGCTCCTCCCACCGTTACCGCCGCCGCTCCCCCGGATGCCGGACGAGGACCTCTGCTGCCCGTCCGACACCACCGACGACCTGGACGAGGCAGGAACCGACTCGCTGTTCGTGGTGTGGCGGCCTGCGCCGCCCGAGGAGCCGCGGCCTCCGCCGCCACCGGTCACCGACCTCGACGAGCCGCCGCCGTTCTGACATGGTGCCGACCCCGCGCGGACCGACACCGTCGGCCCGCGGGATCGCTGGTGCCCGCGGCCGGTGGCCGTGAGGTCAGGGGCGGGTTCGCCCTGGCACGCGGCCATGAAGGCCCGGGAGTGGGTGACCAGCACCATCCCGAGGAGGATGGGCGGGCATGAGCGTCCTGCAGCACCGTGCCCTGTTCGCCGCGCTCGACGAGTGCCGCCACGAGCCGGTCGCGAAACGCATCCGGGCGGAGCTGGGCGGGGCGACGGTCGTGGACTCCACTCGCGCGGTGCTTCTGTGGGAGCCGCGGCGGGTCGTGCCGAGCTACGCCGTGCCGGAGGAGGACATCGCGGCGCACCTCACGCCGAACGACGTGCCGAAGAGTGAGATTCCGCAGGGCGTCACCCTGGCCTCGGTCTCCGACCGGCCGGTACTGGACCCGTCCGTGCCCTTCGCCGTACACACCGTCGAGGGCCGGCCGGTCGACGTCGTCACAGACGCCGGCACCCGGCCCGCCGCGGGGCTCCGGCTCGCCGATCCCGACCTGGCGGGGTACGTGGTCGTCGACTTCGACGCGTTCGACGCCTGGTTCGAGGAGGACGAGCCGAACGTCTCGCACCCCCGGGACCCGTTCCACCGCGTGGACGTCCTGACCTCGTCGCGCCACGTCCGCCTCGAGCTCGACGGCATGCTCCTCGCCGAGTCGCGACGGCCGGTGCTGCTGTTCGAGACCATGCTCCCCACCCGGTACTACCTGCGCCGCGAGGACGTCGTCGCGCCGCTGGAGCCGACCGCGACCCGCACGCGCTGCGCGTACAAGGGCGAGGCGTCCTACTGGTCGGTGACCGTGGGCGGCCGCCCCGTGCCCGACCTGGCCTGGACCTACCCGGACCCGCTGCACGAGGCCGCGCACGTGCGCGACCTCGTGTGCTTCTTCACCGAGCGGACCGACGTCGTGGTCGACGGGCGGCGTCAGGAGCGCGCCGTCACCCCGTGGTCGTGATCAGGCCCCATGGCCGTGATCACGCAGGGGCGCGCAGGTCCGGCCCGGTCGACGGGTTGGCCATGCGACCGATCTCCTCGGCCGCCCAGCCCGAGCCCAGCACGCCCGCCCACAGCAGCTCGGGCAGCTGGCGCTCGCGGTCGACCCGCCCGCTCACCCACGACCTGGTCGCGGCCAGGCGCTCGGCCTGCACGCACAGTTCCCAGGCGCGCGACCCGCGGTCCGTCACGTCCTGCGAGAACGGGGCGCCGCAGGTGCGGTGGCGGTAGCGGCGCTCGGGACTGTCGATCGTGTGGACGAGCGTCAGCGCGAGCCCGGCGAGGCCGGTGCCCACCACGACGCCGACGGCGGCCCACAGCAGCGTGAGGAGCCACCCGTCGCCCAGCAGCAGCCCGGACACGGCCCCGACCGCGAGGACGGCGAGGGCCGTCGAGCCGGCGGGTAGCCGCGTCCAGACGAGGGTGCCGGTGTCGTCGATCTGGTAATGCGTCCCGGCGATCAGCGCCGGATCAAAGACGCGGTAACCCGATCGGGTGCGGACGAGGGTGGGCAGGCGGTCGGCCGGGGCCTGCTTGACGAAGTCGACGGACGCGTCGCCGGGGAACGTGCTCATTGCCTCTTGCTCTTGCTGGTCGCACCGGGGAGGAGGGCGGCGTTCGCGCCGGGGTAGAGCGCCGCCACGCCATTCATCGGAACTGATGAACGGCCTGTTACGACGCGGAAACGTGACCGACCCCTCACCGGAACGGGAGAGGTCTCGATCACAGGGAGGAACGCCCGGTTCGCCCGTTGAGGTCAGCCACCGAGGTGCCCGCGGCCCCGCAGCGTCGTCGTGCTCGACACCGGCGAGCTGGACGGCGTCCTCGCCCTCGGCGTCACGCCGGTGGGGGCGACCTCGCCCGTCGCGAACGGCCCGCTACGCCCCGATCGCGGCGGACGAGGTGCTCGACGAGCTGAGGACGCACGCCACCGCCTGAGCTCAGACCGTGCGGAGCGGGGCGGGCTCGCGGTCGGCCAGCGCGAGCCCGGCCCGCAGGGCGCTGGCGGCGTCGAAGGCGGCGTCGTGGGCGGCCCGGCTGAGCGCGGTGAAGCTGGCGTAGCCGTGGATGAGCCCGGGGAACCGCCGCGCGACCACCGGGACACCGGCCTCGCGCAAGCGCTCGGCCAGCTCCTCCCCCTCGTCGCGCAGCGGGTCGAAGCCGGCGGTCGCGAGGTAGACCGGCGGCATGCCGGAGAGGTCGTCGGCGCGCAGGATGGCGCCGCGGTCGTCGTCGGCGGGCACGCCCTCGGGCAGGTACATCTGCTCCATGGCGGCGAGCACCTCGGCGCTGATCCCGAACCCGGAGCCGAACGCGACGCGCGAGCCGCCGGTCCGGTCGGCGTCCGTCGCCGGGTAGAGGGCCACGACGAAGGCGGGCACGGGCTCGCCGCGGACCGCCTGCTCGTGCGCGACGACCAGCGCCAGGTTCGCACCCGCGCTGTCGCCGCCCACCGCGACCAGCGTCTTCTCCGCGTCGAGGTCCTCGGCGTGGGCGAGGGTGTGCCGGTAGGCGGCGAGGGCGTCGTCGAGCGCGGCGGGGTACGGGTGCTCGGGCGCGAGCCGGTACTCCACGGACAGCACCCGGACGCCGGCCTGCGCCGCGAGCAGCCGGCAGAGCGGGTCGGCGGAGGCGATGCTGCCCAGCACGAACCCGCCGCCGTGGAAGTAGACCAGCAGGCCGGAGCGGCCGGCCGGACCGTGCGGGCCCGGCGGTGTGTAGAGCCGGGCCGGGATCGGACCCTCGGCGCCCGCGACCTCCAGGTCCCGGGTCACGACGTCGTCGAACGGGCCCTCGGCGGCCAGTTCGGCGGCGTCGTCCGCCTGCCGGCGCTGCTCGGCCAGGGCGGCCGCACCCAGCTGCCCGCTCGCGGCGGTGAGCCGCGCGAGCCACTCCCCGGCGCGGTTGAGCAGCTGCAGGTCGAGATCGAGGAGCTGTCCCTCGAGGCGCACCTCGGACCCCGCGAGCAGCCTCTTCAGCGGCCGCGGGAGTCCGAAGAGGAACCGGAACGCGAGTCGCAGACCGAGGACCCGCACGGAGCGCGCGATCACACACCGATGTTACGCCCGGGTAGCCTTCTGCCGCGGGGACCGCGCGCGGCTCACGCCCCGAACGTGTACCGCAGGACCGGGAGCATGGCGTCGGCGTCCGTGCGGGACGAGTCGTCCGCCACGCAGGCCGCCAGCTCGGCCTCGACGGCGGCGGTGTCGATCCCCGCGCCGATCAGCACCAGGCTCGTGCGCCGGGGCTCGCCGGGCTCCCAACGGGCGCGGCGGAACCGGACGTACCGGCCGACGGTGTGCAGCACGTACTTCTGCCGGTGCCCGGGCACGCCGAACGCCACGAACCCCTTGATCCGGTAGACGCCGGCGGGCCGCCGGTCGAGCAGGTCCCGCAGCCGCTGCGGGTCCATCGGGGCGTCGGAGGTGAAGGAGACGCTGTCGTACGCGGCATGGATGTGGTCGGCGTGGTCGCCGACCTGCTCCCCGAGCAGCAGCTGCCGGCCGGGTACGACCTCGATGTCGAACAGCAGCCGGGGGTCGACGACGCCGTGCTCGGCCGGGACGATCGGGGCCAGCCCGTTGGCCTCGCGGAGCAGCCGCCGGACCCGCCAGACCTTGCCCGGGTCCACCCGGTCGACCTTGTTGAGCACCAGCAGGTCCGCCAGCCCGACGTGCGTGTCGACCTGCGGGTGCCGCCGGCGCGTGGCCTCGAACTCGACGGCGTCGATCACCTCGATCAGCCCGCCGAAGACCAGGTGCGGGTTGGCCGCCTCGAGGATCAGCTGCACGAGCGTGCCGGGCTCGGCGATGCCGCTGGCCTCGATCACGATCACGTCGATCTCGTCCCGCCGGCGGGTCAGCCGGTCGAGCAGCGGCCCGACGCCGTCCTCCCCCACCGCGCAGCACAGGCAGCCGTTGCCGAGCGAGACCATCGCGTCCGACCCGCCGACCAGCATGGCGTCGATCCCGATGGCGCCGAAGTCGTTGACCACCACGCCGATCCGGGCGTCGAGCGAGTGCGCGAGGAGGTGGTTGAGCAGGGTGGTCTTGCCCGCGCCGAGGAAACCGGCGACGACCACGACCGGAATCCTCCGCATCCCGGAAGAGTTACCAGGCGCCCCTGCGGCCGCGCCCCGCGGGTCCGGGGCAGGATGGACACATGGCACAGGTGACCGCGACCGCCGAGCGAACCGTCCCCGCCCCCGTCGAGGCCGTCCGCGCGGCCGTCGCCGACTACACGCAGACCCGTCCCGAGATCCTGACCGAGCAGTTCACCGACTACGCGGTGCTGACCGGCGGCCAGGGCGAGGGCACCTCGGCCACCTGGAAGCTGCACGCCACCAAGAAGCGCGTGCGCCACGTGAAGGCCGACGTCACGCAGCCGACGCCGGACACCGTGGTGGAGAAGGACGCGAACTCCTCGCTGGTCACGACGTGGCGGGTCGCGCCGGCCGGGGAGGGCGCCAGCCTGGTCACGATCACCACGACGTGGAACGGCGCGGGCGGCATCGGCGGGTTCTTCGAGCGGACCTTCGCCCCGAAGGGCCTGACCCGGATCTACGACGGCGTGCTGGCAAACCTGGCCTCCACGGTCGGCGGCTGAGCATCGGGAGCTGAGATCGGGCCCCGACCTCTGGCACGCTGTCGGCGTGGCTGACAACGGTGTGATCGCGGTCGCGGGCGAGGCGCTGGTCGACGTCGTCCCCGCCCCCGCCGAGGGGTACTTCGAGTTCGCTCCCGGCGGCAGCCCCGCCAACGTCGCGGTCGGTCTGGCGCGCCTCGGCGTGCCCGCGCGGATGCTCGCCCGGCTCGGGTCGGACTTCCTGGGCCGCCGGCTGCGCGCGCACCTGGAGGGCAACGGCGTCGACCTGTCCCACGTCGTCGACGCACCCGAGCAGTCCTCGCTGGCGCTGGTCGAGGTCGGGCCGGACGGGGTCGCGGACTACGACTTCCGCATCGCCGGCACCTCGGACTGGCAGTGGACGCCCGACGAGCTGACCGGCGCGCTCGACGGGATCGTCGCCCTGCACTCCGGCTCGCTGGCGCTGACCGTCGAGCCCGGCGCCGCGGTGCTGCGCGAGCTCCTGGCCAAGGCCGCGGGCTCGGCCACCGTGAGCTACGACCCGAACTGCCGGCCGCGCCTCATGGGCGATCCCGCCGAGGTGCTGCGCGGCGTGCACGAGATGCTCGCGATCGCCGACGTCGTCAAGGTCAGCGACGAGGACCTCCGCTGGCTGCTGCCCGACGTCCCGCCCGGCGAGGTGCTCGACGACTGGGCCGGCCGCGGGCCGGCGGTGGTCGCCGTGACCCTGGGCGGCGACGGCGTGCTCGCGGCGACGGCGGCCGGGATCCGGACGTCGATGCCGGGCCGGGCCGTCGAGGTCGTCGACACCGTGGGCGCCGGGGACAGCTTCTCCGCCGCCCTGCTGGCCGCCCTGCACGCGCGGGACCTGCTCGGACCCGCCCGGCGCGAGGTCCTGCGCTCGGTGCCCGCGCTCACCCTCGACGAGGTGCTCGAGGAGTGCGTGACGGCGGCCTCGATCACCTGCTCGCGGCGGGGCGCCCAGCCGCCGACGACGGACGAGCTGCGGGCCGCCCTGCACTGAGCGGCGGCACGATCCAGCGTGGACGGCGGCGAGGGCTCCCCAGCACCGCCGCCGTCCACGAGGCCGTAGGTGGCGGGACGGCCCCAGTACCTTTCGCCCCGCCACCCACGAGTCCCAGGGGTCAGCCGCCCTGCCGCGGCTTGTTCGTGCCCGGCTGCGGCGCCCCCTGCTGCGGCGACGCCGGCAGCTCGGACACGGGCTTGGGGGTGCGCTCGGGGTGCAGGTCGGGCTGGCCGGTGGCGGGGGCACCCGGCGCCAGCGACAGCTCGGCCGGCACGCTCTCCGGCAGCGACCACTGCTTCGCCCAGTCCAGGTGCATCGCCGTGCTGCCGCCGGCGGGCGGGAACAGGTCCAGCTGCACGGTCATGTTCATCGCGCCGGGCGGGAAGTGGCCGGTCTCCGTGGTGGAGTACCACTCCTTGCCGTTGAGGTAGGCGGTCACCTTCTCGGGCGTCCACTCCAGTGCGTAGGCGGTCCACTCGGTGGCGTCGTGCCGGACCGAGCCGCTCTCCTGGGAGTTGTCGGCGCCGTAGTGCAGGAAGAAGTCCGTGCTCTGCCGGTCGTCGGCGCTGATCTCCATCCAGTCGATCTCGCCGCCCACCGGCCAGTCCTCCTTCACCGGCCACAGCAGCAGCACCGGGTGGTAGCCGCCGGGGCCCGGGTCGGACTTCACGCACACCTCCCAGCGGCCGTACCACTGCCCGGGGTGCCAGCTCATGGCGCCGGTGTTGCCCTGCTCGTCGCCGCTCACCGTGACCTGGCCGTTCGCGACGGTGATCGCCTCGGGCGTCCGGGTGCCCTTCTCGTCGTGGCCCGGCTCGGGGCCGTAGGGGTGCCAGTCCGGCGGCAGCGCGGTGCCCTCGAAGTCCGCCTGCCGGGTCGGGGTGCCCCAGCCCAGCGCGTCCGCGGCGGTCTGCGGGCACTGCGACGCCGCGGCCTGGGCCGCCGTGCCCTGCGACGACGGCGCGCCCGGGACCTCCGGGGCCTGCGAGGCGCCGGCGGGACACGCGGTGAGGGTCAGCAGCGCCGCACCGCTCACCACGACGGCCAGGGTTCGCACCAGACCGGACGACCGCATCGCCAGCACCTCTCGTCACTCCTGCATCAGAACTGTGCTCATTTCACCGCAGATCGTGAGCAACGCGAGCCCTGCCACCCGGTCGGGTACCGCCCGTTCGTGCACGCACCACGGCCGCGGCCCGACATCCGTCACGGCAGGTGACAATTCCTGATCACCGGACGTGACAGGGCCGGCGGGGACCGCGAGACTCGAGCCGTGTCGCCTCCCGCCCTCGCCACCACCCTCGACCTGGCTCCCCACCCGGAGGGCGGCTGGTACCGCCGCACCTGGACCTCACCGGTGACCGTCGAGACCGACCACGGTCCGCGACCGACGGCCACGGCGATCCTGTACCTGCTCGACGGGGAGTCACGGTGGCACCGGGTGCGCTCGAGCGAGCTCTGGCTGTGGCACTCGGGCTCGGCCGTCGACCTCCGGATCGGGCAGCAGCCCGAGGCCGGGGCCTCCTGGACGTTGCAGGCGCACGCCCCGCAGCAGCTCGTCCCGGCAGGTGCGTGGCAGTCCGCGCGGCTGCTCGGGACCGAGCCGGCGCTCGTGTCCTGCGTGGTCTCCCCCGGCTTCGACTTCGCCGACTTCGAGCTGGCCGATCCCGGCTGAGCCGGGGCCGGGTCAGGCGCGGACCGCGAGCAGGTCCTGCAGCTCCCAGGTGTTGCGGATCTTCTCGGTCGGCACCCCGCACTGCACCGCCCGGGTGCAGCCGTAGTCGAGCCAGTCGAGCTGGCCAGGCGCGTGCGCGTCCGTGTCGACGGTGAACTCGCAGCCCGCCTCGACCGCGAGCCGCAGCAACCGCTTCGGCGGGTCCAGGCGCTCCGGCCGGGAGTTGATCTCGACGGCCACGCCGTGCTCGGCGCAGGCGGCGAACACCGCGTCGGCGTCGAACTCGGACTCGGGGCGCTTGCGGTTCCCGGTGACCATCCGGCCGGTGCAGTGGCCCAGGACGTCGACGTACGGGTTCGCGACGGCGGTGAGCATCCGCTCGGTCATCTCGTCCCGCGGCATCCGCAGCTTGGAGTGCACGCTCGCGACCACGACGTCGAGCTCGGCCAGCAGGTCCTCCTCCTGGTCGAGCGCGCCGTCCTCGAGGATGTCGACCTCGATCCCGGTGAGCACCCGGAACCCCGAGAGCCCGGCGTTGAGCTCCGCGATCTGCTCCAGCTGGCGCCGCAGCCGCTCCGGGGACAGCCCGTTCGCCACGGTGAGCCGTGGCGAGTGGTCCGTGACGACGAGGTAGTCGTGCCCGAGGGTGATCGCGGTCTCGACCATCTCCCACAGCGGGGAGCCCCCGTCCGACTGGTCGGTGTGGCTGTGGCAGTCGCCGCGCAGCGCCTCCCGCAGGTCGGCGGCCGCCGTGTCCAGCTCGACGCCCTCGGTGGCCTCCAGCCGCCGCAGGTAGACCGGTACCTCGCCGCGCAGGGACTCGGCGACGCACCGGGCGGTGACGTCGCCGACCCCCTTGAGCTTCCGCAGCTCCCCCGACCGCTCGAGCGCGGCGAGCTGCTCGACGTCCTTGCCGCGCAGCGCCGCGGCCGCGGTGCGGAAGGCGCGGACCCGGTAGGTCGACTCGTGCGCGCGCTCCAGCAGGAACGCGATCCGCCGGAGGTCGCCCACCGGGTCCCGTGCGTCGCTCACGCCGCCGATTCTGGCAGCGGACTCACCCCCGCCGCAGCTGCGGCAGCTGCGCCTCGACCCGCTCCGCCTCCGCCTGCGCACGGCCGTAGAGGATGCCGAAGGTGAAGCCGTTCTCGCCCTCGGAGTACGCCTGGGCGCCCAGCTCGCGCAGCAGCTGCCGCTCGACGACGACGTCCTGGTGCTCGCCGAGCGCCTTGGTGATCGCCTTGAGCTTCTTGGCCTGCTCGGGGGTGCCGGCCAGCTCCGTGGCGTAGCGCAGCCGCTTGCCGGCCTTGCGGGCGTCGTGGATCGCGGTGTCCGAGTCCTCGCCCGCGGCCAGGGCGTCGAGCGCGGCGGCGACCCGCTTGTCGAACCGCTTGTCCGCCTTCTTCAGCGCCGCCGGCAGCAGCTTCTTGCCCGCCTTCTTCGACCCGGCCGCCGACGCCAGCGGCGGGTCCTGCAGGAAGCGCTCGATCGCGCCGCGCAGGGCCGCGTAGCGCTCGCTGTCGAGCGCGGCGACCGCGGCGGCCTTGGCCTCCGCGCCCGAGCGCGCGAAGTGCCGGGTGACCTGCGCCTGCACCGGGCCGAGCACCAGCTCCGGCGGCAGCGCCCGCAGCGACTCGGTGATCAGCTCCTCCTGGACCTCCAGGTCGCGGGCGGGGGCGAGGGCGCGGCCGAGCCAGCGCAGCTCCTCGATCAGCGCCTCGGCGCGGGGGCCGTCGAAGACCGGGGCGAAGGCCTGCAGGGCGCTGCGCATCCGGCGGGCGGCGACCCGCAGCTGGTGGACGGCGTCCTCCTCGTCCCGGCGGGCCCGCAGGTCCTCGGCGGCGAGCCGGTCCGCGTGCTCGGCGAGGTAGCCGAGGACGCCGGTGGCGGCGGCGCCCTTCTTGCCCTTCCAGCGGGCCGGGGGCGGCGGGGCGGCCTCGCGCAGCAGCCGGTCGAGCTCGGCCTCGGCGGTCGCCTCCGCGGGGGCGGCGCCGGTCTGGGCCAGCCGCTCGGCCAGCACGTCGAGCAGCCCGACCGGGCCGCCCGAGATCGTCACCGCGTCCTCGGTCCAGTTCTCCAGCGTGGTGGCGTCGCCGAAGGTGGCGAGCTGCACCTCGTCCCGCCGGATCTCGGCGATCTCGCGGCGCCGGCCGTCGCGCAGCGAGTCGACGGTGCGGACGCGGCGGATCCGGCCGACGGGCCCGATGTCCGCGCCGCGGAGCACGCCCTGCACCAGCTCGCGCAGCTCGGCGGGCACCTCCGGGTCGAGGCCCTCGACCTCCGGCGGCGCGACCGGGATGCGCAGCTGCTCGCCCTCGACGGCGTCGGGCAGGTCGAGGCGCCAGTACGCCTCGGGGTGCGCCGGGTCGTCCGTGCGGTGGATCGCGAGGACGATGCCGGAGGTCGCCAGGCGCAGGTCAGGCGAGTCGTACCGTTCGAACTCGAGCACCACCGGGTCCCCGGCGACGGTCGAGCGCACCCCCTCGACCCCGGTGAGGTTCGGGGCGCCCGCCGCGGCGGGCCCGCGGTAGCTGGCCGTCGGCCGGTCGGTGTCGGTCGTCCTGATTGTCCTGGTCGTCGGGGTGCCGGTAGCCATGGGAGCAGGATGCCCGATCCGGGTGATCCACAACCATGATCGCCGCCCGAATCGTCACGGTGCGCTCACAGGAGCTTCTTCTGCACCTTCCCCATCGCGTTGCGCGGCAGCGACTCCACGAACCGGACCTCGCGCGGCCGCTTGTGCGGGGACAGCAGGGCGGCCACGTGGTCGACGAGCTCCCGCGCCTCGGGTGCCTCGCCCGCCGGCACGACGTGCGCGACGATCTTCTCCCCCAGGTCCGGGTCCGGCACCCCGACGACGGCGACCTCGGCCACCGCGGGGTGCTCGAGCAGCGCGTTCTCGATCTCCCCGGCGCCGATCTTGTAGCCGCCGGACTTGATCAGGTCCGTGGCCTGCCGGCCGACCAGGGCGAGCAGCCCCGACTCCGTCCAGCGGCCGATGTCGCCGGTGCGGAACCAGCCGTCGTCCGTGCGGGAGGCGGCCGTGGCCTCGGGCAGGTCGAGGTAGCCGGAGAACAGCTGGGGCCCGCGGACCTCGACGGCCCCCAACCCCTCGTCGGGCTGCTCGCCGTCCACGGCGGGCAGTGGCGCCAGCCGCACCTCGGTGTTCGCCAGCGGCCGGCCGACCGTGCCGACCTCGGGCTCCTCGTCCGCGCGCGCGGCGGTGAGGATCAACGTCTCGGTGAGCCCGTAGCGCTCCCGGACCGCGAGCCCCGTCGCCTTCTCGATCCGGGCGTGGTCGACGGCGGTGAGCGCGGCCGAGCCGGAGATCAGCAGCCGGGCGCCGCCGACCGTCCGTGCGGTGTCCGGGTCGGCCTCGAAGTCCGCGGCCAGCCGGTGGTAGTGCGTGGGGACGCCGAACACCATCGTCGCGCCGTCGGCGACGGCGGCGGCGAGCTTCCGCCCGTCGATCGCGCCGAGGTGGTGCAGCGAGCCGCCGCGGCGCAGCGGGCCGATCGTGCCCAGGACCAGCCCGTGCACGTGGAAGATCGGCAGCGCGTGGGCGAGCCGGTCGGCGCCGGTCCAGGCCCAGGCGTCGGCCAGGGCGTCGAGGTCGGCGGCGACCGCCCCGCGGGAGAGCACCGCGCCCTTGGGCGGGCCGGTCGTGCCCGAGGTGTAGACGACCAGCGCCGGGGCGTCCGCGGGCGGCTCGGCGGGCAACGGCTGCGGGTCGGGCCGCGCGGCGACGTCGACGTCGATCCGCGGCAGCCCGGCGATCGCCGCGGGCAGCTCGACGCCGGGCGCGACCAGCACCACCTCGGGGGCGGAGTTCGCGACGATGTGCGCGAGCTCCCGCTCCCCCGCCTTCGGGTTCACCGGCACCACCGGCACGCCGGCCAGGAGCCCGGCCGTGATGCCCGCGGCCGCGGCGAGGGTCGGGGTGGCCCAGACGGCGATGCGGGAGCGACCGGCGACCCGGGCGCCCAGGTCCGAGGCCAGGGCGGCGAGCTCGCGGTAGGTGACGGCGCCGTCGGGGAAGCGCAGGGCGGGCCCGTCCGTCGGGTCGGCGAGCGCGGGCAACAAGCGGTTCATGGTTCTACAGCACCTTGCCGGGGTTCAGGATCCCGTCCGGATCCAACGCCTTCTTGATCGCCTCCTGCATCGCCAGCGAACCCGGGTCGAGCTCGCGGCGCATGCCGGCGCGCTTGAGCAGGCCGACGCCGTGCTCACCGGTCACGGTGCCGCCCAGGTCGATCGCGGCGTCGACGATCTCGTCGAACGCCCGCTGGGCCCGCGCCTTCGCCTCCGGGTCCCCCGGCGGCACCATGATCAACGGGTGCAGGTTGCCGTCGCCGGCGTGCGCGACCGTGCCGATGAAGGTGTCGTGCCGGGCGGAGATCTCCTCGATCCGCTCCAGCATCTCGGCGAGCCGGTTGCGGGGCAGGCAGACGTCCTCCGTGAGCTGGGCGTCGCCGCGCTGCTCGAACGCCGGGTAGGCGAGCCGGCGGGCGGCGAACAGCGCGTCGGCCTCGACGGGGTCGGTCGAGACCAGGGCGTCGCGGGCGCCGTTCGCCTCGAACGCGGCGAGGATGCCGTCGGCCTCGGCCGTGGCGGCGGGCTCGGGCAGGTCGGTCTGGGCCAGCAGGAGCGCGGCGGCGTCCTCGGGCAGGCCCATGTGCTTCCAGTCGTTGACGGCCTTGAGGCAGTGCCGGTCGACCAGCTCGAAGATCGCGGGCTGCAGGCCGGCGGCGGTCACCGCGGCCACGGCGGCGCCGCAGTCGGCGAGGGTGTCGAAGAACCCGACGACGGTGCGCGGCGGCGCGGTCCGGGCCGGCCGGAGCCGTACGGTGATCTCGGTGATCACGCCGAGGGTGCCCTCCGAGCCCACCAACAGCCCGGCGAGGTCGTATCCGGCCACGCCCTTCGCGGTCCGCCGGCCGACCCGCACGATCTCGCCCGCCGCCGTGACGATCTCCAGCGCGAGCACGTAGTCGCGCGTCACGCCGTACTTCACGCAGCACAGCCCGCCCGCATTGGTCGCGACGTTGCCGCCGATGGTCGACCAGGGCGCGCTCGCGGGGTCCGGCGGGTACCAGAGGCCCTCCTTCGCGGCGGCCGCGCGCAGGTCGTCGTTCACCACCCCGGGCTGGACGACGGCGAGCCGCTCCCCGGCGTCGATCTCGACGATGTCACGCATCCGCTCCAGCGACAGGACCAGCCCGCCGTCGACGGCGTTGGCCCCGCCGGACAGGCCCGTGCCGGCCCCGCGCGGCACGACCGGGACGCGGTGGCGCGCCGCCGCCCGCACGATCGCGGCGACCTCCGCGGTGGACCGCGGCCGGACGACGGCGAGCGGGGCGCCGTACTCCGCCCACTCCGCCTCGTCGTGCACGTAGGGGCGGGCGGTGTCGGCGTCGGTGAGCACCCGGTCCGCGGGCAGCGCCGCGGCCAGCTCGGCGAGCACCGCACGGCCCGCCTCGCCCGGCTCCGCCATCCGGGCCGCCGAGGTGCCGCGGTCCCAGCCGAAGGGCCGCTCCGGGGTGGGGGTCTGCGGCGTCGCGGTCCGGGTCTCGCTCATTCCCCAGACGCTACGTCCTGCCTCCCGGCGATCGCCAACGAGAGCGGGTCAGCGCTGCAGGCGCTTCACGATCTCGCGGCCGAGCAGGGTGCCGGAGCGCCAGGCCGTCTCGATCCGCGAGCTGCCCCAGCCGTCGCCGGCGAGCCCGATGCCGTCGTCGCCGAGGTGGAAGGGCTCGGCCCGGTCCAGCTCCGGGGCGGCGAACCGCCAGCGGTGCGCGTCCGTCCACACCGGTTCCTCGGACAGTCCGAGCAGCTCGCGCACGGCCTCGATCACGGTCGGGACCGCGCCGGCCGGGTCCGCGTCGTAGGTCCGCGCGACGGCGGAGGTGGTGTGCGCCACCAGGACCGGGACACCGTCGCCGCGCCGGGCGCCGTCGTCGGCGACGAGGGTGAGCACGGGGTGGTCGTTGACGAACGCGGCGGAGAGCTCCGGCCACTCGCGGGTGGGGAAGCAGGCGGCGACCGTGAGCACCGGGCGCCACGGGCGGTCCGAGGTGAGGGCGACGGCGCCGAGGCCGGGGGCGAGCACGCGCAGCGCCTGCGGGTCCGGCATGGCGAGCACGACGACGTCGGCGGACTCGCCGTCGACCCGTGGCCCCGCCTCGACCCGTTTGACCTCGTGGTCCAGCTCGACGTCGAGGTCCTCGGCGAGCGCGGCGACGAGGCTGCGGAGCCCCTTCGGCGCCGCCCAGCGCATCGGCCCGGCCGACCGTGACCGGTCCCCGTGCTCGAGCACCGCCATCTCGGCGGTCCACGGCCGGGCGAGCCCTGCGCTGCGCCAGCCCGCGACGACCTCGGCGAACTCCGGGTCCCGCACCGTGAAGTAGGCCGCGCCCATGTCGACCGGGCGCCCGTCGTGCGGCGAGCTGGCCATCCGGCCGCCGACCGTGTGGGCGCGGTCGAGGACCTTCACCGGCAGGCCCGCCCGTGCGACCTCGCGGGCGCACGCCACCCCCGACAGCCCGGCCCCGACCACGACGACGCTCATGACGAGGTCAGCCTAGAGCGGCGGGACACCGGCCGCCGCCCGCCGGTGCCGACACGTCCGGGTGTGCCCCGCCGTGCGCGGACGAGCGTCCTCACAGGAGGGCGACCCGCTCGGCGCGGGCCCGCCACCAGGCCTCCCGCTCGGGCCCGGCCGCGACCTCGGCGCGGCGCACCGGCTCGGGGGCGGTGCGCAGCACGGGCAGCACCCCGTCGCGCGGGATCAGCCGGTCCGCGTCGGGCACGACGTCCGTGGTGAAGAGCCGCCCGGTCCCGAGCCCGCAGGCGAACTCGAGCTCGGGCAGCGCCGCGGCCAGCGCGATCTCCGCCGCCAGCCCGACGCTCGACTCCAGCGCCGACGACACCACGCACGGCAGCCCGCACGCCTCGGCGACCCGCAGCGCCCGGCGCACCCCGCCGAGCGGCAGGCACTTGAGGATCGCGACGTCCGCCGCCCCGGCCACCGCCACCCGCAGCGGGTCCTCGGCGCGCCGGATCGACTCGTCGGCCGCGATCCGGACGTCGACACGCCGGCGCACCGCGGCCAGCTCCTCGACCGACGGGCAGGGCTGCTCGACGTACTGCAGCCCACCGGCCGCCGCGTCGAGCGCACGGATCTCGCGGACGGCGGTGTCGACGTCCCAGCGGGCGTTGGCGTCGACCCGGACGTGCCCGGCCGGCCCCAGCGCGTCCCGGACCGCGGCGACCCGCTCGAGGTCCTCCCGCGCGGAGTCCGGGTGGTCGGCCACCTTCACCTTGGCCGTGGCGCAGCCGGAGGCGCGCACCATCTCCGCCGCCCGCTCCGGCCCCACGGCCGGGACGATGCAGTTCACGGGCACGGTGTTGCGCACCGGCTCCGGCCAGCCCTCCTCCGCCGCCTCACGTGCCGCGGCGAACCAGGCCGCGGCCTCGGCGTCGCCGTACTCGGGGAAGGCGCAGAACTCGCCCCAGCCCGCGGGACCCTGCAGGAGCATCCCCTCGCGCACCGTGATCCCACGGAACCGGGTGGTCATCGGGATCGCGTAGACGGCAGCGGAATGCATACCCCGGGAGGGTACTCAGGCCGGGTCTGACGCGCTCCGCGGGCCTACGCGACGAGTTCGTGGTGCCCGGGGTCGAGCTTCCGCGTGCGGCGGCGGAAGTCGAAGGTGTACCCGGGCCACAGTGTGCGGTTGCGGCCGTGCTCGTCGAGGTACCAGCTCGCGCAGCCGCCCTTGGCCCACACGGCCCTGCCCAGCCTGCGCTGGATCTCGGCGTTGAACTCGGCCTGCGACTCGCTGCGCGTGTCGATCGCGACGGCACGGTGCCGGTCGACGGTCCGCATGGCGTCGAGCACGTAGTTCAGCTGCGACTCGACCATGAACACCATCGAGCTGTGCCCGAGCCCGGTGTTGGGCCCGACGATCGTGAACAGGTTCGGGAACCCCGCGACCATGGTGCCGAGCAGAGCCTCGGGACCCTCCGCCCAGGCGTCGGCCAGCTTGACGCCGTCCCGCCCGGTGACGTTCATCCGGGCCAGGCCGTCGGCGACCTTGAAGCCGGTGCCGAAGATGATCGTGTCGACCTCGTGCTCGGTCTCCCGGCCCGCGGCGTCGACCGTGATCACACCGGTCTCGGTCACGCGCGCGATCCGGTCGGTCTCCACGGCGACGTTGTCCCGGCGCAGGGCCGGGTAGTAGTCGTTGCTCATCAGGATCCGCTTGCAGCCCATGGTGAAGGTCGGGGTGACCTTCTTGCGGAGCTCGGCGTCGCCGGCGAACACCGTGTGCAGGTAGGCGAGGCCGAGGCGCTGCACCACCTTCATGACCGTGGGGTGCAGGAAGCCGAGCACCAGCGCCTCGTGCCGCCAGTACAGCGAGAGCCGCTGGAGCCGCTGCAGCAGGGGGAACCGGCGGAACGCCCGGCGGGTGCGCTCCGGGATGGGGCGGTCCGGCTTGGGCAGCACCCAGGGGGCGGTGCGCTGGAAGAGCGTGAGCCGCCCGACCTCCGGCGCGATCGCCGGCACGAACTGGATCGCGCTGGCCCCGGTGCCGATCACGGCGACGCGCTTGCCGGCCAGGTCGTGCCCGTGGTCCCACTGCGCGGAGTGGAAGGCGGCGCCGCGGAAGCGGTCGAGGCCCTCGATCTCGGGGATCGCGGGGTCGTGCAGCGCGCCGGTGCCGAAGAGCACGTAGCGGGCGCGCAGGGTCTCGCCGTCGCTGGTGCGGACGTCCCAGGCGTTGCCGTCCCACTCCGCGCCGGTCACGTGCACGCCGAACCGGATGCGGTCGCGCAGCCGGTACCGGTCGGCCGTGGCCTCCAGGTAGGCGCGGATCTCGGGCTGGCGCGCGAAGGTGCGGGTCCACTCGGGGTTCGGGAAGAACGAGAAGGAGTAGAGGTGCGACTCCACGTCGCAGGCGCAGCCCGGGTAGACGTTGTCCCGCCAGGTGCCGCCGAGGGTGTCGCCCTTCTCCAGGATCAGGAGGTCCCGGCGACCCGCCTCGTCCAGCTTCACCGCGGCGCCCAGGCCGGCGAACCCGCTGCCGACGATCAGGGTGTCCAGCATCTCCGCTCCCCTCCGGTGGGTGTTACCGCCGGTAACTTACCACGGGTAACTTAGCTCCGGGTAGGGTCTGCGAAATGGAGACGAGCCCGGCCGCACCGTCTCCGCGGCGCCGGGTCTCCCGGGCCGAGCGGGAGCGCCAGATCCTCGACGCCGCCGTGGCGGTCTTCGCCGAACGGGGCTACGCCAACGCGTCGATGGACGCCGTGGCCGAGCGCGTCGGGGTCACGAAACCGGTGCTGTACACGCACTTCGGCTCCAAGGAGGGCCTTCTGCTGGCGTGCGTCGCGCGGGCGCGGACCGAACTGCTCGACGTCACCTCCGAGGCCGCGTTCGCCGCCGAGGGCCCGGAGGACATGCTGCGCCGCGGCACCCTCGCCTTCTTCCGGTTCCTCGACGACCGCGCCCCGGCCTTCACGCTGCTCTACTCGGAGGCGAGCATCGCGGCGGAGGCGGTCGAGGCGATCCGCGCGCAGCAGACGGACTTCATCGCCGGGCTGCTCGGCGTCGCGGCACCGGGGGCCGACCCGCTGCAGCTGCAGGGTTGGGCGCAGGTGATCGTCGGGGCCTGCGAGCGGCTCGCGGTGTGGCGCAAGCGGGACCCGCGGGTCACGGCCGAGCAGGCCACGGAGTACCTGATGGACCTGGCGTGGAGCGGGTTGGCGGGCCGCACCGACCGCAGTACGGATCCATAAGGCGTCCACAGCGGCGTCATTTGCGCAGTATGGATCCATAACGCGGTCAGAGCCGGGGTTCCGAGCGCAGTATGGCTCCATGACGCGTCGAGGGCGGGCGCCTGCGCGCGTTGTGGTTCCATGGTGCGCCGTGACCACGACCGCCCCCCGGCTGCTGCAGGTCAGCCGCAGCACCCGGGTGACCCCGAAGATGATCCGCGTGACCCTGACCGGCGAGGAGCTGGCCGGGTTCCCGGGCGAGGGGCCGGACCGGCGGATCAAGATGTTCTTCCCGGTCGAGGGGCAGGACCGGCCGGCCGTGCCGCGCGCGAGCACCGGCGGCCCCGTCTGGCCCGCGGGCGAGCCGCGGCCCACCATCCGGACCTACACCGTCCGCCGCTTCGACCCGGCCGCCGGGGAGCTCGACGTCGACTTCGTGCTGCACGACGGGTACGGCCCGGCCGCGGCGTGGGCGCAGGCCGCCGGGCCGGGGTCCTGGGTCGGGGTCTCCGAACCGGGCGGGCGCTGGGTGCCCGACCCGTCGTCGGCCTTCCATGTGGTGATCGGGGACGAGTCCGCGCTGCCCGCCGTCGCGACGGTGCTGGAGGCCCTCCCCGCCGACGTGCCCGCGCTCGCGATCCTCGAGGTCGCCGACGCCGGCGAGGAGCAGGAGCTGCCGGGCCACGCCGCCGTCACCTGGGTGCACCGCGGTGCCTCCCCGGCCGGCGAGCCGCTGGTGGCGGCCGTGCAGGCCGCCGCCTTCCCCGAGGGCGCGGGGCAGGCCTGGCTCGCCGGCGAGTCCGCCGCGGTCAAGGAGATCCGCGCACACCTGCTCGGCGACCGGAAGCTGAACCGCCGGGCCGTCTACGCCACCGGGTACTGGCGGGCGCGGTAGACGGGGTCCGTCAGGCGGGGTCCACCTGGATCCGGTCCCCGACCGGCCGCACCCGCACCTCACGCCCGACGACGGCGGGGCCCGCCAGCCGGCCGGGGCCCTCGGGGAACACCGTGAGCTCCCGGGCGCTGGCCGCGTCGCCCTCGGCCGTGCAGCCCGCGAGGCGGCGTCCGTCGGTGGTCCGGGCGACCAGGAACCCCTGCGCCGGGTGGCCGTCGCGGTCGTACTCGACGGTCGCGGCCTCGACGCGCACCGGCTCGTCCGGTACCTCCGCGAGCGGGCACGGCGCCGGCCCGGGCTCGGCGGTGTCGTGCGGCTCCGGATCGCCGATGTAGCCGTCGACGTGCGCCTCCCGCCCGAGGACGACGGCGTGCTGGCGGGTCAGGTAGCCCCCGTTGGCGTGCACGAGCGCGACGCCCGCCCCGCTGCGGATGCGCTCGGCGCAGGCCGCGAGCGAGTGCAGGGTGTAGGTCGAGAGCGGGCCGCCGAAGGACGAGTGGCCGCCGGTCGCGCCCGCGAGCGCCTTGGTGGGCAGCCCGAGGTAGCGGCTCGCGAGCCGGGGCACCACGGGGAAGCAGGAGTAGACGTCGACGACGTCGACCGCCTCGGCGGCCAGCCCCGCGGAGGCGAGCGCCCGGTCGAGCACCGAGCAGAGCGCCGGCGAGCCGGTCAGCGCGGGCCGGGCGAGGACGTCGGCGGCGTCGGCGGCCCCGGCCCCGCCCCAGACGTGCACCAGCCGCTCCTCCGGCACGCCGTGCTCGAGGGCGACGGCCCGCGAGGTCAGCAGCAGCGCCGCGGCCTGGTCGACCAGCGGGAACGCGTTGACCGCGAGCGGATAGGGCTCGCAGATCATCCGGTTGTCCGGTCCGACGCGCAGGATCTCCGCCGGGTCCCGCGGCGCCGGGTTCCAGGCGATCGGGTTGGTGGCGGCGACCTCGCTGAGCGCCGCGAACACCGCTGCGCCGGAGGCCATGGTCTCGGCGGGCGTCTCGCCGACGGAGTGCCCGAAGGCGGTGTCCACCATCGGGTAGACCCGGGTCGGCAGCACCATGCCCGCGGCCTGCATGGCGCGGCTGCCCAGGTCGTCGGCGCCGATCGGGGCCGGCCCGCCGGGCTCGGTCGTCCAGCCGAGGTCGGCGCCCGGGTCGACGCCCGCGCGCTGCAGCACGCCGAGCGACGCCGAGGCCTCGCCGCCGGCCACCAGCTCGATGCGGGACTCCCCCGCCGCGATCCGCGCGGCGGCCGCGTCGACGAGCGCCGCCGGCCACTGCCCGCCGACCGGCGCCGAGAAGGTGCGCGCCGGGCTCGCCGCGAGCCGCTCCGCGAGCAGGGCGGGCAGGTCGGCGTAGGCCCAGCTGGCGACGTGCGGGACGGTGATCGCGTCGACGTCCCGGAGCAGCCGGGTGCCGGTGCCGCAGGCGTCGGCGGCGGCCGCGTGCACGGCGTCGGCGATCAGCCGCAGCGGCTCGCGGGCCGCCGCGACGGTCCGGTCCCGGTTGGCCAGGACCTGCCCGACGCCGACGACGACCGGCGATCTCTCCGCGTGCACCGGCGAGAAACTAGTACAGGGCGGGCCGGCCGAGCGGGCCGGGACCGCCCCGTGATCGAACCGTGCCCGGACGTCAGCCGGTCGTCGCCGCGGCGCCCGGGGCTGGGGCGAGGTCGGCGCAGGCCGCCATGGCCTTCGTCCAGGTCGCCGAGTCGACACCGGGCGGGGCCTGCATCGTGCCGGCCTCGTCCACTCCGCTCCCTGCCTGCGGCGGGGTGCCACCGGCCTCGGGCGCACCGCTCGGCGGGGTGCTCCCGGCCTGCGGCGCGCCCGACGGCGGGGTGCCGCCATCCGGTCCGCCGCCCGGTCCCCCGGCCGGCGCCTCGACGCCGTTCTCGGAGAGGCAGGCCTGGAAGGCGTCGGTGTCGGCGGTGCTCGACCCGCTCGCGGCGGTCGACCCCGAGGAGCTCGAGGTCGAGTCGGCCGAGTCCGTCGACGAGCCGCAGGCCGCCAGCGCCGCGGCGGCGACCAGCGCCACCGGGAGGAGGGCGAGCCGGCGGGCCCGGCGGGAGTCGAGGAGGGACATCGCGTGCTCCTGATCCGGTCGCGGTGTGAGAAGGAGGTAAAGCGGAGATCCGCGACCGGCGCCCACCGTGCTGACGGAACCTGTCCGCGCGCTGTGCGACGGACCAGCGGAGCGTGTGCGGCGGGCGCCCGGCTCGCGCACAGGGAACGCACAGGAGGCGCCCACCGGCGACACAGCCGCGCGGGCGAGGCTCTCCTACCATGACCGAGGTGACCGAACAGTCCGCACCACTCCGCCGCGCCGACGGCAGCCCCGTCCGCGTCCTGGTGGTCGACGACGAGGCCACCCTGTCGGACCTGCTCTCGATGGCGCTGCGCTACGAGGGCTGGGAGGTGCGCAGCGCGGGCGACGGGCTCACCGCGGTCCGGACCGCGCGGGACTTCAAGCCCGACGCCGTCGTCCTCGACATCATGCTGCCGGACCTCGACGGGCTCGAGGTGCTGCGCCGCCTGCGCGCGGACAACCCCGAGGTCCCGGTCCTGTTCCTCACCGCGAAGGACGCCGTGGAGGACCGGGTCGCCGGCCTGACCGCGGGCGGCGACGACTACGTCACCAAGCCGTTCAGCCTGGAGGAGCTGGTCGCGCGGCTGCGCGGGCTGTTGCGCCGGGCCGGGATGACGGCGGCGCGGCAGGGCTCCGAGCTCGTCGTCGGCGACCTGGTGCTCGACGAGGACAGTCACGAGGTCCGCCGCGGCGACACCGACGTCGAGCTCACCGCCACCGAGTTCGAGCTGCTGCGCTTCCTGATGCGCAACCCCAAACGGGTGCTGTCCAAGGCACAGATCCTCGACCGGGTGTGGCACTACGACTTCGGCGGCCAGTCCAACGTGGTCGAGCTGTACGTCTCCTACCTGCGCAAGAAGATCGACGCCGGTCGCGCGCCGATGATCCACACCGTCCGCGGGGCCGGGTACGTGCTCAAGCCCGCCGCGGGGTGATGATGGGCCCATGGCCGCACGGGTGACCGACCGGGTCGTGGCGCGGAGCCGGACGCTGCGCGCCCGGCTCGTCGTCACCGTGCTGCTGCTGATCGCGCTGGCCTGCGCCGTCATCGGGGTCGCGACCGCGATCGCGTTGCGCAGCTTCCTCTACCACCGCCTCGACGAGGACGTCCTCGGCGCCGCGGCGCGCTTCCAGTTCTCCCGGTACGAGCCCGCCCCGCCGGGCCTCAGCCGGGCGGACTCCTTCCTCGGCCCCGCGCAGAAGCCCGGCACGCTCGGCGCGGTGGTGCGCGCGGGCGTCGTCGAGGAGGCGGCGGTCACCGACCGCCGCGGCTCCTCCCGAACGGTGCCCGAGGCCGACGTCGCCCAGCTCGGCGCGTTGCGGCCCGGCGACCACCCGCGGACCGTGTCGCTCTCGCTCGGCGACTACCACGCCGTGGCCGTGTCCGCGCCCGACGGCACCGTCCTCGTGCTCGGCCAGCCTGCGCAGGAGGTCGCGGACATCGTCAACGGGCTGGTCGTGATCGAGCTGATCGTGATCGGGGCCGCCCTCGGCGGCGCGGCGATCGCGGCGACGGTGCTGGTCCGGCGCGAGCTGCGGCCCCTCGAGGAGGTCGCGGGCATCGCCGCGAAGGTCTCCGCGATGCCCCTCGACCGGGGCGAGGTCGAGCTGGCCACCCGGGTGCCCGAGCCCGACGAACACACCGAGGTCGGGCAGGTCGGGGCCGCGTTGAACCGCATGCTGGACAACGTCGAGGGTGCCCTCGAGGCGCGCCAGGACAGCGAGACCCGGCTGCGCCGGTTCGTCGCCGACGCCAGCCACGAGCTGCGCACCCCGCTCGCGGCGATCCGCGGCTACGCCGAGCTCACCCGCCGGGACGGCGCCGCCCTGCCCGAGGGCACCGCGCACGCGCTGACCCGCATCTCGTCGCAGGCCGAGCGGATGAGCACGCTGGTCGAGGACCTGCTGCTGCTCGCCCGCCTCGACGCCGGCCGCCCGCTCGAACGCGCGCCCGTCGACCTCACCCGGCTGGTGCTCGACGCCGTCTCCGACGCCCACGCCGCCGGCCCCGGGCACCGCTGGCAGCTCGACCTGCCCGAGGAGCCGGTCACGGTGCCCGGTGACGCCTCGCGGCTCACCCAGGTCCTCACCAACCTGCTGGCCAACGCCCGCACCCACACCCCCGAGGGCACCGAGGTGACCGTGGGCCTCGGCGTGTCCGACGGGTCCGCGCTGCTCAGCGTGGTCGACACCGGCCCCGGGATCCCCGCCGACCTGCAGCCGCACGTCTTCGAGCGCTTCGCCCGAGGCTCCGCCGGCCGCGCCCGCGCGGTCAACAACACCGCCAGCACCGGCCTCGGCCTGGCGATCGTCGACGCCGTCGTCGCCGCCCACGGCGGACGGGTCGGGCTGGAGAGCCGCCCGGGCTGCACCGAGTTCCGGGTGACCCTCCCCCTCACCCCCGCAGCCGTTCCCGCCGAGGCGCCCGCGCGGGTGTGAGGAGCGCCCCCGCGAAGATCGTTCCGAGAGTCACGGGAGCGCTGCGCGCGCAGCAGTGGTGTGACCCTCGCGCGGCCAGATCAGCCGAGATCCTTCCGAGTGGCACGTGAGTGCGGCCGACACCGCGACCAGGTGACGGTCGCCATGATCAAGGACCGGCTCCCGCGGGCGCTTCCTGCGCTGGTCGCCCTTGATCGCCTCGGCGGGGGCGCTCACAGGCGGCGCACAGGTGCGGCACCGGGGCGGCACAGCGGGACGCACCAGCCTCGGGCAGCGTG
The DNA here is from genome assembly GCF_027922425.1 of Pseudonocardia halophobica. Taxonomy (GTDB): domain Bacteria; phylum Actinomycetota; class Actinomycetes; order Mycobacteriales; family Pseudonocardiaceae; genus Pseudonocardia; species Pseudonocardia halophobica. The sequence goes on along the minus strand of NZ_BSFQ01000013.1, from coordinate 73,192 downwards.
ACGAGCACCCTGACCGCACGGCCCGCCGATCCCCCCGTGGCCGAGGGCCCGCCCCCGCGACGGCGGCGGGAGCTGGTGGAGCGCGCCTCGCTCGCGGTCCTGCTGGTCGGGACCGGCTTCCTCTACCTGTGGAACCTGTCGGCCTCCGGCTGGGCCAACGCCTTCTACTCGGCCGCCGCGCAGGCCGGCGGGGAGAGCTGGGAGGCGTGGTTCTTCGGCTCGTCCGACGCCGCCAACGCGATCACCGTGGACAAGACACCTGCGGCGCTGTGGGTGACCGGGCTGTCGGTGCGGCTCTTCGGGCTGAGCAGCTGGAGCATCCTCGTCCCGCAGGCGCTGACGGGCATCGCGGCCGTCGGGCTGCTGTACGCGATCGTGCGGCGCACCTCCGGACCCGCGGCCGGCCTGCTCGCAGGCGCGGTGCTCGCGCTGACGCCCGTCGCCACGCTGATGTTCCGCTTCAACAACCCCGACGCGCTCCTGGTGCTGCTGCTGGTCGCGGCGGTGTGGGCGACGCTGCGCGGGCTGGAGCGCGGGCACGGGCGTTGGCTCGTGCTCGCCGGCGTGTTCCTCGGCCTGGGCTTCCTCACGAAGATGCTGCAGGCCTTCCTGATCGTGCCGGCGCTCGCGGCGGTGTGGCTGGTCGCCGCACCCACAGGTATCGGACGACGGGTCCGGTACCTGCTGCTGGCGGGCGTCGCCCTCGTCGTCAGTGCGGGCTGGTGGGTGCTGGTGGTCGAGCTGTGGCCGGCCGCGTCGCGGCCCTACATCGGCGGCTCGCAGAACAACTCGGTGATGGAGCTGGTGCTGGGTTACAACGGCGTCGGCCGGCTCACCGGGGACGAGACCGGCAGCGTCGGCGGCGGCGCGGGCGGCGGCTGGGGCCAGACGGGCATCGGCCGGCTCTTCGGGTCCGAGATGGGGTCGGAGGCCTCCTGGCTGCTCCCGGCGGCGCTGATCCTGCTGGTGGGACTGCTGTGGCTGACCGCCCGGCGCCCGCGCACCGACCGGGTGCGGGCCGCGGCGCTCGTCTGGGCCGGCTGGCTGCTGATCACCGGGCTGGTGTTCAGCTTCATGGCCGGGATCATCCACCCCTACTACACCGTCGCCCTGGCTCCGGCGATCGGTGCGCTCGCCGGCATGGGAGCGGCCGAGCTGTGGCGCCTCCGCTCCACCGCGACGGCGCGGGTCTACCTGGGCCTCGCCGTCGCGGCGAGCGCGATCTGGGCCTTCGTGCTGCTGGACTCGTGGCTGCCCTGGCTGCGCTAGACCGTCCTCGCGCTCGGCGTGGTCGCGGCCGGGGCGCTGCTCGGCGTGCACAAGCTCCCCCGGCTGCTCTCCGCCGGTGTCGTGACGGCGGCGGTGCTGGCCTCGCTGGGCGGCACGGCCGCGTGGTCGGTGGCGACCGCCGCCCAGCCGCACAGCGGCGCGATCCCGAGCTCCGGGCCGTCGGGCGTCGGGCGGGGGCCGGGCGGCACGGGCGGGCCGGGCGGCGGCTTCGGTGGCGCAGGCATGCGCGGCGGATTCCGCGCCGGGCAGGCGCCGGGTGGGCAGGCCGGCGCTCCCGGCGGCACCACGGCACCCGGCATCTCCCCGGGCACGACCGGGACAGGCGGCACCGGCTTCGGCGGCATGCGCGGCGGCATGGGTGGCGCCTTCGGCTCCCTGCTCGGCACCACCACCCCGCCCGCCGCGGTGACCACGCTGCTGCAGGACGACGCGTCCGCCTACACCTGGGTCGCGGCCGCCGTCGGCTCCAACGCCGCCGCGGGGTACCAGCTCGCGGCCGAGGCCCCGGTCATGGCGGTCGGCGGCTTCAACGGCACCGACCCCGCCCCGACGCTCGCGCAGTTCCAGCAGTACGTGGCCGAGGGGAAGATCCACTGGTTCGTCGGCGGCGCGGGGTCGGACGCCCGCGGCTCGGACACGGGCGGCAGCGACGCGGCCGCCGGGATCGCGGAGTGGGTGCAGCAGCACTTCACCGCGCAGACCGTCGACGGCGTCACGCTCTACGACCTCACGGGCGGCACGACGGCCTGATCCGAAAGCCGAAGGGGCCTGATCCGAAAGCCGAAGGGGCATGATCCGGGAGCCGGCGGGGCGTGATCGGGAGCCGGGGGGCGGGATCCCTTGCGGGACCCGCCCTCCCCCCGCAGACTGAACGCGCGTTCAGCGAGGGGACACCGCCGTCACCGGGAGGCCGCATGCAGGAGGTCGTGTTCCGCGACCTGATCGACCGCTGGGCGGCGGAGACGCCGGACCGCGTCGTCGCCGTGTTCGACACCGGCGAGCCCGAGTGGACCTTCGCGGACCTGCGCCGCCAGGTGCGGGTGACCGCCCGCGCCCTGCAACGGGCGGGCGTGCGGCAGGGTGACCACGTGGCGTCCTGGCTGGAGAACGGGCCGCTGTCGGTGCGGGTGTGGCTCGCCGTGGCCTACCTCGGCGCGGTGCACGTCCCGTTCAACACCGCGTACAAGGGCGGGCTGCTCGAGCACGCGGTGGAGCTCTCCCAGGTCCGGACCATGGTGACGCACGCCGGGCTCGCCGAGCGCCTCGCCGCCGTCGACACGGCCCGGCTGAGCACGGTGTTCACCGAGGGCGGGGAGCCGGAGCTCGCGGGCCTCGACGTGCGGCCCGTGGCGGACCTGCTCGACGGGCCGGACGACCCGGACCCGCTCGACCGCCCGCTGCAGCCGTGGGACACCGCCGCCCTGCTCTTCACCTCCGGCACCACCGGCCCGTCGAAGGCCCTGCTGTCGTCGGCGATGCACCTCGCCACCATGGGCCGGGTCTCCTACCCCGACACCGGTCCGGACGACCGCGGCCTGATCTTCACCCCGCTCTTCCACATCACCGGCATGTCGGCCGTGTGCTGGGCGCTGGTGCACGGCGGGTCCTTCGGTGTGATCACCCGGTACAGCACGGCCACGTTCTGGGAGGACGTGCTGCGGGTCGGCGGCACCTTCCTCGTGATGATGGGCTCGATCGGGACCATGCTGAACGCGTTGCCGCCGTCGGACGCCGAGCGGGACACCACGCTGCGGATGGCGCTGCTCGCCCCGATGACCCCCGACGCGATGGCGGTCTGCCGGCGGGCGGGGATGCGGTACTACAGCGTGTTCAACATGAGCGAGACCTCGGTGCCGCTGCGCACCGGGTTCGACCCGGAGACGCCGTACAGCTGCGGCGTCCCGCGGGAGGGCGTCGAGGCCCGGCTCGTCGACGAGCACGACATGCCGGTCCCGCCCGGCGCGGTGGGCGAGCTCGTGCTGCGCTGCGCCGATCCCTGGGTGATGACCACGGGCTACTTCCGCAACCCGGAGGCGACCGCGGAGGCCTGGCGCAACGCCTGGTTCCACACCGGCGACGCCCTGCGGCAGGAGCCCTCCGGCGAGTACTTCTACGTCGACCGGGTCAAGGACTCGATCCGCCGGCGCGGCGAGAACATCTCCTCCTACGAGGTCGAGGTGGAGGTCCAGGCCCACCCGGCCGTCGACGAGGCGGCCGCGATCGCGGTGCCGAGCGAGCTGGGCGAGGACGACGTGCTGGTCGTCGTGGTCCCCCGCGCGGGCGCCGAGATCGACCCGGCCGAGCTGCTGGCCTTCCTGGTCGACCGGATGCCGCACTACATGGTGCCGCGGTACGTCCGGGTCGCCGACGCCCTGCCGCGCACACCCACGATGAAGGTGCAGAAGGCGCGGCTGCGGGCCGAGGGCTCGGCGGCCGCCTGGGACCGCGAGGCGGCCGGCATCCGGGTGCGGCGCGAGGCCGTCCGGTAGCGCCCACAGCTCGCGCACAGGTCCGGCACACGATCACGACAGCCGGCGGCGGGATCGTCGGGCCCATGAGGCCCGCTCCCCGCCCCGACCGCGACCGTGTGACGGGCGTGACACCGGATCGGGGACGCTCCACAGCGGAGCCACAGGCCGACCACAAACCCGCGACAGCCCCGGCCCCGATCGTCGTCGGCATGAGCCCCGTAGTCGTCGACCACGCGACCGAGTACGCCGCCCGCGGCGGCCGGCGCGACCGCACCGTGCTGGACATCGTCGTCCCCGTCTACAACGAGGAGCGCGACCTCGAGCCGTCGGTCCGGCGGCTGCGCGAGCACCTCCTGCGCAGCTTCCCGTACTCGTTCCGCATCACCATCGCCGACAACGCCAGCGTCGACACCACGCCGTTGATCGGCGCCCGGCTGGAGGCCGAGCTCCCCGAGGTCCGGCTGGTCCGGCTCGAGCAGAAGGGCCGCGGGCGGGCCCTGCACACCGTGTGGTCGGCGTCCGACGCGTCCGTCCTCGCCTACTGCGACGTCGACCTGTCCACCGACCTCAACGCCGTCCTCCCGCTCGTCGCCCCGCTGATCTCGGGGCACTCCGACCTCGCCATCGGCACCCGGCTGGGCCGCGGCTCCCGGGTGGTGCGCGGGGCCAAGCGCGAGTTCATCTCCCGCTGCTACAACCTGATCCTCCGCAGCACGCTGCAGGCCGGGTTCTCCGACGCGCAGTGCGGCTTCAAGGCCATCCGCGGCGACGTCGCGCGGCGGCTGCTCCCGCTCGTCGAGGACACCGGCTGGTTCTTCGACACCGAGCTGCTGGTCCTGGCCGAGCGCGCGGGGCTGCGGATCCACGAGGTCCCCGTGGACTGGGTGGACGACCCGAACTCCACCGTGGACATCGTCGCGACGGCCACGGCGGACCTGAAGGGGGTCTGGCGCGTCGGGCGGGCGCTGGCGACCGGGGCGCTGCCGATCGCCGAGGTCCGCGCCCAGCTCGGTCGCGCGCCGCTGCAGGCGGACGTCGCCGGTGTCCCCCAGGGCCTGCCCACCCAGCTGGTCCGCTTCGCCGCGATCGGGATCGCCAGCACGCTCGCGAACCTGCTGCTGTTCCTGCTGTTCCGGACGTTCATGGGCCCGATCTGGGCGAACGTCGCCGCGTTGCTGCTCACCACGATCGCCAACACCGCGGCCAACCGGCGGCTGACCTTCGGCGTCCGCGGGCGGCAGGACGCGGCCAAGCACCAGTTCCAGGGCCTCATCGTGTTCGGCCTGGGGCTGGGCCTCACCACGGGGGCGCTCGCCCTCCTCGGCGCGCTCGTGCCCGGCGCCCACCAGAGCCTGGAGGTGGTGACGATCATCGTCGCCAACCTGGTCGCGACCGTCCTGCGCTTCGTGCTCTTCCGGGCCTGGGTGTTCCGCGGCCGCGCCCGCACCGCGGCCGCCGCGCCGGCCGACGTGCCCTCCGAGATCGCCGCCTGACAGTCCCGCCGCACCGAGAGGCAGCCGTGACCACCACGCTCCACACCGACACCGGAGCCGCCCGCCCCTCCGCGGGCGGCTCCGGCCCCCGGCACACCGCCGTTGCTCCCCGGCGGCGGTGGCACCGCCCGGCGTCCGTGCTGCTGCTGGTCGGCACCGCGGTGCTGTACCTGCAGAACATCGCGATCTCGGGCTGGGGGAACTCCTTCTACGCCGCGGCGGTGCAGGCCGGCACGCAGAGCTGGACCGCCCTGTTCTTCGGCTCCCTGGACAGCGGCAACGCGATCACGGTGGACAAGCCGCCGGCGTCGCTCTGGATCATGGCGCTCTCCGGGCGGATCTTCGGGTTCTCCTCGTGGAGCATGCTGGTGCCGCAGGCGCTGATGGCGGTCGCGTCGGTCGCGCTGCTGTACGCGGCGGTGAAGCGGGTCGCCGGCCCCGGTCCCGGGCTGCTCGCCGGGCTGGTCCTGGCCCTCACGCCGGTCGCGGTGATGATGTTCCGCTTCAACAACCCCGACGCGTTCCTCGTCCTGCTGCTCGTCGTCGCGGCGTACTGCACGGTCCGGGCGCTCGAGAAGGCGTCGTGGAAGTGGCTGCTGCTCACCGGGCTCGTCCTCGGCTTCGCGTTCCTGGCGAAGATGCTGCAGGCGTTCCTGGTGGTGCCCGGCTTCGCGATGGCCTACCTGTGGGCGGCCCCCACGACCGTCGGTAAACGGGTCCGCGACGTCCTGGTGGCCGGCGTGGGCATCGTCGTCGGCGCGGGCTGGTGGCTGCTCGCGGTGGCGCTGTGGCCGGTCGACGCACGGCCCTACATCGGCGGGTCCACGGACAACACCCCGCTCGAGCTGGCGTTCGGCTACAACGGCCTCGGCCGGATCTTCGGCGGCGAGGGCAACGGCGGGGGCGGAGGCGGCGGCCGCGGGTTCGAGGCGGGCGCCGGCGGGTTCCCCGGGGGCGCCGAGGCAGGCGGCGTCCCCGCGGCACCCGGCGGTGGCGGTCCCGGTGGCGGCATGTTCGGCGGCGAGGCGGGTCTCGGCCGGCTCTTCGGCACGTCGTTCGGTACGCAGATCTCCTGGCTGCTCCCCGCGGCGCTGATCCTGCTGGTCGCGGCGCTGTGGTTCACCCGGCGCGCGCCCCGGACCGACCGGATGCGCGGCTCGCTGCTCGTGTGGGGCGGCTGGACCGTCGTGACGGGGCTGGTGTTCAGCTTCATGAGCGGCACCATCCACCCCTACTACTCGGTGGCGCTGGCCCCGGGCATCGCGGCGCTGGTCGCCCTCGGTGGGCGGGAAGCCTGGTCGGCCCGCGACACCTGGACCGGGCGGGCGACCCTGGCCGTTTCCGCGGCGGTCACCGCGGTGTGGGCGTTCGTGATGCTGGGCTGGTCGCCGACCTTCCTGCCGTGGCTGCGGTGGGTGGTGCTGGTCGTGGGGCTGCTCGCGGCCGCGGCCTTCCTGATCCCGGCCGGGCGGCAGCGCTGGGGGGTCGCGGTGGCGGGTGCGGCCGTGCTCGCCGGCATCGCCGCCCCGACCGCGTCGGCGGCGGTGACCGCGACTACCGCGCACACCGGGTCCATCCCGAGCGCGGGTCCCGCGGTGGAGGGGGCCGAGGGCTTCGGCGGGATGCGGGGCGCTGACGCCCGGTTCGGCGACCGCACGGACGGACGGTCGGTGGAGGGCGCGCAGGGAGCGGTTCCCGACGGGACGCAGGGCGGGGTGCCGGGTGGTGCCGCGGGCATTGCTTCGCCCGGGGCCGTCGCGGGCCCGGGCGGTTTCGGTGGTGGTCCCGGCGGCGGGGGTCCGGGTGCGGAGTCGGTCGACGCCGAGCTCGTCACGCTGCTGCGGAACGCCGGCACCCGCTGGGCCGCGGCGACCACCGGCTCCCAGGGCGCGGCCTCGATGGAGCTGGCCTCGGGCGCGTCGGTGATGGCCATGGGCGGCTTCATCGGCTCCGACCCCTACCCCACGCTGCAGCAGTTCCAGCAGTACGTGGCGAACGGCGAGATCCGGTACTTCGTCACCGGCGGCATGGGCGGCGGCCCCGGCGGGCGCGGCGGCGCGACCTCGGAGATCACCACCTGGGTCGAGCAGCACTACACCGCGACGACCGTCGGCGGCCGCACCGTCTACGACCTCGCGGCCCCCACGGACTGACCAGCCTCGCTGCCCGTGCGCGGTGGGTGGTGCCGGAGCACCGCGCACGGCGACCCGGCGGCGGGCACGGTTGAATGGCGCCGTGAGCGACCGCCGGACCCCCTTCCTCACCGACACCCTCGGCCCGGCCGCCGCCGGCCTGCGGCACGCGGCCACCACCACCCTCGGCACCGGGCGCGCGCTGGTCGCGCTGGCCCGCTCCGGGGTCGTCCGGCCGATGCGGCCGGACCGGCTGGCCGGGGCGCTCGCCGGGCTGGTCCGGTACCGGTTCACCTTCGCCGGCGGCTACGCGGTCGGCGCCGCCCGGCACCCCGACCGGCCCGCGATCGTCGACGACTCCGGCACGCTCACCTACGCCGAGGTCCACACCCGCACGGACGGGCTCGCGCGGGGGTTCAAGGACCGCGGCGCGGCCGAACGCACCCGGGTCGGCGTGCTGTGCCGCAACCACCACGGCGCGATCGAGGCGATGGTGGCGTGCGCGAAGCTGGGCGCGGACGTCGTGCTGCTCAACACCGGCCTGCCCGCCGGCCAGCTCGCGGAGATCGCCGACGAGCTGAGGCTGCGGATCGTCGTGGTCGACGACGAGTTCCGCGACCGGCTCCCCGACGGCCTCATCCTGATCGGCGAGGGCGAGCTCGACGGGCTCGCCGAGACCCCCGGCCCGCCGCCCGGGCGTCCCGCCGAGGAGGGCCGGGTGATCGTGCTGACCTCAGGCACCACCGGCACTCCCAAGGGCGCACAGCGCCCGCCGATCTCGAACCTCGCGCCGGCGGCGTCGATCCTCTCGGTCATCCCGTTGCGGGCGGGCGAACCGACGCTGCTCGCCGCGCCGCTCTTCCACACCTGGGGCAACGCGGGGCTGCTGCTCACGCTGTTGCACGGCGGCACGGTCGTGCTGCGCCGGCAGTTCGACCCCGAGGACTTCCTGGACACCGTGGCGGCCGAGAAGATCGAGGTCGTCATCGCCGTGCCCGTCATGGTGCAGCGGGTCCACGAGACCGGGCAGGCGTGGCGCGACGGGCACCGGCCGCGGATCGTCGCGGTCTCGGGCTCCGCGCTGCCGACCGGGCTCGCCCAGGACTTCATGGACCGCTACGGCGACTGCCTCTACAACCTCTACGGCTCCACCGAGGTCTCGTGGGTGAGCATCGCTTCGCCGCGCGACCTGCGGGAGGCGCCGGGCACCGCGGGCCGCGCGCCCGTCGGGACGGTCCTGCGGATCCTCGACGACGACGGCCGCGGGGTCCCGCCGAACACCGACGGCAGCGTCTTCGTCGGCAACGACCTGCCCTTCGAGGGCTACATGCGCGAGGGCCAGGACATCGAGCGGCAGGACGGGCTGATCGGCACCGGGGACGTCGGGCACCTCGACGACGCGGGCCGGCTCTTCCTCACCGGCCGGGGCGACGACATGATCGTCTCGGGCGGGGAGAACGTCCACCCCGGACCGGTCGAGGACCTCATCGCGGCGGACGACGCGGTGCGCGAGGTCGCCGTCGTCGGGGTGCCGGACGAGAAGTTCGGTCAGCGGCTCGCCGCCTACGTCGTGCTGCGCGAGGGCGCCACCCTGGACGAGGACGGCGTGCGCGCGCTGGTCAAGGAGAAGGCCGCCCGGTTCGCCGTCCCCCGGGACGTGGTGTTCCTCGACGAGCTCCCGCGCAACCAGACCGGCAAGGTGGTCACCAGAGAGTTACCGGGTATGGACTGAACGCATCATCCGAGGTCACCCGTGCGATTTAGGGTGACCTAAGGTAGGGTCCCGGAATGGCCGGGAAGACCGACGCGCGCTGCTCCGCACTCGCGCGTGCGCTCGCCGAGCCCCTCCCCGGCACCGCCCCCGTGGGCGACCGGCTCGTCTGCGTCGAGCACCTCGGCGCGTGGCCGCGGACCGTCGACGAGCACCCCGATCCCGCCGTCGCGGGGCTTGCCGAGCGGGCCCGCGCAGCCGGCCGGCGACTGCTGCTGATCAGGCGGCCCGGGCGCCGTCCGCCGTCGGACTCACCGCGCACCGTGCTGCTCGCCGACACCGGCCCCGGGGCGGTCCGCGTCGGACGGCTGGTGGTCGAGGGGCCGTCGGAGCTCGCCTCGATCCCCCTCGACGACGCCCGCGCAGGCGAACCCGTCACCCGGCCGTTGATGCTGGTCTGCACACACGGCACCCGCGACCTGTGCTGCGCGGTCGACGGGCTCGCGCTCGCCCGCGGCCTCGCCGAGACCGAGACGGACGGGATCTGGGAGTGCTCGCACCTCGGCGGGCACCGCTTCGCCCCGACCGCGCTCGTGCTGCCCACCGGCTACCTCTACGGCCGCCTCGACCTCGCGGCCGCCATCGAGGCGCGCAAGGCCGCCGGGCAGGGCGAGGTGGAGCACGGGCACTGCCGCGGCCGCGCCGCCTGGGAGCCGGCCGGGCAGGTCGCCGAGCTCGCCGTGCGCGCGCACACCGGGCTACGGGACGTCGACGCCCTCCTCGTCGCCCGCATCGACGGCCCCGAGGTGCTGGTCATCGGCCCGGACGGCGCCGCCTGGGCCGTGCGGGTCGAACCGGTCCCCGGCCCCGAACGCCCGACCTCGTGCGGCGGCACCCTCGAACGCATGGCCCCCCTCGTCGCCACCGAGATCCGGGAGCTCGCCCGGGTGCGGTGAGGTCGGACGGCGGTGAGGTGGGACGGCGGCACACAGCTCCGACGTCGGATCCGCCCGGCTCGGGGGCGATCCGGCCGAGATCGCCAGTGCTCGGAACAGCGCGACGGGTGGCACACCCGAGCGATCGCGACACACCCGTGCGGGCGCGGCCCCGCACCCCGAACCTCCATGGCACACCCGGTCGACGGCCTGTGACTTGCGCGAGCGGGTGTGCGAACACGGGTCGTGCCGTGCCGAGCGGCCTGCGCGCCACGAAGATCGCGATCTGGTCAGCGCCACCTCGCTCCGCGCCGCCACACCCCGCCAGGATCGCGATCCAGCCGGTGATCCACGCCTCGGCAGCGAAGCGCTCGATCCCCGAACGCCTCGCTGCCCGAGCGCGGATCTTCGACTCGGCGGTGGTCCGGCTCGCGGGTCCCGACCCGGTCGCACGCCCCGGGGGGCGTCGCACATCTGGTCCACGGGATGTGCGGCCGACCGGACGGGGTGTGTCAGCGCGCCGGAACGGTGTGCCAGCCCTGCCCCTGCCTCCCGCTCCCTGCCCTCCTGCTCCGCTGCCCTCCTGCTCCCCTGCCCCTGCACTGCTCCCCTGCCTCCGACGGGCTCGGCCACCGACAGCACCCACCGCCTACCGTCTTCCCCGTGATCGCTCCCGTCCCCGTGCCACCCGCGGATCCCGTCGAGCGGGCGCGCCGACTGGCCGTCGAACTGCTGGAGCCGCACGCCGCGGCGGCCGACGATCCCGCGCGCGGGGTGCGCAGGGACCACATCCGGGCGCTGGCGGAGGCGGGTCTGCTCAGTGTGCGGATCCCGGAGGACGAGGGCGGGCTCGGCGCCGACGCGGTCACGGACATCGAGGTCACGGAGGTCCTCGCCGGGGCGTGTGCAGCGACCTGGTTCGTGGTCAACCAGCACCGCACCCCGCAGATGCTCGCGCGCGGCGGGGTGGCCGGCCTCGACCCGGCGCAGTTCGCCCCTGGAGAGGCCGGCCCGGAGCACCGCGCGGCCCTGTCGACGGCACACGAGCAGGCGGGGCTCGCGATCGCGCACCTGCGCCGCTCCGGTCAGCCCGCCGTCCGCGCGGAGCCCGACGGCGCGGGGTGGCGGCTGCAGGGGCGCGCCGACTGGTGCACCGGCTGGGGTCTGGTCGACCACGTGATGATCGCCGCCGCCGCGCCCGACGACCGGTACCTCTTCACGCTGGTCCCGGCCCGCGAGTCGGCGGGACTGGGAGCCGGCGAGCCGCTGCCGCTGGCGGTCATGGGCGGCACCCGGACCGTCGCACTGGAGATCGACGGGCTCGCCGTCGGCCCCGACGCCGTCCTCGGTCTCGCCGACGGCGCGGCCTACCGCGAGCTCGACGCCGCCCGCACCGCGAACCCCACGGCTGCGACCACCGGCCTACTGCGCCGCGTCCTGCGGACGCTCGCCGCGCTCGACCGGCCCGGGGCGGCGGAGCTCGCGGCGACGCTCTCCGACCGGGCCGAGGAACTGCGCGCCGAGGCCCTCGCCCTGCTCGTCGAGGTACCGCTGCGCGAACGGATCCCGGAACGGCTGGCCCTGCGTGGCGAGCTGGGCGCGCTGACGGTCCGCGCCGCGAACGCCCTGGTCGCGGCCCGTTCGGGCGCGGCGATGCTGCTCGACAGCCCGGAGCAGCGGTGGGCGCGGGAGGCGAGCTTCCACCTCGTCCAGGCGCAGACCGCGCCGGTGCGCGCGGCCCAACTCACCGCCCTCGGTCGACTACCGGACCGTCCGAGGTAGCGCTCGCACACTGCAGTGGACCCGGCCCGCCCGGAACCGTCCGAGGCAGCGACCTCCGCCCCGCCCTCGGCCCCACCCTCAGAGGTAGCGCTCGAGCACGGCGGCGAGGCCGTCCTCCTCGACCGTGCCGGTGACCTCGTCGGCGTCGGCCTTCACCTCCGGCGGAGCCTGACCCATCGCCACACCGAGCCCGGCCCAGCGGAGCATGGCGCGGTCGTTGTCGCCGTCGCCCACCGCGAGGACGTCCGCCTGCGCCACCCCGAGCACCCGCGCGACCTCGGCCAGCGCCGACGCCTTGGACACCCCCTCGGGCACCATCGACACCCACGGCAGCTCGTGGTCCAGGGTCACCTCGGCGCCGGGGACCTCCACGCCCTCCATCCGCTCGGCGACGTCCGCGGGCGTGCCGTGCGGCCAGTACGCGACGACCTTCGGCGTCGGCTCCCCGAGGAGCTCGGCCTCGTCGACGAGGCGGACCCGGCCGGCCAGGATGCCGTCGGGGAACGGTGCGCCCACCCGCTGCCCGCGGCCGACCTCCTCGCACCCGAACACCGCCCCGGGCAGGGCCTCGCGGACCGCCGCGACGACGGGACCCGGCTCGAACCGGATCGCGTACCGCACCTCCCGCGAGCCCGTGTCGAGCACGACGGCGCCGTTCGAGCAGACGGTCGTGTGCTCGAAGTCGGCGTACCGGTCGGTGCGGGGCCGGGCGCCCAGTTCGAGCTGGTCCAGCACGTGCCCGACGCCGAGCACGGTCCGCCCCGTGCACAGCGTGACGACGGCGTGCCGCCCGATCTCCCGGACGGCGGCGAGGACCCGCGGGCTGGGCGGATTCTTCTCGTGGACCGTGGTGCCGTCGATGTCGAGGGCGATCAGTCGCGGCTGCCATCGCGGGGGGAGCACAGCCCGACCCTACGGTGCGATGCGCCCGGCCGAGGGGTGCGGCGGCTGCTTCGAGGAGGGTCCCGCGACACGGACCCGGACGTTTCGGCAGCATGAACCCATGCAGACCGGGTCCACCGTGCCGACCGCGCTCCCGCTCCGCCCGCCCGCCCACCGGGTGGACCCGCGCGCGCGGAGCTGGTGGCGGCTGCGCGGGCTCGGCGGCACCGGGATCGTCGCGCTCCCCCAACTCGTGGTGGCGCTGGTCCTCGGCGGGCCGGGCTGGCTGTGGGGGACCCTCGCGGCGACGGTGGTCGCCGGGCTGGTCTACGCCGCTGTCGTCCCCGGGATCCTGTTCCGCATCCACCGCTGGGAGGTCACGGACGAGGCGGTCTACACGCTCTCCGGCTGGCTGGTCCGCGAGTGGCGGATCGCGCCGATCTCGCGCGTGCAGACCGTCGACACCGAGCACGGGCCGCTGCAGCAGCTGCTCGGGCTCGCCAGCGTGACCGTGACGACGGCGTCGGCGCGCGGGCCCGTCACCATCCGCGGCCTGGCCACGGCGCACGCCCAGGAGCTCGCCCGTCAGCTCACCGAGACCACCCAGGCCACACCCGGCGACGCCACATGACGGTCTCGGCCGAGCCGGTCGGTCCCACCGTCGACTCCGGCGTCCCGTGGCGGCGGCTCGACGCGCGGATGGTGGTGGTCGAGCCGGTCCGGACCCTGGTCAAGCTCGTCCCGGTGCTGGTCGTCGTGCTGATCACCGGGAGCAACGGCGACCCGGTCCGGCCGTGGATCACGCTCGGCATCGGCGTGCTGGTGGTCCTCGCCGGCGTGGTCCGCTGGCGCACGACCCGGTACCGGATCACGGCCGAGCGGGTCGAGCTGCACAGCGGTTGGCTCCGACGACAGCGGCGCTCGGTGCCGCGCGACCGGATTCGCACCGTCGACCTCACGGCCTCGCCCTTGCACCGCGCCTTCCGGCTCAGCGTGGTGGCGGTGCGGGCGGCCGACGCGGGCGGGGAGCACCGGAACGGCGGCCTCACGCTCGACGCCGTCAGCACGGCGGAAGCCGAGACCCTGCGGCGGGAGCTGCTGGACCGGCGGCGGGCGGAGCCCCGGCCCGTCGAGCAGCCGGTCGAGCCGGACGCCGAGGTGCTGGCCCGGCTCCGCTGGTCCTGGCTGCGGTTCGCCCCGCTCACCTTCTCCTCCCTGGCCGGTGTCGGCGCGATCGCGGCGGCTGCGTTCAACGTGCTCAACGAGCTGGGTGTCAGCCCCACGGAGGTCGACGGCGTCGACGACGCCGCCGAGCGGCTCGCGGCGGCCCCGCTCTGGCTGGCCGTCGGGCTGGTGGGGCTGGCGTTGCTGGTGATCGCCGTGGTCGGGTCGGTGGTGCTGTTCACCGAGCGCTGGTGGGGCTACCGGCTGACCCGCGAGGCCGACGGCACCCTGCGCGTGCGGCGCGGGCTGCTCACCACCCGGTCGCTGTCGGTCGCGGAGGAGCGGCTGCGCGGCGTGGGCGTGCACGAGCCGTTGCTGCTGCGCGCCGGCGGCGGGGCCCAGACGCGCGCCCTGTCCACGGGGCTCGGGCGCGAGGCGCAGGGCGGGGTACTGCAGCCGCCCGCGCCCCGGGCCGAGGCGCACCGGGTCGCCGGGGCGGCCCTGCGCCGGACCGGGAGCGAGATCGACCCGACGCTCACGCCGCTGGTCCCGCACCCGGCGGCCGCGCGGCGGCGCCGGTACACCCGCGCCCTCGTGCCGGTGCTGGTGCTCGTCGCGGCGGCGGTCGTCGTCGGACGGGTCTGGCCCGGGCTGAGCTGGATCTGGCCGGGAACCGTGGTGCTCGTGCCGCTCGCCGCGCTGCTGGCCGCCGACCGGTACCGGGCACTCGGCCACGCGCTCACCCCGCAGTACCTGGTCAGCCGGCTCGGGGGCCTGTCCCGCCGGACGGTCGCGTTGCAACGGTCCGGCGTGATCGGCTGGACGGTCCGACAGAGCCCCTTCCAGCGCCGCGCCGGCCTGGTGACGCTGCAGGCCGTGACGGCAGCGGGCGAGGGCGGCTACCGCATCCTCGACGTGGACGCGGCCGACGCCGTGGCGCTGGCCGACGCGACCACCCCGGGGCTGCTTCGCCGGTTGCTCGGCTAGAGCAACCGTTCCACCGCTTCCTCCGCGGGAACCCACTCCAGCAGGTCTCCGGGCTGGCAGTCGAGCACCCGGCACATGGCGTCCAGGGTGCTGAACCGGACCGCCTTGGCCCGCCCGTTCTTCAGGACCGCGACGTTGGCCGGCGTGAGCCCGACCTTCTCGGCGAACTCCCCGACGCTCATCTTGCGCCGGGCCAGCTCGACGTCGATCCGCACGACGATCGGCATCAGATGACCGCCTCCATGTCGGTGCGCAGGGCCGTGGCCTGCCGCAGCAGCGCCCGCATCACCACCATCAGCAGCCCCAGCACGGCGACGCCGACGACCATGAGGAACAGCACCATCGGCACCCCCGGGTCGTCCGCCCGGAACCCGACGTAGAGGAACACCCCGACCAGCACCACCCACGCCGCGGCGATCGCCCACACGATGGCGTCGACCCACCTCAGCGAGGCCGGGTCGAAGATGCGGTCCTTCTTCACCCGGGCGAGCAGCATCCAGGTCGCGACGACCACGACCTGGACGCACAGCACCCAGAACACCGCGAGGGCGGTCAACGGCCAGCGGAGGTACGCGTCCTCCGGGGACTCCTTCGCCATGTGCGCGAACTGCCCGGGGAGCGACATGGTCTGGAACACGACCAGCACCGCGAACAAGACGACGAGGAACACCCGGAGCGGCGCGACCGCTCGATGCTCGGCAATCATGGGCTGAGTATCGAGCGGTATCTATCGAAAGTCAATCGGTCCTAGCGGCGCCGCGTGCCGAACAGCCCGCGCGTGATCTCCCGGCCAAGCTGCGTGGCCATCGACCGCATGAAGGACTTGGCGGCGGGCGAGTTGAGGATCTGCGTGACCATCCCCGGCTCCTCCCGCTCCTCGCGGCGCCGCTCCGGCTCGGGAGCCGGGGCGGCCTCCGGCGCGGGCGGCGGGGCCGCCTCGGCGATCTTCGCAGTGAGCTTCTCGTAGGCCGACTCGCGGTCGATCGTCACGCCGTACTTGCCGTAGAGCGGCGAGGCCTTGGCCGCCTCGGTCACGGCCTGCCCGCCGATCGCGGCCATCAGCGACCGCGGGGCCCGCATCCGCGACCAGGCCACCGGCGTGGGCGCGCCCCGCTCGGACAGCACCGTGACGACCGCCTCGCCGGTGCCCAGCGTGGTGAGCGCCTCCTCCAGGTCGTAGACCTTCGACGTGGGGTAGGTCTTGACCGTCTTCGTCAGCGCCTTCTGGTCCTCCGGGGTGAAGGCACGCAGGGCGTGCTGGACGCGCGCGCCGAGCTGGGAGAGCACGGCGTTGGGCACGTCCGTGGGCAGCTGCGTGCAGAAGAAGACGCCCACGCCCTTCGACCGGATCAGCTTCACGGTCTGCTCGATGCGCTCGAGGAAGGCCTTCGAGGCGTCGGTGAACAGCAGGTGCGCCTCGTCGAAGAAGAACACCAGCTTGGGCTTGTCGAGGTCGCCCGCCTCGGGCAGGTCCTCGTAGAGCTCGGCGAGCAGCCACATCAGGAACGTGGAGAAGAGCTTCGGGTTCGCCGCCTGGTCGGCGAGCTCGACCAGCGTGACGACGCCCTTCCCGTCGACCTGGCGGAGCAGGTCGGCCGGCTCGAACTCGGGCTCGCCGAAGAAGTCCTCGCCGCCCTGGGCCTCGAGGTTCACCAGCGCCCGGAGGATGACGCCGGCCGTGGCGGCGGAGACGCCGCCGATCACCTTGAGGTCGGCCTTGCCCTCGTCGCTCGTGAGGTGCTGGATGACCGCGCGGAGGTCCTTGGTGTCGAGCAGCGGGAGGTTGCGCTGGTCGGCCCAGTGGAAGATCAGCCCGAGCGTGGACTCCTGGGTGTCGTTGAGGTCGAGGACCTTCGACAGCAGGATCGGCCCGAACTGGGTGATCGTGGCCCGGATCGGGACCGCGGAGGACTCCCCGCCCAGGGAGAGGAACTCGACGGGGAACCCGGTGCCCACCCAGTCGTCCCCGGTGTCCTTCGCCCGGGACTGGATCTTCGGCCCGTCCTCCCCCGGGCGCGCGAGCCCGGAGAGGTCGCCCTTCACGTCCGCCAGCAGGACGGGGACCCCGGCGGCGGAGAGCTGCTCGGCCAGGCCCTGCAGGGTCTTGGTCTTGCCGGTGCCCGTGGCGCCCGCGACCAGCCCGTGCCGGTTGAGCGTGGCGAACGGGATCCGGACCCGCGCCGACGGGTCCACCTGCCCGTCGACCACGACCGCGCCCAGCTCGAGGGCGGCACCCTCGGTGGCATAGCCGGCGGCGATCTCCTGGGCGGCGCTCTGCGTGTTCTCCCCCACGTCGGCGGAGCCTAGACCAGCGGTACGACAACCGGCGGGCCAGCGCATACGCTGCGGGCCATGAACGACCGGTTGGTGTGGATCGACTGTGAGATGACCGGTCTCGACCTGCGCCGCGACGCGCTCATCGAGATCGCCGTGCTGGTCACGGACGGGGACCTGAACGTGCTCGGCGAGGGCGTGGACCTCGTGATCCACGCCGACGACGACGCGCTGGCCGGGATGCCCGAGGTCGTCCGCGAGATGCACGCGCGGTCCGGGCTGACCGAGGAGGTCCGGGCGTCGACGATCACCGTGCGGGAGGCCGAGGAGGCCGTGCTCGCCTACATCCGCGAACACGTGCCCGACCCCGGCACGGCGCCGCTGGCCGGCAACTCCATCGCCACCGACCGCGGCTACCTCGCCCGGGACATGCCGGAGCTCGACGCCCACCTGCACTACCGGATGATCGACGTCAGCTCGGTCAAGGAGCTGGCCCGCCGCTGGTTCCCGCGGGTCTTCTACGCCAAGCCGGAGAAGGGTCTCGCCCACCGCGCGCTCGCGGACATCAAGGAGTCGATCCGCGAGCTCGAGTACTACCGCCGGACGCTGTTCGTGCAGCCCCCGGGCCCGACGTCCGACGAGGCCAGGGCCGCCGCGGCCGCCCTGGCACCCCCGCGGTGAAGGCGCTCGACACGACCTTGTAGAGTTCACGTCAGAACGCCGGGGCGGCCCGGAGGTTCGATGGTGGGTGTAGCTCAGCTGGTAGAGCACCTGGTTGTGGTCCAGGAAGTCGCGGGTTCAAGTCCCGTCACTCACCCGGGGTCGCGGACCCCTCGCACGGCCCGAGGAACGCCTCTGATAGCGTTTCCCCTGTCGCGCAAGGGACACCGCAGCACCAAGCAGGACAACTGAACACATGCGCCGCTAGCTCAATCGGCAGAGCAGCTGACTCTTAATCAGCGGGTTGGGGGTTCGATTCCCTCGCGGCGCACAGAAGCAGCAGGTCAGAGCGTTGTCGCTCTGGCCTGCTTCGCGTTTTCAAGGTCCAACTCGACGTTACTCACCGCAAACCCCGAAAAGGGAGTCAGCTGTTCACGCGCTCCGACCCGGCCAGTGCGTCGAGAACCGCAGCTCAGTGGCCCTCCCACCCAGCATGCCGCCGATCCTCGTGACCCGCGCCCAGCCCAGGAGTCAGCTGTTCACCGGTGTTCGAAGATGACACCGTCATCCTGACCACCAGCTCGGTTCACCGCGCTGGGCCAAGCCCGCTGCCGCGCCCGGCCCGCCCCAGTCCCCGCCGCCGCCGGCTGCGCCGTTGAGGTGTCCGACCTGACCGGGCGAACGGGTGAGCCGGCGCTCTGGCTCGACAGGGTCCCGACCGCGTCACCGTGCCCGTCAGCGCCCGCGCCACCGTTCAGCATGACCGGACCGGCATCGTCGTCGCTGTAGGACAGCCCGCCGCTCTCGCCGACGGCGCAGCCCGCGTTCCAGGCGAAGGGGCCGCCGACCGCCCCTCCGCCGCCGGAGCCGCCGTCGTGGCCCGGGCCGCAGGGGCAGCGACGACTACGGCTCCGACCACGAGATCGCGCCAACCGCGGAGCACGCCGCGGCTCGACGGCGACAGCGCCGCAGGCGAACGGTGTCGGGCCACCGGGGACAGGCACAGTTCGCGCCCCTCGGCCAGAGCACACCACTCGTCGATCGCCTGGTCACGCACTCGCGGACATGGGGGCCGACATCGTGCCCGGTCTGCGAGGACCTCGTCGTGGTCGAGGCAGTGTCCCGGCTGCCCGAGATCGTCCCCGAGCTGACGGGCGCATCGGAGTCCTCGCAGCGCCTTCGCCTCGCTTCATGGCGGCGAGTCCGGGGCGGCTGCGATCGACGCCGAGACGGCCTGACGATGGCGGGGTACCTGCGGGAGTCGTCGAAGTGGCGGGTCCGTTCCTGCTCAGCGCCCGCGCAAGGCAAAACGCTCGTCCCGCAGCGGCGCCGCCGCGAAGTCGCCAGACTCTGCACAGCACGACCGGCATCCGCGCCGGGTGGCGGACGATCCAGCCAACGCGACTGCGGACTCGCCCTGCCCACCCTCGCCGGGCGCGCGCTCCAATTGGCGCTGCCACGTCGACCTCGGGACCTCACCCCACATGGCCTGCCAGGGGATCCTCGGCGCCGAAGCACAGCGCAAGCGTCTCCTGCAGGGTCGTAGTCCGAGCTCGCCGGTCGGCGACGATGCGTCCTTCACGCATGACGAGAAGGCGGTCGCTCACCCGGAGGGTCTCCTCCAGGTCGCTGGAGATGAACAGGACGGCGCGGCCGTCGGCGACGATGTCCCGAACAAGGCGATGGATCTCCTCCTGCGCGCCGACGTCGACACCCTGGGTGGGCTCGTCGAAGATCAGAATGTCGGCATCCGTGGCCAGCCACTTCGCGATGACGACCTTCTGCTGGTTCCCGCCGGAGAGGTGGCTGAACCGGCTCTCGGCACCCACCGCCTTGATCCCGAGCCGGCCTTCGTCGATTGCGTAGCGTTCGCGTTCACGACGCCGCCGGATGAACCCACCTGAGGCGAACGACGACAGCGCGGCGAGGGTGAGGTTCTCCCGTACCGACCACTCCCCGACGGACGCCTGGTGACGACGGTCCTCGGGCAGCAGGGCAACGCCGCGGCGGATCCCCTCCCTCGGCGACGACGCCCGGAACGGGGCGCCGCCGATCTCGATCCGCCCCGCGTCGGGCCGGGCGGCGCCGAAGAGGAGATGCGCGAGCTCCGAGCGGCCCGCGCCGACGAAGCCGGCGATCCCGGTGACCTCCCCGCGGTGCAGGTCCAGATCCACGTCGACGACGCGGTTGCGCCAGCTCAGCCCGCGGGCGCTGAGCGCGACCTCGCCCGGCTCCCGATCGTCGGCCCGAACGAGCCTGCTGGGCTCCACGCCGAGGATCATCCGGACGAGGTTCTGCCGGTCCTGCAGCTCGTCGTGGTCGAGCCCGCCGACTAGCCGGCCGTCCCGCAGCACCGTGGCCCGGTCGCACAGGGCCGCGATCTCGTCGAGTCGGTGGGACACGTAGATCACGCTCAGCCCGTCCGCCCGCAGCCGCTCGACGGTCCGATACACCTGCTCGACCTCGTGCGCTCCGAGCGATGCCGTGGGCTCGTCCATGATGATGAGCTGGGCGCCGAGCAGCAGACAGCGGGCCAGGCCGACCATTGCGGTCTGGGCCGCCGACAGGGCGGAGATCCGCTCGTCGACATCGAGGGTGACCCCGAGCCGCTCCAGCATCTCGCGGCAGGTCCGGCGCATCTCGTTCCGCCGGATCAACGGGCCCACACGCGGCGGGACGAGGCCGAGGTAGACGTTCTCGTACACGGCCAGGTCCGCGACGACCTGGGGTTCCTGGTGCAGCACGGCGATCCCGGCTGCGTTGGCCGCGGCGGCGTCGGGGAAGCTGACCTGCTCGTGCTCGATCTCGATCGTCCCGGCCCCAGGCCGATGCACCCCCGCGAGGATCTTGATCAGAGTGGACTTGCCCGCACCGTTCTGCCCGATCAGCCCGTGCACCTCGCCCGCCCGGACGTCGAGGTCCACGCCGTCCAGCGCGGGGACGCCCGCGAAGCTCTTGCCCACTCCGCGCACGCGGAGCCAGACCTCGCCCGTCACCGCGCCGCGACCTTCCGGGCGAACGTGCTGATCGTGACGGCGGCGACGAGCACGATCCCCTGGGCCGCGGTGGTCCAGGCCCGCTCCACGCCCGTAACGACGAGCCCGTTGGCCAGGAAGCCCAGCATGAGCACCCCGACGATGGTCCCGCCGACATGGAACTGCCCCTCGCGCAGCGTCGCGGCACCGATGAAGCTGGCGGCGAAGGCGGGCAGCAGGTAGCTCACCGCCGCCGTCGGGTTCCCGACGCCCAGGCTCGAAGCGAGCATCAGCCCGCCGAGCCCCGCCAGCACTCCGCTCAGCACGAAGGCGAGCAGGCGCACCCGCTTGCCGTCGATGCCGGACAGCCGGGCCGCGACCGGGTTGCCGCCGACCGCGTACATCCGGCGGCCGATCACCGTCCGCTCCATCAGCAGGTAGGCCGCGACGGCCACTGCGAACCAGAGGATCACAAGGAACGGGACCGGGCCGAGCGTGCCGCGACCGAGCAGTGTGAAATCCGGAGGCAGGTCACCTGACACCTGGACGCCGCCGCGGTAGGCGAGCAGCCACCCGGTGATGATCTGCCCGACACCGAGGGTGGCGATGAAGGCGGAGACTCCCAGCCTCGTCACGATCAGGCCGTTGACCACGCCTACCCCTGCGCCGAAGAGCAGCGCTGCCGCTGTGCCGCCGACCATCCCGAAGCTCTGGGCCGTGCCTGCCGCGAGCATCCCGGCGCCAGTCGCGGTGTAGCCGATCGAGAGATCGAAGTCGCCGAGCGTGAGTACGACGGTGAGGCCGATCGACAGCACCCCCATCGCGGCCGCCGCCTTGAGCACGTTGGCGACGTTGCTCGCGGTGAGGAACGAGTCGGCGAGCACGCCGAAGACGATCAGCATCAGGACGAACCCGACCAGGGTCCCGTACCGCGAGAGCAGGACCATCCCCCGCTCGGTTGAGGCGGGACCCGCTCCGGACCTGCCGGTCACGGGTGATGCGGTGTCCGGTCTCGCGGTGTCCGTCGAGGTCGGTGTCGAGGCGTTCATCGGGCGGCTCCTTCGTCGGCCGACAGCCGTGGCGGTCCGTCAGGAACCGTGAATCTAGGTCGCGCCCGCGAGCGCCGGGCAGTCCACCAAAGTGCACAGTCGTCGCCGGGACGCGCAGGTCGCAGCGGTGCACTTTGGTGCATTGTCCGGCCCCTCAGCCCGGTCGTAGCGTTCCGCCGGCGCGGGCCCAGCTGCGCCGCCCGTCCATCGTCCCAATGGAGGTACACGATGAGTCCCCTTCGCAGGTCGCTCCCCCGAAGGGCGTTCCTCTACGGGAGTGCCGGAGCCGGTGCGGGGCTCGCACTAGCGGCCTGCAGCGTCAGCGGCGGGGCGGCCACGGCGAGCGGAACAGACGCCGCGGCGGTCCCGAGCAGCGGGACGACCTTCTCCGACGCCGACTTCGCGCCGCTCAAGGGCGCCCGGATCGGGGTCGTGGGGATCAACCTGCAGGGCCCGACGGTGGCGCGGAGCGTGCAGATCATGACCGACCTGTCGACGAAGCACGAGTTCGACCTGCAGGCCGTGAGCAGCGACTTCGACCTGGCGCGCACGAACGACACCATGCGGGTCTGGGCCGAGAACGGGTTCTCCGCGATCGTCGTCGCGAACACCGAGGCCGCGAACATCAGCGAGGGGCTGGCCGCGGCGCAGAAGGCCGGGGTACCCGTCGGCGGCTTCTACTGCGGGACCGCCCCCGGCCTGGCGTTCGACGTGGGCGCCAACGAGTTCATCTCCGGGATGCGGTGCGGGACCTACATTCAGCAGCGGCTGGCGGTCGCGGGCGGCGACAAGGGCATCGCGCTCGTCGGCTACACGCCGCTCGCGAACCTCCGGGAGCGCGAGCTCGCCGTGCGGACGCTGGCGGACTACTACGGCACGCCGATCCTGCTCCGACACGAGACCAACGCCGACTCGTCCGTGCCCGACGTGCAGAACACCACCACCGACGTGCTCACCAAGTTCCCGAGGGGCGGGCAGCTCGGCGCGATCTTCGTGGCCTGGGACCAGGGTGGCTACGCCGCCGTGTCCGCGATCGAGGCAGCGGGCCGCGACGACGTGTTCGTGGTGTCCATCGACGGCGAGCAGGCGAACCTGGACTCGATCCGCCAGCGCGGGCCGCAGGGGGCCACCGTCGTCAACGACATGGTCGCCGTGTCCAACGTCGTGCTCACCGAGCTGGCGAAGATCATCGGCGGTGCGGCCCCGCCGAAGAACGCACAGCTCTACGTCGACGCGCCCCTGATCACCGCAGCGAACGTCCCGGCGAGCGGGGTGCCCCAGGGCACGGGGCTCACCCCCTTCTACACCGGCTGATCCGCCCGCAGAGAGGAGCACCGCATGACCACCACGGAACGGTTCGTCGACGGCGTCCGGCTGGCGCCTCGGGACCTGCCGCCGCTGCCGACACCGGCCGAGTTCGCGACCGTCGAGGAGGAACGCGCGCATCGCAAGCAGAAGCTCGCCGGGGCGCTGCGGCTCTTCGGCCGCTTCGGCTTCGGTGAGGGGGTGGCCGGGCACATCACGGTGCGCGATCCCGAGTTCCCCGACCACTTCTGGGTCAACCCCTTCGGCCGGAGCTTCCGGCACATGCGGGTGCGGGACCTGGTGCTCGTCGACCACGACGGCGACGTCGTGTACGGCGACCAGCCGGTCAACCGCGCCGCCTTCGTGCTGCACTCGGCCATCCACCAGGCCCGACCCGACGTCGTCGCCGCCGCACACTCGCACTCGCCGTACGGGAAGGCCTTCAGCTCGCTGGGCATCCCGCTGGCCCCGCTGACCCAGGACGCGTGCACCTTCTACGGGGACCACGCCGTCGTCGCGGACCAGGGCGGCGCCGTCGTGCTCGATCCCGAAGCGGGGCGGCAGGTCGCCGCCGGTCTCGGCCCGCACAAGGCTGCCATCCACCAGAACCACGGGCTGTTCACCGTCGGCCGCACGCTCGACGAGGCGGTGTTCTGGTTCCTGTCCCTGGAACGCTCCTGCCAAGCGCAGCTCACTGCGATGGCGGCGGGTGAGCCCATCCAGGTCCGCCACGAGTGGGCGGCGTACACCGCGGAGCAGAACGGCACGCCGTGGGCGGGTTGGTTCAACTTCCAGCCGCTCTGGGAGGAGATCCGCATCTCCGACCCCGACCTGTTCGACTGACCTCAGAGAGGACCCCATGACCGACACCACTGTGGACGCCGGCGTCGAGACCGTCCTGGCCGAGAAGCGGGGCGGCGTGCTGGTGCTGACGCTCAACCGTCCGCACCGGCTCAACGCCTGGACCGACGCGTTGGAGCAGCGCTACTTCGCCCTGCTCGACGAGGCGGAGGCCGATCCCGACGTCCGCGCCGTGGTGGTGACCGGCGCCGGTCGCGGCTTCTGCGCCGGGGCGGACATGGATGACCTGAACGTCCTGACCGGCGCGGAGAAGAAGGGCCTGCCTGCCCGCACGGTGCCCTGTCATCGTCCGCTGCTGCTGCGCAAGCCGCTGATCGCCGCCGTGAACGGCGCCGCCGCCGGGCTGGGGTTCGTCCAGGCGCTCTACGCCGACCTGCGCTTCGCGACCCCCACGGCGAAGTTCACCACGGCGTTCGCCCGTCGCGGGCTGATCGCGGAGTACGGCTCGGCCTGGTTGTTACCCCGGATCGTCGGCCACTCGCGGGCGACCGACCTGTTGCTGTCGGCCCGGATCGTGCAGGGTGCCGAGGCACTGGCCATGGGCCTGGTCGATCGGGTCGTTGAGGCGGACGCGCTGCTCGACACCACGGTCGCGTACGCGCAGGACCTGGCCGAGAACTGCTCCCCCGCAGCGATGGCCACGATCAAGAATCAGCTCACGGACGCAGAGACGAGCACGTTCGCCGAGGCGGCCGGGGAGGCGGACCGGCGGATGGTGGTGTCGTTCGAGCACCCGGACTTCCACGAGGGCGTGGCGAGCTACCAGGAGAAGCGGCGACCCGCCTTCGTCGGACTCGGCACCGACCGCTCTTGAAGTTCGGCGACCCCTCGGTTTGAATCCGGGGGGTCGGCCTGTGTCGTAGCGGGAGGCACGCCAGTGGTGGCATCGACGAGGAGCGGCCCGGCGCTGCCGGTCGCGCACTACGAACGTGTCTTCTCGGTGCTCGAGGTGTGCGATGCGGCCCGGACGATCCCGGAGTTCAAGGAGCTCGTGCTCGAGTCCCTCGCCTCGACGTTCTCCTTCCGCAACCTCACCTGTTTCGCCGGGCCGACGATCAAGGATGCGTTCGCGGACCGGTCGCCGTCGCTGCGCGGATCGTGCGTGACCAGCTGGCCCGGCTACCGGGACCGCTGGCACGAACTCGACGTGCTGTCGTCGGACGAGTCCTGCCTGGCGCTGAGCCGGGAGGGGCTCAGCGACATCGACCGGCTGCGGACCGTGCCCGCCTGGGGGCGGGAGTACATCGACGGGCACATGCGGCAGTGGGGCTATCGCTCGTCGGCGATCATGCACCTGCGGTTCCCGCGGGGCGGGCACGCGCTGGTCGGATTGACCGATTCCGAACCCCACCTGATCGACGACGGCGCGGCCGCGGCTCTGCGCCTCCTCTCCCGGCACCTGTCGGCGATCAGCAGACGGATTCCGGCCGAGCTCCCGGCCCCGCCGGTGCTGAGCGGCCGCCTCCAGGAGGTGGCGGCGCTCGTCGGGGAGGGCCGGGCCAACCGGGAGATCGCGGCCACGCTGTTCCTCAGCCTCGACACGGTGAAGAAGTACGTCAGCCGGGTGCTGGCCGCGTCAGGCTGTCGCTCCCGAGCCGAGTACGTGGCGCGCTTCCACGTTCCCCCCTCGCGCTGAGGCACTCAGTCGAGGGTCGTCCAGAAGCGGAGGAACGCTTGGGCCGCCTCCGCCGGGTGCTCCCACATCCACCAGTGCCCGGCGCCGGGCAGCTCCAGGACCTCACTGTTCGTCCGCTCTGCCACGATCGGGGCCAGGTCCGGCATCGTGTACCTGTCCGCCGTGGCATGCACGATCAACGACGGGATCTGAGGTGCCGCGGCGAGCCGGTCACCGAGCTCGCGCATGTACGGCTGGACCGCCGACCTGTACACCGCGAGGATCGAGCGGCCCATCTCCGCGTCGAAGCGTTCGGCGATCCGGCCGGCCAGGTCCGCGGGCACGTCGTCGCTCGCCACGAGGTCCGCACCACTCATCGCGACCATCTGGGCGACCAAAGCCTCTCCCTCGCCGGGTGTCTGCCAGGTCTGGGCGGCAGGATGCCACACGTAGTCCGGGTGGATGATCCCGGCACAGTCCGCGATCCACGACCGGAGCAGGTCCGGACGGGTGGCGGCGACGGCGTAGAGGTGCCCCGCGCCCCAGTCATGGCCCACCAGGTCGACGGGTTCGCCGAGGAGTTCGAGCTCGGCGACCAGCCAAGTCCGGTACTCCTCGGCGGTGCTCCCGAATCCGGGCGGCACCGGGGCACCGAAGCCGGGCGGCGAGAGCAGCACCGGCTCGGCGGACCCGCGTGCCACGAGCTCACGCACCAGCGGGCCCCAGACCACCGAGGTCTCGGGATTGCCGTGGACGAGTGCGATCGGCATGACGGCGAACCCTACTGCGCACCGGCCGGCGGCTCCGGCATCGTGGTGAAGACGCCGCGCTCCCGCATGCGGGTGAAGAATTCGGGTCGGTAGGCACTGAGCGGGTCGGCGCGCACGGCCTCGTCGAGGATCCGCGCGTCGTCGCCGACCAGGATCCGCCACTGACCGGCCCGGACGCCCTCGAGGATCTCCTTCGCGGCCGACTCCGACGTGGTGGGGGCGTTGGCGCGGAAGTCACGATCGATGTCCCCGACGCCGTCGTCCACCCCGGAACCGTCCTTCGCGCCGAGGTAGGTCATCGAGTTGCGCACCAGCGACGTCCCCACGTACCCGGGCAGTACCACGGACACCCCGACGTGCGGAGCGCGGAGACGCAGGTCGCTGATCAGCGCCTCGCTGAACCCGCGGACCGCGAACTTCGCGGTGCTGTACGCCACGATCGACTCGTTGGGGCTCAGCCCCGCCCAGAAGCCGTTCACGCTGCTGGTGTTCACGATCCGAGCCCGCTCGCTGCGCAGCAGCATCGGCAGGAACGCCCGGACGCCGAGGTAGACACCGCCCCAGTTGACGTTGAAGACCCGTTCCCACTGCTCGCGAGGCTCGGCGACGAAGCTGTACCCGCCCCCGCCGATGCCCGCGTTGTTGAACAGCAGGTCCACGTGGTCAGTCTCGTGCGCGGTGGCGACGTGGTCGCGAAACGCTTCCAGATCGGCCTCGGCGGACACGTCGGCGACGCAGCTGCTGACCCGGGTGCCCGCGGGGGCGTCGGCCCGGGAGCGGGCGACGGCCTCCTCGAGATTGGCCTCCGAGACGTCGCAGACCGCGACGTCACACCCCTCGGCAGCGAGCATCCGGGCCAACTCGGCGCCCATTCCGGCGCCACCGCCCGTGACCACCGCGATCTTGCCCGTGAACGAGTCCATCGGCCCTCCTCCGCCTCCGCTGCCGGCGGGTACGACCGTAGGAACGGGGCCGTGACGTCGACAATGCACCTTGGTGCACTGTGCCGAGCGAGAGCCCGGTTCCTACGTTGGGCGGACCCGACGAAGGGATTGGACTGTGCAGAGCTTCAGGGCCCTGGAGGTCGAGCAAGGCGACGCCGGTTACACGACCCGCCTGGTCGAGCGCACGGACGCCGACCTCCCAGACGGCGACGTGACCGTCGACGTGCGCTGGTCCGACGTCAACTATAAGGACGGGCTGATCATCTCCGGCCGGTTCGACCTGGTCCGCCGCTTCCCGATGACAGCCGGGATCGACCTCGTCGGCACTGTGGCCGAGTCCACGGTGGCGGACTTGCCCACCGGCCTGCTGGTGACGGTGAACGGGCAGGGCCTCAGTACCGACCACCCTGGCGGGTACGCCGAGCGCGCCCGAGTCCCGCACGGGTGGGTCACGCCGGTCCCGGAACCGATCGACGACCTCTCCGCCGCCGCGATCGGCACCGCCGGGTACACCGCGGCGCTCGCCGTCCGCGCGTTGCAGGAGCACCACGTCGAGCCCGGCGGTGGGCCGGTGCTGGTCACCGGTGCCGCGGGCGGAGCGGGCTCAGTGGCGGTGATGCTCCTCGGGGCCCTGGGCTACGAGGTGGTGGCCTCGACCGGTCGCCGCGAGCAGGAGGAGAAGTCGCTGCTGCGGCTCGGCGCCACCACGGTCGTGGACCGCCTCGACCTACTCGAGGCGGGACAGCTGGGCCGCGCGAAGTGGGCGGGTGCAGTCGACACTCTGGGCAGCCGAGCGCTCGCCACTGTGCTGTCCGAGACCCGCTACGGCGGCACGGTCGCCGCAATGGGCATGGCGATGGGCGTGGACCTCCCGGCGTTCGTGGTGCCCTTCATCTCCCGCGGTGTGACCCTGGCCGGGATCGACTCGGTCTACGCACCCGCCGCCGCCCGCCGCTCGGCCTGGGCCCTGCTCGCGGAGCGGCTCGACCTCGCCGTCCTGCGCGAGATCACCGAGATCGTGCCCCTGGCCGAGGCGCCGGAGCGCGGGAACACGGTGCTGGCCGGGCAGGTCCGCGGACGACTCGTCGTCGACGTCCGGGCGTGAACGAGCCTCAGGACGTCGTCGCCGCGCTCTTCGGCACCGCGCAGCGCGTTCCCACGCGGTGCGCGCTGCGGGTCGGCGACCGGGCGTGGTCCTACGCCGAGCTGGCCGGGCTGGTCTCGGCCGCCGCGGTCCGGCTGGCCGCCGCCGGAGCGCGGGCAGGCGATCGGGTACTGCTCGTGGCCCCGACATCGGCGGAGTTCGTGGTCGCCTACCACGGCATCCTCGCCGCGGGCGCCATCGCAGTCACGGTGAACCCGTCGTGCACCGAGATCGAGCTGGGCTACTTCCTCGACGACGCGGACTGCGTGCTCGCGGTGGGCTCACCGAGCGTCGCGGCCACCCTGCGGGCAGCCGCCGGTCCGCGGGACGTGCCGGTCTGGATCCTCGACGACCGCGTCCTGGACGACGGTGGACCTGCGGTCCCGCGCGTGCCCGTCGACGATGTCGCGGTCCTGCTGTACACCTCCGGCACCACCGGGCGCCCCAAGGGGGCAGAGCTCACCCACGCAGGGATCGTGGCCGCCGCCCGCGCCGTCACGCAGGCACTCGACCTGCGCGACGGAGAGCGGATGGGGACCGCCCTTCCGCTCTTCCACGTGTACGGCCAGGTCGTCGTGATGGGGTCCGCGCTGCGATGCGGCGCCACGCTCTCGCTGATGCCGCGGTACGACCCCGGCGCGATGCTGCGGCTGGCCGCGGACCATCGGCTAACCCTGCTCGCCGGCGTCCCGACGATGTGGACGGATGTGCTCGATGCACCCGCCGAAGTCGACAGGGACGACCTGGTCGCGCTGCGCACCGCGTTGTCCGGCGGAGCGCCGCTACCGGAGACGGTCGTACGAGAGCTGTACGACCGGCTCGGCGCCACTGTGTTGGAGGGGTACGGACTCAGCGAAGCCACGGGCGTCGCCACGATGTGCCGGCCCGGCGAGGAGCGCCGCACCGGGAGCGTCGGACGGGCCCTGCCCGGGATCGAGGTGAGCATCGTGGGCGCGGACGGAGTGCCCGCGCCGCCCGGGACGGTGGGCGAGGTCGTCCTCCGCGGCCCCGTCCTGATGCGCGGCTACTGGCGTCGTCCGGAGGCGACGGCCGAGGTGCTGCGAGCGGGCCTGCTGCTCACCGGCGACCTCGGGACCCTCGATCCGGACGGCCACCTGCGGATCGTCGACAGGAAGAAGGACGTCGTCATCCGGGGCGGCTACAACGTGTACCCGCGGGAGATCGAGGAGGTGCTCCACGGGCACCCGGCCGTGCAGGAGGCCGCTGTGATCGGGATCCCGGACGCCCGGCTCGGCGAGGAGGTCGCCGCCGTCGTCGCGGCCCGCCCCGACCACGAGGTGTGCCCTGCGGCGCTCCGCGAGTGGCTGGCTGCACGGCTGGCCGCCTACAAGGTCCCCCGGGTCTACCGCGTCGTCGACGCGCTC
Source organism: Pseudonocardia halophobica (assembly GCF_027922425.1). Lineage (GTDB taxonomy): Bacteria > Actinomycetota > Actinomycetes > Mycobacteriales > Pseudonocardiaceae > Pseudonocardia > Pseudonocardia halophobica. The sequence continues at coordinate 43,363 of NZ_BSFQ01000013.1, read as the reverse complement.
CCCCGCGGCACCACCGGCAAGATCCAGAAACGCGGCATCGACCGCAGCGAGGTGGCGGCGCTCGGCGTACGCCCACCACGACCTGCCACACCCGCTTGACCAGCACAAACCGTCCACCTTGGTGCACTGTGCCCGCTCCGGGCCGACGCCTAGCGTGGACCACGCTCCGGAGATACCCCGGGGCGGGACACCGCGATGAGGAGTCGCCCCCATGACACAGGAACGAGCCGTGCCCGCAGCGGAGCGGGTGGGTCTCGACGTCGAGGTGATCGTCGTCGGCGCGGGGTTCGCCGGGCTCTACGCGCTCGCCCGGCTGCGCGAGCTGCGGTTCTCCGTCGTCGTCCTCGAGGCGGGTTCCGACGTCGGTGGCACCTGGTACTGGAACCGGTACCCCGGGCTGCGGTGCGACATCCCGACCACCGACTACAGCTACAGCTGGGACCCCGGGCTCGAGGAGGAGTGGCGGTGGTCGGAGAAGTACGCGACCCAGCCCGAGATCCTCCGCTACCTCTCCCATGTCGCAGATCGCCACGATCTGCGCCGCGACATCCGGTTCGACACCCGCGTCACCGACGCCGCCTGGGACGACACCGCCGCGGTGTGGCGGGTCACCACGGAGCAGGGCGAGGTCCTTGTCGCGCGTCATGTCGTGATGGCCACCGGCGCGCTCTCTGTGCCCAAGCCCGTCGATCTCGCCGGACTGGACGACTTCGCAGGCGAGATCGTGTCGACTGCACGCTGGCCCGAGGAGGGTCTCGACGTCTCCGGGCGGCGGGTGGCCGTTGTCGGTACCGGGTCGTCGGGCGTCCAGCTGATTCCGCTGCTGGCCCGGGACGCGGCCGAGCTGACGGTCTTCCAGCGGACTCCGGCGTTCTCCCTTCCCGCCCGCAACGGGCCGGCCCCCGGGTACCGGCTCCGAATGCTCGCCGAAGATCGGGCGGGGTACCGGGAGGCGGCCCGGAACTCGTCGGGCGGGGTGCCGCTGCGACCTCCGACCGCACGCGCCGAGGACCTCACGCCCGAGCAGCAGCGCGAACGCTGCGAGACCGCCTGGAGTGCGGGCGAGATCTCGGCGCTCAACGAGGTCTTCGCCGACCACCTCACCGATCCCGCAGCGAACGCGGTGCTCGCGGAGTTCCTGCGCGAGAAGATCCGTGCGACGGTCCGCGACCCGCGCACCGCGGAGGCCTTGTGCCCCGAGGGGTTCCCCTTCATGGCCAAGCGCCCCTGCTTCGACACCGGTTACTACGAGACGTTCAACGAGGCCCACGTGCGGCTCGTCGACATCAGGTCGACACCGATCACCCGGGTCGTCGAGCGCGGGATCGAGACCGCCGCCGGGGTCACCGAGGTGGACACCCTGGTGTTCGCCACCGGCTACGACGCGATGACGGGTGCCCTGCTGGCGGTCGACCCGGTGGGCCTCGGCGGACGCACGCTGCGGGAGGCATGGGCCCACGGACCGAGGACCTATCTCGGCCTGATGACCGGCGGGTTCCCGAACCTGTTCATGATCACCGGGCCGGGCAGCCCGTCCGTGCTGTCGAACATGGTCGTCGCGATCGAGCAGCACGTCGGTTGGGTCACCGACTGCCTGGCCGCACTACGCGACGCCGAGCTGGACACGATCGAGCCCACTGAGACCGCCGAGCAGGGCTGGGTCCAGCACGTCAACGACTGCGCGGACATCACGCTCTTCCCCGAAGCGGACTCGTGGTATCTGGGTGCGAATGTGCCCGGTAAGCCGCGGGTGTTCATGCCCTACGTCGGAGGTGTCGGGGTCTACCGGGAGCTGTGCGCCGCCGTCGCCGAGCAGGACTACCTCGGTTTTCGGAGGACCGGGACGGCGGGCGAGCGCTGCTCGGACGGTGTGATCGCCCGGCACCGCCCGGACGTGGCCGCCCTGCTGCGCGAGCTGGTCGGGGCCGGTGGGCCCGACCTCGGCGCGTTGCCCCGGCTCGACGGGCCCGACGGCAGGCGGGCCCTCGCCGCGGCGGCGAGTGGGCGGCGCCTGCCCCCGCAGGTCGCCGAGGTGCGGGACGGCGTGCTGCCCTGGGGACTCCCCTACCGGCTGTTCCGGCCGGAGGGTCCGGGACCGCACCCCGTCGTCGTGCACCTGGTGGGCGAGCCGTGGTCGCTCCCCGAGGCCGGGCCCGAGGCCTTCGCCCGCGATCTCGCCCGACGCGTCGGTGCGCTCGTGGTGTCCACCGCCCCGACCGCAGGCGCCGACCGTCGGCGGGCGACGACCGAGGCCGTCGACGCCGTGCGCTGGATCTCCGCGCGGAGTCCGGAGCTCGGCGGGATCCCCGGTCGGGTCGCCGTGGCGGGCTGGAGCGGGGGCGCCGAGCTCGCCTCGGGCGTCGCCCGTGCCCTACGCGGAGACCCTGCCGGCCCGGTGGCCCAGCTCCTGGTCAATCCGCTCGAGGCGAGCGATGGCGAGCCCGGCGGGCAGGCCCCGGCGATCGTCGTCCTCGCCGAGTTGGACCCCGCCCACGAGGACGGAGCCACCCGCGCCGACGCACTGGTCGAGGCCGGGGTGCCGACCACCACGATCGTCGCCCGCGGCCACGTCCACGCGTCGCTGCCGATCGTCGATCTGCTCTCCGGCGAGGCCGACCGCGACCGCGCGGCTGCTGCGCTGCGCCGCCACCTCGCGCCGCCACGACGAGCCGAAGGAGAACCCATGGAGCACGCCAGGCAGTTCTACATCGGCGGCCGGTGGGTCGACCCGGCCGGCCCTCGCACGCTGCCGGTGGTCGATCCGGCGACTGAGCAGGAGATCGAGACGATCGCGCTCGGCGAGGCCGCGGACGTCGACGCCGCGGTGGCCGCCGCGCGCGGCGCGTTCGAGACCTGGTCTCGTATAGGCGTGGACGAGCGGCTGCGGCTGCTCGACCGGATCACCGAGATCTACGCCAAGCGCGCCGAGGAGATCGGCGAGTCGATCAGCCGGGAGATCGGGGCGCCGCGGGCGCTCGCGGTCGACGTCCAGGCCGCGGTCGGTGTGGTTCACCTCGAGACCACGCGGACAGTGTTGGCGGACTTCGCTTTTGAGCGCAGGCAGGGCTCGACCCTCGTAGTGCACGAGCCGATCGGGGTCTGTGCGCTGATCACCCCGTGGAACTGGCCGATTCACCAGATCGTCCCGAAGGTCGCCGCGGCGCTCGCCACGGGCTGCACCATGGTGCTGAAGCCCTCGGAGCGCGCCCCGCTGAACGCCCTGCTCCTCGCCGAGGTGCTCGACGAGGCCGGGGTTCCTGCGGGCGTGTTCAACCTGGTAAACGGCGACGGGCCGACCGTCGGTGCCGCGCTGGCCGCCCATCCCGGCGTCGACATGGTCTCGTTCACCGGCTCAACGCGGGCAGGTATCGAGGTCGCCCGGGTCGCCGCGCCGACCGTGAAGCGGGTGACCCAGGAGCTCGGCGGCAAGTCGGCGAACATCTTGCTCGACGGGGACGACCTGCCCGCGCTCGTCGCCCGCGACGTCCGGGTCCTGTGTACCAACAGCGGCCAGTCGTGCAACGCACCGACGCGGATGCTGGTCCCGGCGGCCCGGATGGCAGACGTCGTGCGGGCGGCGGCCGACGCGGCGGAGGCCGTGGTCGTCGGGCCGCCCACGGCGAAGGACACGGTGATGGGCCCGCTCGCGTCGGAGACGCAGTTCCGCACGGTGCAGGACTACATCGCACGCGGCATCGCCGAGGGCGCCACCCTCGTTGCGGGCGGGCCCGGCCGTCCGGACGGCCTCGACACCGGCTTCTACGCCCGCCCGACCGTATTCGCCGACGTCGACAACTCGATGACGATCGCCCGCGAGGAGATCTTCGGCCCCGTCCTGGTGCTGATCGGCTACGCCGACGAGGACGAGGCAGTGCGCATCGCCGACGACTCCGACTACGGCCTGTCCGCCTGGGTCTCCGGCGAGCCGGACCGGGCCCGCGCCCTGGCGCGGCGGCTGCGGACCGGCGAGGTGCACGTCAACGGAGCCGACACGGACTTCGGCGCCCCCTACGGCGGGTACCGCCGCTCCGGCAACGGACGGGAGTTCGGCGCTGCCGGGTTCGCCGAGTACCTGGAGACCAAGTCGATCCTCGGCTTCGAGTGACCCGGAGGGCCACCATCATGTCACTGTTCGAGACCTCCGACCGCGCCAAGCGGGTGCACGAGGACCTGCTGGAGTTCATGGACTCCCGGATCTACCCGGCGGAGGCCATGTACGAGGAGCAGATGCGCGCGTCGGGCGATCCGCAGTTCCATCCCCCGGTGCTGGAGGAACTCAAGGCCGAGGCCCGCTGCCGCGGCCTGTGGAACCTCTTCCATCCCCATCCCGACTGGGGGCCGGGCCTGACCAACGCCGAGTACGCCCCGCTGTGCGAGATCATGGGCCGGAGTCCGCGGCTGGCCCCGGAGGCCACCAACTGCTCCGCGCCGGACACCGGAAACATGGAGGTGCTCACCCTCTTCGGCTCGGACGAGCACAAGGAGCGCTACCTCCTCCCGCTGCTCGACGGGACCATTCGCTCCGCGTTCGCCATGACCGAGCCCGCGGTGGCGAGCTCGGACGCCACGAACATCGAGCTGCGGATGGTCCGCCAGGGCGACGAGTACGTGCTCAACGGCCGCAAGTGGTTCGCGTCCAACGCGCTGCACAAGAACTGCCGCGTCCTGATCGTCATGGGCAAGACCGATCCCGACGCGCCGCCGCATCGACAGCAGTCGATGATGGTTGTCCCGATCGACGCGCCCGGCCTGACGCTCGTCCGCGGCCTACCGGTCTTCGGGTACCAGGACCGCGAGGGACACGCGGAGATCCTCTTCGAGGACGTCCGGGTGCCGGTGTCGGACGTGCTGGCCGGTGAGGGCGAGGGCTTCGCCATCAGCCAGGCCAGGCTGGGTCCGGGCCGGATCCATCACTGCATGCGCGCCATCGGCATGGCGGAACGAGCGTTGGAGCTGCTCTGTCGCCGGGCCCTGTCCCGCAGCACGTTCGGGACTCCGGTCGCCGACCGGGCCAACGTGCAGGACTGGATCGCCGAGGCACGCATCGACATCGAAAAGAGCAGATTGCTCACTCTGAAGGCGGCCTGGATGATGGACGAGGTCGGCAACCGCGTCGCCCGCACCGAGATCGCCGCGATCAAGGTCGACGCCCCCGCGACGGCCCTGCGGGTGGTGGACCGGGCGATCCAGGTGCACGGCGCCGCCGGCGTGTCCGACGACGTGCCGCTGGCCGCGTTCTGGGCGCACCTGCGCACCCTGCGGATCGCGGACGGGCCGGACGAGGTGCACAAGCGCACCATCGCCCGCCAGGAGCTCCGCAAGTACGCGGAGCCGACGTGACGGGCGAGCTCGCCGGCCGGGCGGCGATCGTCACCGGGGCCTCCCGGGGGATCGGGCTCGCCACCGCCGCCGCCCTGCGTGCACGGGGTGCGGACGTCGTTCTGACCTCCCGGCGTGCGGAGTCGGTCGCGGAGGCCGCGGCGGGCCTCAACGCCACCGCGCAGGCCGGCGCGGGCACGGCGGTCGGGATCGTGGCGCACGCCTCGGACCAGGCCGCCGCCCGCGCGTGCGTCGAGGAGGCCGTCGAGCGGTTCGGCCGGATCGACGTGCTGGTCAACAACGCCGGGACCAACCCCGCACACGGGCCGGTCACCGCGCAGGACCTGGGCCGGTTCGCCAAGACCTTAGAGGTCAACCTCTGGGCGCCGATCGCGTGGACCGCACTGGTCGCGGAGGCCTGGATGGGCGAACACGGCGGGGCGGTGGTGAACACGGCGTCGATCGGGGGCCTGGTCGTCGAGCCCGACCTGGGCGTCTACAACGCCACCAAGGCCGCTCTGATCCACCTCACCCGCCAGCTGGCGTTCGAGCTCGCGCCGCGGGTGCGGGTCAACGCAGTGGCACCCGGCGTCGTCCGGACCCGGCTCGCCGAGCTGCTGTGGGCCGAGCACGAGGACCGGCTCAGTGCCGCGTTCCCGCTCGGCAGAATCGGTGAGCCCGCCGACGTCGCCGAGGCGATCGCGTTCCTCGCCTCGGACTCCGCTTCGTGGATCACCGGCCAGACCCTGGTGATCGACGGCGGGCAGGGACTGGGCGACGCGAGCGACCGCGAGCCCGCCGGGCGGGCCGGCGATGGGTGAGCCGGGGGTGGACGCCGCCGCGGTCCGGCGCGCCTTGGTCGGACTCGGCCGGGAACCGGTCGGCGAGCTGACCCTGCACAGGGTCGGGCTCGGCCAGTCCAACCTGACCTATCGCGTGACCGACGAGCGGGCCGGCGTCTGGGTGCTGCGGCGCCCACCGCTCGGCGAGCTGCTGGAGTCGGCGCACGACGTGCTCCGCGAGGCCCGGGTTCTCACCGCGCTCGCCGGCACCGGGGTGCCGGTCCCGCAGGTCTTCGGTGTGCTGGAGCCCGGAGCGGTGGGTGCCGACGCTGCGCCCGCGTTCGTCATGTCCTGGGTCGACGGCACGGTCGTCGACCGGATGTCGGTGGCGCGCGATCTCGCCGCCGGGGACCGGCGCGCGCTGGCACTGTCCCTGGTCCGCACGCTCGCCGAGGTCCACCGTGTCGATCTCGGGGCCACTGGTCTCGACGGGCTCGCCACCCGGCGCCCGTACGCGCCGCGGCAGCTCCGGCGTTGGTCGGCGCAGTGGGAGAGCTCCCGCACCACGGCGCTACCCGAGGTCGACGCCCTCACCGAGCGGTTGCACGCCGCCCTGCCCGACGAACACGAGACCACCCTTGTCCACGGGGACTTCCACCTGAGAAACGTGATCACCTCGGCGGACCGGGTCGTCGCCGTGCTGGACTGGGAGCTGAGCACGCTCGGGCACCCGTTGGCCGACCTCGGGTCGCTGTTGGCCTACTGGGCCGAGCCGGGTGAGCAGGGCCTCGACGACTTCCTACCCTCCACGCTCGAGGGCTTCCCGTCGCGCGCCGAGATGGTCGCCGAGTACGCCGCCGCCAGCGGTCGGGACGTCTCCGACATCGGCTTCTGGCACGCGCTCGGGCTGTGGAAGCTGGCGATCATCGCTCAGGGCGTGCTACGCCGCGCCACCGACGACCCGCGCAACCGCGCAACCGAGGGGACCCCGACCACCGAGGGCATCGCCGCCGTCGTCACCCGCGCGATGGCGGTCGCCGACGAGCTGGGTACCGCCCCATCCACCGCCGGCACGAGCCCGGCACGACACCGAGGGATCCGCACGTGACAGACACACCATCCGCCCGGGTCGCGATCGTGACCGGAGCCGCCCGTGGGATCGGGGCCGCCGTAGCAGCCCGACTCGCCGCCGCTGGCCACGCCGTCGGAATCGTGGACCTCGACGCAGAGACGTGCGCCGAGGCCGTCGAGAAGATCCGAGCCAACGGCGGGACGGCGCTGGCCGTGGGCGCGGACGTCGCCGACGAGGAAGCCGTGACCGCCGCCGTCGCGACGGTGGCGGCCGAGCTCGGCCCGCCGACCGTACTGGTCAACAACGCGGGGGTGCTGCGGGACAACCTGCTGTTCAGGATGACCACCGCGGACTGGGACACCGTCATGGGCGTGCACCTGCGCGGCGCGTTCCTGACGAGCCGGGCGGTGCAGGGGTTCATGGTCGAGGCGCGGTACGGCCGCATCGTGAACATGTCGAGCATCTCGGCGCTGGGCAACCGCGGCCAGGCGAACTACTCCGCGGCCAAGGCCGGCCTGCAGGGGCTCACCCGCACCCTGGCGATGGAGCTGGGCCGGTTCGGGATCACGGTGAACGCGATCGCGCCCGGATTCATCGTCACCGACATGACCCGCTCCACCGCGGACCGCATCGGGCTGGACTTCGCGGAGTTCGAGGCGTCGCTCGTGGCGGGCATCCCTGTCGGTCGGGCCGGGGTGCCCGAGGACGTCGCGGCTGCCGCCGAGTACCTCACCGGCCCCGACGCCGGATTCGTGTCCGGCCAGGTGCTCTATGTGGCGGGCGGCGAGCGGACGTGAGGCGCGCGATGATCGTGTCCACGGCGCGTACCCCTATCGGCAGGGCTCACCGCGGCGCCTACCGCGAGACGCAGGCGCAGACCCTGGCCGGACACGTCGTCCGACACGCGGTCGAGCGAGCGGGCGTCGACGGCGGCGAGGTGGAGGACGTGGTGCTGGGCGCGGCACTGCAGCAGGGCTCGACCGGGTTCAACGTTGCCCGCCAGGCCGCCCTCCGGGCCGGGCTACCCGAGACCGTGGCGGGGATGTCCGTGGACCGGCAGTGCGCCTCCGGCCTGATGGCGATCGCGACGGCCGCCAAGCAGGTCGTCGACGACGGCATGCGGATCGTGGTCGGTGGCGGCGTCGAGTCGATCTCGCTGGTGCAGAACGCGCACCAGAACACCCACCGCGCCGAGGACACGTGGCTGCGCGAGCACGTCCCGGACCTGTACCTGCCGATGCTCGACACGGCGGAGATCGTGGCCGAGCGGTACGGCGTGGACCGAGACCGCCAGGACGAGTTCGCCCTGCTGTCCCAGCAACGAACGGCGGCAGCGCAGCAGGCGGGCCGGTTCGACGCCGAGATCGTGCCGTTCGGGGACCTCACGGCGGACGAGGGCAACCGGCCGTCGACCACCCTCGAGGTCCTCGCCGGGCTGAAGCCGGTGCAGGTCGCCGAGCGCTCCGGGGCCACGGTGACCGCGGGCAACGCCTCCCAGTTGTCCGACGGTGCGTCCGCCGCGGTGCTGATGGACGCGAGCGAGGCCGAACGCCGCGGGCTCGAACCGCTCGGCGGCTACCTCGGCATGGCGGTGACCGGCTGCGCCCCCGGCGAGATGGGCATCGGCCCGGTCACCGCGATCCCGCGGCTGCTTGCGCGGCACGGACTGACCGTCGACGACATCGGCCTCTGGGAGATCAACGAGGCGTTCGCCTCCCAGGCCGTGTACTGCCGGGACACCCTCGGGATCGACCCCACGCTGTGCAACGTCGACGGTGGGGCCATCGCCATCGGCCACCCCTACGGCATGTCCGGCGCGCGGATGGTCGGGCACGCGCTGATCGAGGGCAGGCGACGAGGGGTGAAGCACGTCGTCGTCAGCATGTGCATCGGTGGGGGCATGGGCGCCGCGGGACTGTTCGATGTCCACTGACCCCGGCACGGTCACGGTCTCCACCCACGACGACGGGCTGGTCGCGACGGTCCTTCTGGACCGCGCATCGCGGCGGAACGCGCTGGCCCCGGAGCTGCTGCTCGAGCTCGAGGCCGCACTTGAGGAGATCGCCGCCTCCGCGTCGCGCGTCGTCCTGGTCCGGACCGCGGGCACCCGAGCCTTCAGCGTGGGCGCGGACATCACCGCGTTCACCGCGCTCGCGCCCGTGGACATGTGGCGGCGCTGGACGGCCGTCGGGCATCGGGTGTTCGCCCGGTTGGCGGCGCTCCCCCAGCCGACGATCGCGGTGGTCGACGGGCCAGCCCTCGGCGGCGGCCTGGAACTCGCGCTCGCCTGCGACTTCCGCATCGCCCACGCGGCCGCGGAGCTCGGCCTGCCCGAAACAGGGCTCGGGCTCATCCCGGGCTGGGGCGGCACCGAGCGGCTGACCCGGCTCGTCGGACCGTCCCGCGCGAAGGAGATCATTCTGACCCGTCGGCCGGTCGACGCGCGCACGGCGCTGGCCTGGGGTCTCGTCACCCGATCCCCCGTCGATGATCTCGACGCCGAGGTCGACCGCTTCGTCGCCGATCTCCTCGGTTCGGGGCCGCTCGCCCAGCAGGTGGCGAAGCAGCTCGTGGACGCCGCCGTGGGCGGAGCGCCGTCGTCCGTCCTGGAGGCGGTCGCCTGCGGGTTCGTGGCCACCACCGAGGACTTCGCCGAGGGAGTCGGCGCGTTCCTCGACAAGCGGACGCCAGGCTTCCTCGCACGCTAACAGCTCAGCAGACACGACCACCCGAGCGACGATGACGGCGGCGGCCGACCAGCCGGTCGCTCCCAGGCTGCGAGGCAGCTGAGGATCACCGTTCTGGTCACCGCTTACGCCCGATCGCGACCACTGCAGCTGAGCATCGGCCAAGATGGCCAGCTTCGAGGTGTCGCTCGCACCAGCGCGGATGCTCATCAAAACCGGCAGCGGAACACCCGACTCCCCTCCAGCGGGTTCTCGGTTCGAGTCCGAGGCGGTGTACCAGTACTCGCCGGTCAGTGCCTCGTGCGCCGAGATCTGTCAGGTCCTTCAAGATCAAATCGACGCCTTGGTCGACGCAAAACTTGTGAGCCCACGGCGAGGGAGATCGACGACCATGGCCGACGGCGCCGTTGAACACGTCCGTCCCAGGGCGCGACGCCGACGAGGGACAGACCGTTGACGACCGTGCTTAGGAAGTAGAGCGCGATCAGCGTGCCGATGACGTTGTACGTCCCGGGCCGCCAGGTCGTCGCGCCGAGGAAGGCCGCGGCCAGGGCCGGGAGGATGAAGTTGATGCTCCCGACCTGCGGGTCGGCGTTCCCCTGCGCCGCGATCTGCAGCACGCCGGCCACGCCCGCGAGAGCACCGGCGAGCACGAAGCTCAGCATCACGACCCGGCTCACCCGGATGCCGGTGAGGCGCGCGGCCGCAGGTTCGACCCGACCCCCTGCAGGTACCGTCCGTACGGGGTCTGACGCAGGACGAACCACGTCACGACCGCGACGAGCAGCATCAGCACGCACAGCGCCGGCGCGATGGCGACCACGTGACGCTCAGCCGGGTGAGCACCGGGCTGAGCCCACTGCTGATCGGTATGCCGCCGGTGTAGGCGACGACGGCCCCTGGATGACGATCGTGACGCCGAGGGTGCAGATGATCGCCCTACATCGCATGCTCGAGCGCCTCCACCGCAGTCAATCCGGCCGTCGAAGAAGTCGAGCGCCTTACCGACCGCCGCCTCGATCTGGGCCTCGTCCCGCACGTCACACGGCAGACCGATGCACCGGACGCCGCGCTCCTCGACCCCGGCGACGGTCGCCTCCATCATCTCCGGGGTGGCAAATGCGTAGGCCTCCTCGACCGGTTCGGTCACATCGAGTACGGCGATGCTGCAGCCGGCCCTCGGCCAGCGCGAGCACGTGGCTGAGGCCCTGCCCTTTCGCCCCGCCCGTGACGAGCGCGTTCCTGCCTTCGAGTCCCCGCAGTACGGACATCGGTGTCCTTCCTCATTGGTGGTATGCCGGTCCGCCGGGGCGCAGTCGCCGCGTGGATCGCCGACGCGGTGTGCCGATCGCGGCGCTTCGTCTCCGGGCGCGGCGGATGGATCGACCTCGTCTCGGAAGTGAGAGTCTCTCCGACCGTCGGACGGTAACGCCGTGATCGGAGCCACAGCCAATATCGCCTGGCGATAGCGCCCATGACAGGTCGGAATGGCCGCGAGGCCACTGCACACCGGATCCCTGACGTATCTTCGCCGATGCCCTCACGTCGTGATCGAGGCTCACCCATTCTTCGATGAAGGAGTGCAACCGTGCGCGTATTCGTCACCGGCGCCTCAGGCTGGATCGGCTCGGCCGTCGTCCCGGAATTGATCAATGCCGGCCACCAGGTCCTGGGCCTGGCGCGGTCCGACAGCGCAGCGGCCACGCTCGAGACCCACCGAGCGGAAGTGCTGCGTGGCGACATGCGCGACCTCGACCTGCTGCGCGAGGGCGCCCGCAAGACCGACGCGGTGCTGCACCTCGCCTACAACCACGACTTCTCACAGATGGAGCAGGCTGGGCGCGCCGACCGGGATGCCCTCACCGCCTTCGCCGAGGAGCTCGCCGGGTCGGACCGGCCGGTGGTGATCGCCTCCGGTTTGCTCGGCCTGCCGGTCGGTCGTGAAGCCACCGAGGAGGACCTGCACGAGGCACACGAGGGGTTGCCACCGCGGTTCCGTGCCGAGCTCCTCGCCAAGGAGTGGGCGCGGGAGCGGGGCGTCTACACCTCGGTCGTCCGACTCGCCCCCACCGTGCACGGTGTCGGGGACTGGGGCTTCATCACCAGCTACGTCGCCATCGCCCGGCAGCTCGGTACGGCCTTCTACATCGGGGACGGGTCGAACCGGTGGCCCGCGATCAGCCGAGCGGACGCGGCGACGCTCTACCGGCTCTCCATCGAGCGGCCCCGAGCGGGCGCCGTGCTGCACGGTGCTGCCGAGCACGTCGCCTTCCGCGACATCGCCGAGGCCGTCGGTCGCAAGTTGGACCTCCCCGTCGCCTCGTTGGCCCCCGAAGCCGCGCAGGAGAAGTTCGGGGCACTCGCGACCTTCTACGCCCTCGGCGTCGCCGCCTCGACCGCGGCCACCCGGGAGCACTACGGGTGGGAACCGTCCGGCCCCACCCTGCTCCAGGACATCGCCGACGGCGCCTACACCGACTGAGCCACCGGCTCTGCTCGTCCACCACCCCGGCGCCGTGGTCGGTACCGGCCAGGCGTCGTAAGTTGTCCCAGGGCCGGGACCACAACTGCACGGTGCGCCGCTCCGCGACCGGGCCGAGGAGGCCCAGGTGCGAGCGGAGAGCGGGTGACGAGGTGGAGATCAGGCAGTTCGAGTACTTCGCGGCCATCGCCCGCGAGGGCAGCTTCAGTCGAGCTGCTCGAGTACTGCACGTGAGCCAGCCCGCGCTGAGCAAGCAGATCCAGGCGCTGGAGCACGAGCTCGGTGTGCAGCTGCTCATCCGTGATGCGGAAGGCGTGCGCCCGACGGCGGCGGGCGCACGGTTGGACGAGCTGAGCGAGATCCTGCTGGACCTGGTCGCCGGGGTCCCCCAAGCGGTCCGGGCCGCCGCCACCGAGCTCGTCGGCACGGTGACCGTCGGCCTCGCGCCGTCCTTGGCGCCGGTCCTCTCCGACCAGCTCCGCACCGCGCTCGGGGCGGCGCACCCGAAGATGGGCCTGCACATCGTCGAGGCGCCGCCGATGTTCCTGATGGAACGGCTCGAGGCCGGGCGCCTCGACGTCGGCCTGTTCTCCCGCTGGCCGCCGCACGACGAGAACCCGCGCCTGCGCTACACCGACCTGGGGGCCGACGAGGTCGTGCTGGTGGGCACCCCCGAGCTGCTGCGACCCCTCCACAAGGGACCGGTGGAGCCCGCCGCCCTACGCGGGCTTCCCCTGGCCCTGACACCGGGTTACCGCGACCTGTGGCGTCGCATGGATCTCGCGGCGGCACCGGACGACCTCGGGATCGAGATCGACTCCATCCACCTGGTCGAGCGACTCGTCCTGCGTGGCGAGTACGTCTCGGCGCTCCCGGCGTCGTACGTCCAGGACGCCGTTGCGAGCGGCGAGCTCAAGGCGTTGAGCTTCGAGCCGCCGCTGCGCCGCCACGTCGCCGCCGTCACCCGGGCCGGGCGGGGCCCGTCCGCCGCGGCCGAGGCCGTCACCGCGATAGCCCGGGCTCGAATGGCGGAGCTCACCGGACGGTGAGCCCGACGCGCATCGGTCCACCGTTTCCGCCGAGGATGTCGGGTGGCCGCTCACCCCTGGCGGAGGAGGAACCGCTGGATCTTTCCGCTCGGGGTCTTGGGCAGCGTGTCCACGAAATGCACGGCACGCGGGTACGCGTGGCGTGAGTACGTGTCGCGGACCAGGTCCTGCAGCTCGCGGGCGAGCGCCTGCCGCCCAGCGGGTGGCGCGCTCGTCACGACGAAGGCCTCGACGACCTCTCCCCTGACCCCCTCCGGGTCCGGCCTGCCCACCACCGCGACGTCGGTCACGGCGGGGTGGGCGCTGAGCACGCTCTCGACGTCGAACGGGCCGATCCGGTACCCCGAGGCCAGGATGACGTCGTCGTCGCGGGCGGTGAAGGTGAAGTAGCCCTCGTCGTCCACCCGGCCGGTGTCCCCGGTGAGGTACCACCGCCCGCCTCGGGCGAAGCGCTCGGCGGTCTTCTCGGGCTCGCCCTCGTAGCCGCGGAACCAGAACGCCGGGCTGGCGGCGGCCTCGATCGCGATCTGGCCGTCCAAAGTGCCAGCCACGTACCCGGGTAGCGGATGGCCCATCGAGCCGGCCCGGATCGGTCGCGCCACGTCCTCGTGCCAGTGGTTGCCGATAGCCATGCCGAGCTCGGTCTGGCCGTAGTGGTCCCCGATCGGCACACCGAAGGTCGCCCGCCCCCACTCCACCACGTCCGGGGTGAGCGGTTCGCCCGCCGAGGAAGCGCGCCGCAGCGGGATCGGCTCGGTCGACCCCGACCTGCTCATCGCCCGGTACATGGTCGGGGCGCCGGCGAAGGAGGTGACGCCGAAGCGCCTCATTACCGTCGCCGTCGTCTCCGGGGTGAACGCGCCGCGGGCCAGGATGTTGGCGCGACCGCCCACCAGCGGCGCGACGACGCCATAGTAGAGCCCGTAGGCCCAGCCCGGGTCGGCGGCGTTCCACAGCACGTCTTCGGGCCGCACGTCGAGCCCGTAGTGCAGGTAGCTGTGGAAGGCCACCAGCGCCCGGACCGGGACGACGACGCCCTTCGGCTTCCCGGTCGTCCCGCTCGTGTACAGCTCTAGGAAGGCGCCGTCGCCACCGACGGTCTCCGACGTGGCCGCCGGCGCGCTCGTGGCGACGAGCCGGTCGAACCCGGCTCCGGTCTCGAGCACGTCCACGCCGTCGAGCGCGGCGAGCTTCGGCCGCTGCTCGGGCTCGGTCACGACCAGCCGCACCCCGGCGCTCTCCACTCGTACTCGGATCGCCCCGTCGGCGAAGGCCGTGAAGAGCGGTACGTGCACCGCACCGAGCCGCCACAGAGCCATGAGGGTGAGGACCAGCTCCGGGCGCTTCGACAGGAGGACGGCCACCCGCTCCCCGCGCGCCACTCCACGCTCCGCGAGGGCGGTGGCCAGTCGCCGGGACCCGTCGGCCAGCTCGCCGTAGGTCATCGTGGACCCGGCCAGATCCTCGTCCACGAACCGGAACGCGATGCCGTCCGGGTCGTGGCGGTCGCAGAGCAGCGTGGCGACGTTCGCGCCGGGCGAGTCGTACTCGGTCAGCCATCGCGCGACGGTGTCGTCGATGTCGGGCACGGAGGTCCTCCTGAGGTCGGTGATGACGGGCGCCGGTCCCCTCACCGGGGACGCAGGCCCAGGAAGTCGAGGGCGTTGTCCACCTGCGCGGCCCTGCGGGACCCGTCCGGCAGGGCGTCGACGCTGCGCACCGCGTCGAGGAGGTAATCGGGCATGAAGGGGCTGTCGGAGCCCACCAGCAGCCGGTCCGCCCCGAATCGGTGCGCGAGCACCGGCAGCAGTGCCGGGTCCTGGACCAGGGTGTCCACGAAGAGCCGCCGGACCGCAGCGTCCCAGCGCTCGTCGCCACCCGCCGCCGACCGCAGCCGCGGTTCGACCCAGGGGAACGCGCCGCCGCCGTGGGTGAGGGCCACCCGGATGTCCGAATGGCGGTCGAGGACACCCCCGGCGACCAGGGCGAACGCCGGCGCCGCTGCGTCGGTGGGCATACCGAGCCCGATCTCGAGCGGCACCCCGGTGCGACACAGTACCCCGTGTCCGCGCCCCACCGGATGGACGAGGACCGCGGCGCCCGCGTCCGCGCACGCCGCCCAGAGCCCGGCCGTCCGCTCCGCATCGAGCTCGTGGCCGGCCAGCCGGGTGCCGGTCTCCACCCCGCGCAGACCGAGGGCCAGACAGCGCTCGAGCTCGACCCGCGGGTCGGCGCGGTGCAGACAGCCGAGCCCGAGCAGGCGGCCGCCGGACTCGCGGCACGCCTGCGCGATCTGGTCGTTCACCGCGCGCGCGTAGGCGGGGTCGGCCGTCCACGCCCGCTCCATGACCTCCGGTACCGGCGAGATCACCTGGTGGGACAGGCCCACCCGGTCCATCTCGCCCAGCCGGGTGGGCACGTCCCACAGCGCGGTCGGGGCGGGCCGGGCGCCGCCCCGGCCGTCGACGATCCGCGCGGCCCCGCCGTTCACGACGAGCCGCGGCACCTCGGGGAGCTCCGGGAGCCCGGGTCCTAGGTGGTGGGCGTGCACGTCCACCGCCGTGTAGGGCGGGCCACTCACGCGGGCGAGTCCGAGCTCTGCGGCATGGGCGAGATCCGGCCGCCGAGCGCCGTGAGGTCGTCGCCTAGGACGAGGTCGCCGATCCTCACGGGCAGCGCGTCGACCAGCACGAACAGCACCCGGACCGGCTCGTCGCCGCGGGCGACCCAGGAGTGCATGGTGCCGCGCTGGACGAGGACATCGCCCGCGGTGAGCTGGTCCACGACCTCGCCGCTGTCCAGGACCATGTCGAGCCGACCGGAGAGCACGACGGCGACGTCCTGGGTCTCGGTGCGGTGCATGTTGGTGTGCTCGGCCTCGGCCGGGTCGAACTCCGCGATCCGGAACAGCACGCGCGAGCCCTTCGGCCCGGGTGCGCCGTCGTCGAAGTGCTCCTCGTCGTTGTCGGCCGGGATCTGCCCGGTGCACCAGACGACCCGCGCCTCGTACCCCCGCAGCCGCGGCTGCGAGGTGACGATCTCGTCCGACCGGACGACCGCCGTGCCGTCCGCGGCGTGTCCCGTGACCACTCGCCGGAACCGGAAGCTCATGTCCCCCTCCTCAAGCCGCCGCACGGAGCGGGACCACCTCGGTGGCCGGGAGCACGGCCTGCCGGGTCTCCCCCAGCCCCGTCCCGGCCAGGCTCACCACGTCGCCCGGGCGCAGCCAGCGCGCGAAGTCCCCCAGGTCCGGGGTGTCGACGTGCTCCAGCAGACAACCGCCGGGAACGGTCCCCGACCCGATCACCGCCCCCGGTGTGAGGTCCGCACCGCGCGAGACGTAGGCGAGGAGCTCGCCGAACGTCCAGTCCATCTGGCCCAGGGATCCGCGGGTCAGCTCGACACCGTTGACCGACGCCGTCAGCTCGAGCCGCCCGTCGCGGCGAAGCGGCTCGAGCTCGTCGGCGGTGACGAGTGCCGGGCCCAGCGTGATGGCCCCGTCCTTGCTCTTGGCCATCCCGATGCCCTGCGCCATGTCCACGACCTGGTGGTCGCGCGCGGTCCAGTCGTTGTACAGGGTGAAACCCGCGATGTGCTCCTCGGCGCGCTCCGGATGCAGGTCACGTCCGCCGCGCCCGATCACCACCCCAACCTCCAGCTCGAGGTCGAACATCGACGATCCCGGCGAGACCGGCACGTCGTCGTACGGGCCGACGACCGCATCGGCGTTGGCGAAGTAGAAGGCGGGCCTCTGCGACCACACCGCGGGCAGCTCGGTGTCCCGGCCGAGCGCCCGGTAGCACCCGCGGAGGTGATCCAGGAAGCACAGCCCGTCCCGGACGGACGGCGGCCGCCGGAGCGGGGCGAGCAACCGGACGTCGGCCAGGTCGCGGGTCTCGGCGGGCGCGCGCCAGGCGTCCGCACCCGCTTCGACCAGCGCGTCGACCGTTAGA
Organism: Pseudonocardia halophobica; assembly: GCF_027922425.1. Taxonomy (GTDB): domain Bacteria; phylum Actinomycetota; class Actinomycetes; order Mycobacteriales; family Pseudonocardiaceae; genus Pseudonocardia; species Pseudonocardia halophobica. Next base: position 26,019 of record NZ_BSFQ01000013.1, on the reverse strand, counting down.
AGGGACTCCAGAGTCGTCCCCGCGGCAAGCCCGCGGACGGACTCCCCGTCGAGCACGCCGGTGCGGACGCCTGCCTCCGCCTCGTAGGTCACCCACCTCATGACGGCTGTCCCTCGCTGCGCGTGGCCTCGGCCGTGACCGCGCGGCGGGCTGCGCGCCGCGACCCAGATAGGTCCGGATCCGTAGGACGGCCACCGAGGCGACCAGGACGAGGACGCACGCGACGAGCACGGTGTACATCGGCGCGCCGAGGCCCACGGTGGCGACCAACCACACCAGGATCAGGTTGAGGAAGCCGCCCAGCACCGCGATGACGACGTTGTACGGCAGCGAGAAGCCCGTCTGCCGGACCTCGGTCGGGAAGATCGACGAGATCATTCCCGGGGCGGCGGCCGGGATCCCGGCCGCCGCCATCGCCGCCGGCAGCGGGATCCAGATCGCGAGCGCGGAGTCCGGGGGCAGCGTGGGCAGCACCAGCAGCAGCAGGACGGCGGTCACCGCGGTGGCCAGGGAGGCCCAGCGCAGCATCCGGCTCCAGCCGTACCGATCCGCGAGGTACCCCCACGCCGGCATGGCCGCCATCGCCGCCGCGATCGCGACCAGGCTCGCAAGCAGCGCCGAGGTCGAGGAGAGGCCGAGGGAGGTCTGCAGGTAGGTGGGCCAGAAGTTGAAGTAGGTGACGTTGACCAGGGTCAACGCGACGGCCACCAGGACCGCGAACAGCACCGCGGGGCGGTGCCGCAGCAGCACCTCGCGCACCGGTGCCGCCGGGCGGTTGTCCTGCTCGACCGTCTCGTTCACGAACGCGGGGGTCTCGTCGATCCGGCGCCGTAGGTAGATCGCCACGACGCCGAGCACGCCGCCCACGAGGAAGGGCAGGCGCCAGGCGAGCGACGGCGTGTCGGGCGTCAGGTGGGTCGCGACGAGACCCGCCACGAACGCCGCACCCGCGCCGAACAGGAACCCGCTGTACGCCGTCATCTGCTGGAAGGCACCCGCCCGCGCGACGCCGTCCGGCCGGGCGTGCTCGGTGACGAAGACCGCGGCCGCGGGGATCTCCCCACCGACCGCGCAGCCCTGCGCCACCCGCAGCAACAACAGGAGGACCGGCGCGGGCCAGCCCACCTGCTCGTAGGTCGGCAGGAGGCCGATGCCCAGCGTGGCCACCGCCATGACCACGACCGTCAGCATGAACAGCTGCTTTCGCCCCACCCGGTCGGCGACCCGCGCAATGAGGATCCCGGCGACCGGCCGGATCAGCAGTCCGGTCGAGTAGATGGCGAGCGTCTGCACCAGCCTCATCGTCGGCGAGAGGTCCGCGGGGAAGAACGCCTGGCCGATCAGGGTCGCGACGTAGAGGTAGACGACGAAGTCGTAGTACTCGAGGGCGGCGCCCAGCGAGCCCAGTCGGATGTTCCGCCTGGCCCGCCGTGCGGCCTCGGTCGCTGATGGTTGCGTCATTGCAGGGGCATCCTCTGTGAGGCGGGCGCCATCGAAGGACGGCGCCCGCTGAGTGGGGTCGGGCTGGGCTGGCTAGTCGTCGAAGTCGACGGCGGCGTGGGGCCAGTTCACGGCGCTCAACAGGTGGTCGTGGGACGCCTGCACGCGGCGTCGGACCTCTGCCAGGTCGACACCGAGCAGCCGCCCCTGCCACTTGACGACGCGTCCGTTCACCAGCACCGTGTCGACGGACTCCACGCCGGCGCCCTGCACGACGGTGGCCAGGACGTTGTTCCGCGGGAACAGGTGCGGCGCCGTGGTGTCGACGAGGATGACGTCCGCCTTCTTCCCCGGCGTCAGCGAGCCGGTGACATCACCGACGCCGCAGTTGTCCGCGCCCTTGCGGGTCGCGGACTCGAGGATCTCCCGCAGGGTGGGCGAGGCGCTGCCGTCGCGGTGCGCGTCGACCCGGTGCACCAGGTGGAGCGCGCGCATCTCGGCGAACATGTCGATGGCGAAGGTCATCGGGTTGTCGTTGCTCAGGCCCGGCCGCAGGCCCTGCTCGACCCATTCGTTGTACGGCACCCGGCCGAACCGGAACTGTGTCTCGATGCGCGGACAGACATTCACCTGCGCCCCGTTGTCGATCACGACCTGCCGCTGCTCCGCCGACAGGAAATTCCCGTGGTTGATCGCCTCCCGGCCGTCGAAAGAACCGTCGTAATACAGTTTCCGGAGGTCCTGCTTCTCGATTCCGCTGTCGAAGGAGAACCACAGGTCGAGCTCTTTCCGGATCGGCAGCAGGTCCGTGAGATCATCGAACCCGGGGGCATACAGGCGCATCGAGCAGAGTTCGCCCGCGCCGGCGAAGTACTGGTCGCGCAACCGCCTCACGTCCGACGGGAAGGACTCGGCCCACGCGCCCGCCCGCGGGCGCCCCACGGCGTGCACACCCCGTACGCCCGACGCGAGCAGGGCCTCGACGCCCGCGTCCGAGTGCTCGGGCGACCGAGCGTTGTGCATGTTGTCGACGACCGTGGTGATCCCACCGTTCAGGGCGGCGAGCAGGGTGTTCAGGGTCCCGGCGTAGACGTCCTCGGGCCGGCACGCCGGGGCGAAGGCGCGGTGGGCGGCGTACATGTAGCTGCGCCCCGAGAGGGGGGCCCCACCGATCGCGTCCTCGGTGTCCTGCGGGACGTTCTCCGGGATGATCCGACCGAGGGCGCCCTCCCAGGCGTGGATGTGCGGGTCGCAGAAGCCGGGCATGACGATGTGGTCGCGCGCGTCGACGACGACCGCATCCGGCGCCAGGACGGAGGGCGCCACCTCGGCGATCCGGTCTCCGTCGATGAGCACGTCGCCGACGGCGAAGTCGCCCACCGCCTCGTCCATCGACAGCACGGACCCGCCCCTGAGGAGGATGCGCCGGGCGCCGTCCGACCGCCCGGCGGCGTGGTCGCGAAGGAGCGCCTCGAGACGCCGCCCATCGGACGTGCTCACCGCTTCACCTACGGACCCACTCATTCAAATCCCCGTTCCTACAATCTACGATCAGCCGACCATACCGTCACAAGATCTTAAATCGCCAACGTGGCAACACCGAAACTAGCACTCACACGCCTCGGAGCAAAGTTCCAATTTCTAATCGCACATATTCCGGAAGGGAATACATGATTGAGGTCGACCACTCTTCGATTACGCACGCACCACCCGCTGGCCAGTCGACCTGATTGAAATAGTTGTACATCTCCGGCAACGCGACACGACTCCGAGCCCTCGGGGGCACGTGCTGCCTCGGATCTTCGGCACGGCCGCGTTGAGGAAGGCGATGCGACTCTGCAGGTCGGCGTTATTGCTGCCGGGCAGGAAGACCGCGAGCCGCTGCGGCCGCAGGTCGGGACCGTGTAGGCGGTCGACGAGTTCACGCAGAGCACCGGCCGCGCCGTCGCGGAGGTCGGCGGGGCCGCCCGGGGCAAGGCCATCATCGTCCTCAACCCGGTCGGTCCGCCGATGATCATGCGGGACACCTTGTTCTGCATGATCGGCGCCGGCGCCGACCGGGCGCCGCCGTGCAGCAGGTCGGAGCCGCGCTGCGCTTCGATCCCGACCTGCCGCCCAGGCTTCGTGAGCTGGCGATCCTCACCGTCGCCGCCCACACCCGCTCCGAGTTCGAATGGACCGCTCACGAGAGCGCCGCCCGCGATACCGGGCTCACCACCGAGCATCTGCAAGCGTTGCTCGACGGCGCGATCCCCACCGGACTCGCCGTTGAAGAGGTCACCGCCATCGAGTTGACCAAGGCGCTCCTCGACGACCACCAGGTCGAGGACGACCTCTACCGGCGGGCCGCCGCGTCATTCGACGCCGCCGGTCTCGCAGCACTCACCTGGCTGGTCGGCTACTATGCCATGCTTGCAGGCGCCCTCGCGGTCTTCCGACTCCAGACCGAGCGAGGCGCCGACGACATCCGCGGCCAACGATGGCAGCGAGATCACGAATCTCGTCCCGGTGCGGCGGGCCGACTTCAGCCATCGTTCTCGTCACCGCTTACGACGGATCACAGTGACGAACAGTCATCGCCTCTGATGATCGAGAAGGACGCGGAAGCCTGCCTGACAAGCAGGAATGAGTTCCGGTGATTCCGGGTGAGTACCCGACTCCCCTCCAGCGGATTCTCGGTTCAAGTCCGAGGCGGTGTACCAGTTTCTCCTGGTCAGGAAGCTACAACCTCCGTATCCAGCAGTTCAACAAGATCGAACCCGACGCTTTGCTAGCCGGATATCCAGATGATGTTCAGCGGAGATCGCGTGGCCCCGACTTCGTGCGCATCACGGCGTGGAGGCTCGACGCGACGCCCTCGACCGACGCCCTCGACGCGGGCCGCGGCCACCGGCCCCGAGCAGTGCACGACTGATCGACCTCCGAGGTCGCGGCGACGATCGTCGTACCCCGCGGCATACGGGCGGTCGCCCACCACGGCGGCCCCGTGACCTGCGCTGCGCGAACGTCTTCTCCAGCGGGTGCACTACGCGTTGGAACTGCGCGGATCCATCCCGCCGACACCGGGGAAGTCGATCGCCGAGGTCGGCGACTCGTACTGCAGCTGCGGCACGTGCCGGCGCTTCGCGATCTTCCATCCAGACGGCCGACGGACGAGCTCATCCGTCACCCGGACCCATCGGACCAGCACGACCGGCTCGTCTTTGAGGGCCATCGTGGCGCAGAGATGCACGTCCAACGCGGCGACGTCGCCGTCGACCGTGATCCGGGGGCTGCTGACGCTGTGGTCGATGAAGCCGAAGGGCTCGAGGGAGGACACGAACGTGTCCGCGAACTCGCTGCCGGTGAACCGGCGCAGTCCTCCGAAGTAGGAGAGGTCGGCATCCGGGGTGAAGCAGCTCCGCATGAGGTCGGCGTCCCGGCGGTCCATCGCGTGGGTGTAGCGCTCGAGGACGTCGCGGACGGCGAGCCGCTCGGCGAGGTCGCCGTCCGGCACCGAGCTCGTCGACGTCGACGGGGTGACTGTCATCGGGTCGTTCTCCTTCCGGGTGGCGCCGCTCCCGGCGCCCCCTCGAGAGAATAATTCAGCTACCGAACACATCACAAGCATGCTTGCATTAAGGGTGTTGCTCGGTTAGCGTCCCGTCGACCTTGCAGCCCCGCACATCGCCTGTTGCATCGCCTCGAAGGAGAGGTCGCCATGTCGGCACCATCCGAAGCGGAACCCGTACGCGAAGGTACGGTGCGCCGCACCACCTTGGCCGCCGCGATCGGCAACACCGTCGAGAACTACGACTACGCGGTGTACGGCCTGGTGGCCACCGTGCTGGCGAAGAACTTCTTCCCCGGCTCCACCCCAGGCGCCGCCCTGCTCTCGACGTTCGCGGTGTTCGCCGCCGCGTTCGTCATCCGTCCCATCGGCGCCCTACTACTGGGCTCGCTGGCCGACCGCATCGGCCGCAAGCCCACGCTGGTCGTGACGCTGATCGGGATGGCGGTAGTCAGCACGCTGATCGGCCTGCTGCCCACCGCCGCGTCGATCGGAGTGGCCGCGCCGATCCTGCTCGTGCTGCTGCGCGTCGGCCAGGGCCTCGCCGCGGGCGGGGAGTACGGCACCGCGATCATCTACGCCGCCGAGTTCGCCCCCGCCCACCGCAAGGGCGAGATGGCCAGCCGGGTCCAGATGGGCAGCCTCGCCGGCCTGCTCCTCGGCGCGATCATCGTGGTGGGGCTGAGCCTGGGCCTCGGGCCGGAGGCCATGCAGACGTGGGGCTGGCGGGTGCCGTTCTTGCTGGCTCTGCCCCTGGGGGCCATCGGGCTCTACCTGCGGAATCGCCTGGGCGAGACCCCGGAGTTCGAGGAGGTCAAGGAGGTCGCGGAGGACCTACCCACGGTCGACCGCAAGCTGTGGCGCGGCCTGTTGCTGATCGGGGTGGCCGCCACCCACGCCGTGGGCTTCTACCTGGCGTTCACTTACGTGCAGAACCTGATCATCCAGCTGAAGTTCTCCCTGGTCACGGCAACCGTCGTGATCGGCATCGCGCTGGCCGTGGGGATCGGCCTCGTGCTCGCCGGGGGACGTGTGTCGGACCGGATCGGACGCCGTCCCGCACTGCTCATCGCGACCGGGGTGATCATCGTCGCCTCGTACCCGCTGATGGCCGGGCTGACGTCGTCGACGAACCCGTGGGCGCTCGGCATCTTCGCGGTGCTGCTGGCCGCTGCCCCGTCCTTCTACACCGGCATCGCCCCGATCACCTACATCGAGATGTTCCCGGTGCACGCCCGCGGCATCGGTGTGTCGTTGGCCTTCAACATCTCCGTCGCCGTCTTCGGCGGGACCGTCCTGTACGTGACCCAGTGGCTGGTCCAGACGACCGGGGACAACCGCGCCGGCGCATTCGTCCTCATCGGATCCGCCGTGCTCAGCGGCCTGACCGCGCTGGCCCTGCCCTCCGTCCTGGCGCCCCGGGCCCCACGGCCCGCCGGACGGGTCGCCCCCGAGCCGGCCTGAGGCTCAGTCGCGGCTCACGCGGCGCGCGTCCTTGATCTCGGTCTCGACCGCGACGGCGCAGCGCCGCAGGGTGGCGACGAGCTCGGGGAACTGGCCGGGCTCGAGCATGCCGCCGAGTGTCGACTCGATCTTGTCGACCTCGGCGGCCATCTCGGTGAGACTGGTGAGCCCGGCCGGGGTGAGGGCCAGCGACATGGCCCGCTCGCTCTCCGGATGCGGGCTCCGCTCCACCCATCCCCGGCGCTCGAGCTCGGCGACGATCCTGGTCATCGTCTGGGGCTTGACGAAGCAGCGGCGGGACAGCTGAGCCAGCGACAGGTTCGGCTGGCGCTCCAGGATCTTGAGGGCGGCGTATCCGGACAGCGTCATCCGCCAGGGCTTGAGGCGCATCGCCCCGATGTTCGCCACGGCACGCTCCAGGCGAGTGACCGCATCGGTGAGGTAGTCCGACTGGCCCGCAGCTGTGTCCACGCCCCAAGCTTAGACAGCATCCTTACAACTGGAGGTTCTGACATGCCCGGCTCGACCACCACCTCCGCACCGACGGTCGTGCTCACACTGGACGACGCCCTCCGCGTCCTGACTGAGGCGCTGGTCGGCAGCGGATACACCACCGTGGAGGCCGCGGTCATCGCCGACCACCTGATGGACTGCGAGCTGCGCGGGCTGTCCTACGCCGGGCTGGCCCGCGCGGTGTCGATCATCGAGCGCCTCCGCGCCACCGAGCCGCCGCAGCCGATCCGGGTCGACCGGCAGACCCCGGTGTCGGCGGCCCTGGACGGCGGGGACCACGTCGGCTACCTCGTCGCGGCCCGAGCGATGGAGATCGGTCTGGAGAAGGCCCGGGCCCAGGGCGTGGCCGTGGTCGGCGCGCGCCGGACCTGGTACACGGGAATGTTCTCCTACTACCTCGAGCGCATCGTCGACGCCGGATTCGTCGGCATGATCGCAGGCAGCGGGCCCGCCGTCGTCGCGCCGTACGGCGGCACCGAGGCACGGTTCAGCACCAACCCGATCGCCTTCGGCTTCCCGACCGCCGACGGCCCGGTGATCTGGGACATCGGCACCTCGTCCATCACCCACGCCGAGGTCACCCTCGCGGCCCGGCTCGGCGAGCCGCTGCCGGAGGGGAAGGCCTACGACCCAGCAGGCCACCCGACCACCGACCCCGCCGCGGCCCTGCAGGGAGCATTCGCCGTGTGGGGCGGCCACAAGGGCTCCGGGCTCGCCCTCGTCGTGCACCTGCTCGGCATGCTCGCGGGCGCCTCGGCGGCCCCCGAGGGCGTCTCCGACTGCGGCCTCCTGGCGGTGATCGTCGATCCGTCCGCCCTCGGCGACGCCGCGGACTTCGGCGCCCGCGCGGCGGACTTCGCCGAGTCCGTCCGTGCTACCCGTCCACTCGAGGGCGGGACGGCGGTCCGGGTTCCCTTCGACCGCTCGGCGGCCCTGCGGGCGGAGACCCTCCGACGGGGAACGATCGAGGTCACGGCTCCCGTGGTCGACACTCTGCACCAGATCGCCCTGGCGCATTAGACAGCATGCTTATATAGTCCAAGCATTCTGCTACGGGAGGGTGAGTCATGGTCGACTTCTTCACGGGGATCCAGCCGCTCGAACCGGGCGAGAGCGACCCCGCCCGGCTGGCCGAGCGGGTGCGTGAGCTCGACGCGTCGGAGGCGATCGACCGGGTGCTCGTGGGGTACTCGTCGATCTGGCCGCACAACCACGCGACGGCGCCGTACATGCTGGCGATGACCGAGAAGTTCTCGCCGATCGTGGCGCACCGCCCCGGGGTGATGGCCCCGACGGCGGCGGCCCGGTACTTCGCCACCCTGGACGTGCTGGCCCGCGGCCGGCTGGCCATCAACGTGGTGGTCGGGGGCTCGGACAAGGACCTCCACCGCGAGAGCGACGACACCCCCAAGTCCGAGCGGTACGAGCGGGCGATCGAGTACCTCGATCTCGTCCGCCGGACCTGGACCGAACCGTCGTCGTTCGACCACGAGGGCCGGTTCTACACCGCCGGGGGCGTCAAGATCCTCACCCGGCCGGTCCAGGGCCAGGTCCCGATCTTCATGGGCGGCGAGAGCGACGCAGCGGTCGACTTCGGCGCCCGGCACGCCGACCTGTACATGCTCTGGGGCGAGCCGTTCGCCGGGACGGAGGAGCGCATCGCACGCGTTCGGGCCGCCGCGGACGGCTACGCGCGACCGATGGACTTCTCGCTGAGCCTGCGGCTGTTCCTCGGCGAGACCGAGGACGACGCGTGGGCCAAGGCCCGCGCCGTCGAGCAGCAGATCGCCGCCGCCCAGGGCGGCCACGCCTTCCTCCGCTCCTCGGCCACCGACAACTCCATCGGACGGCAGCGCGCCCTGGCGCTGACCGACGAGGAGCTCCACGACACCTGCTTCTGGACCGGGCTGACGAAGCTCCTGGGCGGGTTCGCCAACTCCCAGGCGCTCGTCGGCACGGAGGAGCAGGTCCTGGACACCCTCGGCACCTACCACGACCTGGGGATCGGGACCTTCCTGGTGACCACCGGGGCGGAGGCCGGCTGGGATCCTGCCCTGGAGGACTTCCTGCTGCGCGCCAAGAAGGAGCTCTGACCGTGCTCGACCTGCCATCGCTGGGCGGCGGAACGGTGGGCGGACTGCTCACCGACCGTGCGTCCCGCACCCCCGACAAGCCGGCCCTGGTCTTCGACGACGAGCAGCTGAGCTATGCCGAGCTCGACGCGGCCGCGTCCGCGGTCGCCCGCGGCCTGCTCGGCCTCGGCCTCGCTCCCGGCACGTCCGTCGGCGTGTTCCTGCCGAACCGCGTCGAGACTCTCGTCGCGTTCTTCGGGATCGCCCGGGCGGGGCTGGTCGAGGTGCCGGTGAACACCGCCTACAAGGGCACCTTCCTCGACCACGCGCTGGGCCACACCGACGTGCAGGTCCTGATCACCGAGCCCGGGCTGCTCGACCTCGTCGCGGCCCTGCCGGAGCGGCCCCCCGCACTGCGGATCGTCGTCCTCCTGACGGACCGGGAGCGTGCGGACCAGACCATGCACACCGACGGGGAGGGTGCGGGCCGGACCATCAGCCCTCGCTCCGTGCCCTCGGGGGTGTCGCTGCCCGGCGTCGAGATCCTCACCTGGCACACCATGATCGCCCGCGGCGACCGGGGCCAGGTGTTCCCCGCCGTCGGCATCGACGATCCGGTGGGCATCATGCTGACGTCGGGGACCACCGGCCGAAGCAAGGGCGCGATCTACCCGGCACTGATGCCCGTGGTCGCCGCGCACGAGTTCGCCGTGGCCATGGAGACCACCGCCGACGAGCGGCTCTACACCTGCCTGCCACTGTTCCACGGCGCAGCGAAGATCAACATCTCGTTGCACGCGATCGTCGCGGGCGCCACCGTCGTGCTCGGCCGCCGGTTCAGCGCGAGCCGCTTCTGGGACGACATCCGCCGCCACGGGGTCACCCAGTTCAACGCCCTCGGCTCGGTGCTGCCCATGCTGCTCGCCCAGCCCCCGTCCGACCGCGACCGGGACCACTCGGCCCGCAAGGTCTTCGCCGCCCCCGCCCCACCCCCGGTCCTCGCCGCGACCGAGGACCGCTTCGGCGTGCACGTCGTGGAGGGCTACGGCCTCACCGAGATCAAGACGATCGTCTGGAACCCGATCCGGGAACGCAAGATCGGCTCCATGGGCGTCCCGTCCGCCACGACCCTCCTCGAGGTCCACGACGACCTGGGCTTCCCCGTGCCGCCCGGGCAGGTCGGCGAGATCGTATTTCGGCCGCGCGTCCCGCACGTCATGTTCTCCGGCTACCACCGGCAGCCCGAGGCCACCGTGGAGACCTCGCGCGACCTCTGGTGGCACACCGGGGACCTCGGCTTCACCGACGACGACGGCTACTTCTACTTCGTCGACCGCAAGAAGGACGCCCTGCGCCGCCGCGGCGAGAACGTGTCCTCCCAGGAGGTCGAGGCCGTCCTGCTGGACCATCCCGCCGTTGCCGAGGCCGCCGCGGTGGGCGTCGCCTCCGATCTCGGCGAACAGGAGGTGATGGCCGTCGTGCAGGTCACCGAGGGGACCGAGCTGGACCTGAAGGACCTCTTCGCGCACTGCGACCGGGCCCTGCCGCACTTCATGGTGCCCCGCTACTACCGCCTCGTCGAGCAGTTCCCCGCCACACCCACCGGAAAGATCCGCAAGGCGGTGCTGCGGGAGACCGGGCTGACCGACGACACATGGGACGCCGAGACCGCAGGCCTGACCCCGACCCGGATCCGGTGAGCGAGCCTGTGAGCGAGTCATGGACCCAGCGCCCGTGCCCGCGCAGCGGGCGAGAGCGGTGAGCACGGTGCACCTGCGGGAGATCGCGCCCCGACTGACCTTCCAGGCGCATCCGGTACCGACCGAGGTGAAGATCGAGCTCGTGCAGCGGCTCGTCCGCGCCGGGGTACGGGACTTCGAGCTGTCCTCGTTCGTACGCCCCGACCTCATCCCCGGCCTCGCCGACGCCGCCGAGGTATTCGCCGCGGTGCGTGCGGTGCCCGGGCTGACGTTGGGCTGCTGCATCGGCAACGAGCGCGGTCTGCGGGCCGCCGCCGACGCGGGAGCGGACTCCGCCGCCTTCCTGCTCTCGGCCGACGAGGACTTCGCCCGGGCCAACGTCGGGCGTAGCACCGAGGAGTCCCTCGTCGAGCTGGGACGCCTCGCCGCCGTCGCCGCGGACCTCGGAATCACCCTCGGCACCTACGTGATCTTCGCGTGGGGCGGCCCCACCGGGCCCGCACGCGGCCGGGCCGAGCTCGAGCCGATCGCGCGGCGGCTCGTCGACATCGGGGTCACGGACTGGGTGCTCGCCGACTCCTTCGGCTACGCCGCACCACCCCAGATCCGCGAGCTGCTCGACACCGCCGCACAGCACGTGCCGCCGGAGTCGCTGACCGTCCAGGTCCACGACAACCGGGGGCTCGGCGTGGCCAACGTCCTCACCCTCGCCGAGCTCGGCGTCGGCACCATCGACGTTGCCCTCGCCGGGAGCGGCGGGCACCCCGCGATGCCGGGTCAGCGGGGCGGCGGGGTCTGCACCGAGGACGCCGCGCAGGCCCTCGAGCTCGCCGGCCACGACACGCGCCTCGACCTCACCGCACTCGTCGACACGGCCAACTGGCTGGCGGACGCTGGCGTGCCCGGCCTGGGATTCGTCCGGCACGTCGGCCCCGTCCCGGCAGCGGCAGGGACAACGGCCGCACTGACCTTCGCCTGGAAGAACACGACCCACGAAAGCGAGCCAGCACAGTGATGACCCCTTCCGCCATCGACGGACTTCGCACGAGCGACCAGCGCTACACCATCGCCGTGATCGACGGGCCGAACGTCTCCAACCTCGCCCGGCGGAACAAGCGGATGTACGGCCCCGCCGTCTCCGCCGAGGGTCTGGGCCGGTTCACCGAGGAGTGGGGCGCCCGCCTCGGCGTCGTGATCGAGCGGTTCCTGTCGAACCACGAGGGCGACATCCTCGAGTACATCCACGAGTCCGGCGATCGCGTGGACGGGTACCTCGTCAACCCGGCAGGGTTGACCACCACCAGCCACTCGGTCCCCTTCGCCCTCTACGACACCGGGAAGCCGGTGGTCGAGGTGCATTTCGCCAACATCAGGGCGTCGGCGGCGACTGCGCGCGGCCCGGTCTACGGCCCGGGTGAGTCCACCTTCACGCCGTTCGTGTCCGGCCAGTTCATGGGCATGCGCGAGTACAGCTACCTGGGTGCGCTGCTCTCCCTGGTACTCGCCCTGGACGACGAGACGTTCTTCGGTGCCAAGTCCGAGTAGCGGCGCGATGAGCACCGAGCTCACCGGCGAGGACGTCCTCGCCCGCATCCGCGCGGACCGTGGCCATTACCCCGAGGTGTTCGAGGTCGCCGCCCGCTTCGATCCGCAGGCGCTCCTGGACTTCCACGCCGGCTACCGGCACGCGATGGGACCGGGCACCTCGCTGTCGGAACCGGTGCGCCAGCTCGTCCTGCTCGCGCTGGACGCGGCCGCCCACTTCCACCGGGGCTGCCGCTTCCACATGCTGGAGGCCCTGCGGGCCGGGGTGGAGCCCGAGGAGATCGTGGAGACGTTGCGGCTCACCGGGTTGACCGGTGGCTACCACGTTCCCCTTGTCGCCTATCCACTGCTCGCCGAGGCCCTGGCCGAGTTCGAGGCAGAGCGGCCACCCGGTTCCTAATCACGATCGCCACCCTCCGGCCCACCGACGAGGCGGTCGGCCGCGAACAGTGCGCAGCCGACCGTCTTGCGTTGCCGAGAATGAGGGCACGTTCGCGCTGAAGTCCTTGATCCAGTACCGACGGTCCGACAAAGACCACGGCGGCAGCGACGGGAGGCGTGACCGAAACCGGCGAAGCGGCTGAAACCGTTGGGGAGCCGGACCCCAGGACGCGCAGGCCCGTCAGGGGTCCCTCGGGTAGTAAGGCCGAAGCGCAGTCACCGTTTTGGTCACCGCTTACCACCGATCACCGTGACGAACTACGAGCACCGCCGATGATCGACTGAGCCGATATACAGCAACTGACCAGCACGAACAATCTTCGGAGATCCTGGGCCAGCACCCGACTCCCCTCCAGCGGGTTGGGGGTTCGATTCCCTCGCGGCGCACAGAAGTAGCAGGCCAAAGCGTTGTCGCTCTGGCCTGCTTCGTATTTCAAGATCATAGTGACCGCTTGTTCGCCGGTACAGCGGAAAAGGAGTCAGCTGATCACGGCTGACAGTCCGGTCTTACAGGCTCCGATCCGAGTAGCCGCGGCCCACCGCGGACCCGACCACCGCGAGAACTGCCCTCAATCCGCAGATCTCACGCTGTGCCCCCTCGGGTTCGCCTACGACCGGTCGCGAGTCTGGGCCGGACGAAGAAGCGGACGGTCTCGGCGCCGACGAAGCCGGTGTCCGTCCGCGCCGTAGCCACTTGTTCGCAGCTCCCCAGCCAGCGGGCGCTACTCACCTGAGGCGAGCGGCGCATCAGCCCGCGTTGGAGGCCAGGACGCGCAGGAGCCCCTGGTCAAACGACGCGACCGCAATTCTGGAGAGGGAAAGCCGCCGCACGAACTCGGCGACTCTGGACTTGTCGAGGGACACGGGGTTGCTGATCGCGACGACCACCACAACCGCGCCTGCACAGACCTATGTACCGGCGGCGACTTATCATTCGTCCGGAAGCGCGTTGACGAGGTCGGCGAAGACGCTGCGGATGTGCTCACGGCACGCCGCCTCGGCGGCGGCGGGATCCCGCTTCGTGATGGCGGTGACAATCTCCTCGTGCTGGCGGACCGAGGCGTCGAGGCGGCCGGGCACGGCGACCGTGAGGTTGCCCAGCCGCTCGAGGTGGGCGTCGAGCTCGACGAGCATGCCGCCGATACGGTGCCCGGCCGCCTGCCGGTAGAGGATGCGGTCGAAGCCGTCGAAGAGCGCCGGGATGCCGTCCAGCTCGCCCGCGTCGAGCTGCCCACGGCTCTGCCGCACGTTGGCCCGCAGATCCGCCTCGTCCGCGTCACTGATCTGCATGGCCGCCCGCCGCGCGCAGAAGCCCTCCAACAGCTCACGGAGCTCATAGATCTCGCGGATGTCCGCGTGCGTGTAGCCGCGAACGATTGCGCCCCGGTACGGGGCCACCGTGACCAGGCCCTCCTTCTCCAGCCGGACCAGCGCCTCGCGGATCGGGGTCTTGCTGACCCCCATCTGCTCAGCGAGCTGGCGCTCGCGGAGCTGGGTGCCCGGCTCGAGCTCCAGCTCGACGATCGCCCGGACTAGGCGGCGGTACACGACCTCCTTGATCTGGAGGTGGGTGTCCGCGCCGGGCTCCGGCAGGGTCAGGCCGGTGAAGTCCGGCGTCGACCTGCGGGTGGACGCCTTCGGCGCCGGGGGCGTGCCCACGCTCGGCCTCATGATCGTCTTTTCCTTCGCACTCCCCCGGCGGGTCGGGGTCTCCGGTGATCCTTGTGGTGGTACAACCTTGCACTCTCCGCGCCCGGTTCGCGGTGACGAAAGGGCCACTGCCGTTAACTTTGTGATTCTCGCGGACGCGAAGCGGCCCGTGCGGGACCGAGGACGTCCTGGGCGTGGGCCGCGAAGCCGAGGACCCGGTCGTCGTGCGCCCACGGCCCCACAACCTGCAGCGCCACCGGGAGCCCGTCTCCCGCGAGCCCGCACGGCACGGTGACGGCGGGCTGGCCGGTGATGTTGAACGGGTACGTGTACGGAGTCCAGGTGATCCACGGGAGCGGCGCGTCGGCCTCCCCGCCCTCGGGGACCTCCGCGTCTGCGGCGAAGGCGGTCAGGGGCATCGTGGGCATGACGAGCAGGTCCCACTTGTCGAGCGTCCGGGCCATCGCGGTGTTGAACGCGCGGCGCGCGGCCAGCGCCTCGTAGTAGTCGCCCAGGCTGTAGGTCTCGGCGAGCGGACCGAGCCGGACGAGGCCCGGGTCCATGACCGCGGCGTGCTCGCGGGCGAGGTCGCGGAACCCCAGGCCACGTCCGGTCACCCAAAGCGCCTCGAACACCGCGCGCGGCAGCGCCGCGGGCAGCTCGACCTGGCGGTATTCGGCGCCGCCCGCCGCCACGACCGCGTCGAGGGCAGGATCGACGACCCGGCCGACCGGCGCCTCCGGAGCGATCCCGAACGGCGCCCGGACGACGCCGATGCGCAGCCTGCGCCCGCTGTCGGGAGCGGGTGGACGGGACCAGTACGACTGGGGGTCGCGCGCGTCGGGTCCGCGGGTGAGGTCGAGGACGGCTCGTGCGTCCCGCACGTCGCGGGTGATCGGACCAGCGTGCGAGAGGTTCTCGTTGACGGTGCCCGGCCAGACCGGTACGGCGCCGAGCGTCGGCTTGAGCCCGACGGCGCCGCAGAACGCGGCGGGGATCCGGACCGAGCCACCCGCGTCCGTGCCGGTGGCTATCGGCACCGCGCCACTGCCGACGGTCGCGCCGGAACCCGCGCTGGAGCCACCGGAGCTGCGGGTCGGGTCCCACGGGTTGCGGGTGACGCCGGTGCGCGGCGAGATCCCCGTGCCCTTCCACCCGAACTCCGGGGTGGTGGTGCGTCCGATGACCACGGTGCCCGCGTCGAGGAGCCTGCCCACCATGGGCGACGATGCGGCGGCCGGCGTGTCCGAGCTGGTCAGGGAGCCCTTTCCGGCTGGGAGCCCCTCCTCCAGCATGTTGTCCTTCACGGCGATCGGGACCCCGTGCAGCGGACTGCGCACGCGGCCAGCCCGCACCTCGGCCTCGAGATGCACCGCCGCGGCGCGGGCCCGCTCGGGGAGCAGGACGGCGTAGGCGTTGAGCGCGGGTTCGGCCTCCGCGGCCAGGCCTAGGGCCAGCTCGGCCAGGTGCACCGGGGAGATCTCGCCGGCAGCGACCCGGCGCCCGAGCTCCAGCCCAGACGCCGCCCGGTACTCCTCGGCGTCGAGTTCGGTGTAGCGCGCCGCCGCGGTCAAGCCTGGCTCGCAGGGGTCGACAGGTCCGCCCAAGCCGCAGCGAACCGCTCGCCCCACTCCTCGGGGACCGATGTGCTGACCTTCACGAAGCGCTCGCCGAAGCGCGGGGACTGGTAGGTCCCGGGCCGAATGAACACGTTCCGCTCGAGCATGGCGGCGCACAGCGCGTCGGCGGACCAGCCGCTACCCGCGATGTCCACGGCGACGAAGTTCCCGTGTGAGGGGAACACCACGAGCTCGCCGAGCCCGCTGCGCTGCACGGCGAGCCGGACCGTCTCCTGGTTGGTCCGGTTGGTCGCGCGCACGCGGGCGAGCCACGGTTCCTTCACCGACAGCCCCGCCATCGCCGCGCGCTGGGCCTGAATGTTGGCGCCCAGCGGGTTCGACGGAACCTCGGTCAGCCGCCCGAGCAGCTCCGGCACCGCCACCACCGCGCCGAGCCGCAGCCCGGCCAGACCCAGCCACTTGGAGAACGAGTAGGTGGTGAACGTGCCCTCGGGGTAGAGCTCCGCCGCGAGGGTGTGGTCGCTGGCGAAGTGTCGGTAGGTGCAATCGTGCACGACGAGCGAGCCCGTCTGTCGGGCGAGGTCGGTGATCGCGACGAGCTCGGCGCGGGTGTAGCGGCTGCCGAGCGGATTCAGCGGGTCGATCAGGTAGATCAGCGAGCGGGGCTCGATCACCTCGGCGATCTGCTGGGCGGTGACGCGGTAGCCCTGCTCGGCGGAGTACAGCTCCAGGGTCGTGACAGGCACGCCCTCCAGACCCGCGAACCGGGCCGGCCATGGCCATCCCGGGTCGCTCGTGACCACCTGGGAGACCGACCCGGCCAGGCCGGTGCAGATGTGGTGGAGCCCGCCCACCGCGCCGTCGGTGATCCACGCGTCGGCACCGGTCAGCCCGAGGTCCTCGACGATCTGTGTGCGCAGCCGCTCGAAGCCCAGCGCCGGGGCGTAGAGCTGGAACTCGCGGCGCCGGGTGCTCTCCTCCAGCGCGGCGAGCACCTCGGCGGGCGGTTCCAGGTGGGTGGTGTTCTGCCCCATCCACACCAGGTCCGGACGTTCCAGCAGGTGCTCGAACGACGGGGCAGCCGTGGCCGGGGCGCTCACGTCAGCAGCGCCAGCGTCGCGAAGGCGGTGTAGACCTTGGTGGCCTCGACGATGTCCGCGACCGAGAGCCGCTCGTTCGGGCAGTACACCGGCTCGCCGCCCGGACCGAAGATCACCGTGGGGATCGTGTCGCCGAAGCTGGCGGTGTCGCCGAGCCAGCCCGCGGCCTGCAGGGTCGGCTCCGTGCCGCGGACCTGCTGGACGGCGTCGACCATCGTCTCGACGACGAGGCTGTGCGGGTCCGCCACGTAACCGGACTTGACGTCGGCGAGCTCGACCCGCGCCGCGAAGCGCGGGTCGGCGGCCTTGACCGCGTCGAGGCAGCGGTCAAGCTCGGCACGCACGGTCTCCACCGACACCCCGGGCTGCGGGCGGCAGTCGAGCCGGATCACGCACTCGTCCGGGATCATCGACGGCCCGCCCGGCGGCAGACCGCCGTAGACCCGGCCGGGCGCCATGTAGGTCTCCTCGCCGAACAGGTCGCGGACCCACGGCTCGAGCTCGGGGGTGAGCCGGGACGCGTCGAGCTCCAGGATCGCCTTGGCCGCCAACATGTTCGCGTTGACCGCGAGCGGCTTGTGGCAGGTGTGCGCCGACTTGCCCTGCGCGGTGATGTCGAAGTAGTAGCGGCCCCGGTGGCCGAGGTAGATCTCGTTGTCCGACAGCTCCCCTAGCACGCACAGGTCGGCGGAGTACTCGTCGAAGTAGCGGATCGAGCCGAGCTGGTCGCCCATGTGGTCGCTGACGCCGGCGAAGGCGAGCCTGCCCGACACCGGGACGCCCGAGGAGCGTACGGCCTCGGCGGCGACGATCTGGCAGACCAGCGCCGCCTTCATGTCCATGATCCCGTGGCCATAGACGTGCCCGTCGATCAGCTCGCCGGAGTAAGGCGTCGTGTCGGTCCAGCCGATGGACTCGGGCTTGGTGTCCATGTGTCCGGTCAGGACGACCCGGGGGCCCGTGCCGAAGTCGAGCTCGCCGATGGCGTTCGGCCGGTCGGGCAGCACGTCCTGCAGCCGGACGTCGGTGAAGCTCGAGTCCTTCATGACGTCGACCAGGTACTGAGCGAACGCGAGCTCGTCGCCGAGCACGCTCGGGATCCGGCAGACGTCCTGGACCAGGGACACCACACGCGCCTCGTCGATGCTGGCGAGGGCCTGCTCGACCGCTGCTGACTTCTCCATTGCACTCCCACTTCGATTTGAGATCTCAAATCTGCGGGGTCGGTCCACAGACTGTCAAGGGCGGTGGACGTCACGTCACGGCACGTTAACCGAGGTTGGTGTTGCGTGCTGGTTACGCATCCGTGCATGTCTTGACGGCCAGTGAGCCCCGAGGACACGATCCGTGGCACTAGATGCGATCTCAGGATCTCAGCCGCCGGCGGATCGGTCGCGAAGAAGGAGAGTCAGATGATCCGAGTGCCTTCGTGGCTGCGCAGCACCCGTGTGCTCGCCGCGCCCGTTCTCGGCGCCGCGCTCGTGCTGAGCGCCTGCTCCAGTGGCGGGTCGACGGCCGCGCCGGAGACCGGTGCCTCCGGGGCGCCGACCAAGGTCGGTGTCGTGCTCGCCGGCCCGCGCAACGACAAGGCGTTCTACCAGTCCTACCTCGACGGCGTGCAGGCCGTCGCGGACCGGGAGGGCATGACGGTCTCGGTCGTCGACAACGTCGGCTCTCCGCAGGCCGCGATCGACGCCCTGACCAACCTGGCCGCCGACAACCAGCTGATCATTGCCGGTGGCAGCTCGCTGGTCTCCGCGGGCAACACCGTCGCCGCGCAGTTCCCCGACGTCACCTTCGTGATGTCCGGGGTGGTGCAGGCCGGGGTGCCGAACCTGCACACCTATGCGACCAGGCAGGGCGTTCCGGCCTACGTCGCCGGCGTCGTCGCGGCACAGGAGAGCGCCACGGGCACGGTCGGCTACGTGGGCGGCACCGACATTCCGCCGAACTCGCAGTCGTCGATCGACTTCGCCGCGGGCGCCAAGTCCGTCAAGCCAGACATCAACGTCGCCTCGGTGACCGTCGGGTCCCTCAGCGACGCGGCCAAGGCGAAGGAGGCCACCGCGGCCCAGATCGCGAACGGCGCCGACGTGATCTACGCCTTCCAGGACGCCGGCCTGCCCGGTGTGCTCGACGCGGTCACCGAGTCCGGCAAGGACGTCAAGGTCTTCAACCCGACGACCGACCGCTGCGAGGAGTCTCCCGCCTTGATCGGCTACGCGTTCCAGGACACCAAGATCATGGTCGGCCACGTGCTGGAGGACTTCAAGGCGGGCTCGCTGCCGGTCGAGCCCCGCTTCTACGCCCTCGACGACCCCGCTGTGCAGGCCCTGAAGCTCTGCCCGTCGGCCTCCCAGTACGAGTCCGTCGTCGCCGACACCACCGCCAAGCTGAACTCCGGGGCCATCACGCTGCCCCAGGGCGGCTGAGCGTGCCGGCCCCCTCTCGCACGTCCGACGGCGCCGCCCCCGCGGCGCTGTCGGCGCGTGCGGTGACCAAACGGTACGGCGCGCTGGTTGCGAACGACGGGATCGACCTCGACGTCCGCCCTGGAGAGATCCTCGCGCTGCTGGGGGAGAACGGGGCCGGCAAGTCGACGCTGGTCAAGATCCTCTCCGGGCTGGTGCGGCCGGACTCCGGTGAGGTGACCGTCGGGGGCGCACGGCTGCCGGCCGCGGACCCGCAGGCCGCGCGTGCCGCCGGGATCGGCGTGGTCCACCAACACTTCATGCTGGTCCCGGACATGACCGCCACGGAGAACGTGGCGCTGGCCCAAGGTACGACCGGCCGGTACGACGCAGCCGCGATCCGGGCCCGGCTCGTCGAGATCGGCGAGCGGCACGGCATGCCGGTCCGCCCGGACGTCCCGGTGGAGACCCTCCCGGTCGGCGAGCGGCAACGGGTCGAGATCCTCAAGTGCCTGCTCAGCGACGCCCGGGTGGTCTCCTCGACGAGCCCAGCGCCGTGCTCTCCCCCGCCGAGTGGGACCGCCTCGCCGAGGTCCTCGCCGAGCTGGCCGCAGCGGGCCTGGCCATCGTGCTGATCACCCACAAGTTGGGCGAGATCGCGGCCGTGGCCGACCGGTGCACCGTGGTGCGGGGCGGGCGGGTCGTCGACACCGTCGAGGTCGGTACGACTCTGCCCGAGGAGCTCGCCCGGATGATGGTCGGCCGGGATGTCGTGCTGCGCACCGAGCGGCCGGTGGTCCAGCCGGGTCCCGTGGTGCTCGACGTCGACGGGCTCACCCTCGCCCGGTATCGCGGCGACCGCGACCTCGGGCCCGTCGACCTGCGGGTGCGGGGCGGCGAGGTGCTCGGGATCGCCGGTGTCGAGGGCAACGGGCAGAGCGAGCTCGCCGACCTCGTCGCGGGCGTCCGTACCGCCACGGCGGGCACGGTCACCGTCACGGCCCGCACCGGCGGTGGCCCCGGCCGCACCGGGACGATCGCCGAGGACCGACACTCCGACGGGTTGGCGCTACCGCTGTCGGTGACCGACAACCTCATGATGCGGGCGATCGGCGAGCCCGCCTTCAGCCGCGCAGGCGTGCTGCGGCCGGGCCGCATCCGCCGGCACTGCGCCGACCTCGTCGCCCGCTTCGACGTACGCACCACCGGGCTGGACACCCCCGTCGCGAGCCTTTCCGGCGGCAACCAGCAGAAGATCGTCTTGGCCCGGGAGATGCACGGCGAGCCCGATCTGCTCGTCGCCGCTCAGCCCACCCGTGGCCTCGACGTCGGCGCGATCGAGTTCGTGCACGCCCAGATCAACGCCCACAAGACCGCGGGCGGGGCGACCCTGCTCGTCTCCGCCGAGCTCGACGAGATCTTCGCCCTGTCCGACCGCATCGCAGTGATGTCGTCGGGCCGGGTCGTCGCCGTGCTCGACGCCGCGGACGCCACCCGCGACCGGATCGGCGAGCTGATGGCCGCCGGCGCAGAAGGAGCGACCCCATGAGACGGCTCGCCGTCGACCGGCGGGCTCTGCGCGGCGCTGCCGTCAGCCTGCTCGCCGTCGTCCTCGCGCTGGCGGTGTCCCTTCTGGTCATCGCACTGAGCGGAGCCCCCGTGGGCGACGCCGCCCGGGCGATGTGGGACGGGGTCTTCGGAAGCCCCGCCCAGTTCGGCGCCACCCTGACCAAGTTCGTCCCCCTCGTCCTCGCCGCGGTCGGCTGGGTCGTCGCCTCCCGCGCCGGTCGGCTCAACGTGGGGCTGGAGGGTCAGATCCTCGCGGGCGGCACCACCGCGGCGGTGGTCGGACTCCACCTGTCCGGCCTGCCAATGGCGGTGCACCTGCCGCTCGCGGTCCTCGCCGGCGCGGCTGGCGGCGCGGCACTCGGCGGCATCGCCGCCTGGCTGTGGGCTCGCCGCGGGGTCAACGACTTCATCGCCACGCTGCTCCTCACCCTGATCACGACCCAGATCGTGTCCTGGCTGGCCAACGGCCCGATGGAGGAACCGACCGGCACGCTCGGCCAGAGCTCCCCGGTGGCCGACTCGGCGCGCTGGCCGGTCCTGTTGGCGCGCACCACGCTGCGCTGGGACATCGTGCTGGTCGTGGTCGTGGTGCTGGCTGCCGCGTATGTGCTGCGCCGCACCGTCGTGGGCTACCGGCTGCGGCTGACCGGCGCGAACCCGTCCGCAGCCAAGGCCACGGGCACCCGGACCCGGCTGGTCGGGGTGGGCGCGCTGTGCACGTCGGCCGCCGTCGCCGGCGTCGCGGGCTCGTCGCTCGTGCTGGCCGCTCCCGCGGGCAACCTCGCCCCCGGCTTCTCCGCGAACTACGGCTTCGACGGCATCGTCGTGGCGCTGCTCGCCCGCAACAACCCGCTCGCCTGCATCCCGGCCGCGCTCCTGCTGGCCGCGCTGCGCCAGGGCGGCGGGCTGATGGAGGCCAGGGTCGGCATCTCCTCCGGCCTGGTCACCGCAACCCAGGCTGTGGTGATCCTGCTGGTCACCGGCTCCGCATGGCTGGTCGAGCGCCGCCGTTCCCGGCGGCCCGCAGCGACCGCGGCGGAGCAACCCGCACGCGTCACCGAAGGAGCGAACTCGTGAACCCGTTCGACGTCGCCCTCTTCGCCGCCGCGATCCGGCTGTCGGTCCCGCTGCTGCTCGCCGCGCTCGGTGAGCTGATCTCCGAACGTGCTGGTGTGATCAACATCGGGCTCGAGGGGATGATGCTGTTCGGCGCCTACGCTGGCTTCCTCGCCGCTTACGCCACCGGCAGGGTCGGGCTCGGGCTGCTCGCCGGGATCGGCCTCGGGCTGGTCCTCGGCGCGATCATGGCGTTTGTGTCGGTGACCCTGCGCGGTGACCAGATCGTCGTCGGGGTGGCGCTGAACCTGCTGGCCGCCGGGCTCACCCTGTTCCTCTACCGCCTGCAGTTCGGCGGCACCCAGCCCACTACGGTGAAGATGGAGCCGTACGCGGTGCCGCTGCTGTCGGACATCCCCGGCATCGGGCCGGTGCTGTTCCACCAGCTGCCGCTGGTCTATCTCGCCTACGTGCTCGGCCCGGTCGTCGCGTACCTTCTCTACCGGAGCAGGCGGGGCCTGCGCCTGCGTTCCGCCGGAGAGAAGCCCGAGGTGCTGGACTCGACCGGTGTGGACGTGGCGCGGGTGCAGTGGAGCGCCGTCCTCGCCGCCGGCGCCCTCGCCGGGCTGGCCGGAGCGTTCCTGTCCGTGGGCCAGGTCGGGTTGTTCGCCGAGAACATGACCGCCGGACGCGGGTTCCTCGCGCTCGCCGCCGTGGTCTTCGGCCAGTGGCGGCCCTACGGCGTGGTCGCGGCCTGTCTGGTCTTCGGCTTCACCGACGCTCTCCAGCTGCGCCTGCAGTCGATGGGTGCGGTGCCGCAGCAGGTGTGGGTCGCGCTGGTCGCACTCGGGCTCGTGATCGGCGCCGTCGGGGCGTGGCGGGCCCGGCGCTCGGGTTCGCCGCTGCGGTGGGTGCTGCTCGGGGCGGTGCTGTGTGTCGCGGTGGGGGCTCTGGGAGCCGCCCTCGTGCCCGGTTTCGCGCTGCCGTCGCAGTTCTGGCTGAGCCTGCCCTACGTGCTCAGCCTGGTCGCACTCGCCGCCTCGGCGCGGCGGGTCCGCGCCCCCGCCATGCTCGGGCGGGCGCTCCCCGTCCGAGGCTGAGCACACCCGAGACGAGGGCCCCGCAGCCGATCGGCTGCGGGGCCCTCGTTCGAGCGCGGAGATCAGATGTGGCCCTCGTCGCGCAGGCACTCCGCGAACGCGGTGACGGTCGCCAGCCTGCTGTCGGCGTCCCCGCCGAGCGGGAACACCGCCATGCTGTCGATGCCCAGCTTGTCCAGCGTGCGGATGTGCTCGCGGGCCGCGGCCCGGTTGCCGGACAAAGACATCCGGCGCACGAAATCGTCGGGCAGGAGCGCCGCTGCTCTCTCCGCCTCCTGGAATTCCCCGCCCGCGTACTGCGCACGGACCTGCTCGACGAGCTCCGGGGACAGGCCCGCGAGCCCGCAGTAGACCGGCGCCGTCATCGGGAACCACGCGGCGATCGTGCGGCCGGCGGCGAGGGCGACGTCCTCGTCCTCGTCGATCGCGCCGTAGGCGAAGACCGTGATCTTCGGGCGCGAGTCCCGGCCCGCCATGTCCACGCCGCGGTCGATGTGCTCCAGGGCATAAATCAGCCCGTCCGGGTGCAGGCCCGCCAGAAGGATGACGCCGTCGGCCACCCGCCCGGCCAACTCCAGAGTCTTCGGGCCGCTCGCCGAGATGTAGACGGGGATGTCCTGGCGAGCCGGGAAACGCAGGTGCGCGTCGTCGAGGGTGAACCCGCGCGCGGTCATGTCGACGTGCTCGCCGGTCCACAGCCTGCGAGCGGCGGTGATGGAGTCCTCCAGCAGGGCGAGCCGCGCGGGCTTGAGGCCGAGTGCCTCCAGCGGCCGATCACCCGCGCCGATGCCGTAGACCGCGCGACCGCCGGAGATCTCGTCGATCGTCGAGATCCCGACGGCCGCCATGGCGGGGTGCCGCGTCACCGGGTTGGTGACCGCGGTGCCTAGTCGGAGGCGCTGCGAGTTCGTCGCCGCGAGGGTGAGGTAGGAGTAGCAGTAGCGGGAGTGCAGGGACGAGTCGGTGAGCCAGAGGTCGGCGAGTCCGACCTCCTCGACCCGCCGGACCATCGAGACGAACTGCTCGGGTGCGTAGACCGGCTGGAGCGCGACGCCGCCGTACATGTGGGGAACCTTCCGGAGTGAGGGTCAAACGACCGGCCAGGCGGGCGCCGGGTCGATGCCGATCTTTTTGAGGATCCTGCGGTCGGTGGCCTCGACCTCCTCGCGCAGGGCGTCCTCGTCGAACACGGTGCTCTTCTTGTTCTCCAACACCACCTGTCCGCCGATGAGGACCGTGTCGACCGAGTGGCCGGTGACCCCGTAGGCGAGGTTGGCGATGGGGTTGTGCAGGGGGCGCCAGTCGTAGTCGTTCGTGTCGAACACGACGAGGTCTGCCTGCTTGCCGACCTCCAGGGACCCGGTGACGTCGTCGAACCGCAGGGCCCGGGCGCCGCCCAGGGTGCCAAGCTCCACCGCGGTCTCGGCGCTGACGGCCGTGGGATCCTCTCGGGCGTCTCGCGGCAGCAGCGCGGCGAGGTAGATGGCGCGGCAGATGTCCTGGTGGTTCGAGCAGTTCTCCGCGTCCGTGCCCAGTCCCATCGGGACGCCCGCGGCGATCAGCTCCGGCCACCTGCTGTGCTGGGTGGTCCCCTTGGCCAGCTTCAGCGCCGTACTGGGGTTCCACGAGACGGTCGCGCCGGTGTCCGCGATGGCGGCCACGTCCTCCAGGTCGAGGCTCGTGACGTGGTTGAGCAGGGTGTACGGGTTCAGCGCCTTGATGCTCGCGGTGTGCTGGATCGGGCGCTCGCCGAAGACCTGCAGCTCGAGGGCCACCTCACGCTCGCTGGTCGACTTGTGCTGCACCGCGAGGGTCTGCGACTCCTCGGCCAGCCGAGCGGCGGCGACGGTCAGCTCGTCGGAGCACGTGGTCACACCCTCGACGCACACGGCCGGGCGGATCCGCTCGTTGCCGAAGGCCTGCACGGTCTCCAGGCCGTGCTCGAGGCGCTTGATCGCGGCGGCGGTGTCGAGCGCCAGCCAGTCCGGCAGGCCGGCGTCCCCGCCGGAGCCCCGCTGGTCCCACGTCCACAGGCCTATGCGCGCGCGTATCCCGGACTCGGCGATGGCGGGAAGGACCGCGTCGATGTGGTTGCAGCCGGGCTCCTCGAACAGCGTGGTGCCGTTGCGGATCATCTCGGCCGTGGCGTGGCGCGCGTAGACGTTCATGTCCTCGGGCTCGAGCGACGAGAACGACGGATAGATGAAGCGACGCAGGGACTCCAGCGTGGTGCCACCCTCGGGCATCGCACCCTTCGCGCAGCACAGCAGGTGCCGGTGGCCGTTGGCCATGCCGGGCAGCACGACGGCCTCCGGTCGGTCGATCCGCCGAGTGGGCCGGTAAGCCCGGTCCAGCTCCGCGGCCTTGCCGACGGCGACGATGACGCCGTCGGTCACCGCGACGGCACCGTCCCGGACGATCCGCCGCTCGGCGTCCACCGTGATCACCCACCCGGCCGTGACGAGCAGATCGCAGGACGCTGGGGACGCGGTGGGGTCTGTCATGAGATCTCCAGAGGCCGGGAGCACTTGAGATCGCAAAACTCCCTCAGGCCTCATGGGCGTGTCAAGAGCCCACGACTGACACCACTGCCCTCATGTGTTACCAGTACGTTACTGCTGCTCAATGCGACTACACGACTCACTACATCGGTCTTGCCAGCTATGAGATCTTGAGATCTCATTTCGATGTGAACCCTTCAACGCGCCCAGCAGGCGCGATCACCACCCTCTACCACTGGGCCAACGGCCAGAAGGTCGATGGCAAGTCCGGCCGGTTCTCGGACGTGACGAACCCGGCCACCGGCGAGGTCTCCGCGTCGCTGCCGT